>NZ_JBWJIF010000004.1:0-699715 GCF_056490665.1 Pedobacter folensis
AATGGATGATGGTGATTCATGAATTCATTGGTTCATTTGATTACCTGATTAATTCCTGTTGAGAACTGCTGATTGTCAATTGCCAACTGCTTAAAAATATGGAGGAGGTATAATGTAAGATGGATGATGGTGATTCATGGATTCGTTGGTTCATTTGATTACCTGATTAATTCCTGCTGAGAACTGCTAATTGTTATTCATTTTCATCTTCCATGCTCCATCATCCCTTTTCCATCTCACATCATCCATCTTACCTCTCCCATCTTCCATCCCTCAAACATTCTCTCATTCAATCATTCAATTTTCCCTATCTTCATCCCATATTCAAAATCCTGTTTAATGCAACAAAAGAAGCAACTTTCACTATTCGATTTATCCATGATTGTGGTGAGTCTGGTTATTGGAATGGGTGTATTCCGTACGCCTGTAAACGTAGCGGCGAAAGCACAAATTCCGGAGTTATTTTACCTGGCCTGGTTTATTGGGGGCTTTGTGGCTTTTTGTGGTGCTTTAACCTATGCCGAAATTGGTTCGCGTTTTCCTGTAACTGGTGGATATTATAAAATATTTTCGGCGGCTTATCACCCTTCCATCGCTTTCGCTATTAATTGTATCGTTATTATTTCGAGTGCTGCATCCGTAGCGGCAATTTCAATTATTGGGGCAGAATACCTGAGTAAAATTATCTTACCTGTTGATAAACAAACTGAAACCTATCGTGTTGCTATAGCCATCACCACAATTTTGGCTTTCTATTTTATTAACCTGCTCGGCCTAAAAGCGAGTTCCAAGACACAAAACGTATTAACGGTAATTAAAATCGGAATGATTTTAACCTTAATCTGTGCTATATTTTTCGGCGGACAAACACAAACCGTTACGCCTGTTTTTAAAACAGTAAGTGGGGCAATGCCAACCTGGTCTGATTACGGGAAAGCATTAGGCTTGTGTTTAATTGCTGTTTCTTTCTCTTACGCGGGTTATGCACAAACCATCAACTTTGGGGGCGAGGTTAAGGAAGCAAAAAAAGTAATTCCCCGCTCGATTATTATTGGTTTAACTATAATAGTGATCCTTTATCTGGCCATCAATTATGTGTATATAAAGGTTATCGGTTTCGAAGAATTAAAAACAGCAGAAAGTATAGCGGCGATACTGGCCTCGAAAATATTTGGCCCTGCTGGCTTTAATGCCCTTTCTGTCATTATCTTTTTCTCGGTAATGGGTTATGTAAACGTAAACCTGTTAAGTAACCCGAGGGCGATGTTTGCTATGGGCGAAGAAGGTGCGCTTCCCAAAATATTCAGCAGGATGAATAAAAAAACCGAGGTAATAACCATCAGCCTTAGCGTTTTTACTTTAATCGCGGTGGTGATTATATTTTATGCCAAAACTTTCGACAAGATTTTAAATTATACCATTTTCTTGGAAAGCATCAGTATGGCCAGTTCTGCCGCAACGATTTTCATCCTTAGAAAAAGAACGGCACATCTTGATAAAAAAACCATCTACACTGTTCCTTTATATCCTATATTGCCTATTATTTTTATTGCTGCTTATACTTTCGTGGCCTTTAGCATTTATGCCGATGATCCGAATGCAGCGCTAAACGGATTATATATTTTTGCAGGCTTTCTGGCGATTTATTTTGTAAGCAGGTGGTTTAATAAAAAATAGTACCGGCGGATCGTCATTCCCAACTTGATTGGGAATCCTAATGCGATAAGCTTTAAGATTCCCGCCTGCGCGGGAATGACGCCAGCGCTTTGGAACTTGCCAAAGGCAGAACTAAGTAAAATAAACCTGATTGGAATGAACATCCCGATTTTTCATCGGGATAAAATGGAAAGCAGGACTGATCTAACCGATTGACACTGAAACCTGCTTTATAAAAAGCATAAAAAAATTTTAAATAATTAATGAACAAAACACTCTCCTTAAAACAAGAAATTGCTTACGCTGCCGGTATGATTGGTTGGAGCACGATGACAAACATTATCATCGTCATGCTTCCTTATTTCTATCTTCCGCCAAGTAATGCAGGTTTACCGCCCTTGGTTCCACAACTTGTTTTATTGGGTGCATTTAATATCCTTTCCATTATTGCCGCCTCTGGCAGATTGGTTGATGCCATTTACGATCCCTTCATTGCTTCTAAAAGCGATGCCAGCACCAACAAAAATGGCCGCAGAATGCCTTTTATGAAATGGGCTATTATTCCCGCCATGCTTTTCTGCGGACTTGTTTTTTATCCCATCCAAAAAACAGAGAGCCTGCACAATGCCTGGTGGCTTACCATTACGCTTTGCTTATTTTTTGTATCGGTTACCACTTATATCATTCCATATAACGCTTTATTGGCCGAAGTAACCAATACGCCAAGGCAAAAGGTTAAACTGTCCAGCTATCAGCAGGTTGGTTTTGTAATTGGCATTATTTTATCGGCCTGTACCAACAACTTTGCCGACCTGGTTGAAGATAATTTCCATGTGGCCAACCGCAGCGAAGCTATTCAGATTGCCATATGGGGTTTATGTATTTTATCGGGCCTGGTGATGTTATTGCCGGTTTTTTTCATCAACGAAAAAGAGTTTTCAGTGGCTAAACCTACCCATGTACCTTTATGGCCAGCCATTAGGAGTACTTTTAAAAACAGTAATTTTAAATATTACCTCATATCTGATTTTGCTTTTTATACTGCCTTAAGCATCATCTCGAGTGGTTTATTGTTTTTCTGCACGGTTTTACTAGGGCTGCCAGAATCAGAGGGTGGAAAATTTATGGGTGCCATGGTTTTGGCTTCCCTGCTGTTTTATCCCCTGGTTAATTTTGGCTCGGCTAAAATTGGCAAAAAACCTTTTGTGCTGCTTGCCTTCGCCGTACTTTGTTTGATCTTTGTGACCATCTTCTTTTTGGGTAAACTACCTTTTGGGCCACATACGCAGATTTACATTCTAGTATTGTCCGCTTCGTTTCCTTTGGCGGCCCTTGGCATTTTACCCACGGCTATTTTGGCCGATATTGCCCAAAGAGATACTTTAGAAACAGGTGAAAACCACGAGGGCATGTTTTTCGCCGTGAAATACCTTTTTGTAAAACTCGGACAAACCTTGGGTATCGCTATTTTCGCCATGCTTACCATTTATGGCAAAGACCCAGGTAACGATTTTGGATTACGCCTGAATGGAATTGTAGGCTTCGGACTTTGTTTAATTGCGCTGTTGTTTTTCAGTAGGTTTAAGGAGGAGAAGTAGTTTGGAGCTTGGCATTGAACCTAGAACATTCATCCAACATCTTCCATCTTACCTCACCCATCTTACATTTCGCCTATCTCACATATTTTACCTATCTTTGCCGCCGAAGCAGGAATAAGGGCTTGCCATTCTGAATGGCATATTCTCTCCGCAAGTTAGTCCTTCAACAAATGATTGTTCTAGCTTCTTCGATAAATATTACACAGAAACATACATGTTATTCAAAGAATTAAACCTCATTGAGCCGATTCTAAAGGCCCTTGAGACCGAAGGTTATACACAACCTACACCGATACAGGAGCAATCCATCCCAACAATATTAAAAGGCAAAGATTTATTAGGCTGTGCACAAACCGGAACCGGAAAAACAGCAGCCTTTGCCATCCCGATGTTGCAGTTACTGCACGAAAAACACATTAATACCAAAGCTACAAAAAACATAAAGGCATTAATTTTAACGCCAACACGTGAGCTTGCCATTCAGATTGAAGAAAGCTTTAAAGCTTATGGCCGTCATTTAAATTTACGCCATTTGGTAATTTTCGGTGGGGTAAATCAACATTCCCAGGTAGAAGCTTTAAGAAAAGGTGTTGATATTTTAGTCGCCACTCCAGGCCGTTTATTAGACTTAATGAACCAGGGTTTTATTAGCTTAAATACCATCGAACTTTTCGTATTGGATGAAGCCGACCGTATGCTGGATATGGGCTTTATTCACGATGTGAAAAGAGTAGTAGCTAAATTACCGGCTAAACGTCAGACTTTATTTTTCTCGGCAACCATGCCTGATGAAATCCAGAAGCTGGCAAATACCATTTTATCTAGTCCGACAAAGGTTGAGGTTACCCCTATTTCGTCGACGGCAGAAACGATTGTTCAGTCGGTTTATTTTGTGGATAAGCCCGATAAGAAAAAATTATTGATCCATCTGTTAGAAGATAAAAATATTCAAACGGCACTGGTTTTTACCCGTACCAAACATGGTGCAGACCGTATTGTTAAGGATTTAGCGCATGCCGGAATTAAAGCGGCCGCTATCCACGGTAACAAATCTCAAAATGCCAGACAAAGGGCATTAACTGATTTTAAAGACAGAAAAATCCGTGTTTTGGTTGCTACCGATATTGCAGCACGTGGTATTGATATTGATCAGCTATCGCACGTTTTCAATTTCGAATTACCGAACATTCCTGAATCATATGTACATAGAATTGGCCGTACCGGCCGTGCTGGTGCAAACGGTATTGCAATTTCTTTCTGTGATGCAGAAGAAAACGAATACTTACTTGATATTCAGAAACTGATTAAAATTACCTTGCCTATTGTTGACGATCATCCTTACCCGTTAAGCTGGGAAAGTATGCTGGCCAAAAATCAGGTTAAACGCAAACCACAAGCACAGTCAAAAGGCGGAGGTGGCAAAAAAGGTGGTGATGGCAATATGAGCGGCAAACCACGTAACGCCAGTAACAACAGAAGATTTGGTGGAAACAGGAAAAGAGGCGAAAGATAATCGCGGTCGTCATTCTGAACTTGTTTCAGAATCTTACTTACAAAATAGATGCTGAAATAAATTCAGCATGACGTATCTTATAAGTGATAACAAAAAACCCGATTTGCAAAACGCAAATCGGGTTTTTCTGTTTTAAGGGAAGAGAAAGGAAAACCCTAAACCTTAGGCCTTATACCTTTCACCTTTAAACTACGACATTAATAATCTTTCCTTTAACAAAAATGATCTTTTTGGGTGCTTTTCCGTCTAAAAATTTCTGGAAATGCTCATCAGCCAATAAAATGCTTTCCACTTCTAGTTGAGCCAGGGTTAAACTCAAGTTCAGGTTCATTTTCATTTTACCGTTGATTGAAACCGGATAGGCAAACTCATCTTCTACTAGGTACTCCGGCTTAAATGTTGGGAAAGCAGTATAGGATAAAGTTCCTGCTTCATTACCTAATAATACCCAAAGTTCTTCGCAGATGTGTGGTGCATAAGGCGAAAGGATAATCACCATATCTTCCAAAATCTGACGGTTTTTGCATTTCAGATCAGTTAACTCATTTACTGCAATCATGAAACTCGATACAGAAGTATTGAACGAGAAACGCTCGATATCATCCTGTACTTTTTTGATGATTTTATGCAACGATTTCAATTCAGCTTTTGTAGGCACAGCATCGTTTACATGGAAAGTCCAGTCTTCGTTGTGGAACAAACGCCAGAATTTACGCAGGAACTTAAATACACCTTCAATACCGTTCGTATTCCACGGTTTACTCTGCTCTAAAGGACCCAAAAACATTTCGTACATCCGTAGCGTATCAGCACCGTAACGCTCAATCAAATCATCCGGATTAACTACATTGAATTTTGATTTCGACATTTTCTCTACTTCAACACCACAAATGTATTTCCCGCCTTCAAGAATAAATTCTGCGTTAGCATACTCTTCTCTCCAGGTTTTAAACTTAGCGATGTCTAAAGTATCATTTTCAACAATGTTCACATCAACGTGTAATGCTGAAGTTTTGTATTCTTTTCTTAATCCAGCTGAAACATAGGTATTAGTTGGTTTTCCGTTCTCATCGTTGATACGGTAAACGAAATTACTCCTCCCCTGGATCATGCCCTGGTTAATCAGTTTTTTGAAAGGTTCTTCTTCTTTGGTATAACCCAAATCTTTCAAAAATTTATTCCAGAAACGGCTGTACAATAAGTGACCTGTAGCATGCTCAGAACCACCGATGTATAAATCAACATCTTTCCAGTATTCAACAGCTTCTTTTGAAGCAAAATCGTTCTTGTTATTGGCATCCATATAACGATACCAGTACCAGCTGCTTCCTGCCCAACCCGGCATGGTGCTTAATTCGTAGTGACCACCATCTTTAGGCACCCAATCTTCAGCCCTGGCCAAAGGCGGTTCGCCTGTTTCGGTTGGCAAATATTTATCAATTTCAGGAAGTAACAAAGGCAATTCTTCTTCATTAACCAGATAAGGTAATCCATCTTTAAAATAAACCGGAATCGGCTCACCCCAATAACGCTGGCGACCAAAAATCGCATCACGCTGACGAAAGTTTACTTTTGCTTTTCCTACTTTTTCTTCTTCCAACCAGTTATTCAAAAACGAAACGGCTTCTTTATATTCCATTCCGTTAATAAAACCCGAATTAATATATTTTCCTTCTTTTGTTGGGTCTGCCTGAATATCTATATCCTTTTGTCCGTCTAAAATCTGGATAATTGGCAAATTAAAGTGTGTAGCAAATAACCAATCGCGTTGATCGCCGCTCGGAACACCCATTACGGCACCGGTTCCATAACCTGCCAACACATAATCAGCAATCCACAACTGCACACGTTCGCCGCTAACGGGATTAATCACATAGGTTCCCGTAAAAGCACCAGATACTGTTTTGGTATCGGCCATACGGTCTAATTCCGATTTCTTTTTAGTTAAAGCAATGTAATTTGCAATATCCTGTTTTTGTTCAGGAGTAGTCAATTCAGCAACCCACTCATGCTCCGGCGCCAAAACCAGATAAGAAACACCAAAAATAGTATCAACACGAGTGGTAAAAACTTCAATCTGTTTATCGTTTCCTTCTACCTGAAATTTAACTGATGCCCCAACACTTTTACCGATCCAGTTGCGCTGCATTTCTTTGATCGGTTCTGGCCAGTCGATGGTATCTAAACCTTGTAAAAGCCGGTCAGAATAAGCCGTGATTCTCATGCTCCACTGCATCATTTTCTTTTGCTCCACAGGAAAACCGCCGCGCTCAGAGAAACCGTCTTTCACTTCATCATTAGCTAAAACCGTTCCTAATGCCGGGCACCAGTTTACGGTACTCTCACGAAGATAAGTTAAACGGTATTTTAACAATTCAATCTGTTTCTCTTCATCGGTAAAGGTTGCCCAATCGCTCGGCATAAATTCTTTAGTATCTTCATCACAAACAGCTTTAACATCAGCCGTACCAGAAGCGTTGAATTTTTCGATCAAAGTGGTAATATCTTCTGCCCTGTCGTTTTCGATGTTGTACCATGAGTTAAACAACTGCATAAAAATCCACTGCGTCCATTTGTAATAGGAGGGCTCGCTGGTGCGCACTTCTCTACTCCAGTCGAAAGAAAAACCAATTTGGTCTAACTGCCTGCGATAGGTTGCAATATTAGCATCGGTGGTTATAGCAGGGTGCTGTCCGGTTTGTATGGCATATTGCTCTGCAGGTAATCCGAACGAATCGTATCCCATGGGGTGCAATACGTTGAAACCCTTAAGGCGTTTATATCTCGAAAAAATATCTGAGGCAATGTAACCCAGTGGGTGACCAACGTGCAGGCCTGCTCCTGATGGATAAGGAAACATATCTAACACATAATATTTTGGTTTTTCAGAATTGCTTTCGGCTTTAAACGTTTGATGATCTGCCCAAAATTTCTGCCACTTTTGTTCTATTTCTTTGAATTGGTAATCCATTGCCAGTTTTAAATTTTTAAAGGTGCGAAAATACGGAAATTAAGGGGCTTAAAAAAGCAGATTCGGGATAATATTTTGCCAACAGAAATGCAGAATCAGAAGAAGTTAAGGGTAAAACCTCAGCTTCTTTTGTGTAGTTAGATATCATCTGATGCTTTATGCCAAATAAACGTTTTGCTAAATATTTATCATAATAAACAATTTTAGCTCTATTACCCGACGAGATCGTCACCCTGAATTCATTTCAGGGTCTATCTTGTGGGAAAGATGCTGAAATGAATTCAGCATGACGAACCTAAGATTCAAGATAAAAAAATGCGCCATTGATGTTAAAAACCAATGGCGCAGCAAATAATCGGGGGATTAAGATCTTATCTTGATAAAGAATATACTTTAGTAACGTTTGTCTTATCGATTTTAGCAGTAAACTCTAATTTATTTGCCGTAATACTGTTTACTTTACAATAATTCAAGCCGTCATTAATATCCATACTGAACTGATCAGAGTAAATGATCACATAAGTTCCAATTGTTCTGTTGCCAGATAAACTCAACTCTACCTGATCATCATTATTTGATTTGTAGTCAACATAATCACTTGTTGTACCATAGGTAACAGTTCCATTAATCTTTTTCGGATCTTTCAATGTTTCTTCAGCAGTATAGCCAGAAGTTACAATTTTATTTAACGTCCATTTCCCTAACATCTGGGCTTTTAAAGAAGTATCATCTTTCTTGCAGGAAACAATTGTAGAGGCGATAAATAAGAATAGGCTTAGAATAGTAATTTGTCTTTTCATAGTTAAATTTAGTTTTAAGATATCCATAATTAACGCCGTTTCAACAAATTTCGTACCGCATTTCGAAAAAAATCAAATTTTGTTTAAGAACTTAATCCTCAAACTAAAAGCTAATCGTGTACGTTAGTATTCATTTAGCAATCATTAATTGGTGTTTATCAGGTATAATTTATATTTTCGCAGAAACAAAAATGAAATACATGGAAGAATTCGAAGTAAGTGATGCATCTAAGAAAACCAAAACCGTTTATATCTCTACTATAATCAGTATTGCCTTGGTTTTACTAATGCTGGGGCTACTTGGTTTGGTACTTGTACATGCCAAAAACCTCTCTAACTACGTTAAAGAAAACATCGTTTTAAACATTATTGTTGATGAAGGTGCCAAAGAAGCCGATGTTTTAGCCTTCCAGAAAGAGTTAAATGCAAATCCTGCAGTAAAACAAACTCAATATGTAAACAAAGAGCTTGCTGCAAGAAATTTAACGCAGGATTTAGGGGAAGATTTTGTTAACTTTTTAGGATACAATCCACTAACTTCTACCTTCGATGTGTATTTAAAAGCAGAATATGCGAACAATAAAAGCATCGATGCCTTAAAAGCGAGTATTTCTAAAAACCCTGTAGTGAAAGAGGTGGTTTACCAAAGTTCTTTAATTGACATGGTAAATAAAAATATCAGCACCATTGGTTTAATTATTTTAGCCTTTGCTGCGCTACTACTGATCATTTCTATTGCCTTGATTAACAACACCATACGATTAGCAATTTACTCGCAACGCTTTTTAATTAAAAGTATGCAGCTGGTTGGTGCAACGAAAAACTTTATTCGACGTCCTTTCTTATTGTATGCTGCTTTGCATGGCTTAATTGCTGCATTTATTGCTATCATTATTTTATTGGCAACTTTAATATATGCACGTAAAGAAGTGCCGGAAATTATTATTTTAAATAACTACCAGGAATTCGGCTTCGTATTTATAGGCCTTTTAATAGTGGGTATTTTTATAACAGGTATTAGTACATGGTTTGCAGTAAGCAGGTATTTACGTTTAAAATCTTATCATCTTTATAGATAATGGCAGAAAAAAAAACAGGTCCGGTTGTAAAGGACGTTAAAAGCGAATTGGTTTTTACCAAAAAAAACTACCAGTTATTATTGATCAGCATTGCAATTGTTGCGGTTGGCTTTATCCTGATGATGGGTACCACTGGTGATATTTATGACTTCAGAAGAACTTTACTGGCACCAATAGTAGTGTTAGCAGGTTTTGCTTTTGGCATCTATGCGATTTTAAAGAAATAATTTTTGGTATTAGCTAAGGTGTTTTTTTAACTTTATAATATGACCACAACAAATTTGCATATCGAAATAAATTCGCTTCCCCTAAACCTTAGGCAGGAAGTCGCAGATTTTGTTGAATTCTTAAAAGCAAAGCACAAAAATAAGCCGAAGTTAAAAGCGCGCGAATTCGGATACGCAAAAGGTAAAATCAAATTGGCTGACGATTTTGATGAGCCTTTAGAAATGTTTTCTGATTATATCTAATGGCCTACTTATTAGATACGCATACCTTTTTGTGGTTCGTGGCTGGAGATGATCAACTTCCGGTTTCAGTAAAGGAAAAGCTATCTAATATAAACGAGTCTTGTTTCTTAAGCATTGCCTCACTTTGGGAAATTGCAATCAAAAAACAAATTGGAAAACTCAATTAAAAATTGGCTTTGATGAATTGTTTCGGTTTGCAGAAAGAAATCAGATCGAGATCATCTCTATTAATGAAACGCATCTTACTACATTATTAAGCCTTGAATTTCTTAATAATGATCCTTTTGACCGCATTATTGTATCACAGGCAATTTCAGAAGATTTAATCCTGATCTCGAGAAACAAAAAATTAAAAAACTACAAAGTAAAATTACAATGGGACTAGCCCATTAATCAAAACATATGAACTCTTTTGAAGCCATTGTCCTTGCTATTGTTGAAGGATTAACTGAATTTTTGCCTGTATCGAGCACCGGACACATGATTATTGCCTCATCGTTAATGGGCATTGCATCAGAACCATTTGTAAAACTTTTTACCATTGCCATCCAATTGGGTGCAATACTTTCAGTACTAGTACTCTATTTCAAGAGATTCTTCAAATCAATAAACTTCTACATTAAATTATTAGTGGCATTTATTCCTGCGGCAATATTTGGCTTGCTATTAAGTAAAAAAATAGATGAATTATTGGAAAGTCCGATGGCTGTTGGCATTTCGCTCTTAGTTGGTGGCATTATCTTATTATTTGTTGATAAATGGTTTAACAAACCCACTATCAATGAAGAGGAGGAAGTAACCTATTTAACGGCATTGAAAATCGGTTTCTTTCAGTGTATTGCCATGATACCAGGCGTATCGCGCTCAGGCGCAACTATTGTTGGTGGTATGAGTCAGAAATTAAGCAGAAAAGTTGCCGCAGAATTTTCATTCTTCCTCGCAGTACCTACTATGTTTGCTGCAACAGCAAAAAAACTATACGATTTTTACAAAGAAGGGCACAGCATTACCCATGAGCAGACTAACCTTTTAATTATCGGTAATGTGGTTGCTTTTATAGTGGCACTTTTGGCGATAAAAAGCTTTATCGGGTACTTAAACAAAAATGGGTTTAAAGTTTTTGGATGGTATAGAATTGCTGCCGGCTTAATTATTATTATCTTGTTACTGAGTGGCCACAACTTACAAATTATATAATCTGCAGGCATATTAACCACAAAGCCGAACAGATTAAGTTGTATCATAAAACAATTCTCCTAGGGTTATGTCATGTTGAGCCTGTCGAAACACTTTGAGAGGTATTTAAATAAGTCCTTTGACAAGCTCAGGATGACAAATCCGTAATGATGACAGAATCTTATGCTTTTATCTGTGGTTAAAAAAACTTAAGTAAACGACATTGAATCTGTATCTTTGCGCAAAAAAGATTTGTGAGTAACGAAAATTCAAAATTTAAAGACTTCAATTTTGCTGAAGGCGAATTGCTCTTAATTAACAAACCATACAAATGGACTTCATTTGATGTGGTGGGCAAAATCCGTAATTCTTTAAAGCCATTAAAGCTAAAGGTTGGTCACGCCGGCACTTTAGACCCCCTTGCAACAGGACTTTTAATTATCTGTACCGGCAAATTAACCAAGCAGATAGACACTTTTCAAGCGGAAGAGAAAGAATATACTGGAACCATGATTCTGGGCGCTACTACCCCATCATTCGATATGGAAACAGAAGTAGATCAAACGTTCGACATCAGTAATATTAGTGAAGACGAAATTTATGCCGCCTGTAAACCTTTTATTGGCGATATAGAACAATATCCACCTGCACACTCTGCAGTAAAAGTAAATGGCGAGCGTTTATACGTAAAAGCAAGATTGGGTGAGGAAGTTGAACTGCGTAAACGTTTTGTGAGTGTTCCGGAATTTGAAATTACACGGATCGAACTACCTGAAATTGATTTTAGAATCGTTTGCAGCAAAGGCACTTATATCCGCTCTTTGATATCTGATTTTGGCAAAACTTTAAACAGTGGCGCCTACCTTTCTAAACTTACCCGTACCCGAAGCGGAAACTTTTTGCTTAAAGATGCGTTTGAGGTATTAGAACTTGTTAATTATATTCGTAGCAAGAAAGAAGAAGCTAAAACTGAAGCAGAGGCATGAACCGCATCAAAAACAGGAACATCAGATTTATAAAAGAAATTCTTTTAATTATTGCAGGTGTAACCTCGGCATGTTTTGGCCTAAAAAGCTTTTTAATGCCCAGTCATTTTATTGATGGTGGTGTTACCGGTATTTCCCTTTTGTTAAGCACCTTAACAGGCTGGAATTTATCATACCTTATTGCCATTATTAACATTCCATTCGTTATTTTAGGTTACAGGCAAATTGGTAAAGGTTTCGCGCTTAAAACGGCCATCGCTATTGGGGCCCTCTCCCTGGCTTTAATTTTCCTGCCTTTTCAGCCCATTACGCACGACAAATTGCTTATTGCATTTTTTGGTGGTTTATTTTTGGGTGGAGGAATTGGATTGGCCATGCGTGGCGGCTGTGTAATCGATGGAACAGAGGTTTTAGCCCTTTATATTAGTAAAAACAGCATTTTAACTGTTGGAAATATTATCCTCATTTTAAATATCATTATTTTCTTTTTCGCTGCCTATTTCTTAAACATCGAAACAGCTTTATATGCTATTTTAACCTATCTATCAGCATCAAGCACTATCGATTTCATTGTAAACGGCATAGAACAATACACCGGTGTTACCATTATTTCAGAACACCAGGAAGCCATAAAGGGATTCATCATTAACGAAATGAAACGCGGCGTGACCATTTATAAAGGTGAAGGTGGTTACGGAGAACAAAAAGATATCGATATTATTTTCACCGTTGTTACCAAACTAGAAATGAGCAAATTGCAAACCGCTATCCGACAGATCGATTCGGATGCCTTTGTCATACAACAACAAATTGCCGATTTAAAAGGCGGGGTAGTAAAACGCCATGCCTTACATTAATTTCCATCCCATTGAAGATATATCATAACCTTTCGGATTTTAAAAAATTAGATAATGCCATTGTAACCATTGGCACTTTTGATGGTGTACATTTCGGCCACCAAAAAATTATTAAACAACTGGTAGAAAAAGCAAAATCCGATAAAGGAGAAAGCGTAATATTAACCTTTTTCCCACACCCGAGAATGATTATCGATCCTGAAAACCAGGATTTAAAAATGATTAATACCATTAACGAAAAAGCCAAAATTTTAAAAGGTTTAGGTGTAGATCATTTGATTATTACCCCGTTTACCAGAGATTTCTCTAATCAGCTGCCTGAAGATTATATAAAAAATACGCTGGTGAACAATATCGGCACCAAACACATTATTATTGGTTATGACCATCGTTTTGGGAAAGACCGTTCGGGCAACCTAAACGATTTGAAAGCCGCTGGTTTACATTATGGATTTAGTGTGGAGGAAATTATGGAACAGGATATTCACGACGTTGCGGTAAGCTCGACCAAAATCCGTCAGGCACTTTTAGCAGGAGACGTTAGTTTGGCGAACGATTACCTCGGCTATCCTTTTTCTATTTTCGGAAGGGTAATTAAAGGTGATAAAATTGGCAGAACCATTGGTTTCCCAACAGCCAACATTTTTGTAGAAGAAACGTACAAACTGATTCCGGGCGATGGCATTTACGCGGTAACTGTAGAAATGGAGTCCGAAGTCCGAAGTCCGGAGTCCGAAGATATAGCCCCTAAACCCTCAAACTTAAACCTTAAACCTTATAAAGGTATGGCCTATATCGGGCAGCGTCCAACCATAAACGGAATGACCAGAAATATTGAAGTTAATATTTTCGATTTTAACCAGGAAATTTATGGGCAGGATATCAAGATGAATTTCTTAAAATTCCTGCGTCATGATGTGAAATTTACCGGATTAGAAGCTTTAACCGTTCAACTACAAAAAGACAAGGATGCGACGCTAGATTATTTTAACGGGTAATATGTTAACTCCCATTACAGAAAGTAAATAAACGAGGTCGTCACCCTGAATTTATTTCAGGGTCTAATAGATGCTGAAATAAATTCAGCATGACGAGACTATTGAATAATAGTACAATTTAGAAATTAAGGTTAAAACAGCAAGATCAGATCAATTTAAATCCAATTTTCCTTTCAAAAAAGCCTCATTTTCGTTATATTAGCGGCAATGAGGCTTTTTTACATCATCTTCTTTCTGTGTATCTCCATAAATTTTGCGGCCTTCGCATCGCAGGATAAAAGAAATGATGTCCCGTTTAAAAACACCAAAATAAGTTTCATTACAGGCAAAAAAATCATCAAACTCCATTCCGATTTCAATCAGGATAACGAAAGCCTGCAAAAAGACTTCATCAACAGTTCTATTGTAAAAATATCTTCGGTTGTTTGTATTCTCCTGTCTTTTTTGCTGCTCCTTTTTTTCAAGAACAAAACAATCAATGCCAAAGTTGTCATCAAAAGATTAAAGTATAATTATTGGTGTTTGTTTAAGATGCTCTATCCAAAACATGTTTTTTGGTAAGTAATTTCATTTTTCAATCCCTTCAATGTGGGTTTTTCAATAAAATGTCAGGTACTAAATGATATCTGGGAATAAATTATTTAAACATCATTACCATTTTTTATAGATGCATTTACCCGATTTAATCGCCGATTTAGGATTAATCCTTGCCGCTGCAGGAATAACCACACTCATATTTAAAAAAATTAAACAGCCCCTGGTTTTGGGTTACATATTGGCTGGGCTGCTGGTTGGCTCACATCTAGATTTTTTTCCATCAGTTACCGATACCAAGAGCATTAACATTTGGGGCGAAATTGGTGTGATTTTCCTTCTATTTAGCCTTGGCTTAGAATTCAGTTTCAAAAAACTGGTTAAAGTTGGTGGTTCGGCTTCCATCACCGCCATCGTAAAAGTTTTGTTTATTATTCTAGCCGGTTATCTTGTTGGTAAAGGTATGGGCTGGAAAGATATGGACAGTCTGTTTTTAGGTGGAATCTTATCCATATCATCAACCATGATTACCATTAAAGCCTTCGAAGAACTGGGCTTAAAGCATAAAAAGTTTGCCGGTCTGGTTTTTGGGGTTTTAATTGTTGAAGACCTGGTTGCCATCTTGTTACTGGTATTGTTTTCTACTTTAGCGGTAAGTCAGCAATCGGCGGGCACAGAAATGCTGTATTCCATCTTAAAACTAGCGTTCTTCCTGGTACTTTGGTTCCTGGGTGGAATATTTTTGATTCCTTCATTTCTTAAAGCAACCAAGAAATTAATGAATGATGAAACCATGCTGGTGGTATCGTTAGGTTTATGTTTGGTAATGGTGTTATTGGCCGATAAGGTGGGCTTCTCTCCTGCTTTAGGTGCATTTATTATGGGATCTATTTTAGCCGAAACCACGCAGGCCGAAAGAATAGAGCATTTAACCAAATCGGTTAAGGATTTATTTGCTGCTGTTTTCTTTGTTTCAGTTGGTATGCTGATTGATCCGGCCATGCTGGTTAAATACGCAGTGCCTATTATCGTGGCTACGCTAGTGATTATTTTAGGGAAAATTATATTTACCATTCTAGGCGCATTATTATCCGGCCAGCCGCTAAAAACCTCGGTACAATCGGGCATGAGTTTGGCGCAAATTGGTGAGTTTTCATTCATCATTGCCTCATTAGGCTTAACCCTTAAAGTAACCAGCGATTTCCTTTACCCTATCGCAGTAGCAGCGGCAGCGATTACTACATTTACCACGCCATATCTGATTAAACTATCTGAACCTTTTTACCAGTATCTGAACCGTGTTTTACCTAAAAAATGGCTTGATGGTATAGAAAGATACAGCTCCAGTACCGAAGGAATTACCACTTTGAGCGATTGGAAGGTTTTGTTAAGGTCTTATATTTTTAATACCATTATCCATTCGGTAATTATCATCGCGATCATCTTTTTGGCCTACAGGTACGTCCAGCCATTTATTGTGAGCAGTATTGCCAATAGTTTAACTTCTATTATCATCAGTGTAGTGGTTTCTTTTATTTTAATGTCGCCGTTTTTATGGGCATTATCTCTACGAAGAATCCAGCGGACTGCCTATTCCCACCTTTGGCTGAATAAAAAATATACGCGCGGCCCGTTAATTGCAATTGAATTTTTCAGAATTGCCTTAGGAATTTTCTTTGTAGGTTTTTTAATGTATGAGTTTTTTGATACCTGGGTTGCCGCTGTGATCGCATTGGGCCTAATCATCATCGGTATGTTCATCTTCTCACGGAAACTGCAGTCATTTTATGATAAACTGGAAAGGCGTTTCATGTTGAATTTAAATGCACGTGAAAGCCAGAAACCGAATATTTTACCCTGGGATACCCACTTGACAGAACTCACTGTTTCGCCTGAATCGGAAGTGGTTGGAAAAACGCTTACCGAATTAATGATCAGGGAAAAATATGGGGTAAACATTGCTTTAATAGAGCGTGGAAGAAATAACATTCCAACACCGGGCCGGGATGAACGGCTTTATCCAAACGATAAACTGTTATTGATTGGTGCTGATGATCAATTGGCTGCGGTTAAAGCATTGTTAGAAGTTGATGCACCGGAAACAGCCGAAGAAAATAATTTCCCAAATAAAGAAATGACCCTGCAAAAGGTTGTTGTTCATGCCGAATCGGCTGTTTATGGGCTTAGTATCAGAAACGCAGGTATCCGCGAAAAGGCTCAGGCTTTAATTGTTGGTATAGAAAGGGGTACCGACCGGATATTGAATCCTTCATCAGACTTTATATTCGATAACGGCGATGTCATTTGGATTGTTGGGAACAATAAGAAGATTAAAGAGGTGATATAGATAGTCCGGAGTCTTTAGTCCGTAGTCTTTAGTCGGTAGTCTTTAGTCAATTTAGACTTCTGACTAGGGACTTTTGACTAAGGACTAAAAAACCTATCTTCGTGTATAACCCAACCTATGAAAGTTGACAGAGAAAAGAGTGAATTTCTTGATGATATGATTGAGCAATGGCAAAGTGACGGCTTAATTAATGACGAAACAGGTGATAAACTCCGCAAAAGTTATGAGGCTAAAAATTTTGACTGGCTCCGTTTAGCCCAATATGCATTTTGGGTAGCTTTGGCCTGTGGCTTTATTGCACTCGGATCATTACTGATTGATAATTCGATTTTAGACTATCTCAAACGCGTTTACAATACACCAAACATTGTAATTGCCCTGGTTTCTGGTGGATTGGCAGCATGGCTTTATATTCTGGGTTTCAGACGAAAGAAGAAACTGGCACATTTAAAGTTTAGCAATGAAGCCATTGTGTTTTCTGCAATTTTACTCACCGCTAATGCCGTTGCTTATTTTGGAAAGGCAATGGATAACGGTTCAGGCAATTTCTCCATTCTAATTCTCATATCAGTTTTTATTTACGGTGCGCTAGGTTATATCTTCAATTCGCGTTTAATCTGGATTTTTGCCTTGATATCCTTAGGGGCCTGGTTTGGCACGGAAACGGGGTATTTAAGCCGGTGGAATTATTATTTCCTTGGCATGAATTATCCTTTGCGTTTTGTGGCTTTCGGCGCCGCATTAACCGCAGCATCTTTTCTTATGAAAGCTTTTCCGAAAACACAAAACTTTTTTCAGGTTACTTATATCGCTGGGATGGTTTATTTGTTTGTGTCGCTTTGGGCTTTATCAGTATTCGGCAACTTTGCCAGTTTAGAAGAATGGTACAAAGTGAGGCAGCTAAGCTTGTTTTATTGGGCTTTAATTTCAGGGGCGATTTGTGTGGCGAGTACTTTATGTGGTTTAAAATACCGTGATGATATCGCCCGCGAATTCGGGATTACTTTTCTCTTTATCAACCTGTACACCCGTTATTTTGAGTATTTCTGGGACAGCTGGCATAAAGCCTTGTTTTTTTCTGTATTAGCTGCGTCTTTTTGGTTAATTGGCAGAAAAGCAGAAAAGATATGGAATGTAGAGTTTTTGAAGTAAAATCCAGAAATGAATTAAATTACACTAGTCATCATCTCGACCGTAGTGTAGAGATCTATAATTGATATTTCAATCTTAAAGTATATCAATTTCCAAGGCAATGTTTCAGAAATTGATAAGGAATTAAAATCAAATGAAAATATATCAGCAGGCTTTAGCACTTAGAGAACGGAGAAGAGGTTTTCATATCATTACCGATGAAGTTGAAGATGCCCTGCCTCAAATAAATGAGATTAATATTGGTATCTGCCAGGTTTTCATACAACATACTTCAGCTTCGCTTACCATCAATGAAAATGCCGATCCAACAGTAAGGGCAGATTTTGAAATGTTCTTTAATAAAACCGTAAAGGAAAACGATCCCGATTACGAGCACGACTATGAAGGATCGGACGATATGCCTGCCCATTTAAAATCGGCACTTTTAGGCAGTTCTGTAACTATTCCGATTAGAAATGGCAGACTGGCGCTTGGAACCTGGCAGGGCATTTATCTTTGCGAACACCGCAACCGTGGCGGGCAAAGAAGATTAGTTATTACAGCCTGGGGAGAATAATTAAGCCTTCTTAACCTCTTTTTTAATTTCGGGATGGTTATCCTGAATTGACTTACCCTCTGTTTCTATCTCAATTTCTTTTGTGGTAACCGCATAATGAGAAGGATAAATTTCAGATCCAAAAGCAACGGCATAGGCCTTGGTAAATTCGGCACCAAAATATAAAATGATGGAAGAGTAATACGTCCATAAAAGCACCACGACTAATGAGCCTGTTGCGCCGTATGTTCCACCAACATTGCTTTGTCCTATGTATATTGAAATGGCAAATTTGCCGATCATAAATAATACAGCGGTAACTATCGCACCGGCAATTACATCACGCCATTTTATAATTGCATCGGGTAATACCTTAAATATCACACCGAATATTAATGAAATAACGGCTAAGGTTACAACTTGATTAAGGATATAAAACACGATAACAGATATTTCGGCAAACCTGGCCTGCAAACGGTTACTAAAGGCATCGAGTACAGAGGTAACGGCCAATGATACCAGCAGTACAAAACCTAAACTGATAATTACAGAAAATGACAGGAAGCGGTTTTGCAACAGTTTCACCCATCCTCTTTTCGGTTTAGGTTTTAGCCCCCAAATGGTATTAATAGAATCCTGGATATCGCCAAAAACAGTAGTAGCCCCAATTAACAGCGTTATGATCCCCACAATTAAAGCTATGGTACTTTTTCCATCCAAATAGGCATTTTTGATGAGTTGCTGTAGTGAGATGGCTGATTCTCTGCCTAAAAATCCTTCAAGCTGGGCATAGACCTGACCTTCGGCTATTTCCCGTCCTAAAAATATGCCACATAAAGAAATAATAACCACAAGCAGTGGGGCCATAGAAAAAACGGTATAATAGGCCAATGAGCCACTAAGCTTGGTTACCTTATGATTGTTAAATCCTGTAAATGATGCTTTTAAAATGCCCCAGATTCCCTTTAAAGTGACTTTATTCTTTGCCATAAATAAATGATTTAAGATGAGATGCTTTAAACTTAAACCGCTTATTTTTTGAATTGTTTGTTAATTAATGAACGATTACCCGGTGTAAAGAAATTAAAGACACAAAAAAAGCCCCGATTTCTGGTCGGAGCTTTATGCTTTAAATGATGTGATTTTATCTTATTTGGTTTTAATCCATGTTGCAATATCGTTAACCAAAGTTTCGGATACGCTTACAGCAGCCTGATATTGGGCCATTGTTCCTTTTTCGGTTTGAGAACTTAACAGGTGGTTTAAATCCGGGTAAAATTTCATAACCACATTTTTCTTTTTACTCAAAGCAGTATTCCATAAATCGAAGTCAACCTTACTTACCTGAAAATCATTACCGCCCTGCAATACATATATTTTAGGTTTGGAAAGGCTTTTTGCTACAGCAACCTGGTTATAGCTATTTAAATCTGTCCAATATTTTGCAGGCAGTCCTAAAATTAAAGAATCAGGTTTTATCGTTGTTCCCAACTGTGAAATTCTACTTTTATCAATTTCTACATAAGCATCTGCAAGTTGTTTTTTAAAGGCAGCCGTTGTATCGTTAGCCTGATCGAACATATACTTATTTTGATCTACAATAATATCTGTTAGTTTTCTTGCAGGTGCTGCCGCCAAAATAATCCCTGCTAAATCTGGCGTCAGTGTTGCCATTTTTGGTGCTAACATCCCGCCTAAACTGTGGCCGAATACATAAACGGCTTTAGGATTAGCACCAACAACTGTTTTGGCAAGCGCAATAGCTGCAGTTGCATCATCCAATACCTCTTCTTTTACTGTAAAAGCCTTGTTAAATTCGTTCGGGTAAATTAAAGTTCGTTTTACATAACGAATAGATGCAATTCCTTTAGAAGCAAAACCGCCAGCTAAATCTTTAAAGGGTTTATTGGCACTAACTGTTTCATCCATATCGGCAGGACCAGAGCCATGCACAAAAACCACTACAGGAAAATTTTTAGCATTTTTTGGGGTGGTGATAATGGCTGCCAGCTGTTTTCCTGCCGGGCCAATGTATACCGAAGTTTCTTTGTATAAACTGGTATCCACATAAGTAGGTTTTAAATAAGCGGCCGCCTTTCGGGAAGGTGCGAGGAAAATTCCGACTATTTTCTGTTGTTTATTAAACCCTAAAATAAAGTTCTGATCGCCGTTGGCAAATTTACCTTCTACCGTTACGGCGAAAAATTCGCCCTGGGCTTTACTCTGAATAGCGTCTAATGATTCTGCCTTCCCATATTTTGTTCCAATATCTCCCCAAAGTTTTTTTAAACTCTCTTCTGTTAATTTAGTTTTTAAAGTATCGTCAAAGAAAGCATGCGCATCTTTAAATTTGTCCTCCTGTAATAACTTAAAAAAATCGTTTGCACCGTTGAACAGCTGGATCACATTTTGAGAAAATGCTGAGGTCGTAAATAATAAAGCGATTATGAATAAAAGGCTCTTTTTCATTCGTGTGTTTTTGTTTTAATGGTAATGAGCGATCATGATTTATCCTTGTGAGGATCTGAAAACCATGAAGGTTTCATGTATTGTGTTTGGTTGTTTACAATACCCAAAGTTAACAATATTTGGTTCTGAAAAGCCTTTAACTAAACTAGCCGTTTAGTTTTAACTAATTTTAACATTTGATGTCAGTTTCTTCCATAAAATGTAGGGGATAAACATAATGACCAGCGCAACCAGTGGAGGGATTAAAAGGGATATACCATCGCCAACAAATGCCCGGGAGGCAAAAGCACCAATAAAATTAATGGCAAAACCTGCATAAGCCCATTCTTTAATGGCTGTGAATTTATTTTGTAAGATGGATGCTGCTCCCAGCAGTTTTGCAATACCCACAATGATGAGCAGATACATCGGATAACCGAGGTGTTTAAGCACTTCTTTACCTGCTTCCTGTTGGGTAATTCCTCCAATGCCATCCATAATCATCATTAATGCAAAAATAATGGTGGCAATCCAATACCATGTTTTTAGCTTCTTCATATTTATCTGTTTTTATCGTAATTAATTAACCAGTTATTACCAAAGCGATCTGTTAAATCGCCAAAAAGCGCGCCCCAAAATGTTTCCTGCAGCGGATGCGAGGCCTTCCCTCCTGCTGAAAGTTTATGGTAAAAAGCATGCGCCTCTTCTTCCGAATTGCAATTCAGCATCATCGAAATCGAATTTCCTTTAATTAATCCACGTTCTTCTACCATATCTGTTGCCATAATTACCAAATCATCTTTGGCCAAAACAGCATGCATAATACTCCGCCTCATATTATTGGGCATTTTATCAACAATAGCCGATTCTCCAATGGTTTCGAGGGTCAGTTCTCCCCCCAAACAATTCTGATAAAAAGTCATTGCTTCCCGGCAGTTGCCATTAAAAGTGAGATATGAATTTATACTTGCCAATTGATTTTATTTTTTGATGCCCACCATTAAGCGCACATCGGTTTCATTAATATACATTTCGAGGCAATAACCTTGTGGATCGATGTTGGGTTGATCGAGCAGTTTTTCGAAGGTTTTTCCTATCTGGCTAACATCTTTCATAAAATCGACAATCAGCTCACTGATAAAGGGTCCTTTTTTTATCGTAAAGGTTTCGATGCCAAATTTCTCGGCTTCGCCAGCAGTTATTTCTTCAACGGCTGCTTTATAAATAATCTCTCGTTTTTCGTTAGGCCTGCTTATCCCAAAGTACCTGCGTTGCTTATCGGGCGGAAACAAGCCATGCAGTTTTTGATGCGCTGCTAAAACCCCACTGGGGAAAGATTCGGCCGTAATGCACATCACCTTAATATCTTCATTTAAAATATATTCTTCCATAACATTACCGGCATTGCCACTTTAAAAATTTAACGGTGAGCGATTAACAACACAAACATACGGGCAGAAATTAAGAAGCTAAATATGTAGAAACGACAATTGCGGGGGTTGTTTACGACAAATAGCCTCGTTATATTTGAATTATGAAACATGTATCTATCTTAATTCCAGAGACTGCCGTGATTGAAGCCATTGCAGATCCCCGCTATCTATTTACCGCTGTTAACGAATTTTTACAGGCATCAGGAAAGCTTCCGCTTTTTAAAGTTGAGCTTATAGGCATGACGAAAGAGGTTAGGTTAAATAACAGCCTTTTCTCTGTACACGCCGATAAACTGCTGCATGAGGTTGATCATACCGACCTTATTTTTGTCCCAGCCATTAGCGGCAATATAGGTTATGCGATGGAAGCAAATCAGGATTTATTACCATGGATTATAAAACATCATGCCAGGGGTGCAGAAGTAGCTTCGCTCTGTATGGGTGCATTTTTACTGGCTGCAACGGGATTATTAGATGGACGGAAATGTTCTACGCATTGGTTGTTTGCCAATCAGTTTAGAGAAATGTTCCCTGAAGTAGAGCTGGTTGATGGCAGCATTATTACCGATGCCCAGGGTTTATACTCCAGTGGTGGTGCAAACTCTTACTGGAACTTACTTTTATACCTGGTGGAGAAACACACCGATAGAGATACCGCCATTTTAGCGGCAAAATATTTCGCCATTGATATCGATCGCGAGAGTCAGCTGGCTTTTATGATGTTTCAGGGACAAAAAGGACATGAAGATGCGAAGATTAAAAAAGCGCAGGAATTTATTGACGGCAATTATCAAGACCGGATTACAGTAGATCAACTGGCCGATATGCTGGCATTGGGAAGAAGAAGTTTCGAGCGGAGATTTAAAAGTGCAACCAAAAATACCGTGATCGAGTATATTCAAAGGGTTAAAATTGAAGCGGCCAAACGAAGTTTCGAATCGAGCAGAAAAAATATAACTGAAGTGATGTTTGATGTAGGTTATACCGATACAAAATCGTTTAGGGATGTTTTCAAAAAAATTACCGGTTTAACACCTATTGAGTACCGGAACAAATACCACAAAGCCATACCTGTTTTACAGGTTTAACGGCACTTGCAGAAAAAAAATAAAAAAAATTAAGCTGCACACAATATATTCTATTTACAGCGTTTATGTATGTGAGAGCGTTAATTTAGATGACGGGGATACTGCCTTAGGGTGGAATCCCCGTTTCTTTTTTAGCAGTGGTCAAAGTGTATGAAGCAGAGCCCATATCGATCAAGCTCCAGGCTTCGTGCCCTCTGCCAATATTAATCCTTTGGGGTTGTCACCCTTTCCTGATTGTAACATCGGAATCAGGGTCAATCATATCTGAAAGATGCTGAAATAAATTCAGCATGACGATCACAAGGAAGTAAAGGAACTAAATAATTGAACTCAAATGATTAAACACTTCCGCTTCAATTATTTCAAATAAAAAAAGGGGCATTGTTAAAAAATGTCCCTTTTTAAGATATATGATGGAGTTAAGAATTTTAGCTTTCTTTATCAGTAAAATCAACTGGTTTCTTTTCAAAATACTGATCGAAGTTTTGGACTTTTTTAGGTTTTAGAATTACGTACAGTCCTAATCCGATTAATACTAAAGCAGTGCTGATTCGTGAAAGGTCGAAATCAAAGATGGTTATCGCTTTAAGGGTAAATAAACCACCTATTATCGTTAAGGCTAACCAGCTACTACCCTGGAAGTTTTTACGGTAACCCATCCACAAACCAATACCTAACATGATGGTATGCCATTTCAATATCCAATGTGGAACATCTATTCCAGAGTTTCTTAACAAGAACACTGAACCGATTGCGATGATTAAAACACCTAAACCAAATTGTTTATCTGCGTGATTTTTTTTGATTAAATTTTCCATGACCGTTTGTTTTTATGATTCAAATGTATCACGAATACCAACGCTGGAGAATGGCTTTTCCCTTAGTTGGGATGTTTTATCGGTAAGTGAAATAAAACTGTCGGTAAAAAATTTATAGGAATATAAGAGCATATGAAATTGTCGGTGAAATTGTTGATTAGTCAACAGTCCGGAGTCGGGAGTCCGAAGTCCGAAGTCGATTGATCAATTAACCATAACAATGAACATTAAAGATTGCTTCACACAACGCAAATCCCAGCCCTTCAGTTGGTAATGACGTATAGGGATATAGCTAAGACAAATAAACTAATGAACTAGGGAACCAATTATCATTCAAAAAGATTAATCAACAGTTGGGAGTCCGAAGTCGATTAATCAATTAATCATAACAATGAACCGTAAAGATTGCTTCATACGACGCAATCCCAGCCCTTCAGTTCGCAATGACGTATAGGGATATGAGCTAATAACAAATAAACCAATGACTCATGAACCTGTGAACCAATTATCATTCAAGATTAATCAACAGGCCGAAGTCGGGAGTCCGAAGTCGATTAATCAATTACCCATAACAATGAACCTTAAAGATTGCTTCACACAACGCAAATCCCAGCCCTTCAGTTCGCAATGAATATAGGGATATGAGCTAATAACAAATAAACCAATGACTTATGAACCAGTGAACCAATTATCATTCAAAAATGATAATATCTGTCCCTTCGCTCATGATTACTTTTGAAGTGATGTTAATGAACAAGCCGTGGGCTAATATCCCATTAATCTGATTGAGATCAGCAGCTAGTTTTGCAGGATCATCAATAAGACCGAAATCAGCATCAATAATCAGGTTTCCATTGTCGGTGATAAATGTTTTGCCTTCTACTGACCTTAATATCCCCTTTCCTCCGAGCGCATTAATCTGATCGGACACATATTGATAAGCCAAAGAAATAACTTCGACAGGAACCGTAAAAGCACCCAATTTTTTAACTTTCTTAGAAGCGTCGGTAATGATGATGGCATTTTTACTAAGAGAAGCTATAATTTTTTCCCTGAATAATGCCCCACCTCCGCCTTTAATCAGATCGAGCGACTCCGTGAATTCATCGGCTCCATCAATGCTGATGTCAATTTTGCTTAAACGCCCAAGATCAAGAATTTCGATACCTAAAGATTTTGCGAGTTCTTCTGTCCGGATGGAACTGGCAGCTGCCTTTATCTTCAGTCCGTCTTTTACACGTTTGCCCAATTCCTTAATGGCAAAGGTTGTGGTAGATCCGGTCCCCAGGCCTACTATATCACCGTCTTTAACAAATTTTACTGCAGCCAGGGCAGCCGCTAGTTTCTCTGCATCTTGTTGGGTTTTATTTGTAGTAGCCATAAAGTAAAAATAGGTTTTAATGATAAACATCCCAAAAACGAAAAAAAATTTACAGCTGATGCAATAAATCGTTTTTACAGCGTTTATGTATATGAGAGCGTTAATTTAGATGATGGGGATTCTGCAATAGTGGAATCCCCATTTCTTTTTCCCATACATTATGTCATCCTGAGCGTAGGTGAAGGATCTTTTCATTTAATAGACCCTGAAATAAATTCAGGGTGACGGGCTAACTAGAAGATTTCTCCATTTTGCTACGCTTCAGTCGAAATGACGAAGACCCGCAACAGCTGAACTACCCTACACAAATCAAAGCGAAAAAAATTCAATCACAATACAATAAATCGTTTTTATAGCGTTTATGTATATGAGAGCGTTAATTTAGATGATGGGGATTCTGCAATAGTGGAATCCCCATTTCTTTTTCCCATACATTATGTCATCCTGAGCGTAGGTGAAGGATCTTTTCATTTAATAGACCCTGAAATAAATTCAGGGTGACGGGCTAAATTGAAGATTTCTCCATTTCGCTACGCTTCAGTCGAAATGACGAAGACCCGCAACAGCTGAACTACCCTACACAAATCAAAGCGAAAAAATTTACGGCCAATACAATAAATCGTTTTTACAGCGTTTATGTATATGAGAGCGTTAATTTAGATGATGGGGATTCTGCAATAGTGGAATCCCCATTCTTTTTTTTGTAAAACAAAAAACGGCTGGTATTTCTACCAACCGTTCCATAACAATTAAACTATCTTTATTTATTCAAGGAATTTATCCAGCCTGCAATTTTTAAAGCTTCTGCTTTCGTAACCTGCGGCATTGGAGGCATTTCTGTTGAGTAACCCGGCCAGTTTTGTGGCTGTGGGTTGTGGATCAACTGAAATATTTTCTCCGCTGAATATTTACGCTTCGCAATTTCTACGAATGGCGGGCCAATTTGTCTTTTAGTTTGATTATGGCAAGCCAGACAGGTATTTTTAGTCAACAAACCTTCAACTTCTTTAAAGGTAGGTGCCTTAGCTGTAGCAGCAGGCTTAGCCGGAGTAGTTGTCCCTTTTGCTTCAGGCGTTTTGCCAGTTGCTTTAGGGGCAGCAGTTTTCTTAGCAGGAACATTTACCGGTACCGCTGAGTTTTTGGTACTCACTTCGCTGGCAGAAAGTTTATTTCCGTCAGGAATTTGGTTCAGGGTGTAATAAGCTACCGGATGCACTAAAGAATAAAAACCATCCTGCGATCTTAAACCATCTAATGTTAAGGTATGGATGTAATATTGACGAAGGTTTTGTACAATAATTCTGGCTTTTAAACCATCTGCCGAAACTTTAACCCCGGAGATTTTTAATTTCTCCGTATTTACAGGAGGTGAACCATACACCGGGTGATATTTGTAAATGAAGCTCTCGGCATCATACGAAGCTAAATCTTCAGCCGATTTACGATCAACAGGCATGGTAAACTCCACTTCAAAACCATCAGGCATTGCCCTAACCGCTTTCATTTCGAAAGGGGTTTTATTGTTATACACCAATCTTTCTAAACCTTCGTTGGCATCACCTGCCGATCCCCAACCACGGTTGGTTTCTCCAACAAATAATGAACCATCAGTACCCCATTCTAACCTCAATACGCCAGAACGGAAACCTTTACGGAAAAGGAAGGCTGCACCTTGTTCTTCACCTTTAACCGTCTCCATAAAAATCCTCGAAATGATACTCATTCCCTGATCGCCAACTAAAATCTGACCAGCAAACGGCCCGAATGTGTTTGCAGGAATTTTAACAGGTTCAGCAGAAGAGATACCCAAAATACCATAAGGCAACCAAACCGATGGCAAACGTAATTCAGGGAATACTTTCTTCATGTCGAATAAAGTTTTAAACGTTTCGTTTACCCTATTCTCTGGTTTGATGTATCTTCCTTGTTCGTTTTTGGTTCTACGCTCATCTATTTGTGAGTAAAAGAAATCTGACTGCAGTTTAACCGGAGAGTTTGGCATGTTGGTCCATCTTAAACTGGCAGGATGACCCATAAAATCGCCTTTGTTTACTTTCCATAAACCACCTGAACCTACCCAGTCGCCCTGGTTTTCGGTATAATAGAACTGGCCATCAATACTGCCAATCCCTGCCGGCGAACGAAAACCCGCAGCATATGGACTCATTTTACCATCTTCGGTAATGTTCATCGCCCAACCACGCATCGGTACACGGCTTTCGGCACGCCACCATTCCTCATCACCAAAGGCCACATTTGCGGTAACCATAAAAGTACCATCGGGCATTAACTTCGGACCAAAACTATATTCGTGGTAATGTCCGCTTAACGGCCATGCATAAATGGTTTCGTATACATCGGCTTTGCCATCCTGATCTTTATCAACCAGTTTGGTCAACTCCCCACGTTGCGCTACGTAGATCGCACCATTTTTATAAGCAATGCCTAAAATTTCGTGCAGGCCATAGGCAAATCTGCGCCAGTACGGCTTGGCACTGGTTGGATTTTCAACAATATATACTTCTCCCCTACGGGTAGAAATGCCCAAATCGCCATTTGGCAAGGTAATTAAACCACCAACTTCTAAAATAGGGCCTTCGGGTACGCGTACTTTATTTATTTTGAAAAAATCTTCTTCTTTCGGTGTTTCTTGTGCAAAAACTGTAGTAAAGCTAAAACTTAATGCCAGTATTGCTAATTTTTTAAATGTATTTCTCATTGTCATTCCAATTAAAACAAAATGGTATAATTTAACTTAGTTCCAATAGCTACGATAACTTCTTTCTTGCCATCAACTTCTCTGATTACTGGTTTAGCAGATCCTTCAGCAAGCTGGATATAGTAAGATTTATCATCAATCAGGTATAAACCTTTGGCCACTTCTTCAATATTCGATGCGGTTGCCAATAGGAAATATAAATCTTTTGATGGCTTATCAACAGCAATTTCTCTGGTTAAACCCTGTCCATTTTCCATCACCTTAACGGCATCGGTAACATTTGTTCCATTAATGATGTACTTAAACTCCGGACGGTCTTGTTTATCCATTACATAACCTTTGGTTTTGAAACCTGTACCGGCAGTATCGGCAATCCACTTAGCCTGATCGTCGGCTAATTTTGCAATGGCCAAAACAGGTTTTTTAGTGAAACGGGTAACACTGCCCAAAGCACGCGAAGTTCCGTTTCCGCGGCCATCCCACATCGGGGTTGCATCGATAAAATCGCCGTGCCATCCCTGTAATAGGGTACCATTATCCAAATCGTAACTATAAGCAACTTTTTCTGGTCCACCTACCGAAATAGCATGTACCGAACGTACCCTTGGTGCCACATCAACAAAACTTCTGATCATGTTGTTGCTTGCTGCTTCAATATAAATTGGATCAGCGCCACCGTTTTGATTTGGTTTTGGAATTTCTGATAGTTCGTTAATTTGGATATTTCTGAACGCTACCGAACCATGATCGCCTTGTAAACGTAAAGGCCCTTTTGCTTTTTCAGCGCCAGCAGCTCCTCTGGTTGCACCAAATAATTCAACATTTTCATGGATCAGCACACCGTTTAGTTCTGCACTGATGATTTTAGCATTTTGTGTTTTCTTTCCTGATGCATCAAATTTTGGTGCCTGGAAGATAATTTTAATGTGCTGCCATAAACCCGGCGCTTTACTTGCATTCTGACGGGGAGCAACACCACCAAATCCTTTTTCGGCTTCTGGCTTGCTATCGTCCCAACGTTGGTAAATACCACCATTGTTTGATGAACTTGGATTTTTAAGGCCCCAGGCATCGTCAATCTGGATTTCATAATTACCTTGAAGATAAATACCTGAATTTGTTCCTTTTGCTGTTAAATAATCTAATTCTACTGCTACATCGCCATATTCGTTTACGGTGTATAAATCGGAGCCCGCTTTTTTTGCGGTAGATTGATTAATCAATATCCCTTCGCCTTTGGTTGTTTTTAAAACATTTTCGGCATTCAGGTCGGCCACCACATTTTGGGCCAATGACCATGAATTTGAAGGGTTTTTAAAGGCTGAAAGATCTTTGAGATCAATACGCTGGCCAAATGCCAACAGGGTTCCGCAAAGCCAGAAGATGGCTGTAAAACCCGTCTTTGAGATGTTCATATACTTGGTTTGTTAGTTTTAGCCTAAAGCTAGATATTTCATTTAAAATCCATCGGATAAATTACTTTACCCGATGGATAATTATTTTTCTATTTTTCTGTTGATAATGAATAAGGGAAATCAGCTGGATTTGAACCTCTGGTTTTGTTCGGTGTTGCTGTCATGTTGAAATTTAACACCGCACCTTTTTGCAAACCACTGTGGCTGATCCAATTTTTAGAATAGGCTTTACCATTCATCTGTAATGATTGGACATAACGATTGTTATCGCTATTGGCGGCCGCATTAATCACAACAGTCTTACCATTTTCTAAAGTAATTGTTACCTTTTTGAACAGAGGCGCACCTAAAACATACTGATCAACCGCTGGTGTTACCGGGTAGAAACCCATTGCCGAGAAAACATACCAGGCAGAAGTTTGTCCGTTATCTTCATCACCGCAATATCCATCAGGAGTAGCTTTGTACATTCTGTTCATGGTTTCTCTCACCCAATATTGCGTTTTATAAGGCGCGCCACCGTAGTTGTACAGGTAAATCATGTGTTGGATCGGTTGATTACCATGTGCGTACTGGCCCATGTTTGCAATCTGCATTTCGCGGATTTCGTGAATTACACCACCGTAAGCGCTCTCATCAAATACCGGAGGCATAGCGAAAACTGAATCCAGTTTGGTTACAAATTTACTATGGCCACCCATTAATCTGGCTAAACCGTCAACATCCTGAAAAACCGACCAGGTATAGTGCCAGCTGTTACCTTCGGTAAATGCACCACCCCATTTAAACGGACTGAAAGGGCTTTGGAAAGTTCCATCCTGATTTTTGCCACGCATTAAACCCGAAGCCGGATCGAAAAGATTCTTATAGTTCATGGCTCTTTTCTTATAGATATCGATCTCTGATGCTGGTTTACCTAAAGCTCTTCCCAACTGATAAATGGTAAAATCATCATAAGAATACTCTAGAGTTTTAGCTGCATTTTCGTTCTTTTTCACATCGAAAGGTACATAACCCAATTCATTGTAATATTTAACACCATCGCGGCCAACAGCTTCCATCGGACCTTCGTTGTTTGCACCATGTTTTACAGCCTGCCATAAGGTTTCAATGTCGTAACCCCGCATACCTTTAATATAAGCATCAGAAACTACCGAAGCAGAGTTGTTACCCACCATAATGTTTGCATAACCCGGGCTGCTCCACTCTGGCAACCAGCCACCTTCTTTATAATCGTTAATTAAGCCTTGTTGCATTTCCTTGTTAATTGAAGGATAAACCAGGTTTAAGAAAGGATATAATGCCCTGAATGTATCCCAGAAACCAGTACCAGCGAACATGTAACCTGGTAAAACCTGTCCGTTGTAAGGACTCCAGTGTACGATCTGGTTTTGTGCATCAATTTCATATAATTTATTCGGGAAGAACAACGTGCGGTACATTGCAGAATAGAATGTACGGGTTTGATCAATCGTGCCCCCTTCAACTGCAATTTTACTTAATGTTTTGTTCCAGGTTGCTCTACCTTTTGCTTTTGTAGCATCGAAACCATCGTTAGCCAGTTCTCTTTTTAGGTTTAAATCAGCCTGCTCAAAACTGATAAACGAAGAGGCCACTTTTGCAATTACCTGCTCGCCTTTTTGTGTAGCGAAACCAATAACAGCGCCAGCATGATCTACCGTTAATTCTAAATCTTTATCGTTAAGTTTTTTATCATCCCAGGTTTTGGCCAACTTGAAATCTTTGTTGAAATAAATGACAAAGTAATTTTTGAAATTTTTAGGCAGCGGACCACGGGCATATTTAGTGGTATAACCTATAATTTTTCTTTCGGCCGGAATAATTTTAATGTACGAGCCTTTATTCTGCGCATCTACGACCACATAAGCACTATCCGTTTTAGGGAAAGTAAACCTAAACTGGGCAGCACGTTCTGTTGGCGTAATTTCGGTTGTTACATCAGCGTCTGCTAAGTACACACTGTAATAATATGGCTTAGAAACCTCTGCTTTATGGCTGAACCAGCTGGCACGCTCATCATCTGTGAATTTTAATTTACCCGTAACTGGCATAAGCGCAAAAGCGCCGTAATCGTTCATCCAGGGCGAAGGCTGATGTGTTTGTTTAAAGCCACGGATTTTGTCGGCATCGTAAACATAAGCCCATCCATCGCCATTTTTACCAGTTTGTGGCGTCCACATATTCATTCCCCAGGGCAAACCAATTGCCGGGTAGGTGTTTCCGTTAGATAGTGATGGTTTGGATGCTGTTCCCATTAACGGGTTTATCCAATCTACCGGATCTGTAATTTTGCCTATTGTTTGCGCGAAGCTGGTTGACGCCGCAACACTCAATAAAGCGATAAATAATCTTTTCATTTGTTGTGTTTGTGTTTTTATATGCTTGTATTTATTTTAAACTCCCGAATTTTTAACATAATCTGCCCAAAGTGCATCTAAATCTTTACCCGTTAATTTTGTCCAGATATCTTTGGTATAGGTATGGTCTCTTAAAGAAGCATCAACGGTTTTAATAATACCTGGTTTTACACTTTTCTCCATCCAGGCAAAAAAACCTGCAGTGATGCGATAACTGTTTTTATAGCTATGATCAGGCTTTAAAGCTGGTAACGACCATTTGGCACCAGCATTATCTACTCCGAATTTATAGCGGGCATAATCGGCAATTCCTTCTGTTAACCAGCCCGGGCCAACGCTCCGGCCATAGTCTTGCACAATGTGCATTACTTCGTGGGTGACGACATCAATATCTTCAGGATGTTTCACCATCCAGATCGAACTGAAGGTTACTTTACCATCAGCAGTTGCCGCCACCCCTTTGTAAGCCGTATCTACAAAAAATTTCACTTCTTTTATGGTGGCTGGATTATACTCTTTTGCTAGTTTTGGGTAAACTTCGAAAAATGTTTTGATTAACCGCTTTTTCAACTGAGGATCTAATTCCTTAAAATTGCTCTCGAACGATAAGGTATAACCACTCTTCTTTGTTATGTCTTGTGCTTTTAAAGCTGAAAAAGCCGTAACCAGCATTACGAAAATCGAAAAAGTAAATATTTTTTTCATCTGTTTATATTGGTATTGGTGAATGGATTTTACTTTGGTTAGCATGTTTAGTTCTGCAAAATAAATATAATATGTAAAACGATTTAGTAAATGTTCAAAAATTTTACTTTAGTGATTATTATTTTTACAAAACAGCGTGTCATCATTTCGGGCGAAGTGCATCAGGGTTGAAAAATTTTGCTGGATGGATCGCTCCATTTCACTGCGTTTTAGTCGAGATGACAATCGTTCTATGTAAATAAATTTCTTATTTCTTGCTGCTATAAGTAAGGCTTACCTTTTGCGGTTCTTTACTGTAATCTTCCCAAAGCTGGTCGACAGTTTTTCCGGTCAGGGCTGCCCAGGATTGTTCATTGTATTGATGCGCTCTTAACTGCTGATCTAAAGTAGCAATTAAGCCTGGTTTAACATTTTGCTCTAACCAGGCAAAAAACCTGGCGGTAATGCGGTAACTGTTTTTATAGCTCTGCTTTGCATTATACTCTGGCAAACTCCATTTAGAACCTACATTATCAACACCATATTTATAGCGTACATAATCGGCAATGCCTTCGGTTAGCCAAACCGGGCCTGCGCTATAGCCATAACCCTGCACAATATGCATGGTTTCGTGTGTTACCACATCAATATCGGTTGGATGTGCTTTCATGTAACCGGCACTGAACAAAATTCTGTTTCCACTTGCTTCTGCCACTGCTTTATAGGCGGTATCCACTACAAATAACACATCGTGTGTAGATTTATCGTTAAATGTTTTAACTAAGGTTGGATAAATTTCGAAATAAGTAGCGATCAACTTCTTTCTTAATGCCGGATCTAAGTCCGGATCTTTGCTGATAAATGTTAATTCATAACCTTTGTGTTTTTCTTTACTGTAAGAAACCCAGTTTTTTGAGAGTGCAGAAAACAGTTCCTTTTGGATTTTCTTTTGTGATTTATTTTTAACCCACTGGCTGTTTACTTTAATTTCTCCAGCTTTGGCTTTTATTGTTGGCGTTTCTGCTGTTACCAGATCTAACACGACGCTTCTTTTGGTACGGTATCCATCTGCCTGGGCAAATTTTGGATAGACCTGAAAAAAAGCCGCCTTAAGTTTGGCATCTACTATCGCATTGGTAGCGCTGTCTTTATCGTTAATGGTAATTTTGTATTCTCTTTCTCTATTCTGAGCAAAAGTATTTGCACCTATAAAAGATATAAACGCGAGAAATAATAACTTCTTAATCATGATTTTTTGTGTGGGTTTTGAAAAGCAGAAATGATCTTGCTGTTGGCAAAATCATTTCTGTGGGTTTATTATATTGTAATTTAATAGGTAATAGCTGGAAAATCGATTTTAGCTTTGGCCAGCATTGGCGCCCAGTCTGCTCCTTTTTCGTCTTTCGATCCAAAAGCTGTTAATGCAAGTGGTGCCAAATCTGCTTTCGCTGCCCCGCTCCAAAAGTGAATAAATTCACCGAAATTCATTTTTCTGATATATTGTTGATAGCTTTTACCTTGTACAGTGATTTGTTGTTTAGGAAATTGTTGAGATAACAAGGTAAAGAAACCATTTAAAACCTTTGCTTTACCATAGTTTTCATAAATTGGAAGAAACCAATTCTTGAACCACTGTGTGCCTGCCTTAGGATAACTGTCGGTAACAGTCATCATTTTATTGTACCAACGTTGTGCATCAGCGGTTCTATTTAAGCCTAAATACACATCGTATTGATAAATCTCCATCCACTTACTATCATGCCAGATATCGAAAGCCGGCGATTCTTTTACCCCTTTTGATGCGCCTTCTACAATGTGGCCAATTTCATGCGTAGATAAATCAATGTCATTATCAATGCCAGTGGTCCAGGCATCAAGGCTACTGGCGCCGCAATCGGTTACGTTTCTATAATCGTGACCTGCATCCAGATAAGTACCCGGGTGCCCCCCGCTATATTTACCTGCATGATAAATTACAAATAAGCGGCTATCATCTCCGAATTTACCATAAGTTTTTTTGGTATAGTTCCAGGCTTCGGCCATATATGTTTTTGGCCAGGCAACAGTTGGTTTAACATCGCCGTCGTAATAAACCACTACGCTGGTATCGTAATAAACACGGTTTAACAATTGAACATGTTCAAACCAATGCTCCTTCCATGTTTTAGGTGGTGCATCTGGCGGATCTACGCTTTCTACGAACGGAGGTGCTGGCTTTACGGTTTCTACTGGTGCTTTTTTACTGTTGCAGGCTAATACAGCAAACAGCAAAATTGCCGATAACGATAAAATGTTTTTCATAGCGGTAGTATTAATGGGTTAAAAAAGCACCAGGTGAAACACCCGGTGCTATATGGATTTTACCAGCCTGTATTCTGAACGACTAATGGTACTTTTTGAACCTCACCGTTTGGTATAGGCCATAAATAATGTTTCTTATCAAATACACGAGATTCAGTTGTTACCACATTGTAAAAGCCATCGGCAGCATTCTTTTGAATATTTAAACCTAAAATTACTTTATCTGTAGTTTCGGCAATTTTCCACCTTCTTGTATCAAAATAACGATGAGATTCAAAAGCAAGCTCAACCCTTCTCTCTCTTCTGATCGCATCACGCATATCAGCGGGGATAGGCAATGCATTAGCTCCAGCTCCGTATTGAGGAACACCTGCACGCTCACGGATTTTATTTAAATAGATTAAAATATCTGGATTACCTGGATCAGATTCATTTAATGCTTCTATATAATCTAAATAGATCTCTGCAAGGCGGATAAAAATATTTGTTCTACCACCAGTACTCCAACCACTTAAAGAAAGATTTTTTCTTTGTGTATAGCCTGTTCCTGAGTAATCGGTATTACTGATGCTTCCTTTACCTGCATTTCCGTTAAATTCAAAACTGGTTATCAAGCTAGAATTTGGGTTAATCCATTTTCTATTGGTATAGGTTATCCCCACATAAAAACGTGGCTCTCTCCCCACATACATGTTGCTAACCTGTCTTGCAGCATTGTCGTCAGGCGCCTGAAAGCTGGTAAATCCACCTGTTTCACTATAACCCGAAAGCGGATCATCAGTTGATCTTCCATTAGCCATGAAATATGCTCTTACCAGTTGCTGAGAAACTGACAGGAACGATCCTCCTTTATCACCACCAGTTCCATTGTTATGGTTAGGTGCCATGTTATATTGTAAATTGGTGATATCGGCGTTACCTTTAGCAAAGATCACCTCCGAATTCCAATCGGTTAACATTACATCTCTACAAGAAAGGAATGCAGTAAGAAAATGAGTAGTACCTGTTTTAACATACAGCGTGAAACTAGGAAAGGTTGTAATGAAAGATTTAGCCGCATCAGCTGCTCTTTTCCATTTTGCAGCACTAGCCGTTTGACTAATTAATTGTTTGCCATCTTTATTCTTAAGATTTGCATAGTCTGTATTTCCGTTAAATAAGGGGCTGGCTGCTGTTAATAAAACCTGTACTTTATAGGCTTGTGCAACTGCTTTGTTAACATGACCATAATCATCATTCGATACCGGAATAGCAGGCAAATTTGCAGTCACAGCATCAAGCTCACTTACAATATAATCTACACACTCATCAAATGAATTACGAGGCTTGCTTATCGTTTCAATCGGTGCATCTGCAGCTATCGGCTCATTACCCAACAAAATTACCGGACCGTATTGACGCAACAAATAATAATAATAAATGGCTCTGATTGCTCTAGCTTCGTTGTAATACCTGGAAATAAAATCAACCCCATTTAAATTACAGTCTGTACATTTACTAACGTTCGCCATAAAATTACTCGATGCCTGTATACCTCTGTAATATAACTGCCACATCGTATTTACCTGTCCTGTTGTTGCATCCCAGTTACCACTATTAAGGTTATTTGAAAAACTGCTTGGCAAGGTGTAATCTGCTTCATCCGAAGCACCTGTCCAAGGGCCTGCTGTATAACCATTTGCAGGAAAACGTTGCTGCATTTCATCTGGTAAGGTAGAGTAAACGTTTGCAAGTAACTGATCTACGGTAGCTTTGGTGGCAAACGATTCGTCAAATGTTAACCTGTCGTTAGGTACCTGATCCAGGAATTTTTTGCAACCTGCATTACTTAAAACCAGCAAGGTTGCTATTGTGAATATATATATCTTCTTCATGATGATTAAAAATTAGCTGTAAAACCTAAGGTATAAGTGGTCGTTAGCGGATATTTGGTTCCATTACTAGAGGCTAATTCCGGATCCCACAGTTTAAACTTGCTGATCGTAAACACATTATAACCAGTTGCATAAATTCTTAAACGATTGATACCAATTTTTTTGATTCCATTTTTTAGTGTGTAACCCAAATCAAGATTTTTCAATCTTAAATAACTGATATCACGTTTCCACCAGGTACTCGTTTGAAAATTGTTGTTATTTACGCCATAGGATAATCTTGGATAAAAGGCATCCTGACGCGGATTATCAACCGTCCAGCGGTCTGTAGCAATAGCATGTAAATTGCCTAAGCCACCTGAAGCCGTAAATGGCTGAATGGCATCACCACTTAAAATGATATCAGCATTATCCTGACCCTGGAAAAAAGCGCCTAAATCGAAACCTTTATACCTCAAAGAGAATCCAAATCCATACATTGTTGATGGAACGTCGCCTCTGCCAATAATAGTTCGGTCAAATGCGTCGATAATACCATCACCATTTAAATCTTTGTATTTAATATCGCCAGGGAGCAAAGTTCCAAATTGTTTAGGACTTGCATTAATTTCGGCTTGACTTGTAAATAAACCTTCAGCAATATATCCTGTACGTGCCAAAATATTACTTCCCCTTAGTTCCTGCCAAGGATATTTGGTTGGGGCCTGATCATTTTCTACAATCTGATCTTTGTTAAAGGTATAATTCCCTCTAAAGGTAATGTCAAAATCATCACTGAATTTTGCATTGTATTCAATTGTTCCATCAATACCTTTGTTTCTGGTTTCACCTAGATTTCCTGAAGGGTTTGATACTAAACCAATATAGTTTGGCACCAAGCCTCTACCTAAGAAAATACCTGTTCTGTGTTCTTTAAATAAATCGACAATAACAGATAAGTTGTTATTTAAGGTTTTTACCTCAAAGCCCAAATCCTGTTTACGACTTTCAGCCCAGGTAATATCAACACCGTATGCAGTTACATTTAAACCTCCTGGTGAAATGTTTCTTGTTTGTCCGAAAGTATAGCCATTAGCAGAACCTACCTTAGTTAGGTAATAAAAACGATCGCCTTCATTGGTAACATATCCATTTGAGCTACCTCCACTTCCAACAATACCATCAGAATAACGGAATTTAACCATCTGGAAAGTATTTTTTAGGCCTTCAAAAAATTTCTCGTTCGATAAGATCCATCCCACACCAAAAGCCGGGAAAAAACCATAGCGTTTATTTGGTGCAAAATTTTCTGATCCATTATAACCCACGTTTGCTTCTGCAAAATAACGGTCGTTATAGGCGTAAGTTACACGAGATGCAATACCCTGACTTCTGTAAGGAATAGCCAATGTAAAATTATCGGCAAAAGCATTTAAATTATCGTTTTGATTATAAAGGACTAAACCAGACACCGCATGTTTGCCAAATGTACGGCTATAATTAAATGCTAGTTCTGCGTACATTTTCTTGTCACCACCATTGGATCTGGTGTAACCCAAAAAGTTTTGACCATTAAATGTTAATCCGTATTTGTACGATCCATCAGCGTTGTATGGATCGTTTGGATTGATATAATAGGTACTTTCACGCTTATTACGATTAATATTATTCGTATTATTTACATCAAAAGAGAACATACCTGTTACCGATAATCCAGGTGTAATCGCTTTTAGATCCTGCGTTAAACGCAAATTCGAGAACAACTGATTCGTGAAAGTAGTTCTGTAACCTCTTCTGGTAATATCGGCGTAGGGATTGCGCTGATCAGATTGAGCGCTAATGCCTGGGATGGAACCATTTGGATAAGAAACAGGAAAAGAAGTAGGGTTTAACTGGAAAGCCTGATTGAAAACGCCTTGAGCATTATCAACACCAGGATAATTCCCAGAGCTTAAAATCCCCTTAATACCCAAATCCATTTTAGTAGTACCGGTAATGTCCCAGTTTAAATTTGCGCTTACATTATATCTTGCAAAACTTTGGGTTGCATCATAGGTTTGGTTTTTATCTGTTTTAAATAAGCCATTTTCATCATAGTAGCCTAATGATACGTAGTAACGCGCATTGTTAACACCTCCTGATAAATTGGCTGTTGCAGTACGATTTTGACCCCAGTTTTTAAAAATGGCATCCAACCAATCAACATTAGGATAAAGTACAGGGTTTTCTCCCGATGCCGTTCTATTGATCGTTGTTTGGCTATATTGAGGTGTAAATGTTCCGGCGCTGCCACCTCTTACAAACTCGGTAAGCTTAGCTTCGTTTGCTAAGTTCATATAATCAACACCATCAATCAATTTAGGGCTCTTTGTAAATTGACTAATTCCCTGGAAATAATCAACATTAATTCGTGGTGGCCCAACTTTACCTTGTTTGGTCGTCACTAAAATTACACCGTTTGCACCTCTAATACCATAAACGGCAGTAGCGGCCGCGTCTTTTAAAATCGTAAAAGATTCGATATCATATGAGCTTAACCCATCAATTGGTCTATTTGGAACGCCATCCACTACAATTAACGGACTTCTATCTCCACCAATATTGGAAATACCACGGATCCAGATATCAGCATTCGTAGATCCAGGCTCACCGTTTCTATTTACGGCTACAACTCCCGGAAGTCGGCCTGCTAACATAGAACTGATGTTGGCTACGGGCTGTCGTAAGTCAGATGCCTTAACTGATGACTGTGCGCCAACTAAACTTTCTTTCTTTTGCGTACCGAAAGCAACAATTGCTACCTCCTGTAAATCATTTCCTGTTGGTTTTAAGTTAACAATAATGCTTGTCTGTGTACCAACAGGTATTTCTAATAGTTCGTAACCAACATAAGAGAAAATTAATACGGAGTTCTGATCAGGAACGGTAATGCTAAAAGCACCATTTACATCAGCGGAAGCCGATATTGATGTGCCTTTAACTTTTACACCAGCACCTGGAAGTGCGGCACCTGTTTCATCTTTAACTATACCTCTGATTACAATGTCTTTCTGCACGCCAGAAGCGACACTACTATTTTCTGAATATTCGTTTGAATGGAGGGTAATTGCTGAAGCAGATGCATCATAGCAGTTGCCCACCATTAATAATGCTGTGGTCATTTTAAGCGCACAGCCTTTCAATAAAAGCTTTCGCTTAATTAAATTGGTAAATTTTTTGTTCATCGTTTGAGTTTTTGTTTGGTTTGTTATCCGCTGGGAACGGAATGGTATTTTTGAATAGGTGTAAATTTTTAGTTCATATTGATCTCTTTGGGTTTATGATTAGTGAATAGTTATTTTTTTTTATCAAACTAAAACGTTTTAGTAATTTGTTTCAAAAAAAAGCCTCAATCATTAGATTAAAACTTTTCCTGATATATTAAAAAATGGGATGTGGCTAAAGTTAGTTTATTAATTAGCTAAAACGTTTTATTAAACAATTATAAGAATATTATTGCAAACGAAAAATTTATTTCGATTTTTTTGAAGAAATAAACCAAAATAAAGCTAATTACACTAAAAACAAATGAGATACACACAAAAAAGGAGACATAAAATAGTGTCGCCTTGTGTTAAGGAGCAAAAAACTGCAGAATTAATTGATTAAATTACAGTTCTGCAGTTTTTTCTTAAATAATCCATTCCAAACAATGAGATTAGGGCTGTTAAAGCCTAATTTTAGGTCAAACTTAAATCACAACAGCTAGCCGCACCAATTAATGCAGCATGTTCTTTCAGTTCTGAGATTTTAATTTCTGTTTCAACCCCATTACCTTTAAGTGTTGCAATTAATTCAGGTGCAAAAGCACTAAACGATTGCGCAATATTACCGCCAACGATCACCGTATCAATTTTATGCTGCTTAATAACTGGGATTAAAAACTGCGCCAGGTTATAACCGAATTCCATAAAAACCATGGTTGCATGATGATCGGTATCTACAATTTCTACCAGCTCTTTAACGCCTGCAACTACTTTTCCGCTAAGTTGGTCAAAACGTTTTACGAACCAGCGCGTAGATAAGTAATCTTCTGCAATTCCGTCTAAAAATTCTGAGTTCCAGAGGTCAGCATCAAAGGCTTTATAATTGAGGCAAAGCGATGAACCCAGCCCGGTACCAAGCGTGAGCCCCAATACACTGGCATTTCCTTTGGCAGCGCCGGCAAAAACCTCACCTTGTAAAAAACCTGCAGCATCGTTTATAAAGTGAATATTTTCTGCCGGGATATCCAATCTTTCAGACAATTCTTCTTTTACATTGATCTGGTAAAGTGATTTAAACTTTTCTTGATCTTTAATTAATGAAATACCTTCGCTATAATTAAAAGGACCTGGCATAGCAATCCCAACGTTCCGGGCACCATTTTTAATATTTTTAAAAGCCTTATTGATGATATCGCACCATGCCGATAAAATCACTTCCTTACTCTCCTGCGAATTCACAGGGCTACGTTTGATAGAATCTTTCACCAAAGTTCTTGTTTCTAAATCCACCAATGCGGCCGTAATATGCGAGCCGCCAATATCTACACCTAATGCAACAGGCTTTTCCATTCTATATATATTTCTGTTATCTATTCTTTATTAATCTGAATTAATTCGCCAAAAGTAGCAATTCAATCTTTATTTACTGATTGAAAATGGCTTATCTTCTTCTAATAACCCTCTATTTAACGAAGGTTTAACATTCATCTCTAATTTTAACACCCCACCTTTTAATAAATCGCTATGGTTTATAAAATTTTTGGTATAATTTTTACCATTTAAGCTTGCCGATTTGATATAAACATTGGCAACATTATTGGCAGGCGCCTCAATGACGAATTTTTTGCCATTTTCTAAATTAATGGTCGTTTTTTTAAACATGGGGCTTCCTAAAACGTACTCCCCTGTTCCTGGTGTTACGCTATAAAACCCTAATGCACTTAACACATACCACGAAGAGGTTTGTCCCTGGTCTTCATCTCCCGGATAACCATTTTCTGTCGCATCGTACAGTTTATGCATCACCTCACGGGCATAAAACTGTGCTTTCCAGGGTTGGTTGGCATAATTATATAAATAAACCATATGTTGTATGGGTTGATTTCCATGTGCATATTGCCCCATGTTGGCCATCACCATTTCGGTCATTTCGTGAATCATGCCACCATACGAACCTACATTTACTTTATTGGGTTCGCTGAAAACAGAATCGAGCTTGGCGATGAAATTGTTGTTCCCTCCCATCAAATTAATTAAACCCCTGGTATCTTGAAAAACCGACCATTGCCAGTGCCATGCATTTCCTTCGGTAAAGGGGCCACCCCACTCGGTTGGGTCGAAATTTGGCGACCATTTTCCTGCGGCATTCCTCCCTCTCATAAAACGTGTAGAAGCATCGTAAACATTTTTATAATTGAACATCGGTTTCTCAAAAACCTCCATATAATGTTTATCGCCGATCATTTTAGCCAAATAGTAAGCGCAAAAATCATCATAAGCATATTCTAATGTTTTAGCAGTAGCTTCCCTGTATTTTGGATAGGGAACATAACCCAATTGATTGTACTCGGTTACGCCATCCCTACCATTTGCCGGCCCCCAGGGTCCTTTGTTCATCGCTTCATGATAATAAGCGTCCAGTGCCTTTTTCGGATCGAATGTTCTGATTCCTTTTGCCCAGGCATCAGTTAGCAACGAAATGGCATGGTTACCAATCATGCTTCCTGCTTCGCTCGGGAAAGACCAGGACGGCAACCAGCCACATTGCTCATAAGCATCGAGCATGGCTTGCATATAACGACCGTGCATTTCTGGCTGCACCAGTGTGTTTAGTGGAAATTGCGCCCGGAAAGTATCCCAGAAACCTGTATCGGTAAACATATATCCATCATGAACTTTACCATCATATGGACTAAAATAATAAGGTTTTCCGGCTTCATTTATTTCATAAAACTTTCTGGAGAACAGGCTTGCCCTAAAAAAGCAAGAATAAAAAGTTTCCATATCGGCTTTCGATCCGCCTTCTACTTCTATCTTACCAAGCGATTTATTCCATACCGCAGCGGCATTGGCTTTAGTATCTTCTAAAGTCTGATCATTGCCGAGTTCTCTTTTTAAATTCAGTTCGGCCTGTTGTAAACTGATATAAGATGAAGCGGTTTTCACCTGCACTTTTGCACCAGATTCGAACTGTACAAATGCACCTTTACCCAATCCTTCAGCTGAAATGGAATCTTTTGTAATGGTATTACCTTTGTTTTCCCAGGTGCCGTAAGATTTAATGGGTTGATCGAACCGGATTACAAAATAACTTTTCCAACCTCTTTTAAAACCTTCACCGTTATTTACCCAGCCAGTGATTTTATTTTCTTTAGGATAGATCTGTACACCACTTAACCTGTTGTATCCGTCTAAAATTAAAAAGCTCCTTTTGCCTTTTGGATAACTGAACCTGAGGTGCGCGCCACGTTCTGATGGTGAAATCTCGGTGGTGATATCATTTTCGAATGTTACTTTATAATAGTTTGGTTTAGCAATCTCATCCTGATGGCTAAATTTAGCCTCGCGTTTATCTTCATTTACAATCAGTTCGTCAACCATCGGCATTAAAGAAAATACCGCATAATCTCTCGTCCACGAACTGCATTGGTGCGCTTGCTGAAAGCCCCTGATTTTGTCTTTAAAGTATTGATATTTCCAGCCATCACCATTTCTACCCGTTTGGGGTGTCCAGGTGTGCATGCCAAATGGCAGCGCAGTTGTTGGGTAAGTATTCCCTCGGGTGAGTTCGTGCTTAGAATTTGTACCCTGAAGGGTGTTAACGTAGTGAACCCAATCTTTCTGCTGCGCCCGTAAGTTTTGGGTAACCAGGCAGCATAAAACGGATGCGATTAATTTAAGTTTCATTTGTTTGTGTTTATTCTTTCCAGCTGATATAACCAAAACCAGACTGTATATTTTAAAAAAACGGCATTTGTTGGCGCAGTTACAGGCCTGCAAATGCTGATTTATATGATTATTTAATATTCCATTTATCGGCTAACATTTTGATGAAATAACCGCCAACAACACTTCTCGCCTGAAAGCCAGTCATTTTCCCATTGGTGGTTTCATGCCAGTCGCTCAGTGGCACTTTACTTTCTGTTTCAGTCGCAAAACGATAAATCGGAGTTATAAATTTTTGAAAATCTGCATCATTATCGGCCAAAGTAGCAGTCCACATAATCCAGTCAGACTTGGTATAAGTTCTGCGGCTATCCAATGGTAATCCGAAATCTTTTTGTTTGGTTAAATAAAAGTTAATCTCCTTTTTATAAAGCGCTTTCGGGAACAGATCGAGTTTTAAAAGTTTATCCCAAACCAAATTATATTTCTGGCTCCAGGTATTCTTGTTGTTAAAAGTTAAGGCATAATGATCGCCATCATCAGCAAGTTTCATCCAGTTTTGGGCCATTTGTAAAGCAGCGGTTCGGTATTTTGTAGCCACATCGGCCTTGCCTAACGATTGCGCCATTTGCGCATATGCACCTAAAGCTACGATGGCTTTGACCGATAAATTCGAATTTCTGGCTAAATGTCCGGCAAAATCGTCGGTACACAATTGATTGGCCGGATCGAAACCTTCTCTTAGCAGGTAGTTTGCCCATACCGACATTACTTCCCAATGTTTCGCGGCATATTTTGCATTTCCTTCTGCCCTGGCAATGGCCGCGGTTAAGATGATCATATTGCCAGCCTCTTCTACAGGCATGTCTTCGCCATAGGTTTGGCCGTTTGCTAAAGGATAAGTACCTAAATCGTGTGCAGCGAAAGGTTTCTTCCATTTTCCACTTTCTGAATAGTAGAAAATACCATTTAACATGCCTTTTAACAATTCGGGATTGTAAACTAAAAATTGTGGTGCTGAAGGATAAGTTACATCCACTGTATTGATTGAGCCATTGCTAAAATTTTCTTTCGATAAGAACAGGATATCACCATTTGGGGCATATACGATTTTGTGCGCCGCGATAGCTTGTCTATAAGCCAGTTTACACATATCAGCATATTCTTTTCCTCCTGCTTTTTCTGCGTCGGCATATAGTTTAGCATCAAAAGTGGCACAGCTGGTTTTTAACGAAGGATATTGGGCATTGGCCTCTGCCAGTTGATCTTCAAACTGCTGGCTACCCGAAAGCCTCCAAACGGGTTGCAGCTTTTCGCCAAAATATTCAACCGATTTTAGGTCATCGTAACCCACCATCATATATTTATCTACCGGGCTTGAAGAAACCGAACCAAAAGGAATGATACTGCTTAGGTTTAGGTTTTTCGAATTTAAAACCTGTGTTGATGTTGGATATTTGGAACCGATAAAACCTTTTAAGCTTTCGTTCTGCGTAGCTATAAATTGAGTCGCATTAAACCTGGCAGGAACGGCCACGTATAAATAACCCCAATCGATACGCAGATCATCTCCCCTTTTCTTTAACACCGGCTGCTCTACCGTTCCTGTTTTTAAGATAGAGAGGTTGTTTTTCGTACTCTTCCAGGCCGATACACTTTGGTTTGGTGTATTTACGGCCAGGTTTGATGATGCTCCAAAGAAAAGATCTACACTGTGCGTTCTGGTATCAGTAGATTTTACGGTATAATTGATATAACTGATTGGCCTTGCGGTTAATTTAATATCGTTGAGTAATAGCGGAGAGGTAAAACTTACCTGAAGTTCTACACTGCCACAGCTAAAAGTATATTTGGTTGTAGTAGCTTCGATGGACACATTGGTTTGGGTTGCGGGCGGAATTTTAACATGATCTATATCTTCTTCTACAATCCCGGCATCTAAATGCCTCCCGCCAGCGGTATTTTTGCAATGGATGGCCAATACATTTTTCCCTGTTTTTAAGATACCATCTTCAATGGGTAAGTATATATAATCAGAAACCCATCCATTTTTTTTGTAAATGACTTTACCATTTAAATAAACAATTACATTGTCATCGTGATTGAGTTTAAGGTATTTTTTTGTGGCCGATACATGGGTGATATCGAAGGTTCTTCTGAAATACAGGTCATCGCTATTCCATTTAGTTTTGGCAGAATGATCATCTCCAAAAGGGGCATCGGCTTTTTTCCAAGCGTTATCGTTGTAACTATTATTTTCCCAACCTGCTTCAGGTTTATCGAAACTGTAACTGGCCTGATATTTTAAAACATCAGCAGCTGGAAGTATTTCTGTAAAGGTTTTGCTTTCTTCGCCTAAAAACCGGTAAAACTTCCCATCTACTTTAATAACACCCAGTAACGATTGCTCTTTGCCTGTCCAATGTTTAGTTACCGATTGGTTAAGCCCATCGCCAAAAGACCAAATACTGAAATAAGCATCATGTGTAATTAATGGATAAGCGGGTGCTTTATCTTGAGCTTTTACAATTAAATTAAAAAAAAGACAAAGTGCTGCTAAGGAAAGTTTTCTCATAAATTAATATTTGGTTTCATTGTAGTTGATAAAACGTTTTACCAATTTATCTGCCAAATACCTTATGCCAGGGCTGAATAAGCTGCGAAAGATAATGCTGGTTTAAATTGGATTTTTGTTTGTAAAAGGCTGAACAAAGTAAAACGTTTTACTAGTATCAATATTAGTAAAAAAATATACATTTTTCATCTCTCCAAATCGTAACATATAGGTTACAAAAAAGGTGCTCAAAATTGAGCACCTTTTTACTTTTATTAATAACCTGGATTTTGTTTTAGGTTGGTATTAAGTGTTAATTGTCTTAAAGGAATTGGATAAAGCGCCTTGGTTCCAGTTGATGGAGTATGATCCCACCAGCTAGCTGTTGCAAATTTACCAAAACGGATTAAATCGTCTCTTCTCATACCTTCGAAGATAAACTCTCTTCCTCTTTCAGCCAAAAGTTCATCTAAAGTTAAACTTGTTGTCGTGTAGGCACGGGTAGCAAAATCTGCATCACTAAAGGCACGTTTTTTACAATCGTTGATTAATTGAACAGCCTCTGCTGTAGCTACGCCTCCATTTTTACGCATAATTGCTTCTGCTTTAGCAAAATAAATCATGGTTAAACGATAAATATTCCAGTCGCCATTGTTGTAGTTCACATCAACAGGCGGAACTCCACCCGGGCCAGGGAACTGGTTACCTAACTTATATTTGTTAAAACGCACACCAGAATTTTCTTCGCCTTCGCTCATGTTGGTTACCGTAGAACCCGTTTTGTTTTTCCTGATATTATCAACAAATACCAATTGCGATCCATTATATTCTTCAGATGCCAGTACCGGTTGGGTTGGGGCAACAAACTGGAACATAGGACCTTCTAAAAGCCATCCTCTTTTTCTCAAGTCAGCGTCTTCATAAGTGGTAAAAACACCTGGAATTAATACAATTCCGTCGTTACCGTTTCTGCCACCACCATAAATCTGCTGTTGTTTGAAGTGATAGAATTCTCCCGGCCAGGATGGTTGGAAATTGGCTATTGAATAATTATAGGCAATAGAGAAAATAACCTCTTTAGACAAATCGTTTGTGGTTTTAAACTGATCGGTAATGTTAGGATCAAGCGCCATAACACCGTTCTGTGCTCCTGCTTCGCCCGAGATTAGTTTATTTGCTGCTGCAATACAATCATCCCAACGTGGAGTCCCCGTCCATACCTCTGCATTTAAATAAAGTTCTACCAACATGGCATAACCCGCAGCCTGGCTTATCCTACCCACCATTGCACGCGAAAGCTTCGGTGCTTTATCGATATTGGTTTTAATCTCCGACTCGATAAAGTTGAATACTTCTTTTCTCGGCATGGTTTCAGGTCTTTCAGGAGTTCCAACCTTAGTTACTACAGGGATATTTCCAAATAAATCCATTAATTTAAGATAATGGAAAGCCCTTAGCAGTTTTAATTCAGCAATATAAGCGTCTTTTTCAACCTGGGTAATGCCCATCTGCCCGATATCTCTTTTTTCGATATTCTCAATCGGGTCATTACATAATCCCATACCCCAGTTCATTAATACCCATGCCTGGTTAATTCCACCCTCATCAACGGTCCAGGTGTGGTAATGTAATCTTTTCCATTTACCTCCATCTTCACCATGGCGACCTTTAGTCGGCCAGGCCAGCTGATCACCAGATAATTCGGCAAGGCGCCACCAACCATCCTGACCAGATGGGGTAACCCACGCATTAGCATGCGTATATGGTCTTAATACAGCCGATAATACCTCTGTTTTATTGTTATAAAAATTATCAGTTAATAACTGATCGTATGCGTTTTCATCAAGCTTGGTACAAGCACTTGTAATACTTAATACACCGGCAAGTACGCCATATATGATTGATTTATTTTTCATTTTTAAGTTCTTAGAATCCAACATTTAATCCGACAACAAATGATCTGGTACTTGGGTATGGACCTCTGGTATCAATACCTAAACTCTTACCATCAATTTCGTTTCCGATACCATTATCCTGTACAAAATCAGGGTCGTTTCCGGTGTAACCCGTAATGGTTCCAAGATTTTGACCGGTTGCATAAAGGCGCAGCTTGCGGATGTACTTATTCTTAAATTTAAAATTGTAGCCTAAAGTAACCTCATCAAGTTTTACAAAGCTTCCGCTTTCTAAATAGTAATCAGAATACATATAGGTATCATTGATGTCTTTATATTTATCAAAAGTGCTTCTCAATAAATTACCAGACCAGGTTTTGTTGGCGTAAGTTAATGCCGTTGTGTTTAATACATCGAAACCAAATTTACCCCTTAAAAATATACGAAGGTCGAAATTCTTATAGGTAAAACTGTTTGTCCACGAAGCGTAGTATTTAGGAATGGCGTTACCGATAACGGCTAAATCTGTTGCATTTAAATCGTTACGTGAGGTATTGATCTGGCCGTTTAAAACCTTTTCGCCGTTTCTGTTATAGAATAACCATTTACCCTCTGGTGTGAAACCAGCAAACCTTTTACCAAAGAATTCGCCGATTTTACCACCTTCAAATATAGTAAAGGCATCACCTAAATCTCCTGCACCGCCAATTCCACCCCGGGTGATAAATTTAACTTTAAATACATCATTCGAGTAGCTATCCAGCTTGTTGCTTAAGGTACTGGCCGTAGCATCCATGTTCCAGCTAAAGTTATCGTTTTTAATTACCATGTAACTTAAGCCCAACTCTATACCTTTAGACGAGATCTGACCAACATTGGTTTGCAGATTATCGCGAACGTATGGCGGCTGAGGTGTTGTATAGCTATCCAAAAGATCTTTTGTTGTTCTTTTAAATACATCAATCGAACCTGTTAAACGGCTGTTAAGCAAGGTAAAATCTAAACCGATGTTTGCCTCTTGTTTACGTTCCCATCTTAAATTTGGATTTGGGTTTCTATCTGGTCCGTAAGTTTCGTAATAGTTACCATCAGGATACAGGTATTTACCACCACCGCCAAGCGTAACGCGTGATACGTTATTTACAGTAGGTGCATTACCGGTAACCCCGTAACCAGCCCTCAATTTCAGGTAGTTAACAAAAGGAACATTTTTCATGAAACCCTCTTCAGTAATATTCCATCCGGCAGAAACCGCAGGGAAGTTACCCCATTTGTTATTCGCACCGAACCTTGATGAACCTTCTCTTCTTAAGATAAACTGAACCAGGTATTTGTTATCGAAAGCATAGTTTACCCTTCCGAAGAATGCAATTAAAGTATTATCGTTTTTACCGCTGGCCATTGTAGCTTTACCAACGCCCAATGCTGCTCCCTGTGATATATTATCCTCATGGAAAAGATCGTTAATGAACCCACGGTTAGACAGGTTTGAGTTCTCTTCCATATAATAACGGTAGCTATAACCTGCCAATGCCGTAATATTATGTTTTTGAGCAAATGTATTATTATAATTTAAGGTAGGTTCAAGGGCGTATGCCTGTGAAAGAAAATCTCCTTTGTAAGCATAACCACCGCCAGGGAAATCGGTATTTTCGACAGAGTTTTCACTTGCTTTTAGACGGTACTGACCATCCAGGTATGAATTTCGCACTACCGAACCAAAAATTGAAGCCTTTAACCCTTTAATAATATCTAAATCAGCCTTTACATCACCTGATGTTGTTTGCTGCTTTCTGTAATAGGTTTCCTGAAATAAACGCGCATACTCGTTGGTACTTGTTAAATCAAAACGGTATGAACCATCGGAGTTAAAATTAGAAAGTGTAGGATTTTTTGCCGATTCACTTTCCCAGCCGCCGCCACCCAATAAATTGGCTCTGTTAAAATTGGTAACTAAGTTCATTTGAATGTTCAAGCGGTCATCCAATCCTTTTTGGTTTACATTTAACCTTAAGGTATATTCCTCTCTACCATTTTCTTTAGAAATACCTTCTAAATCGCGATAGTTTAAACTCGCTCTGTAGTTTGTTTTATCAGTTCCACCACTGAAAGAAAGGTTGTGATTCTGCGAAAGATTATCGTGATTGATTAAATCGTTATAAAAGTCGGTTGAATTACCAAAGTTCTGTTGTTTAATCTGTCCTGATGCAATTTTATCACGATACTCATCAGCAGTTAAATAATCCGGACGGTTTTGCAGATATTCCTTTCTCAAATAGCTAGAATATTCGAACACGCCTGGTCCTGCTTTACCTTTTTTGGTCGTAATTAAAATTACACCCGCATTGGCACTGGTACCATATATTGCCGCTCCCGAACCATCTTTCAACACATCGATCGAAGCAATATCGTCCTGTTGCAATAAATCAGGGTTACCACCAGGTATTCCATCAATTACAAATAAAGGACTACGGCTACCGGTTACGGTTACAGATCCCCTCAGCTGCACAGAAACACCACTATTAGGGTTACTACCGCCTGGTCTGGTTAAGTTTAAACCAGCAATTTTACCCTGGATCAGATCCAGCGGATTTCTGGAGCCACTTTGCCTGAAGTCTTCAACACCGGCATGGCCTACAGCTGAAGTGGTTTCTTTGATACCCTGTGTACCATAACCAACAGCAACAACCGTTACTTCCTTTAAATTCGTATTTTTTGAAACTGCAAATTTAACATTAACAACTGCAGATTGGCCAACAGTTATATCTTGTGTATCGTAACCAATGTAGGTAAAACGGAGCACCTGCCCTTCGCTGGCCTCGATAGCAAATTTTCCGTTAGCATCGGTAACGGTGGTTTTACCGGTGCTTTGATTTTTAATACCTGCACCCGGAACTGGCAGGCCACTATCGTCGACCACTGTTCCGGTAACATTTTTTTGCGCCTGAACCCGCCCATTGAGCATGTTCATATTCAAGAACCTCCGTGTGCCTTCCCACTCCGAATTCATTGAAAACGCCGGGCTATTTAGCAACACAATTGCAGCAGACAGCCCCGTAATTTTAAGTAAATTAATTTTCATTAACGGTTTTGTTAAATTATAAATGATTAGTTATTTGATTTCCTGGTAATATTTTATCTGTGATGGAAATGACCAGACTGGATTACTTGCCTGACATTTTCGAGTGCTTTATTGATTTAAAATTTTGATTGGCAATAGCAGAAACGAACTTCAAGCATCAAGTCTATCTCTGCAGTCTTATGGAGCTGTTAAATTTCAGAAGGGGATGCTGTAATTCTCATAAAAACGACTTGGTTATGCTAAAACGTTTTAGCAAATCAATTATAGGTATTTTAAATTATAATAAAACGTTTTAGTAAGTAAAAAAAATATTACAATTGAACGAAGGTCAATTTTTTTTAGTCTCTAATGACTAAGCGAGCGGGGATAATGACCTCTTCTGCAGGCAGTTTACCTTTTGAAGAAAGCCGGCTTAAAATGAGTTTGATGATGGTTTCGGCTATTTCCTCCAGGGGTTGCTGGATAGCCGAAATACGTGGGGTATGCAGTTCGAATGCTTCATGATCATCATATGCAATCACTCCGAAATCATCCCCTACTTTTTTATTGATTTGTTTAAGCGCCTTTAAGCCGCTAATGGCCAGATAATTGGTCGCAAAAAGCACGGCATCTATTTGTTTTTGCTGAAGTAACTCTTGAATCTGCGCAATGGTTTCGCTTTCTTCCTGATTAAAATGGATCTTTAAAACCAGCTTGTCGTCATATTTGATTCCATTATCTTCCAAGGCTTTTTTATAACCATCGTATCGCTCTATAATTTGTTGCACATTGATATCAGTGGTAACCAGGGCGATGTTCTTTTTACCCTGATCGATAAAACTCTGGATGGATTGATATGAGGCATTAAAATGATCTGCTCCAACATAACTGGTATTAATATCCTGCAAATTCCTGTCGAAGAGTATTACCGGATTTCCATCGTCCAGCAGCATTTGTATATCTTCTTCTATTCCCTTGATTGGAGAGATGATATAGGCATCAACTTTTCGCGATTTGAACATGTTGATCAGCTCTTTCGCCTTGTCGATGCTATTCTCTGTACTGGAATAAATAATTTTATAGCCTTTTTTATAGGCTTTATCTTCGATTAACCTGGCAATCCTGGAAAAGAATGAATTGGAAATATCTTCGATAATTAAACCGATGATATTGGAGTTACCGGTTCTTAAACTTCTGGCAATCTGATTAGGCTTATAACCGCTTTCTTCGATAATTTTCTCCACCTTCTCTATTACTGCTTCGCTTATCGATTTCTCTTTTGCTTTACCGTTAATAATGAACGAAACTGTGGTAATGGATACATTTGCTTTTACGGCTATATCTTTGATAGAAAGCGATTTCATTTGGTTGGATTCTTTTAAGTTAATCGATTCAAAGCTAAATAAAAATTGCAGCTTTTAAATTTTTGTCCGTTATAAAGACGCAATTTAACATTTTTTATGTTAATCGTTTTAGAAACGCCTGTTAAAGGATGTCACAATGTAAACAGGAAAGCTTAAAACAACAAAAGACGCCGGTAAGGCGCCTTTTTGTATCAAAATTAATATCCTGCATGTAACAGTAAGTTCTTCATTAAACCACTTTACCCTAACGAATTATTGAGTGTAAATACGTCGTAATTAACCTGGCCGTTTTTGCCGAAGCACCTGGTTTCCCCATCAGTAAAAGCAGCTCGTCGTAATGTTTTAACATCTCGTTCCGGCCAGCCCCTTCCAGGATCATTTTAAGTTCTCCGTTTACTTTTTGGGTGTTACAATCTTCCTGGATAAGTTCGGTTACAATTTTCTTGTTTACAATCAGGTTAACGAGCGAAATGAATTTAATTTTTACTAACATTCTGGCAATGGCAATTGAAATGGTCCCGCCCTTATAAACCACCACCTGCGGAACTTTAAACAAAGCGGTTTCTAAGGTAGCTGTTCCGGAAGCTACAATTGCAGCATGGGCATGGTGCAATAAATTATAGGTATTGTTAAAAAGCAGGTGAACTTTTTTGTCTCCTGTAAACTGATGATAGTAACTTTCGGTAAAGGTTGGTGCAGCAGCAATGGCAAATACAAAATCGGGATAACTTTCCGTAATGCTTAACATCACCGGCAATAAACGCTCTATTTCCTGTTTGCGACTGCCGGGTAATAAGGCAATAATTTTTCCATCTCCCAACTGATGGTTTTCACGAAAATCCGGATCAGGTGTAAACTGCGCGATTTCGTCTAATAACGGATTGCCAACATAATCCACCTTCATGCCCCACTCTTGGTAGAAATCTACTTCAAAAGGCAATATACAGAACATATGATCGACCACCTTTTTAATCTTCAGTACCCGTTTCTGGTTCCAGGCCCAAACTTTAGGCGAAATATAATAACATACTTTTATACCGTTTGCTTTTGCAAACTCCGCAATTTTTAAATTAAAACCCGGAAAATCAATCAGGATCAGCACATCAGGCTTCCATTTTAAAATATCATCCTTACAGGCCTTAAGATTTCTGAAAATGGTTCGTAAATTTAAGATCACCTCGGTAAAACCCATAAAAGCCATATCGGCATAGTGTTTAACCAGCATTCCACCTTCGGCTTCCATTTTATCGCCCCCGAAATACCTGAACACAGCTTCGCCATCCTCCGCTTTTAAGGCTTTCATTAAGTTGGCGCCATGTAAATCGCCTGAGGCTTCTCCGGCTACGAGGTAGTATTTCATGTTGTGGATGATGTATGAGGTAAAATGGAAGATGGACAATGGCAGATGCAGGTAAAATCCCCGTCATCCTTATTACATGTTCCATTTTCCATCTTTAAAAAACTTTATAGGCAAAAAATACAAAAGCGCACAAAAACGTTGCAGCCAATATACCTCTGCCGATATTTTCTTTATTGTATTTAAAAAAGTATTGCATGGTATAAGCATTTATAGCAATACCACCAATGTATAACAGATCTGCTTTAGCAAGCGAAGCCACATGGTGAATGATATACCAGGCCATAGAACAAAATATTGTCGGCACAAGTAAACCAATGCCCAAACCCATCCATACCGAATTATTTAATCTTTTTAACTGATCAATCATAAGGGTATTGCTTAACCTAAATTAATGCCATCAGGCGCTGAAACTTTAGCACCAGCAGGCTTCGAATCCTTGTTCCCTATAAAATCCCAGCTGTTTAAGGTTTGTATAGCGTGATGCGCGGTTAGATCAAACTGAACCGGAACGATAGAAACATAATGGTGTTCCAAAGCCCAAACATCGGTATCTTCTCCTTTATCGAAATTTTCGAAAACACCCGTTAACCAATAGTAAGGACGTTTGTAAGGATCCGTTCTTTCATCAAATTCTTCCATCCACTTGGCATTAGCCTGACGGCAAACCTTAACACCTTTCAGCTGATCGCCCTTCGGGAAATTCACATTTAAAAGGGTTCCCTCTGGTAAACCATTGGCTAAAACCTGCTCACAGATGTTTTTAATATATTTTTTGGTATGACTAAAATCGGCATCGGCTGCAAAATCGTCTAAAGAGAAACCAATAGATGGAATTTTTTCTATGGCGCCTTCTACTGCGGCCGACATGGTACCTGAATAGAGTACATTAATCGAGTTATTTAGTCCGTGGTTAATACCCGACACGCACAAATCAGGTTTTTTACCTTTAAAAATTTTATTTACAGCAATTTTAACGCAATCAACCGGGGTTCCGCTGCATTTATACATTTCTACACCTGCATAAAGATCAACCTTATCAAAACGGATTGGTTTACCTATGGTAATGGCATGTCCCATTCCGCTTTGCGGGCTATCTGGTGCAACCACCACCACATTGCCCAGTTCCTGCATTACCTCCATTAAATTTTTGATGCCCGTAGCTGTAATGCCATCATCATTTACAACTAAAATATTTGGTTTTGTGCCCTGCTTTGTCATGCCGGTAAAAATACAGATTATAAATTCAAGGCACAATAAAGCATGGTTTATATGCAAAAATCATTTATTCCTAGATTTTTAGTTTTGAAATCAAAATTATTTCATTCCCTGCGAGAAAGCATATATATTTGAATAAATAACTTATTAAAAATGAAGGCTGTATTTGAGATCACACTTAAACCAACAGGTACGCATTCATAATCATAAACCAAAACCAATTCAATGAAATTCAAACTATTTACTTTGGCTTGTTTTCTAATTACGGGTTCTTTAGCGAAGGCGCAAACAACCTACCAATGGAAAACAGGAACATCTGGTGGCTTTGCCTACAAGTATGTAACCAACGATCCGACCAAAACACGTTTTTATACTTTAAAAAACGGTTTGACAGTAATTTTATCTCAAAATAACAAAGAGCCTAATATTACCTACAAAATGGCGGTAAGAGCGGGCAGTAATACCGATCCGCGTACCAATACCGGTTTGGCACATTACTTAGAGCACCTTTTGTTTAAAGGAACGGATAAATTCGGAACACTGAATTATGCCAAAGAAAAACCACTTTTAGATAAGATTGAAGCCCTTTACGAAACCTACAACAAAACTACCGATCCGGCTAAACGTAAAGAGATTTATAAGGAAATTGATAAAACTTCGGGCGAAGCTTCTAATTATTCTATCGCAAATGAGTACGATAAAATGATGAAATCGATCGGAAGTAATTCTACCAACGCCCACACTTCGGTAGAAGAAACGGTTTATGAAGAAGACCTGCCATCAAATGCCATTGATAAATTTTTGGCTGTACAGGCAGAACGTTTCCGTGCCCCTGTTTTCCGCATCTTCCATACGGAGTTAGAAGCAGTTTACGAAGAGAAAAACATTGGTATGGACAATGATGGCCGTAAAATGTATGAGAAAATGTTGTATGCTTTGTTTCCAACGCATAACTACGGACAGCAAACCACCATTGGTACGATCGAGCATTTAAAAAATCCGTCGTTAATCGAAATCAGAAAATATTACAACAAATATTATGTGCCTAATAATATGGCCTTAATTATGAGTGGCGATATTAATTATGATGATTTAATTAAAAAAATCGACAAAGATTTTGCCTACATGGTTCCAAAACCATTTTCTCTATACAATCCGGCACCAGAAAAACCATTAACACAGGTTCAAACGGTTGACATTTACGGTCCAAGTGCTGAAAACTTATATGTTGCTTACAGGGGTTTCGCCCAAAATACGCACCAAAGTTTATTACTGGATTTAATCGGCAGCATTTTAGCCAACGGCAAAGCAGGTTTAATGGATATCAACATCAATAAACAACAAAAAATGTTGAGGGCCAGTGCTGGTTATAACTCGATGAAAGATTACGGAATTTTCATTTTATCAGGCTCACCTAAAGCCGGACAAAGTTTAGAAGATGCCCAAAAATTATTATTGGAGCAGGTAGAATTGCTTAAAAAGGGTGAATTCGACGAAAGCCTGATTAAAGCCACGGTTTCTAACATTAAACTGGCCGAACTTCAAAGCTTCGACAATAATGATGTTCGTGCAGATTTCGCCATGAACGCCTTTATCCAAAATCGCGGTACCGAATGGGATAAAACCCTGGCCTCAACCGATGCAATGGCCAAAGTAACCAAAAAGGAAATTGTAGACTTTGCCAACAAGTTTTTCATCAATAATTATGTTTCTATCTTAAAACATAAAGGCGAAGACAAGAGCATTATTAAAGTAGAAAAACCAGCCATTACTGCGGTAAAAACCAATGTTAATGAGGTTTCTCCATTCACCAAAAATATTATTGCTGCTCCGGTAAAACCTATAGCACCTAAATTTTTAGATTATACCAAAGACCTTAATTTTGGTAAAGCAGGTATTGCTGATGTAATTGCCGTTCAAAACACCGAAAACGGAATTTTCCGTATGAGTTACCGTTTTGATATGGGTTCTTACAACTATAAGTTATTGCCTTATGCTGCTCAATATTTAGCGTTCTTAAGTACCGATAAATATTCGGCTGAGGATATTAGTAAAGCATTTTACAACATTGCCTGTAGCTATAGCATAAATGTTGGCACCGATGTAACTACCGTTTCAATTAGCGGTTTACAAGAAAATTTTGATAAAGCAGTAGCCCTGGTAGAAGATGTACTGGCTCACTGCAAACCAAACGAAAAAGCCTTGGAAGATTTAAAAGGTCGTTTGTTAAAATCGAGAGATAACGCAAAACTGAATAAATCGTCAATTCTTGGCGGCTTAATGAGTTATGCACAATATGGCGCAGATAATCCTTTCAATTATGGATTAACTAACGATGAGATCAAAAATATGAAATCTGCAGATTTGATCTACATCTTACATAACCTGACCAATTACAAACACACCATTACTTACTATGGTCCTAAAACTTTAGCAGCCTTCTCTGCTGATATTGTAAAAGCACATCCATTGGCAAAAGAATTTAATGATGCTGCACCAATTAAGAAGTTTGTGTACACCAAAACCGATTCGAACAAAGTTTACTTTGCCGATTACGATATGGTACAGGCCGAAATCCGTTGGGTACGAAATGCCGGCCTTTACGATCCAGCCAATGCTGCAAAAATTGCCTTATTTAACAACTATTTTGGAGGCGGCATGGGTTCTGTGGTATTCCAAACCATTCGCGAATCTAAAGCACTGGCTTATTCTACTTTCGCGGTATATTCTTCTCCTAACACTAAAGAGAAAGAGAATACCATTATCGCTTATGTAGGTACGCAAGCCGACAAAATGAACGAAGCAGTTGCAGGTATGAATGAGTTATTAACCACTTTACCTGAGTCGGATAAGTCATTTGCACTATCTAAAACAAATTCATTAAACGGTATGGAAACCAGCCGTATTACCAAAGATGGAATTATCTATACCTATTTGGCAGATAAAAAATTAGGTTTTGATCACGACTCGAGAGTTGATGAATATGCGAACTTAAAACCATTAACTTTTAATGATGTAAAATCATTCCACCAGACCAATCTTTCGGGTAAACCTTACAGTTACTGTATCGTGGCTTCCGAAAAGAAAATCAACATGGCTGATTTAGCAAAATTCGGTCCGGTAACTAAATTAAGTCTGGAGCAGATTTTTGGATATTAAAAAGGTAGAGGGTATGAAGGCGGAGGGTTTAAGGTAAAACCTGATGCTTCAATATCAAAATGACCAGCGATTCCCGGAAACGGGGATCGCTTTTTTGTTTAGTTCGATAGTTCATTAGTCATTGGTTTACTAGTTCATTGGTTGCATGACTCAAAAAAATCCCTGTTAACCCATGCCTCCGTGGCTAAAAAGTTCATTAGTCATTGGTTCACTAGTTCATTGGTTGTGTGATCCAGAAAAACAAGTTGTGTATTCGTGCCTTAGCGGTAAAAAACCAGTGCATCCAAAATACCTTTCACCGAAAATTTAGCTCCGCAAACAAATTCATCGGCTGCACCATAATAAATGGTTAACTCATCTCCATTAACAATGTGCCCGTTTGTAAATACCACTTCACCAAAGAATCCATGTAATTCATAATTGGCTGTTGGCACCATAATCGGTTCTTCGGTTCTGGCCAGTACTTCAGATGGATCGTCGAGCGCCATTAAAAATGCACCTAAACAATACTGATGTTTTTCGTTAGCACCGTGATATATTTCCAGCCACCCTGCTGCGGTTTTTATAGGTGCGGCACCTGCGCCCACGCGGGCACTATCCCATAGGTTAGCTCTGGTTTTGATAATACATTTGTGTTTGCCCCAATGCACGCCATCGGGAGATTCGGCGAGCCAGATATAATTACCACCCAAAGCTACACTACTGGGGCGGTGTAAAGCATAAAATTTACCGTTAATGCGTTCTTCAAATATGGCGCAGTCTTTATTATGTGGTGGGATAATCATGCCGTGATTTTGGAAAGTTTTCCAATCTTTAGTGCTACGCATCCCCACACCTACTCCATGCTCCGAAACAGCGGTAAAAGTTAAATAATAAGTATCGCCAATTAAGGATACACGGCAATCCTCAATTCCAAACGTTTCATCCTCCCCCTCTCCCTGCAGTAAAGGGTAATCCGCTGGCTGATAAAAATGAATACCATCATCGCTACAAACCAATCTTAAATGAGAAAGCGTGGTTAAGTAATCAGCACCTTTGTAATTAATTACCCTTGGGTCGCTGGCATTGAGTTCCGGATCATTTTCTTCAATAGCTATAATTTCTATACCACCTGCTTTCAATACCGGAAAAGAGATTATACCCTCCTTTTGTTTTGGTCTTTCGGCAACACGGATCAGCAGCCATATTTTCCCTTCGAATGTAAAAACGCCAGGATTGAGCAGGCATACAATCTCCAGACCTTCCCTGCTGGGTACGAGATCTTTTGGAGATAATATTGGATTTTGAGGAAACCGCTGGGCTATATCGGCCATAAAAATGTTTTTAAAGCAAACAGGCGACCAAAATTTGACCGCCTGTTCCACTATTGAATTGATATTATAAGGAGTTTATCCATTTCACAAGCTCATCTCTTCCTTTTCCTGTTTTTTGTTGCAGTTTCCCCAACAATTCATCGTCCTGACCTTCTTCGTGTTTTAAATCATCGTCAGTTAAATCAGCATAAGCTTGTTTAACCTTTCCTTTTATTTCATTCCACTTTCCTTTTAATTCTAACTTATCCATGCTCGTATTTTTTTTGATTTAAACAATGTAATTTCTATATCTATTAACAGTTTTCGCCACTATTTGTTTTGATTTAAGCACATTAAACCAAACAATGGGCTCATTTTGTCCTGACACACATGGTTTTTTACATATTTTTAATTACATTAAGAGTATCATTTCTATGAATGAATAAACATTATTAACTAAACTAACAATTTGATGAAAAAACTACTCTTATGTATGATTTTATCTCTCAGTGTAATTTCATTTGCTTTCGCACAAGGCAAGGTAATTAGCGGGAAAGTAACGTCGGCCTCAGGACCCATTCCTGGCGTTAGCGTATTTGTAAAAGGCTCGCCATCAACCGGTACACAGAGCGATGCCACCGGAGCTTTTAAATTAACGGTTTCGGAAGATGCCAAAACAATCGTTTTTAGCTTTATCGGTTTTAAGACCAAAGAGGTACCCATTAGCGGACAAAACATCAATGTAAATCTGGAAGAGGAAAACAATACCTTATCTGATGTGGTTGTGGTGGGTTATGGTACCCAAAACAGAAGAGATGTAACGGGATCAATAGCGAAAGTTACTGCAGCCGACCTAAAAGATAAACCTTTAACAACCATCGAAAGTGCTTTACAAGGTAAAGCACCTGGCGTATTTATCAACTCTAGTAGTGGTAAACTCGGTCAGGCACTTCAAATTCGGGTGAGAGGTATTTCTTCCATTTCGGCAAGTAATCAACCCTTATTCGTTATTGATGGCGTTCCTATTGTAAGTGAAGCATTGGGAACTTATACTGAGGCCGATAACCCGCTTGCGGCCATTAGTCCTGATGATATAGAATCGATGGAGGTTTTAAAAGATGCAGCATCTGCAGCAATTTATGGTGCCAGAGGATCAAACGGGGTTGTGCTGATTACCACTAAAAAAGGCAAGCAAGGAAGAACCAATATCGATTTTGGATATTATGCTGGCTTCAGCGATCCAACCAAAAAGGGGGAATTTTTAAATGCTGATCAATACCGTCAATTATTAGATGCGTCTTTTAAATATAATAACTATGATGATGGGGACTATGCCAATGCAGCAGAAATGTGGAAGGATTATACGGGTACAGATGATTGGACCGGTAACAGCAATACCAATTGGGTAAATGAAGCTTTTAGAAAAGGACATACCCAACAATACAACTTGAATATTAATGGTGGTGATGCAAAAACCAGATTTATGCTATCTGGAAACTATAACAATAATGATGGAATTATAGTTAGCAACCGTTATGTACGTACTGGTGGCCGGTTAAGTTTAGACCATACAGTTTCGAAAATTTTAGATGTTGGAGGATCAGTTAACATCTCTAAAGTAGATAACTACCGTATTCCTACTGATAATGCCTTCTCTAATCCATTACAATTAAATGCTTTGCCACCTATTCAGCCCGTGCGCGATGCATCAGGTCAACTGAATGGATCTACCGTTTATTATAACAGTTTAATCGATTATGAAAATGGTAAAAATCTGTCAACCACCTACAGAACTTTTGCCAATGCTTATGCAAGTTTAAAAATCACACCAGATTTGGTTTTTAGAAGTGAGTACGGCTTTGATTTCAATAATTTAGAAGAAGAACAGTTTTTAGGCTCAAAAACACAAGACGGTGGTAGCACAGGAGGTTCTTCTACAGATTATATGGCCAAATCAATCAATTTCAACACGAATAATACCCTTAATTATACCAAAACCTTTAACGAAAAACATAACCTGAACGTGTTGGCTGGTTTCGCCTATCAAGATACTAAATTCAGGTTCTCATCTGTAACGGGAACCACATTACCATCTGACAATTTTACCAAAATTGCCAGCGCAGCGATCATTTCTGCTGGTACCTCTTCAGAAACAAGGCACACTTTTGTTTCCTATCTGGCCAGGGTAAATTACAAATACGAAGAGAAATACTTATTAAGCGCTTCGATAAGAACAGATGGATCATCGAGGTTTGGTGTCAATAACAGGTATGGGACCTTCCCGGCTGTTTCTGCAGGCTGGATTATTAACCAGGAACAGTTTCTAAAATCAAGTAGCTGGTTAAGTTTACTAAAACTTAGAGGAAGTTATGGCTTAACGGGTAATGCAGAAATTGGCGATTTTGCCTCTAGAAATTTATATCGGGGTGTTAATTATGCTGGCGTTGGCGGTACACGTCCGAGCCAGTTAGGAGACCCAAATTTAAGCTGGGAAAACACAACCAATTATAACATAGGTTTAGATTTTGGCTTATTCTCAGACCGGATTTCAGGCACAGTTGAATATTATAAAAAGAAAACAACAGATTTATTGCTAAATGCACCAATTGCCGCCACAAATGGTTTTTCATCCATTACGAGGAACATTGGCGATATGCAAAACAAGGGATTTGAATTCTCCTTAAATACCAGAAATTTTGTCGGGGAGTTTAAATGGTCTACCTCTTTTAATATCTCACTTAACAGAAATAAGGTTTTACGTTTGGTTGATGACCAACCTATTTATCCTGGAGGAAGATTTTTGGGTAGAATTGCTGTTGGAGAGCCATTGGGCTACTTTTATGGGAAAGCGTATGCAGGTGTAGATGTAGCTAATGGCGATGCACTTTATTATGTTGATGCATCAAGAACAGCAACGACTAATGATTATGCCGCTGCACAAAACCAAAAGCTAGGCGACCCTAACCCTAAGTTCTTTGGTGGTTTAGGAAACCATTTTTCATACAAAAACTTTGATCTGGATGTTCAGGCTCAATTTGTTTCTGGTAATGAGATTTATAACATGGCAGGTGTTTTTCAATCAGCAAATGGCGATTATTTTGATAACCAAACTATTGATCAGCTAAATTACTGGACACCTACAAATACGATCACCAATATTCCGCAACCAAGATTTGGTGATTCAAATGGAACTGGTCCCTCATCAAGGTGGATTCAGGATGGATCTTATTTGAGGATAAAAAGTGTAACCTTTGGCTATAACATCCCCAAATCCTTTATAAATAAATATAAATTACAAAATGTAAGGATATATGCATCTGCACTTAACCTATTTACCATAACCGGCTATAAAGGTTATGATCCGGAGGTGAATACCCCAAGTGGCGGCTCTCTCCAGTCTGATAACATTCAACTCGGTCACGATTTTTATACCCCACCACAAGCAAGAACCATTACTTTCGGTTTAAACATTGGCTTATAAAAACATTAGAATATGAAAAATTATAAAAATATATTAGCTGCAATTCTTCTTGTTTTAAGCGTATCTAGCTGTAAAAAACAATTAGAAATAGATCCTAAACAGAATATAGATGCCGGAGTGGCATTAAATACAACAGCAGATGTTCAAAATGCATTAACAGGAGCCTATACCTTTTTGGCTACTGGCGACTTATACGGAACAAATCTTGTCTTTTTGCCAGACCTTTATGCAAATAATAATTACCTAACCTGGCGGGGCAGTTTTTCTACTTACGGCGACATTTCAGACAAAACAATTGTATCGAATAATGCCGATGTAACCCGCACGTGGACAACAGCTTATAGCGCAATTAACACCGCCAACATTGTGCTTTCGTCACTAAATGTAGTAAGTGATGCAGATACCAAAAGTGTAATAGAAGGCAAAGCGCTATTTATTAGAGGCATTATGCATTTCGAACTGGTAAGATTGTATGCTTTACCTTACGATGCATCTGGAGCCAATACAAACTTAGGCGTTCCAATTATCACAAAAGCGGTTAAGACCATAAATGATGTAACTAATTCAGTCGCAAGGAATAGCGTTGTAGAAGTGTACACGGCAGTAGAAAACGATTTGAAATCTGCCATCACTAAATTAGCGACGGTTAATGATCAATATGCTGCTAAAGCATTTCTGGCAAGGGTGTATTTACAGGAGGGTAAATACAATTTAGCAAGGGATATGGCTAACGATATCATCACTAATAGTCCGTATACATTAATTACAAATTCACTTGAAGCACCGTTTAGAACAAAGAATTCCAGCGAGGGAATTTTCGAAATTCGGCAGAATGAACAAAGTAATGCAGGAACATCAAACGATGGATTAGCCACTTTTTATGCCAGTTATCAAAACAGTACAGGTGGAGATGTCGGAAGAGCTGATGCACTTGTTAATACCACTTTTTATAATTCGTTCGAAACAGGTGACAAAAGACAAACAGAAATGATTTATGAGGGTACTGGTGCCAGAACTGGTTTTTTCACCAAAAAATGGTACAGCTTTTATGATAATATTCCTGTTTGTAGAATTACTGAACAATATTTAATACGCGCTGAGTGCAATTTTAGATTGGGAACAAGCATTGGTGCTACGCCGGCCAGCGACATCAATACTTTAAGAACAAGGGCTGGATTAGGAAATGTTGTTCCAACACTGGCCATTATCTTAAATGAACGCGAAAAGGAATTAGATTATGAAGGTTTTAGACTTCATGACTATAAACGTACCAAACGTTCTATCGGAACCTTTGCTTATGACGATCCTAAATTGGTTTTCCCAATTCCAGATCGTGAAATAAATGTGAATAAAGCCTTGGTTCAAAACCCAGGTTACTAGGAATAGCAGATAACAAAAATGGCCCCGAAAAACCGGGGCCATTTGTTTATTTAAAATTATTGTTAAAGCTTTTTCGCAGCAGCTATAATTTCTTCAACCACTCCCGGATCAAGCAGTGTAGAGGTATCGCCTAAATTACTGGTATCCCCTTCAGCAATCTTGCGTAGAATTCTACGCATAATTTTGCCTGAACGTGTTTTTGGTAAACCAGAAACAAACAATATTTTATCAGGTTTTGCTATCGCACCAATTACACGGGTAACCGTTTGTAAAATATCTTTTTTAGATAATTCGGCTTCTCCGTGCATTTCCGGATAAATTACAAAAGCATAGATACCCTGACCTTTTACATCGTGCGGATAACCCACCACTGCACTTTCTACCACACCAGCGTGCATATTAATCGCATTTTCTACCTCGGCGGTACCAATTCTATGTCCAGAAACATTTAATACATCATCAACACGACCGGTAATCCGATAATAACCATCCTCATCGCGCAAACAACCATCACCGGTAAAATATAAATTATCGTAGGTAGAGAAATAAGTTTGTTTGCAACGCTCATGATCGCCATAAGTGGTACGCAACATACCTGGCCAAGGGAATTTGATACAAAGATTTCCCATTACGCCGTTTCCTTCAATTTCATTACCATTTTCATCAACCAAAATTGGCTGGATACCCGGCAATGGCAGGGTAGCAAAACTAGGTTTGGTTGGGGTTACCGTAGCAATAGGTGAAATCATGATCCCCCCAGTTTCGGTTTGCCACCAGGTATCGACAATAGGCGCTTTACCGTGGCCGATTTTTTCGTCGAACCAATGCCAGGCCTCTTCGTTAATTGGTTCTCCTACAGAACCTAAAACACGGATTGAACTTAAATCTTTACCGTTAAGCGGATCATCACCATAACTCATTAAAGAGCGAATAGCGGTAGGCGCTGTATATAAGGTATTTACTTTATGTTTTTCTACAATATCCCAAAAGCGAGAAGGCGTTGGGTAGGTTGGGATTCCTTCGAACAATACAGATGTTGCCCCTTGCGAAAGCGGCCCATAAACAATATACGAGTGGCCTGTAATCCAGCCAATATCGGCTGTACAAAAATAAACTTCTCCAGGCTGGTAATTAAACACATTCGAAAAGGTATAACCTGCATAAACCATATAACCGCCGCAGGTATGCACCACACCTTTAGGTTTACCGGTAGAGCCAGAAGTATAGAGAATGAACAGCATATCCTCTGCATCCATTTCTTCGGCTTCACAAATATCGTTTACGTGTTTAACCTCGTCTTCCCACCACACATCTCTGCCTTTCAGCATCGAAACAGGGGTACGGATATGGGTTAATACGATACATTTTTCTACCGTTGGGCAACCAATTAATGCATCATCAATTACATCTTTTAAAGGAATCTGTTTATTACCGCGGTAAGATCCGTCGGCAGTAATCACCACTTTACATTTCGAATCGTTAATCCGGTCAGCAATAGATTTTGCCGAAAATCCGCCAAAAATAACCGAGTGTACCGCACCAATTCTGGCGCAGGCCAATACAGCGATAGCCAGTTCGGGCACCATTGGCATATAAATACAAATACGATCGCCTTTTTTAGCACCGTTACGTTTTAAAACATTGGCAAAACGACAAACGCGTTCGTGCAACATTTTATAAGTATAAGTCACACTTTCTTCTTCAGGATTATTAGGTTCCCAAACAATAGCAGGTTTATCTCCATTGGTAGCTAAGTGGCGGTCTAAACAATTTTCGGTGATGTTAAGTTTTGCCCCTTCGAACCACTTGATATTTGGTTCGTTAAAATTCCACGATAATACCTTAAACCAGGGTTTACGCCATTGAAAGTTTTGCGCTACTTCACCCCAAAACTGCTCTGGGTTTTCTACGCTTTTCTTATAATCTTCTTCGTACTGCTTAAAAGATGTAATTTGCATTGCTCGTTCTTATATTTTGGATTAGTGGGGGCTAATTTAAATAAATAATCATAAGGAGAAATAGCTTAATCGTATCAAAATGAATATCAAACGTTTGATCAGAAATATTTATTTTTAATATAGCTTAATATAAGAAGAAATTCATATTCGGCATTAATAAACATTACATAACCTTTACCGCGGGTAAATAATAATTATAAAAAATAATTAGCTAGGCTATTGCCGTTTACAATTATTATTCAGATATTTGCACACTCTTAAAAAAATTAAGCGGACGATATTAACAACTATATTTACAAGTCATGTCAAGAGTTTGTGATTTAACAGGAAAAAAAGCAATGGTAGGTAACAACGTTTCTCACTCAAACGTTAAAACCAAACGCAAATTTTACCCAAACCTACAACTTCAGAAATTTTATATTCCTGAAGAAAACCGTTGGATTACGTTGAAAGTTTCTACTTCAGCGATTAAAACCATCAATAAAGTGGGCATTAGCGAAGCAATTAACCGTTTCGTAAAAAAAGGATTTTTGTAAAAAACATTAACTGTTGAGATTAACAGTTTTCAATTTATATTAAAATGGCAAAAAAAGGTAACAGAGTTCAGGTTATTTTAGAATGTACTGAACATAAAGAAAGTGGCATGCCAGGTATGTCTAGATATATTTCTACCAAAAACCGTAAAAACACTACTGAAAGATTAGAATTAAAAAAATTCAATCCAGTATTGAGAAAAGTAACCGTACATAAAGAGATTAAATAAGATTGATGGTGTAAAGGTAGAAGGTTTAGGGTATACATTCCCCCCATTCTATCCATCTATCATTCAATCATTAAATTTTATAAGAACATGGCAAAGAAAGTAGTTGCAACCCTTAAAACAGGTACAGGTAAAGAATATTCGAAAGTAATTACAATGGTAAAATCACCAAAAACCGGTGCTTACTCATTCAAAGAACTTATCGTACATAACGACCACGTAAAAGATGCTATTGCATCTAAATAAGGTTAATATTTTTTAATATTAAAAGATATTAAAGGCCGTTCCGTTTTAACCGGAAGGGCTTTTTTTGTTATATAAAAATTTAGATATGGGTTTATTCGATTTTTTCAAAAAGAAAGAAACTGCACCTGAAGCTCAGGAAGCACTGGATAAAGGTTTAGAGAAAACCAAAGACGGTTTCTTTAATAAAATTACCAAAGCTGTAGCAGGAAAATCTTCTGTTGATGATGAAGTGCTCGATAATCTTGAAGAAGTTTTGGTTACTTCTGATGTTGGCGTAAGTACGACATTAAAAATTATCAAACGTATCGAAGAACGTGTTGCCAAAGATAAATACCTAAACACTTCTGAGCTTAACTTTATTCTCCGCGACGAGATCCAGTTGCTTTTATCTGAAAACAATAGTAACGATTTCCGTCAGTTCGAATATGGCGACCATAAACCATATGTAATTATGGTGGTTGGCGTAAATGGTGTTGGTAAAACAACTACTATTGGCAAACTGGCACATAAACTTAAAGAATCGGGACTTAAAGTAGTATTAGGCGCTGCCGATACTTTTAGAGCTGCAGCTGTTGATCAGATTAAGCTTTGGGGCGAACGCGTTGGCGTGAGGGTCGTGGCACAAGCAATGGGTTCTGATCCTGCTTCAGTTGCTTTTGATACCTTACAGTCTGCTGTTGCTAATGGTGAAGATGTAGTGATTATCGATACGGCCGGCCGTCTACACAACAAAATCGGCTTAATGAACGAGCTGGGTAAAATTAAACAGGTGATGCAAAAGGTTGTACCAGGCGCACCGCACGAAATTTTATTGGTATTGGATGCCTCAACGGGACAAAACGCCTTTGAACAGTGCAAACAGTTTACCGAAGCGACAGATGTGAATGCACTGGCCATTACCAAATTAGATGGTACAGCTAAAGGTGGTGTCGTAATCGGCATATCAGATCAGTTTAGAATTCCTGTTAAATATATTGGTGTAGGAGAAAAAATTGGCGACTTACAGCTTTTTGATAAAAAAGAGTTTGTGAATAGTTTGTTTAAGTAGCACTTCGTGACTGATTCCATTGAAGATTCACTTCGTGGTTGATTACACAGATAATTGGATTACATGGATTTTTATTAATTTCAGTTATGGAAGAACATGAAAATCATGAACTTACAGGAATTATAATTGGTTGTTGCTACAATGTCCATACGCAGTTGGGGCCAGGCTTTTTAGAGAAAATTTATGTGAACGCTTTAAAAATAAAACTCCAACAAGCAGGTTTAAACTACATTGCAGAAAAAGAATTTAATGTTGTATTTGAGAACGTTATTGTTGGAAAGTTCAGATGTGATCTCTTTGTTGAAGATAAGGTAATTGTAGAATTAAAATCAGTAACAGGGCATCAGCCTAAGTTGTTTCAAAGTCAACTTATATCTTACTTAAAAGCCAGCAAAATTAAAACAGGATTATTGATTAACTTTGGCAACACAAGTTGCGAAGTAAAACGGTTATCTGTTTAACAAAATATATTGGTGTAATCACCCTTAATCAATTTAATCGATTATAAGATTAATTCCTAAATAAAATGATATCATCAGTAATCGGTGAAATCACACAATAATATGAATACCAAAATAGTAAGAAGTAAAAGCGCAATTAAGCAACCTAAAATTAATGTTATTACATTAGGTTGTTCAAAGAACATATACGATTCGGAAGTATTGATGGGGCAATTGCGTGGCAACAATTTAAATGTTGTGCACGAATCAGACAAGATGGGTAAAGATGATATCGTTGTAATTAATACCTGCGGTTTTATCGATAATGCCAAACAAGAATCAATTGACACTATTCTTCAGTTCAGCGAGCTGAAAGAAGCCGGTAAAATTGGCAAAGTAGTGGTTACAGGTTGTTTATCTGAACGCTACAAACCAGAACTGGAATCAGAAATCACAAACGTTGATGCCTTTTTCGGCACCAACGATCTGCAAAATATATTACATGAGTTAGGCGCCAATTACAAACATGAGCTCATCGGCGAGCGTTTGCTAACCACCCCTTCTCATTTTGCCTATTTCAAAATTGCCGAAGGCTGTAACCGTCCTTGCTCTTTCTGTGCCATTCCCTTAATGCGTGGTAAACACTTGAGTAAACCAATGGAAGAATTGGTTAACGAAGCTAAAATATTGGCCAAAAACGGCACAAAAGAATTAATTTTAATTGCTCAGGATCTTACTTATTACGGCTTAGACCTTTATGGTGTACGTAAGTTAGATGAGTTGATGCGTCGTTTATCGGATGTTCCCGGAATCGAATGGATCCGTTTGCAATACGCCTACCCTTCTGGTTTCCCGATGGAAATATTGGATGCCATGAACGAACGCGACAATATCTGCAAATACCTGGACATGCCCTTACAGCACATTACAGATAATATGCTAAAATCGATGCGCCGTGGTACGACTAAACAAAAAACCATCGATTTAGTCAATCAGATTAGGGATAAGGTACCAAACATTGCCATGCGTACTACTTTAATTTGTGGCTTCCCTGGCGAAACCGAACGCGATTTTGAAGAAATGAAAGAATGGGTTGCCGAAACCAAATTCGACCGCCTAGGCTGCTTTACCTACTCTCACGAAGAAAAAACACACGCACATACTTTAGTGGATGATATCCCTGACGAAGTAAAACAACAACGTGTAGATGATATTATGGAAATTCAGCAAGGTATTTCCTTCGATATTAACCAGGAAAAAGTAGGCAAAACCTTTAAAGTACTGGTAGATAAAAAAGAAGGTGATTTCTTTGTTGGAAGAACCGAATTTGATTCGCCCGAGGTTGATAACGAAGTTTTAATTGATGCCGCAACCGGTTACGCAGCTAACGGAAGTTTTGTAAATGTAAAAATCGACCGGGCTGAAGATTTCGATTTGTACGGAACCATAATTTAGAAAAATATATAAAATTCTGCATAAAAAAATCCGATGAGTTATTCATCGGATTTTTTTATGTTGTTATTTTTTAGGTTCAGGTCTGTTTTTAATCTGACTAGCTTTTAACCAAATTTTAGCACCTTTCGAGTTCACATAATATTTTTCATTTTTTGCATTGATATAAACATCAGATCCATCTGGTGCCATTTTGCCTTTCCAGGTTTTATCAGCAACTTTCGAACTGCCTTTTACCGCTACTTCTGCAGTTTTATTACCTACAGATTTAGCACCTTTGCTAATTGCTTTTCCGGTATGATCTAATGCTTTACCTACTTCAGTTTTTTTCTTTTCTTGAGCATTTACGTTTAAAGCTACACCTCCAAACAAGGCCAGCGTTAATAAACCCATTACTAATTTCTTTTTCATGACAGCTATATTTTTATTTAAATGATAACAGGTAATCTGCTGGTTTTGTTTTATAGCTACATCATATTAAAGAAATCTTATTCTTAAAAAGCGAGAGCAGGATTGAGATAAGAAAATATTTTTTTGAAGCGCAAGGCCAAAGTTAACTATTAAAGTCTGTTCCCGTGCTTCGCTGTATCCTTTCGCTGCGCTTCAGGGATGCCGCTGCGCCCGGGGCTAGTTACCAGGGTACTGCAAAAAAACAAGGACAGAAATTTCCTTTCGAAGAATATTTGTGCTTTTAATACACATGCCTTTGTTCAATAAACCTTATTGTAGCGCTTATCCTTTTTGTTGCACAACCAAAAAAACCTCCACTAACCAGCACAAAAAGATAAAAGCGGAAAGAAGGACTGTCCCGAACCGAAAAGCAATTGAACCTGCTTTTCAATAAAAAATAAAGATTGCTTTATAAGACACGGCAAATGTGAATATACCTACTGCTTTTAGTGTGAATTTCCCGCTGATCACACAAATTAATGCAAATTAAAATTATAAATCAGCGCTTTTCCGCAAAATTTGCGGGAGATTATATGCCCTTTTAATGCTGAACATCACATTAGTTTAATTTCTCGGCCAGTAATTTCATTTCGATATGCGGCGAATGGTTTTCGTAGATAATGCTATGTACCGCCTTACAAATTGGCATATCTACATGGTATGCCTGGTTTTTGATGTGCATGCATTTCACTGCATAATAACCCTCAGCAATCATATTCATTTCCAGCTGAGCAGATTTTACGGTATAGCCCTTCCCTATCATATTACCAAAGGTACGGTTACGGCTAAATTGCGAATAAGCGGTTACCAGTAAATCGCCCAGATAGGCAGATTCCTTAATATCGCGGTCGATGGGATGAACCGCATCTACAAAACGTTTAATTTCACGGATCGCATTACTGATCAATACCGCCTGAAAGTTATCGCCATAACCTATGCCGTGACAAATCCCACTGGCAACAGCATATATATTTTTTAAAACTGCCGCATATTCTGTCCCGAAGATATCATCCGATACATTTGTTTTAATATAACGGGTATTTAAAAATGAAGCAAATGTAGCGGCTTTTTCTACATCGGTACAGGCGATGGTTAAGTATGATAGTTTTTCCAACGCCACCTCTTCGGCATGGCACGGACCACTCACCACCAGAATATCATGATAAGGAATACCATAATTTTTATGCAGAAATTCCCCAATAATCAGGTTATCTTCAGGAACAATTCCTTTAATGGCAGAAACAATCTTCTTCCCCTTTAAATCTTCTGCGGTAATGGTAGATAAAGTTTCTTTGAGAAATGCTGCCGGAACATTTAAAATTACAAATTCAGCTGAATTGATAATGGCATTGATATCAGAGGATATATTGTTCTCTTGCGTAAGTTTAATTTCAACAGAACTAATATAATTTGGATTGTGCTTAAATTTTTTAATATGCGCTATAGCAGCTTCATTACGCATCCACCAAAAAATTTCCTTTTCGGCTAAATTATCTGCAAGCATTTTTACAATGGCAGTCGCCCAGCTCCCGCCCCCTATCATTGCTATTTTAGGTACCATATTTTAAAGAGGTATAAGGCTTAAGGTAAAAGGCATAAGGTTATTATGGCCTACGTACTAAAGCTTAAGGTAAAAGGTGTAATATTTAGACTCGAGAAACATATCTCATACCTAAAATCTTACGTCTCAAGCCCGCAAGTTACTATTTCTTATAGATATTTACACTAAAAAGTGTGAGGCGGATAGGCAATACCCTACACCTCACACCTTTAACCTTATACCTCAAAAGGCTACTTCTTAGCGTCTTTGTTAAACAACTGGTCTTTAGATGTTTTTTCTACAACCATTCCGTCCTTTAATTTGTTTTGGATCGCTGAGTAAGGACCTGTTACAATTTCTTCGCCAGTTTTAACACCAGATTTTACGATGATGAACTGATCGTTTTGGATACCTGTGGTTACCTCTGTTTTTTTAACTTTTTTGGTTTTAGCATCGTAAGCATAAATATACTGCTTCACCTTTTTATCGGTTAATTTAGATTTTTGCTTATCAGTGTTTGCCTGGTTACCCTGGTTTTGGCTGGCATCGGCAGATTTTGCATTATCAGTAAATACCGCCTGGATTGGAATGGCCAAACCAGTTAACGATTCGCTTTCGATATCAACAGTCGCCGACATTCCCGGACGGAAGATCGATTGTTGTTTGCCAGCTAATTCTTCGGTAATTCTAATTTTTACAGAGAAATTGGTTACCTGATCTACTGAGGTAGATACGGCGGTACCCACTGCTGTTGATGAACTTGCAATTTCAGTTACCTCGCCTCTAAATTTTTTATCAGAAAAAGCATCAACCTCTATCGAAGCTTTATCGCCAACTTTAACACGGGTAATATCATTTTCGTTAACATCAACGTTAACTTCCATTGATGATAGGTTAGAAATACGCATAATTTCTGTACCTGCCATTTGCGAAGTTCCTAAAATACGATCGCCCAATTCGATTGATAACTTTGAAACTACCCCATCAACCGGTGCATAAATAGTCGTTTTAGCCAGGTTTGCCCCTGCTTCTTTAACGTTTGCGCCGGTTTGTTCTAAAGTAAATTTAGCACCTATTACGCTTTCTTTCGCACTGGCTAAATTTGCTTTTGCTGTTAAATATGCGGCTTTAGCTGCATCGAATTCGGATGCCGAGATCACTTTTTTATTAAACAGTTCAACATTACGTTTATAAGTAGCATCTGCGTTTACAAAGTTAGCCTGGTTTTGTACCAGTTGTTGTTGAGCGGAAGCCACACTTGCTTTTTGAGCATTGAAACTAGCTACCGTTCTTTCATATCCTGATTGTAAAACATCCGGACGCACTTTACAAAGCAATTGACCGGCTTTAACAATATCGCCCTCTTTTACTTTTAACTCTACTACCTCTCCCGATACCTCAGAGCTTAATTTAACTTCTGTTTCCGGCTGTATTTTACCACTTGCGGTTACGGTTTCAACCACAGTTTTATCTGACGCTTTTTCTGTAGTTACTTTTTCGGTCTTATCACCACCAATAACTCCGGCTAGTTTTAGTATCACTAGAAGGGCTACGATAGCAACTACGGTAATAATAATATGCTTCAGTTTCATAATTTATTGTATTTCGTTTGTTTGTATTAAAGTTATCATGTTGTCAGGTTGAAACGTTTAATTTGCACCCTGTTCTTTCTGTGTTTTAACCTTAGAAAGTAATTTGTTTACCTAAATAATAATCAATTACCTTAGCCCTAAAAATAAGGTCATATTTAGCTTGTATAAAATCTATTTCAGCCTTGTTTCTGTTGGTTTGGGCTGTGCTATAATCTAATGAGTTTACCAGGCCTACATTATAGCGCTGTTCAACTACGTAAAAAGCATCTTTTTGTGCATTAAAAGCATTTTGTGTAGAAGCATAGCGGCTTTCAGCTGCTTTTAAATCTGTTGTAGCCTGAAAAATAACTTTATTCAGGTTATTTTTAGCCAATTGTTCCTGAACTAAATTATTCTGGTAAGTAATTTTGGCTTTTCGTACACTCGAGCGGGCAGAAAATCCATTAAAAATAGGAATTTGAAGACTCAAACCGATACTTTGACCTAATCTTTGATCTATCTGATCTGCAAATGAAGCCTGAGGGGTTAATCCATTATAGTTAAACTGATAAGAATAAGAAGTATTTAATCCCGCACCCAGGCTTAGTGAAGGCGAATATGCGCCTTTGGCCACAGCGATAGCCTGCTTGGCAGCCAGCGATCTTAAACTGGCCAGCTTAATGTCAGGAAAAATATTCAATGCATTGTTATAAATTTCTTCGGCGCTTACCGTTGTTGATGTAGTTTTAATGTTGTCAATTAATGGTGCCTGTACTACAAATTTTTGGCTGGGTTGCATTTCCATTAACTGTCCTAATGTTAAATAGGAAATGGAAAGTGCGTTTTGTGCATTCGTTAAGTTAAGTTCTGCAGTAGCTGCCTGAGATTTAGCCTGAGAAACATCAGCCAATGTTTTATTACCCGCATCAAGCAAGGCATTCTCCCGGGTTAAGGTTTTTCTGGCAATCTCCAATTGTTCTTTAGAAGCACGTTCCAGATCGGCATTATATAATACCTGTAGGTAGGCATTAACAACATTTAAAATTAAATCGTTTTTAACCTTTTCAATATTACTTTTATCGGCATCTAAAAGAATTTTATTCTGCCTGATCTGGTTTATTTTGGTAAAACCCTGAAATAAATCAACGTTTGTACTCAAATTACCACTGGTATATAGCGATGTTTGATTGGTAACCTGAAAAGTTGTTTGATCCAAACCACGCCCAAATGTTAAATTAGGACTTACACTTGCATTTAAATTAGGATAAAGCGCATATTTTGATTGTGTTAGGTTTTCCTCAGATATAGCAGCGCTGAATTGGGCTTGTTTAATGGTTAAGTTATTTTTTAAGGTATTTTCAACAGCTTGTTGAATGGTAATTACTTGTTGGGCATTGACAATATTGACAAAACCGAGCGCAGCAACAAAAGTAAAACCGGTAACTAACTTCTTCTTGGTAAACATCTTCATAATTTGTTTCAAATCTATATAAACAACTTTAATAATTTCAATCTGTACAGGCATTTAGTAACTTTGTAGCTAAAATGTACCTGATCAAATCACCGCTTCTGCTAAAATGGTATTATCCATCACTATTATGGAATAAATCCCGCACCGAAAAAGTTATTTATTTGACCTTTGACGATGGACCTATACCCAATGTTACAGATTTTGTATTAAAAACTTTAAAAGTCTTTAATGCTAAAGCTACATTTTTTTGCATCGGCGATAATATTGTAAAACACCCCGAAGTTTTTGAACGTGTAAAAAACGACGGACATGCCATTGGCAACCATACTTTCAATCATTTAAAAGGCTGGAAAACCGATAATGAAACCTACCTTCAAAATACGCTAAAATGCCAGGAACTCACGCAAACTAATCTTTTCCGCCCACCTTACGGCAGAATTAGGAAAAGCCAGATTAAAAGTCTGAAGTCCGTAGTCCGTAGCCCGAAGACCGTATTTCAAAATCAAAAATCTGACTTAGGACTAAAGACCATCGACTCAGGACTGAACATCGTAATGTGGGATGTACTCAGCGGCGATTTCGACACTAAGCTTTCGCCCGAAAAATGTTATCAAAATGTGATTAAACATACCGAAAATGGTTCTATAATTGTATTTCACGATAGTTTAAAAGCATTCGATCGTTTATCTTACGCACTTCCCAAAGTATTGGCTTATTTTACTGAAAGAGGTTTTACGTTTTCAACATTGTAGTCCTTAGCCAATCCTATGCCAAGGCTCTTATCAACAAATAAAAACCTGACAATCAAAATATTAAGATAAATAAAAATAAACAACTGTTCAAAACCGCACAAATTTGTCCGATAACGAACGGTTATGGAAAAGCCTGTTATTATCCATCATCAGTTAAAAGCGTAACATGTTCCATAAACTGTCAGCAAGATATTATCTTTTTATTCTTACTTTACTATTGTTATCATGCAATGGAAACGTTGAACAAGGTTTTGAAAAAATCCCGCCCGGACTGAATATAACCGAAGATCTTATTAGGGCGATACGACCGGATAAAGATTATCAATATTGGGCGTGTATTCGGCAGGGATATTTCCATAATCCAAATACCAATACGGAAATCATCACCGGAAAGGGCGACATTTCTTACCTGATGAACAATAAATTTGACGACCCTAAATTAGGCTTCTTATACAAAATGTGGCAAGGCTATTTTTATATTGCTTATGCAGATCATAATCACTTAAAATTGGTTACCGAAGAAGCACAATTGATCAAATTTATAGGCAAGATTGATAGCATAGAAGAAGCTTTGCTCATTGCAGATATCCATAATTTATCGGTCGATTATACAAGAGCTATTGGCAGTTCGTATAAAAAAGTTAAAAATGGTTATGAATTCTATCTGGTAAAATTTCATAAGTGTACCGTGAGAACAGAACCTTTTAAGGTTAGCATTGATACTTTAGGTAATTACAAAGCTAAAAGCCTGGTTTTTTTCTATGATGTTGATGACAATACCTGTTATGATTAAAAGTACAATATGCTTAAATTGAAAATAAGCTTTTCCGCTGGCAAGACCTTGAAATAATTAGCGCCTACACACATTTATCAGTATAAATCCAGCCGATATTTTTTTCATCATCTATACGTTTTTATGACCTTCAATTCACATCTTTTTTCGTAGTTTAGAACAATTCCAAATTACGCAATCGCCTGCCTAAATTGCATTTAAGGGTTGTTTTTTGCTATTTTTGTTTTAACCAAAAAATTGAGCCTTATGGGTTCAATAAACGCAAATTAATATACAAAACAGTATTCTTTTTTGTAAAAAGCGGGTGTTTGTAGCACAATCTTATAGCAAAAAGAATAAAATATCTAAGATGAGTATTTATAACGATTATATCCAGGAGATTGAAGACAGAAAAGCTCAAGGTCTTCACCCTAAACCTATTGATGGAGCAGAATTATTGAGTGAAATTATTACTCAAATCAAAAATGTAAACAACATAAACAGAGAAGAAGCTGTTAACTTTTTCATATACAACACCCTGCCAGGCACCACTGCCGCAGCTGCTGTTAAAGCACAGTTCTTAAAAGAAATTATTCTGGCTGAAGTTATTGTTGCAGAAATCACACCTGATTTTGCTTTCGAATTGTTATCCCACATGAAGGGCGGTCCTTCTATCAAAGTTTTGTTAGACATCGCTTTGGCAGATAATGGCGATAAGGCTAAAAAAGCGGCAGATGTTCTCAAAACACAAGTTTACTTGTACGATGCAGATACAGATCGTTTGAAAGATGCTTATAACAACGGTAATGAAATTGCGAAAGAAATATTAGAGAGTTATGCTAAGGCCGAATTCTTCACCAAACTTCCTGAAGTAGCAGAAGAAATCAAAGTGGTAACTTTTATCGCTGGTATTGGCGATATTTCTACAGATTTATTGTCGCCAGGTAACCAGGCACACTCCCGTTCTGACCGTGAATTACATGGTAAATGTATGATTACGCCAGAGGCTCAGGAAGAAATTAAAGCATTGCAGGCTCAACACCCTGATAAAAGCGTAATGTTGGTAGCTGAAAAAGGCACCATGGGTGTAGGTTCTTCTCGTATGTCGGGCGTTAACAACGTGGCACTTTGGACGGGCAAACGATCTAGTCCATATGTTCCGTTTGTAAATATCGCTCCGATTGTAGGAGGTACCAATGGCATTTCGCCAATTTTCTTAACAACAGTTGATGTAACTGGTGGTATAGGTATCGATCTTCAAAACTGGGTAAAGAAAACGGATGAGAACGGGAATGTTATCCGTAACGAAAAAGACGAACCCATTTTAGAGCAAAGATTTTCTGTAGAAACGGGAACAGTGCTCACCATCAATACAAAAACTAAAAAATTATACAATGGCGAACAAGAGCTGATCGATATTTCAAAAGCCTTAACGCCGCAAAAAATGGAATTTATGAAAGCGGGTGGTTCTTACGCCATCGTTTTTGGTAAAAAAATCCAAACTTTTGCAGCAAAAACTTTAGGTATCGAAGCTTCTTCAGTATTCGCTCCAGCTAAAGAGGTATCTTTTGAAGGCCAGGGTTTAACGGCGGTAGAAAAAATCTTCAACAGAAATGCAGTAGGTTTAACACAAGGCAAAGTTTTACACGCCGGCTCTGACGTTCGTGTTGAAGTGAACATTGTTGGCTCTCAAGATACAACAGGTTTAATGACCGCTCAGGAATTAGAGGCAATGGCTGCTACAGTTATTTCTCCAATTGTTGATGGAGCCTATCAATCTGGTTGCCATACCGCATCTGTGTGGGATAAAAAAGCACAGGCAAATATCCCTAAACTGATGAAGTTTATGAATGACTTCGGCGTGATTACTGCCCGCGACCCTAAAGGCGAATATCATTCCATGACCGATGTTATTCACAAAGTATTGAACGACATTACGATTGATGAGTGGGCGATTATCATCGGTGGCGACTCGCATACGCGTATGTCTAAAGGGGTAGCTTTCGGTGCAGATTCGGGTACGGTGGCCTTAGCACTGGCAACTGGTGAGGCTTCTATGCCAATTCCTGAGTCAGTAAAAGTAACCTTCAAAGGACTGATGAAAGAACACATGGATTTCCGTGATGTGGTACATGCGACACAATTGCAAATGTTACAGCAGTTTGATGGTGAAAACGTATTCCAGGGTCGTATTATCGAAGTGCATATTGGAACTTTATTAGCTGATCAGGCTTTTACCTTTACCGACTGGACAGCAGAGATGAAAGCAAAAGCATCTATCTGTATTTCTCAGGACGATACTTTAATCCAATCGTTAGAAATTGCTAAAAATCGTATTCAAATCATGATAGATAAAGGTATGGATAACCATAACCAGGTTCTACAAGGTTTAATCAATAAAGCAAACAAACGTATTGAGGAAATTAAAACCGGTATTAAACCAGCTTTAATGCCAGATGACAATGCCAAATATTATGCTGAAGTTGTAATCGATTTGGATCTAATTGAAGAACCAATGATTGCCGACCCGGATGTGAATAACGCAGATGTTTCTAAACGTTATACGCATGACACCATCAGAGACTTAACTTTTTATGGTGGCGATAAAAAAGTAGATCTTGGCTTCGTAGGTTCTTGCATGGTGCATAAAGATGACTTGAAAATCGTTTCTCAGATGTTGAAAAACGTAGAAACTCAAACCGGCAAAGTAGAGTTTAAAGCGCCACTGGTAGTTGCAGCCCCTACTTACAATATCATCGATGAATTGAAAGCAGAAGGCGACTGGGAATATTTACAGAAATACTCTGGATTTGAATTTAGCGATGCCTTACCAAAAAGCGCAGCACGTACAGAATATGAGAATATCATGTACTTAGAACGTCCGGGTTGTAACCTTTGCATGGGTAACCAGGAGAAAGCGGCTAAAGGCGACACGGTAATGGCTACATCTACACGTTTATTCCAGGGCCGTGTGGTAGAAGATAAAGACGGTAAAAAAGGTGAGTCTTTATTAGCATCTACGCCGGTAGTGGTTCTTTCTGCTATTTTAGGACGTATCCCAAGTATTGAAGAATATAAAGTAGCGGTAGAAGGTATTAACTTAACTAAGTTTACCCCTATTTCTACAAAACAATAAGAAACAAATAAACATATTTTATTGTTAATAAAGCATGAAGGCTATCCGATAATAAGATAGCCTTTTTATTTACACTAACAATTGGATAGAATGGTTTTAAATAACATAATTTGACAAATCTTAAAAATAAGTCTATTAAAAATTGTTTAATTTAGTTAGTGTTGTTATTGACAATAATTTTAAAAAAATAAAGTATGGCTTTTGATATAGACATGATTAAAAAGGTTTATGCAAACTTTGGCAGCCGCGTTGAGGCTGCGCGTAAAGTAGTTGGCAGACCTTTAACATTATCTGAAAAAATATTGTATGCGCACCTTTGGGATGGAGATCCTAAAACGGCATTTAAACGTGGCTCTGACTACGTAGATTTTGCACCAGATCGTGTTGCGATGCAGGATGCAACTGCGCAAATGGCATTATTGCAATTTATGCAGGCTGGCCGCCCACAGGTGGCTGTGCCTTCTACGGTTCACTGCGATCACTTGATTACAGCTAAAGAAGGTGCTGCTATAGATTTACCTCATGCCAAAACCGAAAGTGCCGAAGTTTTTGATTTCTTATCTTCTGTTTCGAATAAATACGGTATCGGTTTCTGGAAACCAGGAGCAGGTATTATTCACCAGGTTGTTTTAGAAAATTATGCTTTCCCGGGTGGAATGATGATCGGAACTGACTCGCACACTGTAAATGCAGGTGGTTTGGGTATGGTTGCCATTGGTGTGGGTGGTGCTGATGCCTGTGATGTAATGGCCGGTTTACCCTGGGAGCTTAAATTCCCTAAATTAATCGGTGTAAAATTAACAGGAAAATTAAACGGCTGGACCGCTGCCAAAGATGTAATTCTTAAAGTTGCGGGTATCCTTACCGTAAAAGGTGGTACCGGTGCAATTGTAGAATATTTTGGCGATGGCGCAACTTCAATGAGCTGTACCGGTAAAGGCACCATTTGTAACATGGGTGCCGAAATTGGTGCCACTACTTCTACTTTCGGATATGATGAAAGCATGGAACGTTATTTACGTGCTACCGGCAGAAATGAAGTTGCTGATGAAGCCAACAAAATTGCCGCATATTTAACAGGTGATGCGGAAGTTTATGCTGACCCTGAAAACTATTTTGATCAGGTGATTGAGATCGATTTAGATACTTTAGAGCCTTATTTAAACGGTCCTTTTACGCCAGATTTAGCTACTCCGGTTTCACAAATGAAAGTGGAGGCAGAGAAAAATGGCTGGCCTCTAAAGGTAGAATGGGGTTTAATTGGTTCTTGTACCAATTCTTCTTACGAGGATTTATCAAGAGCGGCTTCTATCGCTAACCAGGCCATTGCAAAAGGATTGGTAACTAAAGCTGACTTTGGCATTAACCCGGGTTCTGAGCAAGTACGTTATACTGCAGATCGCGATGGTTTCTTAAAAACTTTCGAAGATTTAAATGCAACCATTTTCACAAATGCCTGCGGACCATGTATTGGAATGTGGGACCGTACAGGTGCAGAAAAAGCAGAAAAAAATACCATTGTACACTCGTTTAACAGAAACTTTGCTAAACGTGCGGACGGTAACCCTAATACTTTCGCTTTCGTGGCTTCACCAGAAATGGTTGCCGCAATTGCCATTTCAGGTAATTTAGGCTTTAATCCATTAACTGATACATTAACCAACGACAAAGGCGAACAGGTTAAATTAGATCCACCTACTGGTTTTGAGTTGCCAACAAAAGGTTTCGCGGTAGAAGATGCAGGTTATCAGGCACCGGCAGCAGATGGTTCGTCCGTTCAGGTTTTGGTTTCTCCAACTTCACACCGTTTACAATTATTAGATCCATTTACCCCTTGGGAAGGTACTGACCTAAAAGGTTTGAAACTTTTAATCAAAGCTAAAGGTAAATGTACAACAGATCATATCTCGATGGCTGGTCCATGGTTAAAATTCCGTGGTCACTTAGATAACATTTCTAACAACATGCTTATTGGTGCAGTAAATTACTTCAACGATAAAACCGATAACGTTAAAAATGAATTAACTGGCGAGTATGGTCCGGTTCCAGCAACCCAACGCGATTACAAAGCGGCAGGTTTGGGATCTATCGTTGTTGGTGACGAAAACTATGGCGAAGGTTCATCTCGTGAGCATGCTGCTATGGAGCCCCGTCATTTAGGTGTTCGTGCTGTATTGGTAAAATCTTTTGCCCGTATCCACGAAACCAACCTGAAGAAACAAGGCATGTTAGGGTTAACTTTTGCTGATAAAGATGATTACGATAAAATTTTAGAAGATGATACCATCGATATCTTAGGCTTAACAGAATTTACACCAGACCAGCCATTAACCTTAGTGTTACACCATGCAGATGGTACGCAAGAGTCGTTCCCGGTTAACCACAGTTATAATGCACAACAAATTGATTGGTTTAAAGCGGGTGGTGCACTCAATATTATTCGGGCTGAGGCTGCTGCGAAAGCTGCGCTTTAATCGTCTTGTAAGTACATAGTCTTTAGTCCTAAGTCTAAAGCCAAAATATCAATCCCGTTGTGTTAAATCAGAACGGGATTTTTTTATTTGGAAACTACCATATTAGTTCTATTTTTGCCAGTAAAATAAACTAATCAAATTAATGAAAAAGCTCTTTCTTTGTGCCATTACGGCCATGACTTTCTTTTGTGCAAAAGCACAGGATGCCCAAAACACAATCAAAATCAACCCTTTAAGTGCGTTACTAAAAACAGGTTCTGTATTTTATGAACGTAAATTGAACGATGGCGTTTCTTTACAACTGGGTGTAGCCTATACCGGTTTAAAACTGGATGATGTTAAATTTACCGGTGTTGCCATTACACCAGAAGTTCGCTTCTACTTGAAACAAAAAGCAATTAGCGGCTTGTATGCAGCTCCTTTCCTGAGATACCAGGATTATACGGTTACCGATGGTACTGATAAAGGAAATTATAATTCATTTGGTGGCGGTGCATTAATCGGACGCCAATGGGTATATGGCAGTGGTTTTGTATTGGATATTTTCTTTGGTCCAAGTTATAATAATGGAAATTATAAAGCTACACAAGGCAACAATGAACCTGATATTAAAGGCGGTATTGAAGGTTTCGGACTTCGTACTGGTATTGCTTTAGGTTTCGGCTTTTAATTAGATATTCTTTTAAAAAAAATCCCGTACTGTTAAGTCAGGACGGGATTTTTTATTTTAGAAGGGACAAAGTCTGGATAGAGATGTTAATTCCCTTGCAGTACATGAACTCTATAGCCCCGGACGTAGCGGCATCCCTGAAGTGTAGCGCAAGGATACAGCGGAGCACGGGAACAGACTTTAATAGCTGCTACTGGCCTTGCGCTTGAAACGAAAATCTTTGTTTTTTGTTGAAAATCGGCTTCATTCCCTGTCGGTTCCAGTAGTCCTTCTTTCCGCTTTTATCTTTTTGTGTTGGTGAGTGAATTGTTTTTGGTTGTGCAACAAAAAGGATAAGCGCTTCAATAAGGTTTATTAAACAAAGGCCTGTGCATTAAAAGCACAAGTACACTATTGAAGAAAATTTTGCCTAATTTTTGCAGTCATCGGGTAACTAGCCCCGGGCACAGCGGCATCCCTGAAGCACAGCGAAAGGATACAGCGGAGCACGGGAGCAAGCCTTAATAGCTGCTACTGGCCTTGCGCTTCAAAAGAAAATCTTTATTTTTGTTGAAAATCGGCTTCATTGCCTGTCGGTTTGGGTAGTCCTTCTTTCCGCTTTTATCTTTTTGTGCTGCTAAGTGAATTGTTTTTGGTTGTGCAACAAAAAGAATAAGCGCTACAATAAGGTTTATTGAACAAAGCCTGTGCATTAAAAGCACAAGTACAATATTGAAGAAAATTTTGCCTAATTTTTGCAGTCATCGGGTAACTAGCCCCGGGCACAGCGGCATCCCTGAAGCGCAGCGAAAGGATATAGCGGAGCACGGGAACAGACTTTAATAGCTGCTACCGGCCTTGCGCTTCAAATGATGTTGTAAATAATTGCATTATGCTTTTGGAACTATTCAAACTCATAACCACAATCATAACAGTGGTGGCACTTATTGGCCTTAATCGGCGTCGTTAAAGTTAAAAAAGCAAGTACAGTTGCCCAAATGCTATATTTTTTATCTGTAGCCATTCCATACCCCACATTGGTCGAACCACATTTCTCACAAAGCGTTTTATTATCTCCTGATTCATCCTCTTCAATAATGTCCTCCGATGAATCAAAGCCTAAACTATGGTCTTCGGCCAATAAAGCATTAATGGCCGCCACATCTCTTTCAAAAACAATAAGTTTTACACCACCAATAGCCTGATTGTAAAGTGGATTTAACGTGGCCACATTTTCATCGGCCAGGAAGCAGGCAAATCCACTGTCTTCCAATTTAGCCTTAATAATATTGGCCTCCATCGGATTATAATAGGTGCTGTAAACTACTGTTCTATCGTTCATAAATCAAACTTAAGAATTTGTTTAATAATGAAGAAGAAAACAGCGAAATATCAACTAACTTTTTAGGAAGTTCTGCCACCAATATCCGGAATCTTTAATGCTGCGTTCCTGAGTTTTAAAATCATTATAAATTAACCCAAACCTTGCCGTAAAGCCCTCTGCCCATTCAAAATTATCCATTAATGTCCAGGCCATGTAACCTGTTACATGTATGCCTTCCTTTTTAAGTTTTAACAGTGCTTTTAAATAAAGTTTAAAATATTCAATGCGTTCAGGATCTTCTACCTTGCCATTGATTAATTTATCGTGATAAGCGGCGCCATTCTCGGTGATCAGGATATTTTTGATATTTGGATAGGCAGCAAACTGTTTAACGATATTATAAAAACTATCTGCATTTACCTCCCACCCCATTGCAGTGTGGGGCTTTTTTCTACTTTTGGCTTTTACCTCCCAGGCCTGAACAACCGGAATAAAGGCATTATATCTAACCACCAGCGGAAAATAATTTTGAAGACCAATAAAGTCAAAATCGAATTTCATGCGTTCATGAAGTCGCCAGGTACCGTATTCGATCTGAAATTTCTCTAACACATCCCAATTGGCAGTTGGAAAACCCATGCCCTGGGTAGGCTCTACAAAAAGCCGGTTCATTAAGCAATCAACCCTCCTGGCAGCAAGCACATCACTATCACTTTGGGTACTGGGAATTATTTCTGAGCAAGAAAAAGTAGTTCCGATATTGGCTTTGCTAATTTCAGCACGTAAAATTTTACCGCCATCGGCCTGGGCAAGTGCCGTATGTAATACTGCTGAAAAGAAATTGCTTAAGCCTGTTTTTCCCGGCGCATGAACCCCAAGCATGTATCCCAAAGAGGTATAACCGAAAGGCTCATTCAATACAATCCAGTTTTTTACCTTATCGCCATATTCTAAAGCGCAAATACTCACAAAAGCATTAAAAGCCGCGTTAATGCTAAAGCTGGTCCAGCCGCCCTCATCTTCTAAAGCCTGAGGCAAATCCCAGTGATAAAGGGTTACGTAGGGTGTGATCCCCTGGGTTAAACACTCATCAATAAGATTGTGATAAAAACGGATACCTTCCTGGTTAATCTCTCCCCTGCCTGCAGGCAAAATCCGCGACCAGGCAATGGAAAATCTAAAAACTTTAAAGCCCAGCAGTTTAACTAAAGCGAGGTCTTCGGCATATCGGTGATAAAAATCGCAGGCGGGATCTAATTTATGGTTCTTCTTTATTTTTCCATTTTTCGCCGTAAATGTATCCCAAATGGATGGGCCTTTACCATACTGGGTAGCAGTACCTTCTATCTGGGCTGCAGCGGTAGCCACACCCCATAAAAAATTTTGACCAAAATCACTTGCGTTAATCATTCGTTATCAATTAATTGCCATAAGTTGCGAGTTTAATATTAACAAATCATTAACAATCGAAATGATTCGAAATGAAAACATTTTTTAATATTTTTACCTAATGCGCTACTTCTCATTAATTTCTTTTCTATTGGTAATACTAAACCTCGCTGCCTTTGGAAAATTTACACCACCCATTAATGATGAACTGATAAATGCCATAAATATTACCAATACCAGTGCATATTGCAGCGGTGATGCCGAATTTAACAATTTAGAAGCTAGCCCAAGCAATTATAATAAAGCTTTAAACTGGCAGACTGTTGGAAAGGATGTTTGGTTTAAGTTTACCGCATCTAAATTTGATGTAAATATTTCTGTGAGCGGAAAAATTAACGCCAATAGCGCAAACACTTTAATTGATCCATTGGTTTCCTTATATTCATTTGATGCCGCAACTGGTTTTATAAGCGAGCTACCTGGCACGCAAGCCACATCAAACAATGTTATTTCTTTATACAAAGGGGCTTTAACAGTAGGCCAGGTTTACTATGTTAGGATAAGCGCAGCAAATGATGCTACCGGTACTTTTAAACTTTGTATCGATAATTATTTCCCGCCCGTAAAACCAGGACAAGATTGCGGGACATTTTCCGTATTATGCACAAAAGAAACCTTTACCCAGTTAAATGTAACAGGCTCAGGAGCAAACAACCACGAATCGGCGGGAACCTGCCTGGGTACCGAATCGAACTCTGCCTGGTATATGTTTAAAGCCTCTGCACCCGGCGACTTTACTTTTGTGATTACACCTACAGTAACTACAAACGACATTGACTGGATTTTTTACGATTTAGGTGTAAACGGCGACTGTAGTAAAATAGATGCAGCAAATGCTATCCGATGTGCCTCGGGAAGTGGTGTTACCTGTAATCCCTCCTATTACAAAACCGGCTTAAGTATGACGGAAACTGATTTGACAGAAGCGCCAAATTGTCCCGCTGGTCAAAATGGTTTTGTGAAATATGTAGAGCTGCAACAAGACCATGTTTATGCCTTACTAATCGATAATTTTTCTGGCGGGAATAATGGCTTTACATTAGAATTTGGAGGTACTGCCGATTTTGCTGGCCCTACAGCGGAGATTGATGTTCAGAAACTAAATCCCTGTACCGATAGCCAGGCGTATATTTTCGAAAGCAAAGCATCAAATTTCGCCTCATTAAAATGGTCGTTTGGCGAAGGCGCAAGTTTGGCATCAGCTACCACCGCCGGGCCATTTACCGTAACATACAGCACCCCTGGAGAGAAAGTTGTGGTTTTAGAAGCCAAAGGCACTAACGGATGTAATGTAGTGACCACGCAAACTTTTATTGTTGCAAATACGCCCGAAAAACCTCCAATAACAGCTTCGAATGTTAATTTATGCCAGGGAGATGTATTAAAATTATCAACTCCTTTTATAAATTTAGCCACTTACCACTGGTCGGGGCCAAATTTTAGTTCAACACAACAAAATCCTGAAATCCCGGTAAGCGGACCAGAAATAGTTGGAACATACAAACTTTATATTCAGGTTGGAGATTGTGTGAGTGAAGTAAATTCGATCGATATTTTATCAGTCGATTTGAAGCCTGAAGCCATGTTTTCGATTGAAGTTAATAACAGATGCGAAACAAACCAATCTTATTCGTTGATTAATACTTCTAAAAATTATACAAAGCTTACCTGGGATTTTGGCACCGGCGTAAAAAGTCAGGTTGACACCGGTAACGATAGCAAAGTATTAACCTTTACTGATCCGGGGCCTAAAACCATCACCTTAACGGTTGAAACCGATAATGGCTGCATTTCTATTTTTAAAAAAGATATTCTGGTGGAATTGAAGCCCGAAAAACCAGAAATCAGTATCAATCAGGCTTTGTTTTGTTTAAAAGATGTGATAAAATTATCTGTGCCGGCACAAGAAGGTATTTCTTATGCCTGGAGCGGACCAAACCATTATACCGCAATCACAAATGCCATTGAAATTCCGGTAACAGATCTTAATCTGGCAGGTACGTATCAGGTTGTATTAACATCGGGCACCTGTAATTCCGAAGCTGCAACCATTGTTATTCCGGCCATTGCCAGGATTCCGGTTGCTCAGTTTTATACTGAACCCACATTTAACACTAAGTTTTCTGCTCCGGTACCCATAACATTTACCAATACCTCGCTTTATGGTGATTTTTATGAATGGAATTTTGGCGATGGTTTTATCACTGCAGAACAAAACCCTACCCATATTTATCAAACCGATGGATTATTCAGGATCACTTTAACTGCATTCTCTAAAAACGGCTGTGCAAATGCTATTACCCAGGGCGACCTGATCATCAAAAAAAATGCATCTACATTTGTTCCAAATGCATTTTCGCCAAATGGCGATGGAATTAATGATGAACTGGTTATTGGCGTAACCAACCTCAAGAAATATAGCATTCAGATTTACAACCGCCTGGGCAGTCAGGTTTTCTTTACCAATAATATATTCGAAAACTGGAACGGTACTTTTAAAGGCAACCAGCTCCCTGTTGGCGTATATTATTATATTATATTGGGTACCAACATATCGAATAATTCGGTTAAGTACTCTGGCTCAATAACCCTCCTCAGGTAATTTAACAATGTATTCAGGTTAGCAGTTAAGGTGCTTTAAATACGGTAGTATCCTGGGCAATTTTAGGCACCGTGTAATTTCCGGTATCTAAACTTACTTTAGGCAATAGTTTTTTTATACTGGCTAAATCGGCTTTACTGATACCGGTTTGATATACATACAGAAATTTTAAATTTTTAAGTTTCTGTAACTGATTAATCCCCTTTACCGTAATTTTTGTCCCCACCAAACTCAACGATTGTAACTGATCTAAGTCTTTAAGCGATGCTAAACCCGCATCTGTTACCTCCGTGTTGTTTAAGTTTAACCTGGTTAAGTTTTTGCAATCCTTTATTGCCGTTAAGGTTTGATCATTTACCTTATTGTTTTCCAGCTTAAGCCAAAGGAGTTGTTTTTCGATCGATTTTATCAAGTCTAAAACATCCTTCCCCATCGATTGCGCATTAATAAAATTGGCTGAAAGATAGTTGGTATTCTGGGCAACGGGAAATACCGTAATCCCTGCATCAGTAAATTTTTTCAATACTTTATTGTCTACAGCTGAAACCTCCTGAGCTGGAATATCACTGACTTTGATTTGCTCAGCACCACTTTCGCCTTTTTGCAGGCTGGCTAAAATTGTTTTTATATTTTCTGGCTGAGGGAGATCTTTAAATTTCTTTTTAAAATCAGCACCATTATCAATCCACCATTTTAACAAGGCAATCTCGTTGGTGGTAAGTTGGGGTTTTTCTTTAGGCGCCATATGGTCTTCATCATTCAATGGCAATAAAATCCGTTTCATCAGCTCACTATCGTCGGCTTTACCCTTTACAATGGTATGCCCATCTTCTCCACCCTTTAAAATATATTCCTCCTGGTCTAACCTCAGCTTACCTTTCTGCTTTTCGCTGCCATGGCAGCTATAACATCTATTTTTAAAGAGTGGCTGAATGGCATTTTGGTAAACAAAGGCTTCCTGAACATTGGGAATTGGCGGAATAGCTGCCCCCCCTTTAGTACTGCCCGATTTTAACGGTGCAGTTAAATAATCAGAACCATGGGTTAAAGAACCACCCAAATGCCCCGTAATCGAAATGAGGACGACAAGAACTGCAGCAATTGTGCCCAATATGGCATTCGATTTAACTTTCCGATAGATGATCCACAAGATAAAAGACAAAACAGCAACACTAATGCCCATCCATTGGTGATTGCTCACCAGTTTACCATCATAATCGCCACCATTGGCCAATAAATAACCTGTAATGCAAGATACTACAGCACTTAATGCACCCAGAAGCAGCATAATAGGAATGGCCGGTTTTAGGTTAATAAATTTTGTAGTAAATGATAAGAGCATACAAATACAGCCAAGTAACAAAATCCCGATAGGAAGGTGGACAAAAACCGGGTGAAAGCGCCCAAAAAATTCTAGCATCTTATTGATATCTCTTTCTTAATAAATTCATCATGTAAACATTTATTGCCCATTGATCGGCAACAGGTTGGCGTGTATAAGGCAAGGTAGGCATATAATCAGCCGGGCCAAATTCAGTAAGAATGGTCATGCGTTCGCCGTTTTTCTTTTTCCGTGCGATAATTTTGTCCCACCAGGCGAGGTGTGCTTCTACCACTTTTGCCCATTCTGGTGCCCTTGGATCGTTTACCTGTGGCCCTTCCGGGTGCCCAACACGCGAGTGGATATGTTCTGCCTTTTCTAAAATGAAATCGATGGTTTGTTTCTGATCAGACAATAAACTTTCGTGCACATTACACCAATGCGAAATATCTAAAGTAAATCTCAGTTCCGGATTTTTCTCCGCAAAGTTTTTGGCAACATGTGCTGCAAACATCATACGGCTACGATGCGTTTCGTGATAAATTGGTATACCCGACGATTTGCTTTTCGCTGTTGCGTAATCGATAATCTTTTTGTTTTCTTCGTAAGTGAAATAATCTTTTCCCGAATGGCAATTGATGTAAACTGGTTTTTGATAAGTATTGGCACAAATGGCATCTACATTTTGTTTAAAAGTGGCTAAATGCTCCGTTATATTCGCCTGATATCCGGCGCATAAAAATCCTACTTCTAATTTATATTTCTTTAACGCATCAAAAAGTTCTTTTATCGCTTTTTCTTCACCGGGCCACCATACTTCAATACCTTCATAGCCTTCTTTTTTTGCTGCTGCGCAAAATTCATCTCTTGTACCGCCAAAACCCCAATCGGTTTGCATAAATAATAATTCGTAGCCGGCTTTTGCTTTTATATTTTTAAGTTCATTAGCACTCATGTTTTGGATAGGGGCTAAAATTGAAGCTGCCGTTACAACAGCTGTATTTTGTAAGAATTTTCTTCTGGTTTGGCTCATTCGTTTACTTGTTATTAGTTCATTGGTTCACTTGTCATTAGTTCATTTGTAGATTGGTCATTAGTTTATTGGTAACTCATTGGGTTAATCGACTGTGGACTCCGGACTTCTGACTCCTGACTTCCGACTCCCGGCTTAAGCCACAATCTCTGATATTACCTTACCTGCCACATCGGTTAACCTAAACGGCCGGCCCTGGAAAGGATAGGTAAATTGTTCATGATCGAATCCCAACTGGTTTAAAATGGTCGCCTGAATATCGAAGGCATCGACTTTTCCACTTACCGCACTGTAACCAATTTCATCTGTTTCTCCATGTGTAAAGCCTTTTTTCACACCTCCGCCGGCCATCCATATGGTAAATGCTTCTGTATGGTGATCTCTACCTTTAAATGGGTTTTGTATACCATTTCGGTTTTCCATCATTGGGGTACGGCCAAATTCTCCTCCCCAAACGACCAGGGTTTCTTCTAATAAACCACGTTGTTTTAAATCGAGCAATAAAGCGGTAATTGGCCTGTCAATGGTTCTGCATTTATTCTTCAGTCCGATATTAAGTGAGTTGTTTGGGCTATCTCCATGTGCATCCCAGCCCCAGTCGAATAACTGGATATAACGTACGCCTTTTTCTACCAGTTTACGGGCAAGCAGTACATTATTGGCAAAACAGGCTTTACCGGGTTGCGTGCCGTACATTTCGTGGATGTAAGCAGGTTCATCGTTGATATTCATCACCTCTGGTGCCGAAATCTGCATGCGGTAAGCCATTTCATATTGTGCGATCCGCGATAAAATTTCGGGATCGTTATACTCCTGATATTGTTGTTCGTTGGCTTTATTAATGGCTTCGATAGAGGCTTTTCTCAAATCGCGGTTCATCCCATCCGGATCTTTAATAAACAGTACCGGATCTCCTTCACTCCGGCATTGTACACCCTGATAAACGGATGGTAAAAAACCACTTCCCCAAACACTTTTTCCTGCATCGGGGAAACTACCTCCACTGGTCAATACTACATATCCAGGTAAATTCTGGTTTTCTGATCCTAAACCATAAGTTACCCAGCTTCCCATACTCGGCCTGCCTAATCGCGGTGAACCGGTATGCACCAGCAACTGCGCCGGAGCATGATTAAACTGATCCGTTTTTACCGCTTTCAAAAAGCTTACTTCATCTACCATGGTAGAAAAGTGTGGTAAATTATCGCTAACCAAAGCACCCGATTGGCCATATTTGGCAAAAGTAGCCTGTGGACCTAACATTTTAGGTACTCCGGTTATAAAAGCAAATTTTTTCCCGGCGAGTAATGACGGAGGACAATCCTGGCCATCCATTTTCATCAACTCGGGTTTAAAATCAAATAATTCTAATTGAGATGGAGCGCCTGCCATGTGCAAATAAATTACACTTCGTGCCTTGCCTACAAGTGGTGGTGATTTTGGTAATAATGGATGCGCAGGATCGTAAGCGATCTTGGTTTGCGGACTTGAAAAAAGATTACCACAGCTACCCAGTAACGAACCCATTGCCAAAGCACCCAAACCCATTGCACTTTCTTTTAAAAAATGACGTCGCGAGTGCAGGCGTGCATTTGCTTCATGCGCTTCTTTAATTAACCTATGTGCGTTTAATTCGTCTCTTGTCATAACCGGTCAAATCAATTTTTAGTAACCACTTCATCCAGATTAAGCATGGCATTGGCCACGAGTACCATTGCCGCATCTTCTGGCTTATATTTCTTTTGCTTATCGCCCATAAATGCCGATACACTTGCCGAATTTTTTCTAAACTCGCCAAAGGCTTTGGCATACAGGTCTTCAAATACTTTTAATCTGTTTTGAGGGATCGTTTTGTATAAGATCAATTCATAACCCTTTGCAATTTTCGATTTGCTGGTGCTTCCACCCACTTTTTCCATGCGCACGGCCAGTTTCCTGGCTAAATCAATATACACACTGTCATTTAAGGTTACCAGGGCTTGTAAAGGTGTATTGGTGCGAATACGGCGCGGACTACAAACCACCCGCGATGCACCATCGAAAGCAATAGCAGATGGATATGGTGCTGTTCTCTTCCAATAGGTATAAATTCCCCTGCGGTATTGTTCTTCTCCGCCACTTAACACCCATTTGGCACCACTATAAGGCGAGAACCAGATGCCTTCAGGCTGCCAGGGCATTACCGGTGGTCCGTACATTTTATTACTTAATACTCCACAAACCGCAAGACTTTGATCTCTTATTTGCTCGGCACTTAACCTGATGCGGGAGCCCCTGGCGTAAAACTTATTAAACAGATCTTTTTCTTTCAGTTCTTCTGTTACCTTACTGTCTTGCCTGTAAGTGGCCATCATTACCAGTTCCTTCAACATTTTTTTAACACTCCAGTTATATTTGTACATAAACTGATAAGCCATAAAATCTAAAAGTTCCTGGTGGGTTGGCGCCATTCCCTGGGTACCCATATCTTCTAAAGTTTCTACCAAACCTGCTCCATACAACTGCTCCCACAATCTGTTTACCATGGTCCTGGATACGAGCGGATTTCTTTTATCGGTAAGCCACATGGCTAAACCCATCCTGTTATCTGGTGCATTTTTAGGCATGGCAAATGACAGAGAATTAGGTACACCAACTTTAACTTCTTTGCCTTTCGAAGTCCACGCACCACGTTCAAACACATAATTTTTACGTTGCATGCTCAGTGGATTTTCAACCATGATTGGTGTAGTGGGCACATTTGCATTCATTAAACCAGTAAACCTTTTTTTGTTGACCAAATAATCAGGTTTACCTTTTCCAGGAAACTGTCTGGTAAAATAAAACCAATCGAAGTACAACATAAATTCGTCAGGATTTTTTACCGAAGGATTGGTATATTTTAAATACACATCTTGTACCCCACTTTGTTTTGCAAAATCAACTTCTACATTTTCATAGCCCTTGGTTTGGCCCACTTTCCACGATTTTACAACAGGACCATTTGGTGAACCTAAATGCAGGCTCATAGTACCATCTGGCTTGCTACAATTGTAGCGTAAAATTAACTGATCAACATTATTAAGGTCGACTGATTTTAATCTTGCCGAAGAGCTATTTTTGAAAAACAACGCAATGTTATTATTACCGATTACCGAATTAACCAACTGATCGGCTGTAGTAGAATTTATTGCTGGCTGACCGGTTTTTAAGAATAAATCAACTTCGGCAGCTCTTTCTTTACCCGCAACCGTTTTAACCCAGCTGGTTAAATGATTGAGCTCGTTTTTAAGGCTATCATTAAAATCTTTAAGCAAAGGGTACTCTGCTGAAACGTCTTCATCTCTTGTATTGTTAAAATACGACATGAATTTATAATATTCATCATGTTTAAAGGGATCGTATGGGTGGCTATGGCATTGTACGCAAGAAAAAGTGGTACTCATTAAACCTTCCCAGGTGGCATTTACACGGTCTAATACCGCTGCTGTTCTAAACTCTTCATTATTGGTTCCCCCCTCATCATTGGTTGGGGTATTTCGGCTAAATGCAGTAGCAATATATTGGGCATCAGTTGGGTTTGGGAATAAATCACCAGCGATCTGATCAGTAATAAAACGATCGTAGGGCATATCGCGGTTAAAGGCTTTAATCACCCAGTCGCGATAGCTCCAGATATTTCGGTTAGGATCGCTCTCATAACCTTTGGTATCGGCATAACGCGCTATATCCAGCCACATCGATGCCCATCGCTCGCCAAATTTAGGCGAAGCCAGTAAACTATCAACCAGCACCTTGTAGGCTGCCTGCTCATCTTTGCTATTCAAATAAAATTTGGCCAGTTTGTCTGAAGGATAAGTACCGATCAAATCTAAACTTACTCTCCTCAATAAGGTGGCCTTATCAGCAGTTTTAGATGGCTCCAGTTTATTTTCTTCTAGTTTCGCAAAAATAAATTTATCCAGATCGTTGCGTATCCAACTGTTATCTACATCTGGTAATTCAGTAGGTTTTACACTAACATAAGCCCAATGGTTACCCCATTTTGCACCTTGCTTTATCCAGCCACTCAGGATATCGATCTCCTCATTATTTAGCGCCGGGTGCTTATATGGCATCCTTTCTTCAGGATCGTTAGATTTTAACCGTTTAATAAATTCGCTATCCTCCGGATGGCCTGGAATAATTGCCGGTTTGCCGCTTTTGGTTTTAGCCAAAGCCTCTTCCCGAAACAATACACTAAAACCGCCCTGCTGCTTAACGCCGCCATGGCAAGAAATACATTTTTTATTTAAAATGGGCTTAACCTGCGAATTAAAATCGATCTCTTTCTCAGAAGAAAAGAGTGAAAAAGCAATTAAACCTATAGCGACTAAGGTAAAGCCGGATGCAAATAATATTTTCCTTTTTAATAACATTTGGTCAGTATTCAATTCAGTGGTAATTCCGGCAGTTCTTAGTGTTAAAGACCCAGCAGAACCCTGAAAATGAAATTATTTATTTTGTGCTTAATATTTTTAGGCGTGATCTAATCAAATGTCCTTATAAAAGCTATAAACAAAAATGTATTAAGTTGCGAAAAAGATGGACTATATTACTTTTAAAATATGTAATTTAGTGAAAAACACAAGTGATGAACGAAAAGGCTAATGCAAAAAAAGATGGGTTCGAATATGAAAGGACTATTATCATTCCACGAAACGTAATTAGCAAGCAATGCATTGGAAATGAAATCATAAGCAATTTATACCTCACCAATATTGGCCTTTACCCTAAAGCCCTAAACCATTATCGAAAAAGGGCAAACGGATCAGAACAGCATATTTTAATTTACTGTTCCGACGGAAAAGGTAGTGTAACATTAGAAAATACTACTTATCATATTGAGGCCGGCAACTACATTATTATCCCCAAAAAAACAGCTCATGTTTATCAGGCTGATTTAATTTTACCATGGACAATTTACTGGTTCCATTTTTCGGGTACCGGTGCTGATGCCTTAGTAGCACAATTACAAAATTATAAGGGATATGCCGGATTTAGTGAAGAACGAAACACCATTTTTAATACGATATATAGCCGCCTTGAGCGGGGTTTTAGCCGAGAGAATATTGTTTATGCCAATTTGTGCTTCCACCAGTACATTGCCGAGGTGGTTTATACCGATAAACATCTTGTTAATGATAAAATTATGGAACCCGATAAGGTTGAAGAGCTTATAGATTTTATGCGAAATAACATCGAAAAAATACTTACATTAAAAGAAATGGCGCTGGCTGTTTACCTATCGCCATCATATTTATCGGCTATATTTAAAAAGAAAACAGGTACTTCTCCTATCGATTACTTTAACCAGCTTAAAATTCAGAAAACCACACAGTATTTACTTTTTACCAACCTCCGAATTAACGAAATTGCACTAAAAATAGGCATCAGCGATCCTTACTATTTTAGCCGCCTGTTTTCAAGCATCATGGGTATTTCACCAAAACAGTATAGGGATAATAGGTTTAACTAGTAAAAGCAAATCCTGTACCTTTTAGATAGAAATAACTAACCCCCTGTTTCTCTTCCGTCCTGATGTTATAATTTGTTTGTGACTAAAACTATATTAATCCAATGTCAAACCAATTTCCTTTAATAAAATTGCCGCATTAAAGGTTTTACAAGGCCCTTGCTTCAATAGATAATCAAACTTCATTTCGCCTTCAGTAATCTGGATATCGAAGTGAAAATTACGGACGGTTTCTGGGTAATCCACAATCAGATCGGCTAACTGTAAATCGTGGGTAGCAAAAAGTGCAGGTGTTTTTTCGGCAATCAACTTCTGTACAAAAACCTTCGAGCCTAAATATTTATCACGACTGTTTGTACCGCGCAGCATTTCGTCAATCAATACAAAAGTATCTTTGTCTTTCACCACATGATCCAAGATCATTTTCAGGCGGTTTAGCTCTGCTTTAAAAGTAGAGGTACTTTCGTTCAGCGAATCTTTAATCCGCATATAGGTATTGATCGAAAAAACAGATAATTGCATTTCTTTGGCACAAACCGGCGCACCGGCATAAGCCAATACCATATTAATGCCTAAAGTCCGTAGAAAAGTACTTTTACCCGCCATGTTAGAGCCTGTTACAATATCTACTGTTGGTTTTGCTTCCAAATGAAAATCGTTATTCACCCTTATTTGCGCTGGAATAAGCGGATGGCCAATATGCGTGGTGGCTAATGCAAACTGATCGCTAAGTACAGGAAAAACCCAATCAGATTGATTATAGGCCGTTGTAGCCAGCGAAATCAGCTCTTCAAAATCGCCTAAGTGGTCAAGGGCCGAAACCACATCCCTTGATGAAGATTTATACCAAATATCTAAACTGATGCAGCATTTTAAATCCCAAAGCAAAAGCGCATTTAATACACCACCAACCAGGAGATTCAGCCTGGCATCAAAATTCTGGATAATTTTAGACAATGCTTTAATTTCTTTGCTAACCGGGATTTTTGAGTCTAGTAAATTTAAGGTATAAACGCTTTTCCAGCTTTGATTCTCTGTCCATAAAATAGCCCTGGCATAACCATTTAACAAACCCGAACTTCCACCGAAACAATAAAATACTTTATTAATCTTTGCGCCTAACCATACGTTCCATCCCGTGTGTATGACAAACAGAAGTGCCAGCACTTTCCAAAAAACACCGCTGACAAAAACAGCGGCCAATATCAATGTGATAGAAATATAAGGCACGAGTTTAACATAAAACCTCATCAACCTGCTCTTTACAAATTCCAATTGTGCACCCAACTGGTGTTTAAGCTGTATTTTAATCTGCTCTATTTTATTGGGATCGTAGCCATGCAGATTAGCCCTGAAACTATAGGTTTCTGCTATCTTTTCCCTTATTTCATTTACAGCTTCCTGGCGGAGTAATATCCGGTCTCTGGTCGATTTTTCTGCGAAATTTTTAGCCAGTACGTTATTCCCGTTTTTGGTACTACAACGGTTAATCAGGGCAAACAATGATGCGCTACCAAAAATATCAAGATCAGCAGTATAAGGATGCAGTTCAGATTCGAAAGCCTGACCATGGTCGTATCCGTTAGCGACACCATTTAAAACATTCCATTCATTCTGATAAACCCATAAGAGTTGCTTTTTATAATCAATTTCGCGGTCGAGCTGGCTTTGTCTGCGGACAATAAAAACGAAGGCAATTACAGGCAGCAGCAAACAAATCTGAATTAATGTCCGCAGGCTGTCGTCTGCCGAGCGCAGCAGCAAAACGAAAAATAAAATTTCAGCGAGGAATAAACCTATACGCATTAAAGAAAGCTGATCGATCCTTTTCTTGGTTTGATCTATATCTGCTGTAACCTGTTTAATTTTCTGATCGTAGTCGGCTATTATTTCTGCTTGTTGTTTTAACATGATATCGCTTCGGTGTATCTATTTTCGAAGGTATAAGATCGATAGATTGTATTTTTTGTTACAATTTTCTCTAAGTTTGAATCTCGAAATTCTAAAGATAGGCAAAATATTAAATGAAGATTACATTGATCGCCATTGGCAAAACAGAAGATAAATACCTGATTGAAGGAATTGATAAATACATCAACCGCTTAAAACATTATATTAACTTTAGTTTTGTGGCTTTGCCAGATGTAAAAAATGTTAAAAACCTAAGTGAAGCGCAGCAAAAGGCCAAGGAGGCCGAACTGTTGCACAAACAAATTAATAATGGCGATGTTGTTATTTTGCTGGATGAAAAAGGGAAAAAATATTCATCAGTAGAATTTTCGAATTACTTAAATAAACAGATGATTGGTAGTGTGCAGCATTTAATTTTTATTATTGGCGGCCCGTATGGATTTGATGAAAGCATTTACAAAAGAGCAAACGGTTTAATTTCCTTATCTGACATGACCTTTTCGCACCAAATGATCAGGTTGTTTTTTGTAGAGCAGCTTTACCGTGGATTTAGCATTTTAAAAGGCGAACCATATCACCACGCTTAGAGACGGAAAATGGTTGAGGTAAGATGGACAATTTGAATGAGGTATGGAAAAGGCGAATAAAAATCATCATTAAATAAAAGAAATTATGCTATTAGATAAATATAAAAGGGAATACAGATATAAAAGCAATCAGAATGGCAATAATAAATACCTATGGATCAGCATTATTGCTTCTTTGGTTATTGTAGCTTTGCTTTACTATTTCTTCGATTAAACCCACAAAAAAAACACCAGACAAATTGCCTGGTGTCCCTATCATTTCGGTAAATAAAGCTTAAACGCCTTTTTTACTGGTCATACTTGCTTTTTTAGCTGGAGCTGAAGTTTTAGTAGTTGCTTTAGCACTAGCTGATGCTTTAGATCCTGTAGCTTTTTGTTTTTTATCTGAAGCTGCTTTTTCTTCTGATAACTTAACCTCTGCTGGTGTACCCGGAGTTTCAGGAGTTTCTTCCGTAAACAAAGGCAGATCTTTTAATAAATTATACCAGGTGATAATTTTCTTCATATCAGAAGCATAAACTTTCTCCTGATCGTGACCTGGAGCTACTTCAAGGAAATAAGCACGTAAGTCGCCTTTCAAATCTGGAGTAGATCCTTTTGCAGAAATTTTAGCAAAAATATCGGCCAATTTAATTTCTTCATCTTCACCATACACGGTAATATCTTCTAAAGAAGCTAATTTTGTGTTGGTGATGTTCGCTACAATTTTAGTTTTTTGAGCATCTAAGCCTTCTAAAATGTAACCTACTTTATTTTGTCCAACCAGTTTAAACAAACCTGGTCTGCCAGATACGGCAACAATTCCTCTTAAATTCATATTATGTGTGTTTAGCGGTTAGTGTTTGGCGTTTAGCGTTATAACACGCTCGCCCCCAAACGCATCGCGTTTTTTAATGTTGTAAAACCTCAATATTCAGCAATTGGTATCAGCGCTCTAAACGCTTATCGCCAAACGCATGGCGCACTAATCTTCTAAAACTTCAATGTTTAAAATTTTATCACCCTGACGGATATCGTCTACAAGGTCTACATTCTCCACAACTTTACCAAAACAAGTATGGTTACGGTCTAAATGAGCAGTATTTGTTCTGCTATGACAGATAAAAAACTGTGAACCACCAGTATTGCGGCCAGCATGAGCCATAGATAAAACACCACGGTCATGATACTGATTTTCGCCATCTAATTCGCAATCAATTTTATAACCTGGGCCACCAGTACCTGCCAAATGTGCTTTAGCCGGATCTTTTGAATTCGGACATCCGCCCTGAACCATAAAGTTAGGAATTACACGGTGAAAAGTTACACCATCATAAAAGCCTTCTTTAGCTAATTTTTTAAAGTTTGCAACGGCTTTCGGCGCATCATTTTCGTAGAACTCTACGGTCATATCGCCTTTTTCAGTTTTTATTATTGCTTTACTCATATCAATATCGGTACTTATTTTAAAATTTGTTCAGCTAAAAAAATTTCATATTTTTTTTAGTAAAGGGCAAAAATAACAAAATTGTATAAATAGAACATCTTTAAATTATAAATCTACCTAATATCCACAGTAATTATAGGTAAATGAACAGTAATTCGTACTTGGCGGCCTGTAGCCCCGCCATTTGCTGTAGCCCTCGTAAAAAACTCGGGGCTGCCGCTGCTGTCGGGTTTAGGTACAATTTGGTGCAAGCCGTAAAATCGAAAAAAATTAAGCACTTTATATTTTAGTTAACACGCTAAATAAGTTATTTTAGTGTTTTAAGCATACCAATTTGATAAAGAAATATTATATCCTGCTCATTTGCCTGCTTTGCTCTTTGGGCTTAAGGGCCTCATCATTGTTAATTTACATGGATGAAGACCAAAAAAACCACCTCAAAGCATACGGAATTGCCTATTGGACAATCAGCAAACAGCTGGAGGTAGATTGGCTTTTAAATTACCGCGGCGGTAGCTTTTTAATCAAGTACAATAAAACCGTAGAAGATGAACTTAAAATCCGCGGCGTATCTTATGAAGTAATGGCCGATGGAAAAGTAACCAATCTTTTAAACGAAATCAGCGATCCATCGGTAAACATGGAGATGGTTAAACTCGAGAAAACGCCAAAAATTGCGGTATACTCGCCAAAGAGCAAATTGCCCTGGGATGATGCCGTTACACTCGTTTTAACCTATGCCGAAATTCCATATGATGTGATTTATGATGATGATATTTTACAGGATAAATTAAGCAAATACGATTGGTTACACCTGCACCATGAAGATTTTACCGGTCAATACGGACGTTTCTGGGCCAATTTCAGGTATGCAACCTGGTACCAGGAAGATGTTAAAAACCAGGAAACCTTGGCAAAACGCATGGGTTATAAAAAGGTTTCGGAAATGAAATTAGCCGTTGCCAAACACATTAAAGAATACTGTGCTGGTGGAGGTTTCTTATTTGCCATGTGCTCTGGTACGGATAGTTTCGACATTGCGCTTGCTGCCGATGGCGTTGATATTTGTGCGCAAATGTTTGATGGCGATGGCGCAGATCCAAACGCACAAAGTAAACTGGATTTCAATAAAACACTCGCCTTCCAGAATTTCAAGTTAGACAACAACCCGATGAACTATGAATTTTCGGATATCGATGCTACTCAAACCCGTACACTGAACCAAACCAATGATTATTTTACTTTATTCGATTTTTCGGCCAAATGGGATCTTGTTCCAACCATGCTTACCCAGGATCATGATAAGGTGATTAAAGGTTTTATGGGGCAAACCACAGCCTTCAGAAAGAGTTTAGTGAAAACAAGTGTAACTGTTTTGGGCGAAAATAAAGGCGCTGCAGAAGTAAGGTATTTACATGGAGAAATTGGCAAAGGTCAGTTTACATTTTATGGCGGGCACGATCCGGAAGATTATCAGCACGCCGTAGGAGATCCGCCAACAGATTTAAATCTGCATCCAAATTCTCCAGGCTATCGCTTAATCTTAAATAATGTGCTTTTTCCAGCGGCAAAAAAGAAACCTCAAAAAACATAATTTGCCAAAATTTAGCTTTTGGCATTACCGCTTTCCGGTTAAAAAAATTGTTAATTTTTCGCTATATTCCTGTTATGTATACAGTAAATTGTGCCTGATGCGATTTCTGATTCCTATCATCGCTTCACTTAAATGCTCCAAAAAGCATACTGAAAACCAATACATTAGCTACTCAATTGTAACACACTTGATACTTTGGCACAGCTTTTGGAATTGAGACTTGTAATTAACAACAGGTTAAAGCCTGAAATTTTTAAACAAGATTCTTCTAAAAGAAAAATATTATGAAAAAGTTACTATTAAGTGCATCAGTTATTTTATTAGCCACGGGTGCTTTCGCTCAATCTACTACAGGTACTACTTCAAGGTTCGGTATCAAAGCTGGAGTTAACTTAGCTAAAATCCATTCTAGTGGCGATAATGAAGCGTTGTACAACGACAATGCGAAAAATAATTTAGGTTATAATGTTACCGCATTTGGAGACTTCGGAATAGCCAACAACTTTTTTATCCAGCCAGGAATTTCATTACAGAACAAAGGTGTTAAGTTTGAGGGCACCAATTCAGCAACAGTTGGCGCAGTAACAACTACTACAACAACTTCGTTGAAAACAAATGTAATGGCTATTGAGGTACCAATTAACGCGGTATTTAATATCCCTACTGGTGAAAGTGGTGCAGTACAGATTAGTGCTGGTCCGTATGTTGGATTTAACATTTCTGGTAAAAACAAAGGAAATACCACAACTACAACAGTAAATAACAACACCAACTCAAGCGTTACTTCTACCAACAGCAATGACAAAGATTTAAGCTTTGGTAGTGCAACCGATAAAGATGCAAGTGGTACAGATTTCGGTGCAAACTTTGGTTTAGCTTACCGTACATCTTCAGGTTTCTTAGTAGGTGCTAATTATGGTTTAGGTTTAAGCGATTTAACTCCAAAAGATTCGAGAGCTAATTCAAATAAATATACTAACCGTGTATTAGGATTTACAGTAGGTTATTCATTCTAAGAAAAGCCTTAAAAACAAAAGCCTCCCGATTTTTAAACCGGGAGGCTTTTTTATGCTTGATTATTTAGTCGTAAAAGTTCCAGCTAACCCCAAATTTTAATAGTGCATCTTGCATGGGGTATCTATTTACGGTATAATAACCTGGCTGGAATAAGCCTTGATTTACAAAATCGTATTTAACAAAAATATTAGCCCTTTTTAAGTTTGCTTTAAAAAAGACATCAATTACTGGTTTTGAGGCCAGGTTTGTTGGATTACTTTCATCGATATAAAACTGCGCGGTTGCAGGTGAATATAAATAGTTTGCATACTCAGCGTTATACCGTACATCAAATCCCACATTAGCTTTTAATACTTTGAAAAAAGTATTGTCAAAATAAATACTGTTATAAGTATAAAGTTCAGGCGTTCTTAATACTGAATTTTTATCTGTTTTTTGATAAGAAACGTAATTTTCCATAACAAACTTACCAAACCTCGATTTCTTTGATACATCCAGCCTGATTAAGCTAATATCAGCACTAGCCTGTTTTGGCAAAATGGCATTTGTTCCATTGCTATGGTCGGCGGCAAAATAAACGTAATTACTGGTTAAGAAATATTTGGCCCCTGCAGTAAAACCATACTTATCATTGATATAGTTAAATGATAAATTGGCAATTTTAGTGTTTTTAAAATCACTGTTTGTCCACTGGTAATGATTACCATGATAGTAATTAAAAATAGCCGCTGGTGTTTGGTTTTGTGCGTAGGCACCCAATTCGATTCTACCTATGTTTTTACCTAAAAGAATTTTACTTTTTGCCTCGTATAAATAATCACCTGCGTTCTCACCTTGCAAAATTTGCTGTACGTCTAAATTAAAATCGATATTGTTAGAGAACCGATAACCTGCTGCCCCTAAAATGGTAATGTTTTGATAAGCAAACCTGCTGCGTTCGTAATTGGTTGCATCTTGCTTTATGCCCAGATATTCGTGCTTGTAATAATCGTGTCTTACTCCAGCATCAACCTTTAGTTCATTTTTAATAACCGAACTGTTTTTAGGCCTTAAAAAGAAACTATAAATAAACTCATTTTTAATATGTTTTACATGGGTTGAGTCATTCGTAAATAGGGTACTCGCAATTCCAGGAGGCAGTACGTTATTAACATCCGCTCCATTTTTGTAAAAGTCGAAACTGTCGTTATTATACTCAAACGTGTACGAAACCTTGTTCGTTGGTAAAACAGCATTGTTCACATTTGCAGAGGTATCTATCCGGCCTACATAATAGGTTTGCTTTAAGAAAACCGTATTTTTCCGGTACATATTTCTTGAGTCTGATAAATTTACAGGTTCTGCTTCTCTCGCAATTTTAGAATAATCTTTATCAAATAAACCTGTAGCTACTGTTGAACCATTCTCATAGGCACGCATGGTATTAAAAATTGCCGATGCCCACATATTATAACGTTTGCTTGGCGACTGGTACCATGAAAATACGGCAACATTCAAATTATCGCCACGCTGCCGGGCGTAAAAGCCTTTAGAATCGCCACGGTTAAAATTAACACCAACGTTCCAGTTTTTTTTAATATTTTGAGTATGGATGGCCCTAAAAAGTTGTTCTTTTTGTCCGGCACTAACAAAATATAGGCTGGTAAAGGGAGTTCTGGCCTGGTAGTAAATAATATCTTCAGGCGTTAAAGCATAATAATCAAGCGAGTGAAATCCGGCATCAAAGCCAATCCTTTTACTAGGCTCGTACAACAATGGCCTTGCGGCCAAACCCATGTTACCATTGCTTATGGTGGGGTGCAGGGGTTGTAAAAGCGGACTATAATTCTGAATATTGGTGGTGGAGGTATCTAAAGGCAGCAGTACAATACTATCTTTAGTTAACGATAACTTGGTAAACCTGATATATTTTGCGGTAAAAACAACAGAATCCTTTCCCGAATCTAATTTCTTTCGAACAGAATCGAGTTCTTTATTGGTACCAACACTTGTTTTTAAATCTTGTGCAAAGGCTTTATTAATGCCCAACAGCAGGAAGAGAAAAAAACAGATTTTAACAACTTTATGCATCTTATAGTTCAGAAATTAAGCGGGTTAAAATCTCAGTCATTTTAGGCTCGGCTTTGGCTGCTGCTGCTAAAATTTCATCTAAATTAAAAGGCTGCAGATCTTCCGGAAAACCTTCATCCGTTAATACGGAGATGGCGAAAACAGGTAAACCAGCATGGTTAGCCACAATCACCTCAGGTACGGTACTCATGCCAACGGCATCAGCGCCAATTAAACGCAAATATTTATACTCGGCTTTGGTTTCTAAATTAGGACCAGAAACGGCAACATATACCCCTTTATGACAGTTAATATCAACATCTTTAGCTATTTCAAGTGCTTTGGCAATGATATCGCGCTTATAAGGCTGACTCATATCCGGAAAACGCGGACCTAATTCGCTTTCAATTAAACCCCTCAATGGGTTATCTGGCTGCAAATTAATATGATCAGCGATAATCATTAAATCACCTTTTTTAAACTCCGGATTTAGCGAGCCCGCAGCGTTAGATACAATTAAGTTTTCGATACCCAAACCTTTCATTACCCTAACCGGGAATGTGATCTGTTGCATGCTGTAACCTTCGTAATAATGTAAGCGCCCTTGCATGGCAATAATTTTCTTCCCGTTTAATGTTCCAAAAATCAGTTTTCCGCTATGAAATTCTAAAGTAGAAATTGGAAAATTTGGAATATTAGAATACATCAATTGATGCTCAACTTCGATTTCTTTTACCAAGCCACCCAAGCCAGTACCTAAAATAATACCTATTTCTGGCTTAAAGTTCTCTGTTTTACGTTTTATATATTCAACGGTTTCTTCTATTGCTCTTAACATAGTTTAAAATGAGTTCGTCAAAGGTAATCTTATCTTCTTCAAATAATTCAACCTCAATGGGTAAATAATATACAGGTAAATCTACCAGTAAATCTTCAAATCCGGTAGCTCTTAAACGCTTGCTATCCTTTTCTGTTGTGATAATGATTTTATCTTTTTTAGTACTGGCCATAAAAACCGATTTAAGCTTCTTAATATCATCATTTTTAAAAGCATAATGATCAGGAAATTCTTCATGTTTAATGGTTTCAGCATATTTTTCAAGCTCTTCTATTAATGGTGCCGGATTTGCAATTCCGCTGAGCAGGAAAATTTCGAAATCTTTAATCGATTCGAGCGTGCGGCTTTCATTATGGTATAAATGGATAAGATCGCCATACTTTAAATAGGAATGTAATACAGGTTGGTTTGCATTTGGCTGCAGCTCATTTACCGAGGCCTGCTGCGCTACATGTAACAATGGAACCGGCGATTTTGTGACCAGCAATACATCGGCCCTTTTGCGTGAGGAGAAAACATCCCTTAAATTTCCGGCAGGTAACAAAAACTGTAAAGTACCCAACTTTCTAAACTCGAAAAGCAAAATATTAAAACCCGCCCTTACCGCGCGGTGCTGAAAAGCATCGTCAAGGATAATCAGATCATGGTTGTCTTTCAATTGCTTAATCCCATTCACACGGTCTTCGCAAACAGCAACGGTAACAGCGGCAAATTTTTGATGATACTGTAAAGGCTCATCCCCTATCGTTTCGGCAGTTGCAGTGCTATCGGCAACCATAAAACCTTTTGTTTTCCGTCCGTAGCCCCTGCTTAATATGGCTATTTTATAATCGGCCAGCAACCTCACTAAATATTCTGTGGTTGGTGTTTTACCCGATCCGCCAACGGCTAAATTGCCTACACAAATTACCGGTAAATCGAACTTTACAGATCGCATCAATCCCCAATCATAAAGTTTTTTACGGAGGATAATAGCCATTCCATAAATGAGTGAAAAAGGAAGCAGCAAAAGGCGTAGATAGTTAAGTAGCATATCGTGGTTTCAAAAATACTGATTATTTAAAAAAGAATGGCATGGCTTAGGTCAATGCCCGATAAAGCAACCGTTGAGCGAATGAAATGGTTTGCAGGAAGAAGATTTAGTCCAAAGTCGGTAGTCTGGAGTCCAAAGTCAATTAACCCCTATTTGAAGTTTCGAATCACTTATTCGACTATATTTTATCTTTTTTTGTTATCATTGTTATCTACCAAAACATATTTTAATGTCTCCGAACAAAAGATTAGTAGTGGGCCAGGGCCAGATTAGTGGGTATATTTCTATTTTTTTAGCTGTACTGGCGCTTTTAGGTATCCTGTGTTTTCATTATCCAGAAAAGCTTACCACACCCGAATTCCGCGAAATTTACACGAAAAACAGCATGGAAGCACTAATGCTTGGCGGTGTTATTGCAGCATTCTTTTTTTCTTTATTGAGTTTAATCCTCAGTAAAAAACTCAAATGGGCCTGGCCAGGCTTTGTACTTGGTGCTTTGGCCGTAATACTGGGCGCTTTGAGTGTTGAAGGGAGAGATGTAGCCAAATCGAGCTGGCATTTTGGCTTAGACTGGATGATTTTAGATCTGCTTTTAATGGTCGCTATTTTTGTTCCTTTAGAATTATTCTTCCCCAAAAACAATGAGCAAACTAAATTCCACGAAGAGTGGCGCACCGATTTAACCTATTTCGTAATCAGTCACCTTTTTATTCAGTTTTTCGGTATTGTAACCCAAAAACCTGCTGTATTATTTTTTGGCTGGATCGGTTTAGATAAATTGCACACCTGGGTACAGGGACTCCCCTTTATAGTAGCTTTGTTTCTGGCTTTTTTTAGTACCGATTTGTTTCAATATTGGGCACATCGTTTTTTTCATACCCGGGTAGCCCTTTGGCGTTTCCATTCCATACACCACTCTACACAAAATATGGATTGGCTGGCAGGAAGCCGCACACATTTTATCGATATCTTTTTCACCCGCGCAATGACTTTCATTCCGCTTTATGTTTTAGGCTTTTCATCAACCGTGTTCAATGTGTACATTATATTTATTGCCATCCATGCAGTACTCATCCATGCCAACACCAGGATTAATTTTGGTCCTTTAAAATACATTTTTACGACACCCCAATATCACCACTGGCATCATTGCGAAGATCCTAAATACTACGGACATAACTTCGCTTCCATATTTCCTTTTATTGATATGATGTTTGGTACTTATTATTTACCAGGCAAAGAATGGCCCGCCGGAACGGGCGTACATGAAGCTTCGTATCCGAAAGGTTTTGTTAAACAATCCATTTATCCCTTTACCAAAAGTCCTTTTGATACCGATTTGAATATGGAAGAAAGAAGCGACAGATAGATGTCAACGCCCGCTTCTAATAATGAAATGGTACAGCTATTTAGGTAACCTTTTGACAGCAGCTAGCCTATTGATATAGCCTGAAGATTGTTTAGCAAAGCAGTGTTGGTAAACATTGTTAATGTTCGTCGGGCTTTACGCTATATTCCCGATGAAGAATCGGAGATGCCGCTGCAATCCCGTTTATTCAAAACAAGCACTGCTACTATTAAAGTTTTTGAAGCTACCGGAAAAGACAATCAATCGTTACAAACGATAAAATCGTAAAGCCATTTCTGCACTCGTTTCGACTACTTGAGAGGCATTTAAACAAGTCCTTCGACAGCTCAGGATGACAATTTAGAATTATGACACAGCCTCCATTGTACACCCAACCCGGTGCCCTCAGTGTTTTTTTCGATGATCTCTGTGGTTAAAAATACGGAGATGGAACAAACAAATGGTTAAAACGTTATATTAGTATTCCATCTCATCTTATGCGGTCCGAAACAGAAATTTTAATTATTGGTGGTGGATTGGCAGGTTTAACGGCCGCACTTCACCTGAATAAGTTGGGTTTAAATGTTACGCTGATCGAAAAAGATACCTATCCCCACCATAAAGTGTGCGGCGAATACATTTCGAATGAGGTGCTCCCCTATTTGGATTGGCTCGGCCTGGATATCGAAAATTTACACCCTGTACTCATCAGCGATCTGCTTTTCACCTCTCTTTCGGGCAAAAGTATACAAACTAAATTGCCGCTGGGCGGTTTTGGTTTAAGCAGGTATACCATCGATCATTACCTGTATACCGAACTGATCAGGAGAAAGGTAAATGTAATTCATGATCGCGTGGTAGAAATAAACTTTGCTAATCATCAATTCACAGTAGCAACGGCAAATAACTCTTTTGTTGCCGCTTATGTTATTGGTGCTTATGGAAAAAGATCGGCTATTGATCTTAAGCTAAACCGGAGTTTCATTAATAAACGATCGCCTTATCTGGCAGTTAAAGCACATTATAAGGCCGATTTCCCGAACAACCTGGTTAGCCTGCATAATTTTGAAGGTGGTTATTGTGGGGTTTCAAAGGTTGAAAATGACCGGTTAAACATCTGTTATCTGGCGAACTATGAGCGTTTCAAAAAACACAAAAACCTGCAGGCCTTCGAGGAAAATGTGCTTTATAAAAACAGGTATTTGAAGGCTGTTTTCGAAAATGCCAGCAGTTTATTTGATGTTCCTTTAACCATCAGTCAGATTTCTTTTGAGGGCAAAGAACCTGTATATAACCATATGTTAATGATTGGCGATACTGCCGGATTAATTCATCCACTTTGTGGAAACGGCATGGCCATGGCCATTCACAGTGCCAAAATTGTTTCAGAACTTTTGCATCAAAGAATCGGCGGACAAATCAGTTCACGTGTGGTACTGGAAGAAAATTATACCCTACACTGGAACAGGGAATTTAAAAGCCGGTTAAAAACGGGAAGAATATTATCTGCTTTGCTCAGGAACCATAATTTCGAAAGTCTGGCGATGAATGCATTGACTAAAATGCCTTTTCTGCTCCATAAAATAATTAAACAGACGCATGGTAAACCCATCAAGATTTCATCATAAATGCCAGTAGATACCACATATAGAAGCACAGCACCCGAGATTATGGATGATTTCGCCATGGAAGGTGAGGTATTACGCGATGCACTCGACAAAATAGCCAGTATTAATCAGCTCCTTGGCGGTAATAAAGTTACACTTGATGGGGTTAAAACCTTAATCAACGGCAAACCATTACATCAAGTTATACGTATTACTGATATCGGCTGTGGAAATGGAGATATGTTACGCACCTTGGCCGATTATGCTAAAAAACAAGGTTTACATTTTATTTTAAAAGGGATAGATGCCAATAAATTCACCATCAGTCATGCGCAAAGTTTATCTGAAAACTACCCGAATATCACCTATGCCTGTAGCGATATATTTGATGATTTAAGTAAAACAGAACCTTGCGACATTATGCTGTGTACCTTAACCTTACATCATTTTAAAGATGAAGAAATTATTGATCTGCTAGAGAATTTTAAAAGATCGGCAGCCATAGGTATTGTGATCAACGATCTGCAACGAAGTGCAGTAGCCTATTACCTGTTTAAAGCTTTGTGTTATGTTTTCCGTTTAAATGATATGTCGCGGGAGGATGGTTTAATATCCATTCTACGCGGGTTTAAAAGCGCAGATTTGCTCAAATACAGCAAACAATTAAACTTAAAATCGAGTTCAATAAAATGGAAATGGGCTTTCCGCTACCAATGGATAATTAAAACGATATGAGTGTAACCATAAAAGCAGTAAGTAAAGCCTTGCCCGAATTTTCGCGGTCAACCGCCGAGATTTTACCATTTCTGGATATTTGGTTAAAAGACCAGGACGATCGCTTGATCAGGAAGGTAAAAAAGATTTTTGAAAGCGCCGCGGTAGATAAAAGATACTCGATTATGTCGCCCGAAGAAGTTTTTAGTGATTTAAGCTTTGAGGAACGAAACAACATTTATGTAAGGGAAGGGATAAAACTGGGTGCCAAATGTTTGGAAACTGCACTCCAGAAAGCCAATTGGCAGGCACAGGATTTAGACTACATCATTACGGTAAGCTGCACCGGCATTATGATCCCTTCCTTAGATGCTTATCTGATTAATCTGCTCAAACTGCGTCAGGATATTGTTCGCTTACCCGTAACCGAAATGGGTTGTGCTGCAGGGGTATCGGGCATGATTTACGCTAAGAATTTTCTGAAAGCCAATCCGGGCAAACGCGCAGCGGTTGTTGCAGTAGAATCGCCAACGGCAACTTTTCAATTAAACGATTTTTCGATGGCCAACATTGTAAGTGCCGCCATCTTTGGCGATGGTGCCGCTTGTGTACTGTTAAGTTCGAATGAAGAAGATAGCGGGCCAGAAATTTTAGCCGAAGAAATGTACCATTTTTACGATGCAGAAGAGATGATGGGATTTAAACTCACCAATACCGGATTGCAAATGGTACTGGATGTGGCCGTTCCGGAAACCATTGCCAGTCATTTCCCGGATATTATTCACCCTTTTCTGGCCAAATACGGCTTTGGGATTAATGATATCGACCATTTGATCTTCCATCCGGGCGGAAAAAAGATTATCCAGATTGTTGAAGAGCTATTTAGTCAGTTAAACAAAAATATAGATGAAACGAAAGAAGTTTTAAGGCTTTACGGAAACATGAGCAGCGCAACAGTTCTCTATGTTTTAGAACGGATAATAGATAAAAAGCCGATGCCTGGAGAAAAAGGACTGATGTTAAGCTTCGGCCCGGGCTTTTCAGCACAGCGCATACTTTTACAATGGTAACCATTCATTCAATCATGCTATTATTCAAGAACTCCATCCTTCAGCCATGACTACACAAGAAATAATAGATCGATTGCCCTATGGTAAATCTTTTCTTTTCGTTGACGAATTGTTGCACATTGATGAAAATGGAGCGAAGGGCACTTATACTTATGCTAAGGATTTACCCTTTTACGAAAGTCATTTTAAAAACCATCCCCTAACCCCTGCAGTCATACTTACCGAAACCATGGCACAAATCGGATTGGTTTGTTTAGGTATTTACCTGTTAAAAGATATTGATCAAAATGTATCGATCGCCATGACGTCAAATGCTATTGATTTTTTAAAACCAGTTTATCCCGGTGAACAGGTTACCGTAACGAGTGAGAAAGCATATTTCAGGTTTAATAAACTGAGTTGTAAGGTAAAAATGGAGAATGCAGCAGGCGAAATGGTTTGCAAAGGAAATATTTCCGGAATGTTAATTTCGAAAGAAAATGGGTAACAGAGTTGTAATTACAGGTTTAGGCATATGCGCACCCAATGCCACAACCATTAGTGAGTTTTCGGAGGCCATAAAAAAAGGACTTTCCGGAATCCGCCATCAACCCGATTTGGAAGCCTTAAACTTCTCTTGCCAGATTGCAGGCAAACCAGCACTTAGCGAAGCCCGGATCAGCCAATATTTTACACCACTTGAATTACGAAACCTAAATAGCACAGGAATTATTTATGGTGTTATTGCTGGCCTGGATGCCTGGAAGGATGCGGGTTTAACAATCGAAAATAATGAAGAACCCGACTGGGATAGCGGCACCATTTTCGGCGCGGGCACTTCTGGTATCGATAAATTTAGATGGGCCATTAATAAAATAGATGCACTTGAAATCAAAAAACTGGGAAGTTCGGTCGTGATACAAACCATGGCCAGCGGTGTAAGTGCTTTTATCAGCGGAAAATTAGGCTTGGGGAATCAGGTAAGCACCAATTCATCGGCCTGCGCAACAGGAGCCGAAAGTATTTTACTGGCTTACGAAAGAATTAAAACAGGTCAGGCCACAAGAATGTTAGCGGGGAGCACCAGCGACAGTGGCCCTTACATTTGGGGTGGTTTTGATGCCATGAAAGTTTGCACCTTTAAACATAACCATGAACCCGAAAAAGGCAGCCGCCCAATGAGTGCAAGTGCTAGTGGTTTTGTACCTGGCAGTGGCGCCGGCGCCCTGGTATTAGAATCGCTCGAAAGTGCAATGGCAAGGAAAGCCAAAATTTATGGCGAGGTGCTTGGCGGTCACATCAACTCAGGTGGTCAGCGGGGTTTAGGCACCATGACTGCCCCAAACCCTACCGCTGTACAGCGATGTATCCAGGCAGCATTAAAAAATGCGGGTATTGAAGCCCGTGAAATAGATGTGATTAATGGTCACCTTACCGCAACAACGAAAGATGCACTCGAAATAGAAAACTGGAAAGAAGCATTACAATTATCATCTGAGGAGTTCCCGTACATCAATTCATTAAAAGGTATGATTGGCCATTGCATTGCAGCATCAGGGAGCATAGAATGTGTAGCTTCGATACTTGAACTTTCGGAGGGATTTATTTTCCCGAATATTAACTGCGAAGATTTAAGCCCCGAAATTAGCACTTTAATAAATGCGAAATGCATTCCACAAACTTTAATTCAACAACCAATTAATATCTTAGCTAAAGCCAGTTTTGGTTTTGGCGATATTAATGCCTGCATTATTTTTAAAAAATACCCTCATGAATAAAGAAGAGATCATCGCAGCCTTAAAAACAATTGTCGAACCTTACAGTGAAGAGGTAACAGCCCTGGCACATATTGACGAAAACACTGATTTTATAACCGATTTAAAAATAAATTCGGCCAACCTGGTTGATATTGTTTTAGATATTGAAGAGAAGTTCAACATCGAAATAGACAACGATTCGATGGCGAAAATGCTCAACGTAAAAGCTACAACCGAAATTATAGCTCAAAAGCTGGAAGCACATGCTGGGTAACGATATCGTTGACCTGGATCTGGCAAAAATCCAAAGTAACTGGAGGCGTAAAAACTACCTGAATAAGATTTTCACAACCGACGAACAGCTACTCATTTCATCAGCAAAAAATCCGGATGAAATGGTATGGTTGTTATGGAGTATGAAAGAATCGGCCTATAAAATCCATAACCGTAAAACAGGTATCCGAAATTTTGCGCCTAAAAGTTTAAAGTGTTCAATTTATACCAGCACCAGGCAGGTAGAAGGTCTGGTAAACATTGATGAGCATACATATTTCACTAAAAGTGATTTATATCTGAGCTACCTTCATACGGTCGCCTCGGCAGTTTACAATGAATTAGCGGAAATCAAAATAAATATTTACCAATCTCCGGAAAACCTTTTTGATTATAAAAGCACTAAACCAGGCTGCGTAAGCCACCATGGACGGTATTTGGCTTTGGTATATTAATTTCAGAGTTGCAACTTATTAGCAAGGGGGCAAGAAAAGTTGTCAACTCTTATGAAAAAAGGGTTATCATTAAGCTAGTTAAATCCTCATCATCAAATTGCCGTTTCCATAATGACATTGTGACCATTTGCAATCATCATTTCGGCATGGTTCACGGGTATTTAAACCATTTTGAATTGCTCTGCATATTGTTGTCAGCTTGCAACATACAGGCCGGTTTGCAATGCAAGTTACCCGGCATTGCTTAAATCGACCAGTCTTAAGAGGAGGAGCGCCTCATTTAATAAATATTTTAATTCATGCGAGCGATTGTTCAAACGGTATTTTGTGTTTCAGGTATAGTAGGGTCTATTTCCAAAAGGAGTTGACCGTTTTTCTTTTTATTATCAGTTAAATTAATCTATGTAATTTTTCCCAGCCACAGGCGCCAGCAGTTCTGTTCTTCCGATATTACACTGCAAAAAACCATTTCCTTTAATGCTTACTTTTATATAAATAAGTGGTAAGGCGGGAAAAATCAAAAATCTAATTTTAGAGTTTATTAAGAAAAAAAGATACACCAAAAGGCCGATTATAGGGATGAAGACTTTATATCGGCTCATTAACAAGTTCCTTTGAAATTACTATATCTTCAATTGTATACTTAAAATCAGCTATCAATGATGTGCTTTCTTTATGTGTGATAAGCAAAATGCCCATATGCTTTTTAAGGGATAAAAGTAGATTTAAAATAAACTGTTCCCTTTTAGGATCGAGAGAGGCAGTTGCTTCGTCTAAAAGCAGTAATTGTGGCTTTTTAAAAAGCGCTCTCATTAGGCCAACAATTTGTTTTTGTCCCCCGGAAAGATTTACCCCCTCTTCTCCAACTCGGGTAGCTAGACCTTGAGGGAATTGATCAAAAAAAGTTACCATACCATATAGCTTACAGAGGTTGTAAACTTCTATTAAATCATCTTCTGCCTGACTCAAACAAATGTTTTCTACAAGGCTACAATTAAACAATTTAATCTCTTGAGGCACAACACCAATTAAATCACGCCATTTTTTAGTGGGAACATTTTTTAGTTCAAATTTGCCATTTACCAAAACGAAACCTTTTTCTTGGAGATAAAATTTTTGAAGTATCTGAAAGAGTGTACTTTTTCCGCAGCCACTTTCTCCCAACAAGACGGTTATTTTGCCCTTTTGCACATTGAGATTAACTGATTTCAGTAACTGTTTTCTGCCAGCAAACCTAAAACTCAAATCTTTTATTTCTAAACTTTCAAATTGATAATCCCATTCCCCCTCCTCAATCAAATACTCTCCTTCACTTTCAGGAGCTGTTTCAGCAAATTCATACATCCTGTTAAAAGCCACAATTGCTTCCTGAATCTGCAGATTAGTCAGCATCAACCGTGTACAAGATGGGATAATGCTTATCGCGATAGATAGAATAGCCATCATCTCTCCTACTTTTAATTGCTTATGTAAAGTAAAATAAGAAACCTGTGCAATAATTAATACGATAATAATCGCGGCAAATACCTCTACCAGTAGATTAAACTGGTTACTTGTTTTCCCCAATGCAAAATTTTTAGATTGAAAATTTGAAAAATAGCTGGCTGATCGGTTAATAAAATCTTTTTCTTTATTAGCCACTTTAACCACACTAATCCCTTGAATAACATCAATATAATTACTTTCATTAAAAGCATAAGCTGCCATTGCTTCGGTGTTCTGCGTTAAAATTTTTTTCTTGTACTTAAAAGCAATTAAGCCCATCAACGGAATCGCAGTTAATGTGGTTAAAGCAATTGCATAATGATAATGGAAGAGATAAGCAGAAGAAATGATAACAACTAAGAAATCAATCACAAAACTTCCGCTTAAAAATGCTACGCTCCGCTGAATACGTTGCGTATCGTTCAATCTAGAAATTAAATCACCGGTTTTACGGGTATCAAAAAACAGCTTTGGCAAATATAAAAGTTTTGCCATAAAACTGCTTGTTATACGCTGATTAAAATCTTTAGTTTGTTTAAGTAAAAAGAGCTGCCTTAAAAAACCAATAAAAGATTTTGCAATTAACAACGTTAGTAAAATAATTAAACCAATAATCATTTTATTAAACAGGTTTTTAGGAATAATTTCATCGACCAGTTTTTGCGTAAACATAGCTGTAGAAAGGCCTAAACCTGCAATGGCAATTCCTAAAAATGCCGAAGTCATTAAAATATTATAATCTTCTTTTAAAATCTCCAAAAACCATTTTCGTTTCTGCCCATTTTTAGTTTTCGATGATAAAAAGCCATTAAGAGGTTTTAAGGTTAATAGTATTTTAGATACCCAAAGTTTAGCTAATGTTTCTTCATTCCAGCGTTCTATACCGCTTGCAGGATCTCCAATAATAAAAACCTTTTTATCAGCATCATAGCCATAACAAAGCACAAAGTGTTCAAGTTCGTTTTCTAGTTTAACGTGGAGTAAGCACAGTTCATTTAATGCCCTTAAGTGCTCCAACTCAGCCTCAAACGCTTCTGCAACTATTCCCGATTTTTCGGCACCTTCGCACAGGCCTAATAAGGTGGTACCATTACCATCAGTACCGCTTAGTCTTCTTAAATGTTCTAAATTGCTGCTCCCGTTAAAATACTGTATTGCCGAAAGTAAACAGGCCACTCCACAATCGCTGCTGTCTTTTTGCAGAACAAGCGTTTTTTTTGCTTTAGTTATCATCTTTTAAATATTGAAGTACTGCTGATATTTTTACCTCTCCAGTATACTCTTTCATTAATTTGTGTTGTTTATTATAGATATAAACAGAAGGGGTAACCGATTGTCCGAACCATTTGTAAAAACTATAATCTTTATCGTAAAGCCAGGTAATAAACCCATACTCTTTTAATTGATATTCATTTACAAATTGTGTTGTTTCTTTAGGCGTATTCGTAGAAACCATTATAACCTGAATATTTTTAAAAGCTTCGATATGCTTTCTTATTTCTGTTGCTTCATACTGGCAATGATCGCATTCGGCATTGTAATAGAAAATGCAAACTGGTATATCCATCTTTAATTGCCTGGCATTAAATTGCTTGAGATCCTGATTGTAAAACTGAAATGCTGGCAACGTTTGTTTTCTAATAGCAACAGCCTTTTTCTTTTTATATTTCTGTACAGTTTTAAAGGTCAATAGCCCAGTTAGGCAAAGGGCTAAAATGCCCAATACTACAATTATTTTCTTTTTCATAAATTGTTTGATTAAGCGATAAAGCTTAATGTTAAACCACAGGGCTTAGCGAAATGGTGATAAACATTACGCAAACTACCCACAAAACTAATGCAGGAATATAGCCAGAAAACACTACTCGAATACCTTGATTAATATCGGCATTTAATGCTTGTTTAATGCCGCTTGCTAACATTATCCAGTATACAATTTCAAATACGTTAAAAGTTTGAAACGGATAAATTAACAATGCGGATAAATTTTCTGGCTTGAATAGGTTTAATGCCGAAAGGGGGTAAAATTGTTGCACCTCTGTAAGTGTATAATCTGTTTTGGCCAATAAGAACCAGCATAATTTTATAATCTGTGGCAGTAAAAAAACAAATTCGGCTGTTAAAGCTATTTTAAACGTTCTGCCAAATTTCAGTTTTGAGTTATTTAGCAATAAACCTATTTGTAAACAAAGTGCCACTAGAAAATTTTTAATTAATAACCAAGCTGGTATAAATAAAAATCCTATCCAATTATACTTTGCCTGAAAATCAAACAGCTCATCTATTCGAGTATTTTCCAGCTGATTTTGAAAACTATTATAATAAATATCTCGGGTAAATAAGTAATGGCTAAAACAATAAGTTATTAAAATACTAGTAGTTGCCATTACAAACAACAAACTCCAACATGATAGTTTTTCTTTGAGCATAATTTTAAAATATAAGAAGGTTAATGTGACATCTGCAAGGTTGGTATACGATCATGTAGACTACATAACAATACATCAAAAGCATATGTAAAAGTTCCAGAGTTCCTTTTAGAGGCTCTCTGGAACTGATAAATGTTTATATTTTATACAAAAAAAATCCTAGAGAAAACATTGTGAAACTACATAGTGCACAAAAATTAATATCTTTAACCCTTGTGTTAGCACTATTTTTATCTACAATTAATACGACCATGCAAACTACTATTGCAATACTGAGAAATATATTAGAAAAATACCCAAAGTAGTATGCCATTGTGAGTAACGGCAAGAATAAGATGTTCAGTATTATAGTTTTATTTAAAGATATTTTTTTCATAACATTTACAATTAAAGAGAGGCTACCCAACAAGAAGCTCCCAAAACTAATCCAATGCCAGACATAGGTAAACTTATGGCATAGTAAGCCGCTGTACCCCAACATTCTTTAGCGCCAGAGGCATTTATTTTTTCTAAATCTGATAAACTTAACTTTTTCATAACTTTAATTTTATAACTGTTTAAACTTCTAATTTTATAAATCGTACAAAGCGCAACCAATAGCAAATAATGCTGCGGTTCCACCTAACGGAGGGAAAAGAAAGGCACCTAATCCAAGACCAGCGGCGGTAAGGTTACAATGTTTTACGCTACCACCTTGGGTACCTTCCATTTTTTTTAATTCTAATTTTTTCATTTCGTTTAATTTAAATTTTTGGTTCTTACTCATTAAGGCTTTTCAGATTCCGCCTATGTTGGCCTAACATGAAACAAGTATTGGATATTAAATTTCAACCAAAAAAAAAGATACACTAAAAGGCTTTTTATAAGGACAAAATGGGATTATACCATCATTACACTACCAAAAATTACAACATTGAATAAAACTGGCGCTAATCCAAATCTTTATCTACACAGAAAATAAGACAAATATGTATTTTAAAATAGTTCATCTTTTAAGTATAAATATCGACTATAATTGTAATTGAAAACGATGAAAAATTATCCTCTATTTATTATGCTTATGTCCATTCTATAATTTATAAGTGCAGAACTGAAACTCTAGCGATGATTTCAATGCTTAACAGAAAGAATTTTAAAAATTATGTTGGTTCTTTACGTCTCATCCATAAAATGGCAGACCATATTACCGATTGGATTGATTTTGTAAGGAAGTATAAAGCTAAATAACGATTCACTATTTAAACCATACAATCCATTGGTTTGGTACAGACAAAAGACCATTTGGTGTATTTTTTTTTACCAGGTTCATCCTAAATTATAATTTACCGCCATACATCTATAAACATTTAAAATATATCTTATGAAACCTAAAAAATTAGAAAAACGTATCCAATTTATCTTTAAGAAAACAGCCATTACTATTTTAGACAAAGATCAGATGAAGAAAATTATTGGAGGTAGGAATAATTATGTTAATCCGAGCGATCATTCGGGCACACCTGATTGTGGAGCGCAAACCCTAAATAATACATTTAGTTAAAAATTTAATATTAACTACATATCATAATCAATAAGTTTATTAGTTTAGATATCCTAAACTAATAACTTTGAGCTATTCTATTAGATGAAATACATATATCTTGTCACATTTTTCTTTATTATCAATTTTTCATTAAAAGCACAAAGTTGTAGCTGTGGTGAGAATTTCCGTCAACTAACTGAAAAAATAAAAAAAAACTATGTAGGATATTCGGATAAGGTAAACGTCTCCAATAGTGACCGATTCCAAAAATTCACTGATAGCTTACAAAAAATAGCTGCAGTTTCTGACGCTTATAGATGCATGAGCTTATCAAGAGAGTGGCTTGCCTTTTTCAAAGATAAACACATCGATTTTGGATTAAATTTCGACAAACTGTCAACTGATTCAATAAAATTATTTTTTCAGGATGTTGAAAAAACCCAGTGGTCAGAAGTTTCTTTAAATGCTTATTTACAAAAAAATATTGACAAAGTAGACAGTTTAGAAGGTATATGGAATCATGAAAATAACACTTATAAAATTGGTATTGTAAGAGATCAAATAAAAAAAGATCAAGAATTTATTGGCTTCATCATAAAATCAGATGGGTTAAGATGGTTGCCTCAACAGGTAAAATTTAGGATTGCTAAAATTGGTAATAGCTATAAAACTGTTTATTTTGGTGCTGGCGACCACTCTATCGTTTTTCCAACCTTAACTAAAACTGGGGAAACGATAGATTTTGGTTTTTTCGGGAAGTGGCATAAAGGCGATTATAAACCAGCAGGAATAAAACCAGCTGCTTATCAAAGAAATTCGACGACAAAATTTGTTAAAATTGATGAAGAAACAGCACTGCTTACACTTCCCTCTTTTAATACTAAATACAAACGCGAAATAGATAGTTTAATAGATAGAAATAAGGTTATAATTAATAATACCAAGCACCTAATTATTGATGTTCGAGACAACTCTGGAGGAACAACTGGTAGTTTTGAAAATCTCTTACCTTACCTTTATACTAACCCAATAAAAATAGATGGAGGAATCGTGCTGGCAACAGAAGATAACATCCGTAACAGTTATGAGAAAGAATATCCATTTGCAACAGAAAAAGATCGTCAGGAATTAAAAGAAAATGCTAAAAAATTAAGAGCACACCTGGGAGAATTGTACCAACTCTATAAGCCTCGTACAATAAAGTACTCAAATACCCTAAAAAATCCAGAACGCATTTCAATTCTAATCAATGGTGGTACTGCAAGTAGTGGTGAGTTATTTATTTTAAGGGCAGAACAGAGCAAAAAAGTAACCTTATTTGGTAAAAATACAGCTGGCATAGTAGACTATGGGGAAACTGTAAAGTTAACTTTACCATGCACTTTTCTAACAGTAGTATATCCGGCTAGTAAATCATTACATAGCATTAAGCGACCTTTAGATAACATTGGGATTAAGCCTGAAATAGAAATACCAGAAAATGTAACTGACTGGGTAAAATTTGTAACTAACTATAAGGAATTAGCTAATGGCAAGGAATAAATATAAAATCATAATATATCATATTCTTTTCTGGACATCTTACATGTTTTTGGCTAATTTAATCGAATATGGCCTTGATCCTAAACATTACGTGTTTAGCATTGGCGATGTTTTTTTCACACAAGAACCTAATATTGTAACGGTTTATTTATGCATTTTACTCTGCCAAAAGTATGCTAATCCACCAAAAATTCTATTTTTAATTTTAGGAGGTATTTCTATTTTTTGGTTATCATATCTCAATTGGTATATCACTGCATATCATATTAGGCCACTTATTAATGCAAATGGCCCAGCCCCAAGGTCATTTGATTTCATCCATTTTGGAATTACAGTATTATGGATATTTGTAACATACGCCTTAATAGGTTTTGGCTATTACTATGCAAACGAAAATGTTAAGCGTGAACGAAAACTACGCCTTATCGAAAAAGAAAAACATGAGGCAGAATATGCTTTTCTCCGTGCACAGATTAATCCTCACTTTTTAAACAACACCCTTAATTTCTTTTTTGCAAAATCCTTACCCTTATCAGAAGAACTGGCCAATGGCATCATGACGCTTAGTGAAATCATGCGCTACTCTTTAGAAATAGATAAAGACGACCGGATGACCTTAATAGACGAGGAAATTGATCACATTAAAAACGTAATTAAAATTAATCAGCTTCGTTTCAACAACAAGTTGCAGATCGATTTTAAAGTGAATGGAAATACCGATCATGTAAGACTGATTCCGTTAATTCTAATTACCATTGTAGAGAATATTTTAAAACATGGTAACTGTACAGAAAATATGCATCCAGTTAAAATATTGCTAAGTATTAATGAAATCGACCATAATATCCATCTCAGCACCTGGAACAAAAAGAAAAACGGGCCTAAAGAACTCTCGAGTGGAATAGGTATGGAAAACATAAAAAAACGCCTTACCAATCATTACAACAAAGGCTTTGCCTTAAATATTAACGAAACCGAATTTGATTATAGTCTTGAATTAACTTTACCATACAATAAGATTACCGATCATCAGGAAAAACCAAGTTCATTTGATAATTTGGGCTTTTTAGAACATTTCAAGTTACCGCCGATTAAACCTCAACCATATACCTCATGATTAACTGCATTATTGTTGATGACGAAGACCATGCCATTGAAGTAATACAACATTACCTGAAATCTGTTGCAGCAATACAGATTACTGCAACATTTACCAATCCGATTGATGCATTGAGCTTTTTAAGCAGCAACCCGGTAGAACTCATTTTTTTGGATATCCATATGCCGGAGATCTCGGGAATTGATTTCATCCAAACAATGAACAACAAAGATGTGCAGGTGATCCTGACTACCGCCTATAAGGAGTTTGCTACCGCTGGTTTTGACCTCGATGTGGTTGATTATTTAGTTAAACCTATCCCGCTGCCTCGTTTTTTACAAGCCATAAATAAAGCACAAAAGATAATCAACAGCAAAAAAGCCAATATAGCGGTTAACCAGCAGGATGATGATTATTTTATGGTTAAAACGGAAGCTAAAGGTAAAATGCTTAAAATTAATATTGCCGAAATCGATTTTGTTGAAGGCATGAAAAACTATATCGCTTTTCACCATAACGGGATTAGAACGCTTGCACTCTTAACCATGAAGGATGTAGAGGAAAGATTGCCCAAAGCGCAATTTATCCGGGTGCAGAAATCGTTCATCGTAGCACTGAACAAAATCACTTCAATAGATGGAAACAGGATCATTTTAAAAGGTATTTCAGCAGAAATATTGATAGGCGAAACTTACCGTAAAGATTTTCTTGATATGATGAAGCAAAAACTGCTGCTGTAAATGAGTATGCTGTTTAAGCCAGCAAACCCGTTAACTCATATTTAGGTTAGGCGAATTTTAACCGAAATCCCCCTTTAATTAACCCGGCTAATCATTCAGTTGCACAGTCAAACGTTTGCCCTATTTTCTTTACAGAATAATAGAATTGGCTATTCCAAAAAGCGTTATCTTTGCCCAAATCATAAAAAATAAAATATGCTTAAAGGATTTTTTAACGTACCTACCCCGGTTAACGAGCCCATTAATAGCTATGCGCCAGGCACAAAAGAACGGTCGCTTTTAAAAGAGGCTATTGCTGATGCGCGTTCTAAACAATTGGATATTCCGATGTTTATTGGCGGACAAGAGGTACATACTAAAAATAAAAAGAAAGTAGTCGCTCCACACGATCATCAACATGTATTGGCTACCTTTAGTTATGGCGATAAAAGCCATGTAAAACAAGCCATAGATGCTGCTTTGGCCGCCAAGGCTGATTGGGAAGCTTTAGCCTGGGAACATAGAGCTGCCATTTTTATGAAAGCTGCTGGTTTGATTGCCACAAAATACCGCTACCAAATTAATGCAGCAACCATGCTTGGGCAAAGTAAAAATGCCTATCAGGCTGAAATTGATGCCGCTTGCGAGCTGGTTGATTTCTTGCGTTTTAATGTAAGTTATATGCAGGATATTTATGGCCAACAACCACCGGTATCGCCTAATGGCATGTGGAACAGAACAGAACAACGTCCTTTAGAGGGTTTTATATTTGCTTTAACACCTTTCAACTTTACCGCAATTGCTGGTAATTTACCTGCTTGTGTAGCCATGATGGGTAATGTGGTGGTGTGGAAACCTGCAGATACCCAGGTTTATGCGGCTAATGTAATTATGCAGATCTTCCGCGAAGCGGGTTTACCAGACGGTGTAATTAACCTTATTTTTGCTGATGGCCCTGAAGTTGGCGATGTGGTTTTTAATCATGCTGATTTTGCCGGTATTCACTTTACAGGCTCAACGAAAGTTTTTCAGGAAATTTGGAAAACCATCGGAACAAACATCCATAAATACAAATCATATCCACGCATAGTTGGCGAAACTGGTGGTAAAGATTTTATCCTGGTTCACCCTAGTGCAGACGTGGCTGCTTCAGCTACTGCAATTGTTAGGGGCGCGTTCGAATATCAGGGACAAAAATGTTCTGCAGCTAGCCGTACCTATATTCCGAAAAGCCTGTGGCCTGAGGTTAAAAAATTAATGATCAGAGATTTAGCTTCATTTAAAATGGGCGGAACCGAAGATTTCAGCAACTTTATTAATGCGGTAATTGACGAGCGTTCTTTCGATAAATTGGCTAAATATATCGATCAGGCTAAAAAAGATAAGGGTGTAGAAGTAATTGCAGGTGGCAACTACGATAAGAGCAAAGGTTATTTTATCGAACCTACTATCCTGGTAGTAGACGATCCGAAATATACCACCATGTGTGAGGAGCTTTTTGGTCCGGTGTTATCTGTATACGTATACGAAGATCAAGAGTTTGACCAGGTTTTAGAAATAATCGACACCACTTCACCTTATGCATTAACAGGGGCTATTTTATCACAAGACAGATATGCGATTGAAAAAGCCAGTTACGCCTTACGCAACTCAGCCGGTAATTTTTACATTAACGATAAATGTACAGGTGCTGTAGTTGGGCAACAACCATTTGGCGGGGCAAGAGGGTCAGGCACGAATGATAAAGCCGGAGCAATGATCAATTTATTGCGTTGGGTTTCTCCACGTACCATTAAAGAAACTTTTAATCCTCCAACTGATTACCGTTATCCGTTCTTAGCAGAAGATTAATATTTACATACAAGGCCAGGCATTATTGTTTGGCCTTTTTTATATGCATAATCCTCGTGTGTAACGGGGATTGAAGAGAACAGCGATTGTATCGCTTAAATTGATCAAACACTATCCTTTTTCTAACCATGAACCACAAATTTTTATTATCCCTGCTTGTCGTAATGGCCAGCTTTAACTTTTACGCTACCGCACAGAAGAAACCTAACGTAATTATCATCTACGCCGACGATTTGGGTTATGGCGACCTCAGCTGTTATGGCGCAACAAAAATCAACACCCCAAATATAGATGCACTGGCAAAGCAAGGACTACGGTTTACCAATGGTCATGCTACCGCTTCTACCTGTACACCTTCACGCTATTCCTTAATGACGGGAAGATATGCATGGCGTAAAAAAGGAACAGGTGTTTTGCCGGGCGATGCCGCATTGATTATCCCGACAGACAATACCGCTCTTCCCTCAATTTTTCAGCAAGCCGGCTATAAAACAGGACTTGTTGGCAAATGGCACCTGGGTTTGGGCAACGCAGTAGAAAAGGATTGGAATAAAGAAGTAAAACCCGGACCAAAAGAAGTAGGTTTCGATTATTCGTTTATTTTCCCGGCTACAGCCGACAGGGTGCCAACTGTTTTTATGGAAAATCAATTGGTAGTGGGTTTAGATCCAAAAGATCCGATTGCAGTTGATTATAAAAATCCAATCGGTACAGATCCGACAGGGAAAGACCATCCTGAACTGTTAAAAATGCCTGCTGAAGCCAATCACGGGCACAACCAGACCATTGTAAACGGCATTGGCCGCATTGGTTATATGCAGGGGGGCAAGCTTGCCCGCTGGACGGATGAGGAACTTCCGTTTACCTTTTTAACCAAAGCGAAAAATTTTATCGAAGATCATAAACAAGAGCCATTTTTCCTGTACTATGCCCTAACCGAACCGCATGTACCACGTCTGGCTGCAACCATGTTTAAAGGTAAAAGCGAGCTGGGCAATCGCGGCGATGTAATTTTACAACTCGATTGGGCAGTTGGAGAAATCACCAAACAACTTAAATACCTTGGTCTTGATAAAAATACGATGATCATTTTCAGCAGCGATAACGGTCCTGTAATTATGGATGGTTACGAAGACCAGGGTTTCGAAAAATTAAACGGCCATACACCTGCAGGTAGTTTACGTGGAGGAAAATACAGCATTTTAGAAGGTGGTACACGCGAACCTTTTATTATTTCGTGGCCAGCGAAAATTAAACCTGGTGTTTCCGGAGCCTTGGTTTCACAAATTGATTTCTTGGCCTCATTTGCCGGTTTTTTCAACTTAGAAAGCAAAAATGCAATTGATAGTAAAAATGTATGGGACGCCTTTACCGGGAAAGACCAAAAAGGTCGTGACTTCTTTATTGAACAGAGTAATCAACTGGCAATTGTTAAGGATAACTGGAAATACATCAGGCCATCAAAAGGAGAAGCTTTTTATAAGCTTACCCATACCGATAGCGGAAACCTGCCTACGGTGCAACTGTACAACCTGACAGATGATTTGGGCGAAAAAAACAATCTTGCCCTAAAATATCCTGAAAAGGTAAAAGAACTGGAAGCCTTATTAAGTACAGAAGAAGCTAAAACCAAATAAAGCAGATGGATTGGTTTGATCTCAATCTACCAGTTTAAAGATGTAAAACCAATCTTCTTTTCTGCTGTTTTATATAAGCAGCTTAAAAGAAGATCATGGAAAACACAAAAGATAATAACAAAAACCTGGGTAATAAAAAAGCAGATAACACTGCTGATAAAAGCAATATGCCCGATCAATTGGTGCCCCGCCACCGGAGTAACGATAAAGAAAAGAAAAACACAGTAGAAACAGATGCAGGCAACCTTGGCCGAAATTTTGGCAGAGGCGATTTTGGATCTGAAGAAGCCAGAACGGATGCCGAAAAAGGCAATCAGGGCGAAGCGGGAAACATGCCCAATACCACAAAAAAATAAAAGCCCCCGATTAAAATCGTGGGGCTTTTCCTAACAACTAAAAAATAACACCTGTTGTGGTGTTTTTATCCTACTTTAAATGCAGGGGCAACATCATCAAGTCCAGTACAAGTTACTTTAAGGTCTTTAATGATTCCTGTTTTTAAACTATAAACCCAGGCATGCACAGCTAGCTCCTGACCATTGGCCCAGGCGCTTTGTACAATTGAGGTATTGGTTACATTTGCAGCACCCTCAATGGCGTTTAATTCAACTAAACGATCAAAACGCTGATCAGGATCATTGATTGCCGCCATTTCACTTTCGTGAGTACGGTATACATCGCGGATGTTTCTCAACCAGTTATCAATAATTCCAACCTGTTTATTGCCTAATGCAGCTTTCACGCCGCCACAGCCATAATGGCCACAAACAATAACGTGTTTAACTTTTAATACATTAATCGAATAATCCAGTACTGATAGTAAATTCATATCGGTATGCACCACCACATTCGCAATATTTCTATGTACAAAAATATCGCCTGGTTTTGTATTGGTTATCTGGTTTGCAGGTACACGGCTATCAGAACAGCCAATCCACAATACCGGTGGACTTTGACCTTCAGAAAGTTTATCAAAAAAGGTAGGATCGCTGTCGATTGTATCTTTAACCCAATCCTTATTCCCTTGTAACAGACTATCGTATGTTATATCTTTCGTATCTATTGTTTTTGCGCACATATTTATGACTTGTTTATATCTTCTTCTACTTTTATATTTAATTTTGGTACTGTATAATGTTTTTGGATGTTCTCCAGCATTACAATAATACCTTTTGTATAGGCATTATGTTTGTAATTATAAATGGTTTCCAATACATCAGGATCTATATACCTTGCATTAGATCCATCAATAATTACGTTTGTTTCTTTAGGAATATTCGTTAAAACTACTTGTATCGCTGCTTTATTTAAGAAAGAAACTTCCTCTGCCAGTTTAATCCTGATGTGTTTTTTGTCGCCTTCGTTGGTAATTCTGTAAAAGAAGGGGTTGCGCATATTGGTACGCAATAAATAGAAAATCGAAACCAACATACCAACGGCTACACCTTTTAACAGATCGGTAAATAAAACCGCTAATACCGTAACTACAAAAGGAATAAACTGATCCCAGCCTTTGTGGTACATGTGTTTGAATAAACTAATCCGCGTTAATTTATATCCGGTTACCAAAAGAATTGCGGCTAAACACGATAATGGAATCATGTTAATTAATCCCGGGATAAATAACAACGATAATAGTAACCAACCACCATGAAAAATAGCCGACATTTTGGTTCTGGCACCAGCATTTACATTGGCCGAACTCCGCACAATTACCGATGTCATCGGTAAACCACCCACCATACCGCTGGCAATATTACCTAAACCCTGAGCCATTAGCTCTCGGTTTGTTGGCGATACACGTTTAATCGGATCTATTTTATCAATGGCCTCAATACTTAGTAAAGTTTCTAAACTCGCTACAACAGCAATGGTTAAAGCTATTATATATACATTCTTATTGGCCAGCTGCGAAAAATCAGGCATCGTAAATAGACCCAAAAATTCGCCGAAACCATTTACTACCGGGATTTTCACCATCTGGTCGGGACGTAAAGGGTGATCGGTACCCGCAAACAGGATAGTTCCGAGCACACCCAAAGTTACCACCAATAATGGTGCAGGTACAACCGCTAATTTTGGAAACTTAGGCCAAACGATCAGAATAGCTATCGATAATAAACTGATAACCACCGCAGCCAAACTAAAATGGCTTATTGCTGCTGTAATCGCAGAAAAAGTATTTTCGTGATCTTGTTGAAAGAACCCTTCATCGCCACTAAAATCGGTATCAACACCTAAAGCATGTGGCAACTGTTTTAAAATCAAAATCAGTCCGATTGCTGCAAGCATCCCCTCAATTACACTCGATGGGAAGTAATTACCAATAGTTCCGGCTTTAACCAGACCTAAAATCAACTGGAATACCCCCGCTAATACCACGGCCAGTAAAAAGGTCTGGTAACTACCCAATGAGGTGATGGCACCTAATACAATAACGGTTAAACCCGCTGCAGGGCCACTCACGCTTAATTGTGAGCCACTAAAAGAGGCAACCACTACCCCTCCAATAATACCTGTGATTAAACCAGCAAATAATGGCGCACCTGAGGCTAGTGCAATACCTAAACATAATGGCAATGCCACTAAAAACACTACAATACTTGCAGGTAAATCTTTCTTTAAATTCTTTTTAAGAATATATTTCTTCACGTCCGAGCCTGAAAAGGCCGGGTTAAACTTTTGCATAACGATATAATTATCTGGTAAATTTTAACGAATAAATCGCGGGGGAAATCTTAAACCGTATTCAGAATGGCATAACCATACGGTGTAAAAAATTTTAAACACAGCAGATATGCTCAATTCAATTGAGCAGGCACAATAATTACCCCAAATAATAAAATACTAGATAAAGTTAGGCGGCGGTGTTGGAACAGTAGGATGATATGGATCTACATATCTTTTAAAATGTTCTATAAAACTGCTCTTCAAAAAGAAATGGCTTGAAGAGAACTCGTAAGAAAAGATCGGGTGATTAAGCTCGATGAGTTTGAAATCGGTAAACTTTGCGGTGTCTTTGGCGGTATCTTTTCCGCCTTCATGCTCTAACTCGATTTGCATGATTACGGCGTTCATGATTTCCTTGTCAATACTTGTACAAAATACCGGCGCACCAGATATACCCATCTTCGCCATGAAGATGAACATGAATGAGGCAACGATTAAATACTTGTATTTCCTTAAAAACATCTAAAATTCTAATGTTGTTTTAATACTTATCGTTACAAAAATAAACGGATTATTGGTTTTTCAATGCTTTAAGCTGTAAAAAAAATGTAATATAACAGATAGGCGATTGCATTCCGCATAAAAAACTCAACGTTTAAAGGTTTTGGAAAGACTTGATTCCGGTTATAAAAAGCCGGGGTTTCCTGCAACAGCCTCAGTTAAATAAACCTGATTGCCGGGAAGAGCTTCCGATCCTTTACCGATAAATCGGCACTAAATTAGCATCGGAACTCTTACCAAAAGCAGGACTATAATGGCCAAAAGCACAGAACCAACCGTTTCCTAATCATCTTAAATACTTTTATTTTAGGAAAATTGCCTTCAGTATTTCACTGCTGCTATGGTCACACCATTTACTTTACTTAATATCCTGTTTAGTTCTGAGAGAAATAACATTCCCTTGACCTTGCATTACCGTTAGTAATTTTTAAATTTAAAATCTCATAGCTTCAGCAATGGATAAAAAAATAGCATTACTTAAAGATAAAATCCACCAGGCAAACCTTGGTGGCGGACAGGCCCGGATCGACAGTCAGCATAAAAAAGGTAAACTCACTGCCCGCGAGCGCATTCATTTTTTAATGGATGAAGGGAGCTTTGAAGAAATTGGCATGATGGTTACCCACCGCAGTACCGATTTTAGTATGGAGCGCGAAAAATATCTGGGCGATGGTGTGGTAACGGGCTATGGAACGATTAATGGCAGGTTAACTTATGTGTTTTCTCAGGATTTCACTGTGTTTGGCGGCTCGCTGTCTGAAACCCATGCAGAGAAAATTTGCAAGCTGATGGATATGGCCATGAAAAATGGTGCGCCGTTAATCGGTTTAAATGATAGTGGTGGTGCCCGCATTCAGGAAGGCGTGGTTTCATTGGGTGGTTATGCCGATATCTTTTATAAAAATGTACAGGCTTCAGGCGTAATTCCGCAGCTATCGGCTATAATGGGGCCCTGTGCAGGTGGAGCCGTTTATTCGCCAGCCATTACCGATTTTATTTTAATGGTAGAAAACACTTCTTATATGTTCGTTACTGGCCCAAACGTAGTTAAAACGGTAACACACGAAGAAGTAACTTCAGAAGAATTAGGGGGTGCCAGTACACATGCTACAAAGTCGGGCGTTACCCATTTTGCCTGTGCCAATGAAATTGAAGCAATTACCCACTTAAAAAAACTTCTGAGCTATATGCCACAAAATTGCGAGGTAATAGCCGATCATTTACCTTATGAAACCGCTGATGAAAGCCGACCGGAACTCAATACTTTTATGCCTGAAAATGCTTCACAGCCTTATGATATACGTGAAGTAATTTCTGCTGTGGCTGATACAGATAGTTTTTTAGAAGTACACGCGGCTTATGCTGAAAATATTGTGGTAGGTTTTGCACGCCTGGCGGGAAGGAGTATTGGTATTGTAGCTAACCAACCGGCCTATTTAGCCGGCGTTTTAGATAGTAATTCTTCTACCAAAGCTGCCCGTTTTGTCCGTTTTTGCGATTGTTTTAATATTCCATTACTCGTATTTGAAGATGTTCCGGGTTTTTTACCTGGTACAGATCAGGAATGGAATGGCATTATCACCAATGGTGCAAAATTATTGTACGCTTTTAGCGAAGCCACCGTACCACGCATTACCGTAATTACCAGAAAAGCTTATGGTGGCGCTTATGACGTGATGAACAGCAAACATATTGGCGCAGATATGAATTACGCCTGGCCAAGTGCAGAAATTGCTGTAATGGGCGCTAAAGGTGCAGCCGAAATCATTTTTAAAAGAGAAATTACTTCAGCAGAAAACCCTGAAGAAAAATGGCTGGAAAAAGAAAAATTATATTCAGATATCTTCGCAAATCCATATCGTGCGGCCGAGCGTGGTTTTGTTGATGAAGTGATTGAACCGGCCCAAACCCGTACAAAGTTGATAAAAGCCTTTAAGATGTTGGAAAATAAGGTGGTGAATAATCCAAGAAAAAAACATGGAAATATACCTTTGTAAAGATGAAAGATGGATGAAGTAAGATGGATAATGGACTAATTTCCCATCACCCGTTTTACATTATACATATTACATTCTCTATTTACATTTTACATTTCGTTACATGTTAAAACGCGCCGATATCCTCCTCATGGCTTTTTGCACAGGCCTGATTGTTGCAAATATTTATTACTGCCAACCTTTGGTAATCTTAATTGCGAAAGATTTTAATCTTACCGAAACCGATGCGGGAAGGATAACCTACCTCACGCAGATTGGTTATGCTTTAGGTCTTTTCCTTTTAGTGCCATTGGGTGATATGTTTGAGCGTAAAAAACAGATCCTCGTAATTACCGGCCTCGCTATTCTGGCATTATTAGTCGCTGCGCTATCGCATACTTTTTTTATACTAGAAGTTGCCTCTGTTTTAATAGGGGGCTGCTCTATCGTACCTCAACTCATTTTGCCCTTAGCGGCTAATTTAAGTAGCGATGAAAACCGTGGGGCCAATATTGGCATGATTATGAGTGGTTTGCTGGTTGGAATTCTAGCCTCCCGGGCCGTAAGCGGAAGTATTGGCTTTTGGTTGGGCTGGAGGGCCGTTTATTATATTGCCGCCGGAATTTGTGGCTTGCTTATTCTGTTAATGGCCAAACGTTTTCCACAAAGCTATCCCGCTTTTAAAGGAACGTACAAAGAGCTTATGCGCTCGATGTTTAGTTATATCAAAACCCAGCCGGCTTTAAGGGAGACATCGATTATCAATTTCCTGGCTTTCGCCATTATCAGCGCATTCTGGACAACCATGGTATTGTTTCTGGCTAACCCGCCCTTTAATTTCCAGACTTTACAGATTGGCTTATTTGGAATTGCCGGAGCTGCAGGCGCATTGGCTGCTCCATTGGTTGGTAAATTAAGCGATGGCAACAATCCACGTAAAAACTTAATGATTGGTTTTATATTACAAATTGTGAGTATCGCCTTGTTTTATTTTACGGGCAGCCATTTGTACCTGTTTGTAATCGGCATTGTGCTTATCGACATCGGTCAGCAAGCCATACACGTAACCAACCAGACCCGGATTTATACCCTAATACCAGAGGCCAGAAACAGACTGAACACCATTTTTATGTCGGTTAGTTTTATTGGTGCCAGCTGCGGCTCTGCCTTGGGTTTATGGCTTTGGGACCAAGGCGGATGGGCATTGTTCTGTTACGGAATGACGGGCATAATCGTCCTGAATATTTTAATTTATCAGTTTTACGGAAGAAAAAACAAATAACCAATCAATAAATTTCATGAAATCTAAAAACGCAATCAAAACATTTTCAGCCTTACTTATTTGTCTGGTCATTTTCAGTAAAGCAAAGGCTCAGGACAGTACAAAAGTTGAACAGCCCACAGAAGTAAAATCGTTAAATAAAATTAGGTTGACCTTATTAGGACTCAGTTACGAAAGAGAGCAAAAAGTGGGTAAAACAACTTCAGTTTATTTTGGTGCGGGAGCCGAAGGAGCTTTTATTTATAAAACCGAGATTACTATTGATAACAATTATAATTTTAGCGCGAACACAGAAACAGATTTCAAAGTTTATCCTGCGCTTAATGCCGGATTTAGGCATTATTATAATTTTAACAGCAGGATTAAAAAGGGTAAAAAAACCATAAATAACAGTGCAGGTTATGTAGGACTTGATGTATTAGCCATCATCCCGACGCAAAGCGGCAATGTATATGGTTACCAGATTAATATTATGCCACAATGGGGATTTCAAACCAGTGTTGGCCGAAAGGTTAACTTCGAGTTGGCTCTAGGTCCTCTTGCAGCAATTAACAAAATCGATATCTATTACGGAGTCGGCGGAAAAATTGGCTTTAGCTTTTTATTATAATTATGGTTCAAATTGAGCAAATATTCCCTTCTTTAACCTGGCGGATCAGGCACGAGGCCATGTATCCTGAATTACCTTTTGATAGTGTAAAGCTTCCGGATGATTTTGACGGCATCCATTTTGGATTATACCTCGATCATAAATTAACGGGAGTAGTTTCTCTATTTCATGACGGGGATGTTTATCAGTTCCGTAAACTTGCCATTCTGCCCAACACCCAAAAAGCAGGTTATGGCTCACAACTCATGGCCTACATACTCGATTTTTGTAAAATTCAAAAAGCGACAAAACTATGGTGCAATGCACGTGTAAATGCTAAGGAATTTTATTTTAAATTTGGCTTCCACGAAACCGATAAAACCTTTTTTAAAGATGGTTACGATTTTGTGGTAATGGAAAAAGAATTATAAATTACTCATCGTCATGCTGTCACCAAGCTTCGGGATCAGCATCTTATTAGTAAGATCCTGAATCAAGTTCAGGATGACGAATAATTATAGAATAATCATATGGCTAAGAAAAAAGACGACGAAAAGAAAAAACATGTTGCTGTAGTTACTAAAAAATCACTACAGTTTCTTGAAGAATACATCAATAACCCTGCCCCTACCGGTTACGAATGGGAAGGGCAAAAACTTTGGTTAAACTATTTAAAACCATATATCGACGAACATTTCATCGATAACTATGGTACCGCTGTGGGTGTTATTAACCCTAAAGCTGCTTTTAAAGTGGTTATTGAAGCGCATGCCGATGAAATTTCGTGGTATGTAAATTACATCACTGCAGATGGTTTAATCTATGTGATCCGCAATGGTGGTTCAGATCACCAGATTGCACCTTCAAAACGTGTGAATATCCATACCGAAAAAGGCCTGGTTAAAGCGGTATTCGGCTGGCCTGCCATTCACACCCGCCATGGCGAAAAAGAACAGGCACCAGAATTAAAAAATATCTTTTTAGACTGTGGCTGCACCACAAAAGAAGAAGTAGAAAAATTAGGTATCCACGTAGGCTGTGTAATTACTTACGAAGATGAGTTTATGGTTTTAAACGACCGCTATTATGTTGGCCGTGCTTTAGATAACCGTGTTGGTGGCTTTATGATTGCCGAAGTTGCACGTTTATTAAAAGAGAACAAGAAAAAACTTCCTTTCGGCTTATACATCGTAAATTCAGTACAGGAAGAAATCGGTTTACGCGGTGCTGAGATGATTGCCCAGCGCATTAAACCAGACGTGGCCATAATTACCGACGTAACACACGATACGACTACGCCAATGATTAACAAGAATATTCAGGGCGATTTATCAGCCGGTAAAGGTCCTGTAGTTTCATATGCGCCAGCTGTTCAAACCAATTTAAATAAATTATTAATTAAAACGGCCGAGAAAAACCATATTCCATTCCAACGTCAGGCCTCTTCGCGTTCTACCGGAACCGATACTGATGCATTTGCCTATTCGAATGGTGGGGTACCATCAGCATTAATTTCGCTGCCGCTACGCTATATGCACACTACAGTAGAAATGGTACACAAAGAGGATGTTGACAATGTAATTAGCCTGATTTATGAAAGCTTGTTGAACATAAGCAACGGACAGGATTTCAGGGAGTTTAAATAATGGAAAAGGTAAACCACCAAAAAATCATCATCAGCACCTTGCTAAAGGTTTTGCTGATGGTCGTTATTATTTTTATTCTTAACTCCTGGCCAAGCATTAAACAGAGTTTTAACGGTCATGCACCACCATTTAATTATTGGCTTGATCATAGTTTTAAAATAAGTAATATCATCCTCATCTTAGGATTTGGTGGTTATTTCTACTACAAAGATTTAACAGATCAAAAAGAGGCCCTTGAAAAGGCAAAAAAAGTAAACGAGAAGTGGGATAATATAGAGGTTTGAGGATTTATCTCCAGATCGACAAACGAAATAGATTAATTCATAACTAAATTCTAAAAGTCAAGTTTTTTTAAACTTGACTTTTTTTTACGCTGCTCCAGCAGTCACTGTAGTACAGGTTACCTCTTACTTAACATTTGCTTAACTCCCTGAGCACTACGTTTATTTTTATTAATACTCAAAATATCTTTACATTGTTTGTGTAATTTACCCAAATAGTTTATCCTTTATTTATGAGTATGAATAAAAAAAATATTGATCTATCCATTATCTGCGATGATCATTGGGATGTGGTATTCGACCACCTTGGCCTTGGTTTTTGGGAGCTGAGCATAGCAACAGGCATACTCCGTTCCACCCGGTCGTTTAAAAAAAACTTAGGCTGCCCGCCAGATAAGGTTTTAAGTTATGACAAAGTTTTAAGTTTAATCTTACCTGAAGATCTTGATCACGTTCAGGATGAGATTGAACTTACGGTTTCGAAAGAAAAAAACAGTTACCACTCGGTATATAGAATTTGCCGGCCTGACGGAGAAATTAGATGGATTAAAGCTGATGGAATACTATCCCAGCAGGATGGCGAAAGCTTAAAATTAATAGGAACAATTTTAGATGTAACCGATTTGAAAAATAAACCTCTGTAATTTTACGCCTCATTTAGTTCAATCCACACCGGACTGTGATCGCTTGTTTTTTCCCAGCCCCTCACTTGTTTATCTACTCCCGCAGCTTTTAAGCGATCACTAACCTGAGGACTTAGTAAAAAATGGTCAATTCTTAATCCCGCATCTCTACCATATGCATTCCTGAAATAATCCCAAAAGGTGTATATCGTTTCAGTAGGGTATAATTTTCTGATTGCATCTGTCCAGCCTTGCGCCATTAAATTTTGAAAAGCCAGACGGGTTTCAGGCCGAAATAAAGCATCTTCAACCCAACGTTCCGGTTTATATGCATCCAGCTCTGTAGGTATCACATTATAGTCGCCGCATAAAATTACCGGCAACTTATATTCCAATAGTTTTGCTGCATGCGCTGTAAAACGTTCAAACCATCGTAACTTATATTCGAATTTAGGTCCTGGCGCCGGGTTTCCGTTCGGAAGGTAAAGACAACCAATGATCACGTTATTTACCATTGCTTCAATGTACCGACTATGCAAATCTTCAGGGTCACCATCCAGGTTTCGTTTCAGCTCCTTTATTTCCAGATTTCGGGCCAATATAGCAACGCCATTCCAGCTCTTTTGACCATGCCAAATCGCATTATAACCAGCATCTTTAATAGCCTGCTCCGGAAATTTTTCCTGCGGGGCTTTTAATTCCTGTAAACACACTACATCGGGTTGGGTTTCTTCCAGCCAACGTAACAGAACAGGTAAACGTCCGTTTATTCCATTTACATTATAAGTTGCTATTTTCATCTGTATAAATATGCTTTATGGTGATGAAACCCTGCCTGCAATGGCAGTTATCATGAATAATCCGAAGTAGGATGTTTGAAAATCATGATGGTTTCATTTTATAAATCTCCGCAATAAAACTCAAAAATGAAACTAAGTATTTCACATCGTAAAGCTAATTTGGCTTAGCATGAATATAAGGCATCATATTTAACTATTTACCCTATTTTTTTAAAACTAATAATAAACTAAAATGTTTAATTTTGGAGATTCATTCATGTTTGAGCGCATGTTTGAGTTTAGATATAGGGATGAGCTATTTAGCTTATCCCTTTTTTTATCTTCAAACATTACCGGTTTCTATTAGCCATTAGCTTTGCAGCCAGGTCGAAGAAATCATATTATGCAGCCAAACCAGATTTATAATTTTTAAGCATCTTTTTTAGAAGACCTCTTGCTACATGTATTTTGGTTTTTACAGTACCCAGGGGGATATCGAGCTCAGCAGCAATTTCATGGTATTTATAACCTTCGAAATAACGACAAAAACAAAAACGGCAATCCTCAGGCAAGGCATTTAACGATTTCTGGATATCCTCCATCATAAACTTTGCAGCACCCCCGTTAGACGAAGCGCTTGGAGCCAGTTGAACGGAAGTTAAATCGTCTTCCTGCTGGATCATTTCGTTTTTGCGTTTTACTTTATAATAATGATTAAGAAAGGTATTTTTTAGGATCGTAAAAAGCCAGGCCCGCACATTACTTCCCATTTCAAACTTAGCCGAAAACCTAAAGGCCTTCATAAAGGTGTCTTGAACTAAATCAGCCGCATCGTCTTCATCATGCGTATATGCTAGTGCACGATCGAAAAGTGGTTGTCTGTATTGGTATATGTCACAATTGAAATTTAATGAATCCATGATCGTTTTAAGGCTGATTGTAGATATTCAACAAACAGGACCATCCAATGTTATTTGTAGAAATACCCGATTTTTTACGGTTTATTTAAAACGCCCAAAAAAGCACCCTAAAACGATCAAAAATACTAGGCTACATAACCATTTCGCATGGCAAAACGAACTAAAGAAGCCGAGTTTTTGGTGCCTGTTTTACTGATTAAAGCTTCTCTCTGGCTCTCTACGGTTCGCCTGCTTAAGTACAATTTATCGGCTATTTCCTGATTCGTTAAGCCATCAGCAATAAGTTTTAACACATTAATTTCGCGTTCAGAAAAGTTAATTTCGGTATTCATTTTTTGCGAAAGCATATTTAACTGGGTATTAAAACGCTCTAAAATGGAGATACATAAATTAGAAGAAAGGTACCTTTTTCCCTTCATTACATGCTGCAGGCAAAACAGTAATTCATCTTCTTCAATATCCTTTGACAGGTAGGCAAAAGCTCCTGAAATAAAGGCATTTGACGCATACTTTTCATCGTCTAAAATAGACAAAACAACTACTTTTGTGGTATATCCTCGCTCCTTTATGGTGCTGGCTAAAGCTATTCCATCAAGCCTTGGCATTACAATATCTGATAAAATGATATCAGCATTTATTCCTTTTTCCAGGAGTTCCAAAACCGCTAAACCGTCTGATACTTCTGCAACAACCTTGATGCCTTCGTGTTTTTCTATAAGTGCTTTAAGTGAGGTCCGGATAATATGGTGATCATCCGCAAGAATAATGTTAATCATAATTCAAATATAACTTACGCCATTTTAAAATTAAAAACGGCTACTTAGGTAGCTCGATATAGAAGGTGGTTCCAACACCGGTTTTGCTCTCAAACCAGATTTTCCCCTGATGTAAGTCAACAATTGCCTTAATAATGCCCATACCAAATCCACCCGATTCTTCACCTTTAAGTCCTGGCCTTAAGGTTTCGGGCAAGTGGTCAAAAAGTCCGGCCTGCAGCTCTTCCGGAATTCCAATTCCATCATCAGCTACAGTAATTAAAACGGTACTTTCAAATTCCTCGGCATGTAACGAAATATTTCCATAATCGGCAGTAAATTTTATTGAGTTGGAGATGAGGTTATTGATCACCTGCAAAAATTTCATGCTATCAAGGCGCAGATAAATCTGTTCAGCAGAACTGGTAAGCTTAATGTTCTTCGTTTTACCCAGTTTCGATCGTTTATAAAAACGGACTACATCTCTAAGTTCCCAAACCAAATCAGTTCTTTCCTTACCAATTTCTATGACAGATGACTTTAAAAACTCCCGGTTAATCATGCTCCGTACCAAAAGCAGGTTACGTTCACACATATCCTGAATAAAAGATAATGCATCTATCATCTGTTCATCGCCTGTCTGTTCAATTCCGGCTAACATGGATGAAGCCGTTAATTTCATCATGCCCAGTGGTTCTTTTAAATCATGCGCCAATACTTCTAAGGTGATGTTTTTTCGGGCATTTATTTGTTCGATATGGATTTTATTATGGCGCATTACAGTGGTATCTTCTACTGTACCGACTAAACGCTTTATCTCTCCATCTGCAATTGCAAACACAATTACCCGTAAATATTTTTCTCTGTCGCGAAACAGCAAACGGAATTCATATTTTTTCTCCTTGCCATCTTCAAGGCATTCCTGGTAGCAGGATATTACATGCGCTATATCTTCGGGGTGTATGCGGTTAAGCAGTACAGTTGGATTGGCTATAATTTCATCAATGCTGAGTTCCCAAATTTTACTTATCGATTTATTGAGGTATGAAAAATTTTGTGCCGTATCATCGAAAATAAAATATCCGTCAGCAGAACGATCCCCCAGATTACAAAAAAGTTCGTTATTTAATTCGGTCATGATTTAGTGCTTGATAACTTGTACACAAGGATAATTAAGAAGCTCCTGAGCAGTCAAATCACAAACACCATACACCGTAAAATGTTTTATATAAAAAAATTACGTAAACCTACTTTACATATAGTGGTATTTGGTCCTGTTATGTAAATATCATATACGATTCTGTAGAGATATTAACATTTTCCACACGATGTGCAAAATTATTATGCGAATAAAAACCAACTATTGCCTAAATTGTTAAGCATAAAGGAAAGACAAAAAAGTCCTGTGAGCGGGAGATCCGCGGAGGGCAGGCACACCATAAAGAAGATACCATTCTTCTTCGCAATAGCCATCGCACAGGTGGCTATTTTTGTTAGGGATCGGGCTATTTTAAAACCACCTTTTTACCGGTTTGAGCCGACTTCTTCGCAGCCGCTAAAATTTTCACCACAATTAAATTATTCTGTAGCGACGATAAATCATTTGCCGAATTAATTTCTCCATTTAAAACGGCCGATAGATAACTTAAATGATTTGAATAAATTGGTTTTAAAGGCTTCGCCTGGTAAATTTTATAATCACCCATCCCTTTATTCTTTAGTCTCAATGTTTTATCGTTAATGGCCTGGATGTATCCCGTTGCGCCAAACACTTCCATATCTTTTATGCTAAAGGGCCAGTTCCACGAGGCTTCGATAATTCCTGTAGCCGATGGGTATTCCAATAAAATTGTTGCATCGTCATCAACATTTGGATAAACATCTTTTTTAATCTGGTGGGTAATTGCAGTAACCGAAATTGGCGCTTTTCCATCCATTAGCCACGTCATTAAATTAGCACCGTAACAGCCAAAATCTACCAATGCGCCTGCCCCGTTCTGATTGGGATCGGTTAACCAGCTTAAAAATGCTGCACTCACGCCAATTTCTTTCGGCCCCTGATGGCCATCGTGCACAATTATTTTGCGTAAGGCACCAATGGTATTGGTTTCTTTTACATCCTGATAAAGTTCCTGGTTGCTCGGATACCAGGTAGTTTCGTAATTGGTAAGCACATGCACTTTATATGTTGTAGCCAATGCAGCCATTCTTTCTGCCTGCTTAACGGTTATGGCCAGCGGTTTTTCTACCATTACCGATATACCAAGGGGAGCTGCTGCTTCTACTACTGCCAAATGTTCGCTTATGGCATTGTAAGCCAAAACCACATCAGGTTTCTTTTTCTTTAATAAATCGGTAAGATTATGATAAAACAGGCTATCAGGAATTTTATAACGGCTTTTGAATCGGTTAACCAACTCAGGATTACTTTCGGCAATACCAATAATGTTAACTTCAGCCTTCTGGTAGCTGTTCATGATGAGATAAACGTGATCGTGACTTAGCCCTGCTATGGCCACATTTAATTTTTGCTGTGCTTTAACAGCGAAAGAAATAAATAAAAAGCAAATAAGAAAGGCATTGGCCCTAAAAAAACACCTGATCAGGTAAGTAGTTATCATATGCTTATTTTCTAAAATTTGATAATTACCAAATTAGAAAATTTAAAAAGCGCTTGATGCTAATACCTAAAAATATTACAATGTTGAAGATAGGAAAATGGGATGACGAAATTTAAGGCCTAAATTAAAAGAAAAATCTAACGGGATGATTTAGCGTATTTCTATTGTGTAAAAAATTGTTTATTGATATAAAAATGTTTCTGATCTTTTATTTCTAAGCGAAAATTCCTTATTAATCGGATCAAGCTCTTGTGGCTCCTCTGTAATTAACAGGTCGTTGTATTTTTCAAGCAGATGAATGTATTTGTTCATCCAGAAATATACAGAATTATTATCCGAACCGATTTGTTTACCAGGGTCTGCAGTTTGATTGGTGGATTCGGGGTTGTACTTGGGGAAAGCTTCTGGAAATGCTGAAGAAAGATCCTGACCTAATAATTTGCCAACCTGCCAAATTACTTCATGCCCAATTCTGTCTTGACCAAACCAGTTGTAAATTGTTCTGCGGCTCACATTAAGCTTTCTGGACAGCTCGCTGATGCCCATGCGATCTCTGCGCACTAAGCGCTCAAGAATTTCACCTTGTTTTAATTGTGTTGTCATTGAGATAATTAATTTTTAAAAAATGAAAAAATAATTAAATCAGTTATCGGGGACGATTGACAATTCAAATGTAAGAATAAGTGTAAAAGGTTGTATAAAAGGTGTTAATTTTTTGACATATATCAAACTACTATAGCAAATAATTGTAAAACCCCTCAAAAAACGCCGTTTTTTAAACCATTTTTTTTCAAGAAATGACGTATTACTTCAAATACAATCACCTCAAAAATTGAAATTATTTGGTTAAAGCCTTATATTCATCTTAAAAAAAGATATGGCACAGAATAAAACCACCGAAAACGATTTAAGCGTTCCAGATTTTTTAAATACCGTTCCCGACGAAAATAAGAGAGCTGATTGTTTCAAACTATCGGATATTATCAGCCAGGTTACTGGTTTTAAAGCTAAAATGTGGGGCAATGCCATTGTTGGTTTTGGCAGTTATCATTATAAATATGAAAGTGGCCGCGAAGGTGATGCGCCATTGGCCGGCTTTTCGCCAAGGAAAGAAGCTATCGTTTTATATCTGTCTTCTCAATTTAAAGACCGGGAAGAATTGCTTTCCAAATTCGGTAAACATAAAACATCCAAAGCCTGTATTTACCTAAAAAAAATGAGCGATATCGATATTGCCGTTTTAAAAGAAATGATTACCAATTCTGTAGCGCATACAAAAAGTTTCTATCCTTAAATATGGAAGATGTAAAATGTATGATGGAAAGTAACCGTGCTTTCTGTTGTCACAGGAGAACACAGATTTAACCACTTAATGGTTAAAATTAGGATTATCACTTAGAAATTAATAGGGGTCATTTATGTTTGAGCGATTGGATCAGCATGACAAAAGCACTATCCGCTTATAGATGTAAATAAGAAGTTACGCGATAATAAGTTAAATTTTACAATATTTGATTATTCCTTATATCGAACAAAAAACCGGAAATGATTAAAAAACTACACCTCTATTTATTGATAGCGGGCGCTTCTATTTCGCTTAATTCAGCCGCACAAGATGCCGTAAGCTACCAAACCCCACCAAAAGAAATTGCCGATTTATTACTTGCCAAACCAACACCCGGCGTAAGTATAGATGGCAAGGCAGAATGGATCTTATTTAGTGAGCGCAATTCTTATCCTTCGGTAGAAGAGCTGGCCATGCCCGAATACAGAATTGCAGGCTTGAGGTTGAACCCCAATAATTACTCGCCAAGCAGGCAAACCTACATCAACAATTTTAGTTTAAAAAACATCAAATCCAACCAAACGTTTCAGGTTACAGGATTACCAACGCCTTTATATGCCGGCAACATCAGCTGGAATCCATCAGAAAATAAAATTGCCTTTACCCATACTACTCAAAAAGGGGTAGATCTTTACATTATTGATCTGGCTACAAAAAAAGCAGTAAAAACCAATAAGGCTTTTTTAAACGTAGTTTTAGGTAGTGGCCTTACCTGGTTAAATGATAACACCATTATCTACCGCACGGTAACTAAACCCGCCAGTGCTGCCCCTGCAAAACCATTAATGCCAAAAGGGCCAACTATTCAGCAAAATTTAGGCAAAGCTGCGCCCAGCGCCACTTTTCAGGATTTAATTAAATCACCTTTTGATGAACAATTGTTTGAGTTTTTCGCAACCTCGCAACTGGTGAAAAATACAGCAGGCGTAGAAACGCCCATTGGCAAACCGGCTATTTATGGCTCAACAAGTTTATCGCCCGATAAAAACTACATGATGATCGAAACCATACGTAAACCTTTTTCTTACCTGGTTACGGCATATGGTTTCCCATCCACAGTAAGTATTACCGATTTAACCGGAAAAACCATTAAAGTGATAGCGGAGCTGCCTTCATCAGAAGGTACCCCATCTGGCTATGATAATACACAAAATGTACCTCACGGTTTCGATTGGAGAGATGATGAAGCTGCAACATTGGTTTGGAGCAAGCCATTGGATAGTGGTTTAATTAAAAAAGATGTTCCCTTTCATGACGCAGTTTATGCGTTAAGTGCACCTTTTACCGGAACAGAAAAAGAATTATTTAAAACACAAACCCGTTACCGCGGCGTACAATGGGGCGATGCCAACCTTGCCCTGATTATGGAAGGTTTACGCAGCAAACAAACTAGTAAAGTGAGCCGCTATAACCCCACAACCGGTGCAGTAGAAGAATTATACAGCCGCAACCAGACAGATGCCTATGGCAATCCAGGTTCTCCGGTTACTACTAAAAATAAATATGGCCGGCAGGTCATTAAAACGGTTGACAATGGCACTAAACTGTTAATGAATAATACGGTAGGTTCATCAGAAAAAGGAGATTTACCCTTCTTAGCTAAATTCGATTTAACCACAAAAAAGAATGAAATTATCTGGCGCAGTGCCGAAGGAACCTTCGAATATGTGAGCGATGTAATTAATCCTGATAAACTGATTTTGCTGACCCGCAAAGAGAGTCAGAAATTGGTGCCTAACTACTTTATTAAAAACCTGATGCTTCGCATCGCCGATCAGCCAATTACCAATTTCACTAATCCATACCCATCTTTAGAGGGCATTACCAAACAGAAAATCTCTTACAAACGTGCCGATGGTGTGGATTTAACAGGCGACCTGTATTTACCTAAAGGTTATAATAAAGATAAGGATGGGCCATTACCTTCATTAATTTGGGCTTATCCACGCGAGTTTAACTCCGCAGCAGATGCCGCACAGATCCGTGGATCAAAAGATAAATTTACAACCATTAGCTGGGCCTCTCCTATTTTCTGGGTAACCCGTGGTTATGCTGTGCTGGATAATGCTGAAATGCCAATTGTTGCCAAAGATGGCAAAAAACCTAACGATACCTTTGTAGATCAACTACAGTTAAATGCTGAGGCTGCCATTAATAAACTCGCTGACTTAGGTGTTGGCGATAAAAAACGTATGGCTGTTGGAGGACATAGTTATGGTGCATTCATGACCGCAAACTTATTGGCCCATACCAACCTTTTTGCTGCAGGTATTGCCCGTAGCGGAGCTTATAACCGTACCCTTACGCCATTTGGTTTTCAGAATGAAGAACGTACCTACTGGCAGGTACCACAGTTGTATTACGAAATGAGTCCGTTTAGTTATGCCGATAAAATTAAAACCCCGATATTGTTAATCCATGGCGATTCTGACGATAACCCAGGTACCTTCCCTATTAATAGCGAACGTTTGTTCAATGCCATTAAAGGTGCTGGTGGCACTACCCGTTTTGTATTTTTACCTTACGAAGCACACAGCTACCGTGGCAAAGAAAATCTGTTGCATATGCTTTGGGAGCAAGACCAATGGTTAGAAAAATACGTTAAAAACAAAAAATAATCTCTCTCTCTACCTTTATCGATTAAAGTGCCTCCATTTGGGGCACTTTTTTTATTTAAAGATGTTTCCTTTTCGTGTGTCAGATATTCTATCTGAAACTGTAAACCAATTGTTAGTTGAATGACTTAGTATCTACCGCTTTTGAAAAGCAAACCTACTTTACACTGACCAATCCTCATTGAAATCTACCATTATAAAGCCTACATTTATGCAATAAAATTGAACATTACCTTTACTTATTTGTTAAGCCATTATGGACTACATAGACTATTATAAAATCCTCGATTTAAAGAAAGATGCAACAACTGAGGATATTAAAAAAGCTTATAGAAAATTAGCCCGAAAACATCACCCCGATCTTAATCCAAACAATGAAGAAGCCAATAAAAAATTTCAGCAAATTAATGAGGCTAACGAGGTTTTGAGTGATCCTGAGAAGCGGAAAAAATATGACAAGTATGGTAAAGATTGGCAGCATGCCGATCAGTTAGATGCCCAGCAACAGCAGCAAAGACAATACCAGTCGCAAGGTGGAGGTTATGGAGGCAATAGCTATTCAGGAGGTTTTGGCGGCGATGATTTTTCTGATTTCTTTTCCTCCATGTTTGGTGGTGGTGGCAGAAGCAGCAGAAATTCTCCTTTTAAAGGTCAGGATTACAATGCCGATCTTCAGCTAAACCTGCTCGATGCCTATACTACACATAAACAAACTTTAACTGTAAATGGGAAACAAGTACGTATTACCATCCCGGCAGGTGTAGAGAACGGACAGAAAATTAAACTGCCAGGTTACGGTGCACCAGGTGTGAACAATGGCCCTCCGGGAGATTTATACATCAAATTTAATATTACAGATAACCCTAAGTTTAAACGAAAGGGAAACGATATCTATATCCAGGAAGAAATAGATGTATATACTGCCGTTTTAGGAGGCGAAAAAATTGTAGAAACCTTAAATGGCAAGGTTAAACTTAAGGTGCCGGAAGGTACACAACCCGATGCCACTTTACGTTTAAAAGGAAAAGGGTTTCCGCTTTATAAAAAGGAAAATCAGTTTGGCGATTTATATATCAAGTGGCAGGTAAAATTACCGACCAGCCTCAATGCAGAACAAAAAGAACTATTCGAAAAACTTTCCAAATTCTAACCATTATGGAAACCAATCTAATACCTGTAGAAGAAATATGTGCCTACCACCATGTGGAGATTAACTTTATCCAGTCGCTGGAAGATTTTGGCCTCATCCACACTACGGTTAAAAAACGATCGATCTTTTTACCTGTTGATGAATTGACCAAACTGGAGCGGTATCTTCGTTTAGCACAAGATTTGGAGATTAATTTAGAAGGCATCCATGCGGTTTCCCATCTGCTTAATCAGGTACAGCAAATGCAGGAAGAAATAACGGCATTACAGAACGAACTTAATTATTATAAGCAATTTAACCAACATCACTAAACAACCGTTTGTGCAGTTTTTTGCATCAAAACTGGAAACAAAAAAACAACCTTTTTAAGATTTGTTTCTTAAATTGGCAATCTAATCTTAAAATATGAGCGATATTTCTTCAAAATTCATCGAAAAAATAAAATCATCCTATGCCCCTACAGGCTCATACATTTATTTAGGCGCCGGAATTTTAGACGGTCAGGTTTACAGCGAAGCTGAAGTTAATTTGTCGCTAAAAATGATGAACAGACACGGCTTAATTGCCGGAGCGACCGGAACAGGTAAAACACGGACCCTGCAATTATTGGCAGAACAACTGTCAGATGCCAGCGTTCCTGTTTTCATGCTGGATGTGAAAGGCGATTTATCAGGCTTAAATCAACCTGGTTCGGTGAATCCAAAAATAGAAGAAAGAGCACAACAACTCAACAAACCTTTTTCACCATCCGGCTTTCCCATCGAGATTTATTCGCTTTCGGGCAAAATGGGGGCTCAGATGCGGGCAACGGTATTAGAATTTGGCCCAACGCTTTTATCCAAAATATTAGATTTAAACGATACGCAGGCGGGTGTTATGGCGGTAATTTTCAAATATGCCGATGATAACAAAATGCCGATTATTGATTTAAATGATTTAAAGAAACTGGTTTCTTATTTATCAGAAGGTGCCGGTGCCGCCGAAATAAAAAGTAGTTACGGCACCATTTCAACCGCCACTTCTGGTACCATATTAAGAAAAATTGTCGCCATAGAGCAACAAGGATTAGCAGGCATGTTCGGCGAAAAATCTTTTGATATTGAAGATCTTTTCGAGCGTGTTGATGGCAAAGGAACCATAAGTTTGTTAAATATTGCCGACGTTCAAAATCAGCCCGTATTATACTCTACATTTTTGTTAAGCTTATTGGCTGAGTTATTTAACACCATGCCTGAAGTTGGCGATTTAGATAAGCCAAAACTGATCTTCTTTTTTGATGAAGCGCATTTATTGTTCAAAAATTCATCGAAAGCATTTTTAGAGCAGATTGAAACCATCATCAGGTTAATCCGTTCAAAAGGAATTGGTGTTTTCTTCTGTACGCAAGCTCCTACAGATGTTCCGGAAAGTGTTTTAGGACAATTGGGTAACCGTGTACAACATGCATTAAGGGCATTTACACCTAATGATGTAGATGCTTTGAAAAAAACAGTTAATACGTACCCAAAATCAGATTTCTACGAGATCGATAAAATATTAACCTCACTGGGAACAGGTCAGGCATTGGTTACCGTATTAAATGAAAAAGGTATTCCAACGGAAGTATCTGCTACCATGCTTACCCCACCAAGGGCCGTAATGGGACCACTTACAGCTGCAGATTTCGATCAGCTTGTTCATGCCAGCTCGAAGTATACTAAATACAAAGACCCTATCGATCCTGAAAGTGCTTATGATATTCTAACGAAACGCATTAATGAGCAAACCGCAGCAGCCGAACAGGAAAAACAGGAAGCCGAAGATCAAAAACAGGCCGAACAAGAAAGCAAACCTAAACCAGGCGAAAAGAGTCTTGTTGAACAGGTAATGGGGGCAACAATAACCCGTCAAATTGGTAAAGAAATTGTTAGGGGCATTTTTGGTATGCTTACAGGAAAGAAAACACGTTCAAAAACCGGTGGCGGACTTTTTGGATTTTAAATAAATTAGGTATGAAAATATTATTATTTACAGTAGCCATGTTTGCATCATCAGTGGCAGGTGCACAGGTAGTAAGTAGCCCTTATATTGTTGATGAAAAAGGCGCTCCGATTAAAGCAAAAAAAATAGAAAATGTAACTGGCTCACCATATCTGTATGAAAACTGGGCTAGTGGAAAAGTAAAAACGGTATCGGGAAGAACTTTTAAAGATCTTGAATTAAAATATGATGTTATTGATGATAAGGTCATATTTAAAAATTCTGATGGCAGCTCCATGTACTTTTCAGAACCTATTGCAGAGTTCGAATTAAAGTTGGCAGATGGAAAAACAGAAACTTTTATCAGCGGTCTTCCGGCTGGAGAAAAAATCACAAATAAATCAATTCTACAATGTGTTGCCCAGGGAAAAATCGGGCTCTATAAAAAACACAGCATGAATATGATTGCAAGTAAAGGTTATGGGGCACAAAATGTTAGCGAAACCTATAATGCATCTTCATCATATTATACATTGATTGGTGATAAATGGACAAAGATATCACCGTCTAAGAAAAGTGTGATTGCTTTATTGCCAAGTAAGGAAGCGGAGATTTCAAGTTATATTAAAAACGAAAAAATCGACTTTAAGCAAGATGGCGATTTAAATAAATTATTCAGCTATATCAATACGTTATAACAGATAAACCTAATGGTAATAAATAGCAATAACATCGAAATGTATACAGGAAAGAAAACATGTTCGAAAACCGTTGGTGGATTTTAAATAAATTAACTATGAAATATCTATTGTTAGTGCTCTCGCTTATTTCGTTAAATTCCTACAGTCAATATGCACTTACGCCATTTGCAGAAGTTCAGGGCACCCAATTAAGAGAAATAAAATACGAAGATGTAACAGGATCTCCTTACTTATTTGATTACTGGGTTAATGGAAAAGTAACTACCAAATCCGGTAAACATTATGAAAACATGCCTTTAAAGTATAATGTAATGGATGATAAGCTGATTTTCAAACATGAAAACGGCAATCTGATGTATTTTGCAGAACCAGTTACAACATTCGAACTTTTAAACCCGGATTTGAACATTTCGAATAAGTACATTAATGGATTACCGGTGGTAGATCATTTCAATAATGATTCTTATTTTGAAGTTATCTTTTCAGGACAGACTTCATTATTTAAAAAAACGAATAAAAAGATTATTGAAAGTAAACAGTATGGCTCTGCTGTTGTCAATAAATCTTTTAATACAACAAATAGCTATTTTACACTCAGCGATGGTAATTTTGTAAAAATCACACCAACGAAAAAGGCCATTTTGGCTTTATTCCCAACCAAAGAACAAGAATTAAATAATTATTTAAAAAAAGAAAAGATTGATTTCAAACAAGACAAGGATTTAAAAAAGTTATTTGAATACCTAACTAAAATATAAAATAAAACACCTGGTTATTTATAATTAAAATTTAAATAGCTATTACTATTTTCGCATTATGAATACAATATGATTAAAGTAACAATTTTAATCATATAAAATTCTCAAAATAAAATAACAATAGATGAAACCCACCCTATTAATATTGGCTGCAGGTATGGCAAGCCGTTATGGAAGTATGAAACAAATTGATGGTTTTGGTCCGAATAACGAAACCATTATCGATTATTCAATATATGATGCAATTAATGCCGGCTTTGGCAAAGTTGTATTTATTATTAAAGAAGAGTTTGTAAAAGAGTTCAAAGCTATTTTCGAACCTAAACTTGAGGGAAGAATTGAAACTGCGTATGTTTTTCAAAATTTCGACTTAAAACAGTTTGGTATTGAAGAAGAAATATACAGAGAAAAACCATGGGGTACCGCACATGCAATCCTTTCGGGCAGAAACGAAATTAAAGAACCATTCTGTGTCATTAACGCTGATGATTACTACGGTTTTGATGCCTTTAAAAAAATGGTTGATTTCTTGACCACAGAGGTAACAGACAGTAACTATGCTATTATCGGTTACGAAGTTGGCAAAACCTTATCAGAATTTGGTGCGGTTTCGCGTGGCGTTTGCAAAGTTGATGCATCAGGTAATCTGGAAGAGATTGTAGAACGTACAAAAGTTTATCCTAAAGATGGTAGTATTTTTTACGAAGAAGATGGTCAAGAGTTTCCTTTAGCTTACGAAACTCCGGTTTCGATGAATTTCTGGGGATTTACGCCAGCGGTTTTTAAAATCACCGAAGATTTGTTCAGAACATTTGCTGAGGCAAATAAAGATAAACCAAAAGCAGAATTCTTTATCCCGTTAATAGGTGAAAACCTGGTAAAAAGTAATACCGCCTCTTTTAAAGTTGTACCAACCTCAAACAAATGGTTTGGTGTAACCTATAAAGAAGATAAACCGTATGTTCAGGATTGTATTGACCAATTGGTTAAAAACGGAACATATCCAGAAAAACTATGGAACTAAATTTAGATACCGAAGTTTTAAAAGCCTACGGATACACTAAAGAAAATACAAAAATTACACAAATAGGTACGGGATTAATTAACCGTACTTATTTGCTTTCGCCCCTGGCAGAAGAAAAAAAATATATTCTTCAAAACATCAACACCTCAGTTTTCAAATCGCCGCAAGCTATTGCAAATAATCTTCGCGCCATTGCCGACTACCTTAACTTTGCTTATCCTGAGTATCTTTTTATAAAACCAGTTTCTACCGCTAATGGCGAAGAAATGGCACATATCCATCATGAATATTGGCGGATGCTTCCTTTTGTAACCGGTACCGTTTCACTAGATGTACTGGCTGCCCCAAAACAGGCATATGAAGCAGCTAAACAATTTGGAAAACTCAGCAGGCTGTTAGATAACTTTGATGCGAAAACCCTTCAGCCTACTATTCCGGGTTTCCATGATTTAGGCTTAAGGTACGAACAGTTTGCACTGGCGCTAAACCAGGCAGCAGAAGCATTAAAAGAAGAGGCAAAATCAGAAATTGAAGACGCTTTAACGCATCGGTATATTCTGGATTATTATACTTCTTATTCGCACAGAAAAGATTTCCCAGACCGGGTAATGCACCACGATACCAAGATCAGTAATGTGCTGTTAGATGATGAAACCAATGAAGGGATTTGTGTAATCGATCTGGATACGATTATGCCTGGAAAGTTTATTTCCGATCTGGGCGATATGATGCGCACTTACCTATGTGCCTTCTCAGAGAATGAAACCGATCTGGATAAGGTAAAGATACGTTTACCCTACTTTGAAGCGATGATAAGAGGTTATTTATCGGAAATGAAAAGCATTTTAACTGAAACCGAAAAAGAGCTTATCCTATTTTCGGGCAAATATATTATTTATATGCAGGCTTTACGCTTTTTAACCGATTTTTTAAGTGGCAATAATTATTATCCTACAAGCTATCCTACACAAAATTTAGACCGGGCAAAAAATCAGCTTAAACTATTACACGAATTATCGGTAAACGAAAAAGAATTACAGGATATTATTGAAGAAAATTTGGTTTAGTTCTCTTGGCACCTCGATATGCAGAACATCAAATGAGCAGCATGAAAATAAATAATTTTAAAGTTTGGCTTTTTATTTCCGCATCTCTTCTTTTTCTCACTTTCACCATTATAACATTTATTGCATACGGAGCTGTTGAAGAGGGTACGGATGGGAATAACCCTACAACACGCGCAATAGCCAGGCTATATTATATTTTCCGTTTTCCTACACACACTTTGTTTTTTAGTATTATGAATAGTCCTCTATTCTTTTTGGGACTGGTATATAACTGTCTATTTTATGGTGTTCTAACAGAAAGGATCGTCTTTCTATTTAATCAAAAAAATCAAATTGATGCACTTTAACAATATAAGACAATTGAAAGCTAATGTAAGTTAGGCCAGTTGCTAATTAAAAATCTGGATAAAAAGCACTAGACCCTCCTCCATAAACCCGACAGCAGCGAAAATACTTTTTTAAAACAGTTGCGCTAATACGAGGCAAAGTAACCAATAGAAAAGATGCTTCGTTCCTCAGCATGACAGTTGTGGTTTAAAAAGATTGAAGCGAATGGCGGGGCTGCCGTCACCAATGTGCACCAAACCCTTCATTTCCAAATCCTTTCTTTAACCATATTAGGTATTTAAGAAACATATAAGCTAAGCCCACCGCTATTAAAGCACACATGCCTTACTAAACCCGACAGCAGCAATTCCGATCCTTCATCGGATTAGCGAAGGGCGGGACTGCTGCTTGCGAAGAGCGCTAAACCGTTCGTTTTCAATAAAAACAAAAGATATATTTAAAACCTGCGAGGTTTGGATAGCGCACAAAAAAAGCGCTCCTGAATTTAATCAGGAACGCTTTTTATATTTAAATCTTCGGACTTTACCGACCTCGGACTTTCCGACTACAAGACTATTTCTTATCGTCTTCTTTTACTTCTTCAAAATCAACGTCAGTAACGTTATCGCCACCTTGAGGCTGACCATCAGCTTGTGGTTGTTCGCCACCTTGAGGCTGACCGCCATCTTTGTACATTTCCTCTGATGCTGCGTTCCATGCATTTTGCAATTCAGCTTGTGCTGCATCGATATCTGCAAAGTTACGAGAACCGTGTGCTGCTTTCAATTTCTCTAAACCAGCTTCGATTGGCGCTTTTTTATCAGCAGATAATTTATCACCAAACTCTTTTAATTGTTTCTCAGTTGAGAAAATTAAAGCATCAGCACCGTTGATTTTATCAGCTTCTTCTTTCTGCTTAGCATCATCTGCTGCATTAGCTTCAGCTTCTTCTTTCATTTTTTTGATCTCAGCATCAGTTAAACCTGAAGATGCTTCGATACGGATTTTTTGCTCTTTACCAGTAGCTTTATCTTTAGCACTTACGTGTAAGATACCGTTGGCATCAATATCAAACGATACTTCTACCTGAGGCACACCACGAGGTGCTGGTGGAATACCATCTAAAATGAAACGGCCAATTGTACGGTTCTGACCAGCCATTGGGCGCTCACCTTGTAAAATATGGATTTCTACTGAAGGCTGGTTATCAGCTGCAGTGGAGAAAGTCTCCGATTTTTTAGTTGGGATTGTAGTGTTAGACTCGATTAATTTAGTCATTACACCACCCATAGTTTCGATACCTAATGATAAAGGTGTAACGTCTAATAACAATACATCTTTCACATCACCAGTTAACACACCACCTTGAATAGCAGCACCGATAGCTACAACCTCATCAGGGTTAACACCTTTACTTGGCTCTTTACCGAAGAAAGCTTTAACGGCTTCCTGGATAGCAGGGATACGGGTTGAACCACCTACCAGGATAATTTCGTCGATATCGCTTGTGCTTAAACCAGCATTTTTCAAAGCAGATTTACAAGGATCGATCGTGCGTTTAATCAAACTATCAGCCAATTGCTCAAATTTAGCACGAGATAATGTACGTACTAAGTGTTTAGGGCCGCTGGCATCAGCAGTAATGTATGGTAAGTTAATTTCAGTTGAAGTTGTGCTCGATAACTCAATTTTAGCTTTCTCAGCAGCTTCTTTTAAACGTTGTAAAGCCATTGGGTCTTTAGCTAAATCCATGCTGTTTTCAGCTTTGAATTCGCTTGTTAACCAATCAATAATAATGTGGTCAAAGTCATCACCACCTAAGTGTGTATCACCATCAGTAGATTTTACTTCAAAAACACCGTCACCTAATTCTAAAACAGAAACGTCATGTGTACCACCACCACAGTCAAACACCACAATTTTCATGTCTTTGTGTGCTTTATCTAAACCATAAGCTAAAGCAGCTGCAGTTGGCTCGTTAATGATACGTTTTACAGTTAAACCTGCAATTTCGCCAGCTTCTTTAGTTGCCTGACGTTGTGCATCGTTAAAATAAGCTGGTACCGTAATTACAGCTTCAGTTACTTCCTGACCCAGGAAATCTTCAGCAGTTTTTTTCATTTTCTGCAAAATCATTGCAGAAATTTCCTGTGGAGTATATTTTCTGTCGTCAATTTCAACACGTGGCGTGTTGTTATCACCTTTAATCACTTTATAAGGTACACGTCCAGCTTCTTTCGCACTTTCGTCGTAGCTGTTACCCATAAAGCGTTTAATCGAATATATCGTTTTTGTTGGGTTGGTTATAGCCTGACGTTTAGCAGGCTCGCCAACCTTACGCTCACCGTTTTCTGCAAAAGCAACAATAGACGGTGTAGTACGTTTACCCTCACTGTTTGCGATAACTACAGGCTCGTTGCCCTCCATTACGCTTACGCAAGAGTTTGTTGTTCCTAAGTCTATTCCAATAATTTTTCCCATTGTATTTTTAATTTCTCTTTTTAAAGTATTATAATTTCTACTGCTATTAAACAATGCTTGTGCCAATTGGTTTTTGGCAGATAATATGCGCAAAAGACTGATAAAATGTAAAAAAAGAGGCTATAGTTTACTGACAGCATGACAGAATTGATGGAAGATGCGGTATGGAAGATGGATAAGGAAGGTAGAAAGGGTTAAGCTTAAAGACTAAAGCAAAGTGTAAATTGTCTGTTTTTTTGAAAATGTGCGTAAGTAATCCTTCGGGGGCAGCAGCCCCGCTATCCGCTTTACTTCGTTGCACTCGTGTTCGCTATTATCGGGTTTATTCAACAGCGGCAGCGCAAACAAAACAACTGGCAAGCTAAAACACAATTACAAAATAATCCTCAAAGTTTCATATCTTTAATATACAGAACCTAATCTTTGCAATCATTTAAATCTGTGTAATCCCTTATAAAATGCAATTAGCAGCTCAAATCGCAGTCGGCTTCGTCGCCTTGATTCACCTTTACATTCTTTGGTTAGAAATGTTCGCATGGACCACCAAAGCACCGAAAGTATTCAAAACTATACCTAAAGATTTATTTGTACCAACAAAAACATTGGCCGCAAACCAGGGATTATACAATGGTTTTTTAGCTGCAGGTTTAATCTGGTCGTTATGTATAAGCGATCATCACTGGAGGTTTTATGTGGCCATATTCTTTTTAACCTGTGTAATTATTGCCGGCATTTATGGTGCCGCAACCGCCAGTAAAAAAATTCTTTATGTACAATCAATACCGGCTTTAATCGCATTAATTTTATTGCATCTGTAAGTTTTATATAGATTTAGATGAACAAACTATTTCGGCTAAACACAATGCAGATTATAAAAGAATTAGAAGTTTGTTACGATATTTATCTACAGGAATTAGATCGGGGCAACCCAAAGATGAACGGATTCAATACTTATGAATTAAATAAAAATGGCGAAATAGTTAATTTATGTATTAAACAAGATAATTTATCTGAATTCGATCTTTTAACCAAAATCCCGTCTTTAAAAAGCTTATATCTAATCGAAAATAAAAATTTAGATATTACAGGGTTATCAAAAATCAGACAGATCAAAAAACTGAGTTTATCTTCTAATGAAGTGTCTAACTATATTCCGATTTCACAATTTAGTCATTTAACACATTTGGATTTAGCGTTGTGTGAACTTGAGGATATTAGTTTCTTAGAAAAATTAAAAGGCTTAATCGAACTTGATCTAAGCCATAATAGGATAACGGACATATACCCCCTGAAGAAGTTAATAAACATCAAAACACTAAATTTAGAATGCAATAACATTGTTGATATTTATCCTTTAAAATATCTATCCAAATTGGAAAATCTTGACATTTCTTATAATCGAATTAGAGAAATCCCCATTATTCTGAATCTTAAAAATTTCAAGTTCGAACACCTAAGCCTTCATTAATTGGTACCAAACCTACAAAACAGTACTGATTTCCCAATTATTTTATATTTATGCCCAAACCTTATTCGGACAAAGTGCCGGCTGCCCTGTTTTATCAGATGTTACCATGCGAAAAATTGATGCGCTGCTCAAAACCAAAAAAAACCGGTACTGCTTTGGATTTATGAATAAATGTTAAATTAATAAAAGCGGTCGTCGCCCTGAAATTGATTCAGGACCTGGTTAACAAGGAGGATCGATACAAACGGTCGGTGTCTTATCCAACGAAAATGCCCCATCTGTTTTATAATGCATAATAGATGCTGAAATAAATTCAGCATGACGACAATATTAGAAATTTACAACTCCAACAATCTTTCTAAGTGATGGTAACCAATTCCAAAATATCCCTTACTTGCCTTAATTTTTTGTAAAATTTCCGCTTTCCGTTCTGCGCCAAGCCCTTTACCCTTTGCACCCTGCTCCTTGCCTTTCACGCCAATAACCAGCACATTCTTAGGCGTATGCGCATCTGAAATAAATTCGAACACTTTGGTTTTATACCCGAAATACTCTAAAATCAGTGCCCGGATTCCATCGGTAACCATTTCTGCCTGGCGTTCTAAAAAGATGCCATATTTAGTTAAAAATGAAACATCGTTCTTTACTTTATTTTGCTCAATTTCCCTGCGGATCTGCTTATGGCAGCATGGCGCAACCACAATCAGTTCGGCATTGGCTTTAATTCCCTTAAAAATGGCGTCGTCGGTAGCGGTATCACAGGCATGCAAGGCGATTAATAAATTAACATCTTCAGCCTTATAATCCTCAATCGTTCCCTGAAGAAAATTCAACTTATCAAAAGCAGATTTAACTGCAACCTGATTACACAAATCAACCATATCCTGGCGATACTCTACGCCTACCACTTCAGTTTCCAATTTTAAAACCGAATGCAGATAATCGTATAATGCAAAAGTTAAATAACCTTTGCCCGAACCCATATCCGCAACCTTTTTTATCGTTCCTGCAGGTAATTCTTTAATTAAGGAACTTAAGATTTCGATATAATGATTAATCTGCCTGAACTTATCCTGTGCATTTTTAAAAACTTTACCTTCTGCATCCGTAATTTTCAGTTCAGTCAGATACGATTTCGAATCAGGTTTAATCAACCTTGTTTTTTCTTTATCATGACTGGCAGAGGGGGCTGCTGCACTTGATGCTTTGCTTTCTCTAAAAACAACCTTACCATTGTTCAGCTCCTCCAAAATCAGGTCTTGTTCGGTGGTAAACAAAGTGCCTATTTTAAAACCTTTTTCCAGATAACCGGCAATTAAATCTATTGCTTCATCAATAGCATAGTTTTTCACCACATCACGGGTTTTATAGCGATAGGTAAAGGCCAGTTTATCATCACGTTTAATTACAACTCTACGGATAAGAACCTGCTTTAATGCTTCCTCTTCGCCTTTATAATTCCCTAAAGAAACTTTCACAAAAGTTGCTGCATCCAGGCTTTCTTTTAAAGCCGAAGTAAATTGTTCTATATATTCTGACACTGGCATTGATCGATTTTAACCACAAAGATAATCAAGTTTATCTGGAGCAGCATACATCCATGATAATGTAACAATAGAGCGACTATACAGCAAATGATGGAAGATGTAAAAGGGAAAATGAAATGAATTTCTGCTAGAAAACCTTTATCAGAGCTTTAAATAAATGAATGACGTAATACGATTTAGAAATACGCATGGGCTATATTATCTATATTGATTCCAAAGTAGCTGAACACTTTTTTTTCAAAAAATTAAGTTTTAGATTAGAGTATATAAAAACATCTAACCACAATTCATGAGTGACTTTCAGATAAAAAAATCGCCTACCGTTTATGATGCCATTATTGTTGGCTCAGGTGCAGGTGGCGGAATGGCCGCATACGTTCTGGCACATGCAGGTCAAAAGGTTCTATTGCTAGAGGCTGGTCAAAATTTCGATCCACGATTAGATTCACATCAATTAAAATGGCCCTGGGAATCTCCCCGTCGTGGCGCCAGTACAACACGTCCATTTGGAGATTTTGATGCTTCTTATGGAGGATGGGAATTAGAAGGCGAACCTTATACCCAGAAAAATAAAAGCGAATTCGAATGGTTCCGTTCGCGTATGCTCGGTGGCCGTACCAATCACTGGGGAAGAATTTCTTTGCGGATGGGTCCTGAAGATTTTAAACCTAAAGATGGCTTAACTGATGCCTGGCCTATTACCTACGCTGATGTAAAACCCTTCTACGATAAAGTCGACCGCATGATTGGTATTTACGGAACTGCAGAAGGTTTGGAAAATGAGCCAGACGGCATTTTTATGAAACCGCCAAAACCACGATTAAACGAACTTTTCATAAAAAAAGGTGCAGAAAAGGCAGGGGTAAAAGTAATTACCGGCCGCGGATCGGTACTTACCGAAGCCTTACCCAATAATAACGACCGTGCACCTTGTTTCTATTGCGGCCAATGCGGTAGAAGCTGTAAAGTTTATGGCGATTTTTCATCGTCATCATGTTTGGTAAACCCTGCTGTAAAAACAGGAAACCTCACTGTAATTACCGATGCCATGGTGCGCGAAGTCATTACCGATAAAGATGGTTCTGCAAAAGGAGTTTCATACGTAAACCGAAAAGACCTGCAAGAATACCAGGTAAATGGCAAACTGGTTATTTTAGGAGCCAGTGCCTGCGAATCAGCGCGTATTTTATTGAATTCAAAATCAACCACTCACCCGAATGGTTTGGCCAATAGCAGCGGTGTAGTGGGAAAATACCTGCATGACTCTACCGGAGCAAGTGTTTCGGGTTTTCTTCCACAATTAATGGATAGAAAACGTTATAATGAAGATGGTTTGGGCAGTGTGCATATCTATTCGCCATGGTGGTTAGATAACCGTAAACTAAACTTTCCACGTGGTTACCATATCGAATATTGGGGTGGTATGGGCATGCCTGCATATGGCTTTGGCGGCGGCGTAGCGCAGATGAACGGAATGGTACCTGGCAGGGATGGCAAAATGAAAGAAGCCGGAGGTTATGGAAAATCGTTGAAGGATGATTACCGTCGTTTCTATGGAACTGGTGTTGGAATGGCTGGCCGTGGTACGGCAATCGCCAGAGAAGATAACTATTGTGAAATTGACCCCAGTACGGTAGATAAATATGGTATCCCGGTTTTAAGATTTAACTATAAATGGGCCAAAGATGAAATTCTGCAAGCTAAACATATGCAGGAAACCTTCCTTTCCATCATGAAAGAAATGGGTGCGGTGGTTACTTCTGAAATTCAGGGTGCAGATACCAATTACGGTTTACTCAACCCCGGAAAAATTATCCACGAAGTTGGAACCATTCGCATGGGCGACGATCCTAAAAAATCAGCGTTAAACAAATACTGCCAGGCACACGACTGTAAAAACCTGTTTGTAGTAGATGCTGGTCCATTTGTTCAACAAGGTGATAAAAATGCCACCTGGACAATTTTGGCACTTTCTATGCGCACCGCCGAATATATTTTAGCTCAAAAGAAAAAACAAAACATTTAAAGAATTACCATATGAACAGACGTGATTCGCTAAAAGCATTAGGTTTAACAGCCATAAGTACAACTGTGCTGCTTGATGCCTGTAAACAGCCCGAAACCAAAACCGAAGTTGCCGCACCAGAAGAAAGCGCAAAAGAAGCCGGAAGAGAGCAATGGGAATTAGACCGGGATAAGAAATTAAAGGCCGAGACATTTTTTACTAAACATGAAATGGCCACCATTACCGTTCTGGCTGATATTATTATTCCTAAAGATGATGTATCAGGCAGCGCATCTGATGCTAAAGTGCCAGAGTTTATCGAATTTATTGTAAAAGATATCCCTGAACATCAAGTACCCATGCGTGGTGGCCTAAAATGGCTGGATGTATATAGCTTTAATAAATTCCAAAAATCATTTGTGGAAGCATCAGCAGACCAACAGATTTCGATTGTGGATGAAATTGCTTATCCTAAAAAAGCCAGACCCGAAATGCAGGCAGGTGTAACTTTTTTCAATAGAATGAGAGATTTAACTGCATCAGGTTTTTACACTACAGAAATTGGCGTAAAAGATATTGGTTATGTCGGTAATGCACCAAACCAATGGGCCGGTGTTCCTGAAGATGTGCTGAAACAGTACGGAATGGAGCATGTAAAGGTATAGCTTCTCAAAAAAAATCGTCATCTCGACTGGAGCATAGCGAAATGGAGAGATCTATAATAGATTTCTCGACTGCGCTGCACTCCGCTCGAAATGACGATATAATATTATTTGCATTATCGGTACGTCGTTTCTGTTACAAAGTTCCCGAAACAAGTTCAGGGTGACGACGATATTTTATTCCACTATCAATATCAAACCTTTTCCTTTTTCAATAGGAATAGATTTTCCATCGGGATAACTTCCAGCTGTTTGGAATTTATCAATTGCAGGAGCGGCTATTTTTACTTTACCGGCTTCTAAACCTAACTTGGCCCAATCGATAGTTAAATTAACCTTTACATCACCCTCTGCCCAGCTGGCTAATGCAATCATGGTTTTACCTTTTTGTTTGTAAACAGTTGCCAATACTTTAGCGTTATCGGTTTTAACCGGGGAATTTTCACTCCAGTAACCGATCATCTCTGATCCTTTTATGCCGAAGTTATCCCAGGCTTTCCATAAAGGTTTTGGATCACTTTTGTCAGACCAGCCTAAACGACTTGTCATACCGTAAATCATACCGCGCCAAGGGTTTCCATCATCTTGCAGCATCTCTCCCATTAATCCAAAAGGAATTCCACTTACTTCTGTTAAAAAGAAATCAGGATTGTTTTTTTGGTAATCGAAATACTCACCAAACCATAAACGGTTCAGGTAAGGAAAATGTTCCAAATATAGGATGGCACTATTGTTAAAGCCGTCGCTTTTGTTGTATTGATTGGCCGAGTGTAAGTCGATAATACCTGGATGGTTATCCTGTGTCAGTACACGTTTAATACGTTTCATCGTTACCCGATCGAAGGCCACATCATCTAAATATACGCCATCAATCCCGACATTGTTGACCAACCAGTTCATACCTTCTACGTAATAGTTGTGCCAACGGTTCATACCGCTGTTAATTACGGCAGCATCTTTAATTTCAGGCACGAACCAGGCGGCAATATAATTAGAATCTAAATGTTCCTGTAACCAGCTAAAGCCACCGCCCTTACCCGGAGAGTACACCTCAGTACCTAAACTTCTTAAAGCTGGCCACTCATATGCATGGTTAGATAACTCGCGAACCGTATTGTAAATTTTAACTTTTAAACCTTTCGAATGCGCATTACCGATATAATCTTTCATCTTTTTCCATTCAATAAACGGATAGTTGATCCAGGGATTGATCGGTGTGGCATGGTGGATGTTCACTACGGTTGCACCTTTAGCTTTAATCGTATCTAAATCGCCATATTTATGATAGAAGCGGTTATCCCATTGAAAATCGGTGTTTAACAAGTGGAAAGGCGTGATTAATAAATTGAAATTATAATAAAGCACATCACCCTTTTTCATATTTCTTGCACCGGTAAAGTTATCAGCAAGCATCGAACTGCCTTTAACATTGATCTGGATTCCCCCTTTATCTCCATTACCCCACGATTTAGGCAATAATAAAGGCTTCTGAAGATAGAAATTAGTATTAAGCGGGCGAACATAGTTCTCATCTCTTAAGTTATAATAGAGTCCGGCATTTACATTCCCGATCCAAACGGCATCCTGGTTTTTATTGGCCACATCCCATTTCCATTTTACGGTATCTGGTCTAACGCCACCCTTTTCACCTAAGCCCATCAAATATTTTGTCGAATTCTTATCAAACGGGATATGAAAATCGACATTGCTAAACTCCACATCTTTTAAAGCGGTAACCTTAACTACGTAATGTACATAACCATCAAACTCCAAAGCACCTTCCAAATCCATTTTCAGGTTTTCAGAAGTGTTCGTGGCCGTCCACTTTACCGTTCCAGCTTCCTTACTGGTGATTCGGAAATTACTTGGAACAAATTTCTCCTGCGTTTTTGGCGTATTAAAGAAATGAAAGTGAATAGGCTCTGCCAGGATATTATTTGGTTTTTCGCTATAAGCCGTCATTTCGGCGTTAAAGAAGGTTTGAATCTGCTTAGGGAAACCATCTGTATTAATTTCGAACTTTCTTCCTAATAGCGAGATGACATTACCATCAACCGTTAGTGGCGTATAAGGAGCAACAACTGTATTCGATTGTGCTAAAGTAGAATTTAACCAGGTTAAGCGGGTCTGTTTATCTGGAGTGCCTACACCGGCATCGGCTAAAACTTCATTACTTACCGTAATTTTGGCATCAATTACTTTAGATTTCCCATTGGCTTTCACCGTAAACTTTCCGGCATAAATACCAGCAGCGGTATTTTTAGGGATGTTTACCGTAATCCACATCGGCTGAATTTTGCCAGAAGCTACATTTACAGTTTCAACCAAAGGTTTGTTATCGTAACTGGTTCCATTGGTATTCAAACAATTGATGTATTTTGAAGAAATTACTTTTCCTGTTGCAGTTTTTAAATCGCCGAAGCTAACCACTACATTTTTCAGCGCTTTCAAAGCAAATACACCCAGTTGAAAAGCGTAGTTTTCGCCTTTAGCAGCTGAGCCTGTAAAAGTACTTGTAGCGCCTTTTTGTACCCAACGATAAGGTAAGTCATTTTGCATCTTAATCGGATACATCCTGTCCTCCGGAAAAACAATAAAAGCTTCTGCTGCATATTTAGCTTTAATGGCTGCTGTTTCTTTACCTGTTGCAATGACCTCCATCGGATAGAAAGCGTTAAAAGCATCGATAGATTGAATCTCTAGAACAGATGTATTTATTTTTACTTGTTTAGCCTGGTTTAACCAGCTTTGATCTACCTGTTTAGGTTTTAAATAAACGCCTTTAGGATAATTATCCCTGCCTTCATTTTTATATGCCAGGTAATAGATATAATATTTTCCAGCTCCTGGTGCTTCAAAATAAACATCAGCACTTTCTCTGGTCAGTTTATCTGTACCTGCAACTGAAACAGTTTTACCATTTGCATCTTTTATGATGATTCCTTTTAGTTCCGGATGTTCATCCCTTCTTCGCCAATCGATTTTTGCATGGGCAATTTTGCCTGTACCGGCAAATTGTACAACAACCCTATGGTTACCTAACGAATCGGGATTCCAGGCATTGTTACCATTGGTGTATTTTAATATTTGAGCATTAAGAGATAACTGTCCGAAAAGACAGAGTAAGAGAAAAAGCCTAAATTTCATTTCAAATTTGTTTTTGGCTAATTTATAGATACCTGACTGAAATAAAGCTATGTAATGAAAAAATGAGACAAACGTTTGCTCATTTCGTTCATGAGTTCATTAGTCAATGGTTTATTAGCAGGTAGCCGGTTGCCTGATGGAATTTATGCCATGAGATCATGCGGTGTTTGATGTTACAATATAACGGTACAAAAACAAAAAAGTCCTGCTCTTTCGAACAGGACTTTCTATGCTTAAGGTGAATAAAATTATTCTCCTTTTGGTTCTTCAGTAGCAGGTGCTTCTTCAGCAGGAGCAACTTCTTCGGCAACTTCAGCTTTCGCTTCAGCAGCTTTAGGTGCAGCAGTAGCTTTACTTCTACCACGACGAGTTGTTTTCTTCTCTTCTTTAACCTCTGCATCTTTACCGTAAACTGTATTGTAGTCTACCAATTCAATTAAAGCCATTTCAGCGTTATCACCTAAACGGTTGTTTAATTTAATGATACGAGTGTAACCACCTGGACGGTTTGCAACTTTCTCAGCAACTTCGCGGAATAAAATAGTTACTACTTCTTTATCTTGTAAGTAAGCAAATACTGTACGACGTGAGTGAGTAGTATCATTTTTTGATTTAGTGATAATTGGCTCAACATAAGTACGTAAAGCTTTAGCTTTAGCTAAAGTTGTTGTAATTCTTTTGTGCAAAATAAGTGATGAAGCCATGTTAGCTAACATCGCCTTTCTGTGGCTTGCGGTTCTACCTAAGTGGTTTACTTTTTTACCGTGTCTCATTGTTTTTTAATTGAGTGTATACCGTCTCGTTGCAATGAAGCTGAGGGAATTATACACTGTGAAAAATTATTTATTTTTCTAAGTCCCCTTTAGGGGATTTAGGGGTTACTCTTCGTCTAATTTAAATTTAGACAGGTTCATACCAAATGATAAACCTTTTGATTTTACTAATTCCTGGATCTCTGTTAAAGATTTTTTACCGAAGTTTCTGAATTTTAACATATCAGCCACATCGTAAGAAACTAAATCAGCTAAAGTACGGATATCAGCAGCTTTTAAGCAGTTTAATGCCCTAACTGAAAGATCCATATCTACTAATTCAGTTTTAAGGATTTTACGCATATGTAAAATTTCCTCATCAACTTCTTTAGTTTCTTCTTTAGCTTGAGATTCTAATACCAAATTCTCATCAGAGAATAACATAAAGTGTTGGATAAGGATCTTAGCCGCTTCTTTTAATGCTTCTTCAGGATGAATTGAACCGTCAGTAGAGATATCTAAAACCAATTTTTCATAATCCGTTTTTTGCTCAACACGAAAGTTTTCGATCGTGTATTTTACATTTTTCATTGGAGTATAAATCGAATCGATTGCGATTACACCTACAACAGCATCAGCAACTTTATTTTCTTCAGCAGGTACATAACCACGTCCTTTATTGATGGTTAATTCCACTTCCAAAGTAACAGATTTATCCATGTTGCAAATTACATGCTCAGGGTTTAAAACTGTAAAGTTGTTAGAGAATTTAGTGATATCACCAGCTTTAAACTGATCTTGACCATTAACGATGATGAAAACTTTTTCAGAATCACCTGAATCACCTGTTTTCTTAAAACGAACTTGTTTTAAGTTTAAGATGATATCAGTTAAATCTTCTACAACACCTTTCATGGTAGAAAATTCGTGAGAAACGCCTGAAAAACGAATAGTAGTAATAGCATAACCTTCTAATGAAGAAAGTAAGATTCTTCTTAAGGCATTACCAATTGTTACACCGAAACCGGGCTCTAAAGGACGAAATTCAAATGTGCCATCGAAATCAGTTGATTTCTGCATGATCACTTTGTCTGGTTTCTGAAATGCTAAAATTGCCATTTATAATTTTTTAAATTCGTTATTGAATATATAGTAACATGAAAAAAGTTAATTACCCTTTTGAGGTAATTAACCAGATCATTTATTACTTTGAGTACAACTCGATGATTAAGTTTTCCTTAATGTTTTCAGGAATCTCATCACGTTGAGGGTAGGTTAAGAATTTACCAGTTAATTCACTAGCGTTCCATTCTAACCAGGCAAACTTATTAATTGTTCTACCTGCAACTGAGTTACTAATTGATTCTAAAGATTTAGATTTTTCACGAACAGCAACCACATCACCAGCTTTTAACTGATATGAAGGGATATTTACAACTTCACCATTCACGGTTACGTGTTTATGGCTAACTAACTGGCGTGCACCAGAACGGGTTGTTGAAATACCTAAACGGTAAACTGTGTTATCTAAACGTGCTTCTAATAACTGAAGTAAGTTATCACCGGTAATACCAGCACGAGAAGATGCTTTTTTAAACAAGTTACTGAATTGTTTTTCTAATACACCATAAGTATATTTTACTTTTTGTTTCTCCATTAACTGGATCGCATATTCAGATTGTTTTCCTCTTCTTTTTGATGAGCCATGTTGCCCAGGAGGATAATTTTTTCTGTCTAACACCTTATCAGGACCGAAGATTGGTTCTCTGAATTTACGGGCGATTTTTGATTTTGGGCCTGTATATCTTGCCATTTTTTTTCTGTTTTAAAGTATCATCCAACCTGAAGCTGGAGATTCTTAGCTTTAAAATTAATTAAACTCTTCTCTTTTTAGGAGGACGACATCCGTTGTGAGGAAGTGGAGTAATATCTTTAATAGATGTTACTTCGATACCTGCTACTTGTAAAGTTCTGATTGCAGACTCACGACCTGAACCCGGACCTTTTACAAATACTTCAACTTTACGTAAACCTAAATCAAACGCAACTTTACCACAATCTGAAGCTGCTTGACCAGCTGCATAAGGTGTGTTCTTTTTAGAACCTTTAAAGCCCATTTTACCAGCAGATGACCATGAAATAGTCTGTCCGTTGTTGTTTGTTAAGGTAACGATAATGTTGTTGAAGGTAGCATTGATATGCGCCTGACCAACAGGCTCAATTACAACGATACGTTTTTTTGTTACTTTTTTACTCTTAGCCATTTTATCTTTTAGATTTTAGATACGAGACTTGAGATATGAGACTTTCTCTACCCCGATACTCAGTATCCTACTATTTATCTTTTATTCCAGATCTGAGTAGATTCTAAAGATATGGTTCGCACATCTAAAATCTCACACCTCATACCTATCTATTACTTAGTAGCTTTTTTCTTGTTAGCAACTGTTTTTCTCTTACCCTTACGAGTACGTGAGTTGTTTTTAGTACGCTGACCACGAGAAGGTAAACCTTTTCTGTGACGTAAACCACGGTAACAACCAATATCCATTAAACGTTTGATGTTTAACTGAACCTCTGAGCGTAAAGCACCTTCCACTTTAATCTCATCGTTAATCATTGTACGGATTGCTGATAACTCATCATCAGACCAGTCTTGTACTTTTTTGTTTAAATCGATACCTGCCGTAGTTAAAATACGTTGAGCAGTTGTTCTACCAATTCCGTAGATATAGGTTAAACCGATCTCACCTCTTTTGTTTCTTGGTAAATCAATACCTGAAATCCTTGCCATATTTATTTATGTTTTAAGTAATTCCGAACGGCGGGCCACCGTTGTGCGGTTAATTACAATATTTTTTAATTACCCTTGACGTTGTTTGTATTTAGGATTTTTCTTGTTGATTACGTAAAGTTTACCTTTACGGCGAATAATCTTACAATCAGCGCTACGTTTTTTAATTGATGATCTAACTTTCATTTTATTTGTATCTATAAGTAATGCGTCCTTTTGTTAAATCATAAGGAGACATTTCCAATTTAACTTTATCCCCAGGAAGAATCTTGATGTAGTGCATCCTCATCTTTCCTGAAATGTGCGCAATAATCTCATGCCCGTTCTCGAGTTCAACTCTGAACATCGCATTGGATAATGCTTCTCTTATTACTCCGTCTTGTTCAATTGAGGCTTGTTTAGCCATATTTTATTGATTGTTACTTAATTAGCTGCTTCTAAACAGGGTTGCAAAATTAAATAAAAAATTTTAATTATTTATTTTTTTTGTTGTAAAACTTCTTCTATTATAGAAAACGTTGATAAAACATCTGCTTTGCCCTTTTTTACAGCTACTGTGTGTTCAAAATGTGCCGATGGTTTATTGTCTTTACTGGTTACCGTCCATCCATCGTTATGGAATTTAACACCGGCTACGCCTGCATTGATCATGGGTTCTATCGCAATGACCATCCCTTCTTCAAGTTTTGGTCCTGCACCACGTTTCCCATAATTCGGAACTTCTGGTTTCTCGTGAAGTTTTACACCAACACCATGTCCTACAAGCTCTCTTACTACCCCAAATCCATTAGCTTCTGCATGTTGTTGAACTGCGAAACCGATATCACCGATACGCATACCCACAACCGCTTTTTCTATACCCAGTTCCAGACAACGTTTGGTAACCTCAACCAATTTCTGTTTTTCAGCATCAATTTCCCCGATGGAGAAAGTATAGGCCGAATCGCCAAAATAATTGTTTTTAATTACGCCACAATCAACTGAAATCAAGTCGCCTTCCTTGATGATGTATTCGCTTGGAAAACCGTGAACAACCTGCTCATTTGGCGAAATACATAAAGAATTTGGGAAACCATTATAGTTTAAAAATGCCGGAATCGCTCCGTGGTCACTTATAAACTCATAGGCTAGTTTATCTAACTGGATAGTAGTCATGCCTGCTTTTATCACCTTAGCCACTTCGGCCAAAGTTTTAGAAACAAGCATGGAACTTTCTCTTATTAACTCGATCTCCTCAAGAGATTTGTAATAAATTTTAGACATCCGTTACACTACAACGCTGCGTTGCTACTTGCAGCAGGAACACCTGTTCTGCCAGTAACTCTACCCGTTTTCATCAAACCATCATAATGGCGCATCAATAAATAACTTTCGATCTGCTGTAAAGTATCCAATACAACACCAACCAAAATCAATAAAGAAGTACCACCGAAGAAGTGCGCAAACTCTTGTTTAATACCGAACTTAACCGCTAACGAAGGTAAAATAGCAATGATCGCTAAAAATACTGCACCTGGGAAAGTGATTTTAGAAATTACATCATCAATAAAAGTTGATGTTGCAAAACCCGGTTTAACACCTGGAATAAAACCACCATTTTTCTTCATATCATCACTCATTTGAGTTGGATTAACTGTAATTGCAGTATAGAAGAAAGTAAATGCGATAATTAAAAATGCGAACGTTAAGCTATAAGCCAACGAAGTTGTATTACTGAACTGGATTAACCAAGAACCTTGTAATGAAGGAACAAACTGCATTAAAGCACCTGGAATGAACATTAACGCCTGAGCAAAAATGATCGGCATCACACCAGCAGCATTTACCTTTAACGGAATGTACTGACGAACACCACCAAACTGGCGGTTACCAACAATTTTCTTTGCGTATTGTACAGGTACTTTACGTACACCTTGAACAATTAAAATGGTAAACATTACCACAGCAAATAATGCAACGATCTCTAAAACCAATGCCACGGGACCTCCACCTTCACTAGATGAACCTACGCGTGCACTGAACTCTTGAGAAATTGCAACTGGTAAACGGGCAATAATACCAACCATAATGATTAGTGATGTACCGTTACCAATACCTTTATCAGTAATTTTTTCGCCTAACCACATTACAAATAATGTACCTGCTGTTAATACAAACGTAGATAACACTAAGAATAAAGTATTTGGCAATAAAATAGCTTCTGCAGGAACTTGCGTTTTAACGTAACCAACAGATTGAACGATTGTGATCGCTACCGTAAGGTAACGGGTAATCTGGTTCATTTTCTTTCTACCACTTTCGCCTTCTTTCTGCATTTTTTGGAAAGAAGGAACAGCAATACCCAATAGTTGCACCACAATCGATGCAGAGATATAAGGCATTACCCCCAATGCTAAAATAGACACACGAGAGAAAGAACCTCCGGCAAACATATCTAGTAAGCCTAAGATTCCTGATTTTTCGTTATTGCCTAAAGCAGTTGGATCTACACCTGGTAAAACCACGTGAGATACGAAACGGTATACCAAAAGAATTAAGAGCGTAAACAATATACGCTCTTTTAATTCCTGAATTTTCCAGATATTACTTAAAGTAGTAAATAGCTTCTTCATTTAATAATTACAATTTTACAATAGAACCACCTGCAGCTTCAATAGCTTTTTGTGCGGTTGCAGAGAACGCATGTGCTGTAATTTCTAGCTTTGCTTTAACTTCACCACGACCTAAAATTTTAACTAAGTCGTTTTTAGAAGCTAAACCATGTGCTTGTAAAGCAGCGAAATCGATAGTTGTTAAGCTGTGTTTTTCAGCTAATGCTTGTAAAACATCTAAGTTTACACCAACATATTCTGTACGGTTGATTGGTTTGAAACCAACTTTAGGCACACGACGTTGTAAAGGCATTTGACCACCTTCGAAACCGATTTTGGTTTTGTGACCTGAACGAGAACCCGCACCTTTGTGACCACGAGTTGAAGTACCGCCACGACCAGAACCTGTACCACGACCAATTCTTTTGCTGTTTTTTGTAGAACCTACTGCAGGTTTTAAATTACTTAAATTCATTTTTTTGAATTTGTGTTGCCCTTCGCTTTCACTAAACAGGTACAACGATTAAACATATATAAAGGTAGTACAGGTTTTAGCCCATACTACCTTTAAAACTTTTACTAGATTGCTTCGATTGCTACCAGGTGGTTCACTTTGCGAACCATACCGATAATCTGCGGTGTAGCTTCAACCTCAACACTTTGGTTCATTTTAGATAAACCCAAAGCCTGAACGGTTCTTTTTTGGCGCTCGCTTCTGTCGATAACGCTTTTTACTTGTGTTATTTTGATCTTAGCCATGATATTATCCGTTAAATACTTTGTTTAAATCTATACCACGGGTTTGGGCTACTGTATAAGCATCACGCATTTTAGTTAATGCATCAACAGTTGCTTTTACCACGTTGTGTGGGTTAGATGATCCTTTAGATTTTGCTAATACGTTATGCACGCCAGCACTCTCTAATACAGCACGCATCGCACCACCAGCAATTACTCCGGTACCTACTGCAGCTGGTTTAATTAAAACGAAACCACCTGAGAATTTACCGATTTGCTCGTGAGGAACAGTACCATTTAAAATTGGAACTTTTACCAAGTTCTTTTTAGCATCATCCACACCTTTAGCGATTGCTTCAGTTACCTCTTTCGCTTTACCTAAACCGAAACCAACAACACCGTTTTCATCACCTACAACAACAATTGCTGAGAAGCTGAAAGTACGGCCACCTTTGGTTACTTTGGCAACACGTTGTATACTAACCAAACGATCCTTTAATTCGATATCGGTGGTTTTTACTCTTTTTATATTAATAGTTGACATCTTACTTTTTCTTCAGATTAAAATACTAAACCAGCTTCGCGGGCACCCTCTGCCAACGATTTTACACGACCGTGGTATAAATAGCCATTTCTATCGAAAACAACTTCTTTAACACCTGCAGCGATTGCTTTTTCGGCAACTAATTTGCCTACTGCAACCGACTGATCGCTTTTGTTTCCAGTACCAGTAAAATCTTTCGATAATGATGATGCTGATGCTATTGTTTTACCGGTTACATCGTTAATTACCTGCGCATAAATCCCTTTATTGCTTCTATATACAGATAACCTTGGACGTTCTTCCGAACCGGTAAGTCTTTTTCTGATCCCTTTTTTAATACGATCTCTTCTTGATAATTTTTTACCTGCCATGATTACTATTTTTTAGATGCTGATTTACCTGCTTTTCTTCTTAACACTTCACCTACAAACTTGATACCTTTACCTTTATATGGCTCTGGTGCACGTAACGAACGGATTTTTGCTGCTACCTGACCGATCAATTGTTTGTCAATACTTTCTAAAATGATTTTAGGCGTTTGACCTTTTTCTGAAGATGTAGTTACTTTAATCTCTTCTGGTAACTGGAATACATAGTGGTGAGAATAACCTAAAACCAGATCTAGTGTGTTACCTTGGTTTGTAGCACGGTAACCAACACCTACTAATTCTTGAGTTAATTTATAACCTTCTGTAACACCAACAACCATGTTGTTAAGCAATGAGCGATATAAACCGTGTAATGCTTTGTGTTTCTTTTGTTCTGAAGGACGTTGAACTGTTAAAATTCCGTCTTCCTGACTTACAGTGATATCTGAATCTACTGCTTGTGTTAATTCACCTTTAGGACCTTTTACAGTTACTACGTTATCTTTTGATACGGTAATTGTAACACCTGCAGGGATTGTAATTGGGGCTTTTCCTATTCTTGACATTGTGCTGTTCTCCTAATATTAATAAACGTGACACAATACCTCACCACCAATGTTTAATTTGGCTGCTTCTTTATCGGTCATTACACCTTTAGAAGTAGATAAGATTGCGATACCTAAACCGTTTAATACTCTTGGCATATTTTCAACACCAGCATAGTTTCTCAAACCTGGTTTACTTACTCGCACTAATGTACGAATAGCAGGAACTTTAGTAATTGGATTGTATTTCAAAGCAATTTTAATGGTGCCTTGAACTGTAGTATCTTCAAACTTGTAGTTCGCGATGTAACCTTTGTCAAAAAGAACTTTAGTAATTTCTTTTTTAAGGTTTGATGCAGGAATTTCTACAACACGGTGGTTGGCCTTAATGGCATTCCTTACTCTTGTTAAATAATCTGCTATTGGATCTGTATTCATTTTTTATTATTTGTGGTAGTGGTTTCCTGTCACCACCCGGCGATGGGACCTGCTACCGGTTAAAATTCTTTTTTAGTATAAAGACATAAATAAGTTTCAAGTATCGAGACACAATTTGTGTCTTGATACTTGAAACTACAGTACTTTGATACTTTTATATTACCAAGATGCTTTTTTAACACCTGGTATTTTACCGTCTAGTGCCATCTGGCGGAACGTTACCCTTGAAATACCAAAGGTACGCATATATCCACGAGGGCGACCAGTTAATTTACAACGGTTGTGTAAACGTACCGGAGATGAGTTTTTAGGTAATTTATCTAAACCCTCGAAATCTCCTGCAGCTTTTAATACTGCACGTTTTTCAGCGTATCTAGCTACCAATTTTTGGCGCTTAACTTCGCGTGCTTTTACACCTTCTTTTGCCATTATTCTGCTGTTTTTTGATTTTTAAATGGTAATCCGAATTGTTTCAATAACTCAAGCGCTTCAACGTCAGATTTTGCCGAAGTTACGAAAGTTATATCCATACCTAAAATTTTATTGATTTTATCGATATTAATCTCAGGGAAGATGATTTGCTCAGTAACACCTAATGTATAGTTACCTTTTCCATCAAATCCTTTATCATTGATACCTTTGAAATCGCGGATACGAGGCAAAGCTACAGAGATCAAACGATCTAAGAACTCGTACATGTTGTTATCGCGTAAAGTAACACGTACACCTACCGGCATACCTTTACGTAATTTAAAGTTAGAGATATCTTTCTTTGAATTAGCCGGAACCGCTTGCTGACCAGTAATGGTAGTCAACTCAACGATCGTGGTATCCATAATCTTTTTATCTGTAACAGAAAAACGACCAACACCCTGATTGATACAGATTTTTTCCAATTTAGGAACCTGCATTACAGTTTTGTACTGAAATTTTTCTTTTAGTGCATTTACAACTTCTTCTTTGTATTTGCTTTTTAATCTAGGTGTAGCCATTATTTAATCTCCTCTCCTGAAATTTTAGCAACTCTAACTAATTTACCATCTGCGTTAAGTTTACGACCTACGCGGGTAGCTTTACCAGATTTTGGATCAACCAACATCAAGTTAGAAATGTGAAGAGCAGCTTCTTTTTTAATAATACCACCGTTTGGATTAGCAGCATTTGGTTTAGTATGTTTAGATACTAAGTTAATGCCTTCCACAATGGCTCTGTTTTTATCTATAAGTACTGAAAGTACTTTTCCTTGTTGACCTTTTGAATCGCCAGCAATGACTTTAACTAAATCTCCTGTGCGGATTTTAAGTTTTGATGGTGTATTTACTTTGTTTCCCATTTTATAATACCTCCGGTGCTAATGATACAATTTTCATGAATTGTTTTTCACGTAGTTCTCTCGCAACCGGGCCAAAGATACGTGTACCTCTTGGCTCATCCTGTGCGTTCAATAATACAGCTGCATTATCGTCAAAACGGATATAAGAACCATCTTTACGACGGATTTCTTTTTTAGTTCTTACAACAACTGCTTTAGAAACTGTACCTTTTTTAATGTTACCTGAAGGTAACGCGCTTTTTACGGTAACAACTACTTTATCACCAATTGAAGCATAACGTTTGCCGGTTCCACCTAGCACACGAATTACTAATACTTCTTTTGCGCCGCTGTTATCAGCAACGTTTAATCTCGATTCCTGTTGTACCATCTTATTTAGCTCTTTCTAAAATTTGTACCAATCTCCAGTTCTTGTTTTTACTCAAAGGACGAGTTTCCATAATTAATACAGTATCACCGATACCGCATTCGTTTTTCTCGTCGTGAGCCATAAATTTGGTAGTTTTCTTTACGAACTTACCATAAATCGGGTGTTTTACTTTACGTTCCACGCTCACTACAACAGATTTATCCATCTTGTTGCTTACCACTAACCCGGTTCTTGTTTTTCTTAATTGTCTTTCCATGTCGACTCTCAAATTATTTAGTTTCAGTAGCTGACTCAGTGTTTTTCACTTTAGTCAACTCAGTGTTTAAACGGGCTATGTCTTTCCTTACTTTTGCAATGCGTGAAGGATTTTCGATAGCTGAAATAGTGTGAGCGAACTTCAATTTTGATAAGTTCTCTTTTTCTTCCGCAATCTTAGCTACTAATTCTTCTTTTGAAAGCCCTGTGATTTCTGAATTTTTCATTTTTCTTTTTCTTTTACGTTGAGTGTAGCGGTTATAATAAACAAGTATTTACAACATTCACCTCAACACTTTACTATGCTTCTACGTAATCTCTACGTACTACGAATTTGGTTTGGATCGGTAATTTCTGAGCTGCTAAACGCAATGCTTCTTTAGCAACTTCTAAAGGCACACCTTCAGCTTCGAAAATTACACGTCCTGGTCTTACAACTGCTACCCAATATTCAGGAGCACCTTTACCTTTACCCATACGTACCTCAGCAGGTTTCTTAGTTACTGGTTTGTCCGGGAATATCCTGATCCATACTTGACCTTCACGTTTCATGAAACGTGTTACGGCAATACGGGCAGCCTCTATCTGGCGACTTGTGATCCAAGTAGCTTCTAAAGATTTGATACCGAAAGATCCGAATGCTAATTCAGCTCCACGAGAAGCTAAACCCTTCATTCTGCCTTTTTGCATCTTCCTGAACTTCGTTCTTTTTGGCTGTAACATTTTATTTTGTTCTAATCGTTAAACGATGTTAATAAATCAATTATTTACGAGGACCTCTGTTAGCGCCTGCGCCACCACCTCTGTTTGCACCACCCTGGCCTGGACCACGACCACCGCCTTGGTTTCCACCACGTCTGTCGTTACCACCGCCACGGTTATCTCTTCCACCACCACGGTTATCTCTTCCACCGAAAGCTGGTTTATCTGACTGGCCTTTTGGACCGTTGTTTGCTGCACCAATGTTTGGAGACAAATCACGTTTTCCATAAACCTCACCTTTACAGATCCACACTTTAACACCTATTTTACCATAAGTAGTTAAGGCTTCAGCTAAAGCGTAGTCGATATCAGCACGGAAGGTATGCAAAGGCACTCTTCCTTCTTTGTACTGCTCAGTACGTGCCATCTCAGCACCACCTAAACGACCAGAAGTCATGATTTTGATACCTTCAGCACCCATACGCATGGTTGATGCGATAGAAGATTTCATTGCTCTACGGAATGAGATCCTTGCTTCTAATTGTTTTGCAACACCTTCTGCAACTAATTGTGCATCAAGTTCTGGGCGTTTAATTTCGAAGATGTTAATTTGAATTTCCTTTTTAGTTAACTTCTTTAACTCTTCTTTAATTTTATCAACCTCAGCACCTGCTTTACCGATTACGATACCTGGACGAGCTGTGTGGATAGTTACCGTGATACGTTTTAACGTACGCTCGATTACTACTTTTGCAACACCGCCTTTAGCGATACGGGCAGAAAGGTATTTTCTTATTTTCTCATCTTCAACTAATTTATCGGAGTAGTTGTTGCCACCGAACCAGTTAGAATCCCATCCTTTGATGATACCTAACCTGTTACCTATTGGATTTGCTTTTTGTCCCATTTCCTAAAATTAGTTTTGAGTTGTTTCTGTACTTTTACTATCTACAATCAGCGTTACGTGGTTAGAACGTTTACGAATTCTATATCCACGGCCTTGAGGAGCTGGACGTAAGCGTTTTAACTGACGGCCACCATCAACCATAACTGTTTTTACAAAAAGTTGGTTTTCTTCAGGGCGAGCACCTTCATTTTTAGATTCCCAGTTTTTGATAGCAGATAATAATAATTTCTCAACTCTTATTGCTGCTTCTTTATTGGTAAACTTTAAAATGCTTAATGCTTTTTCTACACGTTCACCTCTGATAAGATCTACAACCAAACGCATCTTACGCGGTGAGGTTGGACAATTGTTTAATTTTGCTATTGCTTCCATTGTCTAATTATTTTTTCTTTTCAGCGTGTCCTCTGAATGTTCTGGTTGGAGCAAATTCTCCCAACTTGTGACCAACCATGTTTTCTGTTACGTACACAGGAATAAATTTATTTCCGTTGTGTACAGCAAATGTATGATTCACGAAATCTGGTGATATCATTGATCTGCGAGACCAAGTTTTGATTACAGACTTTTTGCCTGAATCATTCATAGAGTTTACTTTTTTCTCTACGTTATGGTCAATATAAGGTCCTTTTTTTATCGAACGAGCCATTATTTCTTCCTTCTCTCTATGATGTAACGATTAGAATATTTTTTAAGTTCTCTGGTTTTGTAGCCTTTAGCTAAAATACCATTTCTTGAACGTGGGTGACCACCTGATGATCTACCTTCACCACCACCCATTGGGTGATCTACTGGGTTCATCGCTACCGGTCTAGTTCTCGGACGACGGCCCAACCAACGTTTACGACCAGCTTTACCTAATACTTCGTTTGCGTGATCTGAGTTAGATACTGCACCGATAGTAGCCAGACAAGTAGTCAGGATTAAACGGGTTTCGCCTGAAGGCATTTTCAAAGTAGCATATTTACCATCGCGGGCAGCTAATTGTGCGTAAGCACCTGCACTACGAGCCAATTGTGCTCCTTTTCCAGGGTGAATCTCCACGTTGTGGATGATAGAACCTAATGGAATGTTCGATAATTTTAAAGTGTTACCTACTTCTGGTGCTGCTTTGTCGCCCGATAATAATACCGAACCAACTTGCAATCCTTCAGGAGCGATGATATAACGCTTCTCGCCATCTGCATAATGTAATAATGCGATGCGGGCAGTACGGTTTGGATCGTATTCAACAGTAGCTACTGTTGCAGGAATATCGAATTTATCGCGTTTGAAGTCGATTAAACGATATGATTTTTTGTGACCACCGCCCATGTAGCGCATAGTCATTTTTCCTGTGTTGTTACGTCCACCAGACTTTTTTGATGATACAACCAATGATTTTTCGGGCTTGGTTGCTGTAATCTCCGTAAAACTAGCACCAACTCTGAAGCGGGTACCTGGAGTAACTGGTTTAAATTTTCTTAAGCCCATAGTTATAATGAATTATTAAATTAAAGGGTTGCGTAATAATCTATTGTTTCGCCGTCTTTTAACGTTACGATTGCTTTTTTGTATTTCGGGCTACGGCCAGATACAAAACCTGCTTTAGTGTAACGAGATTTAGCTTTTCCATCAACAACCATAGTGTTCACTGCAACGATGGTTACACCGTACAATTTCTCAATGGCTTGTTTAATCTGGATTTTGTTAGCCTTGTGGTTAACGCTAAACGTGAAACGGTTAGATTTCTCAGTTAAAGCTGAAGCTTTTTCGGTTAATATTGGTTTTTTTAAAATGTCCATATTATTTGGCAAATGCCTCCTCCAAAGTTTTAACAGAATCAGCAGTTAACACAAGTACACCAGCGTTTAATACATCATAAGTATTCAAATCTGCTGCAGCAATCACTTTAGTTTTCTGAACGTTTCTGCTTGATAAATAGATATTATTATTTTGTGCAGGTAAAACCAATAAAGTTTTTTGAGTACCTACGTTTAACGCAGCCAATAAACTTGTATAGTTTTTAGTTTTAATTGTATCGAAGTTGAAATCTTCTAAAACTACCACGTTGTTATCTTTCGCTTTATAAGCTAAAGCCGATTTACGTGCTAATGATTTTAATTTCTTGTTCAATTTAAAACTGTAATCACGTGGCTGAGGACCGAAAACACGACCACCACCGTTAAATAACGGAGATTTAATGCTACCAGCACGGGCACCACCTGTACCTTTTTGTTTGTATAGTTTGCGAGTTGAACCAGCAATCTCATTACGTTGTTTAGATTTGTGAGTACCTTGACGTTGGTTAGCCAAATACTGTTTTACATCTAAATAAATCGCGTGGTCGTTAGGCTCGATACCAAATACCGATTCAGGAAGTTGCACCTTGGCACCTGTTTCTTTACCTGAAATGTTTAATACTTTAACTTCCATCTGATTACTTGTCTAAGATTACGTAAGAACCTTTAGCTCCTGGAATGGAACCACTAACTACTAATAAGTTTTGCTCAGCATAAACTTTCAAAACCTGTAAGTTCTGAACTTTTACCCTGTCTCCACCTGTTCTTCCTGCCATGCGCATTCCTTTGAATACACGTGAAGGGAATGATGATGCTCCCAATGAACCTGGGGCACGTAAACGGTTATGCTGACCGTGAGTCTGCATACCAACACCGGCAAATCCGTGGCGTTTTACAACACCTTGAAAACCTTTACCTTTTGAGGTACCTACAACATCAACAAAATCGCCTTCTGCGAATGCGTCAACGGTTACTACATCACCTAAATTAAGTGAAGTTGTAAACGAATCGAATTCTACCAGCTTGCGTTTCGGAGTTGTGTTTGCTTTCGCGAAATGGCCTTTTAACGGTTGAGTTGTGTTTTTCTCTTTTTTCTCATCGTAACCCAATTGGATTGATGAATACCCGTCTTTTTCTTCGGTCTTTACTTGTGTAACTACACAAGGCCCAGCCTCGATTACCGTACAAGGAATGTTTCTTCCTTCGGCATCAAAGATACTGGTCATTCCTACTTTTTTTCCAATAATTCCTGACATTTTATCTTTTCTTTTTAACACCCATCGAAGCAGTAGGGCTTCGTTCAAGGTGGTTGTACATCCCCCGAAAGGGACGGCAAAGATAGACAAGAATTATTAATTTTCAAATAGTTAGCCAAATATTTTTTCAAATAAATTGCTGATATGATGGGATTTAACTAAAAAAGAGATGTTAATGTGCCAAACCACCATTTAAACTGATGGTTATGATGGTTAAAATGATAAATCCAATCAGTACATATAGGTAATCGCGTTCAATTAAAAAGCTAAAAATAGCGAAAACAATGCGGGCAACTGGCGTAAAAATGAGCATCAGGATCCCAAACTGCACAATGGCATCACCCTGAAAAGTAGATAGCCCCTTAAATATGGCCACTATAGAAGAAAACTTGCTGAGCTCGGGTTTAAAAACTTTATAGTCGGTAATGGCTCCATTATGATGGATCAGGAAAATGGCACCACCTATTAATACGATGCTCATCGAAATAATTACCCCCGCACGCAAAAGCGTACCCAAAATTACCTGGATATCTTTATCGTTTAGGTTTTCTTTTCCTGCTTTACTCATTATAATCCGCTTATTCCTTTATATATCATCTGCAGTGCCAAAAAAGCAACCACCACCGCAAATACAATTTTAAGTTTACCGGTTTTAGCCTTTAACAAAACTTTCGAGCCAACCGTTGCGCCGGTTAAAACGCCAATACACACCGGCATGGCAATACCCGGATCAATCTGTCCGCGGTGCAAATAAACCACTGCACTGGCCGCCGCCGTAACACCCATCATAAAATTACTGGTCGTGGTTGATACCTTAAAGGGCAAACGCATAATATTATCCATAGCGATTACTTTTAGTGCTCCACTTCCAATACCAAGCAAACCCGATAATGTTCCGGCAAAAAGCATCATTAAAAACCCGCCTGGTACATGTTTTACGGCATAGGCATGATCTACACCTTTATCTGGATAAGAACCGTTAAGCTTAAAAAAATTGGCCCATTTATCGGTATTATCTAAAGTAGTATGATCTACTTTTTTCTTTAAGGTCATGATGGCCGAAAAAATCAGGATACAACCAAATAGAATGGCGATATAGTTGGCATTAAGGTAAACGGCCACAATTGCCCCGCAAACGGCCCCTATTGTCGTAGCGATCTCTAAAAACATACCGATACGGATATTGGTAATCCCTTCTTTAACGTAAGCCGCTGCCGAACCCGAAGAAGTAGCAATAACAGAAACAATGGATGCACCTATGGCATAATGGATGTCAACCCCTAAAGCCAGCGTGAGTAAGGGAATAATAATTACCCCACCACCCAAGCCTGTTAGCGAGCCCAATAAGCCGGCTAAAAAAGCACCTAATAAAACGATAATGGTAAACAGCAATACCGACATGCGCGCAAATATAATGCACTGTTTTTGGCTAAACGAAGGATTAAGGGAATAAAATAAAGTCTATATGTTATATGGATGATGTAAGATGGGTGATGGAAAATGGAAATTTATAGCATAGTAATTTTGAAGGAGTGAATTCTGAATGAGTGAATATAGCATCTGTCCATTCAATCATTTATCATTCATACTTCAATAATTATTTACGAAGCTTGCTTTCCTTGTTCAAATCCACATCCCGGAAACTTTCCAGCAATTCGAAAGCAATTTGCCTAATCGTTTCGGGTATTGGGTTAATGGTAGATTGGTTACCCCCGGCATCTTTTATCGTCCAGCCCGAAGTGTTTAACACAATACTACCGGTAGCTGCTGATTTAATTAACTTGCCTCTTGTATAAGCAATGCCGTCCGAATCAATAATTACCTTCTTATTATTCCACCAGTTTTCCTGGGATACTCTTTTTAATTCGGAACGATCTAATTTAGCAGCGTAAGCCCACCCTTTCCCTGTTTGATGGGTCAGTTTCAATAAACCGATAAAATTGGTCAGGCTTTTAGGGTTATAGATTTCAGCACTACAATACATTTTATAGTGATTGAGTTTAAGTTGCCCCAGCAATGCTTTTGCATGATCGGAATTATGAAAAATTAAAGCGATTTTCTCCGCAATGGATGAAATAACAGCATCGGTTCCCCCATCATACTCACTACAAAACACTTCTATATCTTTTAATTGTTGTTGCAACAGCGAAACCAGTTCAGGTTTGTTGAGATTGGTTTTCATTCCCGATGGTTACTTGCCTAGTCGTTTAATCATCTCTGCGCTTAAATCCCTTCCATCATTTAAGCGGTTGGCAAAAAATGACTTGGCAGCTTCGAAATGCTCTTTGTAACCTTTTAAATCGCCATAACCAATAATCGATGCCCATTCGTGCACCGCGGTGTGGAATTCCAAATCGTCGCCACGGATAGATTTATCATACAAAGCTGTATTGATCGATTCTTCTAACATCGCTTCGTTTTTGAAAAGGTATTCGGCAATACCCAGCCTTAGTTTAAAAGGTGGTGTTTGGCAGATCAGGTTATCGTAAGGGTTTACGCCCATTTTATACCAGGCATATACCATGCTTAACAAACTTAAATGCGAATTGGGTTTCTGTTTATGGCTCGCATCCGATAAGCTGAATTCTTTCATAATGTTATCGTCCAGCAGTAAAAGTGCCCGGCTCTCGTGAAAAACGAAATCGCGTGCGGCGTAAATCTTTTCCCTAAACTCAGTTTCATTTTCACAGATCATCAGCTTAAACAATTCAGATTCTGCCTGCGCATAATATTTTACCTGTTTCTGCGCATAAGGATTTAAAATGGCCAAACCAGCGTAAATGTGCGATTTATAACTAAAAATCCTCAGCGTAGTTAAAATTTTCACATTATCGATTCCTCCTGCATAAGCCGGATTATCCCAGGGGAAAAAACCTGCATTTTTCCAGGCGGAGCCCATACTTTCGAAACCCATGTGCGTTACCGCCTGCGTATCGGCCACAATGCGGTCGTGCTCCCTATAATCGTCCATTTCAATAATGTTCGATTTTAAAGATTTATAGATTTCCAGCGCTTTGGCATACACCGCATCGGTAGCACGGTGACGCACCACTACCAGCGTTTGCCCTTCCGGACTAAATGCAGGACCATGTAAAGAATGACAGGTTACAATCTGGGTATCTTCAGGAAGGTGTTTTTCGAAAGCTGCAATTTCGGGATGTTTAACCGAGGTTTGTCCGGCAACTATGGCGCCATATTTAGTAGAGCGGGCAAAAGTAGCCACTACCTCATCAATTTTTTCGGCCTCCACACAATAGATAATAAAGTCTGATTTACGCGCTACCTCATGTCCATCGATTAAAACTTCAATTCCTTTAGGTTCCAGCTCATTTTTTAAATCTGTAAAACGCAAGGGCATATCTGCCCCACATACCTTATAACCAGCGTTTATAAACGATAGCGCATACAATTTGCCCATATCGCCTAAACCAATAATTCCTATTTGCATGAAACAAATGTAACCTATCGCAAATAAATTTATAATAAAACTTAGATAAAATTGTTATTTAGAATGTTAAACCAGAACAATTTTATCGATTTGCCAAAACCTTAAACAAATTTTATTAACCGGAAAATAGATAAAAATGTAGTTTTACATTCTAACACCTATATTTAAACTATGCAGAAAATTAAACACACCCTATTGTTTTTAGGCGCTATGCTATTTTTAAACGTTGCGTTTGGGCAAACTTTACCTGACACCACGAAAAATACCGATCCATCATTAAATGGCCAGTATCAGTTCATGTTAAAGAAATCTAAAAGCTTCAACGGCGCAAGGCTGATCAATCCGTCACGCTTATCATCGCTATGGAAAAGTGTTAGTGATACGCTCAGAAAAGAACGCAAGCAGCTGCAAGAGGCCCGTCAGGAAATTAAAGCACAGGCCGATAACATTTCGAGCTTAAAAGGCGAAGTAAATGGAAAAGAAAGTTCGCTGGCCAATGCCAATGCGGCTGTTAACGAAATTAAATTTTTAGGTATATCTTTTAATAAAGGTACTTACAATACCATTGTTTGGGCCATTATTATTGTACTCGGGGTAGGTTTGGCCTTTGTTATTTTCCAATCCGGTAAATTAAGGCACGAAGCGAAATACAGAACGGAGCTTTATCAGGAAGTGGCCGATGAGTTTCAGGCGCACAAGGTAAAAGCAAAAGATAAAGAAATGAAACTTGCACGTGAGCTGCAGGATGAACGTAATAAATGGGACGACGGAAGGGGAAGGTAGTCGAAGACCTTTTAATTAATTGAAAAAACTTATTTTTTTTAGAAAAGCAGGGCTAGTTGTACTTCGGTTCCGCTAGCCCCGCCATTCGCTTTACCTCACTACGTTCAGTGTCCGCTACTGTCGGGTTTATTTGAATATGGGCTTGTGCTTGATAGAAGATACCACATGGCTAAAACACGAAACGTTCCTACGGAACGAAAAAAAAATAAACATTTTTTTTCCTACTACCTACGAGTCGTCCCTACGGGACGAATAATTCTTATACGAAACAAAAGGCTGGATGGTAGCTAAACACTAAAAGTATCTGTTTTCTTCTCAGCTTGATGACAGTACACGGTGAGACCGAAGGCAAGGGCAAATTATCATCACAAATCGTCCCATCATGACGAATAATCTCTATACCTAATAACAAGCCTGGATGGTTGCTAAACACTAACCATACCTGTTTTCTTAGCTTGATGACAGTGCACGGTGAGACCGAAAGCAGGAGCAAATTATCACCACAAATCGTCCCATCATGACGAATAATCTCTATACCTAATAAAAAGGCTGGATGGTAGCTAAACACTAAACACACCTGTTTTCTTCTTAGCTTAATGACAGTACACGATGAGACCGAAGGCAAGGGCAAATTATCATCACAAGTAGTACCGACGGGACGAATAATCTTTATCCACAACAAAAGGCTGGATGATAGCTAAACACTAAACATACCTGTTTTCTTCTCAGCTTGATGACAAGTACACGATGAGACCGAAGGCAAGGGCAAATTATCATCACAAATCATCCCGTCGGGACACCTGCCTGGTAGCCAATTGATATCATGGGCATTTTTCGTTCCGTAGGAACGTTTGGTGATAGACCCATTAATAGACCTACACCATTTGGCCACCTAAACCCGATCAAAGCGGTTCCGATCCTTCATCGGAATTAGCGGACAGCAGGACTGCTCTTCGCCAAAGCTAATGAAACTGCTTTCCAAAAAAATAACGGTTTAAAAAACAATTAAATTATTGGATAAATCTGTGTGTACACTTAACAATAGATTTCTCCATTCCGTTACACTTCAGTCGAAATGACGATAACACGTTTAATTCTTAATGCTATATTTCAAGCCTACTTCAAATTCGCCGTTGCTATAACTCTGCATTTTTGAGGTATTGGTGGTGTACTGAAACAAAACCGAAAACTGATTTTTATAATTTGCGCCAAAACCTGCAGTAAAGCTGTTGGTACTATGATATATGCCGTTCAGCATGAGTTTGTTTTCTAAAAACTGGAGGTTTACACCTGCATCGAAAATACCATCGTAATTTTGAACCCCTCTGTACACCAATTTCGGTTCGATACTGTTGATGACCTTATCGGTATTAAATTTATAACCTGCGGCAATAAAATAAATCGATCGGTCTACCACGTTGCGCAGTACATCTCTTTTAAAAAACCGTTTAAGATTAGGTAAAGCTCCCTGCAGCGTCAATTTATCGGTGCGGTAAGCTACCCCAAAATCGCCATCCAGATATAACCTGCGATCATTAAAACTATTGAGTACATCATCGTCTAAATCGCCTTTGGCTTTACCAAGATCAACCCATTCGTTCATGATACCAGCCGATAAGCCAAAATCCAGGAAGCTGGCCTCGCCGTTTAAAGGTAAATGGTAAGCATAGGTTACGGTTGCCCTCGTCCGGTTAATGGCTCCGGCACCTTCATTGTAAAAAAGCACCCCCAAACCTACTTTATTACCGGCCAAACCATAATCGCCAGTTAAATATTGAATTTTTGGCGCACCATCTACCCCTGTCCACTGTGTTTTAAATGCGGCATTTAAATTTAATCCGGTTTCTAAACCCGCCATTGCCGGATTGGCCAGAAACTGGTTCTGATAGTAGATGCTCCCCATAGGATTAAGCTGCGCAAGTGCCGGCATCGCAAACAAAAACAACAACCCCGCTATATAACATTTCATTTCTCTCACGCTGTTATTTTTTATATAAGATTGATATAAAACCTTTAATAGAGCCATTAGCCCCCAAATCGAGCATATAATAATAGGTATCCTCCGTAAGTGGCTTCCCATTAAAGTAGCCATCCCAGTTGTTCTGGTAGCTTTGGGTAGCATAAATCAGCCTTCCTCCCCTATCAAAAATGGATAATTTGTTGTTCGGATATTTTTCTAAGCCCTTAATTACAAAAAAATCGTTTTTCCCGTCTCCGTTTGGGCTAAGAATATTATTTACAATGGCTACTTCGGCAGTAGTTTGTATGATGAGAAAGGGCTGTAAAAAACCCTGGGTTAAGGTTGTGTTGGTGACCTGAAAAGTTTGTACCAGGGCCATTTCACCAATACTGAAATCGTATAATTGATTATTAATCTTACCGCTGCCACTGGCCGAATTAAGCACATAGGGCAAACTTTGCGCATTTACCTTTCTCCCGAAAAACATCAACAGCAGGAGAACAAACAAATAGGGTATTTTTCTCATCGTGTTTAGTTTAAAGAAATCCAGGCTGCCCCATCACTTTGAATGGTGAAGGTTTTTGCTCCGGTAATGGTGGTGATATTAGAATCATCATTCAACAAAACAGGGCTATTTAAAGTAACATCACCAGATGATAAAGCCTTCACAATGACATAAATCCTTCCTTTACAGCTCGAGGCGGTTGGAAGATTAATATTTACCGCCGTACCTGCATTTTTTATCCGGACCGTATAATGACTCGCATCGAGTGTTAATGCGCCTGTGGCCGTATAGGTTAAAATACTTGCTGCAACAGAACCATTAACGTTTAAAGTACTGGCATTGGCCGGGGCATAAGTTGTAGAAGTGGCAGCCGCAGTTCCGTTAAGGGTTAATGTGCCACCATTCGCTGCAAAATCGCCGGTTATTAAAGGGTATGAAGTACTGGAGTTAGCAACAACCAGGGTATTACTTAGGTTTGTACTGTTAGCTGCAGCATTGCTTCCAATAAAAACATTCCCGGCACCATTATTTTTCGAACCAGCAGCATAACCCACTGCGGTATTATTGTCGCCATTACTGGCTTCAAGCGCCAGACTTCCTATAGCGGTGTTTGAAATACCTGTTCCATTAGCCATTAGCGTATGAGTACCCACAGCGGTATTGTTTGATCCTACCGTATTAATGGCCAGGGCCTGCGAACCAAAACCACTGTTGTTGATCGCACTAAAACTGCGCTGTAAAACCTGGTAACCGAAAGCACTGTTTTCGTAACCTGAAATGTTTACAGATAATGCTTCGCGCCCGAATGCACTATTGTAAAAGCCCGATACATTGGCGGTAAGTGTTTTATAACCGTAAGAAATATTGTTTTCGGATGAATTTCCTAAACGGCCAGATTTTAAACCGTTAACTAAAAAGTTAATGGCTACATCATCTGTATTGCCTAAAAAATTATTGACTTGATCGGTATTACCCGTATTCCCTTTTAATGCCCATGCATTGGCATTTGCAAATAATGTCCTGCTGATTAATTCGGGTTTTCCGGTTGTTGCGTTGGTGATGTAAACTTTGTTGGCATCGCTCAGGCCATCGGTAGTTAGTTTAGCAAGGGTAACCGAAGCATCGGCCAGTTTTGGGCTGGTTACCGATCCATCGGCCAGTTGAAGCGTATTGACGGCCAAATCGTCGATATTAATATTTTTAACCTCCTTATTCCCGATTTTTATAGAGGTTACAGCAGCATCAGCCAGTTTTGGCGTGCTTACCGATCCATCTGCAAGCTGCAGTGTGTTAACAGCTGCGTCGTTTATATTGGTATTTTTAACTTCTTTGTTTCCAATTTTTACCGAGGTTACGGCAGCATCTGCTAATTTTGGCGTTGTTACTGATCCATCCGCCAGTTTAAGGGTATTAACCGCTCCAGCATTGATATCAATGACCACATCTTTCAATAAAGCCGTGGCACCATTAGCGCTTATGCTTAAATCGGTTGAGCTTAATGCTTTAGCACCTGATAATTGACTCACATCCAATGTTACGGGTTTCCAGGCTGTCCCATCAAATAGCAACACCTGATTATTAACTGGTGAAGCGGCATTTAATGTTTTTCCCTGAAGATTAGCTAAAGTAGGGTTTGGGTAATTGCCTGTTAAATCGCCTCCGGCTATGCCTGTAGATGGACCAACCGGGCCGATGTCGCCTTTATCTCCCTTATCGCCTTTTATTCCGGGTATCCCCTGCAAACCTTGCAATCCCGTAGCTCCGGTCGCCCCTGTATCTCCTTTTGCTCCTTGCGGGCCTGTTGCACCTACCGCTCCCTGTGCACCCACTGCTCCAGTTAAACCAATTGGCCCCTGAACACCAGCAGCGCCAGCAACACCGGCAGGTCCCTGTGGACCGGCAATACCCTGTGCACCAGCAGGACCGGCTACACCCGGATCTCCTTTGGGTCCGACAGGTCCGTTGGCAGCATAAAGTGCATACGGGACACTTAACAATTGCGCGGTTCCGGCCAGGCTAAAATTTGTACCGTTATCCGGATCGATTTCAACCTTAACAAACTTTAATCCGCTTGCCCAGGTTACCCCGGCTATTGTACCATTAACCGAACTTGCACCCGTAGCGCCAATTGCTAAGGTATATAAACCTAAAGCATTGGTCGTTACATTTCTTACTTCCGAATATTGAACGGTCCCTGTTGAAGAGGCATCCAAAATACTAATCCGTAAGGCTATATTTTTATTGGCCAATGGAGTACCGTTGGCATTTCTTGCCGCTCCCTGATAGTTAAATTGTTGTGGTGCCTGCGCTTTAACAGCCAAGGTCAAGCCTATGCTTAACAAAGCAATTAGTAAAAGTTTTTTCATGAATCGGGATGAGATCTAAAGTATCAGGCTTAAAATAAGGAGCCCAACGATCAAATCTAACAATTAGTACAAGTTACTGCATTCGCTTTACACGAAAGGCGAATTACAAATACTAAAACGATTTTAAACAACTACAAATCAACAACTTAAATAAAATTTAATTTTATAATTTTACACAAACGCCGAATTTAAGGCTTGCTTAAGCCTCGAAATCAGAAGAAAAACAGCGCCTGACCGCGATTAATCGTAGTTAAAAGCAAAACCAGAATTTTTTTAGGTTTCTGAAGGAAAGGATATTCCTTTAATATTGCGGTATAAATCAACTGCGTATAAATCTGTCATACCCGAAACAAAATCCAGTACACTCTGTATGATCGAATAAATATCGGTCAAATCAGTATGGTATTGTTTGGGTATAAGTTTAACCAGTTTTTTGTAATAGTGTGTATTGTTATGAATAAGTGCAGGGACAAACTCTTCCAATAAACCTGCCATAATTTTATAACCGGCAACCTCTTTTTGTATCACTGATGAGAAATTGTAGATCCGCTCGACTGAAATTTTTTCAACAGCTTTCCAGGCCGAGATATAGGGTTCGGGCAGTAAATCGGTTAAACTATGGTTCAGCTCTCCCTTTAATAATTTTTCTTGCTCTCTAAAAAATATGGCTGCGCATTGGTTCGTTAAAGTGTTAATCGCTTTGGCCCGCAACAAACCAATTTTAGCATCATCGTCTTCATAGTCGTGCTTTAGGCGGTCTTCTATGGTGGTAGAATTGGCAAAAGGCAACAGATAACTTTTTACTTCTTCGTAGGAAAGGATCTTTAAGCGGTGTGCATCTTCCAAATCAATGATGCTGTAACAGATATCATCGGCAGCTTCGACCAGATAAACCAAAGGATGACGTTTATAAATGAGGTATTCGCCTTCTTCTTTCTCCAGCTGAAGTTCGGCTGCGATCTTTTTAAAAGTTTCTTCTTCAGACTGAAAGAAACCGTATTTTTTGCGATGTAACAGCCCTTTTTGTTTACCAGCAATGGAGGCGCAGGGATATTTAGCAATCGAAGCTAAAGTAGAATAGGTTAAGGCATAAGCATCATTCCCTTTTCCTTTTAGCGGATGGGTAAGAATACGGATGGCATTGGCATTACCTTCAAAATTAATTAAATCATGCCACTGCGATTTGTTCATTTCTTTCTGATAAACCTTTCCGTCACCATCGGTAAAATATCTTGAAATGGCGGCTTCACCTGAATGCCCAAAGGCTGGGTTTCCCAAATCGTGCGCCAGTGCAGCGGCAGCTACAATATTACCTACTTCATTAATTAATGGAACATCTTTAATCAGTTGGGGCTGGTGTTCTTCCACGCTTTTTAAAAATATATTGGCCATGGAGCGGGCTACACTGGCCACCTCTAAACTATGCGTTAAACGGTTATGTACAAAAACACTTCCCGGTAATGGAAAAACCTGGGTTTTATTCTGCAACCTTCTGAAAGGAGACGAAAAAATCAACCGGTCGTAATCGCGCTGAAAATCTGAACGTGCCCGATCTGTGCTGGCACCGTATTGCTCTTGTCCGTATCTCTTATTCGAAAGTAAATATTTCCACTCCATTATCGCCTTGGCATTTAAAATTTGGCGCAAGTTAAACAAAACGCGAAAATGGTTAAGCATAAAAACATAGGTAAATTTTACCATTAAAATTGTGCTTCAAACTATTTCTAAGCTCATCTGTTTAATGTAAATAGACAATACTATGAAAACGAACATATATAACAAGGAAGAGCATATTGAAGGTTATGTAGGATCAGGCGATGAGCAATCAGAAAAGTCTGATGTACAAAAGGCTTATGAAGCCGCTAACGATACCGATGTCGTAACCAGTTATGGTAAAGAACCTAGCGAATTGATTAAAGGAAATCCTTTAGCAAAAGATGGCCTGGATAATTCAGGTACGCAAGGTAAAGATTCCCTTAGTGACGATGCTTACAACAGTTCAGATAAGAACCCAAGCATCCAGAGTGCCGCTAGCCATACCGGAAGTTCATCTGATGATTTCAAAACGAATACCGGCATTAACGAAGCTGATGAAAATCATGCCTTAAATACAGGAATATAAACAGATAATTATGGGACTATTAAAATATGCCATTTTAGGCGCAGCAGCCGTATATGGCTTTAAATATGCTACAAAAAAGCGGGCAAGTGACGGAAAATCGTTAATAGATGACTTTAAGGAAAAAGCCCCAGGGTACGTGGATAAGGTTAAAAATTATTCTGAACAAATAAGGCAGGACTATCGCCAGACAAGTGATTTATACTGACAATTAATCGGGTACAGAAAGACATCCGTAATTGACATATATCAATATGTTAATGCCGTACGGCTTGTAAATTGACAATAAGTTCTTGAAATTTGCAGGGCTGTAGGATTCGCGACAAAGATTAATAAAATCAGAGACTAAACTATTTAAGGGCATTTGCTACTTGATTAACGCATTTCAGTTGTGGAATCCTAATTAATTTCCATCTACCGGAAAATGCATAGATCTTATAAAGGGATTATTCTACATGAATAGTCTCTTTATAAATAGATCATAAATCTTTCCCACTCAAACCTTTTTCATTATTCTTGTTTCTATTCCCAATGTCTTCACCCTGGCTTAAATTCGAATTATTTAAATTTTCATTTACGGCATGTTTAGGATCGTTTTCTGTTTTCAATAAGTGCGACTCCTCTGGTTGATCTTTGCGTTTAAAATCGGCGCGTTTATGTCCATAAGTAGCCTCTCCATTATCCCATTCAATATCTTCCTCATTCCGGTTAATTTCCGAATTAGGGTCTATATTTTTATTCTCATTCATTTCCATAGCCATCATTTTTTGTAGATACTATAACAACAATTTGTACGATAAAAAAGTTTACTCCAAGTATTAATAACCTGAGTTCGATTGGATAATGTCCTTTTATTTATCCCTGTATGAACATTTTGGGATGAACGGGTCGTCACCCTACAATCGATTCGCAGCTACTTTACACCTTTACTCTGGTCTAGCTGCGTTCGACTATCTAAATCGTCTTTAGACGATCCATTTTCATCACGGTGTATTGGTGGATTTTCCATTCTACTTTCTTCCAGTTCAGAAAAATCACCATCTTTTTGATTGCCCACTTCGCCATGTGAAGAGGGTTTTTCTTTCCTTTCTTCTTTAGGATCAGCAAAATCCTGACCTTCAACCGGTAATCCTTCGTGCTTTTTATCTTCCTTAGTCATATCAGTACAACCAGCCAGGCCTGCTTTTGTTTTGGAATTTAGGTGCATAAAAAAAGGCCCCGATTTGCATCGAGACCTTTTCTGTTCTTTTAAAATCAATTAAACTTTGATTTCAACTTCAACACCACTAGGTAATTCAAGTTTCATTAAAGCATCAACTGTTTTAGAGTTAGAGCTATAAATATCCAATAAACGTTTGTAAGCGCACAATTGGAACTGCTCTCTAGCTTTTTTGTTTACGTGTGGAGAACGTAAAACAGTAAAGATTTTTTTCTCTGTAGGAAGTGGAATTGGTCCACTTACAACTGCACCCGTAGGTTTAACAGTTTTCACGATTTTCTCAGCAGATTTATCTACTAAGTTGTAATCGTAAGATTTTAATTTAATTCTGATTCTTTGGCTCATCTTATTTTTAATTATGGTTTCCTGTTAGAGCTATTAACAACAGAAACCGGATTTATTTTGAGTTTTATGTTAGGCGTTTTGCGTGCGGCGACAAATCATCGCTAAACGCAAAACGCTATTCGCATTACATTACTAGTCTTCAGATTTTACTCTTCCTTTAGATTTAGCAACTACTTCATCCTGTACGTTTTTAGGTGCAGCTTCATAGTGGTCAAATTCCATTGTAGAAGTTGCACGGCCTGAAGTGATTGTACGTAACTGCGTTACATAACCAAACATTTCAGAAAGTGGCACAGTAGCTTTAATTACCTGAGATCCATTACGGGTATCCATACCTAATAATTGACCACGACGACGGTTCATGTCACCGATTACATCACCCATGTTTTCTTCAGGGGTTAAGATTTCGATTTTCATGATTGGCTCCATCAAAGTAGGTTTACATTTCGGTAAAGCCTCACGATATGCCATACGGGCAGCAAGCTCGAATGATAAAGCATCTGAATCGACTGCGTGGAATGAACCATCAATCAAACGTACTTTCATATCAGGAAGCGGATAACCAGCTAATACACCGTTAGCCATTGCAGCAGCAAATCCTTTTTCTACTGAAGGGATAAACTCACGTGGAATTGAACCACCTGTAATTTCGTTTACGAACTGTAAACCACCTTTTTCGAAATCAGCATCAATTGGTGAAATAACCACCTGGATATCGGCAAATTTACCACGACCACCAGATTGTTTTTTATAAGTTTCACGGTGTTGAGTACTACCAAAAATTGCTTCTTTGTAAGCTACTTGTGGCGCACCCTGGTTAACCTCAACTTTAAATTCGCGTTTTAAACGGTCAATTAAAATATCTAAGTGTAGCTCACCCATACCAGAGATAACAGTTTGGCCAGTTTCCTGATCAGTTTGTACTCTGAATGTAGGATCTTCTTCCGCTAATTTAGCTAAGCCCATACCTAATTTATCAACGTCAGCTTGAGTTTTAGGCTCAATAGCTAAACCGATAACCGGCTCAGGGAAGTTCATAGACTCAAGAACGATTGGGTTTTTCTCTTCACAAAGGGTATCACCAGTTTTGATATCTTTAAATCCTACTACCGCAGCAATATCACCAGCAGCCACATTAGGCACAGGGTTTTGCTTGTTAGCGTGCATTTGGAAGATACGGGAAATACGCTCTTTACTTTCTGAACGGGTGTTATACACGTAAGAACCGGCTTCTAAGTTACCCGAGTAAACACGGATAAAACATAAACGGCCTACGAATGGGTCAGTTGCAATTTTAAATGCTAAAGCTGCAAATGGCTCATTGATACTTGGTTTTAATAAAACTTCAGCACCTGTATCTGGATTAGTACCGGTTACACCTTCTGAATCAAGAGGTGAAGGCAATAATTCCATCACATAATCCAACATGGTTTGAACACCTTTGTTTTTGAAAGATGAACCACAAACCATAGGAACGATTTTAGCATCTAAAACAGCTGCACGTAAAGCATCTAAAATTTCGCGCTCAGTGATTGAGTTTGGATCTTCAAAGAATTTCTCCATTAAAGACTCATCATAATCAGCAACTGATTCTAGTAATTTCTCTCTCCACTCCGCAACCTCATCTAACATATCTTCAGGGATTGGCACTTCAGTAAAGGTCATACCTTTATCATGCTCATTCCAAACGATACCACGGTTGTTGATCAAATCAACCACACCTTTAAAGTTATCTTCAGAACCGATAGGTAATTGTAATGGAACTGCATTACTACCTAACATATCTTTAACTTGTTTAACAACTTTTAAGAAGTCAGCTCCAGAACGGTCCATTTTGTTAACGAAACCGATACGGGCAACATTATAGTTGTTAGCCAAACGCCAGTTGGTTTCTGATTGAGGCTCAACACCATCAACTGCAGAAAACAAGAACACTAAACCATCTAATACACGTAACGAACGGTTTACCTCTACGGTAAAATCCACGTGTCCTGGTGTATCGATAATGTTCATGTGGTAAGCCTGACCTCTGTATTTCCACTCAACCGTAGTTGCAGCAGAAGTGATCGTGATACCACGCTCTTGCTCTTGTGCCATCCAGTCCATTGTTGCAGCACCTTCGTGCACTTCACCAATTTTATGACTTACACCAGCATAATAAAGAATACGCTCAGTTGTTGTAGTTTTACCCGCATCAATGTGAGCCGCGATTCCAATATTTCTTGTAAATTTTAAATCTCTTGCCATTATGTTTTTAGTATTGATTTCACCGATTTAAAAGATTTCACCGATCATTTTACATAATCGGTGAAATCAATTTTATCTGTGTAATCCTATAATATCTGTGTAATCTTACTAATCTGTTAATCCTAAATTAGAATCTGAAGTGAGAGAACGCTTTGTTAGCCTCAGCCATTTTGTGCGTATCTTCTTTCTTCTTAACAGCAGCACCTTCACCTTTAGCAGCAGCTACGATTTCACCAGCTAATTTCTCTTTCATGGTTTTTTCGCCACGTTTACGAGCATATAAAATTAACCATTTCATACCTAAAGCTGTTTTACGCTCTGGTCTAACCTCAGTTGGAACCTGGAAGTTAGCACCACCAACACGACGAGATTTAACCTCTACAGCTGGCATAATGTTAGTTAAAGCACGTTTAAAGATCTCTAAACCGTTTTCACCTGCTTTTTTCTCAGCAATTTCAACAGCATCGTAAAAAATTGAATAAGCGATAGATTTTTTTCCATCGTACATCATATTGTTTACAAAACGAGTTACCTGAACATCATTAAATTTTGGATCAGGAAGAATAATTCTCTTTTTTGGTTTTGACTTTCTCATTTCTTATTTCCTCCCGATTATTTCTTTTTACCTTTTGTTGGTGCCGCAACTACCTGTCCTGGTTTAGGACGTTTAGTACCATATTTAGAACGACGTTGGTTACGACCAGCTACACCTGATGTATCTAATGCACCACGGATGATGTGGTAACGTACACCTGGTAAATCTTTAACACGACCACCACGGATCAATACGATTGAGTGCTCCTGTAAGTTGTGACCTTCTCCAGGAATGTAAGCATTCACCTCTTTACCGTTCGTTAAACGAACACGGGCTACTTTACGCATTGCTGAGTTTGGTTTTTTAGGGGTAGTGGTGTACACACGTGTACATACACCTCTTCGCTGTGGACAGCTGTCCAACGCTGGAGACTTACTCTTGAACTCCAGTGCTACTCTACCTTTTCTAACTAATTGTTGAATGGTTGGCATTGTGCTTTTTTATGTTTTTTATTTAAAAAATTTACCGCTCCCCCGGCATCCTCGCAGATAGCCCATAAAACGGACTGCAAAAGTAGAACAATTCTTTTTAAAAATCAAGGGGTTAGCGTAAAAAGTTTTGAGTTTGCAATTATCAGTTTTCAGTTGAAGATTAAGGCGTTGCAGTTCCGTTTTCAGTTTTGAGTTTTCAGTCAACGGTTCTCGCTCTAAATCCCCTGGCGCGATCGTCATGCTGAACTTGTTTCAACATCTGATTGAGCTGTTCAAATAATTTTTGGAAAGCAGTTTCAGTCATCCTTAGGCTGGCTTCGGCCCTGCTAATGTTACAAACTCGCGAAGAACTCGCTTTCCACGTATATCAGGTTTAGTTAGCAAGGTAAACCGGGCCTGTTAACGGACTGATTTTCCGAAGCCAATTTCTATAGGCTTAAAAAATGCTCAGAATCACACCTGCCTTAAATTCATAAAAGATTGTAGTAAATACTTTATCTTTAATAAAAATCTAAATTATATGTTCTTAAGTATCGTTGGAATTATTATCATTTTTATCGGCTTTGCCGTATCGAGCCAAAATAACCTTATTGGTCGTTATAGCAGTATCACTAAAATTATTGGTGTAGTGTTCGTGATCATTGGCTTATCATTTTCTATGTTTAAAGTTATCGATGCTGGCGAGGTTGGGGTTAAAACCGTTTTCGGAAAGGTAGATAATGAAGTTTTATATAGCGGATTAAACATAATTAATCCTATAGCGGTAATTACCCCATTTGATGTTAAAACACAAAACTACACCATGTCTGGCGTGCATGATGAGGGCAATAAACAAACTGATGATGCTTTACGTGTTTTATCGGCAGACGGCCTGGAGGTGATTATTGATCTCTCCGTACTCTTCAGGGTAAAGGGAAGTGCTGCTCCAAATATATTAAGGGAAATAGGCACCGATTATCTGGAAAAGATTGTACGTCCGGTTTCCCGTACCGCCATACGCGATAATGCCGTTGCTTATGATGCCGTTGCGTTGTACTCGAGTAAACGGGATGAATTTCAATCTAAAATATTTAACACCATAGAGAAGAGTTTTGCGAAAAGAGGTTTAGAGCTAGAACAACTTCTGGTGCGCAACATTACCTTGCCAGCATCGGTAAAAGCCAGTATCGAATCGAAAATAAATGCCGAACAGGATGCACAAAAGATGACGTTTGTGCTTCAAAAGGAACGCCAGGAAGCAGAACGGAAAAGAGTAGAAGCACAAGGTATTGCCGATTATCAGCGCATCCTTTCTACCGGATTAAGCGATCGCCAGCTCCAGTACGAATCGATTCTGGCTCAAAAAGAAATTGCAAAATCGGCCAATACCAAAGTGATTATTATGGGTAATGGCAAAACCGCACCGATTATTTTAGGTGGAAATTAATTCATGAAAATTCAAAAAAAATCGACTATAGACTAAAAGTCCATAGGTTTAATGATGAATGAAATTAGTTGTTAAAAAAAGCCACAGATTCGCAGATTGTAGTTAATCTGTGTCAAAAAAATAAAAATTTGCAGAAAGGAAGTCTTGCACTAAAAGTGCATAATTTCAACTAATGGATAAGACCAATGAAAACAAAAATCATCACCATCATATTTTGTAGCATCGCATACCTGTGTAATGCACAAACATCTTCAGCTACTAAAAGAAAGGCCAATGTAGATTTTGATGCTTACGAGAAACTCATCCCCGAGGTTAAAGCCCATCGTAAAAGCAAACTCATTGATTTAGCAACGTTTTTAAAAATGGCGCAAGAGAAAGGCACTGTTATTTTAGATACCCGTTCTGACAGCCTATTTAAACGAAAACATGTTAAGGGGGCTATTCATTTAAATTTTGCTGATTTCACGCAACAAAATCTCTTAAAAATTATCCCAAATGCTGATACCAAAATATTAATCTATTGCAATAATAATTTTATTGATGACCAGGCAAATTTCGCCAGCAAAGTAGTGGTACCGGTTTTAATAAAGAAAAAAATAGCCCCTATTTCGTTGGCCTTAAATATCCCTACTTACATTAACCTATATGGCTATGGATATAGAAATGTATATGAACTTTCTGAATTAGTAAGCACACAGGACAAACGAATAACCTTTGAAGGAACCATCGTTAAAGCTGTTATCAATTACAATCCTTAAAGTTATCCTTAAGTACTTTTAACCGCGCTACTGCAGCCTCTAGTTCTTTAGGTGCTTTACCGTACTCGTAGGTGATTTTGTATTGTTTACCATCGGCATTGATGGCAATCCATTCTGCTCCTCCGTCTGCGCAATCAGGGCAGCCAATTACTTCTGGCAAAGCCGAAATCTTCTCCAGATTTAATTCGTTTTTGATGGCATTTACATCAGCCTCAGAAATTGTTTTGCTGCAAGTTTTGGTATCAGCTGTCTGCCCGTTTTTCGATTTAGAGAAAGTAAGTTTCAAATCGCTGATAAGTAAATTATTGGAACAATAGCCCACACACATCCCAAACGACGATCCATAACCAATGCTGTTTAGGTTTTTAATTTCGCCTTTTTTACATGCCGAAAAAGACAGGGTTATTAAAATTGCAAAAATGAGTGGTAAAGTTTTATTCATATGGTTAAGGTTTTAAATAAGGACTTAATTGCTCCGAAGTTACAAATATCCCCCTATATGCAGGCACAGATGCTTCCATTGTCCATAACAATACACCTTTTCTATCCGTGAGCACAACAATGTGTCTTTTTGAGCTGCAGCACAATATATTGTTCTTATTAATCATGTAAGCGCTCCCCATACGATCGTTATAGATTTGTGGGGGCAGCTGAATATGCATATCTAAACTTGCACTTTGTGTCTGCTCGTTTAACTTAAAAGCATAAGCTCCTGATCGGTGTTTTTCTATTCCGTTATCAAAAAACATTAAATTACCTTCAGCATTAATATGCACTGCATGGGCCTGGGAGAAATCTGTATGAGCTGGCATTTTAATGTTACCACCTTTGCCAAATTTCCAGATTACTTTGCCTGTTTTGGCATCAACTTTCCAAATTTGCCCATTATTGTAAAAGGAAATGATGTAGTTCCCGTCTTTATCATAGTTTAAGCTATTGGCATGCATCCAGTCTTTTTTGGTTTTGAGTAAAGCCTTGTCACTAAAAGGATCAAGGCTATCAAACACACTCCATTTCCAGATCTGTTTACCTTTTTTATCCATCACCAAAATACCATCACCATTTATTGTATCCTGTTTGCTACCGCCTATATGGCTTAAATCGGTAATTTTCTGATCAACAAAAAGTGTAACCAAGTCTCCTTTTTGATTTTTTAAAATTTCGTGGTGGATGGTCTGCTTAAAATCGCCCTGGCCTTTTTTTAAGTTTAAAACCGTATCCCCATCTAAGTTAATTTCCAATATCTGGCTACCGTAGCTTGTTGGCTCATCATTGCCGCCCAGAATAGAAAGTAAGGTTTTATCTTTTGTAAAATTAATTACTTTGAAACCTACATTGTCAATCATATGGTACCACCGCAGCCTACCTTTATAATCGACCAGATAGGCCATCCCCGGCGAATATCGCTTGTTAACCAGGATTAATCCGTTCTTAAGTTCTTTGGGAATTAGTTTATCATCGGCACTTTTTGCTTTAAACTGGTCTTTAAGCCATTCAGGCAAATCGTTAGAAACAAAAGTGTAAATCTTACTTGTTTTTTTTGCGCCGTTTTTTACGGTAATAATCTGATAAGCATAACTTGTTTTGGGAATAATATTGCATAGCACAAATTTGTGACTACTTTTATCTTTAGATAGCGCAGTACTTTCCTTTTGTACATTTGCAATTTTATCTGGCCAATATTCTACATAGGCATCTACGGCAGCATTGGCCGTTACATCAATCTGTATTTTTAATACATTGTTATTATGTAGTCCTACCTTTATTTCTTTGATGCCATCGCCCGTGTAACATCCATAAAAAGCAAATATTAACAGTAAAGCAACAAGTTTTAAAAAGTATCTCATAAATTGAAAATATTAAAATGCAGGAGCGTTTGTAAATAAAAAAGAATATGCAGTAAAAACTACATATTCTTTTTCATTAATAATAATTTCTGTCTTAATTTCTTCGGCCAGCATTATTCAAATTAGGGTTAATGCTAACCTGACTCGTAGGATAAGGGAAAAATTGATCTCTTGGCATTTGTATAGACGGGCTTTTACCTATTCTAGCCAGATAGGCATTAACGACTTGCTCGTATTTGCCCATTCTTACTAAATCAGCCCTGCGTTTACCTTCATAAAATAGTTCCCAGCCTCTTTCCTGTAAAATTGCATCTCTAAATGTGCTTTGATTCAAGTTAGCTAAAACCAATTCAGTTGCATGAGAACGGCGTTTAACTTTATTCACCAACTCTATACTTTCAGTTGAAGGGCCTCCATTAATTTCATTTAATGCCTCTGCTCTGCTCAACAAAATATCTGCATAACGAAGAATATTAACACTGTGACCATCGTAATATGTGTTGGCTCCGTTCGGATCAGCATATTTTGATGTAGCAACATTAGGCATATATAACACTCCAGCCGGAGCGATAGCGCCTAAAGTAGGGGCTTGTTTGTGAATCAATTTATCGGTACCGGTATATTGTTCAAAAAACATTTTCTTCCTATCGTCGGCATTATTGAAACTATTATAGAAGTCCCATGTAACGGCATAATATTGCCACCTTTCGGTAAGCACTGGGTGCTCTAATGGTCCAAAGTGATTTAATAGTTCTGTTCCGTTTACATTTGCATCGCTTAATACAGAAAAAATATTTTCTACGCACCAGGTATTGGTTTCCGCGAATAATCCAGCGTAGGTAGGATATAAATCATACACTTTTAAATCAATTACTTGCTGGCAATAATCTGCTGCTTTTTGCCATTGATGATCGCGTAAATATAATTTTGCCAACATTCCAAGAGCCGCTCCCTTGGTTGCCCTTCCCACATCATTACCTGGATAAATAGGATTATTCACATAGTTTAACGGTAAATTGGCAGCTGCGTACTCAAACTCGCCGATTAAATATTTGTTCATGTCGGCTAAAGATGTTAACTGTGGTTTAGCGCTGTAATCTTTAGCAGCCATTTCTTTTTCAGTTATTAATACAGAAGGCCCCCAAATATCTGTTATATCCATGTAAGCAATAGCCCTTAAAAACCTAATTTCCGCTAAAAATTTACTTTTTTCGGCGTCCGTAATGCTTTTCATTGGTGTAATACTTGAAATTGCCACATTTGCATTCGCAATTAACTTATAAATCTGCCTCCAATCTTCTAAAATTAACCCATTTGATGAGTTCCATTGGATGTTTGAAAGTTGACCTGGATCACCCCCATAATCGCAATGACCAAGATCTGTGGTTAAATCTGTTAAGGCAAAATGACGAACCGTCCAATAATCAAAATTATCGCCAACTGAAGGTCCTTTTAATCTCGCATAAACCGCATTTACACCAGCAATGGCATCCGATTTTGTGACGAAAGCATTATTTTCAGTTAGAATACTGTACACTTTAGGCTCTAAGCTCTTTTTACAAGAAAATTGTATAACGAGTGCAATTGTCAGTAAAAGAATAATATTATATTTTTTCATGATGTTAAATTTAAGGTGTTCCTGTACAAAATACATTAATTAAAAGAGGCTTTAATTCCAAATGTTACTGTTTTAAAGGCAGGGAAGGCATTAAAATCCAATCCACCACCAGTGTTCGAGCCAGAATGTGTATTTACTTCAGGATCTGTTCCAGTATATTTTGTAATGGTAAACAAGTTTTGAGCCTGCACATATACATTTAATCCGCTGATTAACTTGGTTTTTGAAAATAAAGATGCCGGTATTGAATATCCCAGCGAGACAGATTTCAATCGTACATATGCGGCATTTTCTACAAACCGAGAGTTTACATAACCACCATATTGACTTAGAAAGTAACCTTCTCTGGGAATATCGGTATTCTCATTTTTACCTGCTACAAATCTATTTAACGCATCAGCACCGGTTGTTGATTCTAACACCAAACGATTCATATTGTATAAGTAATACCCAAATGCGCCTTGAAAAAATACATTAAGGTTAAAACCTTTAAAGCTGAAATCATTTGCCAAACCTGTACTAAAACGAGGAGTGGTATTTCCTAGATATTGTTGGTCATCAGGAGTAATTGCACCATCGCCATTAATATCAGCATATTTCGGGTCTCCAGGTTTTGCTGCTGGTTGTGGTGCATAAACTTCGCCCGATTTAATTACACCAGCATATACATATCCACGTAACTCACCCAGTTCTCTGCCAGGCAATACCCTAGTAAACTCTCTTCCGGAAACCGTACCACTAGGATTGGCTGTATTTACCGGGATATTACTGATTTTATCACCTAATGAGAGTACTTTTTGTCTGTTGTAAGAAATATTGAATGTAGAGTTCCAGTTAAATGCCGGGCTGGCAATGTTTGTTGTATTTACAGCTAACTCAATACCTTGATTTCGTAACGAACCGGCATTTGCCAATTGAATCGTTTGGCCATAATAGTTTCCAACAGGTACATTCAAAAGCAGGTCGGTTGTTTTTTTATTATAATAATCAATCGAAACATTCAATCGGCCATTAAAAAAGCCCATATCTACACCAGCATTCAGTTGTGCAGTACTTTCCCATTTCAAATCAGGGTTGGCTAAATTTTTAGCTTCAATTCCTGAGACTAAGCCGCCATCGGCATCTATTGCGGTATTATAACTACCAAATTGAGCTAAGTAGGCATAATCTACAATTCTGTCATTACCAGTTACACCATAACTAACCCTTGCCTTCAAATTAGAAAAAGTATTAAGATTTTTAATGAAATCCTCATCAGTAAACTTATAGGCTAAAGACCCCGAAGGAAAATAACCCCGGCGGTTATTCTCTCCAAATTTAGAGGAGGCATCGCCCCTGAAAGTAAATGCAGCTAACAACTTATCTTTAAAAGCATAGTTTAACCTTGCGAAGTAAGAGTTAAAACTGGTTTGAGTTTTATTACTACCATATCCATTTGGCAATGCACCAGCCGTTAGGTTATAATACAGAAATTGATCCGTCGAAAAACCTTTTGAACCCACGTTTACCGACTGTGCAACATCTTTTTGGGCAGAAACCCCGCCTAATAACGTAAAATCATGATCATTAAATTTATATTTATAGGTTAAATAGTTCTCGATTAACCATCTAAAAGTTGATGAGCTCGTAATACTAGCTAAACCCTTATTGGCAACGCCAGCAGGTATGGTTTGTGGAGTATAAGTTCCTAAATCAGTCTGCGAAAACTCACCTCCTGCACCTAAATGATAAGTTAGATTTTTTATTACCTCATAATCAAGTCCAACATTAGCGTTAGCCAATTTATTGTCTCTATTATTAGTTGGCTCCAATAAGTTCGCTATTGCATTACTCTTACCGAGATAATTGTAATATGAACCATCTGCATTATAAACCGGTAAATTAGGTAATGAAGTTATAATACCAAAAAGAGGTGGTGTAATCCCGTCGCCATACGATTGTTGCTTTGATTTGGAACTGGCACCATAAAAATTGGCATTCAACCTTACCCTTTCGTTTAGTTTTTTATCAGCCCCGATTCTCGCCGTGTATCGGGTAAATCCAGTGCTTTTTAATACACCAACCTGATCAATATAATTACCAGATACATAGAGCTTTGAATTTGCATCTCCACTGCTAATACTTACATTCATATTATCAACTATTGAATTTTGGGTAGCCTCGCTTAACCAATTGGTGTTTGCAGGTATAAAGCTGGCAGGGAAAAGTGGCGATTTGCCATTTTCAGCATAAGTTGCATTCTGTATATCTGTATATTGCTGACCTGTTAGAAGCTCCGGTTTGTAGGTCAAAAATTGACGACCAGTTGAGTAATCGGCGTCAATACTTACTTTACCCATCTTTCCTTTTTTGGTCGTGATTAATACCACACCGTTCCCCCCTCTGGCACCATAAATGGCTGCCGAAGAGGCATCTTTTAAGATTTGAATATCTTCAATGTCATTTGGATTAATGGTACTTCCGTTTTCAGAAATAAAACCATCGACTACATATAGTGGGCTATTGCTTGATTGAATGGAATTCCCACCTCTGATGGTAATTTGAATCCCGGCACCTGGAGCAAAACTGGTTTGCTGCACCTGTACACCCGCAGCCTTACCCTGTATGGCCTGGCCAATGTTACTTGTACTTCCGCCAAGGTTCATCTCGCTTGCCTTAACGGTACTTATGGAGGCAGAAATGTCGCCTCTTCGTTGCGTGCCGTAACCCACAACCACAACTTCATTCAGTTTATTTAGGTCTTCTTCTAAGTTTACATTTACCACGTTTGAAGCACCTACGGTAACCCGCTGCGTTTTATAACCTACAAGTGTAAAGTTTAAAACCTTTAAATTACCTTTCAAGGTGATGGTAAACTTACCGTTTGCATCAACCGATGTTCCGTTTTTCACATCAGTTTCTGTTACTGATGTTCCAACAGCCGGCAGTCCTTTTTCATCTTTCACCGTCCCGGTTACAACCGTCTGCGCACTGGCTGCAATAGGGATTAAAATAAATAAAGAACAATAAAAAAATTTAAAAAGAGCATTAAAAAATGAGCGGTTTAGTATAGGAACAGTTGTCCTACAATCCCCATTTGTTGGTTTGTAAATTGTAATCATAGCGGTTTTGGTTATAGCTGATTGTTGCTAAAAGGATAAAATGACTTTTAATTCTTAGTAGTATAATATTAGGAATTAAAAGGTGCATTTATATATAAAAACACTGCGCAATCGATTGACTAAACCTCTTAAATGCAATAAACTGGATAAATTAGAATTAAACCGATATAAATTAAACCAATACTGCTTAATAATTAGGTAATTAAGCCTGGGTGTTGATTTTAGAAATGATCTCCAGAAATAGCTTATCCCTACTCTGAACAGGGCTTTCTGTATTGGTTTTGATAATAAGATGGGCGTTTAAGGCAGGCTCGAACCTGGCACTCACGCCTGTAAAATTTGAGATCAGGTTTCGGTCTGCGTCTTTGTATAAACCTTTTACATCTCTTTCTTTGCATACAGCCAGCGGGCAATCTAAAAAGACTTCAAAATACTGTTCTCCAATAATTTGAGCGGCTAATGCCCGATGTTCTTCAAGAGGGGTGATAAATGAACATATGGTAATCAGATTACTCATCATCATCAGTCTGGCTATTTCTGCAGCCCTCCTGATATTTTCTGCCCGATCGGCTTCGCTAAAGCCCAAATCTTTATTGATACCTTCCCGAAGTATATCTCCGTCTAATGTTATCGCGAAAAACCCTTCTTCTTCAAGCTTTTCCTTTAATAAAGTCGAAATGGTGGTTTTTCCGGAACCCGACAATCCAAATAGCCAAACCACTATTCCCTTTTGATCTGGAATTACAAAACCATTTTTAGCTGTAGTTTGAAGCGGCATAGTTTATTGTTATGATCATTAATCTACCTTACACAAAAAGCCTTCGTTTAGCAACAATTCTTTATTGTATAACATTTCGCGACCAGATAATGTACGGATATTACAGCCGCTAAATAAAATAATGGCATGACCGGCAGCAGTGTCCCACTCCATGGTTGGTCCGGTGCGTAAATAAATCTGCGCCTTACCTTCTGCTAACAAACAGAATTTAAGCGAACTCCCTACCGAAATAAAATTTACTATCGGATATTTGCTAAGAATGGCTTTTTCTTCACCATCCGCATGCGATCTGCTTACTGCTGCTGTCCATTCATCGTTCTTCTTAATGGCTTTAATTTGAATAGGATCTTCTCCAGGGATTTGTTTCCAGCTTCCGGAATGCTCATCACCAAAATATAACAGGTTTTGTACCGGAATGTAAATGACGCCCAGCACCGGCATCCCATTACGGATTAAAGCAATATTTACCGTAAACTCACCATTTCGCTTGATAAACTCTTTGGTTCCATCCAGCGGATCTACGCACCAATATAGCGCCCAGTTTTTCCGCTCTTCGTAAGGAATATTTTTCCCTTCTTCAGATATAATTGGAATGGCCGGATATAACCGTTTCAAATCGCGACAAATAATATCGTTTGCTATTTTATCTGCCTTAGTTAAAGGAGAAGAATCGCTTTTGGTTGATACCTCAAAATCATCCCCATCATAAACGGTTAAAATCGCCTTCCCCGCCTCAACAGCTGTTCGCAGTATGGCATTTATATCAATGGTATCTATCATTTCATTCTATACTTTTGTGGCTAAATGCCTGGCCTTTATTTCTTTTAATATCTCCAGCTGAGGGCCCCGGTTGTCGAGATCAGATTGACGGGCACTTAACAGGATATTTTTCTTGAGCAAATCGTTTTCAAGGTTATATTCTTCTATATCCTGGGCAGAAATCAATTTATCCTTATTCTCCGGGCGATCTAAAGCATAACCCAAATCGGTTAAGGTCTGGTGGTTAATACATTCGAATATATCAATTTCTGCTGCGCTCAATTCTTTACGGAATTTACCGGTATTGTCTTTAATGATTGGCTTGGCCAGATTTTCCCACATTTCGCCAGCATTAGCCGTAGCCAGCGATTCTTTTGAGTTATGAAAATCGAGCATGGTTTCAGCATAATCAATTGCAAGAAACCTGCATAAACTTTGAATAAGCTTTGCCGGATCTGCAATTAATTCCTCATAATTTAAAGAGAAAAAACGATCGCTACCGATTCTTTTCGACAGTTCGATGCAGGCACTTTGATCTTTATACCACTGTTTTGCTAAATGATAAATATGCTTTTCGCCAACAATTGCTTTTTTAAAAGAGAGCGCAACATCTCTCCCGTCACGGTACAAATAAATATATTTCAGATTGGGCGAATGCGCTTCCAAATCAGCAGCGTAATGCACATTAGCCATACTCTTGCAGCACCAGTATTTAGCTTTTTTTGCTATTGCTGCAGTTTCGTATACCAATCGGTTAATTTCGAAAAGGCTGTAGCTTTTTGAGTTTTCATAAATCCAGGCCTCATCCAGCTCAACGCCATCCCATGGCACAGGGTTAGCCCTTACATAATTTACTACATCGCTAATTAAGGTTTTATATTTTGCTTCTGTTAAAAAACCATACAAACCCAACAATGGCACAAAAGTGACCAAAATATGAGGTGGGTGCGGAGAGGCAATCTGATTAGATTGATCTAATATTACCCTTAGCAGATTGGAACCAGATCTTTGCGTTCCGATAATCTGAATACCATCTGGTTTAAAAAAACTTTCCATTATAAAAAATTGATACTGTTCCCAAAAAAATAGCGCCGAGGATTAAATATACCGGGCTGAGTTTATATTTATAGCTTAATATTAAAGAAACAACACAAATGGCCCCTACCAAAAGTGTTCTTGGCTGCAATAATAATATTTTTAAGGCTGATGATATAATTAACCCGACAACGACCACCTTAATTCCTGATATCATGCTTTTGATAAGGGGATGATCTTTTGTTTTATTGAAGATTTTAGAAACAACAATCATTAAAATAGCAGATGGTATAAACATACTGCAGGTAGCAACCAATGCGCCTAGAAAACCAGCTAACTTAAAACCAATAAAGGTTGAGCTCACCAGAATTGGCCCGGGTGTAACCTGACTAAAAGCAATCGCATCTACCAATTCTTTCGCACTCAACCATTGCATATCTTTGACCAGTAGCGACTGCATAATGGGGATAACGAGGTATCCACCACCAAATAAGGAAATACTAATGCCCGAAAAAACGGTTCCGATCTTAAAAAAGATGTTCTGATAAGATTTAAATGCTCCCGTAATAAATAAAATCTGATTGATGAATAAAATGGCAACCGCAATAAACGAAAATGAATTTAACCTAAGTTTAAACTTCTGCTTAAAACTAGTTACCACTTCAGCATAATTATTTTTTTTCTGGTCAAACATCAGTCCGGCAATAGCTCCTATCGCAATAAGAATGATTGTTATCAGGTAGTTCCCTTTAATCAGATCGAGTGTGATGGCGATCAAAAAAACAAAGATTTTGCCATAATGAAGCGAAATTTCTTTTTTAAACAACTGTAATCCTGTCGATAAAATGATCATACTTACAATTGCGCCTACATATTGCATCATTAAGCTCCAGGATATATTGAGCCCGTTTGAAAAATAAACATAAGCCAGGCAAAGCATTAAAATACTTGCCGGCAGTAAAACGGCGAACATACTCACCGCAGCACCTAATTTACCCTTTAAAGTATAACCTATATTGGCAACAACATTTACCGCCATAGGGCCAGGCATAAAAGAAGCTACAGTTACACTGTTTAATACATCTTCACTATCAATGGTTTTATCTTGCTCAACCATAATGCGCTGAATCAGCGAAACCAAAGCCATATGTCCACCAAAGCTTACACAGCCAATTTTAAGGAAGGTGAAGAAAAGATATTTTATTGACACCTTTTCTTTGGCTATATCGCTTGGTACTGATAACTCCATTTGCTACGCTTAAAGATCAATTTGAATAATAAAAACAATATAACACTAATTTTCGCTGCTTATCAAGAAATATTGCCTGTTGTTTGCGGTTTAAAAAAGACCTGGTTTAAAAACCTAATTTATGCCATTTAACAGGCATAAATATGGCAAACACTACGCAAACGTTTGTTTAAATCCATCAATCATTTAATTTCATATGCGCTAGCCAAAGGAGATATAATCTATATATACGATTCGGATTATTACTTTGATCAATTAATTAAAAAATAGTCCATTAATTGGAAAGTGTTTACTTAGACAAAACCTTAACAACGTTTCTGTTAAAATTTTTGATAATCAGCAAAAGAAAAGCCCTTAACATTTACTTCTAAGAAACAAATGCCAAGGACTTGATTAAAATTTTAAACATTTTTTTAATTAACCGTACTACGGGGATTGCTTCTCTCGTTGTTCGCCCCTACCCTGGTTAATTTGTAATTTAAGGATAGGTAAAAATAACGGGTAATGTTATTGTACCGCACATCTTCAATCCGGCTGCTGTTTACAATCCTATCGATACTGGTATTTTGATTCAAAATATCAAATCCTTTTAAACTTAAAGTAACCCTGCGTTTCATTAAATATTTATTTATCCCGGCATTAAGCAAAAAATAATTGTTATTAAATCCATCCGCACGGCCAGCTGAGCCGATATGATCCAAATCAGCTTCCACCCTTAAATCTTTAATGAATTCGTAACTCAGATTTAAAGAATTGTTTAGCGTAAAATATTTATTATCAATCGCCGATTCGGCAGTATTATTTACTTTGGTATAGGCTACATAAGCATAAATCCCTGCGTTAAACTTTTCATCAACATCATAACTCCAATTGATGTTTGGCCCAATTTCGAACCTGTTGGTGATGTTTTTATTGCTGCTGATAAAATTTGTTCTATGCTCGGTAAAAAAGTTCATCCCATAATTCATCCTCAAACCTTTAAGTTTTGAGGGCATTCCAAAAAATGTTCCGGCACGCAGGTAATAGTTGCCGTTTACATTAATGGGCTTAACGGTCTGGATCCCGTTATTATAGGTAATATCATTTCCGGTATCATCAAAAGACAAGTTATATAAGAAATAACCATTCCAATACCGGTTATTATCCGGGCTAAACGTATTGAAATTTACCGATAACCGGTGGTTTTTTCTAGCCTCGAGATCTGGATTTCCGATTCGTTGATATAACGGATTGGTATTGTTCTGCACAGGCTGTAAATCGGTTACCGACGGCAGGTTAACGCTCGCCCTATAGTTTATAGCGATGGTTTGATTGGCCTTATTCTTAAAATTGACCGTTAACCGGGGTAATAAATTGTAGTATGATTTTTCAATATTGCCGATGTTAGCGCCCACATTATTAAATACTTGTGCATTTAATAAACTTTGCTGACCATTCAGTCCGAAGTTATAGGTCCAATCTTTTCCAGTGTAGATAAAGCCCAATCCAGCTGTTTGCAAACTGTTACGATTATCGAAAGTATTGGTTAACGATGGAACAACAGTCTCGTAACGGTCGGTAGTTGGGTTATAATCAAAAGTGATCTGCTGTGCGTCAACCAAGCTCCGTGTAAAACCATAAGCAATATTGGCGCTCCATTTTTGATTTAATGGGCGGGCATAATTTCCATTGATGGTGTATGTTGTCGAGGCATTTTCCTGATTGGCCTGTTGGTTGATTTTGGTAACAGTATTACCCCCGCTTGCATATTGGTTGAGCAATGATTGATTTAGCCAGTCAGAATTATAGGTATTTTGCGTACCATTTAAACGGAGCGAAACCGAACCTTTCTTATTTGGTAATCTTCTAAGTACAGTAAACTCTCCAAATAAAGAAGGCGTAAAATTATGCTGATTGTAATACTGATTCCCGTCATTGGCCTTTCCTGTGGCATCAAAATTAGCATTGAAAGTGCGGTTATTGATATTAGTGGTATTATTCAGGATCACATTTGGGCGCAGTACAATATCGGTTAACGAATCGGGATGATATTCTGCCTTGAAGTTAAAACGATGTGCCTGGTTATTGCTGTTTCGATCGGTATTATCCAAAGTGCGCAAAATATCACCTGAGCTTAAATCCTGGATATTGGATAGTTTATTACCTAAACCAGAAGAGAAATAGGTAAAATAACTTCCGCTAATGGCCAGTTTACTGTTTTTGCCCCAGGAGTTACTGTAGTTTACCCCTCCACTATGTGTAGTATAAAGTCCTATGGCACTATTGTCAAAAACACCGCTCCCACCTATCGTTGTTTTGCCGTTATTGCTATTGATGGAGAAGCTTCCTCCGGCAGGCGGGGCAAAAATATTCCCGATGTTTCCGCCACTGAAACTGCTCAGGTCATCATAGCCAAAACTGGCATCGTTGGTATTGTTGCTCATGCCCAAAACTGCAAATTGCAGGTTTTTATTAAAGTGGTTAGCACTTAAATAACTTCCGTATTTATCGGTTGTTCCGCCCGCGAGGTTGGCATTTCCGAACCAACCTTTTTTCTTGTCTTCTTTAATCGTTAGGTTTAAAACCTTCTCCCTCTGCCCGTCATCAATTCCGGTGGCTTTAGCTTCCTGTGTTTTACTATCAATTAACTGCACTTTTGCAATGGCATCAGCGGGCAGGTTTTTGGTTGCCGTTTTTGGATCAGTGCCAAAAAAGTCTTTACCATCAACCGTTAACCGGGTCACTTTCTGCCCCTGCACCAAAATACTTCCATCCTTATCAACCGTAACACCCGGTAGTTTTTTCAAAAGATCTTCTACTGCTGCATTAGGCCTGGTTTTATAAGCATCGGCATTAAATTCGACGGTATCTTTTTTAACCGTGGCAGTAGCATAACGGCCACTCACGGCAACATCTTTAAGTGCAATGGCATCTTCTTCTATTTTTAATGTCCCCAGGTTAATCGCCTTTCCGTTTACATTTATATTTTTAGTGATGGAATGATAACCCATTGCGGAAATCCTGATTTTATAATTGCCGATGGCCACAACATTAAAAGAAAATTCTCCGGCTTTATTGGTTACTACACCTACTTTTTTGGTCGAATCAGACTTACTTGATAAAACGATACCCACATATTCAATTGGCTGGTTTGTTTTACCATCGATAATTTTTCCATTAATACTACCGCTCTGTTGTGCGAAGACTTTCGTAGATAATATGAACAGCAACATCAATAAGTAGGTTTTCATAGCTGAAATTTTGATTTTTAGTTTGGTTTTATTCAACCTTTTCTTCAAAGGAGTCAGCTATAAGACACAAAAAGAACCAAAGTGTGACAGAAAAAGATATTTTTTTTTTAAATAGGCATAGTCGAAGGCCGACTTATGAAGGCTGAGGGCTTAGATCATTAACAAAAAAGTCTCTCAGTTTTACCGGAGAGACTTTCTATTTTTAAGCCTTAGCTACTTTTTTTGTGTGCTTTTTATGATGGTGTTTTTTATGGCCTTTTTTAGTCTGTGATTTTTCTGTACCTGCTTTTGCCGGAGTTGTGGTTTGAGCGCTTACGGTATTAATGGTAAAGGCTGCTACTAGTGCGATTACTAAAACTTTAATTGCTTTCATTTTCAAATTGATTAATGATGAATAAACCTGGTTATTTTGTTTATTAAATCTCGAAATTCAAGATGAAGATTTAATGAATAATCCTAAGGCAAATAGAAATCAAGAAAGTATACTATTTTTTTATTGGTCAGAATTTGTTCCCCAATTACCTTTCCATCAACCAAAACTTTAAATTCTCCTCTGGCTTTATCTCCTTTGGCAGTAACTTTTATATGTCCGTTATTTCCTGGTTTTAAGGTCAGCACCTTTTCCCATTTCCCGCTAATGTTTTTTAGTTTTTGCTTCTTTCCATTTTCATCAACATACGAAATCTTTGCCCTTGCATTTTCATTCAATAAAACCTGATAGCTTACTACGTAACTTTCCTTTTGGGGAACATCAATTTTTCCTTTTTTTAGATAATGCATGCTTAAAGAGCAGCTGCTTAAAACAGTAATCAGCAAAAAGCAAGTGAGAATATTTTTCATTTGATAGGGTTTAGACCTAGATGACGACTGCGCTTAGATAAAGGTTGCAAGGAGGCTGGAAATTATTGAATGAGTGAATCAGAGCATGGTTGAATCCTGGAATTGATTACTAGCATATTCCACTCATTCAAAACTCACTCATTCTTATTTATGAAAGGTATCCAGGTATAATTCCTCTACTTTTTTACGTGCCCAGGGCATTCTTCTTAAAAATTTCAAGCTCGATTTTATCGTCTGGTTATTATTAAAGCAATCGATCCTGATGAGTGATCCCAGTTTTTCCCAACCATAGTGCACCTGCAGATCGGTTACAATTTTCTCTAAGGTAATACCGTGTAAAGTTCAAAACTCACTCATTCTTATTTATGAAAGGTATCCAGGTATAATTCCTCTACTTTTTTACGTGCCCAGGGCATTCTTCTTAAAAATTTCAAGCTCGATTTTATCGTCTGGTTATTATTAAAGCAATCGATCCTGATGAGTGATCCCAGTTTTTCCCAACCATAGTGCACCTGCAGATCGGTTACAATTTTCTCTAAGGTAATACCGTGTAAAGGGTTATTTTTTTGCTGTTCGGCCATGCCGCAAAGTTAAGGCAAAATTATCGGGGTTTATATTGTGCCATCCAAACATTTGCGCCACCACAATCAGGATCGTTTATTTTATGGATAAGCACTTCAAAATGATTAGATTTAAGCAATGACCGATATTCATCAGTACCTAAAGAAGCATGAAATAAGTTTTCACCATTGTTCAGTCCCCAAACCTCTCCTCTACCGGTTCCTGAGGTAAACAACAAAACGCCATTTGGTTTAAGATGGCGACTAAAAATACCGAACATACCAGGCTGATCGGCTGCCGGGAGGTGAAAAAAACTATGCCAGGCAATGATCGCATCGAATTTTTCATCCAGGTCTAGTTTACGCATATCTTTCAGCATAAACGGCGTACCGGGAAAATTTAGTCTGGCCATTTCGAGCATCTGCTCACTGGCATCAACCCCCAGCACTTTTACATTTTGACTGATCAGATATTCGAGTATGGGTTTTCCACTACCGCAGCCCAAATCTAAAGCACTTGCATTTGGAGGCAGTTGCTTAAGTAAATCGTCCAGATAAGTTTTCTCCCCTAAAAAAGAATAGCGGTTTTCGGCGAACCACTTTCCGATTTTATTGTAAACTTTATATACGTTTTTGCGTTCTCCTTTTTCCATATTAGAGTCTTTTAATTAGCCGATAGCTGTGGCATCAATTTCAATCAGCATGCCGTTTAAAGCCAATCGCTGTACAGGAATGAGGGTATTCACCGGAAATTTTAGATCCGGCCATATTTTCGTAGATTCTTCTATTAAGATATGGTGTTTCTCCTCATTATAATCTACCACCAGGGTCGTGAGCTTGGCTATACTGGCCATGGTTAAACCTTTGCTTTTTAAAGCCAAAGCTATATTTTCGAATACAATACTTACCTGTGTCCGAAAATCGACACTGAGTACACCATCCATCCTGCTACCACCCTGGCCCGCAACAAATACCAGCAGGCTTTCGGCCGGAACCGAGGCTAAATGAGAATAACCATGCGGACGGGGATCGTATATACCTTCGGGATTAGTGATTTCTAAATTTGGTTTTTCCATCTGCTGTAAATTTAACAGGTGCTAAATTATTCGATAAGAAATAGTAAACCGTCGGTTGTTTGCAATAAAAAACCTCCTGATCTTTTAAAATCAGGAGGCTATAATTATGATGCTCAGGTTAAACTAGTTACCTGTTGCGGTCCAGGTATTATTATCTGTATTCGAATCTGGTAATACTTTATTTGGATCTAAAGTAACTGATTCGATCTCTTCGGTTGTTGGATAACGTACCAACCAGGTTGCGTTTTTCATCCAAACATCAACCGGAACTTTTACGATCTCTGTTTTACCGCTTTTGGTTTTAACCTGCAGGATGATTGGCATTGGCATTTTTTCCAGGTTTACTACTTTAATCGTGTAACCCACCAATTTATCATCTTGCTTAACGGCTTCAACACCCGCAATACCCTGGTCCATTTTCCAGTTGTTTAACCACCAGCTTCTCCAAAACCAGGCTAAATCTTCACCCGCACCATTCTCCATCGAACGGAAGAAATCGAAAGGTGTTGGATGTTTAAATGCCCAGTTTTTAATGTATTGACGGAAAGCATAATCAAAACGGTCTTCACCTAAAATCTGATTTCTCAAGATGTCTAAGCCCCATCCGGGTTTATAATATAAGTTCACACCGATATTACGCTCTGCCATACCATCGGGCATTAACATCATGTTTTCATAAACCGGGTTTCCAATATTTGTTTTACCAACTTTATTCATATCGGTTGGGGCAGCAGCATACTCGCCTTTATTAAAGCTATTTTTAGAAATACCATTGATAAAGGTGTTAAAGCCCTCATCCATCCAGCCATATTTACGTTCATTAGAACCTACAATCATAGGGAACCAGGTATGACCAAATTCGTGATCGATTACGCCCCATGCACTTCCTTTTTTAGCCTTCCAGCCACAAAATACAATGCCAGGATATTCCATACCACCAACATTGGTAGCCACGTTAACGGCCATTGGATATGGATATTCGAACCATTTTGTAGAATAATGCTCAATGGTTGATTTTACATATTCTACTCCACGGCCATAGGCATCTTCACCATTGCTTTCTACTGGTTGTGCAGAAACGGCTAATGCTTTTTTACCACTTGGCAAATTAATTTTTGCGGCATCTAACACAAAAGATTTAGATGAGGCCCAGGCCGCATCGCGTGCATTTAAGATTTTAAATTTCCAGGTTAGCTTATCTTTAGCCGGACGTGACTGAGGGTTGGTAACCTCTGCTTCGGTACGGATATGAACGGTCGCATCGCTTGTTTTAGCTGCATTCCATCTTTGTAATTGTTCTGGTGTAAAAACTTCGGCCGGGTTTAATAATTCACCTGACCCCATTACGATGTGGCTTGCCGGTGCAGTGATGGCAAAGTTAATATCGCCATATTCGCAATAAAACTCACCCCCGCCCCAGTAAGGCAAAGTATTCCATCCAATCACATCATCATACACACACATGCGTGGAAACCACTGTGCCACGGCAAAAATTTCACCATTTTTTGTAGTTAAATGTCCGGTTCTGTCTGATCCTTCTTTTGGTAAAACAAAAGAATAATCCATTTTAACTGTTACAATATCGCCATTAGCGGCCAGTGGCTGGTCTAAACGGATCTGCATACGCGTATCTTCTACCAGAGAAGTAAATTTTACAGCTGCAGCTTTTTGCGAAACACTGATGTTCTGGATTTTATAACCACCATCAAATTTTTCGCCCTGGGCACCATAACGGCTTTTCGACGGCGTAATGGCATAACCCCGTGAAGTTTCTTTAAAGGTATTCTGATCTAATTGCAACCATAAATACGGCAATTTATCGGGACTGTTATTTTTGTAAGTAATAGTAACGGTGCCAGTAACCGTATTTTTTGTTTCGTCGAGACTAGCTGTAATGTTGTAGTCAACGCGGTTTTGCCAATATTTTGGTCCTGGCGCACCAATGGCAGAACGGAATTCATTCCCGTTTTGTGTATAAAATAGTGGTCCAAAGGCTTCAGCAGGGTTATAATTGCTAGCTGGTGCCGGTGTTGTAGCTTGTTGAGCGGATGCAGAAAAGGCAAAAGCGCAACCAACCAAACAAAAAGTGATTAGTTTAGTCAATTTCATGATAATAATAAGGTTGTAATCAGGCGGTAAAGATAAAAAATAACCACATACAGATTTATATGTGGTTAGAATGTTACCAATAATGGTTATAATACAGTTAAAAAGGCTTTTTAAACTTTCATTCGATCAATACTTATTCCTATTTATCAGTATAATTTCCTTTCCTAACGCGAGCCGTCATGCTGACATTTAACAAAGTGGAAAGCTACGAAGTAAACCGAGCCTTAAGCGAGCTCACCGAAGGTAATTTATATTACAAGTAGAAATAGTATTTGTAATTATCTAGTAGCTACTATGTGGTCAGCATCTTTCCTGCAATAGACCTTGATCCAGAAGTTTCGGGACAGGGTGACGAGTCTTTGTTAATTCGCTTTCAATTTGGGTAAATCCTGCAGTTTTCTTTCTTGTGGCGTTAATTTTTTCCAGGCTACAAAGGCGCGTGAGATATAGTAAGCATAACGGTATGGCCTTTCTGCCTTTACTGTTTCTACCGAAGGGCGATATATAATCATGAAATTTTTAAGTTCTTCGCCTTCCAGCTTGGTCATCTCTGTAATGGCTTTTGCGGTAAAATTCTCATCAATTTCTTCGAGATACATTTCCTTTTCCTCTAAATCGGCCTCTTTCCGCTGTTGTCGTCTGTATTTACCATAGCCAAGGTTAAGGTTTAAGCCGCCAACCTTATCGGTCATGCGTTTACGGTTTAGGTTTCCGCCCGTACTCAATAGTGTATATTTTTCGGCCAGTGGATCCTTCGCATCTGTAACCTGACTATTCATTCTTACAGCTGTAATATCGACATCTTTTAAACTATTCGTTTTAACCGGAAGATAAATTGTTCTATTTAATAAATTGGTTAGATACAAAGTATCGGTATGATAACCAATGGCTGAAAATTCAATCAGGTCACCAATATTGGCGCCTATGGTGTACTTGCCTTCTTTGTTTGTACTGGTTGTTTTTTTACTGTTCAGATTTCTGATGGTAACACCAGGCAGAGAAAGCGTTTTTTTCGAATAATCGAAAACTGTACCTGTAGTTACCGTTTGTGCAAAAACGCCAATAGGCAAGGCAAGTAATAGAAAAATGATCAGTTTGTACATACTCAAAAGTAACTTAGTTCGACATTTAAAAGCTGCATTTAACAAACTTTAACATTAGAACAATCGAATCAGGCGAGTGTTTTTAAATAATTGTCATCATCAAACCCAATTAATATGGCTTTGCTGTTTTGCTCGATAATCGGGCGTTTTATGGCACTGGTATTTTCTTTTAAATAAGCAATTGCCGAATCCTGGTTATCAATTTTAGCCTGCTCTTCTTTAGTTAGTTTTTTCCAGGTTAAACCTTTTCGGTTTAATACGGTTTCCCAACCGAAGGTATTACACCATTCATTTAGCTTTTCTGTGGTAATGCCTTTTTTCTTAAAATCATGAAATTCAAAATCAACCTGATGTGCTTTTAACCAATCGAGCGATTTTTTAACTGTATTGCAATTTGGAATTCCGTAAACGGTCATATAAATTATTGAATTTTGAATGAGGGTTGAACGCAAGAAGCAAAGTTAATAAACTGTTTAGCTTTATACTTAATATTTTGAAGATCGTTGTTTTTATTGTGGAGCTGGATGTGGAGCGTATCAAAAAGGCGATTTCAACTGAGATGCTGTCATGTTGAGCCTGCCTAAACACCTTATAGCGTATTTAAATTAAATGGGGCCTTCGACAGGCTCAGGATGACAAATCTATATTTATGATACAACCTCTAATAGTAATGATTAACTCCAGTGACGGGAACAACTCTGTACATCGTTTAAGCGTTGTCAACTTTCTAGTGAGGGGGCTATGAAAGTTGACAACTCTAAAATCCCACAATCCTAAAAATCTTATTCGTTCGTCACATTTTTAAGCTCATCCATCACATTTTAATTACCGATGTAAATTCTCTTCGTAAAATTGTGGTATAAACAAAACAATATGGTAATTCTTTCAGGCAACCCATCCGCAATAAAAACCAAAAACATCAACCAGCTTGAGTTTTGGATCTCCACAACGCTATATATCCTGGCATTGATCAGTATTTGTTCCTCTACCGTTTACAGCAGGGGTAATTCTTATCGTTTTGAAGAAAGCCAAATCGTGTATAATGTAATATCAAATTTCTTTGTACCCGAAGTATTTAAGATCAGCATTTTATATGTCAGCTTTTTATTGTTCAATTTTTGCTTCATGCCTCAGCTGGCAAACAGAAAAAATATCGCACTCAATCTTATTCTTACCATTTTAGTTACATCGTTTTCTGTTGTAGCATGGATGGTTTTTAATACTTATTCTCAAGCTTACCGATTGTTAGAATATGATAACCTCGATAACGCTTATGGTATCTTTTTTGGAGAGGCTTTTACTTATATCTTTTTTCTCTACCTGCTTTTTAATGCCTACGCATATTTTAATGAGCGGGGTTTAGAATTACTCAAAAGAATTCCCTTTTTAAAACATTACAATAACAACATCATTCCAGAAATTTTTATTTCAACTAAAGTCTGGTTGATTTCGCTCATGGTATTTGCCGCAATACTTTCATTAAAGATCGATCACGAAATATTAATTATCTGGCTCATTGTACCGCCCGTAAATATTTTCTTTGCCTTTTGTGCTATTTATTACATCATTCCAAACCTCAGAAAGAATTTTAAAGGTTTTGGCCGGTATTTTTGGGGAAATGTAGGTTTAACCATTATCATTTCGCTGCTGCTGATGATGATACTTATTCCTTTTATGCGCAACGGCGAAGCTGTACCCATTGCCTTAATTTTAAATGCCATATGTTTAATGTGCATTACCACGCCGTCTGCCTGGTACATTTACAAGCATAAATTTGAAAAACTCAGCGAAATCCAGATGCTTAAAACGGAGTTGGGTAAATCGGATGCGAACCTCAATTTCTTAAAATCGCAAATCAATCCGCACTTCCTGTTCAATGCTTTAAATACATTATTTGGAACAGCTTTGCAGGAAAATGCAGAAAGAACAGGCGAGGGCATCCAAAAACTGGGCGATATGATGCGTTTTATGCTCCACGAAAATACACAGGATAAAATTTCCTTAACCCGCGAGGTAGAATACCTGAACAATTATATCGATTTACAAAAGCTCCGCACCTCCCGCTCTGCAGAAATCAGGATTGATACCCATATCGAAGAACAGCTGAATAACCTGCAGATTACGCCGATGTTGCTGATTCCATTTATCGAAAATGCATTTAAACACGGTATCAGCCTGCAACAACCTTCGTACATCAAGATTACCCTGCAAACCAAAGAAAAAACCTTATATTTTGATGTAAGCAATAGCATTTACATTAAGGCAGATAACGACCCTGAGAAATTGAAAAGTGGCATCGGACTTGAAAATGTTAAACAACGCTTATCATTGCTGTATTACGGAAAACACGAATTAATTATCCGCGAAAGTGCCAACGAGTTTTTTGTTCATTTAACTTTGCAGTTGGATTAAGGCGATAAGTTCCCCAAGAGAACAATTGATAAACGAATATTGGCCTAACCAGAAATTTGTTTGTAAAAATCCCTATTATTGATCTTGAGATGTCGTCATTTCGAGCGCAGTGCAACGAAGCCGAGAAATCTATATCAGCAGATCTCTCCATTTCGTTTCACTTCAGTCGAGATGACGATTGCATGTTACTTTGGAAATGCTTCCTTTGTTAGCATCACAAAAAGAAAAAAACATAAAGAAAAGAACAAACTCAAAATGATTGCCATTGCTATAGATGATGAACCGATTGCATTAGAGATTATAAAGTCGCATGCCTCAAAAGTTCCATTTGTAACCTTACAGCAAACTTTTACGGATGCTTTTGCGGCCATCAGTTACCTCCAGCATAACAAGGTTGACCTCATTTTTCTGGATATCAAAATGCCAGATATCAGCGGTATCGATTTTTTAAAAAGTTTGAGCAAACCGCCCATGGTTATTTTTACCACTGCCTATACGGAACATGCGGTACAAAGTTTTGAACTCGATGCTGTCGACTATCTGTTAAAACCCTTTTCTCTTTCGCGTTTCTTAAAAGCCTGCAATAAAGCACAAGAGCTGTTTAACCTGCGCAACCAGAAGCAGGAAATAAAACCGGAATACATCTTTATAAAAGATGGCTACGAACAAATTAAGGTGGAGTTAGGTGAAATTCTTTACGTGGAGGCCTCTGGCAATTATACCCAGATACAACTCAAAGACAAACTTTTAAGCTCGAGGATTACCATTAACGATTTGGCTGAACTGTTGCCAAAAGCAGATTTCATCCGCTGTCACCGGGCATTTATTGTAGCTAAAGATAAAATATCCAAATTCGACCGCAGCCAAATTTGGATTGGAGAAAAAATTATTCCTATAGGTGCAACTTATACCAATATTAAACTCACTTAATTTGATTTAAAAGGTTATATCATAAAGGCGATTCAGCTCAGATGATGTCATCTTGAGCCTGCCGAAACACCTTAAAGATTTGGGCAGGTTCTTCGACAAGCTCAGGGTGACAAATCTATTTTATGATATAACCACTTGCACTTTGTTCATTTAGACCCTGAAATAAATTACCTTCGGTGAGCTCGCTTAAAGCTCGGGCCACTGCGTAGCTTTCCACTGCGCTACAGGTCAGGGTGATGGCAATATACTAGGGTTTTACATTTACCCTTATTCCTGCGGAGTGGGTGGTAAACTCTGGTGCATACATACTTTGCAAGCTGGTAATTCCATTTGAAAAATTCCCCGCATGTGTAACCCGCAACGGATACTCGAATACATAGGTTCCTTTTGACATATAACTGATGAAGAAATTAGTAGAAGCATCTTTTGTACTTTCATAATAACCCAATCCATCCTGATATTTGTAGCGTGAGATGACATTTACAGGTTCAAAACCCGATGACCGCATATCTTTCAAATGAAGATATTCCATATTTCGATCGCAATAAATCTCTATGCGCACCTTTAATAAATCGCCAGGAGCTAAAATATTTGTTGCTGTTAATGGCGTTAAAACATCTCCTTTAGTGCTGGTTTTTTGAATAAACAACTGCTTTTTGATCTTAATACCCGTACTGGCGGTGGTTATTTTATCCAGTTGTTCAAAATACTGCCAGTAAAGTGCTCCCCATGCAATTGTTTGGTTGTTATTTTTAACCTGTACTTTACCCATCTCTGGTTTTACTTCAGTACCTGCAATGCTTACCTTTTGATAACCTGTTCCGGCTTCTTTTGTGGCATTTGGCTGTAGTAAATCGGTTAGTTTCTGATTTCCGATCATAATTTCAGGTTCATTACTTTCACTTAATAAGTCGGTACCTTTCATTAACAATGCATAACAGGCGGCGGCAGTAGCTTTGGTTGTTTGCCAATCGTTGGTTTGTTTGTTTTTCAGCAACCAGATTTTCATTTCTTCTACCGCTTTGGTATCATTAGCCACTTCGTCAAATGCCTCAATCAATAAGGCTTGTGTTTCAACCGGACTTTGGTACCACCACCAACCGGCTCTATTCGTAGCCCAGTACATACCCATTTCATCATTCTGCTGGGCAGTTTGATTTAACAATGTAATGATCTTCTTTGCTTCCCCATGATTACCATTTCTATTTAAAACCAGGGCAGCCTGAGCCAACTGATAGGTATCAAGGGTTTTCCAGGTGGCAGCTAATTTTTTAAGGTAAAAATCTTTGGCTTTGGTAAAATCGGCAGTTGTATTCTTTTGATTGGTATAACTTCTGGCGAAAAGGTAATGTAGCGGCAAGTATCCAAAACGTTTGCCTTCAACTTCATCCTTATAGTCTTTTACCAATCGCCCGTCAGAATAAATAATGGCTTTATTTAACATGACATTAAAATTTGGATAAGCCTTTTCGTCGATCAGTTTTAGTTTTTTTAGCTGCCCCATCCCCAAAACGATGTGCTGGGTAATGTATCGATCTTCCTGCATACCATTAAACCATGGAAAAGCCCCGTTATTAAATTGCATTTTCTCCAGCTTTTCGAAATTGTCCTTCAATTCGTAAGTCATTCTGTTTAAATCGAAAAGCACGGCCAAACGTTTTTTACGTTCGTTTTCGTTATCCGCTTGGCGTACCCATGGTGTTTCTTCTAACAAAATTGATTTGAGCGCTTGATTTTTTTCCAGGTTAGATAAAAGTGCTTCGCTGTTATTGGTATTTTGCCATTGCTCAAAAACAGTTTTAATTTTTGGTGATGAATTAATGATACCCGTTGCAAAACTATTGGCGTAAAACCGGCTAAACGTTTGTTCAGCACACTCATAAGGGTATTCCATTAAATAGGGTAATGCCTGTACAGCATACCAAATTGGATTTGAAGTAAACTCGAAAGTTAAACTTTGGTTCCGTAAGGTTTTTGATGTTCCTGATTTCTCCAGTTTCTCAAAATCGAAAGTTTTACTCGTGTTACCACGCACATTTATAGGCATACTTTCTGTAACCAGCATGGCATTTGCTAAAACCGGAATGGTGTTTTCCTCCCCATCGCTAAATTTGCCGCTTTGGGCTAAAACTTTATAAGTAATGGCACTAAGGCCTGATGGGATAATTATTGTCCATTTTAAAACGGTATTGCCTGCATCATCAACTTCGAAAGTTTTTTCGGTTTTTTCGTTTGCTCCAAAAATACGGATGGGTTTTGCCGTTAAGGCATCAGTAAGTTCTAAACTGGCATTGCCAATGAGTTTTTTGCCTGCCAGATTATTCAGTTTGGCACTTAATAGAATAGTATCTCCTTCCCTGAAAAAACGTGGGGCATTGATGGCAATGGCTAATTGTTTTTGCGTAACAAATTCATTGGTGATGTAGGCGGTTTTTAAATCTTTGGTGTGTGCAAAACCCATCATCTTATATCGGGTTAAACTTTGCGGTATGGTAAATTCAATTTTAATTTCGCCTTTGGCATTGGTTAACAATTGTGGATAGAAAAACGCCAGTTCATTAAAATTGGTACGGGCAGTGATGTCACTGGTTTTTATTTTTCCACCAACCAAAACTTCGCTTAAATTATTACCCTGGTTAGTCGTTCCTGCAACATTAATGTTGCTTATTCCTCTAATCATGACACTACCTCTTGCACCTGGTACACCAGTATTGTTTTGGATATTTAAACCTGCTACTTTACCCTCTAAAGGCGCACTAGCAAGTTGAGTAACAGATCCCGCCAACATTTTCTTTTGCTGTACGGCAGAACCTACAACCACCACTTCATTCAAAGCATTTCCATCTTCTTTCAGGGTTACATCAATCCGCTTTTTATCGCCTATTTTTATAGAATGGCCCTTAAAACCTAAATAAGCAAAACTCAATGTCTCTCCTGCTTTAGCCTCAATGGTATAAATCCCCAAAACATTGGTAGTGCTTACCTTTTTGCCAGATTTTACCTGTACACCCGGCAATATTTCACCATAACTGTCGAAGACCACACCATAGGTTAATTTGCCATTGGCCAACTCCGCTAATTTCTCAACAGCCTCAGGAGACAGACCTCTTTTTTTGGGTCTTTTCAAATTGTTTATATAATTGTGGTAACTATAGTTGTAGCCGCCATAATAATTGTAACCGAATAAATTAAGGTTCTCATAAGCCCGTGTAACCACTGCATAATTCCGGTTAGGTCTTAAAAACCATAAATAACTTTGATTTGTGATATCGTTGGTATTATAATTCCAGTTGTAATAATAGTAGTTAAAACCTGTTAGTAAATGCGTATTCCAATCCATTCTTTTCAGATCATCTAAACTTGCATCGTAAAGCGTAGCCACCATTTCGGCCATCTGCTTTTCGCCATTTTTATTACTGATCTGCAGTTTCCAGCTTTCCTTTTCACCAGGTTGCAGTTTATCTCTAAAAGTTAAAAACTTAATATTCAATTCTTTTTCAGGGTCAATAATTTTAACCTGCTGCATCGAATTGTAAACCATACCCTGATGTATCATGGTAAACTGTACCGCGAAACCATCTTCGTAATTTGTCTTTGGCTTAATTTTAACTATGTTTTGTTTAGGAGATAGATCGACCCAAACCTTTTCAGCAATGCTGTCCCGGTAATAAACTTCGTAATAAGCTTTACTGTTATTGGCCAAACCAGCCAGGCGAAAAACAGCACTTTCAGTTGGTTTAATTACATTTAATTCAGGCGAAATCCATTCGACATTCGATTGTATTACAGCAGGCTGGTCGTTATAAACCACTAAATACTTGTCGACTTTAATGGTATCCTTCTGCTCATTTACAGCCAGCAGGCTTATTTTATAGTAACCTGGTTTTAGGTTCTTTTGACTAAAGGTTAAGTTCCCACGACCATCAATAATCGATAGGTTTTGTTTCAGTTCTACCGATTTTACCGGCCACTTAGCCACTTCGAGTTCGTTGTTATAATCTTCATCAGGAAAATTTTTGATAAACTCATCTTTGCTCATGGTATAACCCTCCGCATAAAAAGGGCTTTTATTCATCAACCTGGACGGCGACTGCAATAAACTCCATTTTGCCTGGATGTTGGCTTTTATAGGTTCGTTGTTTAAATTGCTTACCCAAAACGCGATGCTATCTGTTTTATTGCTGGTATAAATAACCTGTTCGGTGCTGATATTAAGGTTAATATCTTTTTGTCCGACATTAATGTTGGTACTTTTTGTTCGGGTTTCGCCGTTCAAATCCGTTATCTCAATTTCAATATCGTAGCTATAATTTTGTTTGGTATCAGTCGCTTTTGCAAAAAAGGTGATATCAAACTTACCACCTGGTTTGGTACTTGTTTTACCAATGGCAATTTGCTTCCTATCGACACCATTCCAACCATAAATTGCGCGGCCTTGCGCAGAATTTGATTGATAATTGTAGATTTCCTTGCGGAAAACCTTATAATTTATTTTCGCATTGTTTATTGAATATCCCGAAAAAGCACTGGCCTTACCTTCTACTTTAATACTATCGTTTAACTTGTATTTTTGGTTAGGTTTATCAAAAACAACCTCAAAAGTCGGGCGTTTATACTCCTCAACCTGCACATAAATACTTCCATAATCAGTTTCGATTTCCATATTGCCGTTAAGCTTCCCCATTGGGATACTAAACGAGCCCTGGAAAGTCCCGTAATCGTTACTGGTAACTTTAGCTGTTGCTATTTCCTTTCCATTGACATCATTTAAAAAAACCTCCAGTTCCTTATTTACCTCAATTTTATTTTTGCCCTTTTCAAATTTCATGTAGAGGCCTTTGTAATAAATGGTTTGGCCCGGGCGATATATCGGCCTGTCGGTAAAAAGAATTACGCGCTCTTTATCCTCCTCATCCTGATAGCTATTGTAATTATTGATGTTGAGTTTCAATTCATCTTTTCCGTGGGTAACCACTATGGAAGACACGTTCCTGTCCGTTTCGTTTGTACTCGCATAACCTTTGTCGTTCGTCGTAATTAAATCACCCTCAATAAATTTCCGTGTATTGTAATCGTATCTCCGTTGTTGAATTTTAACATTTTTTAGAGGGGCTCCATCGCTAAGCTGATTCACAAAATATTCTTGTTTTTCAATATTTCGTCTGTTGAGTATGGACATTCCCGTAACCTTAAAGTTGACGTTGCTATAAACACTATCTTTTTGCTTCCGGTTAATGGTTTGGGCAATTAAGGTGTAAGCACCAAATGGCAAACCCTCTATTTTATCAATTAAAGTATGGCTTTGGTAGTCGCCTGTTTTTGGCGTAATTACAGTCCATTGTTTGATTATTTTATTTTTAGTGAAAAAAGTCAAAAAATCTGCCTTGTTTTTAAATTGCTCGTACTCAAATTGAAACTCAGGGGTTTTAAATAACCTAAACTGTATGGTATCTGCATTTTTATACGATAGGTGCAGCTGGATTGGTTTATCAGGCAAAACATATCCCTTGGTTTTAGTTGATAATTCACTGCTTTCTATCTGCTCAATTAAATTTCTGGCGTTTTGTGCACCGATACTTTTTGGGTAAGCCTTAACGGCTTTTTCAGCTAAGGCTATCGCTTTAATCAGGTGCTGTTTATTGGTGTCAATTGGTAAACCTGCATTTTTTCGCATATTGGCCTGTTCGTATAAAATGTCAGCATAAACTTCCGTTTGAATGCTTTGTTCGGCTAACGTGCTTAATGCATTGTAATACAATTCCTGGTTATCGCCTCCGAAATTTTGCTGTACAAACTTTAAACGTTTTAAATCAACATCGGCCAATGCCGATAAATTATTGTTGCCCTGATGAAATTTGATCAGGTTTCTAAACAACAACAGATTCTGAAGTTTAAACGAAGTGCTGTCTGAGGGCAATTCAGCGGTAAGAAAATGCTGTCTATCGCCTAACCAAGTTATATTGTCCGCATCAAACAGTTCATCATCATGTTGAGTGATGTTAATCTGTGAGTTGCTAAAAACTTCGATTGCACGGTGTGCCAATAGATCGTATAAAGTAGGCCTAAAAACCCGGTTGTTTTGATCACCTGCTAAAACAGCGTCCAAAACATCAACTTTAGTTTGTTGCAAAAGTTGAACTTCCTTTAACGATAAGAGATAGTATTTTACGGTTTCATCGCTCAGTTTTTTAATATTCCAGGTTTTAATATCATCACCAATATCGCCCTGCACCGATGTACGCTGGCTAATTTGCCACCTGTTTTGCTGCAAATAATTCCAATAGGTTTCGGCTAAAAGAGATTGTAAAATACTTTTTTCGGGCTGTTTGGCCGTGCTAATATCTTCACGCAGATTAATCAGGATTTTATCAAAGGCATTCTCTACCAAATAACCCTGAAACATCATCCTATAAATAATCGATTTAATCAGCAATGGGGTATTACGCTCCTGGCGTGCCTGCTGATTTATTTTTTCAATCAAAGCCAGTGCATCCTTGGGTTTGCCCTGATTGGCGATAGAATCAATCCGATAAAAATCTGCCTGGGTATATTGGTGCTGTGCTGCCGCCTCGAATGAAAACCAAAAGATAAAAAGCAATAATGCGGAAAAGCGTAAAGATGGGTTCATAAAATAACGTTGAGTTTTAATAGAGATGGGGCAAATACTAAAATTCCATAAAAGATTAATATTTTAAGTGATTATTTACGAATCTAATTATTAATACATTAAATGTTACAAGCCGCAAACATTAACGTTTTTAACATTCGCAGCATAACATTATCTTTGCCCCATGTCAACACAATTAAAAAATCTATCTGATTTCTCTCATACCACCGTTCCGAGTGGAGCAAACTATAAATTCGGGATTATTGTAGCCGAGTGGAATGCCGAAATTACCGGCGCTTTATACAATGGTGCATTAAAAACGCTTTTAACCCATGGTGTTAAGGAGGAAAATATAATTTCTTTGCCCGTGCCAGGAAGTTTCGAATTAACAGGTGGTGCAGAAATTTTATTGAGCAAAAGAAATGATATCGATGCCGTAATCTGTTTAGGTTGCGTAATTCAGGGCGACACCAAACATTTCGATTTTATTTGCGATGCAGTAGCTCAAGGGGTAACCAATGTTGGCATTAAATACAGTAAACCGGTTATTTTCGGGGTTTTAACCACCAATAACCTGGAGCAGGCACAAGATCGTGCTGGTGGCAAACATGGTAACAAAGGCGATGAAGCAGCCATTACGGCCATTAAAATGGCTGATTTTTCAGCTCAAATTTAAACTTGCGTTTTAATAATTATTTGTAACTTAGAAGTTTAAAAATTATCAGATCCGATGAAACCGTCATGACTAACATGATCGCTTCATCACCATTGAAATAACAAATATATACGGATGAAAAAAGTAGCCATCTTACTATTGGCGGTGTTTTGCACCATTACCATATTAGAATCTTGTTCTTCTAAACTTTGTCCTGCTTATGGATCTTACCCGGAAGGAAAACGCAGAAGGAATTAATCTACCTTATTTGTAATCTCATATTCAGGTCATTTGCAGAACTTTATTTAACTGCAATTGTTGTCCTGTAAACAATACTTATAATAGCATGACTTGGGTTAACTTAACTTCAATGGAACAGCTTGATGAAATCAAAAATGCAAGCGGTTTTAGTCTTATTTTTAAACACAGCACACGTTGCTCCGTTAGTTTAATGGCTAAAAAGAATTTCGAATTTGATTGGGACATTATTCCGGCAGATACAAAACTTTACTTTTTAGATTTAATTAGCTACCGTGATATTTCGAACCAGATTGCCGAAGTTTTTCAGGTAGCACATCAATCGCCACAGATTTTATTGATTAAAGATGGCGATTGTGTATTGGAAGCCTCACATAGTGATATTTCCGCTGATGAAGTTGCAGAGGTGATTGCTGCTTAATTAAATACAACAAGAGTATCATCATCCTGATCCGAAAGCTATCAGATTTATTTCAGGGTTTAAAGCGCTTAAAAACATTTTTAGGCGCTTTTTTTATTTCCAAGATATAAGACTGAAAATTATTTTATTTTTTTGAAAAGCAATGCCTGGTTTGCTATCGGCTACTGTAGTCCTGCTGTACACTATAGTCCCGGTTGAAAAAACCGGGAGCTGCCGTTCCCATCAGGTTTATTAAGGTAAAGCCTGTGAAGAGAAAAACACCAAACGTTCCTACGGAACGAAAAATTTCTTTTTCCCACCTTGTTACCCATGAAACGTTCCTACGGAACAGGATTATTATTAACTTTCGATCTCTTGGCTCAGCGCAAGGATGGCAGGTTTATGAAAACAATGCCTTCGAAAGCATCAAACATTCCGGTGGAACGAGAAAACTCGTTTCCACATCTTACCATCAGCCGTCCCTTCGGGACGAATGGTAGGTAGCAAATAACATTTTGTTATTTGTGTTCGTTCCGTAGGAACGTTTGGTGATGTAAATGATTAATACCCTATCCCATTATGGTCTGTGAGGACACAGATCATGGAAATGCCAAAACAAAAAAGGTCCCGATTTATATCGGGACCTTTTATATTCTTATTGTGGTTGCAATTAAGCGACTACAACATTTTCTATTTTTAACACTTTTGAGGTTCTGTTTCTGGTTTCTTTGCAAAGATCTGCATCCTGCGCAAGCGATTTTCCATAAGTAGGAATCATCTCCTTAATTTTGGCCTGCCATTCTTCAGTAGCCAAATCATCAGCAAAACAACGGTTTAATAAATCGAGCATAATAGAAACGGCTGTTGAAGCTCCGGGAGATGCACCCAGCAAAGCTGCAATAGAACCATCGGCGGCACTTACCACCTCTGTTCCAAATTCTAAAATACCACCTTGTTTTTCGTCTTTTTTAATTACCTGCACACGCTGACCTGCATATTCCAGTTCCCAATCTTTAAGCTCGGCAGTTGGTAAATATTCTTTCAATGCTTCCAATCTGTCTTCCGGCGACTGCCTAACCTGCTCAATCAGATACTTTGTTAAATCAAGGTTATGCAATCCTGCCGACAGCATCGGGCGGATATTATTAAATTTTATCGATTTTGGTAAATCTAAGAATGAACCATTTTTAAGGAATTTGGTAGAGAAACCAGCATAAGGGCCAAACAATAGCGCCTGCTTACCATTAATCATTCTGGTATCCAGGTGTGGAACCGACATTGGTGGGGCACCAACAGCCGCTTTTCCATACACCTTAGCATGGTGTTTTTTAATAATTTCTTCGTTGGTACATTTTAACCATTGTCCGCTTACAGGGAAACCGCCAAAACCTTTTCCTTCAGGAATGTCTGATTTTTCCAGTAGTGGCAAAGAACCACCACCTGCACCGATAAATACAAACTTAGCTACTCGTTTGCGTTTGTCTCCGCTTTCTAAATCCTTAACTTTTACAATCCAGTTGCCGTCTTTATTCTTTTTAAGGTCGCGGATTTCGTGGTTGAAATACAGATTAACGTTACTTTGTTCCTTTAAGTTGTTAAACATGTCGCGGGTTAACGTACCAAAGTTAACATCGGTACCTAAATCCATTTTAGTAGCCGCAACTTTTTCGCTTTTTTTACGGCCATCCATAATCAAAGGTGCCCAGTTTTTGACCAACTCGGTATCTTCGGTATATTGCATATCGCTAAACAAATCGCATTGGGTTAATGCGTCGTAGCGTTTTTTAAGATATTCTACATTCTTTTTTCCCCAAACAAAACTCATGTGAGGAATATTGCGAATAAAATTACAAGGATCTGAAACCAATCCCTTGTTCACTAAATATGACCAAAACTGCTTAGAAACCTCAAAATGTTCTGCAATCTGAACCGCTTTTTTTATTTCAACTGTACCATCCTTCTTTTCGGGTGTATAGTTTAATTCGCAAAAAGCAGAGTGTCCCGTTCCCGCATTATTCCAGGCATCAGAGCTTTCTGCCGCCGCAATATCTAAACGTTCGTAAATTTCTATGCTTAAATTGGGTTCTAATTGTTTTAACAAAACACCCAGGGTTGCACTCATGATGCCAGCCCCTATTAAAATTACATCAGCGTCAGTTTTACCAACTGTCTTTTTCTTTTTTGTCATCTTAGCTTAAAGGAGTTACAAATTTAGGATGATTTTAAACATCCCACGAATTTTAAGGCATTAATTCTGAAAAAATTGCCAAAAAATTAGAAACACTTTCTGTTTTTTGACAACTTCTAATCAAATTTTAATCCAAAAAACTGTCCGGCCAGGAACAAACCTCAAAGGACATGAACGCACCAACAAAAGCTCATTATTAATTTGCTAATCACACCACCCGTTTCTTTTAAATATTTGTCATTTTAGCTTTAATTAGCCAAAAAAAATTAAATTTCAATAAACAGCCTTGCCTTTTCACAGGTTAAATGCAGAAGATGTTTACAGTTCTTGTTTTTTTCTCTCCTAAAATGTTTTTTTATACCTCTATTTGTTTAAAAAATTACCTCATGAAGAATTTAGTTTTATTTTGCACTGTACTTTTTTTAGCTGCCTGCTCTGGCGATAAAACAGATCAGGTGCTGCTCGAGCTTGACAAGAAGAAATTGACAGAAAACATTAATTATGATAAAATCATCTTTTATAAGTTCGCTAAAATAGCTGTCCGTTCAACTGCAGTTCAGGATACGACTCAACCCGAATATCAAAAATTCAGTAAACAGGCACAAAGTGTTGTTCGTACCTTAAATAAGGTGAATGGAAATGGCGACGAAAATATTTCAGTAATAGATGCCTTAAGGCTATATCAAGAATACCGCTCGGTTAAACAATTTGTGAAAGAAACCGACGAAGATGTTTTCCCGCTTTTAACAGCTGGATTTATTGCAATGAAGACTGGCGTTAAAACCCCGGATCCTTTTTTTAAAGACCTAAAAAAGGTTTACTATCAAAACATTGAACATGCTATTTTAAGTATGACAGTTTTAACCACCAGAGATTTAGGGCAGCCTTTTGCATTATATGAATGCGCTAAAACTCAGCCCGAATTGCTGGATGATTGCGAAGTTAAAACCTTGCTCGAATTTGTCCGTGGCTTTCTGTTTTTTGGCAATAATCTTTTTTACCTGTCAGAAGATGGTCTCTCGCGAAATATTAAATGGCTTGATAAAAATGAGAAAATTCCACTCCCCTACACGAAAGCCTTTTTTGGTTGGAGCCGCTTAAATGATGAACAAACCCATGTAGCTTTTCATGGCATGAACTACCTTTTCAGAGGTTTTGACCGGATGAGAATGGAGCGGAAAATTGATGAGGAGCGATCGCTTGAAGATTTTGAGGCTTTTTTAAACGACATGAATAAACTCGGCGTCCAAAATGAACTGGTTTGGGGTATAACCGCTTACCTGAATTTAAAAAAAGAAAGACCAGAGCAGTCGCTTCCGGCATTAGAAAAGCTAAGCAAAAGCCCATTATTTTCTAACAGTGAACGTGAAGCCCTCCAGCAAACCATTGTTTATGTAAAAGACCGTAAATCAGATAAGGCACTAACGGGAGTATACGACAAAGCATTTATAGGCAAAATTGCCACCAAATATATGATCGCACTGCTATCGAAGATTGATTGGGAAAAACTGATGAAGCAACAGGGAGTTCCTTATACTAAAGAAGTATTTGCCGGCATTGGCAAATTTAAAGCGCTTTCCAATTCGGTGAGTGAGTACACACAACCCTCAACCATCGAAAAGGGTAAAAAAGAGATTGGCAAGAAAGGCAGCGAGCTGCTCGAAAAAGCTAAAGGGTTTTTGAACTAAGAGGCGGTTTTTCACTTAGACGGGAGCGCAGTCCTGAATTTAGGGCGAGAGCTTTTTAACTTTCTTTGGAAAGTTAAAGATTTTACTTCGCAGCGTCTTCGGGTTCTCGCCTACGCCATTACTAACAGATTCCAATAAAGCGGTCGTCCTTCCCACGCATGCGGGAATCTTAACGCATATTGTATTAAGATTCCCAATCGAGTTGGGAATGACGATATCCAGAGAGGTATCACCTACTTAAAATTACCTATGCATTTAATTGACCGCTCTGCAATAAATTAGATCTCAATAGTGACTTAAAATATTAACCAATTTGCCAAATGGATCTCGGGTATAAAATCGCCTGACACCCCATGGCTCATCAGCCGGCCCGTATTCGACAGGAAATCCGGCAGCCTTAACCTTCTTCAAGATATCATCAACATTTTCAACTTCAATGGATAGATCTGGTGTTGGGGTACCTGATCCGCCTTCAGCGGCAAAACTGATCTGTACATCCATTTTTTGGCCGGCAGCGCCATAGGTTGCAATCCAGCCGTGATCCATCATTAAATCCAGCCCCAATACATCTTTGTAAAAACTTGCTGCATCTGCAATTTTTTGAGTATCGATATTAAGCACAATTCTTTTTACCATAAACAGAAGTTTAAATTCCTAAGATAACAAAAAGCCCTGCAATGTTTATTGCAGGGCTAGTCAACCACGCTTATCAGTTTTTAAGCTTCGCTTTAAATATCTTTTCCAGTTTCTCTATTTTTGGCTGGATCACCAACCTGCAATACGGTTCACTTCCATTTTTATTGAAATAATTCTGGTGATAATTTTCGGCGACATAAAAAGGTTTGGCCGCTTCTATAGCGGTTACCACTTTCTTGCCATAGGCATTGGTTTTATTCAATTCTGCCTTATATTTTTCGGCCAAAGCTTTTTGTTCTGCTGAATGGTAAAAAACTACCGAGCGATATTGTGTACCACTATCTGCCCCCTGGCGGTTTAATGTAGTTGGATCATGGCTTTTCCAAAAAACTTCTAACAAGTCATCATAAGAAATCACCAGTGGATTGTAGGTTATTTCCAAAACTTCTGCATGACCGGTAGCACCGGTGCACACTTCTTCGTAAGTTGGATTGGTTAATGTACCGCCTTCATAACCCGATTTTACCGACACGACACCTTTTAACCGCTGAAATATAGCTTCGGTGCACCAAAAGCAGCCCATACCGAAAGTAGCCTTTTCCGTCTTTTTCCCTTGTGCATTAGCCTGGTTAAGCGCCAGTACTGCTAACAGAATTAAAATTATTTTTCTCATTTTGTGTTTATTTATTTTTACCTGTAATGAGGCTATCATGATTTTTTATTACTTGCAAAATGCAAATCATGATGGTTTCATGTATGTTTTTATTTTATTAGTCGCAAATAACCCATTTACCTTACAGGTTGGTTATGTTATTTCCATTTAATTATACGAAATTAAACAAACTGTAGTTTGCATTTAAATTATAATGGATTTAGTGTGACAATCGAATATCACCTGGATTTTGAGATTTTGTTAATAACTTAAAAACCTGTATATTAATTTATTAAACACTTAACATCCGGCCGAAATGCAGTTATTAACAATTCTTTTTAAATTCGTATAACATTAAATATAAAATTATGTCTACACCGTATATTCCTTGTTTAGATTTAGGCTCTTACATCAATGGTTCAGCAGAAGACCGCAAAAAGTTTTCAGATGAATTGGGCCGTGCATTTAACGATTCAGGTTTTGTTACCATCACCAACCATGGTTTAAGTCAGGAATTAATTGATAAACTTTACGAAAACATTAAAGCGGCCTTTTCGTTACCTGTTGAAACCAAAAGGAAATACGAGAAACCAGAATTGGCAGGCCAGCGCGGTTATACCAGTGCCGGTAAAGAAACGGCTAAAGGCGCTAAAACACCAGATTTAAAAGAATTCTGGCAAATCGGACAGGAAGTAACTGATGGCGATCCGGTTAAAAACGAATACCCTGATAACGAAATTTTGGAGGAATTACCTGAATTTAACCAGGTAACCGGCGATATTTATAAAAAACTGGAAGAAAACGGAACGCATTTATTACGTGCCATTGCAACCTATTTAGAATTACCGATCAATTATTTCGACAAACATGTTCATAACGGAAATTCGATTTTGAGAGGCATCCACTACTTCCCGATCGAAAATCCTGAAACCATTCCTGATGATGCAGTTCGTGCAGGCGCACATGAAGACATTAACCTAATCACCTTGTTAATCGGTGCCAGTGCAGATGGTTTAGAAGTGTTAACCCGCAGTAATGAGTGGTTACCAATTAAAGCACACCATACCGATATTGTAGTGAATGTGGGCGATATGTTACAGCGTTTAACCAACAATAAATTAAAATCGACTACACACAGGGTGGTAAATCCTCCTCGTGAACTAATGAAAACTTCACGCTTTTCGGTTCCATTTTTCTTACATCCACGTAGCGATATGGATTTAACCAGTTTACCATCAACCATTGATGCTGAACATCCTAAAGCTTATAGCGATATGACCGCAGGAGAATATTTAGATGAAAGATTAAGAGAAATTGGATTGAAAAAATAAAAAAGATCGTCATTGCGAGACTCGATTCTTCATCGAGACGTGGCAATCTTATTCAAAAAAACATTAAGCATCGGCCAAAACCGGTGCTTTTTTGTTATTTTGATAATATGTATTCAGCACATTTAAACGTTTTCGCCGAAATTGATGGCATTGGCTCTGCCTCGGGGTTATTTGCAAGTGGAGATTTGCTTTACATTATAGGCGATAACAGTGCTTATTTAAATGCATACAACATTAAAACCAAACAGCTTCGCAAGATCCAGGTATTATTTAACACAGGACTAAAGCAGCTGGAAAACATTCCTAAACCATTAAAACCCGATTTCGAAATCCTTTGTCAGCACGATGATAAATTATACCTTTTAGGTTCTGGTTCAACTCCAAAAAGAAACCTGACGATCGAATTCGACCTGAAAACTCAAAAAGTTATTCAGAAAGACCTGACCGAAACCTACACCAAACTTAAAGCTATTGCTGAAATAGATGATCAGAATTTTAACCTCGAAGGCGCAATTTTTACGGGTAAGGAGTGGCTGCTTTTTAACCGTGGCAACGGGATCGATGCAAAGAATGGCATATTTAAAATCCCTGGAGCAGATTTAGCCGACACTAACCAGATTAAATTTAACAGTTTTAAACTCCCTAATATTGATCATGTGGAATCATCTTTTACCGATGCAACACGGGTTAAAAATGAAATATTTTTCATCGCTACTGCTGAAGACACCAAATCGACTTATGCCGATGGCGAAATTCTGGGCAGTTTTGTTGGCAGTATTAACCTGCAGACCTTAAAGTTAAACTTCAGCAATAAAATCTCTGATCAACATAAATTCGAAGGCATTACTTTATTAAGCCAGGACGAGCATAACACCACTTTTCTCTTATGTGAAGACCGCGATACGGAGGAACTTAAAACAGTAATTTATAAGTTGGTAATCAATTTTTAAGAAGAGTTGTCAACTTTCTGGCAGATCGGCTATTAAAGTTGACAACTCTTTCATTTGTTTATAAACATAGAAAAAACACCTGACTACCATGAAACGTACAGCTCTCAGCATTTTTCTAATTCTCATCTCTTTACTTTTTGCTTGTCATCCTGATCAACCAGTTGCACAAAAAAACACAGTAAACGATGTTACACAACTAAATCCTATAAAAGTTGCTAAAATAATTACACCACAAACTTCCGCTGAAATTATTAAAGCAGTTAAAACCCAGAATGGACCAATCTCCATAGGGGGAGGCCAATTTAGTCAGGGTGGGCAAACGGCCACAGAAAATGCTTTGCAAATTGATATGAGAAAGTTAAATCGAATATTAAGTTTCTCAAAAGAAAGAAAGGAAATTACAGTTCAGGCAGGAATAAGATGGCGTGAAATAATTCAGTTTATAGATCACTATGATTTATCGGTTAAAATTATGCAGACTTACGCAAATTTCACGGTTGGAGGTTCGCTCAGCGTTAATGTTCATGGCCGTTATGTTGGACAGGGACCAGTAATTTTATCAGTTAAAAGTTTTAAGATTGTTTTAGCTGACGGAAGTTTCATCACCGCAAGTCCAACGGTTAATAGCAAGGTTTTTTATGCAGCTATAGGTGGCTACGGCGGAATTGGCGTAATCACCGAAGTAACCTTATCACTAACAGAGAATTATAAAATTCAGCGAAAAGACACTTTGATGGATATCGCTGCTTACAAGCAGTTTTTCTTTTCTACCATTAGAAATAAGCCTCAATTTGTATTTCATAATGCAGATATATATCCCAATAATTACACCAAAGTTAGGGCGGTTACTTATACCAAAACCGAAAAGAAATTAACTGTAACCGAGCGCTTAAAACCAAACGACAAAAACTTTGGGCTGAAAAGATTTGCAATGAAAGTCGTAGCCAGTTCTGATTTTGGAAAGTGGCTAAGACAACACCTGATAGACCCCTTACATTATACGGGTAAAGTTGTTGAGTGGAGAAATTATGAAGCTACCTACGATGTAAAGGAGCTAGAACCCAATTCAAGAAAAAAAGCAACCTATGTTTTACAAGAATATTTTATACCAATAAATCATTTTGAGTCCTTTTATCCAAAGATGGTCAAAGTGCTAAAAGATAATGATGTCAATGTAATCAATATTTCAGTAAGGCATGCTAATAAGGATTCTGGATCGTACCTCGCCTGGGCTAAGGAAGAAGTTTTTGCTTTCGTAATTTATTATAAGCAGGAAGTATCTGATGCAGAAAAAGTAAAAGTAACCAAATGGACAAGAGCTTTGATTGATGCATCTTTATCTGAAAAGGGCACCTACTATCTTCCCTACCAAATACAGGCTACTCAATCACAGTTTTCAAAAGGCTATCCGAATGCAGAAGCATTTTTTAAACTAAAGAAAAAATACGACCCAGACTATAAATTTAGAAATAAACTTTTTGATGCTTATTATAGACCTAAAGATTAACGATTTAAAAAGGGCGGGCCATTTGAATCAGCTAAATTGTTATGACCTCTCAATCAAACCCTGAAATCTATGTTAATGCCCTCCATTTCTTAATGGTCAATTTTTAAAATCAATTGCTTTATTGTTTGACCACCTAAGTCACCTGAGAACATTAAAGTTGACAACCCTATTAATTCTTCAACAAACTCCTTACAGAAACCTGTGGTGTTTCACCCGCAGGTACAATAAAAATGGCGTCATTTTCTATCGTTTGCCCTTCATCGAAATAATAACCTGCGGTAACTGGCATTATCGCGCTGATCATTTTTCCGTCTTTATCTTTGGTATAATAGGTAACGTTTATTAAATGGCTTTTCATACCAACCTGAACCTTTTTAGAAGTTAACCTTGCTCCTGTCGCGTTAATACAATCCAGCTCGATAATTTTTGAATTGCCGATGGCTGATAAATCCAGCGAACTGGCCAAACGGATGTTAAAAGATTTGCCTGTATTGTTTTTCACAGAAGCCAAAACTTTATAACGGTCGAAATCCTGATCTTTTATGGTTAACTTTTCCTTATTTACAACGGTATAGGTTACCGCAATTCCATTTAAATTTACAGTTTCTCCGTCTTTAATCTGCTGTGCATTTACGGTAGTTTTAAGTCCCAAAAAAAGCAGCAAAAAAGCTATAGTTTTGATACATCTCATCATCAGTATTCTGTTTTAGGTTTAGGTACTGAAATTACAAATAATAATTAAATCTGCTCCATTCTTACTATAATATCCTATTTCTTCGACTCGTCAATAGCCTTGTTTACCACATCCTCTATCCTGCCCCTAATTTTTAAGTTCGATAATTTATCGGTAACGGTGGGATTAACACGGTTTGATAAAAACACATAAACCAAACCTCGTGATGGATCGACCCAAACACAGGTTCCGGTATAACCTGTATGACCATAGGTTTGTGGTGAAGCCAGCTCTGAGGGATAATGTTTGGTCGTATCTGGATCCCAGCGATCGAAACCTAAACCCCTGCGGCTTACATTCGATTGTTTCGACGTAAACATATCCACCGTTGAATTTTTGAAATATGTTACACCACCATAAGTACCGCGGTTTAAAAGCATCTGATAAATAATTGCCAGATCGTTAGCACTGGCAAATAAACCAGCATGACCAGATACACCACCGGCCAAAGCTGCGCCCTGATCATGAACATAACCCACTAGCAAAGTTTTTCTGAAATACTTATCATCTTCTGTCGGTATGATCTGCTCTGGTTTAAAACGGTTACGTGGTAAAAAACCAACCGTTTGCATGCCTAATGGCTTATAAAAGTTTTCGTAGGTATATTGGTTTAAAGGTTCTTCGCTAATATGTTCAACAATATCTTTCATCACATACATGCTGATATCGCTGTACACATATTTACCACGGGTTTTAATCGGCGAATTGAGCATTTTAGGCCACATAAAATCTTTGAAAAAGCCTTTTTTGATATAATAGTTATCGGCCACTTTGGTCGGATAAGCCGCAGATGAATCCCTGCTATAATCGCCTGTTTTTACATAATCATGAAAAGGAATGTAAGGGATAAAACCTGCCTGGTGCAACATCACTTCACGCACCTGAATATTATTCATGGGTGTAGTACGTGCTTTCGGGATGTAAGCGCCAATATTGGTATCCAGTTTCAGCTTTCCTTCTTCAAACAAACGCATTACCGCGGGGGTAGTTGCGGTTACCTTGGTCACCGAAGCCAGATCGAAAATATCGGTTACCTGATCAGGCACATGGGTATCGTAGGTATGGGTACCGTAAGCTTTGTTAAAGATGACTTTACCATCTTTGGCTATTAAAACCACCAGGCCGGGTGTTGCTTTTTGCGCTATGGCTTCGGCAGCAATAGCATCAATCTCTTTTAAGTTATTCGAATTTAAACCCGCATCTTCAGGTACGGTGTATTTTAAGCGGGTGGCGGTTGTAGTAAAACCCGAGCCCATGGTATAACGCGCCGAGTAAGCTGTGGTTAATTTATTTGAAGCGGCAATACCACCAAAAATATACTGCGGAACAACGGCTGCAGCATCCATATTGTTTTGACCTGTCCATATAATTGGTGATTTTAACAAATCGAATGATTTTAAACCAGGTCCGTTACCAAAAAAAGAAATGACTACCTGTTTATTTTTGCTGATACTGTTGATGAAATTGATGTATTTCGCTTTGCTTACATTTTGATCATCAATGGTAATTAAAATCGTATTAAAATATTTAAGATCATCTTCTAAATCATTCAGGTTCACACTATCTTTATAAGAATCGGCAGAAAATGAAGTGATTTTAGCATATTTATTGGCCAAACTATCGAACACGGTACTATAGGCAAAGCTCAAACTAACCGAAGCAATATTTTTTTTCTCCAATGATTTTAAAGGAATAATGCCCTCCTGATTGTTTAACAAGACGGTTGTATTGGCTATGGCATTGGCAATAGCCAGTTTTTTTTCATTCGCTGTATGCTCCTGTGCGCAAGCCATTAAACATAAAATATTGCAGCAAAATGCTACAGCCAGGATACACAATCTATTTCGCTTCATATACTTTTTCTCCGTTCAGGTAGGTTTTTAAAACTTTGGTTTTTAATATGTTTTGTGGTGTTGATTTCAAAATATCGTGGTCGAGTATCACAAAATCGGCTAATTTGCCTTTCTCCAAACTACCCTTTTCATGTTCTTCGAAATTGGCTTTTGCTGCCCAGATGGTCATTCCACGTAAAGCTTCTTCGGGTGTTAAGGCATTTTCCATCTGGAAGCCTCCTTTCGGAAAACCTTTTGCATCTTCTCTCACTGTTGCTGCATAAAACGTTAATAATGGATTAATGTTTTCGACCGGAAAATCGGTACCTAAAGGAATCCAACCATTTTGTTTTAATAATTGTTTGTACGCATAAGCACTTTTTAATCTTTCAGTACCTAAACGCTGTCCGGCCCAGTACATATCAGAAGTGGCATGCGTAGGCTGTACCGAAGGCACAATACTCGCCTTTCCAAAAAGATCAAAATCGTTCGCATTCACCACCTGGGCATGTTCAATCCGCCAGCGCTGATCGTTTTTGCCCTTTAAAATTTTATTGTAAATATTCAGGATTACCCGATTCGCCGAATCGCCAATGGCATGGGTGCACATCTGGAAATGATTGGCGGCAATTTTTGTGGCAACCTCTTCGAAATGTTTTTGATTGCTCAGCAAAAAGCCTGTTTTATTGGGCATATCGCTATATGGATGCAACAGGCAAGCCCCGCGCGAACCTAAAGCACCTTCGGCATAAACTTTAAATGCCCGAACATTCAATCGGTCGGTTTTAATCGGTCCGCGATTAAACAGGTATTTATAATTATCGGGTTCATCGGAAAGCATTACATAAAGCCTCATTTTGAGTTTATTCTCTTTCTGGAGTTTTTCGATAAAGTCGACCGCCAGATAACTTAAACCGCAATCATCAATGGTGGTTAAACCCGCAGCAAAGCAATTTTTCTGCGCATCTATAAATATTTTTTCGGCTAGTTTAGCGTCTGGTGAAGGAATTTTACGTTCTACTAAAGCTACGGCATTATCAATTAAAACACCGGTGAGCTTTCCGTTTTGGGTAAGCATATCGCCACCAACCAGTTTCTGTTCGCCTTTAATACCGGCATCATCCAAGGCTTTTTGGTTGGCAATGGCCGCATGCCCATCGATACGGTTTAAGAATACCGGGCGATCTGGAAAAAGTGCCGTTAGTTTTTCATTTGTCGGGAAGGCTTTATTGTCCCAATCGTTTTGGTCCCAGCCATTACCGATTAACCAGCCATCGGGGTGCGTTTTGGCAAAATCAGTTAAGCGGGCAAGCACTTCATCCCAGGATTTTGTTTCTCTTAAGTCGGCGGTTTGCAAACTTTGTCCATAACCATAAAAATGGGCATGTGCATCTATAAAACCGGGATAAACAGCCTTACCGTCTGCATTAATTTCTTCTTTGCCCGCAAATCTGGCCCGGATATCGTCACTTTTACCCAGCGCCAAAATTTTGCCCTCTTTTACAGCGAAAGCTTCAACCGTATCAAATGTATTGTTAACGGTATACACTTTTGCGTCATAAACAATTACATCAACTTTTTCCTTTTGGTTACAGGAGCTGAGCAGCAGAACAAAAAAAAGGCTGTATAAAATGGTTTTCATATCGATAAAGATAGAAAATTGAAAGCATTTGGATTTGTAAATTCGGTTTTACAGAGGGTAGATTTTTTTGGCTCGGAAACACAGAAAGCATGGATTTTATTTTCTTGGTTTTTTGCCACAGAAGCACCGAAAGTACAGATTTCGTTCTCTTATTTTTTTTGCCACGGAAGCACGGAAACACGGATTTTTAATTTACGCCTTGACTTGTGTTATCACAGACAACCTCAATAACAACATTTTTGCGTAATAGATCCTGAAACAAGTTCAGGATGACGACTCTTCGTAACCACACTCGCCTGGTCTTAGCGTCCCGCTAAGACTCTTTTGCAATAAAGCGATTATTTTACCACTCACAGACCACAAGCTTAAAAAAAAGGAATTGCGGGTATATAAATTACCTCTTTCATGTTCTTACTCCGAAAGGTATTAAATAAAATAAGTGCAAAATTTAAGGCGTAAAAACTATAAAGAATGATTAGAAAAGTATAAACACTAAAAAATCCTCCAAGATGCATCACTTTAACCAACATGAATAAAGCATAAAAAAAAGATACTGCCAATGTCCATGTGGCCTGAAAATTAAGCAATTTTTTACCAGTTTCATTTAGCTTTTCATCTCCATTACGTTTAAAATACCATAAAATTAAAGGCACAATAAAACCCAATATTGGATAGATGATAAAACTTAGGGCCGATAGATTTAAAAGAGGAATCAAATAAGTCTGCTCTTTTTCAATCTGGCTGGTTAACTCCATTGGTTTCAAATTAAAAACCTGGGCCAACCTTTTTAAAGTATCTCCTCTTGCTTCGGTTTCATTTTGTTCAATACGCTGAATAGTCCGCAAGCTTAATTGTGTTTGCCTTGCGAGTTCCTCCTGACTAAAGCCATGCTGGCTTCTTAGCGCTTTTACCTTATCTGATAATCTCATAGTTTTTAACGATTGCGTTGAACAAATGTAAGGGATCGCGTTTACATTCAACTGCGACTTATTTGCGTCATTTCAATGCCAATCTCATGCAAAATGAATTAATTTGCCCCCGTTTGAGGAACATACCTACGTTTTTCAGCCCTTAACAATCTTTTTAATACATCCGAGTTACCGTTTAGCACCTCTGAGAAACTTTTAAATACCAAGAGAGCACCTTTTCATATCTATGAGAATGGTCACCAGGTTTAGAATGCCAGCCCTTTATCAAATAAACCCGATGGAAGCGGTTCCGATCCTTCATCGGAATTAGCGGACAGCGGGACTACCCGAACCGACTGGCACTGGAACCTGCTTTTCAAAAAAATGAAATAAGAAACTGAAATATAAGCAATTAATTCGTCCTTAAACAGATTCTTTACGGCACTCCGCATGACAACTCAAGAAAAACAAGCTTACCAGGCAATTAATTCTATTTAGCTACAGTCATTTACATGTTGAGTTTTAAACAAATCGGGTTCTTTAAGCTTATTTTGCATAATTTAGCGAATTCACTTTGCCATAATACATGACTGATATTATTCACTTATTGCCTGATGCTGTTGCCAATCAAATTGCTGCCGGAGAAGTTGTTCAACGACCTGCCTCAGCGGTAAAGGAATTGCTCGAAAATTCGATAGATGCCGGCGCAGATAAAATTCAACTGGTAGTAAAAGATGCCGGTAAGGCACTGATTCAGATTATAGATAACGGCTGTGGAATGAGCGTTACCGATGCCAGAATGTGTTTCGAACGCCACGCCACCTCGAAAGTAAAAAAAGCAGAAGATTTATTTGCCATCCGCACTATGGGTTTCCGTGGTGAGGCCATGGCTTCTATTGCGGCTATTTCGCAGGTAGAAATGAAAACCCGCAGGCATGAAGATGAAATTGGCACCTGCATTTCAATAGAAGGTGCACAGGTAACCAATCAGGAACCCGTTGCCACCTCAGCTGGGACACAGATTTCGATTAAAAACCTATTTTTTAATACGCCAGCCAGAAGAAACTTCCTTAAAAGTAATCCGGTTGAAATGCGCCATATTCTGGATGAATTTCAACGCGTAGCACTGGCACATCCGGGTGTGTTTTTTAGTCTGCACCATGATGGAACCGAGATTTTTAACCTGCCAAAAGGCAATTTAAAACAGCGCATTGTCCACCTTTTTGGCAATAATTATAACGAACGTTTGGTTCCTGTTGAAGAGGAAACGACCATTATTAACCTCAAAGGATATATTGGCAAGCCTGCTTTTGCAAAGAAAACCAGGGGCGAACAGTTCTTTTTTGTGAATAACCGCTTCATTAAAGATCCTTATTTAAACCATGCGGTAAGCTCTGCTTTTGAAGAGCTACTGCCTGATGATAGTTATCCACTCTATGTACTGTTTATTGAGATCGATCCGTCGAAAATCGATGTAAACGTACATCCTACTAAAACAGAGATTAAATATCTGGACGAAAAGTCGATTTATGCCATCATGAAATCGGCCGTAAAACGTTCCATTGGCCGGTATAACATTGCACCAACTTTAGATTTTGATCAGGAAACTGGTTTTAGCAATATGATTACCCATAAAGCGGTTGAAGATATTGTACCACCCAGCATTAATTTCAATCCTGATTTTAATCCTTTTGCCAGCGATAGCAGTTCTACATCTGGTTATGCTACTTCACCGAGAAATTATGAAGCCAAACCGAGTGCTAAAAACTGGGGCTCGCTTTACGAAATAACAGAACAGCCAATTGTGGAGCAAACCTCTATTTATGCGGATGAAACTGTTTTAGAAACCAAGCAAAAGCAGTATATGCAATTGCACAACCGTTATATTGTTTCGCAGATTAAGTCGGGATTAATGGTAATTGACCAGCAAATGGCGCATGAGCGGATCCTTTACGAACGTTTTCTCGTACATCTGGATGACCGCAAAGGTGCATCGCAGCAGAGTTTATTTCCACAAACCATTACACTTAATGCCAACGATTTTGAACTGGCCAAAAGTTTACTGGATGATATAAAAAGTTTAGGCTTCGATGTACGGGAATTTGGTAAAAATACGTTGGTAGTAGAAGGTGTTCCGGTGGACCTGGGTAGCAGTAACATTAACGAAACACAGTTATTTGAACAATTGATTGAGGGCTTTAAAAACTCGCAACAAGAATTAAAACTAAGCAAACGCGACAGCCTTGCCAGGAGTTTAGCTAAAAACAGTGCCATTAAAGCAGGAACAAGCCTTGGCCAGGAAGAAATGAATACCTTGATTGATGAACTTTTTGCCTGTAAAACACCTAACTTTAGCGTGAGTGGTAAACCGATTATCCAAACCATTACTTTGGCAGAACTGGATAAGAAGTTTGAGAAGGGATAGAAAAGTCGGAGGTCGGAAGACTAAAGAGAAAAAGTCGGAGGTCAGGGGTCGGAAGACCGAAGATTGATTGGCATAGCAAAAGTTGAAGCCAACTAAACAGTTAACCAGTTTAAACAATTAACCCGGTTAAGCGTTTGGAGTTGGGCGTTTGGAGTATTAAGCTGGAATTCAGGAGAAGTCTGGCGATTAACGGTCATACAAAACTTAGATGCCCTTAGGTTTCTGAGGTGGTAAAAAAATTTGGAGTTAGGCGTTTAGCGTCGATTAACCCTTTTAAAAAATAACCGATTTTTAAAATTAAATGAATAACATATATATTCCACCAGTAGTAAAAAACCTACTGATTATTAACATCTTATTTTTCGTGGCTAGCTACCTGCTAACAACGCTCCACCTTGATGATCGGTTAGCAGTATATTATTTTGATTCTCCGAAGTTTGAGTTATGGCAGCCGATTAGCTATATGTTTATGCACGGTGGTATAGCACACATCTTTTTTAACATGTTTGCATTGTATTCCTTTGGAAGTTTGTTAGAATCGAGATGGGGAGGCAAAAAATTTATTATCTTTTATTTTATTACCGGATTAGGAGCACTTGCATTACAATGGGCCGTACAAGCTTACGAAGTACACCAGATTATCGGTAGTGCCACTAATAACGGAAAGATAAATCTTACCGCATTATTTCAGGGAGAGTTTAATACACAACAACTTTCAATGGCACAGGCGGTTACGTTACGCAGCATTTATTTCGGCGGCATGGTTGGTGCCTCTGGTGCTATTTTTGGTTTACTGGTGGCCTTTGGCATGCTTTATCCAAATGCCGAGCTGCTAATTATGTTTATTCCGGTTCCGGTAAAAGCAAAATATATTATACCAATTTATATTTTAGTAGAGTTATCTTTGGGTGTTGCCCAGTTTGAGGGCGATTCTATTGCCCATTATGCCCACCTTGGGGGCGCTTTAATTGGCTTTATACTGGTTAAAATATGGAAAGACAAAAACGATACATTTTATACACTCTATGAATAATACTTTCAAAGATTTAAAATACAAGGTTTTTCAATCGGGCAACCCATTGTTCTTTTACATTGGGATTAATGTGATCCTCTTTTTAATTATCGCTGTTATTGGGGTATTTAGCAAGCTAAGTGGCCAAGGTAACACGGTTGATTTATTTGTAAGCGATTATTTAGGTTTACCTGCCAGTATTTCAAAATTACCTGAGCGATTTTATACCATATTTACCTATATGTTTATTCATGACGGGATTCTTCATATCCTGTTCAATATGCTTGGTTTATTCTGGTTCGGCAACATCTTTATGAATTTCTTAAAAAGCCGTCAGTTTCATTTTGTTTACCTGGCAGGTGGTTTATTTGGAGGTTTATTTGCTGTTGCCGCATTAAATATATTTCCGCTTTATGCCAGCGGATTAGCAGGCGTAACCATTGTAGGGGCATCTGCCGCAGTAATGGCCATTATTTTTGCCGCAGCAACGCTGGTACCGAATTACACCATCATGTTACTTTTCTTTGGTGAGGTTAAAATTAAGTGGATTGCCATTGTCTATTTCATCCTCGATTTTATTGCCATCGGATCAGTAAATGCAGGTGGAAGTTTAGCCCATATTGGTGGTGCACTTTTAGGATTCACCTTTATTAAAAGTTTGCAAAGCGGAAGAGACTGGAGCAAAATTTTTGAGCGCAAACCGAAACTAAAAGTAGTTCGGAATGAGAAACCGGTTAAAAAACCCGAATTTAAAGGCGGTGTTTCTCAGCAGGAAATAGATGCCATTTTAGACAAAATATCAACCTCAGGATACGATAAATTAACGGCGGTAGAAAAAGAAAAACTATTTAAGGCAAGTAAAGATTAATGGCCACAAAAAAAAAGAAATATAGTTTTATGGATAAACTCCTTTTGCCTATTGCTGTTGCATTGGCAATTGCGATGCTTTTGGGGGTTCTCGCCGGTAATATGGATCCAAGAGCGCACACCATTATTGCTTTTTTCGGACTGGCCTACCCTTTTGTTTTATTTGCTAATATTATCTTTCTGGTTTGGTGGTTTTTAAGCAAAAAATGGGTTTTCGCAATCGCCACCATTTTAATTATTGCGCTTGGTGCTAAAACGTTAAAGGCCACCTTTGCCATTGGAGGTGATGAAGGTGGCGTAGAAAAACCAGAAAACAGCATCAGAATGATGACTTATAACGTGCATAGTTTTAAATTATACGGCCAGGACAATACCGAATCGGTAAAAGAAAAAATGCTTCAGGTGGTTAAAGACCAAAATCCCGATATTATCTGTTTTCAGGAATTTTTCACCCGTTATAAAGGCGCATTTGACACGGTTGACAGCTTAAAAGCACTTTTGAATACAAAATACTACTACTTCGTACCAACCAATAAAAATGATTACGAAGCCACTGGCTTAGCCATATTCTCTAAATTCCCGATTAAAGATTCTGGTAAAATCCCTTTTGTTGAAGGTTTGGCTGGTAACATGAGTATTTACACCGATTTAAACATTAAAGGAAAAACCCTGAGGGTTTACAATGTACATTTTCAATCCATATCTTTCGAAAAACAGGATTACGAATACCTGGATAAGGTGAAGGAAATGAATACCGAACTCCAGCCATCTAAACGGATTTTAAGAATGCTGAAAAGTGCTTTTTTGAAACGTAGCGGTCAGGTAGATATTATGAAGAAGGAGATGGCCACCTGTAAAACGCCTTACCTCATTGCAGGCGATTTTAATGATACGCCAGCATCTTACGTGGTTACTCAAATTACTGCCGGATTAAACAACAGCTTTATTAAAAAGGGAAACGGGTTTGGCAAAACCTATAATGGCAAATTCCCTAATTTTCAGATCGATTATATTGCCACCTCTAAAGAACTGGAAGTATTAAATTACAAAATTACCCAGGCCAAATTATCCGACCACTTCCCGGTACGCAGCGATTTGAGGTTTGTACCTTAATTTCTATTAAATATTCCCGTTGACTGAAGTCAACGGCTAAGAAAAATCCCTCCTTACCGTTCCCTTCAGTCAACCGAGACCAGGCAAAAAATTTTCTTACCATACATCAACATTAGACTTACCGCTTATCTGCATATTTGCCCTATAAAATTTAAAAATAATCTTCAAAAATATGAGCTTAATAGATGCCCTAAACTGGCGTTATGCCGTTAAGAAAATGAACGGTCAACCTGTTGAACAAGAAAAGGTTGACAAAATTATTGCTGCAGCACATTTGGCACCAACATCATCAGGTTTACAGCCATTTAAAGTTATCGTGGTAACCAACCAGGAGTTAAAAGAGAAAATTGCACCGATTGCTTTTAACCAGTCGCAGGTGATCGATTCTTCTCACCTATTGATTTTTGCCGCTAACGAAAACTATACAGAAGAAGGTATTGATGCCGTTTTCAGCAGAATGAATGCGGAGCGTGGCTTACCAGAAAGCGGAACTGATGCATACAAAGCACAGTTAAAGGGTATGATCTTATCCAGAACTGCAGAAGAAAACTTTAACCATGCAGCCCGTCAGGCTTATATCGGTTTTGGTATTGCTATTGCAGAAGCCGCTTTGTTAAAAGTTGATGCTACTCCAATGGAAGGCTTTAATGGTCCGGCTTTAGATGAACTTTTAGGTTTAGATAAAAAAGGTCTAAAAAGTGTTACCCTATTGCCTTTAGGGAATAGAGACGAAGCCGGCGACTGGCTGGTAAACCTTAAAAAGGTACGTTCACCTAAAGAAGAATTCTTAATCGAGTTTAAATAACAGGCAAACAACATCATAATTTAAAACCGGCCGCTAAAATAGCGGCCGGTTTTGTTTTAGAACATATTTTGATGACGGCTTCCAATGTATCGTCCTGCTGAACTTGTTTCAGCATCCTTATCGGTTGTTTTAAGATCCTGAAACGAGTTCAGGACGACGGTATGCAGAGTATTAAAGAGACCCGCATTTGTAATGTGGCTATCAACTATTTTCGTGGCGATAAAATCGCCCTTCTTCTCCCATCCTCGTTACAAACGAGGACGATGATAGCGAGAACCACATCTGTAATGTGGCTATCAACTATTTCGTGGTGATAAAATCGCCCTTCTCTCCCCATCTTCGTTACAAACGAGAACAATGAACATTGGATTTTTTGTAAAAAAATGTTAAACATCATCACATTTTATGTGCTCTATTTATAATTGGATATATTTACGGGCTTAGCATTTAATATCCAATCCATGAAGATTTTTAGATTATCGTTTATAATACTTTCACTTTTATCAGCACTAAGTTTTTCTTCTTCGGCCCAAACCGATACCATCAGCATAAACAGCATCATTACCAAAACGAATAAGGTATTGAGCGATTATCCTGCTGAAAAGATTTATCTTCATTTTGACAAACCATATTACGCGGTAGCCGATACCGTTTGGTTTAAAGCCTACGTTACCGAAAACCAGAATTTCTTATCTGCAATTAGTAAAATCATTTATGTGGATGTGATTAACCAGAAAGATTCGCTTATCCAGACCTTAAAATTACCCATTACAGGTGGTTTTGCCTATGGCAGCTTCCCTTTAGATCAGATCAACTATAAACAAGGAAATTACCACATCAGGGCGTATACCTTATGGATGCTTAACACTGAAGATCCGGCTTATTTTAACAAGACTTTTTATGTGGGAGAAGCAATCGACAAGGAAGTAAAAACCCATATCACTTATAAAAATACCTCTACCGATAAGTTAGAAAAAATTGATGCACGCGTACAATTTAAAGATGCCAACAATAAACCCTACGCCAATAAAAATGTAAGCTGGCAAGTGGTAACGAGTTATACGGTTATTGCCAAAGGAAGGGGCACAACAGATGCCAGCGGTTATTTAACAATAGCCATGAGCAATGCACAAAAGGCAGAATATCAATTACAAAAAGGCGAACTGATTACCAGCATTAATACCACCGATAAAGATGTGGCCAACAGTAGCTTTCAGCTTAAAAACGCGATCGTAAGCAAAGATTTTCAATTTTTCCCCGAAGGCGGAAGTTTAATTGCCGGCCTAAGCAACAAAGTAGCCTTTAAAGCTATTAAAAGTGATGGTTTAGGCATTAACTCAAAAGGCACGGTAACTGATAATGATGGCAAAACTGTAGCTACTTTTACTGCGCAGCATTTAGGGATGGGTAGTTTCAGCTTATTGGCGGAAAACGGAAAAACCTACAAAGCGGCAGTTACCTATGCCGACGGTAGCACTCAAAATTATAATTTGCCTGCAGTTGCTGCAAATGGCGTTGCGGTAAATATAGATAACAGCAGTGCAGATAATATAGCCATAAAAATTGCAGCAAATGATGCTTTCTTTGAGCAAAACCAAGGTAAAAAGCTTTATTTAATTGCGCAGAGTAAAGGTGTAATCTGCTATGGTGCCCAAACCGCATTATCAAATAAAGAATACAATACCACCGTACTTAAATCTAAATTCCCGAATGGAATTGCTCAATTTACCCTGTTTAATGAATTTGGTAAACCACTAAGTGAGCGATTGGTTTTTGTTCAGCATAAAAACACCATGGCAGTAGCCTTAACCAGTGCTGCCACCACCTACGGAATTAAGAAAAAGGTTAAAATAAATGTGGCGGCTAAAAAAGATGGCGCTCCGGTAGAAGGTAGCTTCTCGGTAGCTGTTGTAGATGAGTCGAAGGTTCCATCAAACGAAGATGCAACCAGTACCATATTAACAGGACTATTATTAAGCAGCGATGTTAAAGGTTATATCGAAAAAGCAAATTATTACTTTAATGCACCCGATGCGAAGAAAAATGCAGATTTAGATGTATTGTTGCTTACCCAGGGCTATCGCAGTTTTAAATACACTGATATTATTGCCAATAAATTACCTAAAATTGATTTCTTACCCGAACAAGGCATCGAAATTTCGGGTATTTTAAGACAGAATAATGGCATCCCGGTTAGAAAAGGAGCATTGTTATTATCCATTCCCGACAAACGTTTTAATTTAGAAGCGACCACAGATCCTGTAGGGAATTTTAAATTCCAAAACCTGATGTTTAACGACTCATCTAAAGTTACCATTACGGCTAAGTACAATGTAAACTATAAAAACATGACCTTAAGCTTAAATGGTGCGCCAGTGCCTACACTAACCAGAAACTTTAGTGCAGCTGAGGAGGTTTTAAATATTGATAGTGCGCTAACCAGTTATTTAGATAACAGCAAAAGACAATATGCTTATTTACATACTTTGAAAGACGTAAATATTAAAGCGGCGGTAATTCCGAAAGTCAGCCATAAAGATTACCCGGCCTTAAGTGGACTGAGCCAAATGGCCGACCATGAAGTGAGCGGCGATAGACTAAAAGGTTGCGGTTTACTGATTAACTGTTTACAGGGCATGTTACCGGGTGTAACCTTTGTGGATAATAATTTCTATGTGACGAGAGATTATAACCAGGGTAAAAAGATCCCCATGGGAATTTTTATTAACGGGATGAATGTTGACGTAAACCAGATTAATACTTTAGATGCTAACCAGCTCGAATCTGTTGAAGTGTTCTTAAGAGATGATTTAGGCCTGGTAAACCGTGCAAATAATGTAAACGGGGTAATTGTATTCAATCAAAAGAAAGCGCCTAAAGGAACTAAAATATCTAAAGCGCAGTTGATGGATATGTTACCAAAATACTATGAGCTAACCTTTTCACCACAGGGTTACAACAAAGAAAAACAATTCTATTCTCCAAAATATGATGTGCCTGCCAGCACGAACCGCAACGATTTAAGAACCACCATTTATTGGAATCCAAAAGTTGTTACTGATGCAACCGGTAATGCTTCGTTCGAATATTATAACGCAGATGGTAAAGGCCAGTATAAAGTAATTATTGAAGGAATAGATGCCAACGGAAATTTAGGAAGATCGGTATTTAAGTATCTGGTTAAGTAGAGGGGTGATGTGAAATGTAAGATGGATTATGGAGTAAAAATATAATGCTAATGGCTGAAATGGAAAATGTAAGATGGATGATGGAATAAAAACATAATGCCAATGGCTGAAATGGAAAATGTAAGATGGATGATGGAATAAAAACATAATGCCAATGGCTTAATAATGGAAAATGTAAGATGGATGACGGAATTTTAACTATCGATTAGCCCCTCATCCACCTTACATTCTTACCCCTTACATTTTACATCATCCATCTTCCTCTGCCATCATCCATCCTAAACTACCTCAAATGGTAGCTTCTCGCCTTCCAATCCTGCCACAATATTCTTAACAATAATCTGGGCCATAGCTGCCCGGGTTTCTTCGGTAGCCGAGCCAATGTGTGGTAAAACAGCAACATTTTCCATTGACAGCAAAGGATTATTTTTATCCATCGGTTCGGGGTTCGTTACGTCCAAACCTGCTCCCCATATCATTTTCTCTTCTAAAGCCTTGATCAAATCCTTTTCGTTATGGATAGCACCTCTGGCCGTATTAATGAAAATTGAATTGGCTTTCATCTGCTTAAAAACATCAAGTGTAAATTTATCCTTGGTTTCGGGGGTTAGTGCGGTATGGACAGAGAGCACATCGCTTTGTGCCAAAAGCGTTTCGAAGGATACATACTTTGCACCGATTTCTTTTTCAGCTTCTTCGTTACGCGATCTGTTGTGATAAATTACCGGCATTTGATAAGCACCTATACATTTTTTGGCCATCTCCAGTCCAATTTTCCCCAGGCCAAAAATCCCAAGGGTTTTGCCGTTCACCTCAATCCCGAGTTCGGGTGTGGGCTCATAGTTTTTCCACTCGCCTTTAATGATTTTTTTGTGTGCGAAAAAGGCCTTCCGCGATACCGCAAGCATTAATAAAAAAGCAGTATCGGCAGTTGCTCCGCTCAAAACCCCAGGGGTATTCCCAATCGGGATATTCAGTTTTTTGGCTGCAGTTACATCTACCTGATCGTAACCTACAGAGTGCAGTGCAATCACCTTTAAATGGCTACAGGCTTTTAAAAATTCAGCATTAATTTTATTCGGACCCACGCTGATTAAGGCATCCTGATCCTGGCAGGCCGCTATCAGTTCTTCGGCTGTAATCTGCCGGTTTTCTTTCCATTGGGTGATAGTTATATTGTTTTCTTCCAGTTCTTTTATTCCAACTGAAGCGATGTTGCCACTTATAAATACTTTCATGATTTATTTAACACTAAAAATTACCAGGTGTTTTTAATCATTTAAACTACCACCAAATCATTTTATTTAACGGTGGCCGTAATTACCTGATAAGTATTTGCACTAAAGTAGCCCAAAGCCTGATTGGAGATATTTGAAGTTGGGTTGGCCGGAGTGGTACCCTGGTTTGGCCCACGGTTAGATTGCTGACTCAAAGCATACCAATAATCGAAAATATTCGAATCGATACACTCCATTTCTATTTTAATCTTATCGTTCGAATTCAACTCATCACTGTCGTGATCGTTGGTAGGTGGTTTAAAAAATAACTGAATCCTTAAGTCGTTTCCATTTGTTAAACGATCGTTATTTACATAAAAACGCTCTGATAAAATATCATTAACATACAGGTTGAAATGATAAAAATTGGTTTCGTTAGCCGGATCTTTAAAGAATACCGCAGCGGTTTTACGCTCTCTCCCAAAGAAAAAGTTTTTGATCACCCCTATCGAATCCATTTTAACCACATTGGGCATTTTCGAACTGGCCGTGTAAGTTTGTCCTTCGGCAGTAACATTTAAATTATAAGTAACGCCGGGTACACCCTTCATCTTGTTAATATAAGTGCCGGGGGTGCCAGCTTCTTTAAATACAAAAATATTTCCCTTACTATCGGTAACCGTAACTGAAGCACCCGAAACTTTCGGAAAAATATTGGTTTCGGTGTAACCGATGGTTTTGCTGATCTTAATCTGCTGATCGATCAGCGAATCGTTAATTCTACCTTCAATTACCAGCTGAGGATCGGCATTTTCCGTATCAATTTCAATAATTTTCTTACAACCTGTTAAACAGAAAGCAAACAGCGAAAAGTATATAATCAGTTTTTTCATCCTTTTAAAATTTAAAGTTCCAGGTAATTGATGGAATAAGACCGAATAACGAGGTTTGCTGTGCAGCAGTTTTGCCTGGATGATCCGGATCGGTAATAAACTCAATGGCGTAAGGATTTTTTCGGGCCAGCAAATTATAGATACCAAAATTCCAGCTCGACTGGTATTTCTTCCTCACCTTTCCTTCTAAAGTTGCACTCACATCTAAGCGCATGTTGTAAGGCATACGCCCCGCATTTCTTTGCGTATAATAGTAGGCCATTTGTCCGCCAACGCTATATTTTCCTGCAGGATAGGTTACGGCATTACCTGTGCTGTAAATAAAGCTTGAAGAGAAAGTCCACCGTTTGTTCATGTTGTAAATACCAACCACTGAGATATCATGTGTACGGTCCTGCCTTGCCGGAAAATATTTACCATCATTAAGTTCTGTAAACTTACGCTCCGTGCGCGATAAGGTATAACCCACCCAACCGTTCAGCTTGCCAAATTTTTTCTTAAAAAACAACTCCATTCCATAAGCCCTGCCTACTCCGTATAAAAGTTCTGATTCTACATTGGAGTTGGCTAATAATTCAGCTGCATTTTTATAGTCGATCTGATTCTTAAGCCACTTATAATAAATCTCTCCTGAGAGTTCATAATTGTTATCCTGGATATTTTTAAAATAACCCAAAGCCACCTGGTCGGCTATTTCGGGCTTGATATTATTGCTGCTCAACACATACTGATCGGTTGGCGAACTAGAAGTGGCGTTAGTTAAAATATGTACATTTTGTGTATTGCGGTTGTAGGAAGCCTTAATCGAATTTTCTTCATTAAACAGATAACTCACCGAAAAACGTGGCTCGAGATTAAAGTAATTTTTATGGAATTTACCCTTAGCTACATTTTCAGTCGATACGATATTTCCATCAGCATCATAGGTGCTAAAATTACCAGGACCCATTAAAGAAAAAGCCGCCAAACGCACACCATATAGAAAGTTTAAATGTTCGTTTACCGCCCACTCATCGGAAATATAAGCAGCCGATTCGATCCCGTAACGCCTTTCCTGTGTAAGCGAATTCACCTGCGATGCTTCATCGCTGTCGATATCGATCGGAGAGATGCGGTGTTGTGTGGCATTTACCCCAAAACGAAGGGTATGTTTATTGCTGAAATACTGAAAATCTTCTTTAAAGTTAAAATCGCGTACCAATGAGGTGGCCTTAAAATTGGTGGCATCATTTAGCAAGCGAACGGTATAATTATAGTTATTGTAAATTAACGAGGTATTGGAAAACAAACGGTCGTTAAAAATATGGTTTAAGCGGATGGTAGTGGTTACATTCCCCCAGTTGTTCTCAAACAGGTCTTTAACACCGATATTATCTTTACCGAAATAGCCGGAAATGTAAATGGTATTTTTATCATTGATTTTATAATTCGCCTTGGCATTAATATCGTAAAAATTTAAGGTACTGCCGTTAACAGATGAATCTGGCGAAGCCCTTAAAAACAGATCGATGTAAGTCCTGCGGAAACTCACCATAAAGGAACCCCGGTCTTTTACAATCGGTCCTTCTGCTTTTAAACGCGAAGCAATTAAACCAATGCCACCCTGAAATTTAAACTCTTTATTATTCCCATCATCCATTTTAACATCTAAAACCGACGATAAACGACCCCCATATTGTGCAGGCATGCCACCTTTGTATAAACTTACATCTTTTATGGCATCGGCATTAAAAGTAGAGAAAAAGCCAAGTAAGTGTGATGAGTTATACACGACAGCCTCATCCAGAATAATTAGATTCTGATCGGCGGCACCGCCACGAACATAAAAACCTGTATTCCCTTCACCGCCTGATTTTACGCCGGGCAACAGCTGGATGGTTTTTAAGATATCCTTTTCGCCAAGCAGCACCGGGATAGAATTAAGCGATTTCATATCAATCCTTTCCAGGCCCATCTGTGCACTTTTAACGTTGTCGTTTTTACGGTTATTGGCACTTACCGTCACTTCGTCTAAATCGTTTGCACTCTTTAATTCCTCATTTAACTTGGTATCTTTTGTTAGATTGATGGTTTTAACAACGGATGTATAACCCGTATAACTTATCGCCACGGTATAGGTACCTTCGGTTTGTGTTAATGCAAAATAACCATAATTATTGGTTAAGGTTGCAGCTGTAGAAGCGCCGGAAATCCTTACCGTTGCACCAATTAATGTTTCGCCTGTACCTGCATCGCGAATGGTACCGCTAAGGGTAATTTTTTTTTGAGCAAAAATAGTTGTGGAGAGAAAAAGAAGGGAGAATAAAGCTAAGTAGTATTTTATGAGCATATCGGCTACTATCTAATTTTTAAGGTGGAAACCAAATGTACGAAATCCCAGCCCTATTAATGGGTAACGGTGAATTTCTTAATACAAGTTTGGTTTTTACTTATTAATAACGGGATAAATGGCAATATGGTGTGAGCGTAACCGGTATGGACTTAAATGATCTTTACCCGCCTGCTGAAAGCTGATCAATTTTGAAGATTCTTTAGGCATATGACAGTCGATACAATTACTACTGAGCGCTCCTTTTGCTAAAGTGATTTTGCTGTGATTGGTGCTTTTGTGGCAATTAATACAACGCTGCGAGTAAAGGCTTAAATTCCCTTTAATATTTTCGTGTGAATTGTGGCACGATTGGCAAGTCATGTTTTCGCTTTTCCGATAACAATTACTTCCCTGTAACATGGCGCTTTGATTACCGTGTACATCAATATTACCTCCACCAAAACCTGTAAAATCCTGCGAATAATAGGCATCCAGATCGTCGCCGGGCTGGAAACCGAATACAGATCGCTGTGCCACCAAAGTATTGCCCGAATGACAAACGGCGCAAACATCCATTTTCTGTTTACGCGTAAGTGTTTTAAACAGGGTGATGAATTTTGCTGTCTTTTCTTCGGGATTTTCCATATGGAACACCACGTGCTGTTTGCCTGGACCATGACAGCGCTCGCAATCTATACCATAAATGATAGAACCTTTCTCCATTTCCTCATCTTTTGAAAAAGTAGATGTTTGAGTGAGCTTAATATCTACATAGGAAGCATGACATTCCAGACAGCGGCTGGTTATCGCCCGGTCATAATAAAAGCTTTCTTTCGGAAAACCAGGACTGATGGCCCAATTCTGAATGGCAGAAAAGTACGATAAAGGCAATTCATACAATTTCTTTCCCTGCCAATAAGCATAAGTAAAAGCCTTTTCGCCCGAGCCGAATTCGATATCGAATTTTTGGGAACGAACTGCTTGGCCATCCTGATAAGCCACCTGAAAAATACCACTATCTCTTTTTTCGATCACCACTTTTTGGTGTGCGCTGAATAAAAAGCTGTTCGAATCGGGTGCAAAAACCTTTAACAATTGTGCATCTACCACAGGTTTAGAGGTAAGTCCGTGCGCACTATGCGCATAAGACTGTGATAAATCTTTATGGCATTTCACACAGGTCGCCGCTCCGGTATAGGCCTCACCCCTTACATCTACGGGTAATTGATCAGCCACATTCATACATCTCGACAGCACGATGATTGCAACGGCAATTGCCCCTAAAATAAACAGGATACGTTTTGCGCCTTTCAAGATGATGTTTTGTTTTTATTTTACGAATTGAATATAACCAAAATTATAACCGCCTGCAGCGGTTAAAATCTTAATTTTTTGTTTACCTGCTTTTAAAGCGACCTTTTTAACCTCAAAAGTGCTAAACTTTTTAGGGTCTCCGGTATTCGGGATCACAATATCCTGGGCAACTTTTTTACCATCAACAATAATGTTAACCCTGCCTGCGGCATTATCGGCTGCAGCATTTATTTTTAACGTGTAGGTTCCTTTTTGCGACACATTTATGGTGTACTGTAACCACTCTCCTTTTTCGATATGGTTTACATAATACTTTTCGTACTGTGTAGAATCTTTTGCAATATCTACACCATCATTCCGGTAAATCCGGCCGCGGTTACCTGCACTTCGTTTTCCGGTTGAGGTATGGTAATCGGCTGTATCTGTATCAAAGTAAGCTTTGCCATTTTTACCTAAATCGTAATCTACAGCATAAATTATACTTTTATTTTTAATTAAACTGGTCTTGAAAGGTTTGGTTTCATTACTAAAGGGCTGGAGGATCATGGCATCGATCACATCGTGGTGGATGATGGTGTTTTCTAATCTCGAATAAATAGCCAGCTCCATTAAACCGCTGTACACATTGCTATCTTTAGGCTTATTTCCACCGTTATTCAGGTACTTTACCAGTGCATCATAATTAGGATTGGATTTAATTTCCATCGGGTTGTTGCCGCCGATTTTTTTCAATGGCCACCAGGACCAGCCGATATTATTTTTTTCTAAAAGATGGATGGCATCCGTAAACCAAACATTCGAATTTTCGCCCGTTTCGCCCAGCCAAACCGGAACATTCTGTTCATCTCTGGCTTTAATAATATGGGCTATTGAAGCCTGATCATTATAATTCCAGTATTTATGGTAACTCAGCACCATGTTTTTATCCCAAAGCGGGAAAATACCATTGTAATTATTCCCCCAGCCATTTCCTTCGATAATAATGATGTGTTTTTGATCAACTTCACGGATGGCTTTGGTAATCTCGACCATTAACTTACGCAAAGGCGCATTCACTTTTTCTTTCGTTCCGTTTTTATCTTCTTCAGGATTGGTGAAACCATAATTAGGCTCATTCAAAATGTCGTATGCACCAATGTAAGGTTCATCTTTATATCGTTCGGCCAGTTTTTTCCAAAGTGCTATGGTTTTTTCCTGGTTAGCCTCACTATCCCATAAATACGGTTTGGAGGGATCACGGTCGGCGATGTTTAGATCATTTCCTTGTCCGCCGGGTGCAGCATGTAAATCTAAAATGAGGTACATGTTATTGGCCTTACACCAGGATAACAGACTATCGGTTAAAGCAAAGCCTTTTTCCAGCCAGGTATTTTTACCGGCAACAGGTTCTTTATCTACCGGCAAGGTATACAGATTGTAATGCATAGGGAGACGGATGGAATTAAAGCCCCAGCGTTTCATCGAATCGACATCGATTTTACGCATGTGATTAGCCAGCCAGGCATCGTAAAACTCCTGGGTTTGTTTTGGGCCCATCAATTCTTCTATGCGCTCGCGAATCCGATACTGTTGTGCCTCTTTATTGATTTTGAGCATATAACCCTCCTGCAACATCCAGCCACCTAAACCAAAACCACGGAGTAAAACATTCTCCCCTTTTTGGTTCACTATTCTTTTACCATCGGCTTTTAAAAAACCCTGACTAAACCCTGTAAACGAAACGGTACTGAGCAGAAAAATATATAATATCGATTTTGTGAAAGACATAAAAATAAGATTAGGTTTTAGAGAATTACCAGATATAAGTGGCTACAGATCCTTTATCGAGTGTTGCGACGAGCATTTTGCCATTAAAACCAATGTTAAAGGTATTGGCGTTTTTTCCACTATTGGCTACAATTAAAACATGTTTACCATCTGGGGTTTTAAAGGCAACATTGGGCAGATCGGTCAAATCATTTGTAGCTACCCGAACAGCACCTGGCCGTACAAATTTAGAAGCATGCGCAATGGAATAATAAGCCAGGTTCCTGCTATAGGTATCTTGATCAATCGTTACTGCACCCTGGCACATCGAACAACCGCCCCTGTCGGTATAAGGTTTATTTTCAGGATCGGCAGCTAAATTCCATTCAAGCACATTTTTGCTCCAGTTACGGGTAGCCCCGATAATTAAGCGTCTAACGGGATTCACAATTTTAATATCTGTAGCATCTGGCTGTTCTACGACCATTTGCTCCGAGAAATAAATATTCTTATCAGGATGGGCATTGTGCACATCACTTAAAGCTTCGATCTTTCCCCCGTACAAATGAAAGGCAGATCCATCGATATATTTTTTGGCTTCAGGATCATCTAAAATGCTAATCGGGTAATCGGGCCGGTCGGCATTATGGTCATAAACAATAATTTTGGTTTTGATATTGGCCTTGGCAAAGGCAGGGCCTAAGAATTTTTTTACAAAAAGTGCCTGATCTGGTGCAACCATCAGCAAGCTAGGGTTATTCCCGGGGTGCAAAGGTTCATTTTGAACGGTAACCGCATCAATAGGGATTCCTTCTTTTTGCATTTCCTGTACATACCGCACAAAATATCTGGCGTAAGCATCGTAGTATTCGGGTTTTAACATCCCGCCACGGGCATCGTAAGTGGTTTTCATCCATAAGGGGGGAGACCATGGCGAACCCATAATTTTTAGCTTTGGGTTTATGGCCAGGATTTCCTTCATTACCGGAATCACATCCACCTTATCGGGGCCCAGGTCAAATTTAGCCTGCGTTAAATCGGTTTGTCCTTCGGGAAGGTCGTTATACGAAAATACTTTTTCATTTAAATCGGAAGCGCCAATGCTTAGCCTGATGTAACTTACCCCAATGTTGTTTCCATCAGTAGCAAATAATTCTTTGAGTAAGGCAGCCCTGGCCTGTGCAGACATTTTAATGATATGTTGTGCACTTCCACCGGTTAAAGCATAACCAAAACCATCGATAGTTTGATAGGTTTCTTTATCGTTTACGGTAATGCTTGGCCAATTGTTTTTTGTAGCCGTAAAACTTAAAGCGGCTGCCTGCCTGGCGAATAAAACAGACCGATCTGCTTTGGTCAGCCAAACTTCAGGCTGGTTTTGGGCAATAACAGCAAAGGAAGGAAAGGTAAAAACAGCAATAATATAAAGGCGAAACGCTTTGGTAGAAAGCATAGATAAATGATAATCAGATTAAAAAAAACAGGAAGAAAGATTTCGCTTTCTCCCTGTTAACAATTAAACATTAAGCGTGCATAGATGAGATTTTATTTGGTACCACCCCATTCTTTATTCTGCTCGATTTTGGTGTTATTCAATTCGCCTTGCGGAATAGGAAAAACTTCGTGACGACCAGCAATGAAACCTTTCGAAGCCAATGTTGCAGCAGCTTTGCCCCAACGTACAAGGTCAGGAAAACGCTGGCCTTCGCCTGCTAGTTCCAATCTTCTTTCTTTTTCAATGTTGGCCTGTGTTACGGCAACCGGATTTAGTCCTACCCTTGCACGAACGGCATTAAGCAAAGCATAAGCCCTTGAACCTGCCCCTACTGCCGCACCGGCATTCATCAAAGCTTCAGCCTCCATTAAATAAGTATCGGCCAAACGGATTTCGTATTCATCTATTCCGAAATTTAACTCTGGTGTATTTGCGGCTGCCTGGGTAGTTAAGCCCATGTACTTGGCAAAGAAATACCCTGTGTTATTGTACCCGGCAGTGTACTTGGCAATACCATTAGTTTGCAAACTATCTAAGTTGGCTACCGTGGCCGCATTTCTCGGATCGAAATGGATGAAATCAAAAAAGGCTTTTGTAAATACAAGGAAACTATAGCCGCTAAAATAATCAGGAGCAGTAGAAACCGTTTTACTGTATCCACGTGGGCCCGTTGTGATGGATAATAAATTGCCTTCGCTATTACCGGCTGCAGACCAGTTACCGTTAGATTTATTGCTGTGCACAAACTCTATAATGGCTTCTGAATTGAATTTATTGCTTGGTTTCCACAAATCACCAAAATTAGGAATAAGCTTGTAGCCATAAACCGAAGGTGAAACACCAGGTGCAGTGCCGTTTACCACAGCAAACTGATCTGCAGCTGCCTGCCATTTTTTCTGGTACAATAAAACCTTGCCCAGTAAGGCCTGTGCAGCGCCTTTAGTTAAGCGGCCACCTTCTGTAGCAGCCGGAACTGTATTTGGCAATCCTGGAATGGCATCAGCAAGATCTTTCTCTACATAAGCATACACTGCAGCTGGTGCAGCCTGAACAACATTGTATAAATCTTTTGGATCAACCGTGCCTTCTATAATTGGCACATTTTTAAAGAAGGTAACCAGATCGAAATAAAACGCTGCACGCATGGCTTTGGCTTCGGCAATATACCTTGCTTTTAAGGTCGCATCCATCGGGATATCTACAATTTTTTGCAGCAGAACATTCACTCTATAAATTCCGCTATATCCTCTGCTCCAAAGGTAACCCTGAGGACCTGTGCTGGCATTAAGTGTATAGGTTTGCATAACCTGCAAATCGTTAATATCACTTGGGCCGCCCCCACCTGCAAGCTGATCATCGCCTGCAACACTCATGACAGCCGATTTATCGTACAAGCCACCTGATTGGTAAGCAAACCTATCGTATATGGCCACCAAACCCGTAAAGGCATCGGCTTGTGTTTTATAATAATTATCTAAAGTTATACGGTCCTGCGGATTTACTTCCAAATCCTTTTTGCACGAACCCAACGATACAGAAAGTACAAATGCTGTAAAGTATAAAAAATTCTTTTTCATCATGATTTAAATTATATTAAAATCCAACATTTAAGCCAAACAAAAATGCCCTTGCCTGTGGATAAGCACCACGATCAATACCGTATTGTGCACCACCACCAGAATCGGCAGTTACGCCCAATTCAGGATCGTAACCCGTGTATTTGGTTATCGTAAATAAGTTTTCTGCAAGCACATAAACCCGAAGTTTTTTCATGCCCCATTTGCTAATGATGTTTTTAGGCAATGAGTAACCCAGTTGCATGGTTCTTAACCTGAAGAAATTACCACTTTCCAGATACAGGTTAGTAAATTTAGAGTAGTTACCATTTGGATCGCCATCAACAATGCGTGGAAGGGATGCTCCGGTATTACTTGGGGTCCATGCATCTAAATATTTGCTTTGGTAATTTGCTGTAGCAATATCTAACCTTCTTAAGCCCTGAAAAATTTGATTGCCGCCCGAACCACTGCCGAAAGCAGTAAAATCGAAGTTTTTGTAACCTAGATTAATCGTGATACCATAACTTACGGTTGGGTTTGGATTACCTAAATAAGTACGGTCATCAGGATTGATGATGTTATCGTTAGTTAAGTTGGCAAATTTTAAATCACCAGGTTTTGCATTGGGTTGTAATTTGGTTACACCATCAGCTCCAAAATAACTGTCTACTTCGGCCTGACTTTGGAAAATACCCAAAGACTGGTAACCATAATATTGCTGGTAAGGCAGATTTAAACCTGTTCTGGTAATGTTTCCAAAATTCTGGAAGGTTGCGCTATTATCTTCTAAGAAAAGGTTGCCGGGAAGTAACTGCGTAACTTTGTTTTTGTAAAACGAAATGTTTCCGTTTACACCAAAATCTAACTGACCGATTTTATTTCTATAGCCCAACTCAATCTCCAAGCCCCTGTTTTGGATATCTGCCACGTTTTGCGCAAAACTTCCGTAACCAGCATATCCCGGTATTGGTGGGTTTTGTAAAATACCCGTGGTTTTCTTATCATAAATATCAACGGTTAAGGTTAAGTTCTTGAATAGCGTTGCATCGATACCAATATCTGCCTGACGGGTTTCTTCCCACTTCAGATCAGGATTGGCCGGAGCACCTGGGCTATACCCTACATAAACGGTTTCATTTGTAGAACCAAATACGTAATTACGATCTCCTCCTGCCCCTACAATTGGGATATAAGGAAAATCGCCAATACCATCATTTCCGGTAATACCATAACTTCCACGAATTTTCAGGAAGGTTAGCACATCATTTTTAGGGAAGAAGTTTTCTAAAGTAGGTACCCATCCTATTGAACCTGAAGGGAAGTAACCGAATTTATTATTACCTCCAAACCTTGATGATCCATCACGTCTGATTAAGGCAGAAAACAGATATTTCTCACCATAGTTATACTGGATTCTCGAAAAAAGTGAGTTGATTCTATGATCGGTACCATCGCCACCGCTACTGTTTGTTCTATCGGCAGGCAAGGCATTGTACCTGAAAGATGCTTCATCGAAAGTTTTTGCAGGTACATTATTGTACACTACAGTTGCCCTGCGCTGGTTGCCATCTTTATACTCACCATGACCCAATAGGAAGGTGAAATTATGTTTATCTATCACCTTATTGTACGAGATCGTATTCTCCAGATTCCAGTTAATTACATAGGTATTCTCTCTTGATAACGAAGATTGGTTAATAGGTGTTGAAGTATTGTAATAGGCTATCGGGGTAAATGAGTTACTTCCATAAAAAGCCATTTTTGTACCCAACGATGAACGAATGTGCAGACCTTTTATAGGTTCCAAATCGGCAAAAACATTACCTACAATGTTATGGTCGTAGCCATAGTTCCCTAATCTGTTCTGGATCATAGCCAGAGGGTTCTTCATTTCCTGTAGTACATACGGCGAGATCCCAAAAAGTTGCCCATCACCATTTCTGGTTGCTGCAGCATTTTGTACCGGATTGCCTGTAGCCGAAGGGAAAAAAGCCGATTGTGAAGCCGGATCTGTAATAATAGAAGGCGTAATCGGATCTAAATTAATTGCCGAACTTAATACGCCACCAAACTCACGGTTAGTCTCACCAATACCACTGTTAACCCCGTGGCTATAACCTAAATTTTCGCCAAATGTTACACCTTTAATGGGCTTGAATGAGGTATTGATACGCACATTTGCCCTGTTAAATTTAGAAATAGGTGTTGCTACAATCCCCTTAATATCGGTATAACCAAAAGAGGTAAAATAAGTTGCTTTCTCACTTCCTCCAGATACGCTAAACTCATGGCTTTGCTTCGGAGCACTATTGTTAAAAATCAAATCCTGCCAATCTGTACCCGCACCTAATGCTGCAGGATTGGCAAATGCCGGGGCTTTACCTGCACTAACAAGTGCCTGGTTACGCAAAGTTGCATATTGTGTAGCATCCAACAAGTCTAATCTTTTAGCTGGCGCCTGTGTGCCGTAATAACCGCTGTAGTTAATGTTCAGCGTACCTGCCTTACCTTTTTTGGTGGTTACCAAAATAACACCCGCAGCAGCACGTGTTCCGTAAATGGCGGCAGAAGCACCATCTTTAAGTACCTCGATTGATTCGATATCATCCTGGTTTAAATAGCCAATACCACCTGCATCAATCACCACACCATCAATTACCCAAAGCGGATCGTTTTTGCTATTACCAAAAGAAGTAAAACCTCTTAAACGTACGGTTGAGCTTGAACCTGGCTGGCCAGACGTTGCCGCAATGGTTAAACCTGAGGTTCTGCCCTGTAATGATTGCTCGATACGAACCACAGGTTGATTTTCTAAATCTGAAGCCTTAACGCTAGAAATTGCTCCCGTTACCACACTTTTCTTTTGGGTACCATAACCCACCACCACTACTTCTGTTAAATCTTTCGAATCGGCTGTAAGCGATACATTAATACGGCCGCCTGCCGGAATAGTTACCGTTTGTGGCGCCATACCAATTAAACTGATGGTTAATTTGCCTCCAACAGGTGCCTGAATGCTAAAAACACCATTGGCATCAGTAGATGCCGCCCTGGTAGTTCCATCGAGCTTAACTGTTACACCCGGTAAAGGGCTACCATTTTGTTCTGTTACTTTTCCTGTAACCGGAATATCTTGTGCCATTAAGGCCAGCGGAAATGCCATGATACAGTAAATGAAGAATACGAATGTAAATCTTCCTCTCATAGAAATTAGTTTTAAGTTAATATTTGGTTAGTTAATGACCGGGGCTCTTGGTAGCCCGTTTCATAAATCAAATCTATAGCGGTGCAGTGCAATAGAACAATTTGGCGCTACTACACAAACCATACAGAAGCCCTCAATTAACCTAAAAAACAGAATTTTAGGCCTACATAAGCCCTACAAGGAAAATACAAGATAACTGAATATCAGACACTTAATTGGTTTTAACAAAAAATGTTTTTTATTGTAACAAAAACATCGGTTTAAGGTGTTTTTTGACGGGCAATATCAATCAGGAACTCATATAAATTAGTTTCAGGCTTGAGCTGAAGCTTCTTTCTTAAGCGATATCGGCCCACTTCGATGGCTTTTATGGTTACATTCATCAGCTGCGCCATTTCTTTTGATGAAAGATTCATGGATAGGTAGGCACAAAACTTTAAATCGTTCTGACTTAAATCCGGATAGAGGTCTTTGAGTTTATTAAAAAATTCGGTGTTTACATGATTGAAGTGAACGCTTAAATGATCCAGTTCCTGGTCCTTCTTTTCCACATCCCTGATCAGCCTGATCAGGTGCCTGAAACTAGGTGAGCTCTCATTTATATCGTGGTTTTTAATGACAGCCGATATCACTTCTTTAATTTTGGCCAATACCTTGCCCCGCTGTACCAGGTGCATGGTCATGCTGGAAAGTTCTTTATTCTTGTAGTTTACATCAGCCTCTAACTTTTCGTTCTGCAGCCTAACAATTTCCTTTTCATTCCGGTCCAGCTCCAGTTGATGCAGGTAACTCATCCGCTCCTGCTCTTTAATGTGTTTCCGCTTTTGCCATCTGATAATCAACCTGATTAACAGCACAATCAAAATCAGGTAAAAAATCCTCATCCATATGGTATTGTACCAGGCCGGCAGCACAACAAAAGTATAAGCCACCACTTCCGACTCATTGCCTATATCTGTTCTTCCTTTAATATTGAAAGTATATTTCCCGGCAGGTAAATTGGTATAATCCTTTTCACTTTTTGTAGTCCATGCCGACCACTCCTTATCGAAACCAACCAGCTGATAACTGAATTTAATGTTTTTATCATGCTCGAACAGTGTAGAGGAATATTCGAAATGCATGGAATTTAAGTTATTGGTGTATTCTGGTATTTCGTGCTGGTCCTGTTTAGGCGAAATTACTCCCTTAGTTACAAAATAGCCGCCAAAAACCAAACTGTCTTTTTTACCAAGCAGTTTAATCTGCCCCAGCACTACAATGGGTTTGGTTATATTTTCGATGTACTTTTCATAATTGATATGATAGGCACCTTTATTGGCACCAATAAATATATTTTTACTATCTAAGGGGTAAATCGATTCGAAGCCACCCACTATTTTCCCATCTAATTCGGGCAGATAAAAAATACTAAAAGGATTCGAGCCTGATGGCCGGTTAAAATCAATAACACCCACTTTCTTATTGCTTACAAACCAGATATTTCCGTCGTTATCCTCCTTCATATACTGCACCGAAATCCCTTTTATGGCGTTGGCCAATAATTTTAGGCGTACAAATTTTTTCTTTGCAGTATCATATTCATAAACGCCGTTTATCGTAGCAATAACCACCCTGTTCTTAATGTGATATACATAATTGTACAATTTAGAGGGTAGTCCATCACGGTCGGTATACATGGTGGTGCGCAGTACTCGTTTATGATCGGGCTGCAATTCTATTTTATATACCCCATGGTAAGGATGCGATGCCCAGATATGATCAGGATTGTTATTATCGGCTACAATAAACCGCAGCGGTTCGTTTATCCCATCTATTCTTCCGCCATTGCTAAATAGCCCATCCTTATAACTTAGTCGTTGTAAACCCCAATAGGTTCCCGCAATAACCTCGCTGCTTGGATAAACCCGGTCTAAAGTTTGGTACAACCAGGTACCGGGCAAATTGTAAAGCGGCTTCGCAACATTATGCTGCACCAAAAGTGTGCCCTCCTCATGTGCCAGCAACAATTGATTATTAATCTCATCAAGCCCCCAAACCTGCCCTTTGGTATTTTTTACCTCTTCAAAATTCGCGGTGGCATAACTTAAGTCTTTGGCAGCAGGATTAACGTTTGTTCGATATAAACCGTTCGATGTACCGATGTAAACCGATTGCTCAAATTTTCTGAAAGCATAACTCGTAATCTGTTTATTTCGGTCAGGAAAAATACTTTTAATGGCACTATTGATGGCCACATATGCAATCCCATCATCTAAAGCCAGCCACATATTTTTATCCCTGTCCTGCAGAATGCCCCTTACGTTATTGTTCTGCAAACCTTCCCTGTAATTGTATTTCTGAATCAGTTCTCCACTTTTGTTCATAATGTACACCCCGCCAGAGGTAGTACCCACTGCATACAGGTTTTGATTGATCCGATCGGCAAAATAAATCCGGTCGTTAAAAAACACATGATCGAGACTGGTTTTTAGCGGTTTAAGCTGGTGGTTAATCAACAGAAAAAAACCACCTTTTAAAGTAGAAACCATTAAAGTATCGCCATTATAAGGTAAAATAGCCGTAACAGACGATTTCTTGAAAACCGGATCAGCACAAAAGGGTTTCCACATTTCCTGCTCATAAACCATTAACACCGACTCTTCCGATTGGGCAAACACCTTATTATTGGCTATACCCATAAAAAGCCAGGCATTACTGGGTTTATAGTTCTTAACCACACCGTCCTTATAGTGCAGAATGGCATTGTTCGATCTGAAAAAAACTTCGTCGTGAATAATCGAAATGTCCCATATATCGGCCAGTTTGCGCAAGTTTTCGGGCAGCAGGCCTAAAAGCGAAGTATATTTTAAAATCCCCTTCTCATTGGGGTAGTAAAAACCAAATTCATCCTGACCGCCAACATAAATCCGGTTTTTAGAATCAATCCCGATGGAGCGTACAGAAGTATAATTGGGTAAGCGAAACAGGTTCCAGTAGCGGCCGTTAAAAGTAAGCAGGCCCTCGTTGTTCCCAAAATAAAGCACCCCGTTTTTATCCTGCTTTACATCCCAGTTCTGCATCCCCGCATTATACTGCTCGTTATTGTAATTTACAATCTGCGGAATCCCCAAAAGGTCCTGAGCATGTACATGGTAACCGAAAAAAAATAAGATAACAACTAGAAATTTATTCATCTGGCTAAAGGAGGACGATTTGAACGCAATAATAAATATATAATTTTAATTCCGATTAACCTTACATACAACTATGCGCTGTTGTTAAACCAGGTCGCCCATTTTTAGGGAGTAGAATAAAAATCTAATCCTAGGTGTACTCAGGTGACTAAGGCGGTAAAACAAAACAATGATGCTTATTTTTTGAAGCGCAATACCCGTGGTGTTTCGGTGTGTTCCGGTCCCGCTTTCACTACAAGTCCTCACTCGTACCTCGCTCCGGGCTTACCGTTCAATCGGGGCTAGTTTTTTGGGGCAGGGTAATAAAAATATAAAACCAAATCCTTAGGTGCCCTCAGGTGACTAAGGTGGTCAGAAAAAAGAGTATGATGCTTTTCGAGGAAGTGGCGCGATTTTTTCCCCATAATAAATTTAATTCACATAAGCTTATGTGCTCTTATATCACTTATATGGTAAATAATCCTTTGGTTCATTAAGTGCTGAGAAGAAAAATAATTACTTCAGTAGATGCCGTTCAACTGCTTTTCGCCAGATCGCATAACCCGCCGCATTCATATGCAACATATCATCCACAAAAAGTTCTGGCCTAAGCTGTCCGTCTTTGGTGAGCATCAGCGGATATATATTAACAAATTTCGTGTTGGCCTCTCCCGCTAAAAATTTCTCGATCAATGCATTCGATGCTACTGCCTTCGCTTTAAATTTATCCCTGCTCGGACTTGGTTTAATAGAAATATAAACAATCGGCACCGTGGGCAATTTCGCCCTAATAGCCTGGTACAAATGGATGGTACGGTTCAAAACGGTATCTGGTGTAACCGTTTCACTTGGTAAATCGTTCTCTCCCACATACAGTACAATCTGTTTAGGTTGGTAAGGAAAAACAACATCATTTAAATAATAGGTAATGTCGTTAATTACAGCACCGCCTATTCCACGGTTCAATGCGTTGTATTTAGCAAAAATCTGTGTACAGTCGTCCCATTTCCGAATGGAGGAACTTCCTACAAACAACACCGGATGAACTGGTGGTTTATACATCTGATCGTACTTTTTAATGGTTTGTACATCATCCCAAAAATTAGGTTTCTTTTGGGCAAAGGCCGTTACAGTTAAAAAAGCAATCAAATAGAGGCTTAAAAATGATTTTTTCATACGCATCAGGAGCTGAGGCTCACAATATACCAATATCCTGTTTTTTACAATCGATTCAATCAAATTTATTACGCCCGATTAACCAAAACCTTGCTTCAGGGGACTGTGTGCCGATCAAGAAATTTGAGGAATATTACTTTGTGGAATAGTGCCTGATTCGCCTGCATTGAGTAATGCAGGCAAACAGGTCTTGCTATCATCAACTAACCAAACATATAATGATGAACAAATATAACTCTTTATTTAGAATTATTCTAAATAATTAACATTTATTAACTAAAAGAATAGTAACACATTAATAATCAATTAATTTAATTTCAAAGAATTGCTACCACAACGAAACCTAATCAGTTTAAATGGTAAACGATGAGCTTCATCAGGCTGCGTTTCTTTAGGAGTATTAACGAATAATCTGTGATCATTAGTACAATATCATCTTTTCTTTAACCATTTAAGGCATATAAGTTTCATATAAGCTCAAACAGCTAATGTATCGCTTGAAAATTGATCAACTTGATTTTCTGCGCCGATCTTCTTAATCTGCGGGAGCAAATAAGAATAAGGGTTTCCCGCTGATATCGCGAATCTCAATGCGTTCGTCATCCTGAGGGTTAATTTATTGTATAAAAGTCAATATAAATGACATTTTTTTGCTAATCGTAGGCTGCGGGAGATCGTCATTCCCAACTCGATTGGGAACCCCGGAGTGCTCATGAATGCCTCTGAAAAAAGGAAAGCATATGAATAATCGTAATGCCTTGGTAGGTTTTGTAGGTTGCATTAAGATTCCCGCCTAAGCGGGAATGACGATCATTCTATTGGTGCCTGTCAAAGATAGCGGAGTAGATGAAATTAGCCCCGGAAACCAGCACTAAACCTCCTGAAATCGAATGATAACATTGCAATATGCGCCAGTTTCTGCCTGGTAGAATGGTCATCATGATTGACATCCATCACATCCGGTACCATCGCATCATTTGTTAATACCGCTTCATTACTGAGGTTACTCACAATCTGCTTAAGCAGCAACGGATCGGCCTGTTCGGGTTTATGGTTAAGCGAAAGATATATAGAAGTAATAATCGCATTGATCTGGTAAATGGTCGACTGTACGCCATACAAACCGTTAAAATCGATATGTTTCCGCATGGGCTCCTGGCTGGCCGACTCAATCGCCTCGCTTAAGGCCGATAAACTCAGGTTGGCATTTTTCCTGGCCATGCGCGAAATGTTCTCGCCAAGGTTTTCCTTCCTTTCTATCGCTACCTGCAAATAATGTAAACTATCATTGGTTGCTTTGCTTATTTTCGCTTTCAACTGGCGGCTATCCCATATCGGAAAAAGATAAGTGGCAAAAATGGCAATTACACAGCCCAGCACGGTGAAGATAATCCGGTCGTGCACAATATGATCGAAATGCCCCTGGTAACTGCCTAAAGTTAAAATTACTGCAGGAGTGATAAATAACACGCTTACGGTATAATTTAAGCGGTTAAAGGCATAAAAGCCCAGTAGAAAAATAACCGAAAAAGAAAGCAGCACCGCCGGACTCTTCACAAAATAGATGATGATCAGTCCGATGACCACCCCGCCAAGGCTTCCTTTTAAACGCTGTAAATTCCGTTTCCAGGTAATCGAAAACTTCGGCCGGGCCACAATCACCAGGGTGAGGAAAAGCCAGTAACTGTATTTACTCGGCTCCAACTGCCAGATTAGCAAAAAACCAAACAGGAAACAGATGGCCAGCCGCAGTGAGAACCTGAAGATGGGCGATTTTAAAGTCAGGTGCTCTTTAATTGAAAAGCGGTCGCCGGTAATAAATAAGGGATATGAAATCGATCCGCTCAATTCTTGTAAGTGTTTCTCGGGCGTGCGCTCGTTGCCCCTGATCATTTCGATAATGCGTACAATATCGTTCATGTTCGAAACCACCTTCAGCACAATTTTACGCTGGCTTTCGTTTAAACGTTCCATCTCCTGCAATAACATGACGCGTTTCTGGTAATACTCAATATTGGTTGCCACCTCACCTTTATAAGCCTTGGCCGACCGCACGTGCCTGCCCAGCTGCTCGAGCTCTTTGGCCAGCAATTCAATTAAGCTGGCAATCAGTTTCAGGCTCGGGCCTGTTGCCAAAGTTTTGCGCACCAAAGCATAATCGTAATGTACGGCATTCAACTGTTCATACAAATCAATTAGTAACCTTGCCCTTTCCAGCAACAGCTGTCCTTTGGGGTTATCGGGGTTCATGGCGTATTTATCGGTAAGCAACAGGTTGCGGATCAGCTCGTGCTTTTGGTTCACCTTAATGTGCAGTTTTATAGCTTCTTTTTGTTGCAGATCGAGCGGAACATCCACATCATAATTCCTGGCCTTGGCATTTAAAAACACCGCACTGCTCATCAGGCATTCGAAAATAGCATGGTGAAGCGAACGATAAGGGCGGATTAAAATCTGGATCAAACTGATCACATAATACCAAACACCGCCAAGCAAAATATAACTGCTAAAATACAGCGGTCGCGCCGGGTGAAGGCCCATTACAAATGTACACACAATCAGCGCCATGGTACCAATCAGCGAGAGTTTCTGCCCGTATACCGCAAACATCGAAAAGCTGAAAGCCGCGATAACCACTACAATCGCAGTAAGGTAAACATGATCTAAAACCGACGATACCACCAGCGTAGTGCCAAAAAAGACCATGATGCTCCACAAGGCTGTTTTAAGTTTGTTCAGGCGGTTATCGGGCAAATCGGTCAGACTGATCAATAAAGCACCAACCCCTATTCCTTTGGCCGCCTCCGGATTACCCAGGTAAAAGAATAAAATAATGGGCAATACCACAGTAATGGTGGTGCGAAGGGCATCAGAAAAGTACTCGCCTAAAAAGAAATACGAAATGGTAGAGCCGATGCTGTTTTTGCCCATGTATATGTTAATGAATGCTGATCAAACGATAAAAGCTGCAAAGATAATAGATTTATAATGCATGCATAGCAAATACCACACAAAACCAGATACCGATTTGTTCTTTGGGTTTAGAAGCGTAATTGCGTGTTCGTATTACTCCGTAGTGACGCGGCGCTGAATACTACGGAGAGAAGTTTTGAAAACGGACCAAAAAGATTGCTTCACGCCACCACAACAGCCCTACCCTTCCGTTCGCAATGACGTATCTTCTGTAACTAATTTAAATATCCGCGCGGTTACTTCTCCATGTCATTTATGCTCTACGCTGCCCGACCTTTGCGGTTAAAAAAATCGACGTATGCTAGCGTTGATTCGTCCAGACTTCCGACCTCGGTCACCCGACTTCCGACTAATCAAAATCCCTCTTTTAACAATTAACAAAACAATTGCTTTTAAAAAGGATTGTATAAATACACCAATAACATTTGATATGAAAACGAAAATAATAATCTTAGTGGCTGCCTTTGCTTTGGCCTTATCGGCCTGTAGCGGTAAAAAAGCTGATCAGGAAAATGCAGATAGCCTATACAAATACACGGACACCGGCAAGATGATTGACAGTACCCATACCGATTCTACAGCAGATTCGACCACCAATGCCCCTGCTGATGTAAAAAATTAAAGAAAATAAACAAACAAACGCGCTCATGCCGAAAGGTATGGGCGTTTTTTTATGCCCGAGCGTAATGTTTTGTAAATTGACCCTCTGGCCATTTAATGCTTTAATAAATGGTGACCCCTCAGGGGTTCGAACCCTGGACCCACAGATTAAGAGTCTGTTGCTCTACCAACTGAGCTAAGAAGTCTGGTTGAATAAATATAGGATAAAAAAGGGGAGAGTTGGGAACCCGCCATTAGATTAATATGATTTAAGGACCATAGCAATTCAGCCCTTTTTTATTATACTTGGTTTCTAGATACTCGCTAACAATGCTAAAGTTAATTCTGTTTACAATCTGTTTTTCATTTTCTTTTGTAGGCTACGGTCAAAATAAATCTTTTCATTCGATTCAAGAAGTCATAGATTACCATACTGCTGAGTTAAAGAGAGGTAATTGGAAAGATCTTAAACACATCTATATTTCAACATATTTGGATACTATTACCACATCAAAAGAAGTGTTATTGATTCGAAATGGACTTGATGCGAGATATATTCGCAAGAAGGATACTAATTTGCTTATTCAGGTTACCATCAAAACAAAAGTGGATCACCTTGAACTAAGTATAGCTAACTTTAATGTATTCAAAAAATCAAGAAGGCACTTAAATTTAGTCAACTTAGGTAATGGCAATTTCTATATTGTCAAATAATCTTTGAGGCATCCTAAACCAATCTCATATTCCAACATCTAGCGCAAGTCTTAGCGCCCTGGCCATTCAAAGGCCCGACTTGTGCCTTGAAAACTTAATGCTTTAATAAAAACCGTTTTTAATAGATGCTGAAACAAGTTCAGCATGACGATCGCCTTAGGAAAAGAAGCAAAAAAGCGTTTACTTCACCATCCTGCCCTTCCGTTCGCCATGACGAATTGGCTCATTTTTATAAGCACAGACTTCCGACCCCGGTCCTCCGACTCCGGACTAACTTATCAAACATCTAGCGCAAGTCTTAGCGCCCTGGCCAACGCAAAGGCCCGACTTGTGCCTTGAAAACTTAAAGCTTTAATAAAACCGTTTTTAATAGATGCTGAAACAAGTTCAGCATGACGATCGCGTTAGGAAAAGGAGCAAAAAAGCGTATACCTCGCGATCCTGCCCTTCCGTTCGCAATGACGAATGGAAACACTTTTAGAAACCCAAACTTCGGACCTCCGTCTCCTGACTTCTGACTAATCCGAAAATATACCCAGTAAATGGTATTGCGACCAAGTGGGCTGATTGGGAAATTTGCCTGCAACAAACAAACAATCAGGGCATGAAATTAAACAAACTCCTCCCAATGGCATCAGGGCTTATGCTATTGGTAATGGCATCAGGTGTGATGGCGCAGGTAAAGAAATCGCCAAGTAAAGCAGCTGTTCCGGCTAAAACCAAATACGGCGCTTTAGCTATAGACCGATCAAATGGTTTTTACTATGGTTTTTCATTCGATCAGCCAAACCTGGCCGAAGCCGAAAAAAGAGCAGTTGCCGAATGCAATAAACGTGGTGGCGCCTGCAGTATTGTACTCACCTACTCGGGTACGGGTTGTGCCGCCTACCGCACCATAAATGGTAATGTGGGTACAGCATTTGGCTGGGGCATTGCGAAAACGAAAGAAGAGGCTGATGCAATTGCGACCAAAGAATGTTTAAAAAGAAGCGGCGGCATACAACCGACCAACTTTGTCTGGAGCTGTAATGCAGCACAAGCGGCGCAGTTAAAAGAAATATACAATGCTTCGCCAGAAATTACAGGTCCGGTAAAAATTGGCAACCAGGTATGGACAAGCACCAATTTAAACGTAAGCACCTATAGAAACGGCGAGCAGATTTATTATGCGGCCAATCAAAAAGAATGGGAAAAAGTAAGCAGGGAAAAGATTCCGGCTTATTGTTACCTTAATTTCGATAGCAGTAATGAAAAGAAATACGGAAAGCTGTACAACTTTTATGCGGTTACCGATCGCCGTGGATTGGCGCCGGCCGGCTGGCATGTGCCCAGCAGTAATGAATTTTTAACCCTTATTTCGGCTTTAGGCGGAGAAAAGGTAGCTGGTAAAAAAATGCGTGGTACTACCGGCTGGGACATCAAAGATTCGTACAAATTTGCACATGGCAATGGCGATAACTCATCGGGTCTTAATTTACTGACCAATGGCAGTGCAGGCGGCGATGAATATGGTGGTGGCCAGTCTTTCAAGTATGGGATATGGTTAAGCTACTGGTGGTCGAGCAGTACCAAATCGAGTGGCGACAGCTTTGCCTACTACCTCGATTTTAACAAATACAGCGAACCGCGCGTAACCGATTATAGTAAAACCACAGGCGCTGCAGTAAGGTTAGTGAAAGATTAATTGCCCGTATCGCAATAATGCTCATATTCGAAACCTAAGGTTAGAAATCGCTTAATCAACCGGAAACGATCAATATTTCCGGTTGATTTTGTTTAAGGGGATAACAAACCAAATACATTTAAGCATATCAGGAATTGAAGAAAATATAAGCTGACCGGCTTCCGTTCGCAATGACGAATGGGTTCTTTTTTAGAATCCCAGACTCCGGACTTCCGACTTCCGACTCCGGACTTTAAACTAACCCTTCCCCAGCTGCCCTACATACCGATAAGTGTTCACCTGCACACCTGTAGGTGTAGACTTCGAGCTTACAAAAGCCAGTACGCGCGGATCGGCAGTAGCTGAAAAAAAGCGTTTGCCTGTGCCCAGCAATACCGGGTATACTATTAGTACAAGCTCGTCTACCAGCCCCTGCTCCAATAACACCGCAACTACCGTTGAACTTCCATACAAAACAAGATCAGGTCCATCTGTTGCTTTGAGTTCGCGAATACGTGTAATGATATCACTGCCTAAATCTTCAACCGGCCCCCATTCAAGGCTTTCTGGTCTATGGGTGGCTATATATTTTTTGCCCTTATTTAAACTGTTCGCCATCGGATTATCACCGGCCTTTGGCCAAAACTGTGTCCAGCTATCGTAGGTACGGCGGCCCAGCAGCAGATCGATGTGAGTGCCCTGTGCCTCCATTACGGCTGCCATACCTTCTGCACTCCGATAAGGTGTTGTCCATCCGCCATGTGCGAAATCCTCGCTGTTTTCGTGCTGCATTACGCCATCAAGCGAGATATGTTCCATTATTCTGATCTTTCTCATTTTGTTTTCTATTGATTTGATGATGATAAAGTTACAGCGGAAGGCTTATGCGAATGAGGGGTAATCGTGACAATATCAAGGCGTTTTTATGACTATTTGAATTTAATTTATGGGTTAATGGTTTAACTGAAAAGGCCAGCTTGAAATGGTAAAGGATTTGGAAATGAAGGGTGCTGTGCTTTTCGGGTTAAGCAGTCCCGCCATTCGCTAATCCGATGAAGAATCGGAATCGCTGCTGCCGGGTTTAGTTAGGAAGGTTTGTAGCTTTTGGCAAAGGTTGAATAGCGACTGCGTTAGCTATGCGTTCCTTAAATTTCTGATATGGTTAATTGTTTAACTGATTGCCTGAAAAACTTACTAAATTCCTATCTTGTGGTAAATAAATTAAACCAAATTGAAATCATTTCTAACGTCCCTCATCATTTTTAATCTTACTGCAGCATTATCTTACGGTCAATCCAAACCAGTACAGGTCATTTTTGAAAACACCAAAGTAGGAACCGCAACAGGACTAACAGCAACACCAGTTTATGTACTTCAAAAGCAGGCTAAAAATGCCGACTTTAACTATTCAAAACTGAATGCCATTGATGAAAATACTAAAGGAGCCATCAACACTAAAAATATGATGCCTGTTTTCGAACCCATTAGTGGAACTTTTAATTATTATCAGTTTCTGGCAACCTTTAAAGGTAAAGCTTACAATGGTGGTGAAGCAACAACAATTAAAGATTTTCACGACATCCTGATTATCAAAACAGACCAGAATAACAAAATTATAGATGCCTATCAATACACATTAGAATGGGCAGAGCCACCGCTTCAATACGATCTGTATAGATCTTCGGCCAAAAACATTCTCTTAGCCGATAACCTGAACATTAAACAACTAAAATTTAAACGAACATACAACTGGAGCGAAAAGGATATCATCCTAAAGGAGAATGGAATAATTAAGTTGAAATAGCTTTGGGTATTGCGTGGTTCCCGCCTGCGCGGCAATGACGATTGCCCTTAACTCTGCGCTAATCACCTTAAATCTGTGAGAGAAAGAGATGGTTAGGGTTGCCCGCTGATCACACTGATTTACGCAGACAAAAAATTTCTTTACGCGCCGCACATCCAACGGCTTCGGTTCGCAACTCTGCGCTAATCACCTTAAATCTGCGGGAGAAAAAGGCGGTAAAGGTTGCCCGCTGATCACACTGATTTACGCAGACAATCCCTCCTTATGCCTAATGCACCTTCTTTTTGCGGTTAAACACTTTACTCCGTTAATTGCTGTTTAATGCCTTCAGTAAGTTTTTTCACTTTCATATAACCTGCCAAAGAACTGTTACGTTTATCGAAGTCGATTACTAACCAGCCTTTTTTGGCTTTAAGGTTAAACTTATCGCTGCCGTTTAAATTCACGAACAGATCGATATTCTGATCTAACGGAAGTTCATTGTTCAAGGCACTATCCAGGTATTTTTCCAGTTTACCGGTTTTATTTTCAGCATACTTTGCTTCAAATTTAAAATCGGTATTGTTATCCATTATGCTTAGCGATAAATGTCCACCACTGTTACGACATCCATAACCTAAGCCGGTCAATAAAATTGCGATACTATAGATTATATTTTTCATGTTTTTGTTGGTTAATTGGTTAACTATTTAAATTGGTTAATTGGGGATTTAACACACACACCCCGAACGGAACTGAGTTTTTCGCCCAGACTTCGGTCTCGCGACCCCGGACTTCCGACTCCAGACTGATGACTCCAGACTTAGGACTAAAAACCTAACCTCCCGCCCTTCCTTTAATATCATCTGCCGCCGTTTTCCGGTCCTGGTTTGATTTTAAATTTTGGTTACCAAAACTATAACTGATGTTGAAAGATACCCTTCTGCTGATGTAATTATTCTGCACCCTTAAATTCACATTCTGGTAATCGAGTGTTCCTTTCCAGTAGTTGGTTTGAAAGATATCATCAACATTTAGCTTCACCTTTAAAGCTTTGTTTAAGAAACTTTTCTGCACCCCTATATTTAAAGCATACTGATAAATAGTAGTCCGTTCTAAGCCCCTAACTTTAGGTGAGTTTAACCAGAAATTGGTTTCTAATGCCCAGTTATTCCCTAAAATAATAGAATTAACAGTATTGAAGTTGTAAAACACTTTACTTAAAGCAAATGGGGCGCCTTCTAAATTATCATCGTTAAATTTATTATAGGAAACCCTAAAATTGTTCTGCAAATTCCACCATTTGGCAATGGTTACGGGAACAGATAACCCGGCCGAATAGTATTGCCCGCTGCCAATATTGCCTTGCCCTACGGTAACTATCCTGGTGCTATCGTTTTGTGCGGTTTTACTATCTAAAATTAAATCTTTTGTTTTAGCATAACTCAATGAAAAAAACAATCCGCTTTTGTAATTGTAACTCACCTCAAAATTATTGGTAAACTGTGGTTTTAAGTATGGGTTTCCCTGTGCTATGGTATAAGGATCCATATAAAAATTAAATGGATTTAACTGCTGGTAATTTGGCCGATCTATCCGTCGGCCATAAGTGTAACGCAGATTACTGCTTTCAGAAATTTTCTGGTTCACAAAAACCGTTGGGAATAACGATAAATAATGTTGTTTTACCGATGTATTATTGGTTACCGATGTTCCGGTTGATTGTGTAAACTCTGCCCGTAAACCCGCCTGAACCTGCCACTTACCCAAATCTTTCGATAAATTTGCATAGGCCGCATTTACGTTTTCTTTGTAAATAAAATTATTGCTTTGCCCCACAACATTTTGCCACTCGTTGTTGACCAATGCTGACGAAAGAAAATCGTTATTGGTTTTAACATAAGCACTTTTCAGTCCTGTTTCAAGCTTTGTAGTTTTTGATATCGGCCAGGTAAAATCTGTTTTTGCCGCATAAATATCAATAGCGGTTTTACTATTATTTCTAATCACTGTATTTTTAAAAACAGCACCCTTATCATCGTAAAAATTGGTGTTAAAATTTTCCAGTCCTGAGTAATCAAAGCCAGAGTAATCGGCATCAAAGTTTAAACTTGCACCCTCTTTTTTAAATTCATGCCTGATATTAAAGTTTGCGCTATAATTTTTGTTTGGGGTATTCGCATCAGAATATTGGATTAGCGAATTATTGCCGGCAACTCCATCCTTAATTTCGTTTATAAAGGTTTGAGAGAAATTATCCAATTTACGTGTACTGGTACTGCCATCAAACATCACACCTATTGTTGTTTTTTCAGCTGCATAATAATCTGCACCTAATTTTGCAGCCAACCGCGATCCAGTATATATTTTCTGGAAATTCTGGTTAAAATTGCTCTGTAAGCCATTCGCATTGGTGCTCCGTTCTAAAAATAAATTCGAAAAATTATTATTTTTTGACGCATTTGCATTGGTGAAAAAATTCCACTTTTCTACCCGGTGATTTAAATTGAAGTTAAGTTCCGATCCGTAAATATTGGTGGGCAAGTTAGCTCTTATTGCATTGCGATAGGTTGACGAGACATTTCCGTTGGTACCAAATGCTTTGTTCTTTTTTAATTTGATGTTGATGATACCTGCATTGCCGGCAGCATCGTATTTAGCCGATGGGTTAGTAATAATTTCGATGGTAGCAATCTGGCTACTGCTTAAGCCATTTAAATAAACCGTTAAATTAGCACTCGATAAAAAGTTGTTCTTCCCATCAATCATCACCATAACACCCGATTTATTGTTCAGTAAAATCTGATCATTTTGCCTGTCTAATTGAACGCCCGGCGCCTTCTCCAAAATTTCGAGCGCCGTGCCACCTGTTGCAATAATGCTATTTTCTACATTCAATACCATTTTATCAATCTGATGTTCAATAAAAGGTTTCTTGCCCTGCACACTCACTTCTTTTAATTGTTTGCTTAAATTTTCGATCGTGATGGCAGGTAATTTCAAGTCTTCATTAAGTGAAAAATGGCTGGTCTTTTTACTTTTAAAACCGACGATAGAAACCGATAACACATATTCACCGCTTTTTAGCTGATCAATTGCAAACTCGCCTTCAATATTGGTCGATACGCTTTTAACCACGGTGGTATCTGGATAATGCAGCACCCGAACAACCGCAAACGATACCGGAACAGTCTTTTCATCAACAATTTTCCCCGTAAGTTTATTTAATTTTTGGGCAAAAGAAGTCCCACATGCGATAAAGCATGCCAGCAGCGTAAATAATGTTTTCATGTTTTTTTTTCTTATAGGTATGATCGTCATCTCGACTGCAGCGTAGTGAAACGGAGAGATCTATTTTAGTAGGTTTCTCCGCTCGAAATGACGCAACAATTATTCAGGCGTTATACCCAACTCTTCTTTAACTTCTTTAATTCGGTTTGATACGGAATCCTGGTAAAGGGTATCATTAGGTTTATCTTGACGCAAATGGTCTAAATCACGTAGCTCCTGCTCTAGCTTTTCCTTTTTTAACGCCTCTTCTTTTAATTTTGCCACGCATTTCAAACCATCATCAGTCATAATCCATACGCTGGAATCGTTATGATCATTTTCGCTGTCGTTACATTCCCAAGTCCAATAATTATTAACATAGCGGTAAGCATCCTGCTTTAAAATTAATTTTGTACCCACCGGAATTTCAAGATTTAACCTTACTTCCTGGTTTCTCCAAATGGTTCCCTTTCTCAATTGAAACCGCGGACTAAAAATCAGTTCAGAATCTTTCACAACATAATTGTAGCTAATGTTCTGCGCATTTTGCAAGGCACTTTGAAAAGTTTTACCCTGCGATTCGTATTTCTGTGTTAAACGGGTAACACCAGTTTCACTCTTGTTAATATCAATGCGAATATGGTTCGGTGAAACAAAAGGTCCGTCTTCAAAATCATCAACTACAATCTGATGGCGATTATTCGCATCAATGTGGTAAGCCACGCTATCTTCTTTGCTGAAATATTTACTTTTATCGATATTGATGGTATATACCGGATAAGCTTTCAGGTCGGTTGTTTGCGTTAACTCCGCATGTTGCTTAAATTCTGATGATATTTTAGCTGCCTGATAACCTGTAATGGCTACACCCGCCAGCCAGATAATTAACAGCGCAAAAGAAAGTGTTTTGTTAATGGCCTGTTTGTTAAAAGCTACCCTGATCGAGAATAACACCAGGGCTAAAACCGGCACAAAGCAAACAATAAATGCACCAAATAAAATTGCCCCCCTATTGCCTTCATTAATAATAGAAAAAGGGAAATATTCGTAAATACTGGCATCCCAAAATCCCTGAAAAGCGGCCGTACCTATAATTAAAATAATTAAAAAGAGTACACCAAACACAACGATGAAACCCGCAATGATCTTAAAAATCACTTTTCCGGTACCCGAAATAAACCGGCCAAGCCACTCGAAAAACTCTCCGATAAAATTCCCTAAACGGGCAAATATAGGCTGGGCATGTTTATTTACTTCACCTAAACGCTCCTTAACGGCTTGTAATTCTTCATCCAGGTTTTTCTGAAATCCCTGAAGATTCGCAGGTTCACCTTTCATTTCCATTCTTTCGATACGCGATTTAGCCTTTGGCATAATGATCCAAAGGATGGCATACACCAATAGTCCAAATCCACCTGCTATGCTGATCAGCAATGTTGCCAGTCTAATCCACTTAGGATCGGCGTTTACATAATGCGCAATACCTGCACAAACCCCTGCTACCACGCGGTCGTTCATATCGCGGTACAATTTTTTCTCTACATACTGGTGCTGGTAACCGCTGTTCATTACAGGTTCCTCTTCACCTTCTTCTACGGTATCAAAATCCTGCACCTTACCCATTTGCGCAATCACCGAATTTACGTTGGTCGAATCTACCACTTGTTTTTTCTGCTCTTCTAATTGCTCGGTTAACAGTTCCGCAATCCGGTTTTCAATATCCGTTACAATTTCAAGGTCATCTGCATGGTTGGCAAAATATTGTTTTACTTCGTTCAGGTAGGCCTTTAAGAGTTCGTAAGCACTTTCTTCAATATGAATAATCGTGTTCCCTATATTGATGATGATGGTCTTTTCCATTTCCTTTTTAATATTTATGAATTGACTCCTTTTTGTGAAATACCTACAGCATAAGCCAGCTCCTGCCAGGTTTGATCTAATTGTGATAAAATACCGCGGCCATCTTCGGTTAAGGTATAATATTTACGCGGTGGGCCTGAGGTAGATTCTACCCAGTTGTAGCTTAACAAACCATTGTTTTTAAGCCTGGTTAATAATGGATATAATGTACCCTCAACCACCAATAGCTTTGCCGTCCTTAATTCGGCAATAATATCCGAAGCATATATTTCGCCCCGGGAGATGATTGATAAAACACAGTACTCCAGAATTCCCTTCCGCATTTGTGTTTGCGTATTTTCTGCTATCATATAACAAAGATATATGTTTTATATACTACCATGCAATACATAGTACTAAAATAAATCAAAGTAAATTTACAAAACACTGATTATCAACTAAATAATTTTAAATTAAATTTTGTGTTCTGGAAATAATTCTGTAAAAGTTGAAAATTTTTAATGCTTTTTAGAAATGCAGGGTCCTGTAATCCTTCGGTTTTTGTAGCCCTGCTATCACCCATAGTCCCGATTTAGAGACGCTTTTAAATATAAAATATCCGATAAAATCGGGAGCTATTTGGTTCTATCAGGTTTAAGGTGGATAGGGCTGGTGTTACTATTAATGGCTTTCGGGTTAATGCCAGAACAGCCCCTCGTAAATAAACCCGACAGAGCGGGTAGCCCGCAGCCCGATTTTTCATCGGGAGAGGACTACAAGCGATGGCGGGACTGCAGGCCCCTATGAAAAGTGGCACGCAAATTTTCCAAAAAAAGAAATTCATTCTCCCTGCTTTAGTGTCCCAAAGTCTGCCCGTATACCTACCCTTTTAAACCTCTTAGGCCACACACGAATAATATATATAAATACTATAGAATTAATATATTTTAATAATTTTGCAGCGTCTTAACTTATTTTCATGAAAAAATCTATTGCCAGCATAGTTGCTGAGGCAAACGAGAGTGGCGAAGGAAGCCTAAAAAGAACCTTAGGCCCCATTAACCTTATTTTAATTGGCGTAGGTTTAACGCTTGGTGCAGGTTTATTTTCGATTACAGGTTTGGCCGCGGCCAACCACTCCGGGCCAGCAGTTACACTATCTTTTGTTATTGCAGCATTGGGTTGTGGTTTTGCAGCTTTATGTTATGCTGAATTTGCATCCATGATTCCGGTTGCGGGTAGTGCCTATACCTATTCTTACGCCACCATGGGCGAGCTTTTCGCCTGGATTATAGGCTGGGATCTGGTGTTGGAATATTCTGTGGGTTGTGCTACCGTAGCCATCAGCTGGTCGCAGTATTTAACCAAATTTTTGGCCAGCCTGCATATTTATCTCCCTCCGCAGTTAACCTTATCCCCTTTCGAAACAGCTAAACTGGCCGATGGTTCTACCGTTAATGGCATCATTAACATCCCCGCAGCATTGGTGGTGGTATTAATGACAGCCATATTAATCCGCGGTACCAAAGGCTCGGCCATTGTAAACGGGATAATTGTGTTTCTTAAAGTTGGTGTGGTATTGGTTTTTATTGCGCTGGGCTGGCAATATATCGATCCGGCCAACTACCATCCCTACATCCCCGAAAATACCGGGACCTTTGGTCAGTTTGGCTGGAGCGGCGTTTTACGTGGCGCTGGTTTAGTCTTTTTCGTATTTATAGGTTTCGATGCTGTTGCTGCATCGGCGCAGGAAACGAAGAACCCAGCCCGCGATTTACCCATCGGTATCATTGGATCGTTGCTGGTTTGCACGGTTTTATTCGGTCTGTTCGGGCACGTGATGACTGGCCTGGCCAATTATAAAGAATTTGCCAACAGCGGTGCCCCCGTTGCCATTGCCATCGAAAAAACACCTTATGCATGGCTAAGTCAGGCGATTATTCTGGCCATTTTGATCGGTTATACTTCGGTAATCTTGATCGATTTAATGGCGCAATCGCGGATGTTCTATTCCATTAGTAAGGATGGCTTATTGCCAAAAATGTTTTCTGATGTACATGCAAAATTTAAAACACCTTACAAATCGAACATTATCCTTTGTGTATTTATTGGACTTTTTGCGGCATTTGTCCCCATGAATGTGGTAGGCGAAATGACAAGCATAGGTACCTTACTGGCATTTTTAATGGTTTGCGTGGGCATCCTGATCTTAAGAAAAACAAATCCTAAAGCTAAACGCCCGTTTAAAGTTCCATTTGTACCCTTAATCCCCATTTTAGGCATTTTAACCTGCATTGCCATGATGGTATTTTTACCCTGGGAAACCTGGCTGAGGCTGGCGGTTTGGTTAATTATTGGCTTAGCCATTTACTTCTGGTACGGCAAAAAGAATAGCAAACTAAAAGCCCAGGAAGAGCAGAAAGAACTATAGGTAATAAACTCATTACTATACATCTGGCACGATTAAGCTGTTTCATTTTCTATACAGCTTAATCGGCTATTTATTCGCCTTATGGTATTGATAAACGCATAAATATCAGTTGAATAACAAAAAAATATAAGTTATTAACAATTCCACATTTTTCTTAATTTTTGGCTTGGGATTTGTCTTAAGGAAATTAACCCTATTAAACTCATCCCTATGCTTATTAAATTAGACACATCCGTTTTCAGGCTTTCAAGGCATAAAGCAGAGACCGTAAAAAAAAGCTTTACACCACTCACAAGAGCGCAATGGATTACTGCCGATAGAATTGTGATCGCAGCAATATTTATTGCCACCATTGTTGGTGCAATTTTATTTTAATTTCCGATGATTGATCAAAAATCTTCAGAAATCATTTCCTTATTCATCACCACTGCAGCCATTGTTCCTGCAGCTGTAATGATAGATAGCGACCTGAACAGGGTTGCACAATCTCCTGCGGCATAAACGCCTTTGGCAGTACTTTGCTGCTGCTCATCAACTTTTATTGTTTTTAAATCTGTGAGTTCAAATCCGAGCTGCTCGTTGAAATTGAAATGTTGTTCCACATCGGATTTTACGTATATCGCTTTCAAAGCCAATTTTTCGCCGTTTTTAAAAACAACCCCTTCAAGATAGCCATTATTTTGCAGCAGTTCAACAACTTCATCTTCTATGACGGTGATTGATTTAGCTTTTAATTTTTCAGTCTGCTCGGCGCTTAGCTGCGATTTACCGTTAGTTAATATCGTTAAATCTTTATTCCAATGGTTCAGGGTTTTGGCCATCTCAAATGCATGTTCGCCATTCATTAACAGCCCTATTTTTTCACCCTTCACCTCGTAGCCGTGGCAATAAGGGCAATGTATAGCAGAAATGGCCCAACACTCAGCTAAACCTTTAATGTTAGGTAGTACATCTTTTAAACCTGTAGCCAATAATATTTTCCGTGCCGTAAAATCTTCACCCTTCGCTATCTCAACGCTAAAACCTCCATCTATTTTCCTGGCCGAAATAACTTTCCCTTCTAAAAATCTGACTGTTGGGTATTTCAGCACTTCTGTCTTCGCAGCTTTAGCAATATCAGCAGGTTTATCACCATCGTGCGTTAAAAAATTATGCGAATGCGGGGTTTGCCTGTTACACGGTTTGCCCGCATCGATGACCAAAACATTTCTCGTGGCCCTGCCCAAAGTTAAAGCTGCAGATAAGCCAGCATAGCTTCCGCCAATAATGATTACATCCAAATCCATATCTAAATCTTTTATTACAAAGATCCAAAACGAATACACAAATGCAACATTATTGCATTAAATTAATGTCATTTTTATTTCCTGAAGATTGTTGCCTTGATAAAACCGCCATAATAGAGTCGTTCTTCCACAATCAGATAACTGGCTTTGAAAAAATAAGGATTCATATCGATAAGCTCATCCGCTTCTACAATACCTAACAATCTAAAAAAGCCGTACATGGATTTGAGCAGCAGCCATTTCCACCAGTTTCCATTGATTTTGTTGAGTGAAAAATCGACCAGAAACCATAATCCCTCTTTCTTTAAATAGTCATGTAACTGCCTGAATACTTTTACAGCCCGTTGCTCCGCAAAATTATCAAATAAAAAAGGTGTTAAAATTACATCAAATAACAGATCAGTTTTAAAATCCTCGATGCCAAGGTTTACGAATTCGACCTGATTCTCTTTATGGTTTCGTTTTTGAGAAAGCGCAATCATTTTGGCAGATATTTCTACGTAAACAATTTTTAATCCGCTGGTGTAAACCTTCGCCAGTTCTTCCAAAATCCACCCGGTACCACCGCCTACAATTAATATATGGCTATTCTCCTGAATATATTGAAGTTGATTGATCTGCGCATTCACCTGCGATTTAAAAAACACCAAACGACTTAAAGTATCGTAATGGTTTGCTAATTTATCGTAGTTGTTATTCATTGGTTAACTGTTTAATTGTTGAAATTGGTTAATTGACATAACACCGATTAACCCCTAACCGATTTAAACCATTAACCCCTATTGTACAAACTGCATTCCGATTATTCCGCATATCGCTTTAAACAAAATGAGTCCATCGATGACCATCAAATAATAAAGAATATTTTTTCTTCTGTGCATGGAATAGGCCACGTAAATAGTGAGGATAAAAGGCAGCACATTAAATAAAACCTGCGGCAATCCGAAACCTTTGTAACGCGCAAATATGCCCAAAGAAATTAAGCCAATAATCAGCAATGGAATCAGTATACTGAAAATTGTTCTGCGCAGACCGTAGCGTACTACAAATGTTCTTAAATGTTTATTGGCATCAGTTGGGTAATCTTTAATATCAAAAATGATTGCATTTACCGTGCAAAACATCCAATTTTTAATAAATAACCAGGTCCAAAGTACAGAATCGTGGTAACCAACCCCTGTTTCAATTTTAAGCATAATTAAAGGCAGCACGTTGGCACAGCAGGCCCACACAAAACCGATAACAAAAGCTTTTAACCAGCCTGTATTACGCAGGTTAAATTGGAGAAAAGATCTGGGCAATAAACCATAGTATAATCCTCCTGCGGTGATGATGATCAATATGGCCACCCAATAACTAATTGGCAAAGCCAGGATATGCTGAAAGTTTTGGTAGAGCAGGTTGATGGCCAGCAGCATGCAAATAACAAAAAGCACTGCCTGACTCCAGTTGATAAACCGCTTATGCTTGAAATACCACTGATTGCGGGGATTAGTCGTAGATGGTTTGGTAGAAACCTTATTGTAAGCGTAGGTATAATAGATGGTTGGTGCCAGAAAAAGCAACAGGTAGTAATTTAATGAATTAAGCGGCAGCCTTAATTGGAAGGTTGCTTCGAGCGTGAGCGCAACAGCCAGAATGCCCACGAAGTAGTTTCCAAAAAAAATGAACCTGATAATTTTACCGAACATTTGCCACTGTTTATCGGCAGGCAATTTCGGATATATAATTGAATAAGGTAAATAATAGTGGTTAAAATAATTGATGCCAATTATTTTAACCTAAGTAGTATTTTTTTGGCGATTTAGTCTAAACGTTTTAAAATGAGCGACCTTAAACGTTCTTCATGCTCATCTCCCCAATTCCCGATGGCTGAAATTACAGGAATTAGTGTTTTTCCAAAATCTGTCAGGCTATATTCGACTTTGGGAGGCACAACAGGGTAAATAATCTTTGAAACAAGTTCATGCTCCTCTAATTCCTTCAGTTGAATATTTAAAACCCTGCGCGTAGCATCCGGTATTTTACGCTGCAATTCACTTGGTCTTTTATGGCCTTCATTTATAAACCATAGCAAGCGTATCTTCCATTTGCCGTAAAGTACTTCACCTATCAGATCAAGACCACAATTCAAGTTCGGCATTGTTTTTCTCTCATACATATTACAAAAGTAATCCTATGTTCCTATACGTACAATAGGGGAATAATTTATCCCTATATGAATCGTAACTCCTTACTTGCGAGGAACTAACGTACTTCCGAGATTTGTACAAAGAAATTTAAAAATACTATATAAGATGGATTATCAAAATGAATTATCAGGCAAGATTACCTTAGTAACAGGAGGTACAAAAGGAGCAGGAAAGGCAATAGCGGAAAGGCTGCTGCAAGCAGGCGCAACGGTAATTATTACTGCCAGAAACGCGGCAGAAAAAGAAAACAACAAACTGCATTTTATTCCTTCTGATTTAAGTACGGAAAAAGGAGCACAAAAAGTAGTCAGTGAAGTATTGTCTACTTACGGGAGACTAGACATTCTTGTGAACAACCTCGGTTCTTCAACAACACCAGCTGGTGGCTTCAGCGCGTTAACTGATGAAGACTGGGTATCAACCCTGCAGGCTAATCTGCTTGCTCCTGTTCGCTTAGACAGGGGATTCTTACCACAAATGATAGATCAAAAAAGCGGTATCATTATCCACATCGCTTCAATTCAAGGCAGATTGCCTTTGTATGATTCTACTTTGCCATATGCCGCTGCAAAAGCAGGATTAATAAATTATAGTAAAAGTTTATCAAATGAAGTCATACCTAAAGGTATTCGCGTACTAACTGTTTCGCCGGGATGGATAAATACAACAGCATCGAAAGCCTGGTTGGGCGAGATTGCAAGAAATGCAAATAGTACTGTAGAAGAAGCTCAACAAAGTGTTATGGATGCATTGGGTGGAATACCTTATGGCAGGCCTGCCGAACCGGAAGAAGTAGCTGAATTAGTTGGTTTCCTTGTTTCACCAAGAGCCAGTTATTTAACAGGAACAGAATTTGTAATCGATGGTGGCACAGTACCCACAATTTAATAATCTCTAAAAATAATAACAATGAACTTACCAAAAGTAATAATTGACCTGATAAAAGCACAGAACGAATTTGACAGTGTTGCCTATGCCAATTGTTTTTCAGAAACCGGAGTAATGCTTGATGAAGGTAAGCCCCATAAAGGAAGGGTTGAAATCCAGCATATGATAGAAGAGGCAAACAAAAAATACCAATCAGTGATGAAACCTCTTGAATATACTGAAAATGGTACGACGAGTATCTTATCTGCAGCGTGTTCGGGTACATTTCCCGGAAGCCCGATTACATTAAAATTTCATTTTGATATTATTGATGGACAAATTCAACATTTAAAAGTAACAGATTAAACCATAAAAGAGAGAGTGACTGTTTACTATAAATATTTTAAACGACAAAAGCCATTGGAATCCAATGGCTTTATTTGTCTTTTGTGGGAAATGAGGGGTTCGAACCCCCGACCCCCTCGGTGTAAACGAGGTGCTCTGAACCAGCTGAGCTAATTTCCCTTTTGGGTATTTCAAATTTTTATAAAAAAGCCTTCCAGTTGTACTGAAAGGCTTGGTGGGAAATGAGGGGTTCGAACCCCCGACCCCCTCGGTGTAAACGAGGTGCTCTGAACCAGCTGAGCTAATTTCCCTTTTTATATTTTCAAACTTAATGCCCCATCCTCCGTTTGGGAATGCAAATATAGCGCTATAAAACTGTTCTGCAAATCTTTTTTTCTTTTTTTTCAACTTAACAAAGTTTCGAGGATTTTATGCGATTGTACCACCCCGAACGACGCTGTATGTAAGGTATAGAAAACCAATATCTTATCTAACAAAAAACGCCGTTGTGTATTGCTCATTTTTATTTCAGAAATTTTTTCGAGCGGTGTATGAAAAAGCGAAATAAACCCAAGGGCATCTTCCAACTGGAGGTAATTGGAGTGAATAGGTAACCTGGAAGTAAATTCACCTTCTTGTAAATCGAAATAAATCTGGTCGTTTCTTCTTTTCTCGTTGGGCGAAAAACCTAAAAAACGGGTGAGTTTTAACAAAAATGACAAGTGGAAATTGGGATTAATCTCTTCAATTTCATCAAACCAGACAATCGAATTAAAAATATAATCGAACAAACTCTCATCGGCCGATTGTTGCCTGATGCTTTTATACAATACCTCATTTAAAAAAATAACGATACTGGTTTTAATCATATCATAAGGAATGCTTTTAAAAACCGGCGTTTGCCGAACTTCCGATACCCTTTGAATATTGGTATTTGTTTTATGATAAACCACCATATCCAGCAAATGGAGCGATTGCAGCATGTTCATTTTAATCTTTGCCTTTGGTTTTTTAACACCATTAATGAGGTAAGACTGCATGCCAAATTTATCGGTAAGCACCTGCACCACCACACTACTTTCACTGTAGTTTGTCGTCTTTAAAACAATGCCTCTAACTTTGTGCAACATGCGATTAAAACAATTTTTTCAAAAGTATGTTATTTGTGCAAATTTAATTGTGCAAAAAGTAATCACGTTTTACAAATAAGATTAGTTTTGCCGTTATATTATTATTAAAAACTAAGCTGCACATGTGGGTTAAGCTATCGAGATTTATTCTTCAGAACCGTATCGCAATCATCGTATTTTTCGTATTAGGAACAATTTTTATGGCTTATCAGGCCAAAAATGTAAAACTCTCCTACACCGGGAGCAAAATCCTGCCCGTTACCGATAGCGCATTTGTAAAATATAATGCTTTTAAAAAGACCTTCGGTGAAGATGGGAGTGTGATGGTGGTAGGTATACAATCGCCTGATATTTTTAAAAAAGAAGTGTACAACCAATGGGTTCAGCTTTCTAACGATATCCAGAAGTTAAAAGGCATTAAGCAGGTTTTATCATCAGGAAGGATTTTTCAACTGGAAAAAGATACGGTGAACCAAAAATTTGTTTTAAAGCCCTTACCTGGTGGTTTGGTTAAAACCGATGCCGAGATGGATTCAATCAAGAATACCATTTATAGCAATCCTTTTTTCGAAGGACTGGTTTACAACCGTCAGAATGCAACTTTAATGGCCATTACTTTCGACACGAAAATATTAAACACTGCCGAACGTAATCCTATCTTAAAAGAAATTGAGGCTAAGGCAAAAGCTTTTCAAACGGCAACAAAAATTCAGGTGCATATTTCAGGCCTGCCTTATATCCGCACCGCAGTAAGTAAACTGGTCAGTAACGAATTTGTACTGTTTTTAGGTTTATCGATCCTGGTTTCTGCACTAATTTTATTGTTTTTCTTCAAGAAATTTTACGCAGTGTTCTTCCCCATTTTAGTAGTGGTAATGGGTGTAATCTGGAGTATCGGCACACTGGTGTTATTTGGTTTTGAACTGACCATTTTAACAGGATTGATTCCACCGCTTATTGTAATTATTGGTATCCCTAACAGTATTTTATTGTTGAATAAATACCAGAATGAACTTAGAAAAGACGGCGATAAACAGCGTGCCTTAAGCGTAACCATAGAAAGAATTGCCATTACCACGCTAATTGCGAATATTACTGCAGCTATCGGATTTGGCGTGTTGTACTTTACCGGAAGTGAACTTTTGATGCAATTTGGCAGCGTGGCCTCCATTAATGTAATGGTTACCTGGTTAATGTGTTTATGTTTAATCCCGATTATCTTTAGCTACTTACCAGCACCAAAACTTAAAGCACAAACACATGTTGAGGAAGGATTTTTACACAAGTTACTGGTTAAAACCGATACACTTGTTCAACACAAAAGTGGCTTGATTTATATCGGAACAATTATTATCTCCATCATTGCCTTTATTGGGGTAATGAAAATTAATGTGAATGGCTACGTGGTTGATGACCTGCCTAAAAATTCAGAGATTTTAACAGATTTAAAATTCTTTGAGAAAAATTTTGAAGGCATTTTACCGCTGGAAGTTAGTGTTGATACCAAGAAAAAGAATGGTGTTTTCAATTTAACCAACCTGAAAAGAATGGAGAAACTGGAAAAAATGATTTCTTCCTATCCTGAATTTTCGCGTTCTATTTCGGTAAATATGGGTCTGAAATATGCTACACAGGCCTTCTACAATAATGACTCTACCTTTTTCCGTTTACCGGATAATTTAGAAAAGAATTTTATTCTGGCCTACATTGCCAACGGCGGCAAGGGAAATGCAAATCTGTTAACCAACTTCATCAGCAAAGGAAACCAGAGTACAAGGATCAGTTTTCAAATGGCTGATGTTGGCTCCAAACGTTTGGATGCAATTATGCTCGAGTTAAAACCGCGTATTGACAGCATTTTACCTCCATCTAAGTTTGATGTAGAACTGACCGGATCGAGCATTATTTTTTCTAAAGGAACCGATTATATGTTAAGGCATTTGGTGGAAAGTATTGCACTTGCCATCGTATTGATTTCTCTTTTAAGGCTTGCCCAATTTAAGAGTTTGGGTATTATGTTCATTTCGCTGTTGCCCAACATTGTTCCTTTAATTATTACCGCGGGGATTATGGGTTATTTTGGAATTTCCCTAAAACCTTCAACCATATTAATTTTCACCATTGCCTTTGGTTTAGCTTCCGATCAAACTATTTATTTCTTAACGCGTTATCAGCAGGAATTAAACCTGACCAATTTCAGCGTACCGAAAGTGATTACCGATACCATTACCGAAACAGGTGTGAGCATGACGCACATTGCTTTAATTTTATTCTTTGGCTTCGGAATTTTTACGGCTTCTACTTTCGGAGGAACGGTAGTACTAGGCTTACTCCTATCCATCACCTTATTGGTCGCCTTAATTTTCAATTTAACTTTATTGCCAGCACTGGTATTGTGGTTAGATAAAAAGAAGGTAAGGAAACTGGTATCTGATGAAGAATCAGCCAGGAATGCAGGTGAGTTTGACCATTAAACAGTTAGGAGTACTGACTGCCTAATCTAAAACAAAATAAATATCATTTAATAGCCTTGGGTTTAAACCCAAGGCTATTTTTATAAAATGACCAACCCAACATTCCACCCCAACCAACCGGTATATCTCGAATTGTTAAAAGAGAAATCTTGATGTTTTTCCTGCAATAAACCAAATCCACCGATCCTGGTGTTTTGTTTAGTGTAATAAATATTAACCGATGGACCGCCCTGTATGGCCAGCCATTTATTTAACCGGATGTTTATCGGCAGCTCAAATTTATTCAGCAAATTGAGGTAATCCCAACTGCCTTGATATACATATTGAGAACTTATTTCAGGATTTAGGGAAACACTTCCAAACAATCTGATTTCCTTGCCAAAACCCAAGCCGCCGGTATATGCTTTTTCAGCAGATTTTTTGTTAGTGCCAAACATCAGCATATTGTATAAACGATTACTTCCACCTTTATATGCCACATTATAAGTTGTGCTTTCATTGGTACTGAAACTAAATTTATGATAACCTTTTAATGCAACATTGATGAGTCCGATTGAATAGCCGTCATTTTCATTCGAAACATTTAGTATCCCAAGTTGAATGCCTTTTAAGTTTTTGGCATAATTAATCGCTCCAACCTGAAATCCGCTCGCAGTTTGTGAAGTAAAATTGGCGAGTACAGCAAGATTTAATCCACTGGTTTCATGGTTGATATTAGCAATACCGCCAATCTGTATTCCACTGGTTCTACCGTTTACAATGTTTCCTCCAACTCCTATTTGCACACCTTTTGTCTCTTTGTCAACCAGGTTAAAAGCGCCGACCTGAATACCTTTTAAAGTATCGCCTATGATATTAATCCCAGCAGAAAACTGTGCGCCATTAAAACTATTTTTAATCGAATTCCCAATGCCACCAACTTGAACCCCTCTAAAGTTTTTGCCGATACGGTTAAACCCAGTTGCAACTTGTAGCGCTTCGGCACCGCCCTTTACATCGTTAAATAAACCTGCAATCTGAACACCCTTAACGTTTCCACCAACTAAATTAAATGCTCCTCCAAACTGAAAATACCGTACATTACTTTTATTAATATTAAAAATAAAACCAATTTCACCTCCATCTACTCCTGCGCTATAAGCCCCTATAACATTAAGCGAAAATTTGTTCACCACCTGCCCACTCAACGAACCATGAGAGTTTAAACCTGGAATAAGTGAAAATTGAAAGGGAGCCTTTGAAATAAAACCACCGATATTGATTGACTGGATTTTTTGTTGAGCCGTAACCAGTGTATTACCCAACCATGTTTTTTCTACATCATCTAAATTTCCGCTGATAAATCTTTCTGCTGGATTTTCCTTTCTATTCGTAATATTCACCTCTGCCAGAAAATGGGTAACCGTAGATTTATAGTTCTCCTTGCTTACGGTTAATGATATGGGTTGCGTGATATTTTTTAACCGCATGGAAAAATAACCGTTTCCATCCGATATTTCAGAAACCAACAGGTTTCGTTCATAAATACTGGCGTCTTGAATAGGTTTATTGGTCCGTTTGTCTACTACCTGGCCTGTAATGGTATAAAGCTCGGGGCTACCCACTGATTCATTCACCAATAAAAGCAATTCGAGCGGTGCATACCTGATAATTACAAAATTACCCGATTGACGATATTCGAACCTATGGTTTAATATTTTGTCCAGTGTTTCGGCAATAGTCAGGTTATTTTCATGAATACTAATCAAACTGTCAACCGGCAATATATTGCTGTTATAAGAAAACCTGAAGCCGCCTTTCTTTTCTATCATTGCCAATACGGAACTTAATTTTTGTTGCTCGATATTGAGGCTGATGTTTCTGGATAAATTCGACTGGGCCCGTACTAATGAACAGAAAATAAAGAGAAAAAGAACAGTAATTTTGAGCGTACGCATTGGTTCTTATTTAAGTTTGATCACATCCTGCCCATACTCTACCCTTATTTTAAAAGTCTCGGCAATTACATTCAGGATTTCTTTAAGCGATTCGCTTTTAAAGGTTGTGCTGATTGGGAGTGCCTTTAATGCAGGATTTACGATAACAATATTGGATTTAAATTTTTCATTGAGCACTTCAACTAGATCGCGAAGCGGTGTTCCATCGCAAACCAGTTCGTTTGTATAATAGTAATTGTACAACTTGCCCTGATTTTCACCCTTTGATAGATGGGCTTGATTTTGACTCACTTCTACTTTTTCGCCGGCAGTTAAACGCACACTATCATTTCGGTTGTTTACCTTAACGATTCCACTTTCTACAATTACCACAACGGCTGTTCCATCACTTTTCACATTAAAGGCCGTGCCTACAACAGTGACCCGCACATCATTAACACTAATAATAAATGGTTTCGACTTATTGGCGCTGACTTTAAAAAAGGCTTCTCCCTTTAGTTTAACATTACGGGTTTTATTAAAAAATCCCCCTACAAAAGAAAGTTCAGATTGTTTATTCAGGATTGCTGTAGAACCGTCAGGAAATGTTTGTGTTAAAGTGCTTTCGCCGCTATTTACATTTATTTTATGGCCAATTAAATTATTGTAAAAGAATAAACCCGCACTCAAAACAATTGCGACAATGGCTACCCAACGTAAAACGAATTTATAGCTGAACGTTTTTTTCTCGTGCTGTAAACGAATATTCAACCTTTCTAAAGCCTGGTGTTCATCAATTTCGGGATCAATCTGCAGTTTACTTTTCTCCAGTATTGTCCTGAAATCTTCTAACTGTTTATAGTGATCAGGGTTTGATGCTGCCCATGCTTCAACCTGCTCACCTTCGGCCACAGTGGCCTCTCCAAGCAAGTATTTTGCCAGCAAATCATCGTTAATATGTGTATAGTTTTTATCCATAAGCTTATTTCAATAAAATAAAAATGAGGATCAGGAAATCGACCACCCTAAGGCGTAAAATTTTTAGCGCCTTTCCCATCTGGTTTTCTACCGTTTTGATCGAAATATTTAGTGCATCGGCAATTTCCTGATATTTCATCTGGTCGAACCTGCTCAACTGAAACACATTCCTGCATTTTTCGGGCAGCTCGTTTATTGCCGAATGGATATTCTTTTCCAGTTCTGTTGCCATGATCTCTGTATTTAAATTCCCTGTATCGTTTTTCACTGCATCGGCATAATGAATGTTAAAATTCGATCTCACTTTTTGATGTTTCAAGTAATTTAGGCTTTCGTTGTGTACTGAACGATAGAGAAATGATTTCAAAAACCCATCTGTTTTAAGTTGCTCTCTTTTTGTCCAGATGCGCACAAACACATTCTGAACAATTTCTTCTGCATCATCTTTTTCTTTAATTATGGTAAAAGCATAGGCATGCAAACTCTTGAAATGTTTTAAAAACACTTCGTCGAAAGCCTGCTTATTGCCGCTTTTAATTAATCCGATCAGATGGGTATCCTTACTTTCCATAAAGCTAAATCTGCAAAGTTTTAAAACCTCACAGATTCGGTTTAAAATCTAAGTTGTTAAAATCGATTTCAATTTACGCCTAATTATAATTTCTTTTAAAAAGCCTGGCATAATTTTATCCAACACCATTAAAAAGCGGTTGGCAAAACCTGGTATAATTTCTTTCTTCCCTTTCAGCATACCATCTATTGCTGTTTTGGCCACATAATCGGCCTCTAAAATAGTGGCTTTGGCAAAACCTTTCAACTCATTGTTCATCACCAATAATTCTGGCTTGGTGTTTATGCCTCCCGGACTAAGTAAACTGATATGCACATTTGTACCGCTTAATTCGAGCTGCAAACAACGGGTAAAATAACCGATAAAAGATTTGGTTGCGCCGTACACCTGCTTTTTCGGAACAATAAAATGCCCTCCTAAACTGCCCACATTTAAAATATAGCTGGCCATACTTTTATCAATATGATTTAAAAATAACCGTGTAAGCAACACCGTATTGGTAATGTTAAGGTCGATCTGTGTTCTATAAAAATCGACATTTTTATCTTCAAACCAACTCCAGTTCCCTAAACCCGCATTATTGATCAAAACATTAACCTCAATTTTATGCGCTTTTAGCTTCTCGAATATTTCGCTGGCGGAAGTACTTTTGGTTAAATCCATTTCAATACAGCATACCTTGCTGTTAAAGTTTACTCGAAGGTAATTCGCTAAATGTTCCAATCCACTATTCGGCAGCGAAACCAACACCAAACCTAGCCCGCGTTTGGCCGATTCGATGGCAAAAGATTTACCCAAACCTTCACTTGCACCCGTAATCAATACTGTTAATTGTTTCATTTTATATCCATTTATAGCGGTTATTTTTTTATTTTATATATCGTCCTCGTTTGTAACGAGGACGTACGTGAATGTCGATTGCATCGACTTTCGAGCCTTACCACCACATTACAAATGTGAACCTCTATCATCCTCGTTGCAAACGAGGACGATGGTTTAATTAATTACTTTGAAAATGGTTCACAGTCTTCCATAGTCCGATAGCAAAAGGCGTTATCCGGTAATTTAATTCGGCAATGGCTTTATTGCTTGAATATTGCTGGTTGCATTTCAACCTATCGGCAAACTCAGGCAGGAAAAATGGGCTAAGATTAAAAATCCTCGATTTTAAAGATTCCAGTACACTGTAAGCTTTAATGATGTTCACCGGAATTTTATACAGACTTCTTTTTTTGCCCGTGATTTGTCTTAAGGTACTGAAGAACCCGTTAAATGACACATCAACCCCACCCAAAATATACCGTTCGCCATTCCTGCCATGCTGCATGGCTGCAATATGCCCATCTACGACATCATCAACAAAAGCATAGTTGGCAATTGCTTTTCCATCACCCGGAATAAAATGCCAGGTACCCTTTAGATAACCCGTGACCATTTTACTCACTGTATTGCTATCGGTAATTGGTCCATCTCCATATACCCTTGATGGGTTTACAATCACCACTTCCAGCCCTTTTTTTACAAATTCCTTAACTTCTAATTCGGCCAGGTATTTTGTGCGTTCGTAACTGATCGGAAAGCCAACAGCCCTTGGGTCGTTCTCCGAAACCGGCAAATTTAATGTCGGCCCCCACACCCCACAGGTTGAAGTATGCACAACCTTTTCTACGCCCAGTTTTAATGCGCAATTGAGTACATTTCTAGTCCCGGTTACATTAATATCATAAAAATCCTGCTCGTTTCTGCACCACATTTTGGCCATCGCAGCAGTATGGTAAACCTGGTAACATTCTTTCATGGCATTTTCTAAACTTTCAGGATCTAAAACATCACCTCTAACAAACTGGATATTGCGGTGCCGGATAAGAAAAGGATGATTCACATCCCTACAGAGGGCCACTACATCGTAACCCATTTCTGCCAATGCAAAACTTAATTTCCGGCCGATAAAGCCTGATGCCCCTGTAACCAAAACCCTCAGGTATTTATTTGCTACTGTTTCCATATTAAACCCTTTCCATCCTAATGGTGTACAATGAATGATTTACCACAACCAGTTTGCATATTCCATTTTCGAAGTGGTAATCGTTATAATTTCCATCGGGAAGATTAATCCTGTACTGATGTGCGCCACTTTTTTGAATGGGGATAAAACATTGAAAATTATCAGAATATATTTCGGGAATATTTACAGGCTCTTTGATGTACAAAAGCATCATGTTATAACTGATTGGCTGGTTTATCGTGCTGATTTTATCACCTGTTCTGAGCTGATAAACATTATTGATCCAGCTTGTTTTCCTGGCCTCTTTGGCATTACCATTTACTACTCTGTTTACATTTGAAGTGAGTAACTTTCCATTTTTAAAATGCGCTACATCTTCCGTTTCTACATCGATTTTAAAAACGAAACGGGTCTGCACCTTTGAGGTGATTTTTAAATAAACATTATCACCCTCATCTTTTTGATGAAAATAAAGCTGACCAATTACTTCGCCATTGCGCTTGATATTAAATTTACGCTGCTGTGCAAACGCCGATGAAAACGAACAGATGAGAAAAAGCACCAAAGCAATGCTTTTTGGATTGATTGGACTTTTGGATGAGAAGGTTTTGTAGGTTTTTGGAGCAAGATATTTCTTGCAGAGCCAAATAATTAATGCAGGAATCATAGTATCTCTATTTGTTAATTTAGAGCTAATACAACTCATAAGAGATTTACCCCTACGTGGATTTTTATTTTTTATTGCCTTGGGTTTAAATCCAAGGCAATGAGGATGAGGTTTTATTCAGTTGCAGGTTTTTTCTCCTCCTCATCTACCGGAACCTCAACGGTTGGATCGGTAATGATTTCGGCATTGCCATCGTTATCTTTCTTGGCAAATAAAATCGGATATAACAGCCACAACGCACCAATAATGATGAGTACGCCCGCCAACATTTGAAAATAGATACTTCCTTTTACTTCGTAAGCATCTAAAATTTTATAGGCGACAAAAGAAAGTACGCCAGCGATGAGTACGAAAACGGCCTTCTGCAATTTTAAGAGCTTGATCATGGGTTCTTTCTTTTTAGTGTTACAATATGGATTAAAACAAAAATAAGCCCAATTAGTTCGAGCAAGCCACAGAAATAAAAAGCATAAAGTACAAAATCCCGGTCTGACGGATTTATTACCGCAACAATTGGCAAGGCAATTACGGCAACAATCATCAGTGTAAGCCCGATATTAAATAATTTCACGTTAAAAGTATTTACATCAAAACTACCAAAATTCAGTCAATTCTGTTAACTTTGCAACCTTAATTTTTTGAGGTACTTGATTGATGTATAGCGAATTTAAACAATTGGAACTTGCCAAAATAGGGCAAGAAATACTGGATTTTTGGAAAAAGGAAAATATCTTTGAAAAAAGTATTTCTTCCCGCCCTAAATCTAATCCGTTTACTTTTTACGAAGGACCACCGTCTGCCAATGGCATGCCGGGAATCCACCACGTAATGGCGCGTGCAATTAAGGATATTTTTTGCCGCTATAAAACTTTAAAGGGCTACCAGGTTAAACGTAAAGGTGGTTGGGATACACATGGTCTTCCGATTGAGCTTGCTGTTGAGAAAAAACTGGGTATTACCAAAGAAGATATCGGTAAAAAAATCAGTGTTGATGAATACAATGCAGCCTGCCGTACTGAAGTGATGCGTTATACGGATGTTTGGAACGACCTTACCGAGAAAATGGGTTATTGGGTTGATCTGGAAAATCCTTACATCACTTACGAAAACGAATACATCGAAACGCTGTGGTGGATCTTAAAACAACTTTACGACAAAGGATTTTTATATAAAGGTTATACGGTTCAACCCTATTCGCCTGCTGCAGGAACAGGTTTAAGCTCGCACGAGTTAAACCAGCCGGGCACCTATAAAGATGTAAGTGATACCACTATCGTTGCCCAGTTTAAAGCCATTAATGAAACTTTACCTGATGCCCTAAAAACATTTGGTACAGTTCACTTTTTAGCCTGGACGACTACCCCATGGACTTTGCCAAGTAATACGGCATTAACCGTAGGACCGAAAATCGATTACGTATTGGTTAAAACTTTTAATCAATATACTTTTGAGCCGATCCAGGTTATTTTAGCCAAAGCACTTGTAGGCAAACAGTTTGCAGGCAAATACTTTTTAGCGGAAAGTGATGAAGATTTAAACAATTTTAAAGCGGAAGACAAGAAAATCCCTTATACCATTTTAGGGGAGTTTGTTGGTGCAGACCTGGTTGGCATTAAGTATGAACAACTATTACCTTATGCACTTCCTTATCAAAACCCGGAGAATGCCTTTAGGGTAATATCGGGAGACTTTGTAACTACCGAGGATGGTACAGGGATCGTACACACTGCGCCAACTTTTGGTGCCGATGATGCAAGAGTGGCCAAATTGGCTACACCTGAAGTACCACCAATGCTGGTTTTGGATGATAAAGGAAATGCAGTTCCTTTGGTTGATTTACAGGGGAAATTTATCGCTTCTTTAGGTGGTAATTATGGTGGCAAATACGTTAAAAACGAATATTATAAAGATGGCGAAGCACCAGATAAATCTGTTGATGTTGAATTGGCCATCCAGTTAAAAGAAGAGAACAAGGCCTTTAAGGTTGAAAAATACGTACACACCTATCCACATTGCTGGAGAACAGACAAACCGGTTTTATATTATCCGTTAGACAGCTGGTTTATCAAAACTACTGCGGTTAAAGATAAAATGGTGGAATTGAATAAAACCATCAACTGGAAACCTGAATCGACAGGAATAGGCCGTTTTGGCAACTGGTTAGAGAACCTGGTGGATTGGAATTTATCGCGTTCACGCTACTGGGGAACTCCATTACCGATCTGGCGTACTGCCGATGGAACGGAAGAAAAATGTATCGGCTCTATCGCTGACCTGAATGCAGAGATTGCAAAATCGATCGAAGCAGGTTTTATGCCTGCAGGTTTCGAACTGAAAGACATGCACCGCCCTTATGTTGATGATGTGATTTTAACTTCATCAAAAGGTGAAAAAATGACCCGCGAAACCGATCTGATTGATGTTTGGTTTGATAGCGGTGCCATGCCTTATGCACAATGGCACTTCCCTTTTGAGAATAAAGAGGAGTTTGAAAATGCTTATGCTGCCGATTTTATTGCAGAAGGTGTTGATCAGACCCGTGGCTGGTTCTTTACCCTGCACGCTATCGCTGTGATGCTTAGTGAGGCCAGTGATGAAATTAAAGCGGTAAATGCTAAAGTGGGCAACCCTGGTGTAGCTTTTAAAAACGTAGTTTCGAACGGATTGGTATTGGATAAAAACGGCAACAAAATGTCTAAACGTTTAGGCAATGCAGTTGATCCTTTCAGCACCATCGAAACTTACAGTGCCGACGCTACCCGTTGGTACATGATCAGCAATGCATCGCCATGGGATAACCTTAAATTTAGTTTAGAGGGCTTAGATGAGGTGCGCCGTAAATTCTTCGGAACACTTTACAACACCTATGCTTTCTTTGCCCTGTATGCCAATATCGATAAATTCGAAATCGATAAAAATAATTTAAGCAAAGTTGAAGACAGAACGGAATTAGACCGCTGGATTTTATCGTTGTTGCAGAATTTAATCAGCGAAGTTGATGAAAGCTACAACACTTACGAGCCAACTAAAGCTACACGTGCCATCCAAACCTTTGTTGATGAGCATTTGAGTAACTGGTACATCAGGTTAAGTCGTCGCCGTTTCTGGAAAGGCGAAATGACTGATGATAAACGTGCCGCTTACGAAACACTTTATACCTGTTTAGAAAACTTGGCGCAATTGATGAGTCCGGTTGCACCTTTCTTTGCCGATTGGTTGTACAGAAACTTAACCGTAACGGATGCTTACGCAGAAGAATCGGTTCACTTAACCTTGTGGAAAGAAGCTGATCAAAGTTTAATCGACAATGCACTAAACGAAAGAATGGTTTATGCCCAGGATATCTCTTCAATGGTTTTATCGTTGCGTAAAAAATCGAGCATTAATGTACGTCAGCCTTTAGAAAAAATCTTAATCCCTTCTTTAAATCGCGATTTCGAACAAAAAATCTCAAAGGTTGCCGATTATATCCTTTCTGAAACGAATGTAAAACATATCGAATTCATTACCGATACACATGGCATCGTAAAGAAAAAACTGAAGCCGAACTTTAAATCGTTGGGTAAAAAAGTGGGCAAGGATATGAGCATCGTGAAAGAGGCTTTAGAGAACATGAATCAGGATGATATCCAGCGTTTAGAACTTGATGGTTACATTAATGTTTTCGGCAGCAACAACATTCAGCATGCGATCGATTTAAATGATGATGTAGAAGTTTTTGCTGAAGATATTCCGGGATGGCAGGTAACCAACCTGGGCAACTTAACCGTGGCTTTGGATGTTACCATATCTGAAGAGTTAAAGCAAGAAGGAATTTCGCGCGAACTGGTTAACCGCATCCAAAATTTACGAAAAGAATTAAACTTTGAGGTAACCGATAGGATTAAAGTTTCGTTACAAAATGATAACTTGGTGGCCAGCGCAGTTGCTAAAAACAAGGATTACATTTGCGCGGAAATATTAGCCGACGAATTTGAATTAACAGATACTGTAAATAATGCAAACAAAATCGTTATCGACGATGTTGAGTTAAGCATTTCAGTAACTAAAATATAAATCCATATATTAGAAAATTAGAAAACGAACATGGAAAACAGCAACAAAACACGCTACTCAGACAGTGAATTACAAGAATTTAAAGAATTAATTCAAGATAAATTACGCATGGCTAAAGAGGAACTTAACTCTTTAACCACTTCTTTGAGTAATCCAAACGCAAACGGAACAGAAGATACTTCAGGTGCTTACAAAACATTAGAAGACGGTTCTGCAACAATGGAAAAAGAGCAGATCAATCAATTGGCTGCACGTCAGAAAAAATTTATTGATAACCTGGAGAATGCATTGGTGCGTATCGAGAACAAAACTTATGGTATTTGCCGCGAAACCGGAAAATTAATCCAAAAAGAACGTTTACGTGCGGTACCGCATGCAACATTAAGCATGGAAGCTAAATTAAAGCAGAGTTAATGAAAGGCTATACCAAACCTCTAATTGTTATCTTTTTAGTTTTACTGGCCGACCAGGCACTTAAAATCTGGGTCAAAACCCATATGCAAATTGGCGATGAGATTCTGTTTTTTGGAAAATCAGGCCTGCATTTCACAGAAAACCCTGGAATGGCATTTGGAATGGAATTTGGCGGTGAGTTTGGTAAGCTGGCATTATCCTTATTTAGAATTATCGCCGTTGGTGGAATTGGTTATGGCTTACATTATCTGATCAAGAAAAAATACCACAGGGGATTAATACTAAACGTATCGCTAATTTTTGTTGGCGCATTGGGAAATATTATCGATTGTGTATTTTATGGTGCAATCTTCGATAAAGGGATGACTTATAATGCCTCTTTTAATGATTATACCCGATATGATGGTCTTGCCAAATTCTCTTCAAAAGGTTATGCTTCTTTTCTTCATGGAAATGTAGTAGATATGTTCTATTTTCCATTGGCACAAGGACATTTCCCTAGCTGGATTCCGATTTGGGGAGGCGAGGAATTTATTTTCTTCAGACCTGTTTTTAACCTCGCAGATGCAGCCATTTCAATTGGAGTGATCCTGATCCTCATCTTTCAGAAAAACTACTTTAAAGAAGATGTAAAGGACGAAGTGAGCATTAACAGTGAGATTGTAGAAGATTAATAAATAACTCGTCCTGCTGAAACTTGATTCAGCATCTTAAAACATTGAAATAAATACTAAAAGCCCATTTCTTAACTGAGATGGGCTTTTTTATCAATAAATCCTATTGGTTGGTGTCGCACCGACCAATAAGACAATACGTTAGATCATTTTGGAAAGCAAGTACAGAAATAGCTATTTAAATTCAGTCCCGCTATCCTTTCTGCCAATGCAGCCTGTGCTTTAACTCCCTTTCAGCAGATAATTAAGGCCGTACTAAAATGCATTGGCATTCATACTATCGGGTTTAGTAACTTTGGATACTGCACAAAACAAAGGTTAATAATTACAACCAAAAACAAATGATCAACTTCCTTGATATATCTTATTTGCAATCAGGTAACAAAAGGCAACAGAAGGCCTATCAGGTTTTAACTGATAAGCAGGTTTTAGAAAAACTTTCGCCCTATCATCCTATAGTGGTTGGTACCATTCCAATCAATATCGATATCGAAAACAGCGATCTGGATATTATTTGCCAGGTTTCCAATAAAGATGAATTTATTGTTCATGTAAATACGCTGTTTGGCAATGAAAAAGATTTTTCCATTTCCGAAAGCACTAATTTTGAAGCCCTTAAAGCAAATTTTATCATCGATGGATTAGAGATAGAGTTATTCGGGCAAAACACGCCTACAAAGCAGCAAAATGCCTACTGCCACATGCTTATCGAACACAAATTACTCTTAGAAAAAGGCGAAGAATTTAGGCAGGAAATTATTGCTTTAAAAAAACAAGGTTATAAAACCGAACCAGCTTTTGCAAAATTACTGGAGATTGAGGGAGATGCTTATGAGGCATTGCTGAAACTGGAGTATTAGCGAGATGCTAAGTCTAACCGTGAGAGAATTGGTCGTCATTGCTAGAAGGAACGATAGCCTGTCCCGACCTTTCGGGGAAGCAATCTTTCCTGCTAGCCACCCTTGCTACAAAGATTGCTTCGTCGGCTGAAAAAGCCTTCTCGCAATGACGATACTTTGAGGCAATTTATCTCCATTATTATTTCCTGTCATTTATATTGATTTTTATAAAATAAATTACTCCTCAGGAAGACAACCATCACTACGGTTTTCCAATTTTTTAAAATATATTTGGAATACAAAAACCAAATATATCATGAAACTCTACTCCGCCTTTTTACTGCTCCTGATCATGAGCAGTTCCGCATTTGCACAAAAAAGTCTTTTTAACGGAAAAAACCTAAATGGCTGGCATGTAGATGTACCTGCAATGGACAAAAAGCCAGATACCATTAATCCATTTATTGTACGCAATGGGATGCTGGTAAGTTTAGGTACACCAGGCGGACATTTAATAACCGATAAAATTTATAAAAATTATCAATTAACCGTACAATACCGTTTTGCCGGAAAACCAGGTAATTGTGGCGTTTTAGTCCATGCTTCAACGCCAAGGGCGCTATATGGTATGTTTCCAAAATCGCTTGAAGTACAGATGCAACATAATGATGCCGGCGATTTCTGGTGTATCGAAGAAGATATTACCGTACCAAATATGGTTACGAGGCGCGGACCTCAGGAAAACTGGGGCGTAAACGGCGATAAACTCCGCCGGATTAAAAATTTAACCGATGGCAGCGAAAAACCGCTTGGCGAATGGAATACCATGGTGATTCAATGTTTAAATAACGAAGTTAAAGTATGGGTAAACGACACTTTGGTAAACTATGGAACAAACTGCACGGTTAATAGCGGCCAGATTGCATTACAGGCAGAAGGTAGCGAAGTAGAATTTAAACAATTGGATTTAAAACCAATTAAAGCGCTGTCTAAATAAAAAGAAACTGTTAGTCGGGATTTGCAATCCCGACTTTCGGGCTAAGGATTTTTAATCCTTGGGAAATGGATTTCTTAACATAACAGTAAAACAGATTGTAAATCTAAAGAACGGTTGATCCGGGTTACAAACCCTGAACCACACATTAACTCAATCTTTAAACAACAAACAGATCAAATAACCGACAAAATAGGCCAGTAAATCATAATAACTAAAAGAAGTTCCTAAAACAATACGCATCAACTTATTATGCTCCAGCCCCAGCCAGGTAACATAATTTGCCTTTTGCAGGAACTCAATTGCGAAAGAAAAAATTAAGACGCCTAATGCCAACAACTTGTTGTTGGTTTTCAGAAAAACCCTAAAGAAGGTATAAATCAAAACCACAACCAATACGTCGCCGCCAAAAGGGCGTATAATGGCATCATCAAGGTATTTGCCAATTAAGATTTCCACGATGAAAATTGCCAGGAAAATCAGGAGAAACTTTAAGCTGAACGTTAATTTCATTTTTGAGTATAAAAAAAAGAAGTCAAGTTTTATAGCACACCGGCCATTAAAACTTGACTTCTTTATCTTGACTTTCTATAAAGATTTAAGTCCCCTTTGGGGGATTTAGGGGTTAGATGCCTAATAACAATCTAGCCGGATCTTCTAATAATTGTTTCACACGTACCAGGAAACCAACTGACTCACGTCCATCGATAATTCTGTGATCATAGGATAAAGCAACGTACATCATCGGACGGATTACCACCTCACCTTTTTCAGCTACCGGGCGCTCAACAATATTGTGCATACCTAAAATAGCCGATTGTGGAGCATTGATAATCGGGGTCGACATCATTGAACCAAATACACCACCATTAGTGATGGTAAATGTTCCACCAGTCATTTCTTCGATGGTTAATTTGCTATCACGTGCTTTTAAAGCCAATTCTAACACCGATTTTTCAATCTGCGCTAAAGTCATGCTTTCTGCATTACGGATTACCGGAACCACCAAACCTTTTGGAGCTGAAACCGCGATCGAAATATCAGCGAAATCGTTGTAAACCAACTCTTCACCTTCAATACGGCCATTAACCGCAGGGAAGTCTTTTAAAGCTTCGGTAACTGCTTTAGTGAAAAAGCTCATGAAACCTAAACCAACACCAAATTTTTCTTTAAACTGATCTTTATATTTTCCGCGTAAATCCATAATTGGTTTCATATTAACCTCGTTAAAAGTGGTTAACATTGCGGTTTCATTTTTCACAGCAACTAAACGTTTTGCAACGGTCCTACGCAGTGGAGACATTTTCTCACGACGCTCGCCGCGGCTACCTGCAGGGGCAGCAGCTACAACAGGAGCACTTGCTTTAGGCGCTTCAGGTTTTTTACCAGCTTCTGCTTTAACTGCATCATCTTTGGTAATACGGCCATCTACACCGGTACCTTTTACAGCGCTGGCTTCGATTCCTTTTTCTGCCAGAATTTTACCCGCCGCAGGAGAAGGAGTTCCTGTAGCGTAAGAGTCTTTAGTCGCAAGTCCTGAGTCTTGAGCCTTAGGTGCTTCAGCTACCGCAGCCGGAGCTTGTGCATCAGACTTCGGACTTTCGGCTTCGGGCTTCGGACTAGCAGCTGAACCACCATCTTCAATTTTACAAACTACTGCACCAATGGCTAGGGTATCGCCTTCGGCTGCTATGGTTTTTAAAGTTCCAGCTTGTTCTGCAGTTAATTCGAATGTAGCTTTATCCGATTCTAATTCGGCAATAACTTCATCCATTTCAACAACATCGCCATCGTTTTTTATCCATCTTGATAAAACAACTTCGGTTATCGATTCACCAACAGGTGGAACTTTTATCTCTAAACTCATAATGTAATATATATCTTATTATCTTCTAATGATCAAATTTCAATAATCAATTATCAAACGCTATGCTTCAAACGCTTAGCGCAATCCACCTAATCGATCTGCACTAATTTTTTGGTTGCTTTTTTGGCGATATCCTTTACATCTTCCGTTACCGAAATCTCTAAAGCTTTTGCTAAAATATAAGCCTGCTGGTTGGCATGTTGTTTTGCAAAACCTGTTGCAGTACTGCTACTCTCTCTTCTCGAAATTACATCGATACCTTTCAATGCTGTTTTGTATAACCTGCGGAATAAATATGGCCATGCGCCCATGTTTTCTGGCTCTTCTTGTACCCAGAAAATTTCTTTAGCATTTTTATATTTCTTCTGGATGGCTTCCATCTGATCAACCGGAGTTGGATACAATTGCTCCACACGAACCAGGGCTACGTGTTTCAATTTATCAGCCTGTTGTTTCTCCAATAATTCATAGTAAATTTTACCGCTACAGAAAACAATACGCGTAACATCTGCAACTTTAACATTTACATCGTCAATTACTTCTTTAAAACCACCTTCGGTAAATTCTTCTAATTTAGAAACACAAGCCGGGTGGCGCAATAAACTTTTTGGTGTAAATACAACCAATGGTTTACGGAAATCGCGTTTAAACTGACGGCGTAATACGTGGAAGAAGTTAGCCGGAGTGGTACAGTTGGTTACCTGCATGTTATAATCGGCACAAAGCTCCATAAAACGCTCAATACGTGCTGATGAATGCTCTGGTCCCTGCCCTTCGTAACCGTGAGGCAATAACATCACCAAACCGTTTTCGCGTTGCCATTTTGTTTCAGCACTTGCGATATATTGATCGACAACAATTTGCGCGCCGTTAAAGAAATCGCCAAACTGTGCTTCCCAGATGGTTAATGCATTTGGATTTGCCATGGCATAACCATATTCGAAACCTAAAACGCCATACTCTGATAAGTGCGAATTGTAAATATCAAAAGCAGCCTGTTGATCTGAAATATTTGCCAACGGTACATATTCTTCCTCACTATCCTCCAGGGTTAATACCGCATGACGGTGAGAGAATGTTCCTCTTTCTACATCCTGACCGCTTAAACGAACACGTTTACCTTCTGATAACAAAGTACCATAAGCCAGCTGCTCGCCCATTGCCCAGTCGAAAACATTGGTTTCGTTAACCATTTTGCCACGTTCAGCAAATAGTTTTTCGATTTTTTTGAAGAACTTTTTATTTGATGGTAAAGCCGTAATGCGTTTACCAATTTCCAGTAAAGTCGATTTTTTAACTGCAGTAACTGGCGAAGATTCAAAATCTTTAGGTGTAGCCATACGCAAATCTGCCCATGCACCGCCAAATTTAACTTCGGCATTACCCGCTACAAATTCTTTAGCTTCATTTAAACGCTCCTGCAAAATACCACGGAAATCTTTTTCCATTTCTTTTGCTAAACCCGCTTCCAGCTTACCTTCTTTGGTTAACTGATCGATATAAATTTCCCTTGGATTAGGGTGTTTTTCGATTGTTTTGTATAATAATGGCTGCGTGAATTTAGGCTCATCAGACTCATTGTGACCGAAACGACGGTAGCAAAGAATATCAATAAAAACATCGTTTTTATATTTCTGACGGTATTCCATGGCCAAGTTAATGGCATAAACCAAAGCCTCAGGATCATCACCATTGACGTGGAAAACCGGAGATAAGGTTACTTTAGCAATATCGGTACAATAGGTACTGGTACGGGCATCTTTATAATTGGTGGTAAAACCAATCTGGTTATTAATCACCAGGTGGATCGTTCCACCGGTTTTATAACCTTCAAGACCTGCCATCTGAATTACTTCGTAAACGATACCTTGTCCGGCAACCGATGCATCACCGTGGATCAAAATCGGTGCTAAACGGCTGTTATCGCCACCGTATTTGAAATCGATTTTCGAGCGGCTCATGCCTTCTACCACACCATCCACCGTTTCTAAGTGTGATGGGTTAGGACATAAACTTAAGTGAACACTTTTGCCCGAGACGGTAGTTACATCTGTAGAATAACCTAAGTGGTATTTTACATCGCCACCAAATGGGGTATCTGGATTGTAGCTTTTACCTTCAAACTCAGCAAAAATATCTTTGTATGTTTTTTGCATGATATTGGCCAGCACGTTCAAACGACCGCGGTGTGCCATACCAATTACAAATTCTTCAATGCCCAATTCAGCACCTTTTTCGATTACTGAATCTAAAGCAGGGATTAAAGCTTCTGCACCTTCTAATGAAAAACGTTTCTGGCCCAAGAATTTTGTGCCTAAGAAATTTTCGAAACTTACCGCTTCGTTTAATTTCCGGAGAATACGTTTTTTCTCATCGATGGAGAAATTAGGGGTATTACGTGCACTTTCCATTTTTTGCTGAATCCAGTTCAACACTTCAGGTGTACGTAAAAATTTATATTCTGCACCGATAGAGTGTGCGTAGGTTTGTTTTAAAAAGGCTACAATGTCTTTCAATTTTGCTGCACCGATACCAATCTCCACACCAGAGTTGAAAACGGTTTCTAAATCGGCATCCGACAATCCAAAATTTGCAAGATCTAATGTTGGCAAATGTTTACGTCTTTCGCGAACCGGATTGGTGTGCGTAAATAAGTGACCGCGGCTACGATAGCCATCAATCAGGTTTAAAACATTAACCTCTTTTAGAAATTGTTCAGGAGTTTCTGCGGTTACCGTAGGGGCTTCCGATCCTCTTCCAAAATCGAAACCTTCGAAAAATTTTTGCCAGCCAAATTCAACAGACTCAGGATCTTGTTGATATGATTGATATAAAGACTCTATATATTCGGCGTTTGCGCCATTAAGATAAGATAATTTATCCATTATTAACTGTTTACTATAAGCATTACAAAATTAGAATTTTACCTTATATAAATGGCAAAAATCTCGATTAAAATAAATGAGCGGATTTTAAATTGAAGAATGAGAGGATGGTACAACTTAACAGATAAAAAATGGGCAAACTTCGTTAAAATTTAATTACTTAAAACGCCGTCATCCAATCCTTCCAGACCAGCTCATTCAACACTCCATCATTCTACCATTCGATCCTTACAATTATGATGCCCAGGTTAGGGAATAATTGCCTTTCGGATCGAGGTTTTTGATATTTTTATCCAGGTCGAAAACACTTTTTGATTTCTGATCATTTCCTACACCGGCTACATTTGCCCAGTTCCCCCAATTACTTGCAGGGTTGTAATCAATCAGTTTTTCTTCAAAATATGCTGCACCAAAAATCCAGCTTACTTCCAAATTATTAATCAGGTATAAAGCGGCAGTTTGCCTGGCGATATTCGAGATGAAACCGGTTTGATTTAACTCCGTCATCACCGCATCTACAACAGCAAAACCTGTCTGCGCATTTTTCCATTTATTAAAATTATCCTGCTCATTCACTATGTCAATCAGTCCCTGGCTGCCAAATCCATCCGGACTAAAAAATGTATTGCCGTATTTCTTAAACATGAAACGGAAATAATCTCTCCAAAGCAGTCCCAATAAAATGTGATTAAACATGGCTTTGGTATTGGGCACACCTTCCATCTTTTTGATTTCCCAGTATACTTTTCGTGGTGATAAACTGCCCATGGCCAACCAGGCCGATAATTTTGAAGCCAGAATTAAATTCTTGGTTGTTGCAGCCTGTTGCATGGCTACAATCACTTTTTGGAGATGGGCCAAACCTTCGGCTTCGCCACCTACAAATTCAAAATCAGCACGCTGGTCTTTTTGCTGTGGCAAAAGATCAAGATCTGCTAACGATGGTAATATACCCCAATCAATCACTTCGGCAACGTTAATGCGGTCGGGCGCCAGGAAACAGGGCTTGATTATCGAATCGCGCTCAATTTTCTTTTTAAATTGGTTAAAAGCATCAGGAATATCCTTAATGGGAAAAGGTAAATCTTCCTTATTATATAGGGTATGACCGATAAAATGTTTAAGGTTGATGCGTAATTTCCAAAGCGCATTTTCTACCAAAGTTGAAACATGCGTTTCTTCCCTTGCCACTTCACGGTGATGGTAAACTTCGGTAATTTCATATTCCTGGGCAAGCTGAGGAATAATATCTTCGGGATTGCCTTCGGCGATAAGCAAATTACCACCAATTTGTTTTAAAGAATTGCGTAAACCTAAAACACTTTCTAAAATAAACTGTGCTCTAATATTACCTGTTTTTAACGTACCGTATTTGGTTTCGCCAAAAGAACGGCGATCGAGAATGTAAACAGGCAAAATCGAATCAGATTTAGCAATCGCCTCGACCAGCATTTCGTTATCATGCAAGCGAAGATCATTTCTAAACCAGACTAAAATTTTTTTGGACATCTTTTATCGAAAAGGGTGTAAGAACGCGTTTACAAATTTATCTTATTTTTCCTCTTCATCAAACCCCTAAATAATTCTTTACAAATAGGTAACAAAAGAATTAGAACGGAATTAATATCGTTTTAAATGATACCATAAAAACCCTTTTGTATCTTTAGTGTTTTAAAAAGATGGCAAAGAAGATTCTGATTACCGGGGCTACAGGACTTGTGGGTACTGAGCTGAAAAAGCATTTGCTAAGTAAGGGTTACGAGGTGAATACACTTTCGCGAAAGAAAGACAACAATCCGAATAATTTTGTGTGGGATGTTTACAAAGGAACTATTGATGCGGATTGTTTGAATGGTGTAGATGCCATTATCCATTTAGCCGGAGAACCCGTTGCCGATAAAAAATGGACCGATGAGCGCAAAAAACAGATCATTGATAGCCGCGTAAAATCGACAGAATTACTCTTTAAAACCATTAAATCTAAACCTGATCATCAGCTAAAATCGTTCATTTCTGCTTCAGCAGTTGGTTTTTATGGTGATTGTGGTGATGAAATTTTAACTGAAGAAAGTCCGAATGGTTACGGGTTTTTAGCTGAGTGCTGTAAACTTTGGGAAGATGCCGTAGACCAGGGCAAAAAACTCAGCCTCCGGATTGTAAAACTCCGCACCGGGATTGTTTTAAGTAATCACGGCGGGGCTTTACCACAGTTAGATAAACCGGTAAAGTTATTTACCGGAGCTGCTTTAGGCACGGGCAAACAATGGACGCCCTGGCTGCACATTGATGATATGGTAGAAATGTACATCGAGGCACTGGAGAATCTTAAAATGGAGAATTGTTATAATGCCTGTGCCCCTTTTCCGGTAACCAATAAAGCCTTAACCAAAGCTATTGCCAAACGGCTGCACCGCCCTTTTTGGCCAATCAAGGTCCCGAAAAAGGCATTGGAATTGTTATTGGGCGAGCGCGTTGAAGCTGTTCTAATGAGTAACAATACCTCCGCACAAAAAATTCTGGATGCAGGATTCAAATTCAAATTCACGCATCTGGGCCATGCCTTAAAGGATTTGTACAAGTAGGTAAATATCGTCATCCTGAACTGAGCCTTAGCGAGCTCACCGAAGGTAATTTATTTCAGGGTCTTTTTATATCATTATAACTGTACCAAAAGATGCTGAAACAAGTTCAGCATGACGTAATTAATTAATTTTCTAATTCCCATCAATGACTTCAATCTCAATCCTTTGGTTTCGCCGCGATTTACGTTTAACAGATAATGCTGCTTTATATCATGCCCTTAAAAGCGACTATCCTGTTCTTCCGCTTTTCATTTTTGACCAGCATATCTTAGATAAACTTCCAAAAGATGATGCCCGTGTAACCTTTATTCACCAAACCATTGAGGATTTAAAAGAAGCGCTTCGGCTGCATGGATCAGATTTATTGGTAAAATATGGAAAGCCCGAAAAAATATGGCCTGAAATTTTAAAGGAATATGATGTTAAGGGCGTATACACTAATCATGATTACGAGCCTTATGCCCGCGAACGTGATGATAACATGGCCGAATTTTTAACCAGCGAAAAAATAGCCTTCAAAACATATAAGGACCAGGTTATCTTTGAAAAAAACGAAATCCTAAAAGCTGACCACACCCCTTATACTGTTTTTACACCTTTCTACAAACAATGGCATGCAAAGCTGAACGATTTTTATGTGAAAGCCTACCCAACTAAAAAATACTTCAAAAACTTATTACAAAGCAAACACTTGCCTTGTCCAGGTTTAAACGAAATGGGCTTTGAAAAGAGTAAGCTGGATTTTCCGAAAATCAGTTATAAAAGCAAACTCGATGATTATGCAAAAGAACGCGATTTCCCTGCTCTTGATGGCACCACACATATCGGCCTGCATTTACGTTTCGGAACCTTAAGCATTCGTAAAGCAGTTAAAGATGCTTTGGAAGCAAAATCGAATGTCTGGCTTTCTGAATTGGCCTGGCGAGAATTTTATATGACCATACTTTGGCATTTTCCCTACTCGGCTTTCGATTCGTTTAAAAAACAGTATGATAAAATTAAATGGCGCAATAATGAAGATGAGTTTAAGGCCTGGTGCGAGGGCAATACAGGTTATCCTATTGTAGATGCCGGTATGAGGCAACTTAATCAAACCGGCTGGATGCACAACCGCGTACGCATGATTGTGGGTAGTTTTTTAACCAAGCATTTATTAATAGACTGGCGCTGGGGAGAAACGTATTTTGCCGAAAAATTACTGGATTACGAAATGGCAAGCAATGTGGGCGGCTGGCAATGGGCCGCAGGATCGGGAAATGATGCGGCGCCTTACTTCAGGGTATTTAATCCAGAACTTCAAACTAAAAAATTCGACCCTAAATTCGAATACATTAAAAAGTGGGTACCAGAATTTGGGACAAAAAAATATGCCCAACCAATAGTTGAGCATACATTTGCAAGAGAAAGGGTTTTAAAAGCTTTTAAAGAAGCTTTGTCTAATTCGTAACCTTTACAATTTCAATATCAAAATCTAAAGGAGAAACTCCATTAGCTAAATCAGAAGGGATAATCAAACGGAGTTTTCCACCAGCAGTTACTTTTCCTGGCAATATTAACTGCCAGCCTTTGTATAAATTACTCAACACATCGGTAAAAGTTCCATCGGTACTCGTTTGCAAAACTGTTCCATCTAAATAACGAACGGTGTAGTTTGCAACGATTGTGGAGTTTACATTAATTACATCAGTTCCTGTTCCGGGAGTTGTAATGCTATAACGCGCTCTGGAAGGATCTTTAATCAAGGTTAGATTATTATTGGTAATGAATTTATTGATCTCAAATTCGTCTATTTCATGTCTTTTCGATTCAGGATAAATCCCCAAATCAACCAGGATATTTTCATTTGATCCAATATTCAAAAAACTTACTCCGTTCCTGCCAAAAGCCATGCTTGAAGGCATAATTAAAGTAGCTTTACCGCCTCTTTTTAATTTGGTTAACACTTCTCTGATTGGTGTAAATACATACGATACGCTATTAATGGTAAACCGGTCAGTATAACCCAGAAAAGTACCAGGAATCATTAAATCAGATGTTTGATTTAACACCTGTCCAGACAAGGTTTTAAATGTATAAGAATAATAAACCGAATCCTGGTTTTTAACCGCATCACCAGTACCAGGTGTAGTCACTTTATAATAATAGCCTTTTGTGTCTTTATCAAAGCTAAGGTTATTCTTTTTAAGGTAAGCCTGGATAGCAGCATCATCTACACTTTCAATAGACTCATATTCTTTTTTACATGAGCTGAAGATTGTAGTAGCCAGTAAAAGTGCGAATAGGCTAAGTTTAGTAAATTTGTTCATTTATTATTGTACGTCAGTAAGTGTTATAGTAAAATCGAGTATTGAGTTTGACGGAACCAAAGATGATGGAGATTGTGTTCCATAAGCGTAATAAGAAGGTATAATCAATCTGATTTTACCACCTTTTTGTATTTTTTGAATCCCAAATTGCCATCCTACAATAACATTTCCGAGTAGAAACGAGGCTGGGGTTCCCTTGGTACCATCGAAAACAGTTCCGTTTAACAACTTACCTTCATATTCAGAGGTAATTCTTGTAGATGCTGTGTATACTACACTTCCCGTTCCAGGCTCTATTACCTGATAAAATATACCACTGGCATCTTTTGTCGCCTGGATATTATTTGTCTTAACAAAAGCGCTTATTGCAGCAGTGTCTGCCTTAAACTGTGGCGTAGGATCGTAATCGTCTAACGGCACATTTTTTTTACAGGCCGCTAAGCATCCTGCAAGGCATATCATGAGTATAAAATATTTAAACTTAACCATCATTCGCAAAAATAAGCTTTTAATACGGATGCTACAATTTTTAACCTATTTTAACAATTTAAAGACGCTTAAAGATAAAAGCAGAAAGACTAAAGAAGCATCGAAAAGTCTTGCTCTTTCAGCTTTAGTCTTTACAGTTATTGTGCATTTGAAAGCTGAATGGTAAAATCCAACACAGAGTTGCCAGGAATAGGGCCTACCGCTCCACTTCCATAACCCAAAGCCGGCGGAACAATTAATCTTATTTCTCCACCCTTTTGAATTTTGGGTATACCAATTCTCCAACCCGATATAAGTTCGGCAAGGTTAAAAGTCTGCTCCTTAGCCCCACCGTTATCAAATACATTTCCGTTTAATAACCTTCCTTCATATTTAATGGTTATTTTGGTGTTATTTGGATAAGTAAACGAACCTGAACCCGGTTTAATCACTTGATAATATAAACCAGAGTCGTCTCTAATGGCATTAATATTATTTTTTTTAATAAAATCTGTAATCTGTTTTTCAGCATCCTCATCTTTTTTACAAGATGAAACCACAGCCACACATAAAAGAAGTATCGTAAGAAATCTAAATTTAAACATGTGCGAAAATAGGATTTTAATGGCACAAGCCTAAAAACTGAGCTCATTTTTCAAATGTGATGAAGCGCAAAGCCAGACTTTCATCGGTTACAGCAGACCTGCTTTACACTATATCTTTTTTGTGAATATTTATTGTGAGAAGAAAATTGCGATTATCCAAAAAAGGATAACGTTTCAATCAGGGCTAATATTCAGTTGCCGTGGTGCTGTTAACCTGAAAACCTCATTTCACAAAAAAAGGTTTAGGACTCGGGTAATGCACCCAGGCCCTAAACCTTAAATTCTACAACGTAACCCCTTAAAAAATATATTTATTCGCCTCAATAATCTGTTGTGCAACTCTTTGACGGGCATCTTTAACGTTAAATGGCTCTACTTTTGTAAAACGGCGTAAACCAACCAACATCATCCGTTGCTCATCACCCTCGGCAAAAGCCCATAGTGCTTCCTTACCTGCTTTGGCTATACCATCAACCGCTTCTACCAGATAAATTCTTAATAGATCTAATTGGCCGGCGATGGCTTCTTCACCGCGGGTGCTTGCTAATTTTTCTGTTCTCAACAATGCCGATTCGAGCACATAAACATAACTTGCCATATCGGCAATATTCATTAAAATTTCCTGCTCTTTACTTAAAGTCATCATCAATTTTTGAACGGCAGCACCAGCCACCATTAAAGTTGCCTTCTTCAAATTCGATAATACCTTTTTCTCTGCAGCAAACAGGGTGGTATCTTCTTCACCAAAATCAGGAATGCTCATCAGTTCGGCTGCAACTGCTGTAGCTGGCGTCATTAAATCCAGTTCACCTTTCATGGCGCGTTTCAGCATCATATCAACCGTTAACAAACGGTTAATTTCGTTTGTACCTTCAAAAATCCGGTTAATCCGTGCATCACGGTACGCCCTGTCCATTGGTGCATCGGCACTAAAGCCCATACCACCATAAATCTGCACCCCTTCATCTACGGTATAATCTAATGCCTCTGAGCCCCATACTTTTAAAATGGCACACTCTACTGCAAATTGCTCAACAGATTTCAGTCTTGCTTTACCAGATTCCATTCCACCGGCAACCAGCTGATCGTAAGTATCATCGATATTCTGTCCCGCACGATAATTCGCAGCATCAACAGCATATAACTTTGAAGCAATTTCTGCAATTTTAAAACGGATAGCCCCGTATTTAGAAATCGGGCGGCCAAACTGGATCCGCTCATTCGAATAATTAATTGCTGTATTTAATGTTGCTTTTGAAGCCCCAATAGCTGCCGCTGATAATTTGATACGGCCGATATTTAAAATGTTAACCGCGATTTTGAAACCGTTTTCTCTATCGCTCAACATATTCTCAACCGGTACAGGGCAATCGTTAAAGAAAACCTGACGGGTTGAAGAACCTTTAATACCCATTTTATGCTCTTCGGGATTCATGGTGATGCCACCGAAATCTTTCTCCACAATAAATGCAGTTAAGTTTTTATCATCGTCAATTTTGGCGAAAACAATAAAAATATCGGCAAAACCACCATTGGTAATCCACATTTTCTGTCCGGTGATGATATAGTGTTTACCATCTTCGCTTAACGTGGCTTTGGTTTTACCAGAGTTTGCATCCGAACCTGAGTTTGGCTCGGTTAAACAATAAGCAGCCTTCCATTCGCCCGAGCCTAGTTTAGGAATATATTTTGCTTTTTGTGCTTCATTACCATAATACAAAATCGGCAGTGTACCAATTCCGGTATGTGCAGAAAGTGCTACAGCAAAAGAATGCCCCGCACCTACCACATCTGCAACCAGCATGGAAGTATTAAAGTTTTTTCCGAAACCGCCGTACTCTTCTGGTACCGAAACACCTAAAATACCCAGTTCACCAGCTTTGGTTAAAAGCGTTGGCATAAGCTCAGGATCTTCCTGTTTGTCAATTTTATCTAAATTGGGATAAACCTCAGCAGCCAAAAAATCGCGACAGGTTTGCGCAATCATCTGCTGCTCTTCATCAAATTCTTCAGGGATAAATACTTCCTGATAAGTGGTATCCTTAATTAAGAATTCACCGCCTTTAATTGTCTTTTTTTCAGTTGTTTCCATTTTAATAGTATCTAGTAGCGAGTTTCAAGTATCGAGACTAAGCTCACACCGTAAATCGCCATTGTTTCTTGTTTGTATTAAGTAGCGGATATCAAGTATCAAGAGAGCTCAAACCAGAATCGCTATTTTTTTTCCTTGGATAATCGATCCTGACACCCATATCTTAGTTCTAGCCATCTAACTTTTGATTAATCTTCTTTCAAGCGCATAAATCATTTTTTGTACTTCAGTAGTTTTCTCAATCAGTCTTGCGGCGAGGGTGTTATCCAACAATCCAAGTTGATTCGAAATAATTAACTGTGTTTCCAATTCAAAAGCTGAGCCTTGACTAATAGTTAAAAAATACTTGAACTGGGCACTACTTCCTCTCCCAGAGCCCTCAGCAATATTTGAGGGAATTGAAACTGAACATCTTTTCATTTGCGAAATCAGCCCGAACTTTTCATCACTAGGCAAAAACGATGTAGCTTTGTATACTTCAACCGCTAGTTCAATAGATTTCTGCCAAACCTTTAATTCTTTAAAATTGTGCATATGTTTTAGTATTAAATTATGAATACAAATATGTTTGGGATGATTTTACTGGTTTATGTCCTGCTATCAATCTCGATACTTGATACTCATATCTTGATACTATATCCTACAGCAACTCAAATATCCCCGCGGCACCTTGCCCGGTTCCTACGCACATGGTTACCATTCCGTATTTTTTGTTCTGCCTTTTTAACTCGTTCATTATTTGCACGGTAAGTTTTGCACCGGTACAGCCTAGCGGATGTCCTAATGCAATTGCACCACCGTTAACGTTAATCACATCGGGATTTAAATCTAATGTTCTGATTACAGCCAAGGATTGGGAGGCAAAAGCTTCGTTCAGTTCAATTAAATCGATATCTTCTTTTTTCAAACCTGCTTGTTTCAGTGCTTTTGGAATTGCCTCAATTGGGCCAATCCCCATAATACGTGGCGGAACACCAGCAATGCCATAACTCACTAACCTGGCAATCGGCTCGGCATTCAATTCTTTCATTTTCTTTTCCGATACCACCAGAACAAAAGCAGCACCATCTGATGTTTGCGAAGAATTACCTGCGGTTACACTTCCAACAGCATCAAAAACGGGTTTCAATTTAGCCAGCTTATCTAAAGTCGTATCTGCACGTGGACCTTCATCGGTATCAACCACGTAAGAACGTGTTTTCTTTTTCAGGTTGGCGTCCAGGTAATTTTCGTTTACGGTGATTGGCAGAATACCATCTTTTAAATGACCGTTTTTAATCGCGTGAATAGCTTTTTCATGAGATTTTAATGAAAAGGCATCCTGATCTTCACGGCTAACATTATATTCTTTAGCTACCGCTTCGGCCGTTAAGCCCATACCCCAATACCAGTCTGGATTATTTTTTGCAACTTCTGCATTCGGCACCAGTTTCCATCCACCAAAAGGCATTCCACTCATTACCTCTACACCACCGGCGATGATACAATCGGCCATACCTGCTTTAATTTTGGCAACTGCTGTGGCAATGGTATCTAAACCCGATGCACAATAACGGTTTACGGTAACCCCCGGAACTTTATCGGTATCCAAACCCATAAGCGAAATCATACGACCAATATTTAAGCCTTGTTCTGCTTCTGGTGTAGCGTTACCTACAATTACATCATCAATCTGTTCGTTATCTAAATTCGGAACCGATGCCACCAAAGCCCTGATTACTTCTGCGGCTAAATCATCAGCTCTTGTAAAACGGAATACGCCACGGGGTGCTTTGCCCACTGCTGTACGGTATCCGGCTATAATATATGCTTCCATTGTTTTTAGTATTTTTATGGCAATAGCCAATATTATCTTTTTAATTTTTCCCGTTCGTCATGCTGAACTTGTTTCAGCATCTATCCTGGGATGACCCTGAAATAAATTACCTTCGGTGAGCTCGCTAAGGCTCAGTTCAGGGTGACGTCGCAGAAACCCCATAGAATTCTATGTATCCATTAATTCCTCAACGGTTTTCCCTTCGTAATAATACTCTGAATCCGTTCTAACGATTTACGCTCACCGGCAAGTGATAAAAATGCTTCTCTTTCCAGATCCAATAAATATTGTTCGGTTACTTCTGTCGGAGCGGATAAATCGCCGCCACACATTACATAACCTAATTTTTCGGAGATTTTTTTATCATGTTCGGAAATGAAATGCCCCGCATACATGCTATTTGCACCTGCATAAACAATTCCTAAACCTTGCTTTCCTAATACTTTAATATCGTTTCGTTGCACGGGTTTGGTATAGCCCGCATCAGCCAGTTCTATTGCTTTCGCTTTTGCATCGGCCAATAAACGGTTCCGGTTCATCGAGATCGCGAATTTATCCTTTTGCAGATAACCCAGTTCGTAAGCCTCATAACCCGAAGTCGAAACTTTTGCCATTCCGATTGTTAAGAAACGGTCTTTCAATGCATTCTGAACAATCTGATCATCTTTATATTCATCCGAAGCACGCAAAGCAAATTCTTTAGTTCCGCCACCACCAGGGATTACGCCGACACCAAACTCAACCAAACCCATATACGTTTCGGCAGAAAGCTGAACGTGATCGGCATGTAAACTAAACTCGCAGCCACCGCCCAGGGTTAAATTATGCGGGGCAACCACAACCGGAATAGAAGAATAACGGATGCGCATCGAAGTATTCTGGAACATCCTGATCGCCATGTTCAATTCATCCCACTCCTGCTCTACCGCCATCATAAAAATCATACCCACATTTGCACCTGCAGAGAAGTTTGCACCATCATTACCGATAACCAAACCGCGGTAATCTTTCTCGGCCATATCAATCGCTTTGTTGATTCCCGAAATGACATCACCGCCAATGGTATTCATTTTAGTGTGGAATTCTACATTCAAAATGCCATCACCCAGATCGATAATCGAAACACCTGAATTTTTCCACAGTGTTTTATTTTCGCGAAGGTTATCTAAGATGATAAATTCATCTGTTCCTGGTAAAGCTTTATAACTTTTAGAAGGGATATCATAATATTTTTTAACGCCGTTTTCTACTTTATAAAATGAAATATTTCCGGCATCGAGCATTTCATGCACCCAGGCCGCAGCTTTATTGCCATATTGCTCCATCCCCTCAATGGCTTCTTTTACGCCAACGGCATCCCAGAGTTCGAAGGGACCAAGTTCCCAACCAAAACCTGCACGCATGGCATCGTCAATACGGTACAATTCGTCAGAAATTTCAGGGATTCTATCCGATACATATTCAAATAAACCAAAAGAAGAATGGCGGAACAATTCGCCGGCCTTATCTTTTCCTTTCGCAAAAATCTTCATGCGCTCACGCAGATTTTCAATCGGTTTGGTCATTTCTAAGGTAGCCGATTTTACTTTTTGCTGAGGCTTATATTCCAGGGTTTTTAAATCCAGCGCAAGGATTTCGGTTTTACCATCGGCAGATTTCGTTTTTTTATAGAAACCTTGCTGGGTTTTATCACCAAGCCATTTGTTCTCTTCCATTTTTTGCACATATGCAGGAAGTTTAAACAAATCATGCGCTTTATCATCCGGACAGTTATCGTAAAGCCCTTTCGCCACTTTGATCATGGTATCTAAACCAACCACATCCGAAGTACGGAAAGTAGCCGATTTTGGTCGGCCCAATGCCGGTCCCGTAAATTTATCAACCTCCTCTACCGTTAAATCTAATTTTTCGACCAAATGCAAAAGTGCCATAATCGAATAAACACCTACGCGGTTAGCAATAAAAGCCGGAGTATCTTTACATAAAACGGTTGTTTTTCCTAAAAATTTATCGCCATAATGCATCAGGAAATCAACAATTTCTGGTTGTGTATGTGGCGTTGGAATTATCTCCAATAATTTTAAATAACGCGGCGGATTAAAAAAGTGTGTTCCACAGAAATGCGCTTTAAAATCTTCGCTTCTTCCCTCAGCCATTAAATGGATCGGAATACCTGAAGTGTTCGAGGTAATCAATGTACCTGGCTTGCGGAACTGTTCTACCTGCTCGAAAACCTTTTTCTTGATATCAAGATTTTCGACTACAACCTCAATTACCCAATCGTAACCGGCAATTTTCGACATGTCATCATCGAAATTCCCAGTTTTGATCTTATTTAATGCTTTTTTGGTATAAACTGGCGATGGATTTGTTTTTACAGCCGTTTGCAAGGCTGTATTTACGATCCGGTTTTTTACAGCCAGATTATCCAGTGTTAAGCCTTTTGCCTGCTCTTCGGGACTTAGCTCTTTCGGGGCGATATCCAACAACAAAACCTCTACCCCAATATTGGCGAAGTGGCATGCAATACGCGACCCCATAATACCCGAACCTAAAACTGCAACTTTATTAATGCTTCGTTTCATTATCTATTTGCTTTTCATTAGTCTGATAGCACCATTTTATGTAGCAACCTACCAAACAGATTTGATTATTATATTCGTTAATCAACAGTATAGGCTACTGTGATATCATTTAGTTTGATCAACAGATTAATAAAGGTCTCCTTTTCCTTTTTAGAGAAATGCTCATCGAGATATTCATTAAATTTTCGAACAACACCTTTAGCCAGTTGTTTTTTCTCTTTACCAAAATCAGTCAGAAAAACCTTTACCGAACGTTTATCACCTGCAGATGTTTCACGATAAATGAGATTGGCCTCTTCCATATTGTTTAACATACGGGATAAACTAGTTGCTTTAACCCCAAGCAAGCCAGCTAAATTTGAAACGGCTGTGCCCTCTACGTCGTCTATATTAATAAGCATGTAACCAATGGCCTGGGTAATCCCAAAACTGGATGCCATTTGATTGTACTTATTAAACATATTTTGCCAGGCAAACTTAACGTGGTAATCTATGGTTTGTTGTTGTTTCATTTTTGTTAATTTATTATGCTTGCATAACAAAGCTAGCGAATGTATTTTGTTAATGCAAGTAGAAAATTGAAAATAATTGTCAAAATTTTCCTATTATAGATGCACACAAAATGAAAATGTCTATGATGTTGAAAGCAAAGAGTATCCTCCTCTTCAGCCTGTTTATTTTATGGGCTGTAGTTGGTAAAAGTCAGGTCTCTTATTTCGGTGAAAACCTGTTAAACAGTGAAAAATTAGCAGCTTTTAAAAAAACAACAACCTTGTTTACTTTACAGTATGCTGATTATGCGGAGCTGGACAAATTTGATCAGGCCATTAAAAAAAACTGGACCATTACCCCTTACAAAATTATTAAACCCGAAGAGCTTGCCCGTTATGATACACTTTCAAACTATTCGTTTTTCTATTTTGATGGATACGCCAATAAGCTGGATAGTACCACAAATGTAAACGTCGTTTATGCATTAAAGCTGGTTAGCCCATCTAAAAAACCTAAATCAAAGGAAGAAAGTGTACTTGCAACGGTTACCCTTTTTGCTGATCGGGCGACCAATCTTCAAATAGAAATCCAGGACCTCTATACCGGTTCAAAAAGAACCATCAGAAATAGCCTGATATCAACCCTTTACAACAAGTCGAATTTCCTCAACTGGTCGCCAGGATTTTTAACCGGTTATTTAAAACAGATTAATGATGGATTACTCGCAAACGAGAATTGCAATTTGGATTTTCAGTTTTACAATAAAGTACGTTTACCAGCACTAGCCAAAGAAACGCTTTACCTACCTGAATATATTAAGCAGGTATTTTCATCCAAATTGACTCTTTTGCCAACATCAGGGATAATAGCAGAACCCTATAATTACAAACTCAAATTTGTAACGTATAAGGAGTTGGATAATTTAATTTTGGGCAATGAATTCAATGTTAAGTATTTAATTTACACACAACGTTCTAACGATAAAATCATCAGTGTTTACGATAGCAAAGATGATAAAATCATCTATCAGCGCTTCTATCCTCAATCGCCTAATTTTGAAATGAATGATTTAAGTGAGATTAAAAAAGTAATTACGTCGATAAAATAAAAATCTTTAAAACAAAAAAGTCCCGATTTGCATCGGGACTTTTTAATGTTAGTTAAAAACAGGCTAGTAAAGTGTAAACTCTACACGACGGTTTTGTTGGCGACCAGCTGCTGTTTTATTGGTAGCAATTGGTTGGCCCATACCATAACCTGTAGCCTCAATACGTGATGCATTTGCACCTTGAGAAACTAAATAAGCTTTTACCGATTCTGCTCTATCTTTTGATAAACGCAAGTTTAATTCTTTTGAACCAGTATTATCTGTATGACCAGCTAATTTTAAACTGAAGTTTTTCTGAATCAATAATGCTGCAACTCTGTTTAGTGAAGCATAAGATTTAGAACGAATAGTGGCTTTGCCTAAATCGAACTCTAAGTTTTTAATCGCTTCGTTAACAACTTTACGATCTTCTTCGGTTACGATTACTTTTTCAACCACTTTTTCAGGAGTTTTTAACGGGCAACCAGCACCATCAACCACAGTACCTGCTGGTGTATCAGGACATTTATCTAATTTATCGGCAACACCATCACCATCTGTATCTTTTAAGATGTCGCTCATTTCTGAACGTAGTTTTGCATTTTCAGCTTTTTGAGCATTTAAATCAGATTTTAAACCTTCAGCAGTTTGTTTTGCTTTTAAAGCTTCATCATAAGTTAAAGCTACCGGATTGTGGAAAGCCAATTGTTTTCCGCTACCTAAAGCAAACTCTAAACCAGCATAAGCGTAGTTATATTTATCGTTTCCGTTTTTGTAGTAACCATCTAGGTTGTCACCATCAACAAAGTTGATTGTCCAGCCTAAATCTAAATTTACAGCATCAGAAATTTTAAATTTAGCACCTAAACCTACCGGAATAATTAATTCGTTGATGTTATCGCCACCATTAAGTGTCGAAGTTCCAGCTGCCGTAGTAATAGTGGGCTTGTAAGCCGCAATACCCGCACCAGCAGAAGCGTAAAGCTGCAAAGTATTTTCTTTTTTAAACATATCGATATTAAACATGTTTACCACAGCATTTAAACTTCCTGAATAAGATAATTCCGTATCGAAAGCTTTTACCGGTGAGTTGTTTACCAAACCACTTTCATAAGGTTCGGTATTATCGCCTTTTAATTTACCACGAACTCCATCTAAACGAAGAGAGAAATAAGGTGTAAATTGTTTTTTAATGTATAGGCCATAACCTAAACTTGATTTGTTATTACTGAAATCATTTTTCCCACCCAATGGTGATAATGGCGTAAGTACACCAGCGTTTACACCAATAGACCATGTTCTAAACGTTGTTGTCGAAGTTGCAGGGCTTTCCTGAGCTGAAGCAGCCGATCCGATAAGTAAACCAGCAAGTGCAACCGGTAGTGTTTTAAATAGTTGTAATTTCATAAATTTTCTATTAACGTTGAATAAGCGTTTGCACTTGTATTACAATAGCCATACCAAAAATACAGGCATGTAAAAATACTTATCAACTTTTTAACACTTATCACCTGTGCCATAGACCTGGAAGAACTAAAAAGTGCGTTATAACATAAGAGCTTCAGGCACTTTTAATTTCCTTAAAGCTTAGAGATTTTCTAAAATCAAAATGTTCGCTTTTGAGCTTTAATGTCCTGTTTTCGTGTCGATAATTCCCAAATGGCTGTTAAGGGCAATATCCACTTGTTAAACTATTTAATATCGCCGGCAAATTTCCATTGGGTACTGAAATTTTCGGGTAATTGCTGATTGGTTAATAAGGCCCTTACCATTTCGACCGGCATATTATTTTCGTGCAATATGCGATTATGAAACTGGATATTGGTCATTTTGCCACTTTGTACCAGCTCTTTGTGCAGTGCCCTAAATTGTAATCCACCTAACATATACCCAATCTGGTATAACGGTCCGTAGCCCCCGGTAAACGATCGACGTACCTCGGCTTCTGCATTGGCACGCTCAAAACCTACCCGATCTACCAAAAAGTCGATACACTGCTTAGGCGTCCATTTACCCAAATGGTAGTTCATCGAAAAAATAATACGTGCACAGCGGTGCATGCGCCAAAAAAGCATTCCAATTTTATCTTCCGGAGATTTCGCGAAATTCTGGTCCCACAGCAACATCTCCCAATACAACGACCATCCTTCCGTCCAGAAAGGCGTACCAAATACCTTACGGTAAGGTTTGTAGCGGCTTTGCATAAAATATTGAAGATTGTGCCCCGGAATAAGTTCATGAAAAACTACCGCTCTGGAAAAGTGCCGGTTGTTGCCCCGCAGGGTCATCATTTTGGCATCTTCACTCATATCTTCGGTTGGATAGGCAATTAATACCGATTCTCCACCGAGAAAAAACGGCGCAAACAATTGTTCCTGCGGACTTAACATGCGCATGCGCCAGCCTTCTTTGGCCAGGGCCGGAATAGCGATGAGTTTATTTTTCTCTACAAAGTTTATGGCTTCATTAGCCAGTTCATAAACCAGTTCAGGTTGTTTTCCCAGTTCAGGATAATCGGTTTTCACTTTTTCCAGTGCTTTCTTCCAATCATTACCAAAGCCCATTTGTTGCGAAGCTTTGAGCATTTCGGCGTCACACCAGGCAAATTCCCTCATCGCAATCGCCTCAATCTGTTCAGGCGTATAGGCAATCATCTCATCTTTTAGGCTACTCAACAATGCTGTTCTCCCTATCGGATTGCCAATAATGCCACTTCCATCATCTTTGGCATCTGATGGTTTGGCTATTTTACCCAATACAGCGGCATAATCCTTTAATACCTCTACTACTTTGGGATAAACTGCTTTGGTGGCTTTGGTAAACTGCGGATCGTAACCATCGTAAAATTTATAGGCTTCGGTAAATACGGTTAGGTATTGATTAATGGTTTGCTGTGCCCAGGATGCCTGAACTGGTGTAACGGCCAGGTCTTTGTTTTCTACAGCTTTTGAAGTTTTCCCGATATCTTCTTTCAGTTGTTCGAATTGCGCTTGTGTGGTTTTACCATCTTGTTGCTGGCCAATCCTTCGTTTTGCCTCAAAATCCAATATTGCTTTGGCAAAAGGCAAAGTAAAAATATTGCTTTTAAACTCGGCATAGTGCTGTTGCAAATTTGCCGAGTCTGATCGGATATCGCGTTTAAGTAAAATATAATCTACCCTTTCATTTACACTTAGTTTGTTAAAGGGCAATGCTTTTAGTTGTTTTTGCCAGGCTGTATAAAAGCGCTGCATCCGCGTAAAGTACTCCTCAGATTGCTTGAGCGTATATTTACGGTTAAGCATGGTCTCATCTGACTGATATTGATTAATCAGCGGACTGACCAGACTGGCTTCATTGGTTTGAGCTTGTAATTGTAGGGAAACTGTTAAAAACAAAAACAGAGCGAATAGTTTAGGCATGGCGATTGGTGCAATTTTGATTAGCTGATGCAATATAAGTAAAACGAGATTATTCGCTGTAAGGTGAGTGTGTAACTTATTCGTTTGTTGTGTCCCCACCAACAAGCTTTCACAGTCTCCTGGCGAAAGTGCCAATGCGCGTTATCATTACCTATTCATTATTTTTTTTGAAGCGCACTGTCTGTGCTACAAATTCAGGTGAGTCCAGCTTTTCACTGTATCTTTTTTGCCTTTGGCAGGCAAAAAAGGATGTCGCTTCAATCTGGGCTAGTTTACTTAGGCCTTTAGCAGAAAGCAGGACTAACCATCAAATGAAATATGGTCTTTGCTTTTCAAGAAGCCGCGATATCGTTATAAGCCAAATCGGGAACTGCTACAATGTTCGGCAATTTGTTAACTGGATGCCCACAACTGAAATTTATAAAATAGTTAGGCGCAATGCCTTTAATCCGCTTAGTCCCTGTAAATCTTCCAGATCAAGATCTTCCGTTTCGGGCTTCAATACCCCGGTTTCCTGCAGGTATTTTACAAAAGGCAGGTAATCTTCAATATCTCTCTTGTTGAAATAAATCAATGCCAGCTTATCGGGCTGGGTAAGACGCTCCTGCGAATTGCGAATGAGTATCTTGTCAATCCTTTTTTTGATCATCTGATACCTGATGTTGTAAGCACCTTCTACATCAAACTTCCGCTCGTCGATCCTAAAACTAATGTCTATAGGATGATTATGAATAAAGATGAGTTGCGTGGTGGTCAGTTTAACGGGCATATCGGGCTGGAGCAGTTGCACCATTCTGGCAATCTCAGCCATTGATGATAGTTGCCATAACCTTAGGTTTTTAAGGTGGAAATGATTAAAAATCCGATCGGGCGCAATTGACTGCCCGATATAAATGTCGTACTCAACTCCATCTGTCCTGAACTTTTCGAAATAGCAGGGATAAGAATCTTGCAATTTTTCGCGTTCGGTTTCAAAATAATTGTTAATGGCTGTATTAATCAGCTGCATAGATGTTTCCAAAGCATGGCGGTGTTTATATACCTCACCATGAGGTGTAGAAATGCGATCAAGATATTTACCGATTACCTTTTGGGTATCAGGGTGCGATTGGGAAATGAGCCTTAGGTAATCGCTGGTTTCTTCTTTAAGGAAAATATTGAGGCTGTTCTCATCGGTTGTATTCAGCTCATCGCCCTGCAAAATATCACTCCACTTATTGCAGTTAAAAATGATTTCGACCAGCAAAGCATCGCTGTAAGTTTTGCTCAGCTGATCGAGCGTTTCACGAAACAGACTGAGGTGCAGGCTTAGATCGGCTTTACTGGCTGCATTGCGTTCGGTCGTAGAATTTCTAATGTCTATTGCACCATAAAAAGGGTAAACGTCTGCAAAACTAATATCCTCATTATGCTGGGGCAAGTTCTTTTTCTTATTGTAGAGGTGATGCCAGGCCGCTTCATTAAACTTCCACTGCACAGCTGGCTGTATAGAGGTATATTTTTCTTTGATGATGTTTTCAATCTCGAGGTTAAACTCGTCAATATAAACCTGTAAGAGTTGGGCAATCGGTGCTAAAACGGGGTCCAGTAAGGTAATTTTCTTTTCATCGAAAGTTTCTCCCACCCAGGTATGCATACCCAATACCCCTACCAGAATCTGGTTGTGAAATACGGGGATGAGCGCCATTGATTTTACATTCAGTTCCCTAAACCTGTCTAACCAGGGAAACATCTCTTTGCTTTCTGCCCAAATATCGGGTGAGTAAAAAGAATTCGGATTTGCAGCATAACCTTCAGCAATCTGTCGAAAAGCTTCAGGACTTAAAGTTTCCTCACCCCATACCGAAAACAACAAACCACTCCCTCCTTTTACCCACCCATAAACCATTTTGTTGTTTACTCTAACGAAAGGGAAAAGATCGAATTGAATATTGGCATTTTGCACCAGTACTTTAAGTGATTGTATCACTTCTCCGTAAGCAACGCTTTCGCTGCCGGGCACACGACTTAACCTTACACTTTTAATATTTTCTACAGCTTGTTTGGCCGTAACATCTGAAATGGTAAGCACAGAAATGCCTCTCAGCTCAAAAAGATCCAAAGGCAACACTTGTTGCAATTTATCCAATCCAGCTTCTTCACTCAAATATTGTTGCAGTTCACGATAACTGAGATCGGGCAAAGGTTGTTTCGCCTTAACTTCAATAAAACTGGCATTCAGGCCAATATGAAAATAACCTGGCAAACCGGTATCAGCGTTGATAGCCGAATGGTATTTTTCCTTTATCGGCGAATGGAATGCGTAGAGCTCGCCAAAGATGAAGGAATAGATGTAATGCAACCGATCATGTTGATGCTGTTCGAGTGTTTTTGATCCCGCAAAACTGTTTTGGTCTTTCTCCTGGTGTTCGAGCAATTCGTACATCAGCTCTGTTCCATAAAAAGTAATGGGCTGCATGGGTGCACAAAGCCCCCAGGCCTGATGGTCTTCTGTTAAAAGTGCCGGTGAAAGGCAGGCATACATGTGTTCCAGTAACAGTTCATGTTGATCAATATCTTCAAGGGCGATCACCTGGTCGTTAATCCCCTGTTTTTTAAATTCTTTCAGGGCATTGCTATAAAGGACGGACTTTACCGTCTGCTCTTCTTCAATTTTCCTTTGCAGGTATTTGATAAAAGGGCCAAAAGAGATCGACGAATCTACCTCAGGCAAATCGGCATAGTTTTGAACAATGTTAAATATGCGCTTCCTCATCTCTTTAAACTTTAAATCAGCAACTATTTGACTTGCAAAAAATTGACCAATGCTAAGATAAAAAATAGATGTGAGAAATTGCTACCAGCCAATGGCCTTATCATCTCCCCTCGGGTCGGCACCACCCTGATAATTGCCCCATTTGGTTTTTAAGATGGCATCAACCCTGCCAATCGGGCCCCTGGGTACAATTTTATAGCCTTTTGCTTTTAATTTTTCTACTGACAAACTATCGATAGCATCCTTTTCTACATACACCTCATCTGGCAACCATTGGTGATGAAACTTTTTAGCCGCTACAGCCGACTGCATAGACATATCAAAATCGATGACATTTATAATGGTTTGAAACACAGATGTGATGATGGTTGAACCGCCTGGTGTACCTACCACCATAAATAATTTCCCGTCTTTCTCTACAATACTCGGTGTCATAGAGCTTAACATGCGTTTATTTGGCGCAATTGCATTGGCTTCGCCACCAACTAAGCCATACATATTAGGTGCTCCGGGTTTAACAGAAAAGTCGTCCATTTCGTTATTTAATAGAAATCCAGCGCCTTTTACCGCCACTAACGAACCGTAAGAGCCATTTAAGGTCGTGGTGATCGAAACGGCATTTCCATCCCGGTCTACAATAGAGAAATGTGTCGTTTCTTCGTGCTCTGCACCTTTAATCTCCCCAGCCAAAACAGCACTGCTTGGCGTTGCTGCTGCCCAGTTAAAGTTTGCCATGCGGTTTTTATTATATTCGGTACTCAACATTTGCTGCTGTGGAACAGCATAAAAATCGGGGTCGCCTAAATGTGTTGCCCGGTCGGCATATACTCTTCTTTCGGCTTCTACGATAACCTGAACTGTGGAATCTGCATTATGACCCCACTTTTTTAGGGGAAAATTTTCTACACTTTGTAGCAATTGAATCAGCGCAATACCCCCACTCGAAGTTGGCGGCATGGTAATAATTTTGTAACCTCTGTAATTACCCGTTATTGGTTTGCGCCAGGTTGCGTGATAGTTTTTTAAATCTTCTTTGGTAATAAGTCCTTTGCCGCGCTGCATTTCGGCCACAACCGAATCGGCCACAGCACCTTCATAAAAACCGGCCCTGCCTTTTTCCTGGATGAGTTTTAGGGTATTGGCCAGTTCTTTTTGAACCAAAAGGTCATTTTCCTGCCAGGTACTTTCTAAATTTACGAAGGCCGTTCCATCCGGATTAAAATCCATAAACTTTCTATGCAAACCATTCAATTCACCAGCTTGCCGCTTGGTAATTTTGAAACCATTTTGCGCTAAATTTATTGCTGGTTCTAATACCTGCGCCCAGGAAAGCTTTCCATATTTTTTGTGTGCCTCTACCATACCATCTACTGATCCTGGTACGCCTGCCGCTAAATGGCCGTAAAGGCTTTTATCCACAATCGGATTCCCCGATGAATCGAGGTACATATCTCTGCTGGCTGCCGCAGCTGCCTTTTCTCTAAAATCTAGGGCATTTATTTCGCCGTTTGTCCCGCGGTATACCATGAAACCACCCCCGCCAATATTCCCCGCGTTTGGATAAACCACGGCAAGTGCAAACTGAACCGCAACGGCCGCATCAACAGCATTCCCACCTTTTTTTAAAATAGCTATACCCACCTGCGATGCTTCAGGATGGGCAGAAACCACCATTCCATTTTTATATTCGCCACTGTTATTTTTACCCAGCTGACCAGTTACGCAACCAGTTAATAACACCACCACACTGAGGTATATTAACGATTTTTTAATATTATTGAGGGGCCTTATAGTTTTCTGCATCTTTATATATTTTTTTCGATTACCGCATTATTTTTTCCCGGTAATTACTTTTCTTTTTAAGCTTAATTTTCAGATAGAAAATACTTGTTTCTAAGGATTATAAATATTTACTAATCTGCGCATATAATTTTTCTTTATCACTTGGCCTTAAAGCATCGGCAACAACTAATTTACCGTTTTTAATGATTAAATAACGCGGTATTCCATAACTCCCGTCCTTTCCTAATTTATCACTCAAATCTTTTCTCAAGGCTTGATTAGTCCGAACATGATTGCCAGAAAGTTTAAAATATTTTATCATCTCTTTCCATTGCTGCGCTGCATCATCTTTATCTATGGAAATAAAAAGCATCTCAACCTGTTTTGCTTTGAGAAATTGCTCCAGGTCTTTACTATATTCAAATTCTTGTTTACATGGCCCACACCAGGTTGCCCAAATATCAACAAATACCGTTTTGTCTTTAAATTGGCCAATTAAACTATCCAGGGTGTTAAATTTATCGTAGTTGGCCAATATTTTTTGCCCGGGTTCAAAATCGTTTTTTACCTTATTATGGTAGGTTATAATTTCATTGACCGTTGGTTGCAAATATGGCGCAAAATTACTTTTAGGATAACTGGCTTTAAATGAATCGAACAAATCGACCAGTACTTTCTGATACCTGGTCTGTAACATTTCCTCATATAGAAAAGTAGCCAGCAAAAACTCTTTCATTTTGCCCGTATAATTATCTTCGAAGGTTTTATATATACTTTTAAGCCAAATGTCCTCATCCCTTTTAGGCAATTGAGTTCCTTTTTTTAGCGGGAGGTAATAATTGAGGTAAGTACTTACGTAATATTTGGCATGGTAATAAAAATCCGGGTAAAAAGCATCACTAAGATTGTTCATGGAATACTTTTTATAGGCATCTGCCCACATTTTATCCAAATCGTTATTTATCTTTTGCTTTGCACTAAAAACGACCATGGGGATGGCGGCTTGCAAAATGATCTGTTCGGTTGAAAAGTATCTTTTTATTTCGTTATAAAAGTTTGCCGAAATCTTGTGTTTCGAGAACAGTTCTGTATAAGGTTTTAGTGCTTCATTCTGATCATTTTCGAGCAATTGATACAAACCGGCTGCAGTGCTATCCTTTTTATAATAATTTCTAGCCCTGTATTGATAAAACTCCACATTCCTTTTATTAAAAAGCAACATTCCTTCCTTATTTTTATCGCTCTGCACCAAAAGCCCCTTATCAAAAACTAAATGTGTAGTACCTGGCTCTATCAATACGGTATTATTGTTAATTCTTAACCAGGCCAGTTTATTAATCTTTAAAGCATAGTTTACCGTGCTATCATCGCCAAATTTAAGCTCTTTTTTGGCTGGATAAAACCATGTATCATCTACAGGGATTTGGATAATTACCGTATTATTTTTAGCACGTAAATTTTTGATACTAAGTTTCGCTTCTTGTGCAAAAGAATTTATTGCCGCAGTAAACAATAAAATGAAGAGGGTTATTTTTTTCATAGTGTTTTAAGCTGAAACACAAATATTGAAGATATTTTAGAAACTGTTTAAAAATGAATTATTTTTTTACTCATTGAAAAAGGCGGGTGAAGACACCCGCCTCTGATTAATATTAATTAGTATGCCACCAATAAAGATGTAGTGCATTTAAAATCAGGAAATTTAATCCGCTTCTTATTGCTTATAACTTTCTGCATCTTTATATATTTTTTCGATTACCGCATTATTTTTCTCGGTAATTACTTTTCGCTTCAAACTTAATTTCGGGGTAAGTTCGCCACCATCAATACTCCATTCTTTAGGTAAGAGTGCAAATCTTTTTACCTGCTCCCATTTCCCAAAACCCCCATTTGCAGCTTCGATAACCTCATTATATTTAGTGAGTACCTGCTCGTTTTTAATCATCTCTTCGTTCGAAGTAAAAGTAATGCCTTTTCTTCCAGCCCATGTTTTTAGGGTTTCGAAATTCGGAACGATCAAGGCAGAAGGGAATTTTCTATTTTCACCCAAAACCATAATCTGTTCGATAAAAATCGATTCCTTATATTTGTTTTCCAGCATTTGCGGCGCAACGTATTTACCACCTGCTGTTTTAAACATCTCCTTTTTACGGTCGGTAATTTTTAAAAAGCGACCATCAACCAGTTCTCCTATATCCCCGGTATGGAACCATCCCTCTTTATCTATTGCCTCATCGGTTAAATCAGGTCGGTTGTAATAACCTTTCATTACCTGGTGTCCACGGGTTAATACTTCGCCATCTGCTGCTATTTTAACTTCCACACCTTTAATTACTTCACCAACGGTACCAAACATGGTTCCACCAAAATGATTAACGGTAATTACCGGCGAGGTTTCAGTTAATCCATACCCCTCAAAAACAGGCATACCCGCTGCCCAAAAGATCCTGGCCAAACGCGGATTTAGTGCCGCTCCGCCCGACACAATCACGACGATTTCACCGCCTAAAGCTTCCTGCCACTTTTTGAAAACCAGTTTACGGGCAATCCCCAGTTGAAAGTTATACCAGGCACCCGCATCAATTGTGTATTTTTCGGCCAAAGCTACCGACCAGAAGAAAATCCCTTTTTTAATGCCCGTTAATGCTTTCCCTTTTTCCATGATCTTATCGTACACTTTTTCGAGAAGCCTTGGAACGGTAGAAAATACATTGGGTTTTACATGCTGAATATCGGCTACAATGGTTTCCATACTTTCGGCATAATAAATTCCCGTATAATTAAACAGGTATAAATAAATGATCATCCGCTCAAAAATATGCGAAAGTGGCAAAAAGCTTAACCCTTTTTTAACGCCTTCAGGTATCACCACAGCCGAGTTAACAAAATTTGCAACCAGGTTATGATGCGTTAACATTACACCTTTTGGCGTACCCGTAGTACCCGATGTGTAAATCAGGGTTAATACATCTTCGGGTGCAACTTTAGCGAGGTATTCTTCCAAATCAATATCTGTGCTTGCTTTGCCCAGTTCAATCAGCGTATTCCAGTTTTCGGCTTCTTTAATTTCATTAAAACTATAAATCTTAATGGCTGGGTTTATGGCATCGGCACAAGGCTTAATTTTTTTATACAAATCTTCATCGGCTACAAAAATAATGGCGATTTCTGCGTCTTTTAAGATAAACTGGATGTCGTGCTCGGCCAGTGTTGGATATAAGGGAATCTGATAGGCACCAATCTGGTTGGCTGCAAAATCGGCAATGTTCCACTCTGGTCGGTTATGCGACATCACAGCAACCCTGCCCCCTTTGCCGATACCTTGTTTAATTAATCCGCGACTTAGGTTATCTACAGCAGCACAAAAATCGGCTGTACTATAATTTATCCATTTTCCATTAATTTTTCCGCTGATGAATTCTTGCTTAGGATTTTCGAGGCTATATTTCAAAAGATCAAAAACCCGTTTAATTTCTGCCGCCATATGAATTGTATATTATTTGGTTAAGTTAAAAAATCAAACATAAAGATTAACATCTATATGCCTTTTTAATAAAAATAATACCTCGTAGTTAATAAAACGCCGTATTTACTTTTTCTAAAAAATATTTAAATAAACTTAGTGATTACAAAATTACTATGCAAGCATTGTTTTTTATCCTGATGGATTTTTACCCAAAAAACAGAAACGGCATTAAAGTTGTTAGGCTGATAATTATTTACAAAACATTTAAATTATGAAAAAGTTATTTACAATTTTAGGATGCATTGCATTGTTTGCCCTTACTACAACAAACGTTAAAGCCCAAAACTATAAAACCGGACTTGGTTTAGGTATCGACTTTGGAGACGGTGCTACATTGGTTGGCCCCTCAGTTAGGCATCATTTCAGTCCTAAAGCTGCACTTCAAGGTGAAGTTTTATTTGGTGGAAACTCGACTATTATCCAGGGTTTTCTTCAATACAATTCATCTATCCCAGGTGCTAAAGGTTTAGACTGGTATTTAGGTGGTGGTCCGTCTATTCAATTGTATGACGGAGGTTCTAGTTTTTACCTGGTTCCGATGGTTGGTTTAGATTATAAATTCTCTGGCGCACCATTGGCATTAGCTTTAGACTGGAGACCAAGACTTTACATAGGCGATAACGATAGCGATTTTAACGCTGGAAGATTCGGCTTAGGTTTTAGATATACCTTCTAGGCAAAGCGCATGGCGCTGAGCGAGAAGCGTAAATTAAAAGACATAAAAAATCCCGTAAGAAATTAATCTTACGGGATTTTTTATGGGTTTTTAAGTTAACTGCAAATTGAAAACTTTTAACTGCAAACTGACTAAACTCCTGTCCATTTTTTTAACACTGCTTTTTGCGCTGGTGTTGCATTTTCATTTACAGTTGCTTTTAAGCGTACACTTGGATTTTCTTTTAAGCTCAAAGAAATTTCCTTTTCAAGTCCATCGCGGATTACTTTAACCGTTAACAAATCGCCTATTTTTTTATCGGTAATGATGGGTAAAATATCTAAGGAAAATTTAGGTTCCTTTAATTTCACATTTTTCAACACATCGCTCAATGAAGAGCCACCAATCTCGATAATAATATCGTTTACATTTAAGCCACTTATCCATGCTGCCGTGTTTCTGGTAACCGAGGTTACTTCTAAACCTTTAGTAGCCAATTGAACAGCTGCACCAGTAACTGGTTTACCAGGCGTTGCATTTTCTGTAGAGACATCAACACCTGCATAACCCAGGTATTTTACATATTCTACATCATCTACCCCGTTAACATATTTTGCCCAAAAACTGGTAAAACTTATTCCGGAGATTTTTTCAACCATGGCTTTAAATTCTGCATCTGTATAACCACGTTTTAAAGTTTTGCATTGCAAATACATGGCTTTCATTACATCATCCAAACTTTTGGCACCTTTGGTGGCATTAATGATTTCGAGATCCATTAAAATACCGATCACTTCTCCTTTATTGTAGTAAGAGATGGAATTGTTTTTTGAGTTTTCATTCGGACGGTAACCGATAATCCACGCATCGTAACTGGATGAAGCAGCCGACTGGTATTTAGCACCAGGTGTATTTAACACCGTACCTATACCGCTTGCCAGATCTTTCAAAAATTCATTTACATCAGTAAAACCAGCTCTGTGTAAGTATTTATTTTCGTAATACGAGGTAAATCCTTCAGCTACCCAAAGGTTGGTCGTGTAATTTTCGTTATCATAATCAAAAGGGCCTAACGCTACCGGACGTAGACGCTTAACATTCCAAAGGTGATGGTACTCGTGGGCAACCAGACCTAAAAAGCCTTTATAACCTTCGGCCGTATTGTAAGCATTTCTGGTCGCGCCTAAAGTGGTAGAGTTTAAGTGCTCTAAACCGCCGCCACCTTTTAAGAAATTATGAACAATAAAAAGGTAGTATTTATTAGGATTTTCGCCATAAACTGCAGTTTCTTTTTCTACAATTTTAGCCATATCAACTTTTAGTTTCTCTTTATCGTAATTACCACCGCCATACATAGCTACTTCGTGGCGAACGCCAGCAGCTGTAAATTCGAAAATATCCTGATTACCCACTTCAATAGGGCTATCGTAAAGAATATCAAAATCAGTAGCTTTATAGGTAAACTGCTCACCCGCAACAGGAGTTAAACCAGTAGAAACTTTACTCCAGGTATTAAAAGGAACAATTTTTACCGTACTTGGCGATTTGATCATACCATCAGGATGCATAAAAATCCCTGTTGGAGATAAGAAAGCGTGAGATTCGTCGATAAAAGGGGTGCGCACAGAAATTTCAAATGCATAAACACGATAACTGATCTGGATATTGGCAGCCTTCGCTGAAAAAATCCTCCAGGTGTTTTTTCTTACTTTTTCAACTTTTACAGCTTTGCCCCCTGCAGTAGCCTTAAATTCTTCTACGCTTTTTTCAAACTCGCGAACCAAATAAGAACCTGGTGTCCAAACGGGCATTTTTACATCTACATAATCTTTTGCCAAGCCAGAAATATTCATCTGAACTTCAGCATAGTGTGCCTGTGGTTCTTTAAAAGAAACCTCAAAGCCTATTTTTACCTGCGCCTTCGCTGCCATAATACACGTTAGTAGTAAAACTAAACTTAAAATTGATTTTTTGTTAAACATATTGATATTGACTGTGTTTTGTTGCAAATTTAGATTTATTGATGGGGTTTTGGAACAAAATAGCTAAATGTGGTGTAAAATAGTTGTTTCGGTCGTCCAGCGTTTGGTGATTAGCGGTTTGCGGGAAGTAAAGCGCGCTTTAGGCACTGGAGCCCTATCAAACATCAATTTGTTGATTATTGTAGCAATAATAATTGGTTTAGACTTGTTATTTTGCATCCAGACTTTAGACTTCCGACTCCAAACTTCGGGCTAAAATCGGTAACATCCTTAATACAACAAATTTAGGACTAAACTATTTGAATATTTTTACACTCTAATTCTAAACATTAATTTCATTTTAATGTTGGAATACGCACAACACAAATAAAAAACATGAAGAAAAGGTATATCATCTATGCTGTTTTAGCTATAGGCTTAGCTTATTTAGTCTATTACAGAATTAATGCAAATAAAAAACTCGAAGGGAAAGGCGGCGCATCTGCCGGTGCAGGCAAAGGCAAAGAGGGCGGAAAAGGAGGCTCTTCTGCACCATTGGTAGTCGACGGGATTGTGGTAAAACCAGTATCGTTTGATAATGATTTAGAGGTAACCGGTGCTATTGATGCAAACGAATCGGTTGTATTAAAAAGTGAAGTTTCGGGCCTCGTAACCGGAATTTACTTTCAGGAAGGTACAACAGTATCGAAAGGAAGTGTACTGGTAAAAGTAAACGACAGAGATATACAGGCACAATTACAGGATGCCCTAACCAAGCAAAAACTTTCGGGAACTAATGAAAACCGTGCAAAACAGCTTTTGGCGAAAGGGGCAATTAGCCAGGAAGAATACGATACCGCTTTAGCAGATTTAAAATCGCTACAGGCACAAGCACAATTAATCAGGGCACAACTGGCAAAAACCACTATCCGTGCACCTTTTACAGGTAGAGTGGGTTTGCGTAGCATTTCTGCTGGAACCTATTTAACACCCGCAACGGTAATTGCCAACCTGGTCAGCACCAATCCGGTTAAAGTTACTTTTTCCGTTCCGGAGAAATATGCAGGGCAGATTAAAATGAATTCAGAAATCATTTTCACTACTGATGGTTCATCTAAAGAAAATAAAGGAAAAGTTTATGCGATAGAGCCCGGGATTAATGCCGCAACCCGAACATTACAAATTCGGGCTTTAGCGCCTAATGCAGATAATGCCTTATTACCAGGCTCTTTTGCCAAAATTAAACTGGCTTTAAATACGGTACAAAACGCCATACTAATTCCTAATGAAGCTGTAATACCTGTGTTGAAAGGTAAAATTGTTTACATACAAAAAGACGGAAAAGCACAGGAAGTTAAAGTGGAGGCGGGTACACGCACAGATGAAAACATTGTGATTACTTCGGGATTAAAAGCCGGCGACACGGTTTTAACTACCGGATCGATGGCCTTAAAAAAAGATGCTCCAGTAAAAGTTCATTTGGTTAAACAATAATTATGAGTATCTCCACCACGAGTATAAAACGGCCGGTTCTGGCTATTGTGATGAACTTACTGATTGTCTTATTCGGGATAATCGGTTATACCTTTTTGGGTGTTCGCGAGTATCCATCTATTGATCCAACCGTCGTTTCAGTAAGAACCTCTTATCCGGGGGCCAACTCCGATATTATCGAATCGCAGATTACCGAACCTTTAGAAAAATCGATCAACTCCATTGATGGGATCAGGAATATTTCTTCATCAAGTAATCAGGGAACAAGTAACATCACCATAGAGTTTAACCTCGATAAAAATATCGAAGAGGCCGCAAACGATGTGCGTGATAAAGTATCGCAGGCCGCCAGAACTTTACCTAAAGATATCGACGGTTTACCCGTTGTAAGTAAGGCTGATGCCAACTCGGATCCGATTTTATCGATGACCATTCAGAGTGACAAACGTAATACACTGGAATTAAGCGATTTCGCCGAAAACGTAATTGCCGACCGTATCCAAACCATTCCGGGCGTAAGTAGCGTCCAAATCCAGGGGCAAAGGAAATATGCCATGCGCATCTGGATGGATCCGAATAAACTGAGCGCTTATGGTTTAACTTCGCAGGATATTGTTACTGCCTTAGACAATGAAAACGTAGAGCTGCCATCAGGAAAAATTACCGGAGCGACTACTGAACTCACCGTTAAAACCTTAGGAAAACTAACCAACGAAAGTCAGTTTAACAACTTAATCTTAAAAGCCGACAGCAATCAGGTAGTTAAATTAAAAGATGTAGGTTATGCCGTTTTAGGGCCAGAAAATGAAGAAACCGTTCTACGCGAATCGGGTAGGCCGATGGTGGCCATTGCCATTATCCCTCAGCCTGGCGCCAATTATCTCGATATCAGTAAAGAGTTTTACAATCGTTTCGATAAGTTAAAAGCCGATATCCCAAAAGATATTAAACTGAAAGTTGCATTAGATAATACCCTTTTCATCAAACGTTCGGTAACCGAAGTGGCAGAAACCATTGGTTTATCGCTGGTACTGGTAATTTTGATTATTTACCTTTTCTTTAGGGATTGGGCAATCGCTTTCAGACCATTAATCGATATCCCGGTATCGCTGGTTTTCACTTTCTTTATTATGTATGCCTTTGGCTTCTCCATTAATGTGTTGAGTTTGTTGGCTATTGTGCTGGCCACCGGATTGGTGGTAGATGACGGGATTGTGGTTACCGAAAACATCTTTAAAAAGGTTGAAGAAGGTATGTCGCCATTTGAGGCAGCCATTAAAGGATCAAATGAAATCTTTTTTGCTGTAATTTCGATTTCCATTACCCTTGCAGCCGTATTCTTACCGGTAATTTTCTTACAGGGATTTGTTGGCCGCTTATTTAGGGAATTCGGTGTGGTAATCGGTGCAGCGGTACTGGTTTCCGCCTTTGTATCACTAACCTTAACGCCGATGTTAAATGCCTATCTGATGAAAAAAGGTGGACATAAACCATCCAGGTTTTACAACTGGACAGAACCGTATTTTGTGAAGTTAAATGATGCCTACGAATCGAACCTGAATAAGTTTTTGGATAAAAGATGGCTTTCTGTTCCGATTATTTTGGTTTGTATGGGCTTAATTTTCTTATTCTGGAAGATTTTACCAAAAGAAACCGCTCCTTATGATGATCGAAGTGCGATAAACATTAATGCAACTACCCCTGAGGGTGCATCATTTACCTATACCGATCAGTTTATTATGAAACTGAACCAACTGGTTCTTGATTCTGTGCCCGAGAAAAACGTAAACATTACCATTACCTCACCAGGTTTTGGTGGATCAGGCTCGGTAAACTCGGGTTTTGTAAGAATGGGGCTGGTAGATCCTGAAGATCGTAAACGTTCGCAAAAAGACATTGCGGATATGCTTACCCGCGTCACAAAAAAATATACAGAAGGTAAAACCATTGTGAACCAACAGCCCACTATTTCCGTTGGCCGTCGAGGTGGTTTGCCCATCAGTTATATCATCCAGGCACAAAATTTCGAAAAACTAAGAGAGAAAATTCCTTTGTTTATGGATGCGGTATCGAAAGATCCAACATTCACCGTTTCGGATGTCAACCTGAAATTTAATAAACCTGAAATCAACTTAACCATCGACAGAGATAAGGCAAAAAATTTAGGTGTTTCCATATCTGCTATTGCCCAAACCTTAAATTTAGGTTTAAGTGGTCAAAGATTTTCGTATTTCTTCATGAATGGAAAACAATACCAGGTAATTGGCCAGTTTGATCGCGGCGACCGGAAAGACCCACTAGACTTGAGTTCGGTTTATGTGCGTAATGATAAGGGCGAATTGGTTCAGCTCGATAACGTAGTTACAGCGAAAGAAGAAAGTAGTCCGCCACAGCTCTACAGGAACAACCGTTTTATCGCGGCAACTGTTTCGGCGGGTTTAGCACCTGGTAAAAGCATTGGTGAAGGTATAGATGCCATGGATGCCATTTCTAAAAAAGTGTTGGATGAAACTTTCTCTACCGATTTAAGTGGAGAATCGCGTGATTTTAAAGAAAGTTCTTCAAATACCTTTTTTGCGTTCGGCCTGGCCCTTCTGTTGGTTTATTTAATTCTTTCGGCGCAGTTTGAGAGTTTTAAAGACCCGATCATAATCATTTTAACTGTACCGATGGCCGTTGCAGGTGCGTTTTTATCGCTTTGGTTATGCGGTCAAAGCTGGAATATCTTCAGTCAGATCGGTACCATCATGCTTATTGGTCTGGTAACTAAAAATGGTATTTTAATTGTTGAATTTGCCAACCAGCTAAAAGAAAAAGGCATTCCAATCCCCGAAGCTATACGCGAAGCGGCTGTTTCGCGTTTGCGCCCAATTTTAATGACCAGTTTGGCCATTGCCATTGGTGCACTACCTATTGCGCTGGCTTTAGGTGCCGCGGCAAAAAGCAGAATGAGTATGGGAACCGTAATTGTTGGTGGTACGTTATTCTCATTGGTTTTAACCTTATTTGTAATACCAGCCATTTACTCTTACTGGGCTAAACCATACAAACCGAATAAAGAATTAAAAGAAGCCCATCGTTTTGAACAAGAAGCTTTACATACAGAAGAATAAGATGAGCAAGAAATTAAAAATATTTATCCTACTGTTAAGCTTATCCCTTTCGGGTTTTGCACAAGAACAGCTGAGCTTGCAGGAAGCCATTACCATTGCTTTACAGAACAATTACGATATCAAAATCAGTAAAAACCAGATCGACATAGCAAAGAACAATGCCAATATCGGCAATGCGGGTATGTTACCTAACTTAACCGGAAGTTATACCAATGGCGGAAGTATCCAGAACACCAGACAAACGCCTGCCACTGGTCCTGACCGGGTAATTACAGGCGCAAAAAGTACCAATAACAGTTATGGTGCCGATTTAAACTGGACTATTTTTGATGGTTTTAGCATGTTCGCCAATTACGATCGCTTAAAAGAATTGCAAAAGCAGGGCGAGTTAAACGCCCGCTTAACCATTTTAACTACTGTTGCAGATGTAATTACGGCCTATTATGATATTGTTAGGCAGCAGCAATTGGTAATAGCAGCAGATAGTGCGATGGATGTTTCAGTATTGCGTACCAGTATTGCCAAAACAAAATTACAGCTTGGCCGTGGTTCTAAACTGGATGTATTAACCGCACAGGTTGATTATAATACCGATACTTCAAATTACCTGCAAACCAAAAATGCCCTACAGGTAGCTAAAGTTCGTTTAAATCAATTAATGGTTAGAGATATTGGCACCTCCTTTTCTGTTGCAAATAATATCGATGTAGATAAAGGCATTTTATTTAGCAAAATGGCCGAGATGGCTGAACAACAGAATCCGAATGTTCAGAATGCTTTTATTAATCAACGTATTGCTTCATTAAATCTAAAATCTATCCGTGGCGCACGGTACCCATCTGTTAGCCTAAACTCTGGTTATAGCCGGGCGAACAGTACCAGCCCTACGGGCTTTAACCAAAAATTTGCAGCAAATGGATTTACCTATGGCGTTACTGCGAGTATAAATTTATTTAATGGTTTTTTACAGCGTCAGCAAGAACGTAATGCAAAGATTGAGATCGATAATTCAGCCTTAACCTTAAACAAAACCAAACTCGATGTAAATTCGCAGTTGCTTACCGCCTATCAAAATTATAGCACTTATCTCGATTTGATTAAGTTAGAACAACGAAATGTAGATATTGCAAAAGAAAACTTAGATATTACCCTGGCAAAATACCGTTTAGGCAGTATTGCGCCTTTAGAATTAAGAGAAGCACAGCGTAATGCTATTGATGCCAAAAACCGTTTCATTGAAATGCAATATCAAGCTAAAATAGCCGAAACTACACTGAAAGAAATCAGTGGAAATATAAATTTATCTAATTAATCTTTATATTTAAACCCATGATATTTTATATTTAGTCCCATGATACTTGTTGCAGATAGTGGCTCATCAAAAACCGATTGGATGGGCTATCATAATGGCGAGACCATTAAGTTTAGCACTCCTGGAATAAACCCTTATTTCTTAAGTGAGCAAGAAATTACCAAGCTGATTTCTAAAAATGAATCCTTATTACAATATGCTGATGAGGTAAAAGAAATCTACTTCTTTGGAGCCGGTTGTTCTTCACCCGACAAACATGAAGTAGTCTCAAATGGCCTGTCGGCCGTTTTTGGTAATGCCTTTATTTCAGTAGACCACGATCTTTTGGGTTCGGTATATGCGACCTGCGGAAATGCTGAAGGCTTAAACTGTATTTTAGGTACCGGATCGAATATCTGTTATTTCGATGGAAAGAAAATCCACGATGGCCACCACGGTTTAGGTTATGTGCTTGGCGATGAAGGTTCTGGTACTTTCTTTGGAAAAAAAGTACTTTTAAGCTATTTATACAATAAAATGCCATCCAACTTAGCGGCAGAATTTAAAAAATCTTTCCCCTCAGAAAAGGAACAGATTATTACCAATGTATATCAAAAACCTTTTCCTAACATCTATTTAGCAGGTTTTAGCCGTTTTATGGCCAGCCATAAAGACCATCCATTTATTCAGGATATTTTAAGAACCGGCTTTCAGGAGTTTGTAGATACGAACGTTAAAGATTATCCTAAACATAAAAATGTTCCCTGCCATTTTGTAGGTTCAATCGCCTATTATTATCAGGAAACATTAATTTCGGTGTTATTAGAAAATGGCATTGAACCTGGGAAAATACTACAGAAACCCATTGAAGAGCTGTTTAATTTTATTTTAAATAAAGAAGGAATAGTACAACAGGCAAGTTAAAATCGAAGTCTATTTTTTAGCTATTATAAATTTATTGTTAAAATATTCTTAAGATTGTAAACATAACAACATAAACTTTTGTTATATTTTTAACGGCATATAAATGCTAACACATATGAAGAGAATACTGGTAGTAGACGATGATATTGAGGTTTTAGAAACCATACAATTAATACTGGAAATCGGGGGATTTAAAGTTTCGGCACTAAATGATGGCGAAGAAATTTTTAACAGAATTGAAAAATTTAGTCCCGATTTAATCTTACTGGATATTTCTCTAGGGCATATCGATGGGCGTGTGTTGTGCGAGCAGCTAAAATCCATTGAAAGCACCTCTAAAATTCCAATTTTACTGATTTCAGGTTTATACGATCCAAAAGATTTTACAACCTTAAACTACGGTCAGGACGATTTCTTATCAAAACCATTCCAAATGGATGTACTGCTTAAAAAGATCTCTAAAATTCTTTCACTGGAAGAAGATAAACCAAGTTTTCTTTTAAATTAAGTTAGTGCAGCATTAAAATATTTAGCCAAGAGGATCTTAAGTTTCTCTTGGCTTTTTTATTTTTATAAAAAAAACACCTTCCTATAAATTTAATGATCATGATACCAAGCAATGAATGGTTAACAACCTGGAACGAGAAACGTGCTTTATTAGCCTGCCCTAACAATTTGAATGATTATTTTGAAGAAACAGCAGTTGCTGGTAAAAAAATAGATCACCTTGAACTGGGAAGCGTTTCTATTCCAACAGGAGAAATTCTGGTGCGTGATCCACTTGTTTATATCCAGAAAGATGCTGAACCATATTTAATTAAAGTACCAAAAGGCGAATTCCCGGTAACGGCAGCCGCAGTGGTCCCTGACGGTGAAGATTGTGCCAGATATGCTGCCGTTAAGGTACAATTTACAGCTTATGATGCAATACGCTTTGAAGAGGCATTAATCGGAACAGAAGACCTTATTGATTTTAACGAAGGAGAATTTTTTGGTTTTAATGTAGATGCAGGCTTAGCTTGTGTGCTGGATAAGGAAACGTTAAAACATTTCTGTGCCTTTCAAGACAAGTTTAACAGAGAGAACCCTGGTAAAAACCTGTACGATGATTACTTCGCGGCACTTTTTGCAGGTAATTATGCCGAAAACCCTATTCATCAGCGTGAAGGTGGCGATTGGATCAACTGGAAAATCCCAGGGACTGATTATCATATTCCATTTTTTCAAAGTGGTTTTGGCGATGGCACCTACCCCGTTTATTATGGTTTTGATATTGAAGGTAATATTTGCTCGCTGATTATTCAGTTTATTGATATTGAACTGGCTTATGGTGAAGGAGCGTAAATTTCAATTTATAATAATGAGGCTTTGCTTTGCAAATCATGATTAAACTGTAATAATAAAAGCAACTGCTGGTCTCTGAGACACAGACCACGGAACCAGCAATGATGGATTTATGGATGCTGTCATTTTGGCAAATAAATTCTTTTGGAACAAGCCTTGTTATGCAGGATGTAGATTAAACAATTTATTTACATATGAGCATACAGGAAAAAGGAAATATCTCGATACACACTGAGAATATTTTCCCGATAATTAAGAAGTTTTTATACTCTGATAACGAAATTTTTCTTCGTGAGTTGGTTTCTAACGCAGTAGATGCGGTTCAGAAAATTAAAAGACTAGGTTCATTAGGTCAGTTTAATGGCGAAGTTGGTCAGCCATTGGTGCAAGTTGCAGTTGATAAAGATGCAAAAACCATTACCATTAGCGATAACGGTTTGGGAATGACTGCCGAAGAGATTAAAAAATACATTAACCAGGTTGCATTTTCTGGCGCAAGTGAGTTTGTAGAGAAATTTAAGGATGCTAAAGATGCCAATGAAATCATCGGTAAATTCGGTTTAGGTTTCTACTCGGCCTTTATGGTTGCAGATTTAGTTGAGATTCAAACTTTATCATACCAGGATGGCGCTGAACCTGCACGTTGGGTTTGCGATGGCAGTACAGAATTTGAAATTACTGAAGGTACTAAAACCACTCGCGGTACCGATATTATCCTGCATGTAAACAAAGATTCGGAAGAATTTTTAGCAGAAAGTAAACTGCAGGAAATCCTGGATAAATACGCTAAATTTTTACCTGTGCCCATTAAGTTTGGCACTAAAACAGAATCGGTTGAAGATGGCGTAGATGAGGAAGGTAAAGCTAAGTATAACGACGTTGAAGTTGATAACATAATCAACACCACCAACCCGATCTGGACAAAAGCTCCTGCAGATTTGTCAGACGAGGATTATTTAAACTTTTACCGCGAATTATATCCATTTAGTGAAGAACCATTATTCTGGATCCACTTAAATGTTGATTACCCTTTTAATTTAACCGGCGTATTGTATTTCCCTAAGTTGAAAAACGATTTCGAAATGCAGCGCAACAAAATCAAATTATATTCACGCCAGGTGTTTATTACCGATGAGGTTAAAGATATTGTACCTGAGTTTTTGATGTTATTACACGGCGTAATCGATTCTCCTGATATTCCGTTAAATGTATCACGCAGTTTCTTACAGGCCGACAGCAACGTTAAAAAGATCAACAACTACATTACTAAAAAGGTTGCTGATAAATTAGGTGAGTTATTTGCGAAAGACCGTAAAGCTTATGAAGATAAATGGAAAGACATTGGTCTTTTTGTAAAATACGGTATGATCAGTGAAGAGAAGTTTTACGATAAAGCAAAAGATTTTGCTTTAGTTGGAAACACTAAAAATGAGCTTTTCACACTTCCTGAGTATAAAGAGAAAGTAAGCGCCTTACAAACAGATAAAAATGGCACCGTGGTTTATTTATACACCAACGATGCGGCTAAACAAGATGCTTTTATCCAATCGGCGAATAAAAAAGATTATGATGTTTTAGTATTAGACTCACCAATCGATAATCACTTTATTAATCAGTTGGAGCAAAAGTTAGAGAAAACATCAATTAAACGTGTTGACTCCAGCGTTGCGGATAAATTAATTGAGAAAGACGAACAAAACGAGCATATTTTAACTGAAGATCAGGTAAAAGAAGTAACCACTATTTTTGAAAAAGCCATTACCAAACCAGGTATGCATGTAGAAATTGTGGCTTTACACCCTGAAGAATTACCAGTTACCATTACCATGGATGAATTTATGCGCCGGATGAAAGATATGGCTGCTATGGGTGGCGGAATGGGCTTTTACGGCCAAATGCCCGACAATTACAAAGTTGCAATTAACGGAAACCATAAATTGGTCAGTAAAATTTTAAAGGCTGAGGGAGAAGAGCAAAGCAACCTGGCTAAACAAGCGGTAGATTTAGCGCTTTTAGCACAAGGTATGTTAACTGGTGCAGAATTAACCGCTTTTGTAAGCAGAAGCGTAGAATTAATTTAATCAGGAAAACCTGTTAAAGTTTAAAGGGAGAGACCGAATCGGTTTCTCCCTTTTTCTTTGGTGAATGGGCATAAAAAAAGTCCTGATCAGATCAAGACTTTTAGGCAAGAATTTTCGGGAACTCTTAGATTAAAATTAATATTGTTTAGCTTGCAACGTTCGCTTTTTGATCTACATTAAAGTAATCTTTATGATCTTCGATCATTTTAGCAATGGTAGCGGCTTTAGTATCGGTTATTTTAAATTCGAATAATGGCTCTTGATTTTTCTTAGATCTCACCATTTTTTCTGTGTAAAAGCGGTACACTAAACCATTGGTTAATAAACCATATTTAGCTTTTGTTTTACGGAAATATTTAGATAGACGTGAATCGTGAATATCTAAATTATCGTTGTGGTGTTTACATTCAACCAGAATGGTTGGTTCGCCATCTTTCATAATGGTGTAATCCACTTTTTTACTTTTTTTAACCCCGAAGTCTAGAACGGCTTCAGATTGAACCTCTGAGGGATCAAATCCTAAGATTTGGATAAAAGGCATAACTAACGCGTTCCTTGTTAAATCCTCAGATTGAACTTGTGGAAGCATTTTCTTAATTCTTACGGCAAACTGCCCGATTTCGTCTTTCAATTCCATGTTGTTATCTATTATAGGTAGTTAGTTTTTTAAATTGTATTGATTAAATACCGAATTTGCAGTGATAATAATTTGATCTAAACTTTGTTTATCAAAAAAGTTTCTGTTCAACATATCAACCATGTAAGTTAATTTATTGATATCAGTTGCCCGCATGGTAAACTGAAAACTTTTCATGCCATCTTTTATGGCTTGCTGAACGTAATTACGTACAACTAAAAAAGATTTTCTGAATGCGTATTCGCCATCTAACTTGCCTTTAACAGGCTTCTGTCCGTCAAGATTGCTATACTCATTTTGCATTCTCTGGTACATATCTGCGTTGATTCCTTGATTTTTTAGAATCCCCTTGTAGTAGATTTTATTAAGTAAATACTCGTATTCGTTGTGTTTCATGTGGAGGCTTGGTAGATGTAGGGGGAATATTTCTTTGCTTTTCGGTAATTTATCTTTTTTAGTTTTTAATAATCTTTAACCCAGTATTGTATGGCCTGTTTTTAATTTTATTATCTACAGGCTACACAAGATTGGGCAGGCAGATGTTTTTCACAACTAGTAGTTTTCACTGCTAACTGTTTTTGTTTTTGGCAAACAGTATAAAGATTATAAAAAGAAGGGGTTCGGATAATTTTTTTACATCAACTACCCAGAATATTACACGAAACCCAGGTTTTTTTTAGACGAAACCCTGGATAAGTTTTTTTAGTGCTATTGTTAATTCAATTCATTTTTATTTAACTTGCATTCAAATCAAATAAAACAAACATATTTATACTCATGAATCTAAAATGCGTTGTTATAGACGACGAGCAACATGCAATTGAAGTATTAACTGACCACATTGCGGAAATGCCTGGTTTAACAGTTTTTAAAACCTTTACCAGCCCTGTCCAGGCACTTACAGAGATAAGTATCGAGGACGAAATTGATTTATTGTTTATGGATATTGATATGCCAGGGATCAATGGATTGGAGCTGGCTAAAAATATCAGAGAAAAAGCAAAATATTTGATTTTTACTACTGCGCATCCTGATTATGCCTTGCAAGCATTTGATGTACAATCAGATCAGTACTTATTAAAACCTATTTCCTTTGCAAAATTTGCATTAGGTATTGACAGGATTTTAAAAAAGGAAGCAAATAATACCAAAGTGAGCACGAAAGAAGCTGATCAGGTAGCGGCACTTTATATTAAAGGCGACCATAAATATGCTTTTTCTAACATCGCTATTGATGAAATACTTTACATCAAAGCGCTACAGAATTATATACAGATTATTACTAAATCTGAAACCCACACTACCTACCTTACCCTGAAGGAAATTGAAAAGGCCTTAGAAAACCACGCATTTATCCGTGTTAATAAATCGAACATTGTTGCTAAAGCGGCAATTAAAAAAGTAGATGGAAATATAATCCGTTTGGTAAATAACGAGATGATCCAAATTGGCGAAGGTTATAAAGAAGCTTTCTTCGCCTATGTACAGAGCAGTTTGTTAAAATCTAATCGAAATCAATAAACTACTAAAGGTCTACGATCCAGCTAGTCATTACTACTGTGTGGCTTTGGTCACCTGTAGGTGTAGTTGAATAATTATTTTGAGCTTTGATGTTTTTATAAACGAAAACAGTTTTTTTAGCTAGTTTAGTTGTGTTTTGAGCTTTCATGATATTTATATTTTAATGTGATTATTTATTGTTGTTATTAATTTCTGTAAAGATGCGGCGCAAAATTAACCTCAACTACTTTTTTACACAAAACCCCAATTTTAGGAGATAAAAACCCTATTTCAATAGATTTAAAGCGAAAAAATGACTTTTTCAATCCTCAAAACATTATATAAAAAATACAAACTCCACCTACTTATCTGGAGTATTTACATCATATATGAAGTATTTATTTTAGGTTATGCATCTAAACAGTTCAAACCACCAGGCATTTATCTTCTTATATATTTAACTAATATTTCTACTTTTTATCTTCATACATTTTTGCTCAAGAAAGTATTAAGTAAAAAAAATACCACACTCAGAATTGTAAACATTCTATTACTAATTGCTGCTATGTTAGTAACCTACATCGCAGCAAGTTATGTACTCCTTTTATTATTTCAAAAAATCGGGGTCATAGAATTCAACATGGCGAATTTTGTCCCTCGTGATTTCATACTTTCCTGCATGTATAGATCCTTATACTTTATCGGCTTTGCAACGGGTTATGTTTATCTAATCAAATCATTTCAAGATCAGAAGAAAGTAGAAGCTTTAGAACGACAAAACCTGGTTACCCAGATAGAGAAACAGGCTTTAGAGAATGATCTGGTTCAATCGCAAAACAATTATCTCCGCAGTCAGATCAACCCACACTTTCTTTTTAATACTTTAAACTTTATTTATAACGACGCCCGCAAAAAGGCACCCATGGCGGCAGATGCAATTATGAATCTGGCCGAAATGATGCGTTATGCACTAAAACGTCCTGAAGCATCAGAGATGGTTCCACTAAGTGAAGAAATTGAGCAAATTGAACACCTGATCAATCTCCATAAACTCCGAACGGCAAACACCATTAACCTGGAACTTGAAGTAACGGGCGATATGTTCGGATTAAGGTTTCCACCACTGATCTTATTAACTTTGGTAGAAAACATCTTTAAGCACGGAAATGTTTCGCACTCTACTCAACCTGCCCTGATTAAAATTGCTTACGAAAAAGATAGTCTAAATATCAGCACCATCAACATGATTAATGATAATAAAGGCAAACAGACCGAAAGCCATCATGTTGGAATTGACAATATTGGCAAGCGACTGAGTAATTTTTATGGCAATGATTATATCTTCAGGTATTACAAAGATCCCCTTAACCGTTATATTACCGAAATAGAGGTAACTGTAGTCAACCCGCTGGCCAGGTTAAACCGTTAAACTTTCATTGCATTTTGACGCTGAATATCTTTTAGCAGAAAATAGTACATGACCATTTCATGTGTTCGCTGGTCTTTGCTGAAAAGTCTGTTTACGTGCATATGCATTAAATCGGTTAATAGCTTTAGTGCATTTTCGGGCGCACATTGTTTAAGAATGCTGATAAACGAATCTGAAAATATGCCAAAGCCCTGCTCCTGCTCTGCTGTTAATGCTGTCCATTCTGTTTTACGAAACTCCTGATAGTGGTTGTTTAACTGCTTAAAATCAGCGGCATCTAACCGGTGTTCCTCATTAAAGTTATCAGACATTAACTTCACTATTTTCTGGATAGCCGGCTTATCCAGAATGTTGGATTCGATAATCTTTGAGACCAAAAGGCTACACCCTTTATATTTGTTAAAATCAACAGCCTGGGTTGCTAAAAGTGATAATACAAATTCGCTGTCCAGCTCAAAATGCTGCTCAACATCTTCAATCATATTATGACCATAACGCTCTAACTCACGCTTATAGGTTTTAATCTGCACATCGGATACCAGTCCTGAATTTATGAACAATTCCAGATCATCCATAAATTTTGAGGTTAACAGCTGCCCATCCATAGGATCGTTTAGCTGAACCCTAAACCTGATGTGGTTTCCATTTTCATTATAGCGGATAAAAAACCACGACTTGATCTGATCTGTATGATGGCTGAGGAAAGGTGCAATTACTTCTGTTAAAATCTGATCACTGCGCTGCTGGTGGCAATAAATTTCGAAATACAGCCATTCTTTGCCTGGCAGGAAAAATCGCGTTACCCCTGCGTTTGCAGCAGTTTTAGTTAAACCACGATAAACCTGTTCGCCATGCCCTATACTTAAAACAAACTGAGCAAAATAGGGTTTGGCTGCTTCATCAACCACGATACTGTTTTGAGGCAGTAAAGTTTCTTCAATGTAAGTACCGCCATGTTTTTGCACATATTGCAAAAAAGCATTTAAATCATCGTCGTTTTGCAAAGCAAAGCATAAAGTTTGATCGGATATACCCGCTTTAAAATATTCACTAACACCTAAACTGCACAGGTATGCTCTACAATCGGTAATGGATAGCCACTTTTGATCTGGTCCTAAGAGGGCTTCTTTTTTAATTTTCCATTTATTACTGCTTAAAACTATATTTTGATATTGTAACCTTGGATAATAATCCAGATCAGGGAAAATAGTATCAAGTGGGAAGGAAAGGTTTGTTTGTAAACCCTGATGTTGCAAATCGCACAGTAACCTAAATACAGAAAGATCTGAACGGGTGTAGTTATAGGCCGAAGCCATTCTCGGCACCAACCGTTTATTTAAATGTTTAGAGCGAAGAATAATCTCTGTGCCCCGAACTGAAATCTGTATATCATTTAAGGCAAGTGGCGATGCTGAGGTATCGAAATTTAAGATTGATAATTGATGTCCATAAATCAGTTTGCGCCGGTTTACATTATCTACATTGGCTTCTACCATGTAGGCCACATCAAAAAATAGTACTTCGGGGTTTGCCTGTTGTTCTGCAGCTGCAATATTTTCAGCATACTGTGCTACCTCATCGGCAGCCATTGTAAACCTTCCGCTTAAGGCATTTGATGTTGCTCCACCGATCTGTTCGATAAAAATCAAATCGTCGTGAACAGCCATTACCATGCTGAATGAATTGGGTAGCGATACTAATTTATCATTCGGCTTTAAGGCCAGTTTGTTCAGATAAACAGTTTTATCTTTTTCGAAGTTCTGCGCGGTCAGGTAAGTTTTTAATGCCGTTTTAATATTTTCGCTTTCCGCTTTTTTTGGCGGCTTATTATTGAAACGTGTGATAAACCCGCTGTTTTCACCGGCCTGTTCCAGCTCATCATAACCTACCCCCATTTCGGGATCTAGTGCCAATAAAAGCGGTACTTCCTGATCTTCGAATTTCTTTTTAAACCTGAGCTGAAACTGGCTCAGCGCATCACGATCTTTCGCAGGCATTATATCATGAAGCATATTGATCAGACCTGGAATAGCCTGAAATAAACGATCATTAATACCACCCGACAAAACGTTACGCTGTGCGATAAGATATTTTGGCAAGTCGGCTGTAGCGGTGAGGCCTAAACGTTCAAAATAATCATCACCTATAATATTGGGATCGTAGTTGGTAAAAACAAGCTGTAAATCGTGCATATCCTGCAGCAAAGCAAATAGGTTTTCGGTTTCAGCCTCATTTAAATTTAATTGTTTTACCAGATCGTTAAGCCTAACCGGTGTTAAGCAGGCCGCTAATATTTGTATTACAAAGTCGTCCTGATCTAACTCGGCCAGTTCGAAAACACCATCAGTACAGGCGATATAACGAATACTATTAGGCGTTAAATAATAACTAGTATTACTAAACAGGAGACAGTTTTTTTGCAGCAGTTCTGCAAATGGCAATTGAATATTATTCTTATATGGCCAATCAACCAGTTCGCGGAGCTTTTGGGTTTCTTCAATTACTATTCTGCTTTCAGATGGCTTAATGGCATCGTTTAATAAACTAAAACCAGCAAAAGTGCCGTAAGGGGTTGACCGGAATTTCGCACGGTTAAAATATTTCCAGATGGTAAAATAAACCTTAGGTGGAAGATCTTTAAGTTCGTTTGCTTTTACTTCTTTTATGGTTTCGTAAAAAGCTGCCGAAGATATGGATATGGCCAGTTTTAATTCCTCCCAACAATCTACCAGTTCGGATTGATATGAAAATTTAGGTGTTCTAAAAATTACAGTTGGTTGGATATTAAGCTTCATTGAATTTAAATGTCAGGGGAAAATTACAAAGATTAATTTAGATTATCAGTTTTCAGTTGGCAGTTTTCAGTTCACAAATCAGTTTCCGGTTCTGTGTTTACCATCTAAAATCAGCGGGATTACAAATCCGAACCTGCAATGATTAATTTAGATTATCAGTTTTCAGTTGGCAGTTTTCAGTTCACAAATAAGTTTCCGGTTCTGCGTTTATCATCTAATCAGTGGGAATACAAATCCGGACCAGCTTAATTAAAACAAAAAAGCCATCTTCTTTTTAGGAAGATGGCTCACCGGGATGTGATTATATTTTATTTTTTGGTTACTTTAAATTCTGTTCTTCTGTTTTTCGCCCTTCCTTCCGGATTATCTTTTTTCTTGCGTTTCACTACGATTTCATTAGGTGCAATCGGCATCGATTCTCCATAACCTTTTGAGGTCATTCTGGCCGCAGCAATCCCTTTACTTTCTAAATAATCGGTACAAGATTTTGCTCTTCTGTTCGATAGATCTAAATTATACTCATCTGTTCCGATGTTATCGGTATGAGAACCTAATTCAATTTCCATTTCAGGGTTATCTTCCATAATCGGGATCAGGAAGTCTAACACTTTTTTAGAAGGTTCGGTCAGTTCGGCACTGTTAAACTCGTAATAAACATTATCCAAAGCCATCGGAATACCCAATTTGAAAGGGCTTAAGCAGTAATCTTTATAAATCAAGGTATCTGCTTTTGCCAGTTCTTCGTAAGGATAGTTTTTAGTTACTGCGAAATAATTATCTTTTGCAAAAAGCAATTTAATTGGTCTTTTTGAATCTACTTTAAACCTGTAAATACCATCGCTACCAGTTGTTATTTTCTGTGGTCCTTCGGCATTGGTTAAAGTTACATCGGCACCTGCTAAAGGCAATTTAGTTTTACAATCGGTTAAAAGGCCTGCGATAGAAAGGAATTCTTTTTTCACTTCAAACAATTCTAAACAGCAGGATGATTCGCGATCGGAACTGATATAACCTTTTGTTCCTTTATCATCAGTTGCGGTAAAGTAAAGATCATCTTTTGATGAGTTGAATGGATAACCCAGGTTTTTAGGATTAGACCAGTTTACCAGATCGCCTTCTGATTCAAAGAAATCAAGACCACCGAAACCAACCCGTCCATCGGTACTAAACAATAACTTCTTGGTTAATGGATTGTAGTATGGTGCACGTTCGTCATCTTCGGTATTAATGGTTGGACCAAAATTTACCGCCTGACCTAATGAACCGTCTTCGCGCACGGCACAATACCAAAGATCGAATTTACCATAACCACCACTTCTATCTGATGAGAAAAGAAGGAACTTACCATCGCTGGTTACAAAAGGTTGTGATGAATTAAAATCTTTACTGTTTACCTGTAATCCAACCGGTAGCGGATCTGACCATTTATCGCCCGTTTTTTTAGCGCTATAAATCGCATATTTTTCTTTTTCTCTCCAGGTGGTAAAATACACAGTATTTCCGTCTGGTGTAAAGCTGGCCGCTGCAATCTCTACATTTTTAGGAAAATTAATATCAATCTTTTTTACAGCCACATCAGCAGCAGTTAATTCGCCTTTAGCTGAATAAAGGTTATTAATAAAAGGATTGGTTTTAGTGGATACCTGAACTTCTCCGGCATCAGTTTTAACCATATCTTTTTTACTTCCTACGGCAACAGGGCGCGATGAGGTGAAATAAAATTCGTTATTAATTTTAACAGGCGCATAATTAGATCCTAGGCCATTGACGTTAGCTGGCATTTTTTTGACTTGAACCATACGTGGAAAACGCATTTCTTCGATCGCAAATTTGCACGATTCGATTTCTTTTTGGGCATCTTTTACCAAAACATCACCAGGATTTTTTTGGATAAACTGCTGAAAGGCATCAATAGCCAGGTTAAATTTTTTGTTTGCCCTTAAGCTTTCGGCATAATAAAACAAGGCTTTTCTAAAACGTGTATTGGTAAAGGTTATCGCTACCCCATAATATTTTTCGGCCTCAGTAAATTCTCTGTATAACCTGCTAGATTCGGCCAGGTTATAAATCGATCCTTCATAATCTTCTATCACTTTATCATCAGTTGCCGATTTTCTTTCCTTACCATATGGCAAAATAACCTGGCTGCTATCGCCGGTAATTTTTAAGGCTTTTTTATAAAAAGTAGATGCCGCATAATAATCCTTATTTTCAAAATAAGTATCTGCAACCTTTTTATAATTTACCACATACTGAGCGTTTGCAAAACTGCCAAATGCCACTAACAAAAAGAGTAATATTTTTTTCATTTGGATTTCTATTATAAACGTGGACAAAAGAAGTTTGGACCAATAATTCCGTTACGGCCAATAAGTGATATGGAAAGTTCTAAACCACCATTACTGTTTGATGCACGATTGAAAGTAGAGGTATTAACATCATAACTTAATCCGAACACCATGTTTTTTAACTGAAGGCCCACAAAGGCAATTGCAGCATCTTTATTACGGTAGTTACCACCAAACAAAATGTTTGCTGATGGATTAACGTTAAGTTGTGCATAAGCCCCTAACGAAACTTCGTTTGTATTACCCTGATACATAAACAATGCGTTGGGTACGATATCCAATAACTCCGAAGCCTTGATCCGCGCACCGCCATGAGCCGTAAAACGAACAGGGATACGTGAGTTTGAACCAGAGAAACGATCGGTTGGGCGTGTTAAATGTGCTGCACTTGCGCCTAAGAAAACGTTAACACTTTTATTCGGGTTACCATCAAAGAACATGATCCCTGCATTAACATCCGGAACCAATGAAGACTGTGATGAAAGTGTTTCACCACTCATCATTCCACCATCATAACCCGAAATCGGATTAAACTGGTTGCCGAACCTGGCTTGAGAGAAATCGAAACTACGGTTAATAATCCCCGCCTGTAATCCAAAACTAATCATCTGTAAACCTTCGGCCCCAAACCTCAAACGGTACGAACCGGATACCAATGCCGACAGGTAGTTAAAATCTAACTCCCCTGCCCTTTGGTTTAAAATGGTTGCACCAAATGCGAAGTTCTTTTTTGGTGCCATGTCGAAGGAGGCACCACCTGTTAAGAAAGAACTGTTCAGTGCACTCCATTGTTGTTTAAAGTTTACCGTTGCACGGTAATCGCCGTCTATCACCCCGGTTAAGGCCGGGTTAAGGTATAACGGATTTGCATAATATTGTGAAAAATGCGGATCAGTTTGTGCAAAGGATTTAGCTGTACACAGCAGCAATCCTAGCACTGCAACATATATTTTTAAAGCCGATAGTATTTTCATGGTCTTTGATTTTATCTGTTTATTATTAATCCTCTTCTTATCTAATCAGCGTTACTGTACCTTTTCTCAACGATGTTGTTCCATTGGTGAAGGTGATATCAACCATATACACATACACACCAATTGGTTGATTTACACCTTTAAAAGTTCCATCCCATCCATTTGCTACATTGTCTGATTGGAATATCAACTGACCCCATTGTGTGTAAATACTCATTTTGGCGCTTGATATGGTGTTACCGTAGATTAAGAAGGTATCATTCTTACCGTCGTTATTCGGCGTAAATGCATTTGGTATGTAAACCTGATCTCCAAAAGGATTAGCAGCTTTACCAGTTACCGGAGTAGAATTTGCGCTGGTTTGGCACTCAAGCTGACCTCTGGCCCTTACAATAATGGTTACACTTTGATCTGGTTTCAAGCCTGTAGCTAAATAGGTTGTTCCTGTTGATCCACTTGTTGGATTGATCCAGGTTAAACCATTATCTAACGAAACTTCGTATGCCGTAGCACCTGCAACCGCAGCCCATGCAAAGGTTACACTGTTTGGTGTTGTGCTTTGTACCACTACTACTGGTTTTTCTAATACCGGCAATACATTCACCGTAACACCCGTTCTTGTTGGACTTGCACAACCACCCACTGCTACTGCTTCTACGTAATAGATTGTGGTAGCCGTTAAGTTTGGTGTAGTAAAGGTTATACCTTCTGCTAATACAGGTCCGCCAGAGCTTGCTGCATACCATCTGTAAACTAATCCTGTTACCGGATTATTAACCGTTAATATGGTTGAACTACCTGAGCAAAGTGTTCCGTTTGCTGCTGTTACCGATGCTGGTGCAACTGGTACTGGTAGTGCAATTACATTTACTGGCGTTCTAGATGATGAAATACAAGTTCCGTTTGCACCTTCAACATAATAAGTGATGTTTGCGTTAACTGCAGGTGTTGTAAAGTTTACGCCTGTTCCTGCTAACGTTCCGCCTATTGCTGCGGTGTACCAATTGTAGGTTACCCCAGTTTGAGGGTTGGTAACCGTTAATACAGCCGGACTTCCTGTACAAACACTAACAGATGTTGCTGCCACTGTTGGTACCGTAGGTTTCGCATTTACAGTTACCGTTACTTTAACACGGCCACCGTTGTTGTTACAACCTCCCGTACCGATTGCTAAAATGTAGTAATCTGTTGTGGCACTTAAAGCGGTAGTATTAAATGTTGTACCGGTGAATAATAAATTACCCGCAACTGCTGCATTGTACCATTCGTAGGTTACTCCTGCTTGTGCATTTGTTACGGTTAGTGTTGCTCCATCGCCTGCACAAACACCACCATTCGGACCAGATACCACTGGATTGTTAGGTAATGCATTTACGGTAATGGCTACAGCCCTTGCTGTTGCAGCGGTATTTTCACATTTGTTATCACCTTTAACTGTCACATAGTATGTGGCGTTTGCTGTTAATACCGGAGTAGTAAACACTGAGCCGGTAAATACCACTGTATTTAAGGTAGCATCGCTATACCAGGTAAATATTGGATTAGTCACCGTTGTGCTGCTTGCTGCTAATGTTGCTGCCGTGCTTGCACAAACTGAAGTTGATCCGTTTACGGTAATATCTGTTGCCACCGCATTTGGATTAACAGTAACAGTTACTGTTTTCGCGTTCGCCGCAGTGTTTTCACATTTATTGCTTCCTTTAACCGTTACATAATAAGTTTTAGTAGCTGTTAATACAGGAGTGGTAAATATTGGTCCGGTAAAGGCCACACTGGTTAACGAAGCATCGTTATACCACGTAAATACCGGATTGGTTACAGTTGTTGAACTTGCATTGATTACCGCTGTTCCGGAACCACATATTCTAGCCGGAGTTGATAAGGTAATATCCGCAGCTGTTGCACCTTGATTAACATTAACCGTTACCACTTTAGCCGTAATACCTGAGTTTTCACACTTGTTATCACCTTTAACTGTAACATAATATTTAGTTGTTGCAGTTAATACAGGGGTAACGAATGATGTACCTACGTAAGCTACCGAAGTTAAGGCCGCATCGTTGTACCAGGTAAATGTTGGATTGGTTACGGTAGTTGTACTGGCTACTAACGTCGTTCCAGATCCTGAGCAGATTGTGGCATCAGTTGCTGTTATATCGGCAGCAGTAGCAACCGGATTAACGGTTATCGTAATTACCCTGGCTGTACCCGGTGCATTTTCACATTTATTATCGCCTTTAACCGTTACATAATAAGTGGTAGTGCTGTTTAAAGCAGGTGTAGTATAGGTTGCGCCAATGAAACTTACATTGGTTAAAGCGGCATCACTATACCAGGTAAATACCGGATTAGTTACTGTTGGTGATGTTGCACTTAATACGGCCGATGATCCTGCGCAAGCAGATGTGCTTCCGTTTAGAATAATATCGGTAGTTGTTGCCAATGGATTAACCGTCACGGTTACTGCTTTAGCATCAGCTGCAGTGTTTTCACATTTATTGGCACCTTTAACGCTTACATAATAAGTAGTGGTGGCCGTTAATCCGGTTACGGTAAACGTTGGACCCGTAAATACTACACTGGTTAATGAAGCATCGCTATACCATGTAAATACTGGCTGGGTTACTGTTGTACTCGAAGCCATTAACATTACAGTAGAACCTGAACAGATTTTAGCATTGCTTACTGCAATATCTGCAGCTGTTGCAAATTCTTTAACGGTTACGGTAACTACCTTAGCATTTGCCGCTAAATTCTCACATTTATTATCACCTCTTACGGTTACATAGTAAGTAGTGGTGGCACTAAGTGCAGGTGTAGTAAAGCTGGCACCTACATGAGCTACAGTGGTTAATGCTGCATTGCTATACCAGGTAAATACCGGATTAATTACTGTTGTTGTTGAAGCAGACAGTGCGGCTGTTGATCCTTTACAGATCGTTGTTATACCATTGATGGCAATATCTGAATCAGTAGCTGCCGGATTAACAGTGATGGTAATCGATTTTGCAGTAGCTGCTGTATTCTCACATTTATTATCGCCTTTAACTGTTACATAATAAGTGGTGGTTGCATTAAGTGCAGGTGTAATAAAGTTAGCACCTGTAAACGCTACAGTAGTTAAAGCCGCATCACTATACCAGGTAAATATCGGGTTGGTTACTGTGGTGCTGGTTGCATTTAAAGTAACAGAAGAGCCACCGCAAATGGTGCTTGTTCCTGCTAAGTTAATATCAGTAGGACCAGCAACTGGGTTAACCGTTACGGTTACCTCTTTTGCATTACCTGCTGTATTTGCACATTTATTTGTGCCACTAACGGTAACATAATATTTAGTCGTTACAGTAATGGCTGGTGTATTAAATACGGCACCTACAAAAGCTACCTGTGTTAAGGCGGCATCGCTGTACCAGGTAAACACCGGACTGGTTACTGTTGTACTGCTTGCAGTAAGCACTGCTGTTCCAGAAGCACATAATGATGTTGTTCCGGTTACTGTTACATCGGCAGCAACTGCTGCTGGATTAACTGTAATAGAAACCTTGGTACGTGTTGAGTTTGAACAACCCGCTCCACTTACGGCTTCCACATAGTAATCATGTGGTCCTACTGCAAGCGATGCAGGTGTAGTAAAGCTACTGTTGTTGGTTACCAACATGTTGCCGCCTGTAGCCGCATCGTACCAGTTATAAGTAATACCTGCCACTGCCTGTACACTTAAGGTAGCAGATGAGCCGATACAAGTTGTGGCTGGGTTGGTAGTAGAGGGAATCGGTGCTACTGCCGGAGGTAAGATAGTTACCACTACTTTGGTTCCTAAAGTCTCGCAACCATTAGCTGTTGCCGTTACCGAATACGTATAAGTACCTGCAGTTAAAGTTGGATCTGTTGTGAAAGTTGTTCCGTCTTTTCCTGCCTGATAAGTTGAGCCCAAGTACCATTTGTACACTACACCTGCTTGTGGATTCTGCACGCTCAATGTTGCAGATGAACCTTGACAAGCACTTGCTGTAGCTGCGCTAACGGTAGGTGTGGTGATTACGCGCTGTGCATAATCTAAATTAACAGATGTTAATGCGCCTAATAAGCCCGAGCTTAACCTCAATTCTGCTCCATCAAATTTACTGGTTGGAACGAAGGTTAATATAGCAGATGTACCGCCTGATAATAATTTTAAACTGATTAATGGGTTCGATATTGAAACCGCATCGTTATTGCTGGTTGTACCCTGGAAAGTAGTTACCGTTAAGTTGTTTAACACCCCTACCGAAAGCAATGCACCCGGCGTAGTAATTTTCACTCTTAAAGTATCGCCTACATTTGATAATCCGGTAAAGCCAACCTGGTGATAAACAGATGCACCAAGTAATCCCACTGGTATAACTAAACTAGATCCGGTATTGATATCGTTATCAACCGCAAAAGTTGGATTGAAAACACCAGCCAGTAAAGCTACGCCCGTTACACCGCTTGCAACTGTTGTGGTAGCCGCTCCACAAGGTGTGGTTACTGGTGTACCATTAGGAATTACGGTAACCGTTACCGTTGCCCTGCTTGTTGCAGTACATCCACCTGGAACAGTAGCTTCTACGTAATAAGTTGTAGTTGCGGTTAATTGTGGCGTTACATAAGTTTCACCAGTATATACCGGAACCAGTCCGTTTGCAGTAGTGTACCAGTTAATGGTTGCACCTGCAGTACTCGAAGTTGCTTTTAATACGGCAACAGAACCTTCACTGATGGTAATTGATGGCGGCGTAATTACCGGAACATCTATAGTACCCAATATAATTTTAGCCTCAGTTCTTGTTGACGAGCTACCGCAGCCATTTACCGCTGCTACGAAATAACTTCTGTTGGCTGCAATTAATGGTGTTGTAAAGTTATCACCTGTAAACAATACGGTTGTAGATACTGCTGTATCGTACCAGTTATAGGTTGTGCCTACAATTGGATTTTTAACCTGGAAAGTAACCGATGTATTCGGACAAGTATTAACAGATGCTGATAATAAATCTGGTGTTACCGGTGCCGGGTTGGTGGTCACGTTAACTACTGTTTTATAACTTACGCAACCTGTTGCAGAAACTGCGGCAACATAGAATTTAGTATCGCCTGTTAATACTGGTGTGGTAAATATGATACCGTCTTTACCAGTTAGGTAAGTGCCTGTGGCATCGTACCACCTGTAAGTTAAACTTGCTGATGGGTTGCTTACCTCAAGCTGAGCGGTTTGGCCCACACAAGCCGTAACATTTGCTGATGCTACTGTTGGTGCCACTAAAATACGTTGTGCGTAATTTAAGTTGATTGATGTTAAAGCACCTAATAAACCAGAGTTTAACCTTACTTCTACTCCATCGAAAACATTCGTTGGTACAAAAGTGATCAAGGCCTGGGTATTACCGCTTAGCAATTGAATATTGATTAAGTTATCATTTAACAATCTCGAATCACCATTGCTGTTGGTTCCAACATAAGTGGTAATAGAAGCGTTTCCTAATAACGAAAGTGATAATAGTTTTCCTGGTGATGATACCAGAACACGTACGGTATCGCCAACTTTAGATAACGAACCGAAACCAACTCTTTGATAAACTGATGCACCAAGTGCACCAACCGGCATAACCAGTGAAGATGCGGTCTGTGTATCGTTATCAATCGCTAATGTTGGGTTAAACACGCCTGATAATAAAGCTACACCTGTAACGCCACCAACTTGTGTGGTTGCCGCCTCGCATGGTACCGGATTTGGAGATCCGTTTCCATCAACGGTGATGGTTACCTGAACGCGACTTGCAGAAGTACAACCATTGGTAGAAACAGATTCTACATAATAGGTTGTAGTAGCCAATAATGGAGGAGTAACATAAGTAGCGCCTACATAAACTGGTGTAGTTGAAGTATTAGAAGTATACCAATTGAAAGTATTGGTTGGATCTGCCGAGCTGGCTGTTAAAATTGCAGTTTGCCCTGCACTTACTGTTGATGAACTTGCAGTTACTACAGGTAAAACCGGACGAGGATTTACGGACACAGCCGCCGCAGCACGTGCAGCACTTGTACAGTTTCCTTGAGCGGCTTCAACATAATAGGTAGTAGCTGCCGTTAATGCTGGTGTTGGGAACACTGCGCCTGTGAAAACCAGGTTTCCACCTACTGCAGCATCGTACCATTTATAAGTTACCGCAGCATCTGGATTAGCAACCGATAAAGTTGCTGATGATCCTTCACAAACATTAGCAATTGTGGCCAATACTGGTGTTGGTAATGCTGGTGTAACCGTTACCGTTACCGGAACTCTTGTTACGTTCGGACAACCACCTTTGCTTACCTGAATATAATAAGTGGTCGTAGCGGTTAAAGCTGGTGTAGTAAATGTTTCGCCAGTGGCCAATTGTGTACCACCGGTTGCGGCATCGTACCAGGCTAATGTTGTACCACCGTTTGCTGTTGCAGTTAAAGTTGCAGTGCTTCCGGCACAGATGGTTTGAGCACCTGCGGTTACCGTTGGGTTAGGATAAATTACCGTTGCACCATAAACATCTAAACTGGTTAAAGCTGTAACTAATGCGCCGAAGCTTACCTGTACCCTATCATAAGCACCGCCTGCTAATATGGTTGCAGTGAAACGGTTACCTGATAACAGCTGGAGATTTAATAATCCGCCGTTTAATTGTACTGTTTTTACAACGGTAGTACCATTTAATACGGTAACCGTTACGTTGTTTAATAAACCAACATCAGCTAAACCGGTTGGTAATGCTAAGTCTAAACGAAGACTATCTGTAGCAGTTCCAGCGTTAGGGAAAATTAATTGTTGGTAACCTGAGCCACCTACACCTACAGAAAGAGATATTCTGGTAAAGTTAGCAGGATCAGCATCAGTAGAATTTCCTGCGCCGGTTATACCGCACAATAAACAAATTCCGTTTATACCTGAATTTTGTGAATTAGCAGCGTTACATGCAGTACCACCACCGTTATTTAATACGGTAACGGTTACTGGTACACGGCTTGCACTTTTACAACCACTGGCATTGGTAGTTTCTACATAATAAGTAGTAGTAGCCGATAATGTTGGTGTAGTAAATGAAGTTCCTGCGCCTACCTGTGTTCCACCTGTAGCAGCATCGTACCATTGAATGGTATTTCCGGCATCAGCCGTTGCCAATAAAGTAGTCGACTGTCCGGCGTTAATTACCTGGCTGTTGGTGGTTACTGTTGCCGCAGTTGCTGGTGGGTTAACCGAAACATTAACTGCAGTTCTTGAACTTACAGCTGTTCCTGATACCGCCTCTACATAAAATACTGTTGGAGCAGTTACTGCAGGTGTTACAAAAACACCTGTATTATTGGTCACCAAAGGTGTACTTCCGGTAGAAGCATACCAGTTATAGGTAACACCAGCTTGCAAATTGCTAACGCTTAAGGTAGCAGGGCTTCCGGCACACACTGTAGCTGCTGCAACCACTGGTGCATCAACCGTTACGGTTAAGCTATAGGCTGTTGTTGCTTTGTTTCCGTTGGCATCTGTTGCGGTTAAAGAGATGGTAAACGTTCCACCTAAAGTTGGTGTTCCTGTAATTTCTCTTGTTGCCGTATTAAAACTTAATCCCGGAGGAAGGTTTGTTGCTAAATAAGTATATGGCGCTGTTCCACCGGTTACCGCTGGCAAAGTTTGCGTTGGGTATGGTGTACCTACAATACCGTTTGGTAAAGTTGCACCAGGTAATGATAATACACCTATTACTTTAAGTGCATAAGTATTACTTGCGGTTCTGCCTTCACTATCGGTAGCCGTTACGCCAATTGAATAATTTCCGGCTTGTGTAGGTGTACCCGAAACTTCTCTTGTTGCAGGGTTAAAAGTTAATCCCGCTGGAAGATTAGTTGCTACATAAGTATATGGACCAACACCACCAGTTGCCGAAGGCAGAGTTTGTGTAGCATATACTGTTCCTTCAGTTCCATCAGGCAAAGTTGCTGCTGGTAACACTAGAGGATTAACAACCGTAATGCTATAATTATTGGTTGCTGTTTTTCCGTCAGCATCGGTCACCGTTACCGGTACAGTGAATGTACCTGCTTGTGTTGGCGTTCCTGAAATTGCTCTTGTAGCCGGATCAAAAGTTAATCCCGGAGGAAGACCAGTTGCCGCATAAGTATAAGGTGTCGTTCCACCTGTTGCAGATGGAATAGTTTGTGTAGGGTAAACAGTTCCTGTGGTTCCGTTGGCTAAAGTTGCCGCTGGTAATACCAAAGGATCGGTTACTTTAAGCGTATAGTTTGATGTAATGGTATTGCCATTGGCATCTGTTACGGTTACCGGAATCGTAAATGTTCCGATTTGAGTTGGCGTACCTGTAATTTCTCTTGTTGCCGGATTAAAGGTTAATCCTGGAGGAACACCAGTAGCCGAATAAGTATAAGGACCTGTTCCGCCTGTTGCAGCCGGAATTCCGTTTGTAGTATATGGCGTACCGGTTACGCCGTTAGGCAATGCTCCCGGAGCCAACGCTAATGCTGGTGTTACCGTTAAGGTAAAAGTAGCAGTTGTGCTACAGCCTTTGGTATCGGTGGCCACAACATCGAATGTTGGGTTACCCGTTGCAGTTGGTGTTCCACTTACCAAACCACTTGGCGATAATGTTAAACCAGCTGGTAAAGTACTGCCGGCAGCTAAGGCATAAGTATAACCTGGTGTACCGCCGGTAGCAACCGGAAGTTGTTTGCTGTAAGGAGATGCAATGGTTGCATTGGTTAAAGTAATACCTGCGAATACAATTGCCGGATTAACCGTAATTGTTACCGGAACCCTTGTTGTATTTGAACAGGTTCCTTTAGTTACCTGAACATAATAAGTAGTAGTGGTGGTTAAAGCAGGAGTAGTGAAGTTGGCTCCTGTTCCCACTTGCGTTCCACCTGTTGGTGCGTCGAACCAGGTTAAGGTTGTGCCACCATTTGCAGTTGCACTTAAGGTTGCTGTACTGCCCGAACAAATAGATTGTGCACCAGCAATAAATGTTGGATTAGGATAAACTACGGTTGCACCATAAATATCTAAGCTGGTTAAAGCCGAAACTAATGCACCAAAGCTTACCTGAACCCTATCATACGCACCACCTGCCAAAACAGTTGCTGCAAAACGATTGCCAGATAAAAGTTGAAGGTTTAATAATCCACCGTTTAATTGTACTGTTCTTACCACGGTAGCACCGTTTAATACAGTTACCGTTACGTTGTTTAAAAGCCCCACATCAGCTAAACCGGTTGGTAAAGCTAAATCTAAACGGATGCTATCAGTAGCCACACCTGTAGATGGGAAAATTAATTGCTGGTAACCTGTAGCGGCAACACCTACAGCAAGAGAAATCCTGGTGAAGTTGTTGGCATCAGCATCAGTTGAATTACCTGCGCCATTTACCGCACATAATAAACAGATCCCATTAATACCTGTATTCTGACCATTAGCGGCATTACAAGCTGTAGCACCACCGCCGTTAATTACGGTTACTGTTACCGGAACGCGGCTTGCGCTTTTACAGCCATTGCTGCTTGTGGTTTCTATATAATAAATTTTGGTTGCAGTTAAAGCTGGGGTTGTGAACGAAGTTCCTGTTCCAACCTGTGTTCCTGCTGATGGTGCATCAAACCAGGCGATGGTATTTCCAGCGTCGGCAGTTGCCGTTAATGTTGTAGTTTGTCCGGAGTTGATCACTTGGTTATTCGTCGTAACCGTCGCTAAAGTTGCAGGCGGATTAACCGAAACACTAACCGATGTTCTTGAACTGATTGCTGTTCCGGAAACGGCCTCAGCATAAAACACAGTTGCCGAATTTACAACAGGTGTTACAAAAGTACCGTTGTTACCGGTTACCAATGGGGTGCTTCCGGTAGAAGCATACCAGTTATAAGTTACGCCTGGTTGCAGGTTACTAACCGTTAAAGTTGCAGTACTACCTGTACATACCGTAGCAGAAGCTACAACCGGAGCATTTACTGTTACGGTTATGGCATAAGTGGTTGTTGCTTTATTGTTATTTGCATCAGTTGCTGTTAAAGAAATATTATAGTTACCTCCTTGTGTTGGCGTTCCGGTAATTTCTCTAGTAGCCGGGTTGAACGATAATCCCGGAGGAAGGTTCGTAGCTACATAAGTATATGGCGAAGTACCACCTGTTACCGCAGGTAAAGTTTGTGGTAAGTATGAAGTACCTACAATTCCGTTAGGTAAAGTTTTTGTCGGCAAGGTTAACGTTCCAATTACTTTAACTGGATAGGTGTTGCTTGCTGTTTTACCTTGACTGTCGGTAACGGTAACATTTATTGCATAATTACCTGCCTGGGTTGGCGTACCTGTAACTTCTCTTGTTGCCGGATTAAATGTTAAGCCTGCAGGAAGATCAGTAGCGACATAAGTATAAGGGCCAACACCACCTGTTGCAGCTGGAAGAACTTGTGTAGCATAAGCCACATTTTCTGTTCCATCTGGTAAAGTTGCCGATGGTAATACCAATGGACTGTTTATCGTAATGCTGTAATTTGTCGTTGCCGTTTTTCCGTCAGCATCTGTTACCGTAACGGGTACGGTATAAGTTCCCGGTGTTGTTGGTGTACCGGTAATGGCTTTAGTTGACGGGTTAAAAGTTAATCCCGGAGGAAGGCCTGTTGCCGAATAAGTATAAGGCGTTGATCCACCAGTTGCACTTGGAATAATCTGCGTAGGATAAACTGTTCCTGTTGTACCGTCAGCTAAAGTGGCTGCAGGTAGTAACAATGGATCGGTAATTTTGATCGTATAGTTCGAAATAATGGTGTTTCCGTTCGCATCAACAACCGTAACCGGAATCGAATATGTTCCAGGTTGCGTTGGTGTTCCGGTAATTTCTCTGGTTGCCGGATTAAATGTTAAGCCCGGAGGCACACCTGTCGCACTATATGTATATGGCCCTGTTCCGCCAGTAGCTGCCGGCAGAGTTTGTGTTGGATAAACCGTTCCGGTTACACCATCAGGCAAGGTACCTGGCGCAAATACCAACGAAGCTGTTACTGTTAAACTGTAAGTTGCAGTTGCTTTACAGCCTTTACTATCTGTTGCAACTACATCAAATGTTGAATTACCCGCTACAGTTGGTGTTCCTGTAATTGCACCAGTTGGCGACAGGGTTAAGCCAGCTGGCAAGGCACTGCCTGCAGCCAAAGCATAAGTATAACCTGCTGTTCCGCCTGTAGCTGCTGTTAATTGTTTAGAATAAGCAAAGCCTGGTGTCGCATTGGTTAATGTTGCCCCATTAAAAATAATTTGTGGGTTTACTGTAATTACAACAGGAATCCTTGTCGATTCTGCTGTACAGCCTAATCTTCTGGCGGCAACATAATAAGTTTTAGAAGCAGTTAATGCAGGTGTTGTGAAAGTACCATTAAAAGCAACTGTTTGTAAAGCTGTTCCCCCTTCAATGGCGTCATACCATCTCAGTTCATTGGTATTTGGCGTAGTGGCGTTTAAATCTACAGTAGTATTATAACATGCAGCAATGGCCGTGCTCGCCGGCGTTGGTCTACCTGCAGAGCGAATTACACCATAAACATTAAGGGTTTGCGTCAGGTTTAAGGTAACCACTGAACCCAGTGTTACTTTCACCCTGTCGTATACCACATTTGCACCTGGAGAAAACGGTATCGACACCGGTTGACCACTATTTAATAAACCCAGTAAATCCAGATTTAAGGTAGTTGGAACTGATCCGGTATATACCTGGGTACCGCCGTTATATGCTGTAATTGAAATATTTTGTAAAAGTCCTGCTGTTAGTAAAGCAGGGGTAGAACTAAACCGAAGGTTAATATCGTCGCCAGGATTTGATGGCGTTGCAAAATAAAAATTTTGGCTAATGGATGAGCCCACGCCAAGTATACCTAAACTAAGTTGAGAAAAATTATTTGGGTCGGTATCAATGGCCCTTTCGCTATTGGTTACCCCTGAGCTGCCCAATTGCAAGGCATCGAGTGTAATACCGGTACCTTCATATCCTGTAGTAAATGCCTGCGCACAAGGATCATTTCCTGAAGTATAAAATGAGTAATAAACCTTTGTATTATTAGCTACTGAAAGCAAAAGTGCATTGGTTACATCTTTTATAAACACCCTATCATAAGCCTGTGTAGGAGTTACTGCAATATAAAAGAAACCATTTGCATCTTTTACCAGTCGTAAATTATCTGAAGAAAATCCGTCTACACTATTCCCTGCCGGGGGTACTGCCGAAGCACCGTTTCTGGCTCCTACCTGGAATGAATGGTTTCCAAGAACTACGGTTCCGCCCACATTGGCCAGTAAGGTACCTAAACTACCGCCTAATAACCTGTTCAGGATGTCGCCATCAAAATCTATTCTGATATAAGATGTAACTCCTGCAGCTACCAAAGCCGGATATTTTAATTCCAGTTCGCCACTATACGACCCTATACCAACAGCAATTCCGCCATACGAATTTACCGTAGCGAAGTTATTGTTGTTTAATGTTGCATTTGTTGCATTGTCTACATGATCTGATTTGGTAGCCGTATTTGCAAAAATTTTAGTTTGCGAATACGATTTCGAGGAAAAGAGCGTTAATAGAATGATGATTGCAACACAAGTATTGCGAATTATCCCTGTTCGGGACGAGAAAGTATAAGTTTTCATCATGTCAGGCGTTATTTTAGGAGACTTACTATGTGCTAATGCTGCTGTTTGGTAAATGATTTTCAGGCATTATATAATTATGACAAATCTAAATCTAGAATAGCATCCTATCCTATCCATTGCTATTCATTTTTATGCAATCCATTTCATTCATTTTATTCATACAGGACTTTCTTCATGAATAGATTTCCTCAATTGTGAAATTATGATGACATTAGCGGTAGTCATCCCATCTGTTAATTAATGAATGCTAACGATCTCCTTATCGAACTCAGGAAGTTTGTCCTTATAAAATCTGGTTTGAGAAATATCGACCCAGCTCATTGTAAGATTATTTCTGAGTATGTATTTCAAGAAACCAAAAATTATGTAAGTGAAACAACGATCAAGCGATTCTTTGGCTTCGCAAACACCTTACATAAATTCTCTTTATTTACTCTAAATAGCTTATCACAATATATTGGCTATAACGATTGGGATTCGTTTTGTAAAGACAAGGAAAATCAAACCACCTCTGTTCAAAGTATCTGGCAGGATTTAAAGCTAAAAGCACATGCCATTACAGAAATCTCGTTAATTGCGAATAAAAATAATTCGGGCGTTCCGTTTAATGCTACCGCCAACAGAAGTTTTTTTTACCCTGATTTTGATTACTTCTTAAAAAACAACTACCAGTTTACCACCGTAAGTGCTCAGCCGGGTCAGGGGAAATCGATATTGCTAGCACACATGGTAGAGTATTTTTTCTTATCAGAAAATGCCCTCTACAAAAACGATATCGTATTATTGGTTAACTCTACAAGTATTAATACCATTATCCAGAATGGAAATACTTTAAAAGACTGGTTTTTAAAAGAATTTAAATTCGGGAGCCTGACGGAGTTAATCAGTTTTTTCAAAAAAAATCCCGAAAAGAGAGAAGGCCGTTTCATTATTATTGTTGATGGTATTGATGAACATTTAGCCAGAAGCAATTATTTTAAAACGTTTATCGACTTTTTATATAGTATAGAAGAAAACAACTTTGTTAAACTCATATTTGGCCTGCGAACAAATAGCTGGATTAATCTCCAACCCGCTATTTACGGTTCTGCATCTTTAACTAAAGCCTGGTATACGGGCTTATTTTATGATGAGGATACCTTAAGCAATGTACCATCGCTAAATGTTGATGAGGTACTCTATACCCTAAGCCATATAGAAAATAAAATCATCAATCGGGCAGATGTAAGCGCTCCCCTATTAGCACAGTTTAAAACACCATTCTGGTTACAGGTTTATTTCAAGCTCAAAGATGAGAACCACCATCTGGAGTTGAATAACCCCTTATTATGTTATGAATTAATTAATTATTTTCTAGAAAAACGCGTATTTCTTGCAAAGAAAAGCACTGAAAAAATATTTCTCCTCAAAAAAATAAGCGATTGCATTTCAGAAGGAAATAAAAAATTAAGAGTTGCTAAAGAAAAAATCCTGAGTTATATCAATTGTTATCCCGATGCATATGAAGAACTTTTACATGCCGGGATTATCATTGAAGAAAAAAGATTAAGTACAACCATTCCGACAGAAATTGTCCGTTTTTTAAACGACGATATTTATACCTATTTCCTGTTTATACAGATCACCGATAAATTTGAATATAAACCTTGTAAATCATTTTTCGAGCATATCTTAAACAGTTTCCCTGGTCAAACCTCCCGAAGAGATCATATACTGAACTGGGCCATCAGATTCTGTATCAACCGGAACGAAATTGCCGCTTTAAAAAGCATTTTCAGGCTGCCATTTACCAACAGCGAAAAAAACAGTGCTTTCGATTTTATCTGTTATGTATCTAAATACGAACTCGGTAAACCCAATTCTAACTTCAATAAGTTAAGCATAGGTATCGATTTTATCGACATTATGGCTACCGGGCGAACCATGAGTAACCTGTATAAGGAAACCATCAAAACCATTTCGGAGAATGTACTGAATGAAGACGTTCAGATTATGCTGCATGTAATAGAATGTAACGTTAACCTTATCGATGTAGATAAAGTGGCTTTGGCCAATACCATGCAGCTGTTAAAGCGAAATTATAAAAGGTTAAACGAGCTTTTCCCGATTAACCCTTATGATTTAATTCTTTATTTCTACAATAACCTGGTTAACAAACCTAATGAGAGCAAAACGCTCGAAGATAAAATCATAAAACTTTGCCAGGAGATAGATCAGAGTAAACCACTTAAAAATGAAGAGATTACCTCTGCCGAAATACTTTCTTACCGGCTGGTATTGATTACCTTATTCTCTCAAAAAAGTTATGCAGAATGCCACCGTTTTATTATGGCCATATTGAGTAAGTATCCCAATATATTTTACGTAAGACATTCGGTTTTCTCCCCTTTTTTATTGCTTCATTTGGGTCAAACCTATATCAAGCTCAACTATTTTAAAAAAGCGCAGCGCATTATACAGTTCGTTGATAAAATCATCAGCAGCGATTATACCTATTATACCAATTTTATATCGGCCAGCTTTAGTGTTTTTAAAGCCAATTTTTACAGCGCTACACATAATTACGAGCAAGCGCTTATTGAAACGAATATTGGCCTGGAGATTACCAGGAAGAATGATTTTAAGATGTTCGAGATTGCCCTGTTATTAAGCAAAATCGATACCTTAAAACATACGGAAGAATCGGAAGAAGTATCGAACGTAATTAAAGAACTGCTAAACTTTTTAACGGTACATAAACTCTCTATGCCCGATTATTCTAACTTGAGCAGTCATGAGTTCGAACATACCTTTAAGATTTTAAAATCTTACCGCCGGCATCAGAACCTATAGAAAAAAGCCCGGCGAATGGCAAGGCTTTCTGTGATAAGGACAAGTTATTTCTGTTATTCATTTTTGGGTTGCTGGGTGCAAAAACCCTTGTTGCTAAACCCGATAAAGCGAACATCCCGATTGTTCATCGGGATAAAGCGATAGCGGGGCTGTAGTTGCCAAGAACTACAAGCCGCCCATTTCCTAATCATAAAAAACATGATGATGCTGATGGGCGCTCCTTCATTTCGGTTGGTGAGACACCAACCGATAGAATTATTCGTTAAGATTTATTTAATCAAATTATAAAGCTCATCCAGCTTAGGCGAAAGCACAATCTCTATCCTTCTGTTTTTGCTTCTTCCATCGGCATTGGCGTTGGTACCCAGCGGCTGAAACTCGCCTTTACCTGTAGCCGTCATCCTCACGCTTTCTACCTTTCCGTTCTCCGTTAAATAACGTACCACAGAGGTAGCCCTCAACACACTTAAATCCCAGTTATCTTTAATCTGCCCCAGGTTGTTTATTTTCTGATTATCGGTATGGCCTTCTACCGCAATGTTGATTTCAGGTTGTTGTTTTAATACATTGGCCAATTGGGTAAGGGCCTGTTTTCCTTTTTCATCAATAATAATACTTCCCGAAGGGAACAACAGTTTATCGGTTAGCGAAACATAAACTTTACCATTTTTAATCTCTACGGTTAAACCACTTTTGGTGAAACCCAATAAAGCCTGCTGAAGTTTTTCTTTCAGGGCATTGGTTGCCTCATCGCGTTTACGCAAAACTTCTTCAACTTCTTTTAACCGTTTTTCGCGGGCAGCTAAATCGCCAGATAGTTTGGTGATTTCTGATGAGGAATTATTTTTCAGCTTTTTATAACTCGCATCCATTGCATTGTAGTTGTTCTGCAAATCGCGAAGTTCTTCAGCCATTAAAGTTGTATCCTTTTTAAGCTTGCTTACTTCTTTTTCTAAATTTTCAATCTTAATTAAGCCCTCGTTAAAAGCAGTATACAATGAATCTTTAGTACCCAATAAAGCTTTATACTTTTTAGGCGATAAAATAACACACGAGCTTATGGAAGAGATAAACAAGAGAAGCGCAAATGCAAGAAAGGTATTTTTCATTATTTTATTTGGGGGTTAACTGGTTAATCGGTTAACTGTTTAATCGTGGCGGTATAACCAATTTATACGATTTATACAATTAACCATCTATTGCATTCCGTAAAAATGCAACTAAAGGTTGTACTATTTTAAAAGAACTTATCAACTTATTAACGAGGTTTGGTTTTAAAAATTCTGCATCGTCGATTTTTGTGGTGGCCTCGAAGCTTTTCAACTTTAAAAATTCGATGTTTGGATCTGCGGGATCATAACCCTTAGGTGCATTTTTAAGGGCATTATCAACACCCAGTTTAAAGTTTTTCTTAAAGGCTGCGTTATTTATAATTTCTTTAAAATCGCCAATATTATAATCGATCTCTTGCCTGATTAATTTTAAATGCGGCGCATCAGGCATCCAGTATCCACCGGCTATGAAACTTTTTCCAGGTTGAATGTGCAGGTAATAACCAGGGTCATTACCTCCTTTTTTGGTAGAGAACCATACGCCGAAGTTATTTTTATAAGGGTCTTTGTTTTTGCTGAAGCGTACATCACGATAAATGCGTAAAAGGCACTTCTTTGGGTCCATCTCTGCCGGAAGCATGGGGTCTGCTTTGGCCAGCTCTGGAATAATACTCGCTACAAGTTCGAGTACATCAGCCTTTGCATTTTCATAAACTTCTTTATTATCGGCAAACCATTCGCGGTTGTTATTTTCCGCTACATCTTTTATAAAACTAAGGGTCTCTTTTTTTAACATACAGCATTGGGTTAACTGGTTAATCGGTTAATTGTTTAATCGCTGAATGTCACAATTAACCAGTCTAAACGATTTAAACGATTAACCAATAATTACTTATCGTAATACGGTTTGTATTTTATATTAGGCGATAAAACATGGAGCAGTATCATTCTAGAATAGCGATAGTTAAACGGATACAGGATAAAACAACCTGCAAAAATAACAATCAGATAGGGCCAGAAGGTTTCATCGGTAAGCGGGCCAAAAATTAAATAGGTGATCAAACTGGCAAAAAGCATCTCCATTACGTTCATGGCATAACTTACGTACATGGCGGCATAGAAATAACCGGGTTCAATTTCTATGCGTTGTGCACAATGCCCGCAGATTTCTTTGGTATGCTGAATGTTCCAGCCATACATACTGCCGGTAAAAATATCTCCCCTGCGGCAATGCGGACACTTACAATGTACAATGGCGTAAAGCTTTGAGGTTGTTTGATCAGACATGCTTTTAATTTAAATTAAAAGGTTCCTTTTTCATATTAAGGTGCACATTCTTTTTGCGGTATTTTTTATACCACACCACACCAACAATAACAGCCATTAAATAGGGAAGAGATAAAAGATACAGTACACCTGTGTTTAAACCTGCGGTTTGTGTATTCCCGTTTTTAACACCTTGTTCGGCATTAATGGTACACATAGAGCATTGGGCATTAACATTGGGACTTACCGCAAATGTACATACCAGTACAAACAGGATAAAAATTACTTTCTTCTTCATTCGGTACAAATATAAGCATAAACGCTTAGAGGGGTTTAAAAATTATGTCATAAAAAAACCCTTGCTTTTTAGGGCAAGGGTTACGGGAGAGAAAGATTAAAATTAGATTTTAATTATTTATAGCGTTCCGTATATAAAAGAACTTAAATCTGCAGTACGGTATAAGCCTCCTAATAAAGGACTATTAACATTGGTACTGCTTACCCAATCAATTTTAAACGGACCGGTTAGCATATAGTCAGATAAAGGCTTAATTTGAGCAGCCCTGGTGGTCCAGTTTCCGTTAGGCACAGGGTTGTTATCAAGTGTTATTACATCTCCAACTCTGGTATACTTATAGGTTGCCGAAGCGACAAATGGACTTGTTCCAGATAAGTAATTAATCTCTACCAAGAAATCAGTGTTACTAATTAAACTAAAACTTGTAGAGCTTACGGTTCTACCAGTAGCTACAAAACTGCTTAAAAAGGCATTGTATACAGCCGTAAATCCAGAAGTAACGCCTGTTGGTACATTTCCAGTTATGGTGATCTTTCTATAAGCAAAAGCAGATGGGAAACCAAATTGCAATGATAGTGGTACAATTGGAACGGTAGAATTTTGTACATTAATCCTGGTCGTACCAGCCATAACATAATAAGTCTTGCTTGCCGAATCGTAAAACAGTTCATTAAAATAAACACTTCCGTAATTTAAATAAGCACTTAGTGAGAGTTTATTGATGCCATAAGCAAAAGTTACACTTTTGGATTGGACAACTCCTTTGCTATCTAAATAGGTTAGCTTTAAAGTTTTTGAAGTTGGATCAATAGATAAAGCTCCTTTTGTTCCATCCGCAAATTGCAAATACGGGTTTTTATTCGCTGCAATATATGCTGTATTGGCGTCGGTCATGGTTTTTAAACCGCCGGCCAATATACTTTGGCTTTCTGCAGCAGATAAAGTTACTATCGACATTTTATTTCCGTAAAACGTTCCCTCAAATTTAAGGGTATCGCCTGCAACGCCTGCAAAAGCAAATTCAAAGTCAGATTTTAAACCACTCGCATTTGCGCCACCACTGATACTTGCATCAGGATCGGCTATTAAATGGATGTAGTTATACGTATCAAAAATTAAAGTTGGTCTTTGCAAAGCTTTTAACCGGTAAGTGCTAGTTTGTGGTGCTGTAGAAGACGCGTTGTTCACATCGCCCATCATATCTACCTTTCCGTCAGCCAAAAACTTAAAGTAAAAAGAAAAACCTTTTCCTCCCGAAGGGTAAATGGTAGCTTTCCATCCATTTGGTGCAGCTATTAACTTAGCTTGGTTGGCAGCCAGTTCTGCTGTTAATCTAGTATCAGGATCGTCCAAAATAGGATCTGAATCCCTTTTACAACTCGCCATTAACAAGACAACAAGTGCTATATATAAAATTTTATTTTTCATGTTTTATAAAATTAATTTCCTAAAACGCCATAAGTGAATGATGCAGCATTGGTAGTTTTTCTAAAGCCACCATATTCTATCCTCATATCCGGAGTATAAAAATAATTTAACAATAAAGGACTTTGTACAAAATAGCCCGTTAGCGGGGCAACAGCTGTAGCAATTACATTTGCATTTGCATCTCTGGTGGTAGCCGTAAACGTAACCTGGTTTCCAGTCGCAGCGTAAGTATGGGTAAATAAGCCAGTATAAGCTGTTCCAATCGCTGTTCCTGCAGTAGCATGAAAATTAACCTTCATCTGCATCTCTGTTGCACTGGTAAATGTAATGGTCATATTATCCAGTTCATATTTTGCAGTGGTATTTAAAGCTAAAAGTGCAGTTTTAGCATTATTATAAGCTGTTGTAAACTCATCCGATAAACCTGTAGTGGTTGCGGGATTAATATTCACGGAGCTAAACGCTTTACCAAAACCTAAATAGCCTGATAAACTTATCGGCGATAAATCATTGAAAGATTTTTGAACCCGGGTTTGTAATCCGTAAAAATCTATTCCCCAGGTTTGCTTAAAGTATGCTACAACCAGTGCTTCTTTTGCCCTGATGGAGGCTACAGCAGTAGCAGAAGTATTGGCTTTTAGCAATGCTTCGTAACCCGACTTCCCTTCGGTTAACATAATAGAAACCATTTCTGCATAATCTTCGCCTGGTGCAGCCTGTGCATACTGACTAATGAAACCATTAGCTGCAAAACCTGTACTATTGTTCCAATCGGCAGTATAACCAGCCGGCGTAATCAGCGGAAATTCTTTTTGATAAGTAATCGTCTGGTTTAAAATATGGGTAAATTCATGGTGAATGGTTTTTAAAACTCTTTTCGCTACTGAGCGTTCAGATTTATCGAAGTTGTTAACGTTAAACAAAGTTACCTTCACTCCGCCTTCAGCTTCTCCCAGCGTAACAGTACCGCCGGAGTTATATTGAAGACTTCCAACTAAAACATATTGTTTAGGAGAGTATTTCTTTATAAAATCTGCACCAGCCTCAGCAGTGTAAGGATCAATCCATGAACCTTTTACCACTTCCATTAATGGTTGTACCTTATCGTATTTTACAGGGGTAAGGGTTTTACTATTGTCGTACTCTGTACCGTCCCATCTGTATTTTACATACAGATTGTAGGGTTGGGTAAAGTTGGTGTACAGCCATTTATCAAGGGTAGTTTCTTCCCATTTATCGCCACCTAGCCCAACAATTTCGCGGTTAAGGTTTTCGTCTTCTTTTTTACAACCAGAACCCGCAACTAAGAGCGCCAGCATTAAAATATATAATTTTTTCATGTTGATAAATTTTAGGTTATCTAGGATTTTGTTGCATTCCTGCTAAGGTTACTTCACTTGGCAACTGCCAAACTCTTCTCAAATCATCAGCAGCTAACTCTACGGTATTTCCATCCGGATCAAGATGGCTAACAGGTAACTTATACCTTAAAATATCCATCCAACGCATTCCTTCTTCTACAAACTCTGCCCTTTTCAAATCCAATAAAGCAAAAATATAGGCCTGTTTGGCATCAGAGGTTCTTGAAGCATAAAAGCTTTTAATTTTTGCATCGGTAAAATTGTGGGTAGATGCTACATAACCAGTAACTCTTTGGCTAATTAATGTATTCATATCCACCAAAGCATCACTAAGCCTGTCTCTCATAATATAGGCTTCAGCCCTATTTAACAATACCTCTTCTGATGTTAATAATGTTTGCATCACATATCCAACCCCTGTACTTGCATTTATACTGGTACGTACAAAATGCTCGTAGTGTTTAGGTATAAAATAAAAGGTTGAAGAGAAAGAGTATCGTTGATATGCCGTTAAACTTATACCTAATGGGGCAATAATAGTGTTCAATCTATTCTGACTTTGAGAATAAATGGCTCTTGCATAATTTCTAGCGCACCAAGATGCAGTTTCTGCTAACAATAAATTACCAGGATTTGCTGCGCTCGACATGTTTTGAGCAATTTCAGTTGAACCACCGGTTGGCGCTGAATAAGCAAACCATGGTCTTACATTTGTAGCAAAGTTGTTAGAAGGAAAAGCCAGATTAGCATAGGTAATTACCTTCTCATAATCTTTCTTAAATAAATAAAAACGTGTGGCAAAAGCATATGATGCTTTACGTGTAAAGTGATAAGCCGGTACCCTGTAAAGTTCATCTTTTATTAATGGAATACCTTCAAGCAAATCTTTTTCTATCTGTTCGTAAACATAAGCCACTGTTTTGCGATCGTAGTTTCTCAGTACCACTGTTTCTGGTGTGGTAACATATGGAATACCTAAATCGGAAGCTGCTGTTGCACTGTCGTAACACTTCGAAAAGAAAGTAACCAACATAAAGTGCGCATAGGCTCTTGCTACTAATGCTTCTCCTCTTTGATGCGTATAATTCTGAGGATCTGGTGCTTTATCAATGGCATCTAAGGCCTGGTTTGCAGCAGCAATCGCTTCGTAACAGTTATTCCAATAGTTATTGGGCGTATCCTGACCGGTACCCTGCACATCTTTCCAATAATAAGCATCTCTGTTTTCAGGTTTATCAAGTCCTGTTAAACTTACAAAAGATGGGTTATCAGACATGGCTTCTGCTACCATCACATAACTTCCGCCAGGATAAGCAGTAACTAATAATTCTGAAACTTTCTCAGGCGTGTTTAATTTGGTACGCTGATCTGGCGATACCTCTAAATATTTCTTACAGCCAGAACCAAATGCTGCAAGCGTGATGAACGAATAAATTATATATTTCTTCATTTTAATTCTTATTAAATACCAACTTTTAGGGATAAAGTAATTTGTCTAGGTATTGGTAGTGCTACACCACCAGATCCAAAGAACTCAGGATCCTGCCCTTTCAGTTTTTTATCCGCATAGATTAACCAAATGTTATTTCCTTGCAGCTTTAACGATAACGAGTTTAAACCGATCGATTTCGCATATTTTGTAGATAGGTTGTATGCTAACGAAACTTGTTTCAATCGTACAAAAGAACCATCGGCAACGCGATCTGAAGAATAATTGTATGCCGTATAAGGATAAGTTCCGGTTAAAGACTTTCTTAATAAATAATCGGCAATTGATGGTACATTGGTAATGGTTTCATCACCAGGTAAAGTCCATCTATCTAAAAATTCTCTTGGCATTGCATCACTATCATCGTAGTTAGTTGCAAAAACATTTGTTAACCTGATTTTATTTCCAGCTTGATAAGAAACAAAAACGTTTAGGGCGAAATTTTTATAATTGAAAGTATTGTTCAAACCACCAGTATAAAGCGGATCAACAGAACCTTCGTATTTAAGGTAATCTGTGGTTGTACTTTGTACGTATACATTACTGCTGGCTACACCACTTTCGTTTGTAAATACCGGTACGCCCAGGTTATTTAGTTTTTGAAAGTCGATAGAATATAATCCTCTTACCGCACCACCCTCTTTAGGGCCACCTTCCGGGATAATTAAATCGTAAATACGTGGTTTACTTTTTAAATTGGTAATGGTGTTTTTATTGTATCCAAATGTAAAGGTGGTATTCCATTTAAAATCAGTCGTTTTAATAGGCATACCGCTCAGGTTGACTTCAAATCCATGTGAATTCATATCAGCATAATTGGCCGATTTTGTAAATTCACCACCAATACCAGAAGTTCTAAAGTTGCCGATCAGGTCGAAACCTTTTCTATTGTAATAATCTAATGATACATTTAAGCGGCTTTGGAACAAACCTAAGTCTACCCCAATGTTAGCCTCATATTGTTTTTCCCAGGTAAGTTCCGAATTCTCTAATCCATTTAAAGTAATTCGTGGCTCTACTTCAGATAACCTTGGTCTTAATGTGGTGCTATTGGCTAAAACTACAGATGAGTTAGTGGCACTACCCATACTTGCTGTTAAACCGTAACCACCTCTTACCTTTAAGTAACTGATTTGCGAAATATTTTTAATAAATTCTTCCTGATCTACATTCCAGGCTGCACTTAAGGTCCAGGTTGGAAGCCATCTTGCCACAGCACTTTCGCCCAAACGGTTACTTCCGTCGTACCTGAATGTTCCGTTAAATACATATTTAGAATCGTAAGAATAACTACCGTTTAAGAAAAAGGCCGCATATCTATCAAAAAATCTATCCATGCCATAGTAATTGTAATTACCTTCCAATAGCATTTTAATAATTCTGTAATCAATAAATGGCTCACCTCCTTTATCGTATTGATAACCATAACCGTTATTGAAACTGTTTTGGCGGTTTGCAAATTTGATCTCCTGTCCGATAAAAGCGCCAAGTGCATGTTTACCAAAGTCCTGTTTCCAATCAATTTGATTTCTTACATTGAAATTTAACAGATAATCGTCGTTTCTATTGTAAAATCCACCTTGAGGGAGTACACTTTCCTTATCGATAATTTCCGGACGGTCCGGATCATCGTATAAGAAAATATTAGCATTGGCAATAGTAGAATTTGGTGCATAACGATAAGCAGTTGCCATATTCGAATATTCTGTAATTTTATGCTCGCGGGTTGTTTTTACATAACGCATTGCACCTACAGACCTGAATTCAAAGTTTTTAATAAACTTATAGTTAAATTCCCCCTGCATTTTCATATCCAACATATCTAAATCGATGTAGTTGTTTTGCGTTTCGTTAAGGATATTAAATGGCGCATAATTTCTGGTAAAATATTCCAGATTACCATTGTCATCATAAGCCCTTATTGTACGGCTAGTATTTAATGCATAGCTAAAAGGGTTAATATCAAAATCGCGCGTATAGGTTCCTTCTACCACATTACTGGTTCTGCCCAATGTACCCGGAGCCCTTTGTTGCCTGTATGCTCCTGTAGCCAATAAGCCAATATTGATTTTAGGAGAAAGGGTATAATTTCCACGAAGGTTCATGGTATATCGCTTCACATTATCTGCAATAGACCATCCGTTATCATTATAATAACCAACTGAGAAATAGTGCTGTGATTTTTCAGATCCCGAAGAAATACTGATTGAATGTTCCTGCACAAAAGAATTTTTGAAAAGCACATCAAACCAATCGGTATTAGCGGTTGCGTATTTTTGCAAAAATGCCGCTCTTCCTTCTGGTGTATTCACAACACCAAATTGACCGGTGCTGCTATTATACTTATTAATTTCCTGGTACATTTTTGCAAATACACCTCCATTCATCCCATTTACAATATTTGGCGATAATCCACCTTTACGATAAACCTCTGCATATAACGACATCTGATCTGCAGAATTCATGATGTTATAGGAATCGTAATTTGGTTTTAAGAAAGAAGAAAAGTTACCGCTATAATTAATAGTTGTATTACCGATCTTTCCTTTTTTGGTTGTAATTACAACTACCCCGTTCATGGCTCTTGCACCATAAAGTGCAGTTGCCGAAGCATCCTTTAAAATGTTAAAGCTTTCTATGTCATCGGCATTTATTCCTGCTACCGATGATCCGATTAGCGTTAAAGCATCTCCGCTGGATAACTGATCATTAGAAATGTTAACGATATCTTCCAATACAATTCCATCAACTACCCAAAGTGGTTTATTCTCTCCCGAAATTGACGTAGCACCACGAACGCGGATTTTTGGTGCAGTACCAAAAGTACCCGAAACATTCTGTACCGAAACCCCTGCAACGCGGCCTTCTAACATCCGGCTAACATCTACAACACCATCTTGTTTTACATCACTACCTTTAACGGTTGTTGCAGATCCCGTAAATAATTTTTTCTGTATATTTTGATATCCTGTTGATACTACATCAACTGTTTTTAGATCATTAACATTTTCTTTCAAACTCACGTTAATTCTCGTGCGGTTGTTAACCTCCAATTCAATCGTGTTATAACCTACATAACTAAAAACAAGCGTACCGGCATCACTTACCCTAATTGTATATTCACCATTAGCATTGGTTGTGGTAGAATTAGTGGTTCCTTTTTCACGGATACTGGCACCCGGGATTCCACTTCCATTATCATCCGATACTTTCCCTTTTACCTCAATAACAGCAAAATAGTTAACAATTTTATCGAAAATACTCTTTTCTTTAGGTTTAATTAAGATGGTTTTATCTTCAATAGTATAGGTTAAATCCCGTCCTGAAATAATTTTAGCCATTACTTCTTCAATGGTAGCATTATTAAAGTTCGCATTTAAAGTAGCCGTACTTTTAATGGTATTGGTTGATAATAATACATCATAACCAGATTGCTGTCTGATTTCCCTAAACATTTTCTCTAATGTTACATTCTTTTCCTTTAATGTAACCAGCTGGCCAAATGAAGCTGCACTTACCTGCATTAACGAGGCAAGCAATATGACCGTAACTAACTTCATAATTAATAGCAATTTAGGTATGTAGCGTTGATGCGTACATAAAATTCTAATATAAATTTTGTACATTTAATAGTCTGTTTTGTGCGAAGCGCAATAAAGTTTAGACGCCAAAAAGCGTTTCGCGGTTATCCAAGAAATAATTGATTTTTAATCGATTCCGGCTTACGGAATAGCTAAACAGATAATAAAGGGGGGTGTTGCAAGCACTCCTTTTTTATTTATTCAACATTTGAATCGTCAGGAGTTTTGTCGAAGTTTATTCATCATTTGTTAGGTTAAGGGTTGATTAATTAGTTTATTTTTAGAGATAAAGGTTAGTTACTCCTTCATCTTTTCTCGTTTATTCTTTATAGACAATTACTTTATTGCCTTTAATATCGAAACGCACTTCTCCGGTCTGCTCAAATTTTCTTAATACTTTCGAAATTTTCTCAAAGCGACTTACTGTTCCGTAGTACATCACCTCTTTTGCAGCAGGATCGGCATATTCTATTTCTACATTATACCAACGGGCAACTTTGCGTAAAATGCTTTCCTGCCTCTCGTTATTAAACATGAAATAGCCATTTTTCCACGCTATTGCTTCATCAACATTTACTTCTCTCACATCCATGCCAGAAACGGATACCAAAGATTGCTCTCCAGGTTTAAGCACCTCACTCTCATTAGTCGTATTGTGCGAAACACGTACGCTTCCTTCCAATAAGGTGGTTTTAGTTAGCCTTTCATCTCTATAGCTATTAATATTGAAGTGTGTACCCAATACTTCAACAGCTTGTTTATCAGTTTCCACAATAAAAGGATGTGCAGCATTTTTAGCTACTTCAAAATAAGCTTCACCATCCAGTTTTACTCTACGCTGTTTCGCTGTTCCGATATTTAATGAATATTGAATAGAAGATGCTGCGTTTAGCCAAACCGTAGAACCATCGGGTAACTGGATTTGCCATTCGCCACCATTTGGGGTCGAAATGGTGTTCAATCTGGTATCGTTTACATTTTCTGATCCTGCTACATTATACACCAACCGGCCATCAGCAGTTTTAGTGATCGAGAAACCAGCTTCTTTGGCAATATCACCTTTCATCGCGTCTGAAAGTGAAATTTTCTTTCCATCAGCCAGGGTGAGAATAGCTTTATTTTTTCCCGGTGCTACATCAGTAGCAAAAACATGTTCCTTCTTTTTCTGTAGAGAAATGTAAGCAGTTAACGAAAACACAATAAAAACAACCGCTGCTGCAGCCCATTTTAAGCTATTCATTAAAATCCGCTTAGGCGAACGGCTTGGTTTGTCTACCGCCAGAATTTTATTTAAAACCGGATTCCATTTTTCTTCAACAACATTAACTGCATGTTCTTCTTCTGTGATAATCATTTTCACGATTTCGTCAGAAAGCAATGAGGTGCTGTTTTCTGCTAAAACTAAAAGTTCTTCCCTTTCGGACTGGCTTAAGGTCTTAGCTGTAAACTGTTGTAAGAGATAATGTATACGTTCTTCCATAAAGATTCTGATACTAAGAAGCAGCAAAAGAAGATTAGGACTATCGGGATATTAATTTTTTCCTATTTTATTTTCAAAAAGAAAAAAACAATCGGGAAAAGGAACACTATCCCATGCTGATCGAGGTGTATCCGTATCGATTTTAAGGCAGTTACAAGGGCGTTTTTTACCGTATTGGGCGAGATATTGAGTATTTCTGCGATTTCAGGTATGGTTTTACCATCGCGCCTACTCAATTGGTATATATTTTTGCGTTGATCGGGTAATTTTTCGACGGCAATAGCAATAATTTTAGTTACCTCGTTTAAATTAATTGTTTCAACTGTACTATTATGGCTATTTTGTTGTTTGGCAGTAAAGGCATCAACAACCCTATCCTCTTTTAATTTTTTTCGCAGGTAGCTTAAACATTCGTTAGAAACATATTTATACAGATAGGCCTTTACATTATCTACTTCTGCTAATTTATCGCGATTTAGCCAAACCCTTAAAAATGAATCCTGGATAATTTCTTCTGCCGCATCATCAGATTTGGTGAACTTTGTGGCAAAAATCTGGAGTACAGGAAGGTATTTGAAGAAAAGAACAGAAAAAGCCTGCTCATCTCCTCCGACGATTTTTTCTATAAGCTTACGTTCATCTTCTATCCTTCCTGGAGCCATAAATTAGTCGATCTGCCTGCTCACTTACAAATTTATAAGTGTTCTGTTGTGTGATGTAATATACATAAAAGTGAAAAAAAATTTGGGTTAAAACAAATATCATGTACCGCTTTAAATCACATTAACTAAAAAAGCCTTACTTGTTAGGTAAGGCTTCAGTCTTTTTTTAAAAGCGAAAAACGCTAATATTGATAATATGGTGAAATCATCAGGTAAACCACGACACCTGTTATGGCTACATAAAGCCATAGTGGGAAAGTAATCCTGGCGATTTTTCTATGACGATCGAAACGCTCTGCTAAGGCCCTTACATAAGTAACCAATACCAAAGGAATAATGGCTATCGACAATAGGATATGGGTTAACAAGATAAAGAAGTATGCATATTTAATGGCGCCTTCACCTCCAAATTTGGTCGATGGCGTAGTCATATGATAAGCGATGTACATAATCAAAAACAATAGCGAACAGCCAATAGCGGTTTTCATCAGGTTTTGGTGTAATTGTATTTTACCATTTTTTATGGCCCATACTGCAACAACCAGCAGTACAGCAGTTATTCCGTTAATGGTAGCGTATATTGGTGGTAAGAAAGGTAAAGCTGGTGCATCAATTCCCAGATCCTTTAACTTCACTACGAATAAAAAGGCTACAGCTACGGGTATAAAAATGGAAAGTATAATGATCCACTTGCTATATTTTTTCTCGATCGGACTATTTTCCATGAGTTTTTAAATCTCTTTTATATTATTATTTTTTGTATCGACTTCAGACTAACTACCTGCCGTCTTTAACGTTCCTTAAATACTCAGCGATAAGTACTTTTATTTCATCTTCTAACCTGGCATTTGCGCCCGCATCGTCGGCCTCATAAATACCGCGTATACGGTGCAGGTTATCGATCAGTACAATTTTATTACTAAAAATAAAATTGATTTTCTCTTTCGTTTCATCCGCAATTACGTCGAGTAATAAACCCTTTCTAATGAGTGGATAGGTTTGAATGGTATCGCCAACCAGAAAATCCCATTTTCCTGCTTTCGCTTTAAACTGCTCAGCAAAATCTTTTATCCTGGTTCCATCCAGCGGATCAACAGAAAGGCTTAAAAATTTAACCAAAGGTTTCTGCGCATAACCCTCAGCTAATTCTTTAATGTACTTACTTGTTCCCTGATTGTTTGCGCTGGTATAAAACATATTCAACACCACAATCTTATTCTCTAGCGACTTCCAGGTAACCGTATCATTATGCTGGTTTACGAGTTTAAAATCAGGAACAAGATGGTAAATGGTATCTGGTATTTTTTTCCCTTTTACACTGTGAAAGGTTGATGCAACAACCTTCTCACCAAAAATGGGTAAGCTCTTATACCTGTTCTTGGCAAACTGTGGCAATAAGTAAAAAAACAAAAATCCCGGTATAGCTAAAATGCTTACCAGGATTATTACCTTTTTTATAGGACTTCTTTTCATTAATGGTTCATCATGTGGATGTTTAAAAACCCACCTTCTATTAGCATTAAAACAATAAAGTAAATAATGAAAATGAATGAAACCGTTAATGCAAGTTGTAAGCCTAGCTTTTCATATTTTAAGTGCATAAAATAAGCTACAATATAAAATGCTTTTAACAGGGTTAATGCAATATAAATGTAATTACCGATGTGCTGGGTCATATATCCTTTCGGGATTAATACCAGCGCGATAATAAATTCAATTACGGTGATTAACAAAAGGATACCAAAAACTTTCCAGATTTTACCTTTTGATAAACCTGCATGTTCATCGTGGCCGTGGCCTTCTGTGCTATGTGCGTGCTCTGACATAAAAATATTTTTATAATATGATAAATTAAACCAAATAGAAGAATGTAAATACGAACACCCAAACTAAATCAACAAAGTGCCAGTATAAACCCACTTTCTCTACCATTAAATAATGTCCTCTCTTCTCGAAAGTTCCATTAATCGTCATGATTAAGATGATTATGTTAATGATTACCCCACTAAATACGTGGAAACCGTGGAAACCAGTAATGGTAAAAAATAAGTTTGCAAACTGTTGCGACGCCACAAGTGATACATCTTCTGGTTTAAGGAAGAAGTGTTTTAACTCTTCTGCAGAAGGAATATGTCCCCACCAGAAACCATCGTGGTGTAAGTGAGTCCACTCAATTGCCTGACAGCCTAAGAACATGAAACCACCAATGATGGTTGCAATCATCCAGCCGATAACTTCTTTTTTAGAACGTCTGTGACCTGCCTCTACAGCTAAAACCATGGTTACCGAACTCATGATCAGGATAAAGGTCATGATACCTACGAAAACTAATGGAGCGCCATGTTCTGCAATACCTGGGATAGATTGGAAAACCTTATCTGGAGCTGGCCATGTTAATTTAGAAAAACGCTGAGCGCCGTAGTAGATCAATAAAGATGAAAAGGTAAAAGCATCTGACAAAAGGAAAAACCACATCATGATTTTACCATATTCTACCGACCACGGAGAACGACCACCATTCCATGGTCCGGTTTTAACTTGATCTAATTGTGATACTGCATTCATTTGGAAATAGTATAATAGTTTGTTAACAAATTTAACGGTTCAAAAGTAAAAAAACATACAGATATATCCATAATATATCTATAAAATGCCAAAAAATAGAAGCAATTTCCATTCTGTACTGGACTTTCGCAATAGGAAGGCTTTTATAACTTCCTGCTAAAGCATTAATAATAAGGCCAACACCTGCAATAATGTGTAATAAGTGCATGCCCGATACCACATATATAAATGATATGGCGGCATTATTTCCTACCAGGGTTGCTCCGGTTCTAACCATGCTTCCCCATGCATTAAACTGCATTACACCAAAAGCAATAGCTAATATTACCGTAATCCACAGCATATTGCGCTGTAAGCTAAAGTTTAGTTTCTTTAAAGCTTTGGAGGCAAGCACCAAAGTGATACTGCTGGCAATAATTACCAAACTAGAGTAAATAAAAGCGTCAGGTAAAACTAAACCATGCCCCTTACCCTTCGAAGCAGCAAATACCAGGTAATAACTGGTAAAACCACCAAACATAATTGTTGATGATACGACAAATAACCAAACAATAAATTTCCTTGGTTTAGGGTCAAACGTATCCTGCATCTTTTCCATTGTTAGCACCATAAATTATTTTGCTATAAAATTTAATAATAAGCCCAGCTGTACTGCCGGGATGTAAAAAAACGAACAGAACATTACTTTCTTGGCATCAGCCATTTCCCTGTTCATTAAAAGTTTAAAAGCCAACCAGCTAAATATAAGCCCGGCAATTAAAGATAAACCTGCAATATAATAACCACCAAACCCGTAAATGGTTGGTAATAAACTTACCGGAATTAAAACCAGCGTGCTTAAAAAGGTCAGCAATGCTGAAGTTTTGTCTCTTTTCTTGGTTGGTAATAACCTAAAACCAGCTTTCTTATAATCATCGTCCAAAACCCAGGCAATTGCCCAGAAATGTGGAAACTGCCATACAAACTGGATTAAAAACAAAATGCCAGCAATGTAATAATCAATTTCGTGAAACATTTCGGCTTTTAAACTACCAAATGCGGCTAAATACCCAATTAGCGGAGGTAAAGCGCCTGGAATGGCCCCCACAAAAACAGCTATTGGCGATTTTCTTTTCAACGGTGTATAAGCAAAAGCATATAACAGGATTGAAAATACAGAAAGCAGACCTGTTTCCAGGTTTAATTTACCCAGTAACCAGGTCCCTAAAAAGGCCATGAATACCCCTAAAATCAATCCCTGTCCGGTAGTCATTCTACCCGCGGGCATAGGGCGATCTTTAGTTCTCGACATTAATTTATCGAGGTCCTTCTCAATAATTTCGTTAAAACAGTTTGCAGCAGCGGTAACTAAAAAACCACCAGCAATCAGTATCAACCAGTTGCCCCAATCAATACTAGGGATATGGCCTCTACCCACCTGCATTTTCTGTCCGATCAAAAAAGAGATCGACGCCGAAAACACCACCGTAAACGATAGCCTGAATTTGATAAGCTTAGAAAAATCTGAAAGATATTGCTTCAATTTTCTTAAATATTATTGTTTATATGTACTTGTTCGGTAAACCAATAAGTACAGGTAAAACTGTAAACTAAATAACAGCGTAGAGAACAAAATATGCAATGCCTGCGCTGCTGGTGGGAAAGCTATATATGCTAATGCAAAACCACTTAATAACTGTACGAGAAGCGTGATTAACATAAACCTAGCCGTTAACAACGGGGCAGCTTTACCACTAAAACGGTCGATCACCATTTTATACACTACTGCATTGGCAATTACCACCAGTATAGCTAAATCGCGGTGATAGGAAAATACTTCCCCTACCTTCGAAATCCAGGTATTTTTGTTTCCATAAGAGAGCGATTTTGCAATCACATCTATGGCCTCTCTAACCTCGGTTCCTAAAACAATCTGAACGATACTAATGAACAGGGTAAAGAACAAAAATCCTTTTAACCAGGCTATGCGGTACATAATTACAGAAGGCGCTTTATTCAATTGCTTCGCGTAATTGTAGGTATAAATAGATATCGCCAAAATAACCAATGCCAGTAACATGTGTACGGTTACCACCCATTGTGTCAGATTGGTAGAAACCACTATCGAACCTAACCAGCCCTGGTATCCTACTACAAAAAGATTCAGGATACTGAGTACAATAATGCGTTTAGCGGTTTTGCGGTAGGTAAAAGAATAAACTACTGTTAAAAACAGGAATATCCCTGCAGCTACCCCAGCCAATCTGTTTAAGTATTCTGTCCAGGTTTTAGTTGGATTAAATTCCTCTGGTATCGTTATACTCTTATCATGCCTGATACTATCAGCTAAGGCTACTTTGCCCATGCTTTCCAGATACTTGGCAAATTTCTCATTCTTCTTTAATCTACCTGCTACATACTTTTCTTTATAATTGGCAGGCAGTTGCGATACATCAGTTGGCGGAATATAACGATCGAAACATTTTGGCCAATCCGGACAGCCCATGCCCGATCCGGTACTGCGTACAATACCTCCGGCAAGTATAACCAATAGCGTAACTATAATGGTTATAAGATTAATGCTAATGAAACGTTGTTTTGATCTGCTGACCATATATCTATTAAGATGAAAAGGGTATCCGGATAAGCAGAAACTTAATCAGATACCCCTTTTAAAATTTTATTTGAAGCTTAAACTAGCCCTTGTTTTCTGCAACAGGGTTAGCTAATTCCCAGTCTTGCTGTATTTTTTCTGCTTCTGCATTTCCTTCAAAATCGTGAGGCAAGTTAGAGCTCATGGTTTGAGAGAAAGGAACAGTTTGAGGAATAAAATCTGCATCATGTCCTGGTTTACTATAATCATATGGCCATCTGTAAACCGTAGGAATTTCTCCTGGCCAGTTACCATGTAAGTGTTCTACCGGAGCAGTCCACTCTAATGTATTAGATTCCCAAGGGTTTTGAGGAGATACTTTTCCTTTAAAGATGGAGTAGAAGAAGTTAAACAAAAACGCTACCTGAGCCAGTGCTGCCATAATAGCTGCCCATGTTACAAATACGTTAACAGTTAACCATTTCTTCATAAATTCAAACTCGGTAAATGCATAGTAACGACGAGGTACACCATCTAAACCTAAGAAGTGAAGTGGGAAGAATACCAGGTAAGCTGCAATGAAAGTTAACCAGAAGTGTAAATATCCTAATTTGGCATTCATCATTTTACCGAACATTTTAGGGAACCAGTGATACACACCTGCAAGCATACCAAAGATTGCTGCAGATCCCATCACCAGGTGGAAGTGGGCAACAACAAAATAAGTATCGTGTAAGTTAATATCTAATGAAGCGTTTCCTAAGAAGATACCGGTTAAACCACCAGAGATAAAAAATGAAACTAAACCAATAGCAAATAACATTGCCGGCGTAAAACGGATGTTACCACGCCATAATGTAGCTAAATAATTAAAGGTTTTTACTGCCGATGGTACTGCAATGATCAAGGTGGTAATCATAAACACACCACCCAATAATGGGTTCATACCGGTTACAAACATATGGTGACCCCATACGATGAATGACAATACAGTAATACCAATTAACGAGTAAACCATTGCATGGTAACCAAAGATTGGTTTACGTGAGTTTACCGAGATTACTTCAGATGAAATACCTAAAGCCGGCATAATTACGATATATACCTCAGGGTGACCTAAGAACCAGAATAAGTGTTGCCATAAAATTGGAGAACCACCTTCATTTGGTAAAATATCGGTACCCATTACGATATCAGACAGGTAGAAACTTGTTCCGAAACTACGGTCGAATACCATTAACACTACCCCGGCTACAAGAACAGGGAATGATAAGATACCTAAAATAGCGGTTAAGAAGAAAGCCCAGATGGTTAATGGCATTTTCCAAAGGTCCATACCTTTAGTACGCATGTTTAAGATTGTACTTACATAGTTAATACCACCCATTAAAGATGATGCCACGAAAAGTACCATACTGATTAACCATAAAGTCATACCTAAACCAGAACCCGGCATTGCTTTAGCAACAACCGATAATGGCGGATAAACTGTCCAACCACCAGATGCAGGACCTGTTTGGATAAAGAATGATGACATCATGATCACACAGGCCATAAAGAAGAACCAGTATGAAAGCATGTTTAAGAATGGCGAAGCCATATCTCTTGCTCCAAGTTGAAGCGGAATAAGTAAGTTACTAAATGTACCACTCAATCCGGCAGTTAGTACAAAGAATACCATGATGGTACCGTGAATGGTTACTAAAGCCAGATAAAAGTCGGACTTAATACGACCACCTTCAGCCCATTTACCTAAAAATGTTTCTAAGAACGGGAAGTTTTTATCTGGCCATGCCAATTGAATACGGAATAAAATGGATAAGCCCATTGCTATAACCGCCATAATAATACCGGTAATTAAAAACTGCTTAGCAATCATTTTATGATCCATACTAAAGATGTACTTTGAAATCAAAGTCTCTTTATGATGCCCATGATCAGCGTGATCGTGATTGTGTTCGTCGTGTAATGCTATTGTTGACATAATTCGTTCGCTCCTGCTTAATATTATTTATTTAAAGCCATTTGGTTAGTTTTCACAGCTGCTGAATCTTTAGCTGCTGAATCTGCTACTGATTTTACAGGCGCAGGTGCCACTGGCAAATTAAATTGTTTCCTTAAATCGTCGTTTAAGTATGTTTTCTGTTCTGCAATCCAGGTTTTGTATTCAGCCTCAGAAACTACACGTACTACTTTTTGCATGTTCCAGTGACCTGATCCACAAATTTTAGCACATAAGAATAAGTACTTAAAGTTCGGGTCGTTGGTTTCTTGCTGCATTTCTGCAGTCGTTTTTGTTGGTGTAAACTCAAATATCGTTCTCATACCCGGTACTGTATTTAACTGTACTCTGAAGTGTGGCATATAAAAACTGTGAATTACGTCTTTACTGGTTAAAATCAGTTTAACTGGTTTGCCAACAGGAAGCACCATCTCATCAGCCATTTCATCATCGCGGGAGTTGATATCTTTAAAATCAATACCCAATGTGTTGGTAGCCGTAGTTAGTTTGTAATTTTTGTTACCTACTATTCCATCAGCTCCAGGATAACGGATAGACCATTTAAACTGCTCAGAAGTAACTTCGATCTGTAATGGTTTGTTATTTGGATCTTCAACTTTAAAGAAAATAGATCTCCAGGTTAAGAAACCCATTAATACCAAAACGGTTAATACTAAAGCCGGAATGATTGTCCAGATTTTTTCGATGGTATTATTGTGAGGGTAGTAGTAAGCTTTTCTTTTAGCTGAGTATTTATAGATGTAAGAAAATCCGAATAATAAGATGTGTGTAACTACAAATACAATAGTGGTAATGATTAATGTTAAATTAAACATCTCATCAATTTTCTTTCCGTGCTCAGATGCCGCATCAGGAAGTAACATTGCCCCATGTACTGTATATTCCCAATATACACCATATAAACCGATCACTAAAAACAGCGCAAATAAACTTGCGTGTACCCTGTTCCAGTTAATACCAACAGGTTTACCTTGTGCTTCGCGGCTTAATTCATATACTTTTATGGCTTTACCAATAATTGCAATGAATAAGCATACGGCAAGGAAAACCAGAATATAAAATATTACCGATTTATAAACCTCGCCCATATCAACCTTCGGTGCCGCGGCAGCACCTGCTGCTGCATCTTGCGCAAATACGCTAGTGTTTGCAAAAACAGTAATCAATACTGCTAAAGCTGCGGTCGTTTTATTCGTTATAAACTTTCTTAAACTCATTTTCTTAAAAGTAGTACGCTGTACTGCTAATTATAATAATAATTAAATATTTGCTTTATCTTATCACCACTACAATTGATGATGCAAACTTTCTTGTAATAATGGGTGATTCTTTGCAATTAAAGGCTTCTTGCTTAATGATGTTAAAACCGTAAAGGTAAACAATCCTACGAAACCTATTGCAGTACCAATTTCAATGATACCGAAACCATTATGTCCTTCTTCTACCGCTCCTGGCATAATCATTTGGTAGTAATCTACCCAGTGACCTAAAAGTACCACGATAGAAACGAATAATAATTTCGCATCTGTTCTTTTGTTATCTCTATCCATTAATAATAATACTGGGGCTAAGAAGTTCATGGCCAGGTTTAAGAAAAACCAGAACTTGTAATATTCAAAGCGTTTGTAGAAATATACAGTCTCTTCAGGCATGTTTGCATAGTAGATCAATAAGAACTGAGCAAACCATACATAAGTCCAGAAGATAGAGAAACCGAAGATAAACTGACCTAAATTGTGCAAATGGCTATTGTTAACCCATTGCATATAACCTGCTCTTCTTAATAAGATAAGAATAATGGCGATAGTAGCTAAACTGCTTACCCACATAGCGGCGAAGTTATACCAGCCGAACATGGTTGAGAACCAGTGTGCTTCTAATGACATTACCGTATCGAAAGCAAAAATCGGCGTTGTAAAACCGTAAATTACCAGGAAGATACAAGCATTTTTAAAGCTTTTTCTGTAAGAATTTAAACCACCTGCTAAATCTTCATTGTAAGAAAACTTAACAAACATGATCGAAAATATACTATAGATACCTAAGAACACCACCTGGCGACCTAAGAAAAAAGGTACATTTAAGAATACCGATTTACCAGCAATGATAGAATCATAATTAGCACTGTTTGGATCCGTTAATCCATCTGCATGCCAGTGGTGGTATAAGTTGTGTGTGTACAAACCTGCCGAAATTACGACAACCAGTATTACAGCTGCAATAGGCAATGTTTTTGCCATAGCCTGCGGTACACGTAAAATTGATGCAGACCAACCTGCCTGAGCTACATATTGAACAGCCAGGAAAAATGTACCCGACATACAAACGCATGCAAAGTAATATGCCATAAGCAACAGGTTAGCAAAAGTACGCTCGTGCATTACTTTATCACCAGCGAAAAAACCATAACCAACAGCAGCAACACCTAAAATGATACCAACGATGCTTAATGTTTTTACTTTACCTGTAAACTCAAACTGTTCACTAAAATTAATATTGTGAGTTCCCATTTATATTTGCTTTACTATTGTCCTTTTTGTAATTGTTGAACATACATCACCACTTTCCAACGATCTGTTGGTGAGATTTGCGAAGCATGCGAGCCCATGTTATTTACACCGTAAGTAATGGTATGATAAATTTTACCTGCGGTAAGATCAACCATATTACCACCTCTAGATGATGCGCCTGTTTGATAAGCAGGTACACCATTAAATTTCTCAATTTTAACTAAGTGTCCTTGTCCATCGCCTTTTTCACCGTGGCAAGGGCTACAGAAAACGGTAAATAAATGTTTACCCTGAGCTAAATTAACAGTATCTACTGGTAAAGGGTTAACCATGCTCACACCTGCTGCTTCATATCCTTCTTTTGTATTAGGATACTCATCATATTCAGTAAAACCTACTGGTTTAGTATGTGCAGGTGGCAACTGGGCTGTTTTACCATCTTTAAAATTTTTGTTTGGCTGATCCGGATTGTAAGCAATCGGATCATACATGTTTCTGGCATATTCTAAGCCAGTACTGCGTTTATCTTTACAAGCAGAAAAGGTAGCTGCAAAAGCGATAGCTAAAAACGCCGTGTAAACAAATTTATTCTTATTCATAGCTAATGTACTTCCTTTCATTATACTTTATTTCTAAAGCACCTGCATCTTTTAATAATCCATCAATTACAGTATGTTCCACATTGTCTTTTGCATCAACTGCAATAACAAAACGATCATCAGTAGCACGTAAATCCATCACTCTTGGTGCTCTTCCCGGGAATAAGTGAGTAGATGCATAATAAGTTAACACCATACCGAAAGCACAGAATAATACTGTAAGCTCGAACATTATCGGAATAAAATCCGGCAATGCGAATGATGGTTTACCACCTATGTTTACTCTCCAATCGATTACTGCGCAGAAATAAATCAAAGCGAACGCACAGCAAGTACCGGTAATACCAAAGCAAAATGCTGCGATATCGATTCTAGATCTTTTAATTCCTAATTTGGCTTCTATTCCGTGTATAGGCATCGGTGTATATACATCATGAATGCTGATGTTATTTTCCTGAAGCTTTTCGATGCCGTGCATCATTTCGTCAGGATCGCCAAAGCTGCCTAAAATATATTTGATATCACTCATTGTTATATTTTTGCGTAATCTTCTTGTTTAACACTATCAAATTTCTCTAAAGACTCTACGTATTCTGCAACGTATTCTTTATTCTCATGCCCCTCTTTAATCTGTTTCAATTTAGCTTGCTCACTTGCAGTTTTTAATAATAATTTAACCTCTGCTATAGCGATTGATGGCAATACTCTTAAGAATAATAAGAATAAAGTAAAGAACAAACCAATTGAACCTACGAATACACTGATATCAACCCATGTTGGATAGAACATTGCCCAACTTGATGGAATATAATCACGGTGTAATGAAGTAACGATAATTACGAAACGCTCGAACCACATACCCACGTTTACTACGATTGATAAAATCCAGGTCGCTTTAATGCTTAAACGGATCTTTTTGAACCATAACAACTGTGGAGAGATTACGTTACAGGTCATCATCATCCAGTACGACCACCAGTAAGGACCAGTAGACCTGTTGATAAATGCATACTGCTCGTATTCCGAACCTGAATACCATGCAATGAAGAACTCAGTTAAATAAGCCACACCTACGATTGATCCGGTTAAGATGATGATTTTATTCATCGACTCGATGTGGAACATGGTGATGTAGTTTTCCAAACCCAATACTTTACGTGCAACCAATAATAAGGTTAATACCATCGCAAATCCTGAGAAGATCGCCCCTGCTACGAAGTATGGAGGGAAGATGGTGGTGTGCCATCCCGGAATTACCGATGTTGCAAAGTCCATTGATACAATCGTGTGTACCGAAAGTACAAGTGGTGTAGAGATACCTGCTAAGATTAAAGACACCGCTTCGAAACGTTGCCAGGTTTTAACACTTCCACTCCATCCAAAAGAGAATATAGAATAGATTTTTCTACGTGTACCCACTGCACGGTCGCGGATGGTAGCGATATCTGGCAATAAACCTGTGTACCAGAATAATAATGATACAGAGAAGTAAGTCGAGATCGCAAACATATCCCACACCAATGGTGAGTTAAAGTTTACCCAAAGTGATCCGAACTGATTCGGTAAAGGTAAAACCCAATAAGCTAACCAAGGGCGGCCCATGTGCGATACAACATAAGTTGCGGCACAGATTACGGCGAAAATGGTCATCGCCTCTGCCGAACGGTTGATGGAGTTACGCCAGTTCTGACGGAAGAGTAATAGTACTGCTGAAATTAGTGTTCCAGCGTGACCGATACCTACCCACCATACGAAACCGGTGATATCCCAAGCCCAACCAACTGTTTTATTTAAACCCCATGCACCGATACCATTCCAGAAAGTGTAGCTTACTGCTACTACCCAAAGTAAAGCACCTAATGAGGCAACGATGAAACCAATCCACCAAGCCTTGTTCGGCTTGTTCTCTACCGGGCTTAAAATATCATCCGTAATTTTTGCATACGTGATGTTATCTCCGGTAATTAATGGTTCTCTAAGTATTGATTCGTTATGTCCTGACATAATTTGTATTTTCTTTATACTAAAGCTTACGCTTGTACTGTTGTATCTGTATTTCTAATTTTTGTCATGTAGCCGATACCCGGTTTCACATTGATCTCTTCCAATACGTAGTAAATACGCTCAGAACGTAATGCTTTTGAAACCTCTGAATTTGGATCGTTTGCATCACCAAATACAATCGCATTTGCTGAACAAGCTTCCTGACAAGCCATTTTAATATCGCCATCTTTTAATGGACGTTTCTCCAGTTTAGCTTGTAATTTGCCACCTTGTATACGTTGAATACACATAGAGCATTTTTCCATTACCCCTCTCGAACGTGTAGTTACATCAGGGTTTAAAACTAATTGGGTAAACTCGTTATTTAAATAGTTATCGAAACGTGAATCGTTCCAGTAGTTAAACCAGTTGAAACGACGTACTTTGTACGGACAGTTATTTGCACAGTAACGTGTACCTACGCAACGGTTGTAAGCCATGTGGTTTAAACCATCACTTGAGTGTACCGTTGCCAATACCGGACAAACGGTTTCGCAAGGTGCGTGATCACAGTGCTGACATAACATTGGCTGGTGAACCACAGAAACGTGATCTAAGTCTTCTAACTTAGCAATTTCTTTTTCTCTGGTTACGTCACCGTCTTTAGTTTCGTAGCTGTAATAACGATCGATACGGATCCAGTGCATTTCACGACGACGGCGAACCTCATCACGGCCTACAACAGGAATGTTATTTTCAACGTTACAAGCAACAATACAAGAACCACAACCTGTACAAGCATTCAAATCGATTGCCATAACCCAGTTGTTACCTGGTTTTTCGTATTGATCCCAAAGATCGTAATCTTTATGCTCGCCTTTTTCGTTGCCCGCACCAGGATTTTTCAAGTACTCTTTAAAAGTAGCTTCTTTAATCACTGCACGACCTTCGAAAGAGTGGTGAGTTTGTGTTTGAGCTAACTCATAGTAACCGCCTGTTGGGGTAATGGTTACTGTAGTGGCATATTGGAAAGTTCCGTTTATAAAAGAAACAAAAGGGAAAGCATTTTTACCCACATCGTTACCGGCTTTACCTACTTTGGTACGGCCATAACCTAATGCAATAGATGCAGTTTGTTGTGCTTGTCCTGGCTGAATCAATACCGGAAGGTCTACTGAATATCCGTTGCTGGCTTTCACCGTTACCACATCAAATTCTTTAACCTTTAATTTCTCAGCAAATTTTGGTGCAAGGGCAACATAGTTATCCCAGGTTACTTTAGAAACCGGATCAGGTAATTCCTGTAAGAATGCATTGTTTGCATTTTTACCATCACGCATCGGGATATTTTCGTAAACCTGTAACTGAATATCTTTATCTAAAGCTTTGCTGCTGCTAACAATTGAAGTAGCAACTTGCGCTAAAGATTGTGTGAATGAATAAACTCCGGCAGTTTTTGCTGTTGCCGTAACCACTCCTTTTTCTAAAACTTCGTCCCATTTCAAACCAACAGCTGGTAACATTCTAGCTTCCCAGTTGCTGCGTACAAACTGATAGTAATCTTTAACCGGAGCATCAGCCCAGGTTAATAAACTCTCTTCAGCCTGGCGGCTATTGAAAACCGGGTTAATGGTTGGCTGAACGATAGAATAATAGCCTTCGTAAGCGTTTGCATCACCCCACGATTCTAAATAGTTATGGTTAATTGCAATAGCATCACAAGCAGTTGCAGTTTCATCAGCACGATCAGAGAATGAAATTTTAGCCGGAACCTTAGCCAATGCATCAGTAAACGCTTTTGCATTTGCTGCATCGTAAACCGGGTTACTGTTTAAGAATAAAACAGCACCAACTTCGCCCCGGCTCATTTCAGCAACTAAGCCATTAAATTCGGCATCGTTACCTGCATATAAATAACAAGGGTTATCTAAATCGATCGTAGTGCCATAACTTCCGATAGCGGCGTTAATGGCATTTACTAAAATCTGCGTAGAAACATCGTTCGAACCACAAACTACAAGGCCTTTACCTTTAGCCTGTACTAATTCTTTCGCTACCAGTTTAATTACTTTATCGGCAGTGGTATTGTTACCTAACGTTCCGCCAGGTAAAGCGCTACCGGTAATGGCATTGTATAAAGCAATTAAAGCAGGACCTTCTTCCGATAATTTAACCGGAACACGGGTATCTGCATTGGTACCTGTTAAGCTCATTCCACTTTCGAACTGAATGTGGCGGCTCATTTTTTTATTTTCTAACGATTTGTAGTTACGATTAGCGGTATATTGAGCAGTAAACTCTTCTCCGCTAATCCAGGTACCTAAGAAATCGGCACTGAAACTTACAATTAAATCGGCTTTATCAAAGTTGTATTTTGGTAAAACGGCTTTACCGAAACTGTTTTGGTTGGCCTGGATAATACCAGTATAAGAAACCGCATCGTACTGAACCAATTTAGCAGCAGGATATTTTGCAATAAACTGTGCAATAACCGCATTAGTTGACGGGCTGTTTACTGTTGAAGATACAATACGGATTTTCTTTCCACCCGCCTGTGCTTTTGCCAACTCGCCTTTTACAAAGCTGTCGATTTTTGCCCAGGTGGTTTCTTCCACTTTTCCGTCTTTCACTAAAGCTGGTGCTTTTAGTTTAGATACATCATATAAATCTAAAACCGAAGCTTGGGCTCTCGCATCTGTACCACAGTTAAATTGACCCGCATTTGGATTTGGTTCAATTTTAATCGGGCGTCCCTCTCTTGTTTTAACTAAAATACTCTGGCCATTAAAGCTCGAAGTATAATAGTTAGGAATACCCGGAGTAACCTCTTCAGGTTTTACCAGGTAAGGAATAGATTTATGAACAGGGGCAGTTTGACAGGCTGCCAAAGTTACTGCACCTAAACCAAAACCTAACGCCTTTAAAAAGTCGCGGCGTGGGGTAACGGTACTTAACCCTGCTTCATTTAAAACATCTTCTATTGGAAGTGGCTCGGCGAATTCGTTTTTGTTATTCTTAACAAAATCGGGTGTATTGTTATACTCCTCTAAGCCTTTCCAGTATTTTTTGTTGCTTTCCATTTAAGCTATATTACTGTTTATTCGAACGTTCTTACTAAACTCTATCTATTAATAGTGGCATTTACCACACTCTAAACCACCCAATAACGCTGGTGTAATTTTCTCGCCTTTTTTAATCTTTTCGTGCGCTTCGATCACCTTAGCGTAGAAAGCATTATTTTTCTGACCAGAAATATCTGTTTCCTTATGGCAGTTAATACACCATTTCATGGTTAATGGAGAATATTGATAAATTTCTTCCATGGTATTAACTGGACCGTGACAAGCGAAACATACAGGTTCTGTTGGTTGTAATCCTTTTGCTTTACGGATTGCATCTTCTGCAACAACTACGTGCTGAGAGTGATTGAAGTAAGCAAAATCAGGAAGGTTGTGTACACGTACCCACTCCATTGGTTTAGCTTTACCTTCATCGTATTTCTGTGTTTCAGGATCGTAACCTAAAGCATTATAGATTTTTTTGATCTCAGGAGAAATCTCTCCATCATATTTATCTCTTGCCTGAACAGCTTTGTGGCAGTTCATACAAACGTTTAATGATGGGATAGTTGCATTTTTAGATTTAAATGCACCGTTGTGGCAATACTGACAATCGATCTGATTGATACCTGCGTGCAACTCGTGAGAGAATTTAATTGGCTGTACTGGCTGGTAACCGGTATGAACACCCGTATTCCACATACCCATCCAACCGAACGAACCTAAACAGATTATTAAACACAAGATAAAGAACATCACAAATTTCTTGTTTTTGAACATCTTGCGCACACCAACCTTTAATGGCACGTCTTCCTCAATCTCGATACCTTGTTTTTGTAAAATCAGGCGCTCTAACAATTTAGAAGCACGACCTAAGATTACTAAAATCACAATCGCCAATACCACGATAGCAACGATACCTGCAATTGATAAACCTGAAGTACCGCTTTCCGCAGCACCAGCCTTAGGCGCATTTGGATCAACAGCTGCTTTTGGCTCACCTTCTTTAATGTATGCTAAGATATCTTTTACCTTTGCTTCATCTAACTCAGGGAAGGTAGTCATAGCTACTTTGCCATTTTCGTTAAACAATTTAACAGCTGCAGGATCACCGGCTGCAATCAAAGCCGCATTGTTTGGAATCCACTTTAACAGGAACGCTTCAGGGTGACGATCGCTAACCCCGGTTAGGGCTGGTCCTACCATTTTCTGATCTAATGCATGGCAAGAAGCACATTTTGCTTTGAAAAGCGTTCTTCCTTCTTTAGCATCCTGCGCACTTACGGTAGAAACCGCTATTACGGAAATTGCTGAAAATACGAATAACGACTTCCAAACGCTTTTTAAAATCATCGAGATATCTCTCATAATGAACACTTTATACTTATTTAATTTACTTTTTGTTGTGAAATTGATGCTGAACTAGGGGTAGCCCCACCAAAACTTGAACAAAAGTATAACTTATTAATAAATCCCATGACATAATAGTGACTGGAAATACAATTTATAATCATTCTAAACAAATGTCATTTCAAGCCATTCAGGCAATAAAATACCCATTTTCGATATAGTATCTTAAATGGGCATATTGGAAACTAATTTGATTTTATTAAATCTTTATATAGCAAAATATTTATTGCATTATTTGATATTGAAAATGGTTGAGACGATAAGAGTTTTTCAACCATTACCTCTACTATTATTTAAATCATTTTAATAATGACCGATTTCAAATTCATTTATTCTCTTTTGATTATTTTTTTAAAAAAAAACAGACATTTTCTTTTATGGAATATTTTTTTATTCATATGTTTTCATCCTCTTTAAGAACTTAGTTGTTTCAATTTGATTGTTAAGACGATTAAAAATTTTATCGCTTAATATTCGCTATTGAGCAAAAAACATATAATCTAATTGAGAATAGTACTTTCATATTTTGTGTTTATAAATTCGATACTTATAAACAGATTGTGCTATTTAGTAAGTTTCATAGAACTACAAGAATAAATTATCTAAAACTTTAGCTAATATTTATGAATAATTTTATGCATTTTCAGAATATTTTTATTCTGAAAATATTCTTTATTAAGTGTAATCCACATTAACTTTATTTTTAGGCCTTATTAAATAATCGAGGCGTAATAATTGTTTAATATTTAACATCGTTACCAAATGAAAATCAAATGAAAAAATTAAGTTTACGAGCAAACGTCTTTAATAAAGGCGAAGTGCTAACAAGAGTGCAATTAAAAAAAGTAGTGGGTGGTTCAGGTTCAGGAACAGGTGACTGTAGACATCACTATACTGATGGCACAAGTCGCTGCCTCGGTCACGACTATACGCAAGCACAATGTACAGAATCATGTTCTCATAACCCTAGTTGCTCTTGGACCGATTCGCTTTGCTAATTGTAAAGGTTAACAACTTTAGATTTTTAAAAAAAATCTAAAGTTGTTAATTGAGAATTTATCGTTTATTGTTTTAATATCCAGGCAAACATTAATGGTGCTACAATTGTTGCATCACTTTCTACAATAAACTTAGGGGTGTGAATATCTAATTTACCCCAGGTAATCTTTTCGTTCGGTACAGCACCAGAATATGAGCCATAAGAAGTGGTCGAATCCGAGATCTGGCAGAAATAACTCCAGAAAGGAATATTTTCCATTTCCATATCCTGATAAAGCATTGGCACTACACAAATAGGAAAATCGCCGGCTATACCACCGCCAATCTGGAAGAAACCAATTCCTTTGCCACCACTGTTTGCAATATACCAATCGGCTAACCAGCCCATATATTCAATACCGCTTTTCATCGTTGTTGCTTTCAATTCACTTTTCATCACATATGAGGCAAAAATATTACCCATAGTAGAATCTTCCCATCCCGGTACTACAATTGGCAAATTCTTTTCTGCCGCAGCAAGCATCCATGAGTTTTTAGGGTCTATTTCATAATATTGCTCTAAATCGCCACTTAAAATCATTTTGTACATGAACTCATGCGGAAAATATCTTTCACCGGCCGTATCTGCATCTTTCCATATTTTATGAATGTGTTTCTGTAAACGGCGGAAAGCCTCTTCTTCCGGGATACAGGTATCGGTAACACGGTTGTAATGGTTCTCTAAAAGATCCCACTCGTCCTGCGGACTTAAATCGCGGTAGTTTGGTACACGTTTATAATGTGAATGTGCTACCAGGTTCATAATATCTTCTTCAAGGTTTGCACCCGTACAAGAAATAATTGCCACTTTATCCTGGCGAATCATCTCTGCAAGTGAAATTCCCAATTCTGCAGTACTCATTGCACCAGCAAGTGTGATCATCATTTTACCACCTTCGTCTAAATGCGTTTCGTATCCTTTAGCCGCATCCATCATTGCCGCAGCATTAAAATGGAGGTAATTACGCTCCATAAACTGAGATATTGGTCCTCTTGTATTGCTCATTTCGTTTTGTATTGTTTGCCGCAAAAATAGGTATTTAGGCCGAAAGGTTAAAACGTAAAAGCGTTTAGCGCTTGGAGCATCGCGTTTGGCGCATCGCGATTAGGGCATGGCGCCAATTAACTTATATAAAATTAACTGATCATTCCCTACCGGTTCGTCATCCTGAACTTGTTTCAGGATCTTTCATTAAAATAGTTGGCAATTAACAGTTATCAATAAACGGTAACCGATCCCCCTCGGGATTCGTCACCCTGAACTTGTTTCAGGATCTTTAATGGAAATAGTTGGCAATTAACAGTTATCAATAAACAGTTAACCAATTCCCACCGCGATTCGTCATCCTGAACTTGTTTCATGATCTTTTATGGAAATAGTTGGCAATTAACAGTTATCAATAACAATTAACCGATTCCCCTCGGGATTCGTCATCCTGAACTTGTTTCAGGATCTTTCGTGGAAATTAAGCTAATCTCATTTACCTATTATTAAGGCTGGTATTCAAATGGCAACCTATCCCCTATTCTTTTGCCGCCCCAAAAACCACGCACGTAAAAACTTTTATAATCTACATAACTACCTTTGCTATCAACCAGTGTATGCTTAAGGTAAGGGCGTAAAAGTGATCCAGCATTATAATCCAAACGCGCAGTAATTTCATGATTATACAACACATACACCGATCTGGGGAGTTCAAGTTTTATAAAATTACTATCTACTACACTCGTAAACACACTGGGATTTGTAGGTTGAGTACTTATTTTCATCGGTCCCGTTTCATTTATAGCGGCATAGGTAAAAAAACCATTTTGCTCTGCGTTGTTTGCAAACACAGTTCTTAAATAATGCATAAAAGAACCAAAATAAGCAACTTTCCTGTTCTCCATCCACTTGCTTCGCTCCTCCTGATTACCCGTTAGCTCTTCAAAAACACAATCACCATCAAAACTGGTCAAACGGCTAGCCCTGGTAAAAGTAAAGTCCTTTAGCAGATATTTTATCCGATAACCAAGCATATGATTTGTAATGATTAAAAAATCGCTGGATGTGGCATTTAAATAATCAGTTTTAGATTTAAACTTTAAAATTTCAGTATTCTCTATTTCACAACTGGCTGCGTTTGAAGACGTTCCTAAAAAAGCATCTCTAAATATCCTTAAATATTCTTCTCTTTTCTTATCAAATTTTATGGTTACACTATTTAATTCTACAACTGCATCTGCTAATTTTATATCCAGCACCAACGATTTACCATTAATGCTCATATTTCTTTTCTCAGAAACATAACCAATCATCTTTACGACTAATTCATAATTACCACTCGCTAATCCACCAATAAAATACGCTCCTTTATTATCCGTTAAGGTAATACTCTTCGAATCGGCTATAAACACAGTAGCAGCCTCAATGGGTTTTCCGTCTTTTGCTTTAATTACCCCACTAATGGCAAAATTATTTTGAGCCATAGTCACAAAATTGCCAAAACAGAATACCAATACTAGGAGCGCGAATTTATACATCATTATTTAGAGCGTTTTACTTTTTTTTTCAATTTATAAAATTAATTTAATCAGACAATTGTTAAACCATAATTTAAAATTCCTTTTCTTTGCGCCATGAAAAGAATCTACATTTTCTTTTTCCTTTTAACAATTACGCTGCCTGGTATGGCGCAGATGAAATTGATTAAAAAGATGCTCTCGAACGAAAAAGATACCACCCGCAAAGCCAGCTTTTTACCCCTGCCTGCCTTCGGCTATAGCCAGGAAACTGGTTTCGAATTTGGGCTTGGCGCGATTTACTCCTTTTATGTCGATAGAAAAGATACTTTGAACAGAAGTTCGAATTTCGCTTTGAATACGACCTATTCTACAAAAAAAACTGCCAATTTTATGCTTAAGGGCGATTCCTGGACCAAAGGGAATAAATACCATTTTATCGGCGATGTCCGTTTTAAAAATCAGCCTTTCAATTTTTACGGCATTGGCAATAAGGCAAAAAAAGCAGATGAAGATAAATTAGACCAACGGGTTTTTAAAACGCTTTTCGATGCCGAAATGAACACTTTACCCAAAGCATATACAGGCGTATCATTGGGTTTTGAGCATTACCGCTTTATAGATAAGGAAATTGGTGGCATTTACACAACGAATCCACAGATTTTAGATAAAGATGGAGGCTCAGTAGCGTGGATAGGTGCATCGCAGAGTTACGACACGCGTAACAGCAACAATTACCCAACAAGGGGCTTTTTTGGCAGGGCAACCTACCAGTATGCACCCGATTTTTTTGGTGGCGATAATTTTACCGGCTCACAGATGAAGCTAGATCTTCGCGGTTTCTTCAGTTTGTCGCCAAAAGTAGTTTTAGGGGTACAGGGTATTTTTTACACCATACAAAGTAAAGCTACGGCATTTTACCTTTTACAACAGCTAGGCAACGACCAAATGATGCGCGGTTATTACAGCGGTCGCTACCGCGATGAAAACCTGATGGCCACACAAGCCGAAATCCGTTACCGTTTTATGAACCGCTTTGGCATTGTAGCTTTTGCAGGTACCGGTAAGGTATTTGCAAACGGCCAATTTAATGCTGATGGATTAAAACCGAACTTTGGCCTTGGAGGGCGCTACTTTTTCGATCCGGCAAAAGGTTTAAGCGTGCGGGTAGATTACGGCATTGGCGAAAAACTGCCAAACGAGAAACGCCAATCGGGATTTTACATCAGTTTAGCAGAAGCGTTTTAAGAGGATGTAAGATGGGTGACGGAAAAGGGATAATGGGTTAAGATACCAGATACTGAAACAAGTTCTGAGCATGACAGACGAATTAAGAAAATAAATAGGCCAAATAATGCTATATCTAGCGATTTACATCTGCCCCATACAATTTGGCCTTTGTGGTTTTTAAATCAAAAACGATACTATCAGCCTTAACAGGCTTATGACCACCCGACGTCATTGTTCCCTTGCTCACCATCACAGAACTGTTATTTCTGTTGTAAACAATTTTAGCTCCTGATAAAGTTACCTCATCATATAATATCCTGGCATTTCCGAATAAATATATAACGGATTTATCCTTATTCATTTTAACCGAATCTTCAGCGCTGTAACTTATTTTCGTCTTCACTTTATGATCTTCCTTCGTTAAAGAGTCTCTGATTCTTTGCAACAGTTGTTGATCGGTATCTCTTACCTTAGGAGCTTTAAAAGTCCCATTACCATTTTCGGCAGTATAATTTCCATCTTTTAAATTAAAAACAAAAATTCTAGCCGTTGCAGACCCGCCTTCATTAGCTTTTAATACTGCATTTTTGGCAATCATTTTACCCTTAAGCTGATCCAATTCTACATATTCGGCTTCTAATCTACAGTTTACAATATCGATAACTGCATTTTCCATGTATGAAACTTTATTCTTCACATCACCAGTTATTTTAGAAAATGAGATGATTTTAGGTGTAACTGGTATGGCAACCCCGCTTGATTGATTTTTTATTGCAGCCACTTTCTGTTTGCCATCGTTAAAATAAAAACGGTTGTAAAGCACTTCGTTTTTGACCGCATATTTTTTAGGCTCAGAATACAAAATGATCATCTTATCAGTCGTATAGGTATTCTTTGAAACCAACTTTTCGCCAATAAATTTCACCAAAACCCGATCTCCCGTTTTAAAATTGTCATCCTTTATATTTTGAGCGGTAAGATTTAAATTGATAGTAAAAAGGCCATCATTTAAAACAATTTTTTCAAGTTTATTATTCGCACCTTTTTTTATCGACTTAATTTTAGAGGTGGCAAAACGGGCCTTATTGGCTTCATACAGAAAAGCATATTTTTCAGGTTTATACTCGTAAATTAAATTGCCCTTTAAATCCTTTATGGTTTGAGGCACGTAAGTAATGTCGACATCTTTAAATCGGCTAGGCTCTCCAATTGGTGCAGGCGGCAATATACTTGCGTTAATTAGTACAACTATTTTGTCGCCTATTTTAAGTTTATTGTTAACATTGTTATATTCTATTGAATAAGTACCAGTTGCCGTTTTTAAGCCAAATGTTTTATGGTTCCTTTTCTTACCAAATTCAATCACCACGCCTTCTATCGGTTTTCCAGGTAAAGAATCGGTTTGCAATGTTTTAATGTCTGTTTGTACCGTAGGGGCAACATCAACATACGCTACCGTAAAACTATACACCAGTCCCAATAATATCGGCAATGCCAGTACATACACTAACTTTTTCATGTTCGTTGATTTTTGGTTAAACAACATTTTAATACGGTCCTTAATCGGACTTTTAACAAAATTGTGGATCAATGGCATATCGCTTTTAGTTATGGCCAGTTTTAGTAAAAGATTGGCATATGCCCTACTGCCATAATCTGTTGAGGTGACTTCATCGGCCTCATATTCATGTACCTGCTCTAAAGCTTTATCAAATAGGTAAATCACTGGGTTAAACCATAAAACAGCTTTAAAAACCATAAGCACTAGCTTATCTATAGAATGGTATTGCCTGGCATGAACCTGCTCGTGTTTTAGCAAAACTGATAGATCAGCAGCACTTAAATCCTCATCATTTATAAAAACATAGTTAAAAAAGGAGCAGTTGGTAAAACCTTGTGTTTTGCTTATTAGCTTTAATCCATCGTTATTTTGGGTGTAACTACCGGTGTGTTTAAGCAAACCAAACAACCGCCATAGGCAAACCAACAATAAAAGTGTAGCCGTAGCACCGTAAGCAGTACACATCAGCAGCATCCAGTCGAATTGAGCGCTTACCTCTGGCTGGTACTTTAGCATAATGGGCTGAATAAGCTGCACTGGTGCCTCATCAGCAGGTTTTATTTCAGGTATATTAACCGGAGCCTCAGTTTCTACCGTTGTTATTTCGCGTTTAATTTCAACATGTAAAGCCGGAATAATAAAACTCAGCAACAGCGTAGCCAGCAAATAAAAGCGGTTGATCTTAAAAAAAGTGAGTTTTCTTAAAACCACCAGGTAAAATCCGAAGAACAGTACCGTACAGGCGGTAACTTTAAGCAGATAGGTTAACCATTCCATAGCTATCATTAATTAACAACCACGTTTCGAAAAGGCAACAAAGCCATCTAAAATCAGGTTGCTGATTTTTCGGATATTTTTCTCCTTATTAATGTAATCAAGGGTCTTACTGTTGGATATATTGCCAAGCTCGATTAAAACTGCAGGCACTTTAGATTCACGGAGTAATAAAAGGTTTGCATTTTTTAACGAATCTCTTACTTCCATCCCTTTAAGCTGCTTTAAATTGCTTAAAATTCCGGCACCCAGGTCTTCCGCTGTTTTAATATTGCTGTTCAGCTTAGAAACATAAACCTCAATACCACCGAAAGGCACTGCTTCATTTGCAACTGCTGCATTATGATGGATGGAAATAAATGCCATAGCCTCTTGTTTAGGCAAACGATCGCGAAGTGAGATAAATTCATCAGAAGTTCTCGTCAATACGACTTTAATCCCTCTCTTTTCTGCTTCTTCTTTAATGATTTTTACCGCCCTTAGGTTCAGGTCTTTTTCCTTTTGACCATCCAGGGCGCTTACAGCTCCATCTTTTCCGCCATGGCCGGCATCAATAACCAATATAGGTTCTACTTCATTAAAAGCAGGATTTGGATTAACCTTAATCGCGCTGTTTAAGTAATTCATGGCATAAACATTTGGCTTTATCGGTGCATCTGCTGAAGCCTGTTTCCCTACCAATGTTTTCTCAACAATAATTTCTTTGCGGTTTATAAATGCCATGCAGCAAATCATTAAAACCGGAATAATGGCTAAATAAGCAAGCTTTTGTAGCTTTGCATTTGGTTCTTTGTACAACATCATGATTCTATTTTTTAGTGGAAGTTTACTAAAACTATTAATGACTAAATTTTTAGCTGGCATAGCCAGATTTAAAAGTAAAGAAGCATAAACCTTCTTATCTGCAACTTTAGAAGTCTCACGATCGGCCAGAAATTCGTGGTTATGATCAATGGCATTCCGCCAGAAATAAATGATGGGGTTAAACCAGAGGACTGCAGTTACGAGGTTAACTAAAAGTTTATCGAAAGCATGCCACTGTTTTACGTGGACCGATTCGTGTTTAATCACCAGATTCTTTTCGTCCAACTGTAACGAGTCGTCGACAACTATCTGGTTAAAAAAAGAGCAGTTTTTTACGGTTGATTTACAATCGACCAAAATAATGGCACCATTTCTAACTATCGCATGTTTGCGCAATTGCATCTGGATGCGTACCATCATCAAAAGCATTCTAAAAACAAGGGCGGCCAGTATTAAACAGTAAGCATACATCACTAGCTGGTTCCAGTTTATGTTGGTGTTAGTAGCATTGCCTTCATCTGCAAAATCCTGCTCTACAAAACCATCATTACTATACGCTATTTTTGAGGGAATCTCCTGACTGGCTACTGTTACTTCGTGGCGATTTTCGATGGTCACTGCCGGGATGCTAAAACTCAATACCAGCATCATTAATAAATAAGCACGGTTCAGGTTAAAAAACGTGAGTTTAGCCAGCAAGAACTGATAGGCCGCAAAGAAGATTACGGTACAGGCCGAAACCTTTAATAAGTAAATTAAAATCATGACTTCGAATCCTGGTTAATGATCTTTTTAATTTCTTCTATATCTTTTTCACTTAGTTTTTCTTCTTTTACCATAAAAGATAAAAGGCTGGTTGGAGAATTATCAAAATAACCTGAAAATAATTTTGAAAAGGTAGTTTTGGCATATTCATCTTTGGTAATCGCCGGAAAGTATTCGTAGGTTTTTCCATAAGCCTTATAATTAACATAACCTTTCTTTTCTAAAAGCCTCACAATTGATGAGATGGTATTATAAGGTGGTTTAGGTTCTTCTTCCAGCTCATCAATAATATCTTTCACAAATGCTTTTTGCAGTTTCCATAAAATCTGCATAATACGCTCTTCTGTTTTAGTTAATTCTTCCATCCCCAAATCTATAACTTACTTTTCAGTTTTACAACTAAAAAACAAGTTATATTACTGAAAAATCAGTTTAAAATATCAATTAACTGATTTACAGATAAATAAATTACAAATTTCTTTTAATTAGCAAACGAAAAGATTGTAGTGCTTGGCAACTGTAGCCCCGCCATTCGCTATAGCCCTCATAAAAAATTCGGGGCTACCGCTGCTGTCAGGTTTATTGAACAACGGTCTCTCACCATGGTGCAAAACACGAAACGTTCCTAACGGAACGAAAAAAAAACAATATTTTTTCTACCCAAGAGCCGTCCCGATGGGACGTATATTCGCAGACCGTCCCATCGGGACGATTCCTGGGTAGCCAATTGTACGATTGGCGTTTCGTTCCGTAGGAACGTTTGGTGATTAATCTAATATTTTTTACCGGATGGGATTTAAAATTCCAACTCCAAAGGTCAGGATTCTGACATAGGGTTAAAAGGTATCCATCCTTGCTACCCCAAACCCGGCAGAAGCGGGAGCGGGACTGAAACCCGCCACAAAAACGGATCTGCTCATTTCCTAAAAACTGTTATAATTGTTGAGCATAAATCTTTCCAGTCCCCCAATTCGGCTAAAATATTGAATTTTAAAGATCATTCACTGCGCTCAGGATGACAAAAAAATAGCGGTATGATAGATTTCTTCTAGTTAGTCGGAATTTGAAATCCTTATTTGCTTAAGCCTGCCAATGCATTAATGGTTAAGGCTACAATAACCGTATTGAAGATAAAGGCGATTAAACTGTGCAGCAGTGATAGTCTTCTAATCTTTCGATCAGAAATTTCAACATCCGAAACCTGGAAAGTCATGCCCAGCACGAAAGAGAAATAAGCAAAATCGATAAAATCGGGTTCGTCATCACCAGGAAATTCCAGTCCGGCTCCTTTTTTATCAGTAGATTTCTTCTTATCGCCATAATAAAGGTGCGCATAACGCATGCTAAAGGTAGTGTGCACCAAAAACCACGACAAAAACATGCCTGCAATGGCCACCACCAGATCGAGCGGCTTAATATCTTTATTAATTAACAGCAGAATTACAGCAAGCAAACCTGCAAAGGTAGATACCACCACAATGGCAAAAATTTCGCCACGGGTTTCGTCCTGCATTTTGGCCTTCAGGTGTGTTTCGGCAGCAGAGGTATGAAAAAACATGTACCAATGAAGGGTAATCAGCATCAAACAAAACGCATCCCAACCCAACATGATATGCGTAAGCACACTCATTTCAATAAAAAGCGAAACCAAATAAAAAGCAATACCCGAAAATAAGCTAATCAACAAAATAAACATGGCTGATCGTTTCTGGATACCTGCTAATTTGGGTTCAACATTCATTTTTTTAAAATTTAAGCTTGAAGTGTTCCTTGGCCTGCCCTTTTTTAAAGTAAACCAAACCGATCCAGAACAAATCGACGGTTACGGTAACGTCAGGATGGTTTTTAATTTCTGCCCAGGCTTCTTTCATGCCATCGCTCCAATAAATATCGTCAAAAATCAGGAGCGAATCTTCATTAATTTTAGGCAAACACCATTTAAAATAATTCAGGGTAGCATCTTTGCGGTGGTTACCATCAATGTAAACGAAATCTAAACTGGGTTGTTTCGCAATAATATCGGGCAGGATTAAATCAAAATTACCGACATGAAGTTCGATATTCTCTAAATTAAGGTCCTGGAAATTTTTCTTCGCCACTTCAGCCGTTTGCGGACAACCTTCTATCGTAATTACTTCGGTTTGCGGATCTGTCTTAGCCAGATAGGCCGTGGTAATACCCAAACAGGTACCCAATTCGATGGCACTTTTTGGATGTGTATTTTTAGCCAGGCGATAAATAAGCTTGGCCAGCCTCGGACTTTTTAACGCATTCTTGGCAATCTGACTTACCTTCTTTGTACGGTTTTTATTGAGGTGAGAGCCCGCTCCAAGGTCTGTAACCGTGATTATCGAATCGTCATTAAAAAGTTTTTTTCGCTGTTCTTCTATGTTTTTGTATTCAGATTTGTCGGTAAAATCGTAAATTACCTCATCAGCGAGCTTGTACACGAATGGTGAGTGCGTTCCATGTCGGCTTTTTGCTGTTAAACGGTGTTTAAGGTAATCTGTAATAAATTGAAATAGCATAATATTGCAAAAGTAATTAAACACTGCAAACGTAGGTATGTTTTATGGAAAATAACGCAGAGATAAGTGCTTTAGTAAAACTGTTGGATGATCCTGACGAGGAAGTGTTCCATCATGTAGAGAAGAAACTGCTTGAATATGGCGGTGAGGTAGTACATTTTTTAGAAAATGCCTGGGAACAGTCGTTTGATGGCCTGTTGCAGGAGCGGATTGAAAACATTGTTCATCAGATCCAGTTTAAAACGGTTAAAGAAGATTTAAACTTATGGTATTTAAGTGGTGCTTTTGATTTATTGCAAGGTGCATTGATTATTAACCGGTACCAATACCCCGATTTAGATGAGCAAAAGGTAATTAACCAGCTGGAAGAAATTAAAAGAGATATCTGGCTGGGGCTTCAATACGAAATGAGTTCGGTTGAAAAAGTAAAACTGATCAATCATGTTTTGTACCAACAATATGGTTTTGGGGGTAATACCAAAAACCACCACGATCCGCAAAATTCTTATTTAAACCAGGTGCTGGAAAGTAAAAAAGGCAACCAGATTTCGTTGGCCATCATCTATTCTACCCTGGCACAGAAATTAGATTTGCCTGTTTATGGGATCAATTTGCCGCAACACTTTATTTTGGGTTATATAGACGATAGCAAACAGGAAGGAAGCGAATATGGTGTGCTTTTTTACATCAATGCTTTTAACCGCGGTAACATTTTCGGCAAACATGATGTTGATCAGTTTCTGCGTCAGCTTAATTTAGAAGCCCTGCCCGAATATTACAGGCCATGTAGCAATACCGATATTATCCGCCGCGTAATCAGAAACCTGATTTCGGCATACGAAAATGCCGGCGCAACAGAAAAAGTTGCCGAACTAAACGAATTACAAAATATTATTGCCGAAAAATAACCCCTTTAATTTTAGCCCGTGCAGAAAAGAAACGCCGATTACCACACCATCACATTCAGAATAACTGCCTTGGTGGTGTTGACACTACTGTTTTGCTTCCATGTAAAAGCGCAAAAAACAGTAAAACCTAATGTAATTGCATACTACACCGGGCAAAATACAGTAATAGATAGTTTCCCCATTGAAAAACTGAGTCACTTAATTTACAGTTTTGGACACTTAAAAGGCGATAGTTTAAACATTCGATCGGCAAAAGATTCTGCGCTGATTTCGAAAATGATCAGTTTAAAAAAACGCAATCCCGATTTAAAGGTGATGATTGCCATGGGCGGCTGGAGTGCTTGTAAAAACTGCTCTGAAGTATTTAGCAGGGCCGATGGGCGAAAAACATTTGCTAAAACCACCAAAGAAATACTCGATTTTTTTCATGCCGATGGGATAGACATTGATTGGGAATATCCTGCAGTAGTGGGTTTTCCCGGGCATCGGTACACCATAGAGGATAAACATAATTTCACTTTACTGATTAAAGAATTGCGCAAAAAACTAGGCAAAAAGGCCGAAATTAGTTTTGCTGCAGGTGGCACAAAAAACTGTATCGATTCTTGTTTCGAATGGGATAAAGTCATGCCACTGGTAAACCGGGTTAATGTAATGAGTTACGATCTGGTAAGCGGATACGCCACCCAAAGCGGCCACCACACGCCATTATACGCTACCGCCCGACAAGCTTTATCAGGCGATTATGCGGTAAAAGCGCTGATCGATTTAGGTGTACCTGCACAAAAAATTGCGTTAGGGGCAGCATTTTACGCCCGTATTTTCGAAAATACTACCGATGCCAACCAGGGTTTATACCAGCCGACCAAATTTTTAAGGGGTGTTTCTTTTAAAAACTTTACGAAACAGTTTTCCGCTGAGAATGGCTATACCTACTATTGGGATGAGGCAGCCAAAGCACCTTATTACTATAATCCACAAACGCGATACCTCGCCACTTTTGATGATCCTAAATCAATTTCATTAAAAACCAAATATGTAATTGATCAAAAATTAAATGGCATCATGTTTTGGGAGTTGACCGATGACGCTTACAGCAATGGACTACTGGATGTGATTGACAAAACGATAAAAGAATTATAAGGGACTACCGAAGGTAGCCACCCAGTAATTTTGTGCCATACCTGCTCCCGCTTCTTTACTTTTAGCATCCATCATGGCTTTACAATGGCTTACACTATTTTTCCATGCGGTAATTACCAGACCGACCTCGTTATACCCTTTTGCTAAATTTTCTGCCCTAAAATCGCCTTTATAACCAGCATTTAATGCCCGCTCAGCCGGAGTACCGCCATCTTGGGATAAGTGATCAAAATAGTTTTGCTGAGCCATATCTTTGGCATGAAGCATTGCCGCATTTTGCAATTGTTTATTCAAAGATAACGCAGGTACCGGAGGCATGTATTCCGTACCGCAATTACATCCGCTTTGTCTGAGTAGATTAATCTTGCCAATCAATAAATCAGCATTGCTTTCCGGCAAGGTTATTTCTTCCTTTTTGCAATGCACCAATAAAATGCAGAGCAAGACACCAGTCAGCACAATTAGGTATTTTTTCATATTCTATTTTATATGGCAAATGGAGGCAGCCATAAGGCTACCTCCAAATTGAAAGTTTGATTTTCCAGATTAGAAGGCTCTTTCTCTGCCCAGGTAAATATTTTTACCAGTGTAAAAAGTATTACCAGACGGGCCTGGAGAGCCACTATCACCTTCCATTTGCATGTTAATGATGAGCCACATGGGTTTGTTCACCGAGTTGCTCATGGTGTGCTTAGCTACCCAAACATTATCGATATAATAATGGCAGTCTACATCTGTTGCACTTACTTTATTGTACCAGCACTTGTAATTATGATACGAGCCAGCATTAGAAACTGCTGTGAGTTTATTCTCCCAGCCACCATCATAAGTATTCTGCCAATTGGTATTACTGCCTTTAAACTCCATAATATCGCTTTCAGGCGGCCATGAGTTTACTCCTGTAATCCAGAATGCGGGCCAGGTACCTTTGCCTGTTGGTACAGCGAAATCGCCAGAAATGGTATAACTGGGAAACTGATCGTTAATTAGCACCTGCTGTTTGGCATGGCAGGCACCAGAGTTATACCATATCGCCACATTAGTAAAACCGTTAGCCGTACTGTTTCCCGGAGATGAAGCTAAACGCGTAGCTTTAATCGTTAACACACCTCCACTTAACGAAATTTGATTATGGTTAGAAGCGCTGCCCACCATACGTGCAGATCCATTATGATCGGTGCCCCAGGGATAATTATAATTCCATTGCGCCTCAAAATTAGTGTAATTGGCAAAAGAGTTCCCGTCAATCAATGTTTCCCATGCTTTAACCTGGCCTTTTTCTGTTTTAATTTCTTCTTTATCTTTTTTACAAGATAAAATTGATACAAACATGCATACAAATAGGGTGCATAATTTCATTTTTTCATTTCTCATTTTTTTTGATTTAGGTAAATATTTGGTTAAATAATAGGCATACTCTAAACTGATAACCGACATGCCTGTAAACAAAGGTAGACGACGTATCACTAGAAAATGAGGGTCTAAATGGTAAAAATGAAGTGGTAAAATGGGCGTTTTACTTGTCTTTTCTAATTTGGCAGGTTATTCTGATTTAGAATATTGTAGGTATCTGACTTTATTGACAAAAAAGTTATCAAAAACAAAAGCCTGATCATGGCTCATGATCAGGCTCTTATATATTTCTTTACGTTACTTGCAGATGTATTAAGGTATATCGTTTATTTACAGTTGTATACCAGATTATAGGAAGTTGATACTTCGTCAAATATGGCACCAGAGCTTGATTTCTGGGTATTTTTTACAATGATAGATGTTGCATTTCCTTTGGCATCGAACTTATAACTGTAATCTGAAATTACTGCATTGGCATCTCCGGAAGATTGGGTTGTAGATTTGATCACTACATTCTTGGAATGTTTCCCAAAGTAATTCCCAGGCATGTAGTCTATAACCAGCGAAATAGGATCAGATGTTTCGTAAGTATTTACAGCAAGTTGACTTGAATATTCATAAATAGTAGTTTCCACTTCCCCATCAAAATAAGTAACCTTTACCTGTGTTAAGTTACCATTGGTGTATGTAAGTTCGGCGGTAGAGTTAAGTTGGGTATCGAGATAACTTTTTACCACACTCAAATAGCCATCTGCATTGTAGGCATAGGTGCGGGTAACTGGAGTCTTTGAACCATTTACACTAAAAAAATCTGAATTATAGCTGGAAACCGCCCTTCCATCAGCTATAGTAAGTTCTGTAATTTCGCCATCAGGCAATACACCTGTAATTTTTGTAGCAGAATAAGTATACACCCTAGATTCACCATCACTTGTAGCCTTAGTGAGTTTACCTGAAGCATCGTAAGTATAGCTAATTGAATATTGACCAAACATACCTAAATCGGTATTTACTGTCGTTAACTGGCAACCGTTGCTGTTCGGATCCAGGCGTGCATTCCAATTAATTTCTTTTTTACAACCTGCAATTGCAATAATCGCCACCAGGGCCACCATCACATATTTAATTGTTTTTTGCATTAAAATTTCTGGTTAAGAGGTTAAAATATCGGCAAAGATATTAAAATTTCTCTTTTTTCATCCAGGTAGCCAACAAGTTAAACCAGTCTACATCAGAAGTTTTGTTGATCAAACCGAAACCATGACCACCTTTTTCGTACAGGTAAATATCGGTTGCTACCTGATGCTGCTTTAGTGCCCCATTCATCAACACACTGTTTTGGTAAGGCACAGTCTTATCATCTTTAGCATGCACAAAAAAGACAGGAGGCGTTTTTTTATTTACATTTTTATTGGCAGAGAAATAATGTTTTAAACTATCAGCAGGATTTGGCCCCAATAAATTCTTCATGGTACCGGTATGCACCGATTCTTCAAAACTAATTACAGGGTAAATTAATGCAGCAAAATTAGGCTTTAGCGTTATCTTTTCCAGATTGGCAATTTTAAGATCATTATAGTGTGCAACAAGGGTAGAGGCAAAATGACCACCAGCCGAAAAGCCCATAATCCCGATCTTGTTGGTTTTAATTCCATATTTTTTGGCATTCTTCCTGATCAGGTATATCGCTTGCTGTGCATCCTGTAAAGGCCCATAGGTTTTATCAACCATAATCTGATCGCTCGGTAACCGGTACTTCAATACAAAAGCGGTAACGCCAATGGCATTAAATCTTTTGGCCACATCGGTTCCTTCGTGACTAAACGCTAATGCACCATAACCTCCACCCGGGCAAATGATTACTGCAGTTCCGTTGGCGATATTTTTAGGTGCTTCAAAAACCGTAAATGTTGGCACCGATACTTTGGTAATACTCAAAGTACCATTGGCACGAACCTCAGTATTTTCTACATAATCAGCAGGCGTAGCCTTGGCTCCGGGAATTTCTCCTGAATACAGGGGCACAACTTCTTGCGCATTGGAATAGCGAATTACCATAAGCAACAAAATTATAATGATAGATGACTTTGCCATTTTTTTGATTTTAAAATTCCATTAAATAAGCTTTCAGGAAATCGTTTATATCGCCATTCAAAACGGCATCAGGGTTTGAGGTCTGATAATTGGTACGGTGATCTTTTACACGCCTATCATCGAGCACATAACTCCTGATTTGTGAGCCCCATTCTATTTTCTTTTTCGATCCCTCCACCGCAGCAATTGCTTCATTACGTTTCCGTTCTTCAATTTCATATAACTGAGATTTTAATAAACGGATTGCATTCTCTTTATTCTGCAACTGCGATCGCGATTCCTGGTTTTTAATAATAATGCCTGAAGGTTTGTGGTATAAACGCACAGCTGTTTCAACTTTGTTTACATTTTGTCCGCCTGCTCCACCAGCCCTGAATGTTTCAAATTCTATATCAGCAGGATTAATATCAATCTGTATGGTATCATCAACCAGGGGATAAACATACACAGAGGCAAAAGACGTATGCCTGCGGGCATTCGAATCGAATGGAGAAATCCGTACTAAACGGTGTACACCATTTTCGCCTTTAAGATAACCGTAAGAGAAATCGCCATCAAATTGAAGCGTTACCGATTTTATACCGGCTACCTCCCCTTCCTGACTATCCTGCTCGGTAATTTTATACCCATTCTTTTCTCCCCACATCATGTACATCCGCATCAACATATAAGCCCAATCGCAGCTTTCTGTTCCACCGGCCCCGGCAGTAATTTGTAAAACGGCAGAAAGCTGGTCTTCTTTGCTACGGAGCATATTTTTAAGTTCCAGCTCTTCTACGGCAGTTTTACTAATGTCGAACTGGTCTTGTAATTCCTTTTCAGAAGCATCACCCGATTGAAAAAATTCGAACATTACTACTGCATCCTCAACCGCGTTATTGGTTTGGTTAAAGCCATCCGTCCATTTTTTCTTTGAACTAATTTCGGCAAGAATTTTTTCTGCTTTTTTAGGGTCGTCCCAGAAATCGGGCGCCATTGTTAATTTTTCTTCTTCGCGTATGGCGTAAAGTAGCTCATCAACGTCAAAGATACCTCCTCAGCGACGTTACTCTGTCCCTTAAATCTTGAATATTTTCTTTGGTCATGGTAGCAAATATAGTAAATATGAGATACTATTAAGGAGAGCTAACCAAAACCTTAACGATCATCCCTTATTAATGGTGGAGAAAACAGCCATAATACTTTTACCATTTAGAAATTAAAGACATTAAGAGGGTCTGACCAAAACCTTAATTATCTTAACTTCTTAATGGTTTATAATTTAGATCCTTTTACCATTGAGAAATTAAGGACATTAAGAGGATCTGACCAAAACCTTAATTATCTTCACTTCTTAATGGTTTACAATAATTTAGATCCTTTTACCATTGAGAAATTAAGGACATTAAGAGGATCTGACTAAAACCTTAATTATCTTCACTTCTTAATGGTTTACAATAATCTAGATTCTTTTACCATTGAAAAATTAAGGATATCAAAAGGCATTAGGCTAAAATTAAATGACTTATATTTTAACCACGAGTAACCGTAAATTAACACTTCCAGTAACTTAGCTGTTAAAACTTGTTAAAATCAAAAAATGAACAATCAACTAACTATTTAATTGATTAATTTTCGGGAATATTTATCAGATCGACCGGAATTCAAATACACGCCATTATATAAAGTGGCGAAGTTCAAATCAGTCTGTTAATACCAAACAAATATTAACATCTTAACCAACACAAATGAAAATGCTCTTTTTTATTTTAGGGTATTTATTTTTCTGTACGGCAACATTTGCGCAAACAGGCAAAATAGATAGCTCTGAAATGGCCACACTGCGTATCGACCCTCAAACTGCGCGTGGCGCAGCTGTTTCTCAGGTTTTTAGCGAAGTAGAATTTATCCCCCTCGAAACGACTAAAGAAAGTCTGTTTGGCAATATTAGCCAGCTAAAAATCGTAGATGATAATTATGTAATTTTTGACTACGATACCAAGGCAATCTTAGTTTTTTCGAAAGACGGCAAGTATAAATCTAAAATCAATGCAAGTAATATACAACCAGAAAAGAATGATAAAAACAAAGCGGAGTTTTATGGTTTTACTGTGGAAAAAGAAAATAATGTTAATTATATAGTCGTTTTTGCCCATCCTCGTGCATTCTATTTTGATTTAACTGGAAAACAGGTCAAAAAAGTAATGATTAAAGATTACTACAAGCAAAATACTAGTCGAGATTATAAAATTGCAAATAATAATACATCAATAAGGCCAGATTTTAAAGTAAAAAAAGGAACAGACAGTACGCTCTACGAACTTGGAATAATTAACAAAACGGATTCGGTTGGTTATTTCCCTTATAATATAAAAAGATATGAAACCGATGAATTTTGGGGATCGGGTGAGCGTTTCTATAAATACGGAGTTGAAAATGAAATGTTTTACCTCAACTACTATTCTTACAATATCTATAAAGCCAGTCCTTCCAAACTTTCGCTTGCCTACCACATTATATTTCCAGCCGCCAATTCCTTACCGAATGATTTCACAACCAATCCGGTTTACGTTAAAAAGCGTGGGGAATATTTCAGGAACAACCCAAAGGTTTTTTACAGCTTAAGTAATACATATTTAATTGGCAATAATCTTTTTCTCAAAATGCATAATTATGGCTGGGACACAGGAATGAAAAAGGCGCTTATTTATAACCTAAAAAGCAGTGAGTTAACTTCTATACAGGATCTGGAGCCTGATTCACTTTCGTCTTTTTTACCCGTTACTGATGCCAGCGGTAATTTCTATGATTTTCTGAACCGTGGTTTTCATATGTACGAAAACGGTTATTTGTACACTAATTATTCTTCTTTGGCCATGTTTACTTTTAAAGAGCAAAGCGAAGGCAAAACAACGAAGTACCCGCCAAATCTGGAAGCTTATTTTAAAACGCAGAATAAAAAGAGCAACCCAATCATTATTAAACTTAAACCTAAACAAAATTAATTTCCCCATCTAAATGCGCCATACCTTACGCTACCTCATCGTATTTTTAATCTTATTCAGTTCTTACAATGCTAAAGCACAACAAGCTAACCCTACACAAATTGGGGCAGTAAAGGGTGTGATCAGAGATACCACACACAACTACAATTTAAAATCGGCAACAGTATCGTTGTTTAAAGGCGATAGTACCTTAATCAGCTATCAGCTGAGCAATAACTATGGCGAGTTTAGCTTCAAAAACTTGCCACTCAATGCTAAAATGTATGTAGAAATAAGTCATATTGGCTACCAGTTGCTCCGTAAAAACTTCACCATTATTGACGGGAAAGCCGCACTGGATTTAAAAACATTAATTATCTCGATAAAAGACAACAATTTACAGGATGTAGAGATTAGGGTAGCCCCCATTACCATGAATGGCGATACCTTAGAATTTAATGCCGCAGCTTTTAAATTGGATAGTAATGCAGTTGTAGAAGACCTTTTGCGCAAAATACCCAATGTAACCCTATGGGGTGACGGACAGATTACCGTTAACGGCCGTGAAGTAAAGAGTTTATTGGTAAACGGAAAACAATTTTTTGGCGGAGATATTAAAATGGCTACCCAAAACATTGCAAAAAATGCATTAGACAAGGTGCAGGTTTACCGGGAACGGAATGAGAGTAACCCGCTTGACAGTACCTTAACGGTTAATTTAAAGCTTAAAAAAGGAAAAGACATTGGTTATTTTGGCAAAATTGGTGCGGGTTATGGCACCACTAAAAAGTACGAAACTGATGCAAGTTTTAATGTGTTTTCGCCCAAAATGCAACTCGGTATTATTGGCGCAAGCAACAACATTAATAAAACCGCCAATAGCATCAGATCGCTAACCGCTAACAGCACTTTTAAAGGCCTAACGACGAATGTAGAGTATCAGCCCGATTTCAGACAATCAGGCATTAATCAACCGAATATTGGCGGCGTAACTTTTACTTATAATTTCATTGAAAAGCCTGTGTACGATAAACGAAGTACCATAAATGCGAACTATTTTGTGCAGAATAGAAACAATGAAAATAGATATGACGCGCAAACAACCACATCTATTAATGCTACTGATAAAATATTCGACACCAACACCACCACGGGTAATAGCACCTCAACCAATCAAAACTTTACTTCCAGTCTCGATTTTGTTAAAAAAAACCACCGTTTAAATATTAACCAATCGATGTCTTTAAACAATGGCAACTCCAGTAACGACACGCAAAGAAGTGCTTTTAATGGCCAAAATGTGTTAACAAGCACCAATAATACAAAAGGTCAAAATGATTTTAATAACAAGGGCTTTAATCTTGGTATAAGGTATGGTATGTCTCCCAATTATATCACCAGAAAAGAACATACTTTTGGTGGGCTTAACGCAAATTATCAGTTATCAGTAAATGACAATGACAGCCAGAGATCGAATTTAACTTCTTTCAGATCCTTTGTAAATGCGTCCACTAATAGAGATTATGACAGGCGGTATGATACACAGCGGAAATCTTTTAACCAGACCTTATCATTAGAACTGCCGAATTTAAAATCATTATTGTTCGGCTATAAAAATCTTGCAAACTTCGATTTATCCTTAAACAATAATTTAGCACTTAACAACAGCACCGATCATAACCTGGTAGAAGATTTAACGGCTGGTACCTATGCTACAAATACCTATTTAAGCAATAATACCAAAATCAGTACCGTTGACGAAACCCCTGGCTTAACTTTAAGTAAATCTTTCCACAAGAGTTTATCAAACAGATTCAGCAAAAGTTTAAATATTGGGATTTCTGCGAAACAGCGTTTTATTTTTCAGGATAACAAGTCGGATAAGGCGCAGCAAAATATTAACCGAACTTACAACAGATTTGTGCCAGAGGTAAATATCAATTATAGCAATTATCAGTACGGCGAATCTTATAATTCAATATCATTAACCTATAAAACAGATATCACCATACCCAATTTACAACAACTGGCTCCTTTAACCGATAGTACCAATTTGTACAATTTGCAGCGGGGGAATATTAAACTGCGGGAAGCCACTAACAGATCCATTAACTTTAGCTTAGACCGGTCGGATCAGAAAAGCAAAAACACCTTAAATTATAACTTTAGTATTTCGGCGGGTATGATTGATGATGCTATAGTAGACAGTATTTTTATCGACAGCCAAAATAAGCGTACAGCTTATTTAACCAATGCCAATGGAAATAAGTATTTATATGCTAATGGTTATTTAAGAAAAGCTTTGAAACTAAAAACTTCAGAACTGCAGTTAGGCTTAAATGGAGGTATAAATATTGCCAAAAACCCAGGTTATTTGAATGATGTATTCAGTTTTTCGAATACTTTAAATACAGAAGCAAAATTAAGTTTAAACTATACCTACAAGGATAAATTTGCTACTGAAGTAGCACAGGGTTTTAACACTTATCGATCGGAGCAGGAAGCTTTTAACACCAAATACAGTGGATTAAATATAACTACTTCTTTAAGCAGCATTTACAATGTGACCAAAAAATTTACCTTAAGCAGTAACATCAGCTTTAACTCCAGCAAATCGAACAGTGCTGCCAGTATTAATTTTGCCATCTGGAATGCCAGTGCGGTTTATCGCTTTCTGAAAGGGAATAATGCCGAGTTTAAATTCTCAGCAATGGATTTACTTCATCAAAACACCAACATCATTAATTACGGTGGCGCCAACAGTTTTACCCTGGGCACTCAAAATGTATTACAACAATACTTTATGACGACCTTTTCGTATTACCCTAGGCAGTTTGGCAAAAAGCCAGTAAAGAAATAAGATGATTTAACCATCATCTTATTTCTTCATCGACATATAATCTAAAGTAAGATTTGAAAGCAGTTTAACACCCAATACGAAGCCGCTTTCATCAAGATAAAAATCGGGGGTATGGTGCGATGGGGCCTTTAAGGGGTCTTTACCTTTTGGCATTCCACCTAAAAACACAAATAAGCCAGGTACCTTTTCCTGAAAGAAAGAGAAATCTTCTGCGCCTGTAACGGGTGGTTTTAATTTCACATGATCTTTACCTGCTGTATTTTGCATACTTGGCAGCATTTTTTCGGTTAGGGCAATATGATTAAAAGTAACCGGATAATGGTTGCTGTAGGGGATTTTAACCTCGGCGGTAGCCCCACTTGCTTCGGCCGTTTTGGTTACGATGGTTTTAATCCTTTCGATAAACATGGACTCATCTTCCTTGCTAAAGTTACGTACCGTGCCCAGCATTTCTACCTTTTCGGGAATAATATTCGACCGAACACCACCATTAATGGCTCCTATGGTAACCACGCCTGGATTTTCGGTCACATTTAAATTCCGGCTCACAATAGTTTGCAAACCGTTAATAATCTGAGCCGAAACCACCACCGGATCGATACTGCTCCATGGATAAGCCCCATGTGCCTGGCGGCCGGTAACGGTAATCTTCATATCGTTTACAGCAGCCATTGTTCCACCCGGGCGATAAGTTACATCCCCAACTTCGGTTTGAGAATTAATATGCAAACCGAAAATCACATCAACCTTAGGGTTTTCGAGTACACCTTCTTTAATCATTAAGGCTGCACCACCTTCATCTCCGGCAGGTACACCTTCTTCAGCAGGTTGAAATATGAATTTCACCGTTCCTTGAATATCTTTTTGCATAGAAGCCAGCACTTCTGCTACGCCCATTAAAATGGCCACGTGGCTATCATGCCCGCATGCATGCATTACACCTACTTCTTGTCCGTTATATTGTGTTTTTACCTTTGAGGCAAATGGAACATCTACCCGCTCGGTAACCGGCAAGCCGTCCATATCGGCACGCAAGGCCACAACTGGCCCGGGTTTGCCGCCCTTTAGCACACCCACCACCCCTGTTTTTGCGACACCTGTTTTGACCTGTATACCTAAAGATTCCAGATGTTTTGCAATAATGCCAGCTGTTCTTACTTCAGTATTTCCCAATTCAGGATGTTCGTGAAAATCGCGCCTCCAGGCAATTACTTTTTGTTCGATGGCATCCGCTTTTTTCGAAACCAATGGTCTTAAATCTGATTTTTGGGCAAAAGAATTTAATGCCAGCAACGAAAAACCGATCAGGAATATTTTCTTCATGTATGAACTATTTAGTTTAGGTGCCCTAAGCTAAACAATTTTGAGGAGAGATGGAATTGTCTACAATGACAAAAGCCATCCTGTATAAGAATGGCTTTACGTAATTTTATAGAAGCAAATTTTAACCTTTTTTAAATACGATTATCCTTCTTCCATAAACATCGCAGGCAATAACATCTCCATTCGGTGCAACTGTAACATCTACTAAATTCAAAAATGAACCGGCACCTATTTTTTCTTGAATATCTCCGTTTTCATCAGTCTTAATAATAACGCTTTCGCCTGAGTTGGCTATGTAGATATTATCACCAAATGCCCTTAATCCAAAAAGGTAGCCCTTTACAGCAAAAATTTTTAAGAATTTACCGTTCTTGTCAAATACTTCAATACGATTATTCCTTGTATCTGAAACGTATATTTTGTTTCTGAAATAGCATATACCAAATGGGGCATCAAAATCACCTTCTGATTTTCCTTGTTTTCCAAATTTCAAAAGGAGATTACCATTTTGATCATACTTTTTTATCCTATGATTCACACCATCAACGATCCAGATATTCTGTTCATCATCTATCGTCAAACATTCAATATTACCGAAATTGCTATCACCTGTACCATAAGTACCCCATTCCTTTATCAGTTGTTTATTAGGATTAAATATCTGCACATAGCTACTGCTCTGGGTGCGAGTAGCAATATAATTGCCATTACTAAAAAATGCGACGGCTCTGGCAGCAGATCCACTGTAAAATTGCTCAATAAAACTTCCAGTAGAACTGAATTTCAAAACCCTGTTTAACCCTTCATCGCTAACGTAAATATTTCCGGTTTTATCAACTTCAACGTGCATATTAAAGTTAAACTGTGTAGCGCCCGATCCTTCTGAACCAAAAGATAGTGCTTTATAATAGTTAAATGCAGAGGTATATCCAAAATCTGCATCACTAAACCGACTAAAAAACTTTGTACTATTGTAAGTTCTAACTTTATAAAAGTTCTTTGTCAAAGATTTTGCTATTGCTGTATCATCAAAAGTAGTATCGGTTAACTCTTTTAACAAAACATACTTCTGGGTAACATCATTAAACTTATATAGCTGATACTTTTGAGCCAATGGCATTGGTGTCCAAGAAATGGTGATCCGAGTTCCGTAAATGCCTTTTGTGGCTTTTAGATTTATCGGGCGGTCAACATCGAGTGTGTCGATGATTCTTAAGGTATCAATTTTGGTTACACCATCTTTTTCACAAGAAGAAAAAAAGAAACAACAAAAAAACAGGCAGCATGTTGCCAATATTGAGAGCGCTCTAAACATATTTTATAAAATTTTCCGAAGATAATTATTTAAAAGCACTCAGTAAATAATTATCTTCAACTGTTTTTACCCAAACATCCCCTTCAGTTTATCCATAATACCGCCGCCACCGGTTTGGCCAGGTTGCTGTGCCTGCCCGCCACCATTAAACATCCCGATTACATCACTCACATCAAATTTACCATCATCACCACCCAAACTTCCCAACACATCTTTGATGTTAAAAGCACTATCGTTCGGGTCATTTGTTTTTTGCGTAAACTTGGCTATTAGGCCAGGAATAATACTTGCCGCCAAAGACTTTGCGGTATCGGCATTAATGCCCAGACCACTTAATTTATCTATAAAACTCCCCGAAGCCTGCGCGACAACCTGAGTACCTTCTGCCTTGTTACCATTAAATATATCCGTTAATGCGCCAATATTACCTGATGATACCTGGTCTTTCAGTGTATCGAAAATCGAACCCGACGCAGCCCGAATTACCGCTTCATTGTGTTCGTTCGGAATAGCAGTATTGTTTACAACACTCTCCTGTACGTTTTCACGCACCATTTCATTTAAATTTTCTAACATAACGTAGAATTAAAGGTTAAAATAATAGATGAACTAACAGGGACGGTGTATTAAAGTTAAGTGGTTTAATCGACATTAAAAATTCTTATTGATTTAGAACATTAAAAAGACCATTTTAAATTTTTGCTTTATTACTTTTACAAAAAAACAAAGATTATGTTACCTAAAGTAAATTTCACAGAAACAGAGGCCTACAAGTATTTAGCCGATCATTTTATAGATATTAATCAAAAAAGCATTAAAGATCTTTTTGCTGAGGATGCAGATCGTTTCAATAAGTTTTCTGTTTTTTTTGAGGATATTCTGCTGGATTACAGCAAAAACCGCATCAGCGATGAAACATTGGCATTATTGATTCAATTGGCACGCGAGTGTAAATTGGACGAAGCGATAAAATCGATGTATAACGGCGATAAGATTAATGAAACCGAAGACCGCTCCGTGCTTCATATTGCCCTTCGGAATTTAAGCAATACCCCAATTTTTGTTGATGGCAAAGATGTGATGCCCGAAGTAAATGCGGTACTGGCTAAAATGGAGAAATTTAGCAACAGCATCATCAGCGGCGAATGGAAAGGCTATACCGGCAAAGCCATTACTGATGTGGTTAATATCGGTATCGGTGGGTCAGACTTAGGTCCCGTAATGGTTACCGAAGCTTTAAAGCATTATAAAAACCACTTAAACATTCACTTCGTTTCGAATATTGATGGCACACACATCGCCGAAACCTTAGCCGATTTAAATGCCGAGACCACATTATTCTTAGTCGCATCAAAAACTTTTACGACACAGGAAACCATGACGAATGCACACTCTGCCCGTACATGGTTTTTAGATAAAGGTGGAAAAGAAAATGATATTGCTAAACACTTTGCAGCTTTATCTACCAATGCCAAAGATGTTTCGGCTTTTGGTATCGATACCGAAAATATGTTTGAGTTTTGGGATTGGGTTGGCGGTCGTTACTCATTATGGAGCGCTATCGGCTTATCCATCTCCTTAAGTATAGGTTTCGATAATTTTAAACAATTGCTGGCTGGTGCACACGCAACCGACGAGCACTTTAAAACTGCCGAATTCGAAAGCAATTTACCGGTAATTTTAGGTTTGTTAGGGGTTTGGTACATTAATTTCTACAATGCAGAAACACAGGTTATTTTACCATACGATCAGTATATGCACCGTTTTGCGGCTTATTTCCAACAGGGAGATATGGAAAGCAACGGTAAACATGTTGATAGAAACGGGAATGAGGTTGATTATGAAACCGGACCGATTATCTGGGGCGAACCTGGAACAAATGGCCAGCATGCCTTTTACCAGTTAATCCACCAGGGTACCAGAATTATCCCTGCCGATTTTATTGCTCCGGCACAGAGTTTAAATCCACTGGGCGATCATCACCCGATCTTACTATCTAATTTCTTTGCACAAACTGAAGCTTTAATGAACGGTAAAACCGAAGAAGAAGTAACCGCCGAGTTAAAGAAAGAAGGTAAATCAGCTGCAGAGATTGAAAAAATTGCGCCGTTTAAAGTATTTGAAGGCAATCGTCCAACAAACTCTATATTATTGAAAAAAGTAACGCCATATACCTTGGGTAGCTTAGTAGCCATTTACGAGCATAAAATATTTGTTCAGGGAATTATCTGGAACATCTTTAGTTTCGATCAGTGGGGCGTAGAACTTGGCAAGCAATTGGCCAAAAAGATTCTTCCCGAACTGGCTGGCAGCGAAAAAGTTTCGAGCCACGATAGTTCTACCAATGGCTTAATTAACCAATACAAGGCCTGGAGATAAAAATATATTAAAAAAAGCGAGTGTAAATACTCGCTTTTTTTTGTTTAAATCCATAATTTAGGCCCATCCTTATTATTCTTCACGCTAGTGAAAAATCCAAATTAACTTATTTAATGAAATAGTTGCTCGCTTTCGCTTTTGATTATTTCTAATCATTAAAAACAAATTATCTATGAAAAAAAGAATTCTTTTTGCTTTGGCCATTTCCGGTCTGTGCTTAAGTGCTTCTGCCCAAAAAGTACAGTTTACGGAATTCGACCTGGACAATGGTCTCCATGTCATCCTACACCAAGACAAAACCGCTCCCGTTGTTGCCGTTTCAGTAATGTACCATGTTGGCTCTAAAGATGAAGAAACCCAACGTACAGGCTTTGCCCACTTTTTCGAACATTTATTATTTGAAGGTTCGAATAATATCAAAAAAGGTGAATTTATGAAATTAGTGAGTAGTAATGGCGGACAGAACAATGCCAATACCTCTCAGGACCGTACTTTTTATTACGAACTTTTTCCTTCAAACCAACTGGAACTCGGTTTATGGTTAGAAAGTGAAAGAATGTTACACCCGGTAATTAACGAAGGCGGGGTAAAAACGCAAAACGAAGTAGTAAAAGAAGAAAAACGTTTACGCATAGACAACTCACCATATGGAAAATTTACAGAGAAAATTTTCGGGCATTTGTTTGCTGGTCATCCTTACCGCTGGCAGCCAATTGGCTCAATGGAGCATTTAGATGCCGCAAAACTGAGCGAGTTTATTGCTTTCTTTAAAAAGTATTATGTGCCTAACAATGCGGTTTTAACCATTGCCGGCGATTTAGATATAGAGAAGACTAAAGCTTTAGTAAAATCATACTTCGCCGAAGTACCTAAAGGTGCACCAATTGTACGTCAGGAATTCAAGTTACCAGAAATTACCAAAGAGATTATCGATACCGCTTACGATGCGAATATTCAAATCCCAGCCATCTTCGCGGCTTATCGTGTACCAGGCATGAAGAGCAAAGAGAGCAAGGTATTAGGTATGATCAGCTCTGTTTTATCAGAAGGCGGAAGCTCGAGATTAAGCACTAAAATGGTCGATCAAAAGAAAACAGCCTTACAGGTTGCTGCTTTTAACTATTCGCTTGAAGATTACGGCGCTTACATCACCCTGGCATTACCCAATAAAAATACACCGCTTAACGATTTATTAAAAGATATCGATGAAGAAGTTTTACGTCTTCAAACCGATTTAATTAGCGAAAGCGACTATAAAAAACTGCAGAATAAATTCGAAAACAACTATGTAAGTGCAAACAGTAAAATGTTAGGCGTTGCCGAAAATCTTGCAGATGGTTATACTTTCCATGATAAGGATACAAACGATATCAACAAGGAACTTGAGGTCATCAGATCCATTACCCGCGAGGAGATTAGAGACGTTGCTAAAAAGTACCTGAACAAAAACCAAAGAGTTGTATTGTATTACTTACCTAAGAAATAAGCTGACCGCTTTTTCATTTTAATTATTAAAAACATGAAGAAATTATTCATTATAGCTGCAGTTTCCTTATTGGCTCAAGGTATTTCAGCACAAACTATAGATCGAAGCCACAAACCAAAACCAGGTCCAGCGCCTGTTATTACTGTTGGCGATCCTGTTATTTATAAATTAGCAAATGGCATTACTGTTTTGGTGGTAGAAAACCATAAACTGCCAAAAGTATCGGCCAGTTATAGTATCGATGCAGGTCCTATTACTGAAGGCGCAAAAGCCGGCGTTGTTGGTTTAATGGGCAATATGCTGAATGAAGGAACCACCACCAAAACAAAAGCTCAGTTTGATGAGGCGGTAGACCAGCTGGGTGCAGATGTAAGTGCTGGTGCCAATGGCGGGAGTGTTTCTGCTTTAACCCGTTATTTCCCTCAGGCATTTGCTTTAATGGCAGAGAGCATCCGTAAACCTGCTTTCCCCGCAGAATCTTTCGAAAAACTAAAATCGCAAACCATCACTGGATTAAAATCGAATGAGAAAAGTGCAAAAGCCATTTCAGCACGTGTTGTAAACGCATTGGCTTATGGCAAAAATCATCCTTACGGAGAGTTTGAAACCGAAGCTTCTATCACAGGCATTACTTTAGATGACGTAAAAGCAGCTTATAAGAAATACATTACCCCATCAAGAGGTTATTTAACCTTTGTAGGCGATATTAAACCGGAAGCAGCCAAAGCTTTAGCAGAGAAAGCCTTTGGCGATTGGAAAGGAACTGCATTAACTTTACCAGTACTGACTAAAGTTGCTAATCCTGCCAAAACCGAAGTTGATATCATTAATGTGAGCAACGCCGTTCAATCGGAAATTACCGTTGTAAACTTAATCGACTTGCCAATGAGCAGCCCTGATTATTTTCCGATTTTATTGGCCAACCAGATTTTAGGTGGTGGCGGTGAATCGAGATTATTTGATAACCTTCGTGAGAAACATGGCTTTACTTATGGTGCGTATTCGAGCACAGGTTCGGGTCGTTTCCAGTCTAAATTTTCGGCCAATGCTGCGGTTAGAAATGAGAAAGTCGACAGTGCAGTAGTAGAATTTTTAAGAGAAATTAACACCATTCGTACCACAAAGGTAACTGCTGATGAATTACAAAATGCGAAAAACCTTTTCAACGGATCGTTTGCTCTGGGTTTAGAAAATCCGGCCCGTACTGCAGGTTTTGCGAGCAATATCTTGATTAATAACTTACCCAAAGATTTTTACCGTACTTATTTACAAAAGATTAATGCGGTAACAACCGACGATATTTTAAGGGTAACTAAAAAATACTTTAACCACGACAATACACGTATTGTTATTGTAGGCAAAACCGACGCATTTGCAGCAGGTTTAACTAAAGCAGGTTTTAAAACACAGGTTTATGATAACTATGCAAATTCGGTAAAAGCAACCGAAACTGCTGCTGTACCAACAGCTGCACCTGCAGAAATTATCAAAAACTACATTAAAGCCATTGGAGGTGAAGAAGCCATTAAAAAAATCACGTCATTACAGCAAAATGGTGAAATGGAAATGCAAGGTCAAAAACTTACAGTTACCATCAAAAATATGGCGCCTAACTTAAGCAGCATGGAAATTTCTATGGGAGGTCAAACGGCGATGAAACAAGTTTACAATGGCAAAACTGGTTATGCGATGCAAATGGGTCAAAAAGCCGATTTAACGGGCGATGATCTGGCTGAAAAGAAAGATGATAGAGGTTATGGTGGTCAGCTATATTATGCCACTGATGGAACTAAAATTGAATCTGCAGGTACTGCCAAAGTGGGTACTGCTGATGCATTTAAATTAAATATCACTTCTCCTTCAGGCAAAAAGAAAACTGAATATTACGACACCAAATCGGGCCTGCTTTTAAAAGATGAGAGCACCACTACCAAAGGTGGAGCTGAAATTAGCCAGGCAACGGAATATTCAAACTACAAGAAAGTTGGTGATGTATTATTTCCGTTTACTTTAACCCAATCGGTGGCAACCCCACAAGGTTCACAGGAGTTTTCAGTTGTAATTAAAGATATTAAAGTTAATCCGCCATTAAAGGCTGAAGATTTTAACTAGGTTTTAGACATAATTTATCTTGAAAGCCGTCCTGATGTAAAAATCGGGGCGGCTTTTTTTTGTGTTTTTTTTTATTGCAGGCAACCAATTCAAAAAAGTGTACGTAACGATTAAGATTTCAACAGAAATTACTTAAAAACCTTTGGTTGCTGTAAAAACAGTTATGGTTTTTGAATAAACAAAACATTAATCTTTAAAAAATCGGATATGGCTGCAAAAAAACAAGTTATCGCAATTCTATTTGCTGTATTTCTGATCATGCTGTGCATATCAGTAAAAGCAAAAACTAATTCAGACGTGAAGGCAAGAATTTCAATTGCGCCACATACCAATCGAACATGATATAGAAATGAATCTACCACCAATTTTAATCTTAACTAAATACCTATGAAAAAACAAAATTCTATCTTTTTACTAGCCACCATTACCGCCTTGCTTTTTGCCTGCTCAAAAAAACAGGCAGAGGAATTAAAGCCAGAAACACCAACACCCAATGGTCCAACACCTGTAACCACGGCGAATGTAACCTACACTAATTTTAGCGGGGCACTGTTTCAAACCAAATGCAATAGTTGCCATGGGCCAAATGGGGCCATGAAAGGTGTATGGGCATTAAACGGATTAGCCTCCATAAAAAATGATGCCCGCGTAGCTAATGCGGTTTTGGTTACTAAAACGATGCCCAAAGGCGGCTCTTTAACCACGAACGAGAGAGCATTACTACAAGCCTGGGTTGATAAAGGTATGCCGGAATAATAAATAAAGATTAATGCTAAAATCAGATGGTTTCATTAAAAATTTAAACAAATACAGCTATGCAAAAATTACTTTTCACCTTAATAACCTTGTTATTATGTACCGGTATAAAAGCGCAGATATGGACAAGTAAAAATGTAACTTCTTCATTTTTCTCTTCAACACCTGTAGAAGATATTGATGCGTTGAGCAAAACAGGCGCTTCGGCCATTAATATCAAAACCAACGAGATCATTTTCAAGATCAACAATACTTCTTTTCAATTTAAAAAGAAGTTGATGCAGGAACATTTTAACGAAAACTATATTGAAAGCGATAAATACCCCACTTCAGATTTTAAAGGAAAAATTATAGAACAAATTGATTTTTCAAAACCGGGCACTTATCCAATCACCATTAAAGGAAACCTGCAAATTCATGGCGTTACCAAAGAATATCAGGTCAAAGGTTCGCTGGTGATTACAGCTGATGAGGTGAGGGCAACTTCAGCATTTAATGTGAAACTTGCTGATCATGCTATCAAAATCCCAACAATTGTTTTCAATAAAATTGCAGAAATAGTGCTGGTAAAAATGACCGCAACTTATCAACCTAAAAAATAAAACCTTATGAAATATCATCTGAAATCTCTTACATACCTATTTATTATTGGCTTGCCAACTTTGGCTTTCGCCCAGGATTCGCTTGAAAATGCACTGAAGATGCCCATTGAAAAGAAAAATGTAAGCGCAACTTTTAAGGCCACTAAACTCATTAACATCCAAACCAATGAAACCATTTTTAAAAACGAATTGGATTTTAGGGTAGACCACCGGTTTGGAGATATAGCTGGCCATGGGGGTGGAATTAAAAACTTTTTTGGTCTGGATCAATCAACGGATATCCGCATCGGTTTTGAATATGGAATCAGCGATAAACTTTCTGTAGGCTTAGCCAGGGCAAAAGGCGCTGGAATAGTAACTCAGTTATATGAAGGAAATTTAAAATATCGCCTGCTAGAACAAACATCCGATGAGAAAGTTCCAGTATCGGTCACATTATTTGGCAGTACCACCATTGCGGCGGTAAAAGCCTCAACTGATCCAACAGCCGTGAATGCCTACAGCGAATTTCAAGACCGTTTAACCTATGTAGTTCAAGCCATAATTGCCTGTAAATTCAATTCAAACTTCTCGATGCTGATCATGCCCTCGTACATCCATCGTAATTTTACTGTTTTTGGCGATCAGAACGATATGCTTGCCTTATCGGTTGGTGGCCGTATCAAAATCACCAAACGCATGGCTTTTGTTGCCGATTATACCATTCCGTTCAGGGATAAAGCTAAAAAGGCTTATCTGGAAAGCACATTGGGAACACAATATTACAAAACGCTTGGCGCCGGACTGGAGTTTGAAACTGGGGGGCATATTTTCCACCTTAATTTTACCAACGCCACTGCCATACAGGAATCGCAATTTATTACCGATACCAATACTTCCTGGCTTAAGGGACAATACCGTTGGGGTTTTAGTATTGCCCGAAGGTTTTCCTTCGATAAGAAGAAAGCAAAGTAGATCAAATTCAACCAAATATAAATTAACTAAACAATTATGGAACGTAACGAATTTATCAAATCATTGGGACTGGGTGTTGCCATGGTTTGTACCGGAGCTTGCTTTTCGGCTTGCGGTAAAAAAAGTGATTCACCAGAACCCGACAAACCTAATGGCGGGGGTGTTCCTTCAGGTACTACCGCAAGCGTAGATCTGAGTACGCAGTTACTCGCTGTTGGCGCATCCATCACTGTAAACAGCATATTGTTTATCCGTACAGCAACAGGAAATGCCAGTACCTCATTTGTGGCTACACAAGCCGTTTGTCCACACCAGGGTGGCGCATTAAGTTTTATCCAGGCCAGCAATTATATTCAATGTGGCCTGCATAGTTCGAGGTATACAACTTCGGGAAGCATTTTAGCCCAACCGAATGATGGTGGCACCACAAGTGCACTAAAAGTTTATCCGATTACGGTTTCAGGAAATACACTGACTGCCACAGCGTAAATTTTTGTTTTTGAGGGTAAAGCAGTATCGCAGTTGGTACTGCTTTTTTTATAATTAAACGGTTACGTTCTGTCCTTTTACATCAAAGGCATCGCGTAAGCCTATGGCCAGTACATTAAAGGCATAAACCGTAAACATAATGGCTAAACCAGGCAAAACAGCCAGATAAGCGGCATCCATAATGATATAACCATAATGCTCCTTGATCATACTCCCCCAACTGGGCATCGGTGGCTGGGCACCAAAACCTAAAAAGCTGAGGCCGGTTTCTAATAATATAGCTGAAGCGAAATTGGAAGAGGCCACCACTAAAATCGGGCCTGCAATGTTAGGTAAGATATGTTTGATAATGGTCCTGCTCGTGCTGAAGCCCAAGGCCCTTGCTGCCTCCACAAATTCTACCTCTTTTAAAGCCATTACCTGCCCGCGTACCAATCTGGCTACATCTACCCAGGTGGATAAGCCCACCGCAATAAAAATCTGCCAGAAACCTTTACCCAAAGCAAATGATATCGCTATAACCAGCAGTAATGATGGCAGCGACCAAACAACATTCATAAACCAGCTAATCGCAGCATCTACACGGCCACCAAAATAACCTGCTATCGCACCTAAACTCACGCCAATAAAAAGGGAGATCAGCACAGCCATTAAACCTACCGATAGTGAAACACGGATACCTAAAATTAACCGGCTCAATAAATCACGTCCGTAAATATCTGTTCCTAAAATATAAGTTTGTTTGTAGATGTTATTTTTTTCGAAAAGCGCTTGAGGTGTACCCATTTTCGACGGCAATACACAAGAGGTGCACAAGTCCTTGAGTTCGTACCTCGTTTCTTTGGCTTTTTCATCGTCGCCGATATATTCCTGTACAAAAACGGCTTGATCTTTTATCTGATATGAAGTAATTGGGATACTTTTAAAAGTTGGTGTTTGCCCATTTAACATTCTTTCGAAAAAGTTAAGCTTTTCTACTTTTGGGTTTCTGCTGACAATTAAAAAAGTGAATGTACTGCCGGGTTTCTTTTTATTTAACTGAAGCGTCTGAACATTGGCATTTGGAGAATCATCAGGCATAATGAGGTAGCCCAGAATGCCCATCACCATTAAAAGTAAAATAAAAACCAATCCGCCGAAAGCAAATTTATTCCGTTTAAACTTTAACCATACTTTTTTTGATGGGCTATTATCCATTATCTAACCATTCTGCCTTTCCAATTATATTTGCCGCTGTTTCCTGCAATGCCGATGTAAACCATATAAAGTACATGCAGCACATTTAAAACCGGTATTAAAATGAGTAAACTACGTCTTTTTGCAAAGCCGGTTACATCCCATAAAAATAATGTTTCTAAAACCATTTTAACCAATAATTGATAAAATGTGATCGCTAAAAAGCCCGGAACAAAAAGCCCGGTGATAAAATTTGCGAGAATAGAAAGATTAAAAATCCAAATCAGTACCCCCAATACGATAATGGCTTTGTTTTTATAACGGGTGCTTTTCGAGGCCCATCGTTTGCGCTGCTGTATAAACGAACCTAAAGTTTCTTTGGCATGGGTGTACACAATGGCTTCCCTGTTTTTGAGGAAACCAATCTGATCTGGATATTTGGCTGCAATTTTATGCAATAGCAACTCATCATCGCCCGATGCCAGATCATCTATTCCCTGGAAGCCACCAACCTCATAAAAAGTTGCTTTTTCGTAGGCCAGATTTGCACCGTTACAGGTAGAGGGTTGCTTGTTTCCAATGGTAGAGGCACCTAAGCCAATCAGATATAGAAATTCTAAAGATTGCAATCGCTCAAAGAAACTTTTCTCCTGAAAGTAAGCTACAGGAGAAGAAATCATTTTATAGTTTTTCTGCTCGTACAGGTTTACAATGGTCGCCAGCCAATCGGCTCCCATCCTGCAATCGGCATCTGTAGTAATAATCAGATCGCCGGAGCAGCTTCCTATTGCGGTTTGAATGGCTTTCTTTTTGTATGAATTTAAGGCCCTGTCTTCATTTAGCCTGATCAGTTTCACATTCCTGTCCGCATAACTCAATACAATTTCGCCGGTACGATCGGTAGAGTGATCATCAATAATAATAATCTCAGTTAAAACTTTAGGATATTGCTGCGCAATCAGGTCATCAATGGTTTTGGTAATGTTCGCTTCCTCATCCCTTGCAGCAACGATAATGGAAACTTTGGTTTGGGGATCTGATTTTTGAGGCGTAAAATAGATCAGGTTATGCCATCCCCTGATAAAATTAAGGACCAAAAAACCATAAATTAAGGTTAAAGCAGCGGATATAAGACTAATTAGATTTAAGATTTCCAAAAAAATTGAGTTTAAAAACGAAATAAGTGCCTAAGATAGCAGGAATTATAATATTTATGAGCCAAATACTTGCAGTACATGCAATAACCGCTACATGTTGATCGGTTACATGTTTGAATAATTCAACCGCCGTAACACTTCTGATGCCTACATCAAAAAGATCTAAAGAAGGCAATGCCGATTGAACCAAAAAGAGCAAACAGGTCATCATTATAATATCGGCATAATGCAAACCCGGGATCAACCAGATAAACAAAATGAAATATTGCGAACTAAATACCAGGTAGCGCGCAAAACAGTATACAATGATTTTAAACAGTTCTCTTTTTCGGTAGCGGCCCAAAATGCTGTAAAATTTCTTGTATTTCCTGGTGAATTTAATGGAGAGCAAAATCCCGTTCAACCAGCGGATATTAAAGTAAAAGACCAGGAAAAACAGGCAGAAAAATACGGCCAGAAATACCACTGCAATAAACAGCACATGATCGATCGGGATAAACCGGTAAACAAAAAAACAGGCTGCAATAGCGCCAAAAACATTGGTTAGTACCAATTGACCGATACTGCCAACACTCATGGCTACAATGCCCACAATCCTTCTTTTAGGCGAAAGGAAAAATACCCTTCCGCCATACTCCCCTAGCCTGTTGGGTGTAAAAATGGCCAGTGTTAATCCGCAAAATACCGATTCGATGGCACGGTAAAAGCTAATGGGCTCAATGTGGCTCATGAGGTATTTCCATTTTCCGGCCTCTAAAAACCAGTTTACAAACATCAGTAACACCACGATACCGATTACCGTAATAATTTCTGTTTGAGGAATATCTTTTAACAGTGTACTGAAATCGTGAAGATTTTTATTCGCCACCAGCTTATGGTAAATAAACCAAAAAGCAAATATGACGATTGCAGCTTTGATGAGAAATGATAATATTTTTTTGTTCTTGCCTGTCAAGATTATCTTTTTAGTTTGCAAATATGCTTAATATTGCTGTAATGTTGAACGAAAAAAAGGAACGGGTTATTATGGGCATTGATCCAGGCACGGCGGTGATGGGTTATGGCGTAATTTTAGAGAAGGGAAATAAAACAGAACTGATTAGTTTAGGGGTGGTAAAGATGACCCATTTAGATGATCCATTTCTTAAGCTTCAACGGATATTCGAAAAAACAGTGGTTTTGATCGATCAGTATAAGCCTGATGTTCTGGCCATCGAAGCCCCGTTCTATGGTAAAAATATTCAGGTATTATTAAAACTTGGCCGTGCGCAAGGCATTGCTATTGCAGCCGCCCTGTCGAGAAATATCTCGGTTACCGAATATTCCCCACGAAAGATCAAACAATCGATTACTGGTAGCGGCAATGCCACGAAAGAGCAGGTGGCGGCCATGTTGCAACGCTTGTTAAATTTCAAGGAAACGCCAGAGTTTTTAGATGCAACCGATGGTTTAGCCGTAGCGGTTTGCCATTCCTTTCAGAAAATTACCACAGGTGGTAAATCTAAAACCTATTCGGGTTGGGAATCCTTTGTAAGCGATAACAAAACCAAGGTTAAAGGTTTGGCGGTTAAGGTGAAGAAATAGTTCCAAAAGTTCCCGTCACCCTTACCTGAGTTAACGAAAGCTACGAAGTAAATTTATTTCGGGGTCTATTGTTAAATGTATATTTTAAAATGGCCCGTGCGAACACGGGCCATGGAGCGATAATGAAATAACTGTTTATTGCCTGGCCTGATCGATCATGTTTTTGGTGGCCTCTTCCATCGCTAATTTATTTTTACGGATAAAATATTTTATAGTAAAGAAGATTGCAATACCCACCAGTATTAACATCCATAAATTAGAAATAGCAATTATAATCTCTTTAAATATGGTCCAGCCGTTTACAATACCTAACCAAAGCCTGTTTATAAATGCCGGACGGTAATCGTACAGATTGTCATTGGCAACAATCATCGTTTTAACCGTATTGTCCTGATAAAAATTAAGGGTAATGGTACTGAATTTTACGCGGCTATCGATTTGCATATTCTCGATTTTCTTATCCACATAATCATCTTTAATGTAAAGAGAAGATTCTACATTGGCACTTTTCTTTGTGGCTACTTTATTAATTTTTTCAATCGCATCAATCCTGTTCTGTGCCTTTAGTTTATTGGCGAGATAAGCGATACTCTGGTCATCCATTTTCATCGATTGGTTATCGACAAAGACAGCCATTTTTGCAATGGTATTGGTAAATTCGTCTAGTTTATCGGATGGAACCTTAGCCACCAGATATCCCTGTGTACGATAGGAGGTAATTTCTTTTAGCGAGTCGGTAGATTGTTTAACCTTATCGGTTTCCTGGATGGAGCTTTCGATAGAAAATTCAGCCACCGTTCCGCCTTCGGCTTTGATGGTTTTACTCAGCTGTTCTTTGGTCTTCTGCACATCCTTAACCCGAAACCGCATATCAGCAGTTTTGACAATTTTCTCTACAGCGGTACTATCTGAGCTTTCTCGGTTGAGCTCTCCATTGCTTACAACATCGGCGCCGGCGTAGTCTTTTTTTTCGGCGTTACAGCCAAACAGAGCCAAAATTATGGCTATAGCAATAATATTCCTTTTCATGATTTTGTGTGTTTAAATAAATAATCATTTTAAATATTTGCTTCAAATGGCCATAAGAAGTACAGCGTTTTGGTTAGCTTTTAACGCCGTGTTTTCCCTTAATACCAGAATTATATTTAGGTAACCCAATGTTGGGTTTGGAGTAGCGGGAAGGGAGTTTAAGGGGCAATTGTGATAATCCTCACCGTTTTTTGAAAAGCAGGTTACTGTGTGCATCGGTTCCGAAAGCCCTGCCATCCGCTTTACCTCTCTGCGTTCGGTGCCCGCTCCTGTCAGGCTTAAATTACCCGGGCAGCCCTTTCTATCCTAAACCCGATAGCAGCGAACACTTAGTGCAACGAAGTAAAGCGTATAGCGGGACTGCTTTAACCAAACTGCTTCTGAATTTGCTTTTCCAAAAAAATAGACACACTAATTTTAATTAAACCCATCAGGTTTTTGAAAGCTGATCGGTTTGTATGATAAAACAAAAAAGCCGGTCATGAATGAACATGACCGGCTTTATATTTTTATAGTAGAACGCTTATGCGTCTAATATTTTGAATACACCTTTAATGGCAATAATTGCACCGATGAACAAAACAATCCAGGATGCTAAAGATACTTGCCACGAATCGTAAGCGAAACGTGCGTAAGTACCCACCATGCAAACCAGTACACCAAAAATCATTAATTTATAAATTCCTGGCTGGTTAGCCGTTTTCATACTTTCTGTATTGTGCTTTAATTCGTTGTTCTCCATAATGTTTATTTTTATGATGCTGCAAAAGTAATACTTATTGCTGAATAATTATAAAACTTAGTAACTTTTTAATCGTTCTAATCTTTGTTTCGCTTTATCCTGATCATTCAGTTTTTCTCCCTGATACAAAGGCTTTTCCCAATCGCCGTACATTGGGTTTGGTAATACGATATACTTTGTTCCAAACAGATTCTGATTTGCGTTTACCTGCGCAAAGGTATTTTTATTTTCGCGATAAAAAATATTGCTGAAATCGCTTAAATTATCGCCACATAACAGGAGAATATCATGTGTTTCAGTAATTTTTTGGCGGCGTGGTTCTTTATTTGAAGTTCCTTTCGAGACGATTAAATGCGCATCGTCTGCATAGGGAAAGCCAAAGTGCTGCAGGTTTTTCAGTGTTGCATTATAATCCTTTTCATCGCGGTTACTCACATAAAAAGTTTCGATATGCTTTGATGCGGCAAACTTTAAAAAAGCCAAAGCACCCGGAACGGTATCGGCCTGCGCCAGATTGGTCCATTCGGCCCAGTCTTCAGGGGCATAACTTAGTCCTTTTTTAATTTCATGCCCCTGAAAAGCAGAATTATCCAAAACGGTTTCGTCAATATCAACAATCACACAATTTGGTTTTTTACTGGTATCGGCCCATAAAGCTTCTTTTAGCGATAAACGGGCAAAGTTATAAGCCTGAAAGCATAGTGCCCTATACTCGCCCGACGTTTGCTGCCAAAGCACCGCATTGGTATAATCTCTAGCCGGATTTTGAGCTGCAGCAACAAGTGGCAGTAAAAACGATATAATGATGAACAGGTATTTTTTCATGATTTGAATTAAAGTTCAAAGATATTAAACTCCTGTGATGCAGTATTCATTTAAACATCATAAATCCGATCGTCATCAATTCAGGGCAAAAAAATCGTGAATAATTTAATCTATTAACTTTTTAGTTATAGAAATTTATTAGTTTTGGGTACACACACAAATAAATCAATTACCATGAAATTTAAAAGTTTACTGGGGCTTACTATTGCCCTTTCTTTCCTTGCGGCCTGCAAGAAACAATCTACCCCAGAGATTAGTACAACCGATTTTAACATTAATAAAAAATCATTGTATTTACCCCAATCAATTGAGCTTAATGCAAAAGATGCAACCGCAGGTAGCAATTATATTTGGAATTATGGCGATGGAACTATTGAAACCAAAGGAAGTAAAACTGAACATCAGTACAAAACTTCTGGCATTTTTGAAGTGACTTTGACCGTTTATAACAAGACTAGTAAGATCAAAGTAAGGGTACTTCCCGGGGATATCAGTTATCAGATTAAAAATAACAGTACCTTCGACCTAGATCTGAATTCTTATGTCAACCTACCTGTTAATACAATAAGATCGGTATTAAAGCCAAACGGACTCTCAGATACTATTTACGTTAAATTACAGGCTACAGGAAATTTATTGCAGCTTACAAACATTAGTGGCATAGCGAAAGGAAAAGCTTTTCGTTTTGATGATATGTTTTGGCAAAAAGATTCTATGCATAACGTTCTCACAGTAGATAACGATACTAAAATTCAACTTGGCGCACATGGGGAACTAGGAATTAGTTCTACACTTGGGAATTTATAACAATCAGTTAAATCATAAAGCCTGTTCCTAACCGAAACGGGCTTTTTTGTTATAAAGATTTAACCATTCAAAAAGCTTGCCCGATCGGTTTTTGATAAGATTAGCGTTTCTGCTTCCGGATAAGCTTGTGTAAAAGTTGTAGGAATTTTATTTTTACCTCTTTCGTTCCATTTAAACTCAACAGCTAATAATTTATCTTTCGTTTTTTCAATATAATCGATTTCCTGCTGCTGTGTAGTGCGCCAAAAAAAGCAATCTGCTTCCATTTGATGCTGATGTAAAAACTTCATCCGCTCTGCAATCATATAATTCTCAAACAATGCACCTACATCATTTCTGTTTGCGATTGAATTAAAATTACGCGTGATGGCATTCACAATGCCGGTATCATAAAAATAGATTTTCTTATTCTTTTTGATTTCATTACGCACATTGCCTGCAAAGGCTGGTAAAGTAAAAATCACAAAAGATTTTTCAAGTAAATTGATGTATTTGTCTACCGTTTTCTGATCAGCTTTTACCAATTGAGCCAACTCGGAAAAATTTACTTCGCTCCCGATCTGCAAAGCCAAAGCTTTTACTATTTTCTCGAACAGTAAAGGCTTTTTCACTTCTTCCAGGGCAAATAAGTCTTTATATAAATAACTGTCGGCAAGCAACTTTAAATGTTCTTCAGCATTTTGAGGATCATTAATGATTTCGGGATAAGAACCGTAAATCAAACGTTGTTCTAAGGATCTTTCTTCGGTAAGAAAATCGGTATTGTTTATCAGTTCTGCATACGAAAAAGGCAATAACATCATTTCGTATTTTCGACCCGTTAAAGGCTCGTTAATCTTTCCTGACAACTCAAAAGCCGACGAACCTGTAGCAATTACCTGAACGTTTTTGAAACGATCTACAATAATTTTAATTAATAAGCCAACATCAGTGATCCGTTGGGCTTCATCTATAAAAAGTATTTCATAATTACCAAGCAGCTGCGCAATTTGTGTGGCATTGGGCCTGGCTAAAGCTTCCCTCACATCTGCATCATCTCCGTTCAGGTATAATGTCTTTTTATCCACTTTGGCCAGCAACTGCTCTACAAAAGTAGTTTTACCGGTTTGCCTTGGCCCAAATATAATAAACGCCTTGCCCTTAAAGAGCCTTGCAGAGGCATAATCCAATTGTTTCCTAACGATCATAGCAAATCTTTACCATACAAAAGTATAATAATTTTGGATTACAATCCATAAAAAACATAATAATTTTGGATTACAATCCGCAAAAAACATAATAATTTTGGATTTACTTTAACAAAGGTCATAAAAAAGCCCATTTCAATTCAGAAATGGGCTTTGGTAATTTTGACTGTTGACTAAAGGCTTCCGACTCTAGACTTGATCTTATCCGTTTAATGCTGCTGCACCACTTACAATCTCAGTTAACTCAGTTGTAATTGCTGCCTGACGTGCCTGGTTGTATGAAAGTTTTAAGGCTTTCAATAATTCTCCGGCATTTTCAGTTGCTTTATCCATTGATGTCATACGGGCACCGTGCTCAGAAGCATGAGAATCTAATACGGCTTTGTATAACTGAATTTTAATTGATTTAGGAATTAACTGCTCTACAATTTCTTCTTGAGAAGGCTCTAAGATATAGTCAACATTTGTTGTTTTCTTATCTGTTTTTAGATCAGCTGGCGCTTCTTCTGCTTTAGGTAAAGGCAACAACTGCTCCGTAGTAATAAATTGTACTGCTGCGTTTCTAAAGCGGTTATAAACTACTTCTACTTTATCAAACTCACCTTTAATAAAACCAGCCATAATCGCATCCGTAATTTTAGTTACGTTTTCGAAAGTTAAAGCCGAGTATACTTCGTTATTATTGCCAATAACGTTGTATTTACGTTTTTCGTAAAAATCTTGAGTTTTCTTACCGATAGAAATAATGCTCACATTACCGTTTTTCAACTGTTCGCTATATTTTTCAGCAATTAAATTGTTGGCCGCTTTAATTACGTTCATGTTAAAAGCACCAGCCAAACCACGGTTTGATGATACCGTAACAATTAAAACCTTATTGGGCTCACGCTCTTGGATAAAAGGTGATGAAGACCCTTCTAAACTTGCCGATAGATTACCTAAAATCTCTTTCAGTTTAGTTGCATAAGGACGTAAAGCGATAATTGCATTAGTAGCACGTTTCAACTTTGCTGCCGAAACCATTTTCATAGCCTTGGTAATCTGCTGTGTTGATTGTACCGATGCAATCCGGTTTCTTACTTCTTTTAAATTAGCCATTCTTTATTTGTGCGAAGAGCGTAGGGCGTAGCGCGCTTGGGTTACAAACGCTTTACGCCCTGCGCTTAGCTTTTTAATATTTACTTGAAATCTCTTTTGCTACTGTATCTAAAACACCAGTAATGCTATCATCAAATTTACCAGCTTTTAATGCAGCTAAAGTTTCTGGATGACGTAATTCCAATTGAGTTAAGAATTCAGTTTCAAATTCTTTAACCTTGTTAACCGGAACACTACGCATTAAGTTTTTAGTACCTGCGTAAACAATTGCCACTTGTTTCTCTACTGTAAATGGAGAGAACTGTGCTTGTTTCAACATTTCTACGTTACGTGCACCTTTATCTAATACCGATTTTGTTGCCGCATCTAAGTCAGAACCGAATTTAGAGAAAGCCTCTAACTCGCGGTATTGAGCCTGATCTAACTTTAAAGTACCTGCTACTTTTTTCATCGATTTGATCTGCGCATTACCACCTACACGTGATACCGAGATACCTACGTTAATTGCCGGACGGATACCTGAGTTGAACAAGTTCGACTCTAAGAAGATCTGGCCATCAGTAATCGAAATTACGTTGGTTGGGATATAAGCTGATACGTCACCTGCCTGAGTTTCGATAATTGGTAAAGCTGTTAATGAACCACCACCTTTAACGATATGCTTAATCGATTCTGGTAAATCGTTCATTGCTTTTGCGATATCATCGTTAGCATTGATTTTTGCAGCTCTTTCTAACAAACGACTGTGTAAGTAGAAAACGTCACCTGGATAAGCTTCACGGCCCGGTGGACGACGAAGTAATAAAGATACCTCACGGTAAGCTACAGCTTGTTTAGATAAATCATCATAAACAATTAAAGCTGGTCTACCTGTATCACGGAAAAACTCACCAATTGCAGCACCTGCAAACGGAGCATAAAACTGCATAGGCGCAGGATCTGCAGCCGAAGCAGCAACAACAACTGTATATGGTAAAGCGCCGTTTTCTTCTAATGTACGTACAATGTTAGCTACAGTAGAGTTTTTCTGACCGATAGCAACATAAATACAGAACACAGGCTGGCCTGCTTCATAAAATTCTTTTTGGTTGATAATGGTATCGATACAAACGGCAGTTTTACCAATCTGACGATCGCCAATAACCAACTCACGCTGACCACGACCGATTGGAATCATGGCATCGATTGCTTTAATACCAGTTTGTAAAGGCTCATTTACCGGCTGACGATAAATTACACCTGGTGCTTTACGCTCTAAAGGCATTTCGTAAGTTTCACCTAAGATTGGACCTTTACCATCTAAAGGCTCACCTAAAGTGTTCACTACGCGGCCAAGCATACCTTCACCAACTTTAATAGAGGCAATTTTTTTGGTACGTTTAATCGTATCACCTTCTTTGATCTCGTCTGAAGCACCCAAAAGTACCACACCAACGTTATCTTCTTCAAGGTTTAATACAATACCTTGTAGGCCGTTTGCAAATTCAACTAATTCTCCCGATTGAACTTTAGTTAAACCGTAAACACGGGCAATACCGTCGCCCACTTGCAACACGGTACCAACTTCTTCCAGTTCGGTTTCTGATTTGAAGCCCGCCAATTGCTGTCTGATAATTGCCGATACTTCGTCTGGTCTTACCTCTACCATAATTTTACTTTATATCTTTTTGTAAATGTTTAGTGCTTAGCGCATGGCGCTTGGCATTTATTCGCCATCCGCTTATCGCAATTCTTCTATTTGGCGTTTGGCGCACGGCGTTTTCCGCTATACGTTTATCGCCACGCGCTTACTGCGCAAATTCTTTTTTTAGTTTACTTAAACCGCTGGCAATACTTGCATCAAATTGCTTATCACCAACTTTCAATATAAAACCACCAATTAATTTTTCGTTAATTTTTTCGTTAACAATAACCTGGTTGGCGTTTAATTCTCTTTTTACAATCGCAACAATCTGCTCTTTAGCTGCAGGGCTTAATGCACTTGCAGTAGTTACATCAGCAGTAACAATACCTTTAATTAAGTTATATTGTTGAACGAACTGTTTTGCAGTGGCAAATAAAATTGCCGAACGGCCTTTGTTAACTACGATCTTGAAAAATGAGATGGTTAGTTTACTTACTTTATCAGCAAAAATACCGTTCAAAATACCTGTTTTTTTATCTAAAGGTACAATCGGGTTTTTTAATATTGCTTCTAGTTCAGGAGTTTCATCAACCACTTTTTCAAACAAAACCATATCATTATAAGATGCTTCCAGCGCATTGTTTTCAACGGCTAGGTCTATTAATGATTTGGCGTATCTGCTTGCAACTTTAATTTCTGACATATCTTTTGGGTTGGCGTTTAGCGGCTGGCGTTTAACACGCCTATCGCTTTACGCAATACGCTTAGTTTAATTCAACGTCTTTTAACAAGTTAGCTACTAAAGTTTCTTGTTTAGCTTTATCATCTAACTGCGTACGTAAAACACGTTCTGCAATTTCTAATGATAATGAAGAAACCTGGTCTTTAACCTCAGCTAAAGCTGCTTTCTTTTGGTTCTCGATTTCGATTTTAGCTTTCTCGATCAATTTAGTACCTTCAACCTGAGCTTGTTTTTTAGCTTCGTTTAAGATACCATCTTTTAAGGTTTTAGCTTCCTTCAAAATTTCGTCACGTTCTGCACGAGCTTGTTGCATCAAATCTTGATTCTGACTGGTTAAACGAGCCATTTCTTGTTTGGCCAATTCAGCTTTGTTAAGTGCCTCATCAATGCTTTGCTCACGTTCGTGAATTGCACCTAAAATAGGTTTCCATGCAAATTTTCTAAGTAAGATCAATAAGCAAATGAATGCTAACGACGTCCAAAAAACCAATCCTATGCTTGGGGTTACTAATTCCATTTTATCTAATTTTTAAAAACAATCTTTTTAATAGGGCTGGGTAAATAACCAATCGTTAAATACCCAACCTAATTTCTTCAGTGATTATTAACCGTTTAAGCCTAATAATGCAACTACCACACCGAATAAAGCAGCACCCTCAATAAGGGCAGCAGCGATAATCATTGCAGTCTGAATTTTTGATGCAGCTTCTGGTTGACGAGCAATACCTTCCATTGCTTTACCACCTACTTGACCGATACCGATACCTGCACCGATTACTGCTAAACCGGCACCAATTGCCGCGATTGAACCTACCATAACTAATTTAATTTATATTAATTTGTAAAAAATAGTTTTCTGTTAATGATGCTCTTCTACTGCCATACCAATAAATAAGGCAGTTAATAATGTAAAAATAAAGGCCTGTAAAAACGCCACCAGTAATTCTAACACATCCATAAACAATACGAATGCAACAGAAACCGGCGCAATAGCCAATGTTTCGAAAATAAAAATTAAGGATATTAAACTTAATACGATAATGTGACCAGCAGTAATGTTTGCGAACAAACGAACCATTAAAGCGAATGGTTTAGAAATGATACCAATTAACTCTACCGGAATCATAATCGGATACAACCAAAAAGGAACATCTGGTTTAAAGATGTGTTTCCAGTAATATTTGTTACCATTAATATTAACGATGATTAAAGTTCCCAAAGCCATTACAAAAGTTAAGGCAATGTTACCGGTAACGTTAGCGCCACCCGGGAAAATTGGAATCAAACCAAATAAGTTGTTGAATAAAATAAAGAAAAACGTCGTCAATAAATAAGGCATAAACTTAGCGTATTTATGACCGATGTTTGGTTTAGCAATATCGTCTCTCACGAAAATGATAATTGGCTCCATAAAAGATTGTAAACCTTTAGGTGCTTTACCTACACGTTTGCGATAAGAAGCTGCCACCGAAATAAATATTACCAGTATGACAAAAATCGCAACGAACATTGCAGCAACGTTTTTAGTAATTGAGAAATCTAAAACAGATTTACTCGCTTCCTCATCGATTTTTCCATCAGCACCAACCACTTTAATGTGGTCTTCTTCTAAACGATAGTTGTTGTATTTACCGTTATAATCATGTTCACCATGATGAAAGTGACCAGAAGAGAAAAACTCTAAACCATTAGCTGTATATAAAATTACCGGAAGAGGCAATGAAGTATGTCCCCAAAGGTGCCACATGTGTGAATCAGCAATGTGCTCCATGATCACTTTAGTTGGCTCGAATTTTTCTTTACCATGGTTAGCAGCGCCATGCTCACCAGAAACTGCTTCGGCAGATCCGGCTACAACGCTATCAACAGGAACAACAGCGCTATCAACCTGAGCGAAAGTATCAATTTTGATAGATAAAAACGCGATTAAAAGCGTAAAAACAATAGTTAGCCTTTTAACTTTAGACACAAAAACTCGGTTACAATCCATTTATTGGCAGTTTTTTACTTTAAATTTTGGTGGCGCAAGTTACGTAACAAACAGTAAATTTCAAAGGCCGTAAACAATAAATATAAAGAAAAAAAATTAAGCATAAATATTAGCCCAATTCCCTTCGCTTTTATACTGTAAATCAATACAAAAGCCATACAAAAAATCATCTTCACTGCAATTGATCCCATAATAGCCATCACACCTACTTCAGGATCACGTTTTATACCGATATCAACAAGCATATAAGCCACGTAAGTTATGCCGGCCAAAAAGCCAAACATCACCCAAAAGTTATTCACGAACAATTGTTGATTAGGAAATACGACAGGTAAAACGGCAATTACACCTATTAATAGGCCTACGAAAATGAAATAGATACTGGTAAATTTGGCTAGAGTCAATGTATAATTTCTTAGCAGATAAAAACTCCGGCAAAGATAAGCTTTTTAGTATCATTAAGTAGTGCAAAGCAGAATTATTATGAGGTTGATTAATTGCTTAACTGTTGAATTGGTTAACTGGTTAACTGAAGCTAGGGCTGAACCGTAAACTGCCAACTGAAAACTGTTAACTGCCAACTGCCAATTGAAACTGCCAACTGAAAACTTACAGCTTAGTCGCCTGCCTGATGGCCTGATATAATGCAATCCCCACCCCTGCCAAAGCAAAAGCAGCAGTAATTAAATTAGTTTTGCTGTTTCTGTGCTCATCGATCTTGTAACCTATAAAAGTAAGAAGGCCAATGGTCGCAATCATTTGGAAGCCAATAGCAGAATATTTGGCGGCTGCATTTACCTTTTTCTTTGTATCTTCTTCTTTCGGATTTTCCATTTTTTAATGCAATAATTAAATTAACTTTGAATAATTAAAATTTGTTGCCAAATAAAATATTTTTCTACATATATTGTTTATTGTATATCCACCTAAGAGATTTATCATACTTGAAAAATTACGCTAACAAAAACTTAAATCCCTTCCTCATCCTTATAAGTGTCCTCCTTATTTATGGCTGTGTCGCAAATAAAGATACAGCAGTAGATCGCAGGTTTCAAAACTTAACGGCAAGGTATAACTATATCTATAACTCCAATGTGTTACTAACCGAGTATAATGAGAGCCTGTTACAAAGTTATGCAGATAATTACGAAAAAACCCTGCCTGTTTACCTTGATCCCGAGCCTCAGGTTAATCTGGTACTTACACCAGGCGTAGCCAATAAACAGCTCGATGATGTTATTACCAAAGGACAAACCGTTATAAACGATAAAAGTTTTAGTAATTATATTGATGATGCCTATATGCTTTTAGGCAAGGCGAATTACTTAAAAGGCAACTATTTTATTGCGTCAGAATACTTTGATTATACGGCTAAAACCTATAACAACGATTTAAAAACATTTATTATGGCTATGAACTGGAAAGTACGTAGCCAAATGCAATTAAACAATATGGTGCTGGCCGATAAAATTCTCGACACCATGTTGCGTGCTTCTGATGAGCTAAAAAAAGATCTGGCAGAACCTTTGGCTACTGCCGCACAGATGCGCATTTACCAGAAACGCAATAAGGAAGCAATCCTGTTTTTAGAGTCGGCAATTGCACTTCCAGCCGAAAAACAGCTCCGTATACGCTGGCGCTTTATCCTTGCACAGTTGCAGGAAAAAGAAAAAAATCTTCAGGATGCTTATGCCAACTTCACCAAAGTTGAAAAAAGCAACGCCCCTTTTGAAATGTATTTTCATGCCAATTTAAACCGGATTAAATTAAAAGCATTATTAAGCGGCGTAAACCTGAACAAAGAGGAACAGCTTTTAGCGTTACTTAAAGACGATAAAAACTTCGATTATACCGACCAGATTTACTACCAGGTTGGCGAACTTTTTTCGGCAGAAGGAAACTTTGTAAAAGCGGAAGAAAATTACCAAAAATCGGTTGCAAAAAGTACCAGAAACCAAAACCAAAAAGCCCTGTCGTACTTAAGAATTGCTGATTTAAACTTTAAAGAATTTAACAACTACATTAAAGCAAAGTTGTATTACGATAGTACGGTAATGATTTTGCCTAAAAACTTTCCTGATTACGACAACATTGTTAAAAAAGCCGATAACCTGAAATATTTGACCGACAGGTATACCATTATTGCAAAGGAAGATACCGCCCAGGCTATAGCTAAACTTCCTGCTGGTGAGCGTGAAGCAAAGGTTAAAGCTTATTTAACACCAAAAGTTGAGGTGAGCAATACCGGAGGAGTAATCAGTAACCAGTATTTAAACGACCCCGATTTTCCTAATCAATCGTTAAACGCCTCGAACAAAATTGGCGGAAATACTTTTTATTTTAATAATAATGCAGCGATTAGCAATGGCTTTGGCGATTTTAAGAAACGTTGGGGCAACAGGCAACTGGAAGATAACTGGAGACAAAGCACCCGGTCTTCTGCTCAGGAAACCAATCAGGTTTTGGCAGGCGGAAATGTAGCCACTGGAATAAAACCCGCAAATGGAGAAACCAATCAGGCTGCACAAGACCAAACTTCATTAGAAAAACAGTTTTTAGATGGCCTTCCTACTACTCCGGCATTATTGGCCACATCTGATCAGAAAATTATCGATGCTTATTTCGAAATCGCCAGTTTTTATCAGCAGGAACTGAACGATAAACCAGAAGCAAACAAAATATACCTGGAACTGATTAAAAGATATCCTGATAACAATCATTTAGTTGCCATTTATTACAGTTTGTACCTTAATTATAAAGGTACAGATGAGGTAAAATCAGATCAGTACAAACAGTTGGTGCTTACGAAATTCCCGGAATCTAACTTTGCCAAAAACATTTTAGATCCATCCTATTCGGCCAAACAAACTGAAATGGAGAACATTGCCATCAACAATTACAATGTGACTTTTGATGCCTATGCGAAAAAAGATTATGCAACTGTAGTAAAACAGGCTAACGATAACATCACTGCTTTTCCAAACAACGATCTTGCACCGCAGTACGCTTATTTAAAAGCAATTGCCATTGGCCGTACAGCAAAAGTTGATCCCTTGCTTACCGAATTTAACCAGATTACCACGCTTTATCCAAACGATAAAATTATTACGCCATTGGTGCGCGATCATTTAAAATATATTGAAGCGAACCTGGAGGAATTTAAACAAAGGCCGCTTGCCCTGGTTGATTTCGATGCCAACGCACCACGTTTTGTAAGCCAGGCTACCCCAATTGCCGTTCCAACAAAACCTTTGGTAACCGATAATGCAACCGTAAAAACGGCAGAGCCTGCTCCTGTAGCCAAACCTGTTGACGTTAAACCTGCTGATCCTACTAAACCGGCCAGCATTTTTAGTGCAGCTAAATCAGAAGAATACTATTATGTGATCGACGTAGCGGATGCCACTTTAACCTTAAGTTCATCGCGTTTTGGAATAGGACAATTTAACCGTGGCAATTATCCTGATAATGATTTGGAACATAAATTGGTAGAGTTAGATAATGATCAGCTGATTTACATTACAAGTTTTATTGATTTGGAAGATGCTAAACTTTACGAATCGAGTATTACAGGCCAATTAAAGAACATTATGAAAGTTCCGGCTAACTTATATAAAGGTTTTATCATCAGTAAAGAAAACTTCGAAAAACTAACAGATCGCTCACGTATTCAAGCGTATCTGGAGTTTTTAAAAGACAATTACAAATAAGGAGCATGATTTGAGCCGGTGGTGAAAAACCTGTTCTATAAAAAATTAATAAATTTGCATCCAAAATCTTCTATTCTGGAGATTAATGGAAAATAACAATACAAAATGAATAAGTCCCTTTCTGCACAAGAAACAAAAAGATACAGTTTAATCATCTGGAAAATATTAATCGGGGGAATAGCCCTGTTTGCGATTTTCATTTCGATGATCGGTTTGGGGCTTTTTGGTGCATTACCTTCTTTCAGAGATATCGAACACCCTAAAAGTAATCAGGCTTCAGAAATTATTGCCGAGGATGGTCGGCCTTTAGGTACTTATTTTGTTCAGAACAGATCGAATGTGACTTATAAGGAAATTTCTGAAAATGTAATTAATGGATTAATCGCAACAGAAGATACCCGTTTTAAAGAACACTCGGGCATCGATTTTAAACGTACTTTTACCATCATCGGTTACAATTTAATCGGCAAAAAGCAAGGCGCGAGTACCATTACGCAGCAATTGGCTAAAAACCTTTTTCCAAGAGAATCGAACCTGAATTTTTTCTCCCTGGTATTAACCAAGTTTAAAGAGTGGATAGTTGCCGTTAAATTAGAACGGAACTATACCAAAGAAGAAATTATTACCATGTATTTAAATACGGTCGATTTTGGTAACCAGGCTTATGGCATTAAATCGGCAGCAAGGGTTTATTTCAATACCACGCCCGATAAATTAACCTTAACACAGGCAGCCACTTTAGTGGGCATGCAAAAAGGGATTACCATGTATTCACCAACACGTCATCCTGAGCGCTCGAGAGACCGTAGAAATACCGTAATGGCGATGATGGTTAAATCTGAGCTCTTAACCCAACAGGAATTCGATGAGCAAAAAGAGAAACCTTTAAACCTGCATTTTAATGCCGCAACCGTTAACGATGGTATTGCACCTTACTTCCGTTCGGTATTGAAGAATGATATTAAAACCATTTTTCAGGAGCAGTCGATTACCAAACCCGATGGCACACCTTACGATTTGGACCGCGATGGTTTGAAAATTTATACCACATTGAATTATGATATGCAGGTATACGCCGAAGAAGCGCAAAAAGAATATATGAAGATTCTACAGGCGCAGTTTATCGCCAGCTGGAAAGGCAGAAACCCTTTTAAAGATAAAGCTTTACAGATTGAACAGGGTATTAAACGCTCTGACCGTTACAAATCGTTAAAACTGGAAGGTAAATCGGACGATGAAATTAAAGACGATTTTAACACCAAAACAGAAATGACCATTTTTACCTGGAAAGGTAATATTGATACGGTAATGAAACCGATCGACTCCGTTCGTTATTACAAAATGTTGTTGCGCAATGCGATGATGACGATGGATCCAACCAATGGCCATGTAAAAGCATGGGTTGGCGGGATTAATTACGAGCATTTTAAATACGATCAGGTTAAAATGGGAACCAGACAAGTGGGCTCAACTGCAAAACCATTTACTTACGCCGTAGCTATTGAAAATGGATATTCGCCATGTTATACCGTACCAAACGTACCAGTAACGATAGATGGCTATGGAGAACCATGGACACCAAGAAACTCAGGTAAACCTTTACCAGGCAATATCACTTTGCAGAAGGCGCTGGCCTACTCACAAAATTTTGTTACCGCTTATTTAATGAAACAGGTTGGCCCGGTTGCTGTATCTACCTTAGCGACCAAAATGGGAATTCCTAACGTTCCGGCGTTTCCATCCATTTGTTTGGGAACATTCGATTCTTCGATTTATAATATGGTTGGGGCATATGGCGCTTTTGCAAACAAGGGAACCTATACCAAACCCATTTATTTATTAAGAATTGAAGATAAAAACGGGGTGGTATTGTTTTCTCAAAAGGAAATACCAAAACCAATTATGAGCGAGGAAGTTGCCTATGTAATGACCAGGATGCTTAAAGGTGTAGTCACCAACGGAACCGGTTCGAGATTAAATTATAAATACCATGTAAATGCACCAGTAGGAGCCAAAACAGGAACGACGCAGAATAACTCTGACGGTTGGTTTATGGCCATTACCCCTCAATTAGTAACCGGCATCTGGACGGGCTGCGAAGATAGGGCATTCCATTTTATCAGCACCAACCAGGGTGAAGGTGCCAATACCGCGTTGCCAATTTTTGCAGGTTTTATCAAAAGAGTATATGCCAATCCGGCTTTAAAAATTAGTCATGCTGATTTTGAGGCGCCAAAATCTGGTGTTTCCATCACCTACGATTGTAACCAATACCAGCAACAGGAAGAAGGCGCAACCGAATTGGATGAGAAGTTGGGATTCTAGGTACTATAGTCATTCCAAAAGTTTTCAGGTAAACTATTGGAGATAAATATTAAATTTGTAATAGAAAATTGAAATATATGAGAGTTACACTAGAAATATCAAATTTTGATGAGATGGAAAAACTCCTTTCTTTATTTCAGACTATGAAATTAGAAAATATTAAAATAATTTCTTCACAGCAGGATAGTAAGTCCAATATATTAAAAGGCGATAAAGCACTTAATCCTAAAGAACTTTTTGGTATATGGAAGGACTCACCAAGAAATATAGAAGATATAAGAGATAAAGCATGGGATCGTAAAAAATAATTATGATTTTGTGTGACACTAATATTTTAATACATGCATTCAATGGTAACACCTCAACCATCGAAATATTGGAAGAAATAGGTTTCAAAAACATTCTGCTCTCATCAATTACGACGATGGAACTTTTGCAGGGCATGGGAAATAAAGTAGAGCTAGCGCAGATGAAGAAAAAGATCAAGTATTACGATATTATCCATTTTGACAACTATATATCTCAGAAATCCGTAGAACTTATCGAAAACTTCAAACTAAGTCATCATCTTCAAATACCAGATGCAATCATTGGGGCAACAGCTATTGTAAATAAAATTGAATTGTTTACTTATAACAAAAAAGATTTCGATTTTATGCCTAACATTATTCTTTATTAAAAAATTACCTAATTTTTGCTCCTTTAATTTCCCATGAGCAGTTTCGACCATAAAACAGCATTAACCGCAATTCCGCATAAACCCGGTGTTTACCAATATTGGGATGCTGATGGAAAGCTGATGTATATTGGAAAGGCTAAAGACCTGCGCAACCGTGTGGGCTCTTATTTTAATAGTGACAGAAACCAGTTTAATGGCAAAACAAGGGTGCTGGTATCCAAGATCCGTAAAATTACTTTTACCATTGTTGATACAGAGATTGATGCCTGGTTACTTGAAAACAGCTTAATTAAAAAACATCAGCCAAAATTTAACATCAACCTAAAGGATGACAAAACTTATCCATGGATTATTGTTAAAAACGAGAATTACCCCCGAATCTACTGGACAAGGAAAGTGATTAAAGATGGCTCTACCTATTTTGGCCCTTATGGCTCGATAGGTATGATGCATACTATTTTGGATCTGATTAAGGAAACCTATCCGCTGCGTACCTGCACTTTGCCTTTAACAGAGAAAAATATCGCTGAAGGAAAATTTAAAGTTTGTTTGGAGTATCAAATCGGCAATTGTAAGGGCCCTTGTCAAAATTACCAGACCGAAACCGACTACGATAAAAATATAGGGGAAATCAAAGAAATCCTGAATGGCAAAATTGGAAATGTTATCCGTGATGTTAAAGGAATCATCAAATCAGCTTCAGAAAATTTGAACTTCGAACTGGCGCATCAGTATGCAAGGAGATTAGAAGTACTGGAGAAATACCAGAGCAAATCGACTGTGGTAAATAGCGCCATCACCAATGTGGATGTGGTCAGTATTGCATCAGATGAACGTTATGCTTTTGTGAATTACCTGAAAGTAATGAACGGAACGATTATCCAGACGCAGACCATCGAGGTTAAAAAACAGCTTGACGAAAGTGATGATGAGATTTTAACCCTGGCCATGTTAGAGTTCAGAACGAAATTCAACAGTACCTCTAAAGAAATTATTGTTCCTTTTGAGCCTTCGTTAGAAGATGAAAGTTTAAAATTTACCGTTCCCAAACTGGGCGAAAAGAAAAAACTCTTAGAACTTTCGCAGAAGAATGTATTGTTTTTCAAAAAAGAGAAACTCAATCAATACGAAAAGTTAAACCCCGATTTACGCACCGATCGTATTTTAACGACTATGCAGAAAGATCTGCGCTTAACACAGCTTCCAAAACATATAGAATGCTTTGATAACTCCAACTTTCAGGGAAAATATCCGGTTTCGGCAATCGTTGTTTTTAAAGACGCAAAACCATCAAAAAAAGACTACCGCCATTTTAATGTGAAAACGGTAGAGGGTCCTAACGATTTCGCGACCATGGAAGAAGCTGTTTTCCGTCGCTATAGGAGAATGTTAGATGAAAACCAGACTTTGCCTCAACTCATCATCATTGATGGCGGTAAAGGGCAGCTTTCGTCGGCCGTGAAGAGTTTAAAGTTATTGGGTATAGAAAACAAAGTCACAGTAATCGGTATTGCCAAACGCTTGGAAGAGTTATTCTACCCGGGCGACTCCTATCCATTGTATCTGGATAAAAAATCAGAAACCTTGAAAGTGATCCAACAGCTCCGTGATGAGGCCCACCGCTTTGGGATTACCTTCCACCGCAAGAAACGCGATCAGGGGACACTTAAAACAGAACTCGAACAGATTGAAGGTATTGGTAAAACTACTGCTGATAAATTGCTCACTCACTTTAAATCGGTTAAAAAAATTAAAGAAGCTACCGAGAAAGAGCTGGCCGAAATATTGAACAAAAAGCAGGTCATCACCCTTCAGGCTTATTTTAATCAGGAATAGCGCTTTTAATCCTCATTCTCTTTGAAGAGAAATCTCAATTTCTACCATATAGTCTAAACGATATAAACAAAAAAAGCTCCGATGAAAATCGGAGCTTTTTCGTAATATTTAGTATTCCCAAAGGCCTTGTTCGTAATCAAGAACAGATTTTTTAATCCTTTCTGATTCGTACAACCTTTCTCTGGGATCGGTAATAATATCTCTGATCTTATTGTCGCCAGGATTTGACTCTTTTACAATGTAGCTGCTGAATAAGCGGCGGATAAAGAAATCATCGAAACTCAATGAAGAAGCATCGTTATTGGTATTGATCAAACGTTTCTTCGTTAAAATCTCCCTCGCCTCCGGATAGTACACCCAAAATACCGGTTGCCATTGTTTAGAAACCTCATTGTATTTTAATGGCGCAATACCTACAATACGCGGTTCGAAAACAGAACGTTTGGTATCAAAAATCCAGTCTTCTTTAATTCTGAATTTTAAGAATAACTCTGGGTTAAAATCATTAACTACCGTAGTAACCGTTCCGGTTTTATTGTTCGAAACCTCTGCTGTTCCTAAAGCTGATTTGGCTGCAGAATCTGCCGACATTGGATTAAGAAACGCATCATCTTCATTCAATGCACTGTCAATTGGCGAGTATGCTGTTAGTTCATCTTTCTTAATTGCTGCAATTAATACATCAATCAGGCGAGATTTAGGTGATTTTAAGGCCGAATTAACCGTATCACGTAAATCAATTTCTCTCCAGATCCGTTTTGCATAAAAAACATCCTCTTCTCTCACATCTGCCAAAGGAACCATTTCAGTACTGTCAATGTCCTTACGGGCATAAAAACCATCTTTAGGTGGTACCTTAAGTTTCTTTTTAGCTGTTTTAACAGGGGCTTTCACCGTATCTGCCACAGGAGGTGCGGCAACTACTGGTGCAGCTTTCTTCGGTGCTAACCTGGTAGGCTTTTTTTGTGCAAAAGCAAATGTGGTTAACAACACTAAAATAGCAATACTTAAAATCCTTTTCATCTTCTTTTTATTTTACGCTAAACGCTAATGAAGGCAAAATTTTCTGACGGCCATCTGGGCCTATCGAAACAATATCTTCAAAAAACACTCTTGTACCTGGTGTAATCGAATTTATTGCACCTTTAACCGCACCTGCGAAACTTCCACCGCTACCTGGAATGGTAACAGCATCAGAACGCGGTTTGATAATTGTTAACTTATAACGTTGTATCTTAAATTTCACATCGAAAGGAAAATCGTCAAGATCTGCCTCAATTTCAGTTTCACTTTTTAACTGTACCGAAGCTACATCTCCTCCAGCGCGGCCACCAACTTTAGCTACCGGCGTAGGAATTCCTTTAACCCTGAATTTTTGTGAGCCTAAACTAACAGTTTTACCAGCATTGTTTGCTGATACATTGATAGAAACATCTTGTCCAACCAGGCTTCCCGGAACGTTAACATTGTAGTTCCCGTTACCACCAGACATTGAACCGCCAGAAATGGAAGCACGAATACTTTCTAATGGGAAACCTGCTGCTGATACCGTAAATGGATTCGGAATACCGGCATAAATTACATTCAGTTTTGTTGAAGAAACCGATGCAGATGGTTTCGCTACCTGATAAGTTTGTGGTTGAGTTTTGTATTCCTTTACCTGACCATCAGTTTGGCGAACACGAACCGTACCTACCCAGGTAAACTGACCAACACTGCTGGTACCACCGCTATAAGTTCCCTTACCATCTTTAACCGATAATTTACTTCCGTTAACGGTAATATCAGGAGTAGATCTCGAATCACTAGCGGTTAAAAATACTTCAGCAGTATAAGGCTGGCCCTGGATTACATAAGAAGTAGGTGCTACTGCCACTGCCGCAAACTGATCCAAATTAACCTGTGCTTTATCCATGTTTCCGAATAATTTTTTAACCACCTCTGCTTCAGCATTTTTAGTATCTGTTTGCAGTTTGGTTAAAATCGTCATTGCAGCAGTTAATGGCGTTCCCTCACCAAAGTAAGTTTCCTGCCAGTTACCTTTTCTTTTTCTTGCCGGATCTTTAGCTTCAAGAGAGAATGATACATTTGCCCTATCAGCAGGATCTAATAAAGAGATTAATTTTTCACGCGTGGCGTTAATTCTCTTTTTTAACTCATCCGCTTTCTTTTGATTGATCATGATATTCTGTGCAATATCCTGATTTGATCTATTTACCAAATCCTCAGTTTCCGGATCAATTCCATCACCTGCCTGGGTAAATTCTTTTTTAATGCTTTCAATATAATTATTTAAGTCATCAGCTGCCTTTTGTGCTTGTTTTGCCTTATCGTAAATTGGCTGGGCACGGGCTGGCTCTTCTTTCAACTTCGAATTTTCGAAGGCAGAAAATAACTGATTAATACTTGTATTTACATTGTTTTTAGAGGTATCCAAACTATCATTGATATTTTTGAATGCATCTAAAATGGTATCTGATACGTTTAAGGCGAGCATAGCCAACAATACCAAATACATGATATTGATCATCCGCTGCCTTGTTGTTTCTTTTCCGCCTGCCATGTTTGATGTAGCTTTTCCTTTAAAAATTAAAAACTAAACAAATTATACACGTGGGCCGTTCATAGCCGATAACATATTGCCATAAATTGCATTAAGCGATGATAGGTTTTTAGCCAACTTATTCACCTCTTCTTTAAACTGTTTCGAATCTTCCATCGATTCGTTAAAGTTTTGCATGGTTAATGATAAGTTCGAATAGAATTTATTCATCGATTTTAGATGCGCGCTGGAATCTTGCAATTCTAATTCATATACTGCATTTAAAGCTGATAAATTCTTAGCTAAATTGTTCACCTGATCGTGGTAAGCCTGAGAATCTACACTGCTCTCGCCCATTGCTTTCAAATTAGCTGTGGCTTTATCAAAAGATGCACTTAAGTTATCAAAACCAGCTGAAGCTGTTTTAATTTTGCCGGTAAATTCGTTGGTTGCGGTAGATGCATCTGCAACATTAGAAATCGTTGCCACTTTATCACCAAAAGTACGTAAACCAGATCCTAAGCTTTCAATCAATTCAGGACCGATTTTAGCATCTGATAACATTTTATCTAAAGCTGCTGTATTCGATGCAGTTGCTGCCACTGGTCTGGCTGATGCAGTTGGTAATTCTCCTTTAAAATCTGCTTTTAATTCAGGGTAAACTCTTTCCCAAGCTGGTTCTGGCTCTGGCGGGAAAAATCCTGTTAAAAAGAATAAAAATGCTTCTACACCAAGACCAAGACCGATCATGTAGTTACCCAAAATTCCACCAATGTGGAGAATTTTAAATAACGCTCCGATAATTACAATACTTGCTCCCCATGAAATCGCTACGTGTAACCAGCCTGGTTGTTTCTTTGCTGCCATAAAATTTTGATGTTTTTCTTTAGTTTTTAGTTTGTTTGGTTTAATGTCTTAAGTCGGTACCAGGGTAAGATGAAACGCATCTGAAACCAATATATGATCTTTGTGTATCCTGATATTCGTATGTTGCTACGGCGTTTTGCAGAAAATAACCGGTGTCTTTCCACGAACCGCCTTTTACGACTTTACGTTTTTTGTATTTGCTGTCGGTTGCACCAGCATCATAAGTAAAATTCGGGTTCAAATCGTGTAATAACGGGCTTGCACCTTTATTATAAGCGGTTAATGTCCATTCTGAAACATTACCAGCCATGTTGTACAAACCATAATCATTCGGAAAATACGATCTAACACCTACCGTATAAATACCACCATCGCTCGAATAATCGCCACGGCCTGGTTTAAAGTTAGCTTGTAAACATCCTTTTGTATTTCTGATATAAGGACCACCCCAAGGGTATTTGGTTTTGGTATTACCACCTCTTGCTGCATATTCAAATTCCGTTTCAGCTGGTAATCTGTAATCTGATCTAGATCCTACAGGTAATTTTCTTGCTGTAGCAACACCATCATATAACCTGGTTCTCCAGTGAGAGAATGCTTTTGCCTGCTCCCAGCTTACACCTACTACAGGATAATCATCATAAGAAGGGTGATTATAATAGCCACGCACCATCGGATCGTTTTGTGAATAAGAATAATCTGTTTTCCAAACCATTGTATCCGGATAAATGGCAACGGTATAACGATCGATATAATCCTGGCGTTTACTGTTTGGATCTTTATGTCCGATAGCGGCTTTCTCCATATTTAATTCGGCATAAGAATATTCGAATTTACGAACATCTAATTCCTTTTTTCCAGGAAGCGCATCTAAACCTGAATAATACATCCCATCTAATTGGCTCACCTGAGCAGCCGCTGCGCCCCTACCTTTATTACGCCAAATGTTGGCTCCGTTTGGCCCAACTTTTTTCCAGTCAATATATCTCTCCCCACCAACAGCAGCTGCGGCATTTCCTCTTGGGGTAATCATAAATTGTTGAGGGTTGCCCATCATTGCAATGGCAATCGAATCGCGTACCCAGTTGGTAAACTGGCGATATTCAGCATTGGAAATCTCCGTTTGGTCCATAAAGAACGCACTAATGGTTACCATTTTACTTGGCCCATTCTGAGAGAAAGTGATATCTTCATCCGAACCTCCCAGTGGCGTATGCCCTGGTGGCACGTAAACCATTCCTAGTGGGATTCTATCGTTTTTGAATTTTCGGTTATAAGCACCAACCAGCTCGCCTGGGCCACCATGACCACAGCTTGCTAGCATTACAGTTATACCTACAATAGCTAGAAGGTAGATTTTCTTCATATTTTTTATAGTGTGCACAGCACGATTAGGAGCAATTTTATCAAAAATCACTGAAATTATCAACAAAAGCAAATATTTTACGTTAAATCATCACTCAAAGGCAATTAAAGTTAGATTAACTTTTTTCCAACAACCTTATATTTTGTTCAATAAAATGCGTAACTCTCTTATTAACAGTAAAGTTACGCATTTATTGTATTGACTTAAAATAAATTATTAATCGTATTATTTATTAGATATTTTGATGTAATTTTCAATAGCCATCGTCATAGATGGAACGCCCGGGGTTGGCGCAGCAATATCCACGATCAGATCCATATCGGTACAAGCCTTACTTGTGTTGGTTCCAAAAGCAGCAATCCGGGTATTATTCTGTTTAAAATCGGGGAAATTTTTAAACAACGACTGAATACTTGAGGGACTAAAAAACGCAATAACATCATAGAACACTTCGGCTAAATCAGATAAATCGCTCACCACTGTTTTAAACAAAACAGCAGGGGTAAAATTATACCCGCTTTTTTCCAAAAACTTCATCGTGTCTTCGGTAGCCATATCAGAGCAAGGGTATAAAAACTTCTCGTTGGCATGCTTTTTTAGTACCTCTGCTAAATCTGCTGCAGTTTGTTTACCAAAAAAGATTTTGCGCTTACGATATTGAATGTACTTCTGTAGATACAAAGCAATGGTCTCAGAAAGACAGAAATATTTCAATTCTGCCGGCACTTCATAACGCATTTCTTCACAGATTCTGAAAAAATGATCGGCTGCATTACGGCTGGTAAAAATTACCGCTGTAAAATCGGCCAGGTTAATTTTATCCTTTCTAAAGTCTCTTGCGGGTACACCTTCAACGTGAATAAAGGACCTAAAATCAACTTTTAAGTTGTGTTTTTTGGCCAAATCGTAGTAAGGAGATTTTTCTGTTTCAGGTTTTGGTAAAGTAACCAAAATACTTTTTACTTTGCGGATTCTAGAGTCGTTCTTTTCTTGCATTTTCCTTTTTCCTGCTACAGTCCTATCGTTTTAATTAGTATTAGGATAGGACATATTTCGAGGGCGCAAAAGTACAAAAATAAATGCATTCTAGAAAACTTATTATTAGAAAGTATCGTTATACCTGCCCGTAATAGTTGAAAAGCAAAAATAATGCCTAACAGCAAGAATGCCAACACGATATAAACCGCACCGTATTTAAGTGGTGATAGGGCAAAAGCAACAACTAAAGGGATAAACAGTAGAGATGCATTGAAGTAACTGAGGTACAAAATGGAGATGTATTCGCCCACTGGCTTCTGCACATTAAATAGGTAACCCAAAAAGCGCAAAAGAACCAGTTTAAGGGCATAAAAAACAATGATAGTAATCGATATACTAAAGAAAAACTTAAATCCGTCTTTAGCCTGATACATGTCATTCCACTGGGCAACCAGAAAAAAGAACATCCCAAAAACGAAACCAAACTGCACAAACAGTAACAAAAACGGCCACGAGCTAAACAGGTTATCTTCTTTATTGATATTGTTTAGAATCCGGTTACTAAAAAACGATTGCACAATGGCCGATAATTGTTTAGAAAAAGCATTTTTTAGAATCGCAAAAATAATGAGCATACCAAAAATAAATCCAAGCAAACCAACATTACCTTTTGGAATTTTTGTTCCCAATTGATAAGGATTTGCCTTTTTCTTTAAGTGCTGGTATTTCTTCTGCCAGGCCAGTAAATCGAGTTTAGGAAAAAGGTATTCCTTTTCGATGGTATCGAGCAGTGCCCCTTTATTGATTAAACTATCTGGCAGCACCCAGGTATGACGAACAAGCGAATCGGTTGAAAATTTCTGCCTGGCCAGTGTTGCCGAATCGGGACGATATCTTCTATACTGGTACTGATTTACCGTTACGCTATCTGTTTGAACAGGAATTTCTTGTGCTGCTCCAAAATGGGCAGAACATAAAAACGCGAACAAAATGAAAATGAATTTCGGCATGCTGTAAATCAAAACTTAAGGATGCAAAAGTAGCTGAATAATCATTGTTTACCTAAAGAAAATAAGTTGATTAATTAATAACTTTAGCAATAATGGAAAAACAGTACGGTATTTAATTTTAATAATGTCCAATTCAAAGAAGAAAATGCCAATATTCGGAATAACAACTGCAACTTCAGAAAAGTTAGATAAAAGACGATGGAACAAAACCTTTAGAAGAATCTCAAAAATCCTGATTATTAAACAGAAAGAGCTACCGCATAAAATTTCAGCTGTTACAAATGTTTGGGATGGAGATAAAGATGGAAAAAGATATATAAAAACTTACAGCAGCAAAGAAATGCGGAAGTAATTTCAATGAAGCCTCCTTGAGTAAAGCTATGACTTTACAAAAACAACAAGAAAGTAAATATATAGCTTTACTTTTTTATTGTTCTAAAGTTTATGCGTCCATTCAATCTACTTAACTCAATATTATGACAATAAAGAAAACCTAACTTCACTATCTTTGCAGCAATGTCTGGTATCTATATTCATATTCCTTTCTGCAAAAAGGCCTGTCACTATTGCGATTTTCATTTTAGCACTTCTCTAAAATATGCTGATGAAATGGTTGATGCGATCTGCAAAGAGATTAAAATGAAAAAAGATCGGATTAGCGGACAGGTGGGGAGTATTTATCTGGGCGGAGGAACACCTTCTATCCTGTCTCAGGCAGCATTACAAAAGATTTTCGATACGATTAACCATACCTTTTCAGTCGATTCAAATGCAGAAATTACGATCGAAACCAATCCGGATGATTTAACAGCGCAGAAATTAAAAGAACTGAAACAATTACCCGTTAACCGCTTTAGTGTGGGTATTCAATCTTTCTACGATGAAGATCTGACCTGGATGAACAGGGCGCACCAGGCAAAGGAAGCTGAAGACTGCATCAGAAGAAGTCAGGATGCCGGTTTTGAAAACCTAAGCCTCGATTTAATTTATGGTTATCCTTTGCTTACAGACCAAAAATGGCTGAACAATATCCAGAAAGCAATTGAGCTGGAGGTGCCACATATTTCGGCCTACGCGCTAACGGTAGAACCCCGTACAGCTTTAGCCCACGCCATCAAAAACAAAAAACAGACACCAGTAAGCGATAACCAAAGTGCTGCTCAGTTTGTAATTTTGATGGATAAACTGGTCGATGCCGGATTTGAACACTATGAAATTTCGAATTTTGCCAAACCAGATCATTATGCCGTGCATAACACCAATTACTGGAAGGGAATAGATTACATTGGTGTCGGCCCATCGGCACACGGCTTTAACGGCCAAAACCGTTATATGAATCCTGCCAATAATGCCTTGTACATGGAAACCTTAGGTCACAACAAGCTCCCTGAAATTGTTGAAGAATTGAGTTTAAACGATAGATTTAACGAATACATCATGACTTCGTTAAGAACCATGTGGGGAACTGATTTACAAAAAATAAATACCGATTTCGGGAAAGACTTTTTAGCAGAAACAAAACATAACCTTAAAAATTTTGAGGATAAAGATTGGCTGGTGATTGACGGAGATAAAATTTGTTTAAGTCAGAACGGAAAATTATTTGCCGATCATATTGCTTCAGAATTGTTTATTGTAGGAGACGAATGAGTGAATTGAAAATGATTGAATTAGAACATGAAGGATTTAAAAACAACATTCACTGATTCAAAACCCAATCATTCAGTATTTAATTAAAAAATTATGTCAAAAATTGTATGGATTACAGGCGCATCATCAGGTATTGGCGAGGCCCTGGTATATGAATATTTCAAAGGGGGTAACAAACTGATTATCTCAGGGAGAAATCGCGATGAGTTGTTCCGTGTAAAAGGAAACTGCCAAAACTCTTTTAATGTACATGTTCTCCCATTCGATTTGAGCGAAACGGCTACACTCGAAAACAAAGCGGCCGATGCCATCCGCATTTTTGGAAAAATAGATTTACTGATCAACAGCGGTGGCGTAAGTCAACGGAGTTTAGCACTCGAAACCAACCTGCAAACCGAACAGCAAATTATGGACACCAACTTCTGGGGAACGGTTGTTTTGAGCAAAGCGGTTTTGCCCTCGATGATAAGCAATGGTGGCGGACAACTGGTTATCATCAGTAGCCTTGTTGGGAAATTCGGCACGAAATTCCGCTCTAGCTATGCCGCATCAAAACATGCGTTACATGGTTATTTCGATTCGCTCCGATCGGAAGTTTACGACAAAAATATCGATATCACCATCATCTGTCCGGGCTTTATCAAAACAAATGTTACCTACAATGCACTTACCGGAGATGGCAACCCACTTAATATAATGGGTGATGCACATGAAAATGCCATGACACCTGCCGAATGTGCCAAACAAATTGTATTGGCTGTTAGCAACAAAAAAGAAGAGGTTTATATTGGTGGAAAAGAAACCAGAGCCGTGTTATTAAAACGCTTTTTTCCGAAGATTTTTTCTAAAAAGGTAAGAACCGCGAAGGTGAATTAGACTGGCGTTTTGCGGTGAGCGTTAAGCGTGACCAGCGATTTCCTGATGGCTTGTGGATCTGTCAAATCGTGAGTCTTGGCAAGAGCCCCCCTGTAAAATAAACCCGATTGAAGCGGTTTCGATTCTTCATCGAAAGTAGCAAAAAGCGGGAATGTAATTTCCGAAGAACCACTGCAGTACCTTTTCAAAATCAAAAAACAAAAATTAATCAATTAATAATCAATACATTAAACAATAAATTTTATTTCTAAAAACCAAGTATCTGTACACTGTCGTAAATGGAATCAAATAACAGAAACTTAAAAATTAGAAATAATGAAAAATTTAATCTTAACCGTATTTGCTGTAGTTACCATGGCATTTACCACACAAGTTTACGCTCAAAAAAATCCAATGGTTGGCGGTGCAGCCATGTATCCCACTAAAGACATTGTAGATAATGCTGTAAACTCAAAAGACCATACCACACTGGTAGCAGCAGTAAAAGCAGCAGGTTTAGTTGAAACTTTAAAAAGTGCTGGTCCGTTTACTGTTTTTGCACCAACAAACGCTGCATTTGATAAACTTCCTGCCGGAACGGTAGACAATCTGGTTAAACCAGAAAACAAAGCAACCTTAACTACGATTTTAACTTACCATGTTGTTGCCGGCAAAATGGACAGCAAAGCCATTGCAAAAGCCATTAAAGCTGGTGGTGGCAAAGCTGAACTTACAACCGTACAAGGTGGCAAACTTTGGGCCTGGATGGAAGGTAAAAAATTAGTTTTAAAAGATGAAAAAGGTGGAATGAGTACGGTAACCATTGCAGATGTTTATCAAAAAAATGGTGTGATCCACGTAGTGGATACCGTTTTAATGCCAAAATAAAATTGATATATCCTTTTAATCAGTATAAATTAATCAGTATAAAACGCCCTGGCTTTGGCCAGGGCGTTTTTGCTTTTATAAAAAATCATCTTTTAAAATCCGTCGTTATTTTTTCATCGTACATATATACACAACACTGGAAGATATCCTTATTAAAAACATACGTCCCGTGTGATTATAAAACTAACGTCCTTTCTTAAACGTAGGGGCGTTTTTTATTTATCACCAATATACTTTCTGACTTTTTTTGATGAATTGTCAGTTTTTTTTCAAGTTTTTCCATTTGTAATGTTTAGTGTTTTTTAACTATTTAATTTTGCTGTATTAATAGTTTTTTAACATGAAATTCAATTTATCTCCGATAGATGTAGTTGAAGACATATCTAAATCAGATTTCGAGCTGAACTACCTTAAACCACGTAAACCTTTGGTTATAAAAAATATGGCCAAAAAGTGGCCTGCATACCAGAAATGGACGATGGAATACATGAAAGCGGTGGTTGGCGATAAAACTGTTCCACTTTACGACAGTGCTAAAGCCGACCCTTCTAAACCTATAAATGCATCTGCTGCCGAAATGAAATTTGGCGATTATATAGATCTGATTAAAGAAACACCGACCGATCTCCGCATCTTTTTGTTCGATCCCATAAAGTTTGCGCCAAAACTACTCGAAGATTATATCGCCCCAAAAGATTTGATGGGTGGTTTTTTAGATAGCTATCCCAATATGTTCTTTGGCGGTAAAGGTTCGGTAACCTTTTTGCACTATGATATCGATTTAGCGCACATTTTCCACACACACTTTAATGGGCGAAAACATGTCATCTTATTCGATTACAAATGGAAAGAACGTTTATATCAGATTCCATACGCCACTTATGCCCTGGAAGATTACGATGTAGAAAATCCCGATTTTGATAAATTCCCTGCATTAAAAGGTGTTCAGGGTGTTGAAGCGTTTTTAGAACATGGCGATACCTTGTTTATGCCAACCGGTTACTGGCACTGGATGAAATACCTTGACGGATCTTTTTCTATTAGTTTAAGGGCATGGGATAAAAGCTGGGCCGTAAAAGCAAAAAGCTTGTATAACTTAACTTTACAGCGTAAATTTGACGACTTTATGAAAGCAAACTACCGCGAAAAGTACATGCAATGGAAAGAGGAACTTGCCGTTAAAAGAGCGAGCAGGGCACTGGAAAAGAATTTACCAAAATAAGCGAAAGAATAAAGACAACGATTAAATAGGATGATGAGGTTTGGACGCCAAACCCTTAACTCCCAACACAAAATTCAAACATGCATCCTAACATTATAAAAATCCAGGAAAGAATAGAGCCGCTTAGGCAGGAAATTATTAACCATAAAGTTTATTCGGCCATTAGTGAAATAGAAGATCTCCGGATTTTTATGGAACACCACATTTTTGCCGTGTGGGATTTTATGTCGCTACTTAAAGCTTTACAAATTAATTTAACCTGCACTACCCTACCTTGGTTCCCGGTGGGCGATCCGGTTACCCGTCAACTGATTAATGAAATAGTTGCAGGTGAAGAATCGGATGTGGATGCCTACGGAGCGATTAAGAGCCACTTTGAACTCTACCTGGATGCCATGGATCAATGTGGTGCCAATACAAAACCCATCAATATCTTTTTACAGGAACTAAAAAACGGAAAAAGCTTTAATGAGGCTTTCGAAATTGCTGAGGTACCTGCTACAGCAAAAGATTTTGTTAAGGCGACATTCGAAACCATTAATAGTGGAAAAACACACTTACAGGCAGCAAGTTTTACTTTTGGTCGCGAGGATTTAATTCCAAATATGTTTTTCAGTATGGTAAACGACCTGAACAGTACCCAGGCTGATAAAGTTTCGATCTTTAAATACTATTTAGAGCGCCATATCGAAGTAGATGGCGATCACCATAGCCATTTGGCGCTCTCGATGACAGAAAAGCTTTGTGACAAAGATGAAGCCTTTTGGGCGGAGGCAGAAGAAACCACAAAACAAGCCTTACAGAAAAGGATCGACCTTTGGGACGCTGCCTATGCCGAAATTGTTCAAAATAAAGTTGAGGCGTAATTTTATTAAATTGTTAAGTATTTACTAATTTTAGATTACGTGATTTTAGTCACATTTACCTGTTAACATCAATTTTGTAAAATAAAATTTACACATTTGTTGTTCGGCACAAATAACCGATTTTAAGCGCATGAGTTTCATTTTAAAACCTGTTGATATCGTTGAGAGCATCACTCCCGAAGATTTTAAGAAAAATTATCTGAAAACTAAACGTCCGTTAGTAATCAGGGGCCTAACTAAAGACTGGCCTGCCAGAGAAAAATGGACGACTGAATATTTAAAAGAAATTGGTGGTGAGCTTGAAGTTCCGCTTTACGACAACTCTAAAGCAGATCCATCAAAACCGATTAATGCGGCTACAGCACACATGAAATTTGGTGATTACCTTGACCTGATTAAACGTGAGCCAACGGAACTGCGTATATTCTTTTTTAACCTGTTTAAAAAAGTACCTAGTTTAATCAACGATGTAAAAATCCCTAAAGATTTAATGGGTGGTTTTATCGAAAGTATGCCTGCTATGTTTTTTGGCGGTTCTAACTCGGTAACCTTTTTACATTACGATATCGATTTACCACATATTTTCCATACGCATTTTGGCGGCAGAAAACACATTGTTCTTTTCGATAATAAATGGAAAGACAGGCTGTATTGCTTACCAAATGCAACTTATGCATTAGAAGATTACGATGTGGCCAACCCTGATTTCGAAAAATTCCCGGCACTGAATGGTGTAGAAGGTTACGAGGTTTTCTTAGAACATGGTGATACTTTATTTATGCCTACCGGAATGTGGCACTGGATGAAATATCTGGATGGCTCGTTCTCTTTAAGTTTAAGGGCCTGGGATCAATCGATTACCCGAAAAGTAGCGAGTGTTTGGAGTTTATTTACCCATGGCGCCATTGACAGTTTAATCAAAATGACTTTCAAAGAAAAATATGCCCACTGGAGAGAGAAAAAAGCAGTTAAAATTGCTGAAAGGGCTTTAGCTAAAGGCAGACCATAAAAAAGTATTGAAAAAGTAAAATACAGCGGGGCATCGGTTACGATAGCCCCGTTTTTGTTATTATTGCTTTCTGAATGCTTAAGATTAGCATAATTTAAAAAGATCAGATACCAAAATGGATACGAACATACTTAGCGAAAAAGAAAAAATGCTGGCTGGCAAAGCTTATCAGGCTGGCGGTGAAGAACTATCAAAAGAAAGATTAAAAGCACGTGAAATTGTTTTTGAATTTAATAACCTGGCACCGAAATTTATCAAACAACGGAAAGAATTATTAAAAAGGTTATTCGGAAAAACAGAAAGGATGTTTTATGTAGAGCCGCCATTTAGATGCGACTATGGTTACAATATAGAAATCGGCGATAACTTTTACGCAAATTTTAACCTGGTGATTCTGGATTGCGCTAAGGTACGCATCGGCAATAGTGTTTTTATTGCGCCGAACGTAGCCATTTATACCGCTGGCCACCCGATACATGCACATTTACGCGATCAGGAATATGAATGGGCGCAGGAAGTTACCATTGGCAACAGCGTTTGGATTGGTGGAAACGTGGTGATTAATCCGGGTGTTACCATTGGCTCAAACGTAGTCATCGGATCAGGTAGTGTGGTAACCAGAGATATTCCGGATAATGTTTTTGCAGCAGGAAACCCGTGTCGGGTAATTCGCCAGTTAACAGATGCGGATAAGGATTATTATTACAAAGATTTTAAGTTGGGGGAATAAATAATCGTCCCGATTTCCAATCGGGATGCATGAGAAGGGCGATTTTATCGCCATTAAATTTATTCTAGAGGCTGTATTATAAATCTAGTTTCATTAGAATTGTCACGTTGAGCCTGTTGAAACGCCTTATACAGGTTTGGCAGATCCTTCGACAAGCTCAGGATGACAATTCTATAAGCTTATTGTACTATGATTCCCAATCAAGCTAGGAATGAGAACCCGTTTATATTAGCTGCTATGATCAGCAACTACTTTCCATTCGCCCTTAATTTTTTTAATTAACAAGGTAAAATATCCTTTAAGTTCATCCTTTTCGCGTTTAACATTCCAACTGCCCAATACAAAAGCCAAATCAGGTTTTAAAAAATCGACCTTTTTAATGCCAAACACCAAAAATCCCATCGCCGATTTATCCGGATAGCCTTTTTTATAATTATCCAGCGTTTTTTGCCAGCCATAAGTTGGTCCGCTTTTACCTACAAAAAGTAAACTGTCTGATTTTTCATAACCTTGCATAAAGGCTTCAACATCACCTTTGTTCCAATCTGTACGTTGCTTTTCGAGTAAATTAAGTATGGCCTGTTTATCTTTCGCATTTTGCGCAAAAGCGCTAAAAGAAGCTAAAAACAATGCAATTACAAGTATTCTTTTCATGTTATCTGAGTTGAGGTAAAAATTAAAGATATGAAACAAATTATTTTGTTCCATGCGTAAAAATTCTTTATTTACACATCTATAAATCTTCTATGCAAAATAAAGTAATCACAATTGGCGAAATACTCTGGGATGTTTTCCCAGAGGGTAAAAAAGCAGGCGGCTCGAGCATGAATGTTGCCCTTAATTTACATAAACAAAGTATAGAGAGTAGTTTTATTAGTGCCGTTGGCGATGATGAAAATGGCAAGGAATTATTTAATTTTTTAGCCAGCAATCATTTTGCAACTGATTTGATTCAGGTAAACACCGAATTGCCAACCAGTACGGTGGTGGTACAGCTTGACGAAAACCATCAGGCTACTTATACCATTAAACAACCCGTGGCATGGGATGATATCAAAATTACCGACGAAAATATTGCTGCTGTTAAACAGGCAGATGCTTTGGTATATTGCAGCTTAACTTGTAGATCGGAACAATCTAAAAAAGCCATTCTGGCACTTTTAGAAAATGCCAAAACTAAAATATTCGACATCAACCTCCGCGCTCCGTTTTATACCAGGGAATTAATTGCTGAGCTTCTGACTAAAGCAGATATCTTAAAAATAAATGAAGATGAAATTTTATGGGTGAAAGAATCTTTTGGCTTGAGCGGTAATACAGACGAACAACTTTTAAAGCAGCTTTCCAGTCAGTTTAATATTGAAATCATCTGCCTTACACTTGGCGATAAAGGTGCCTGTGTTTTAAAAGACGGCAAACTGTTTAAACATGCAGGCTATAAAGTACAGGTAGCCGATACAGTTGGTGCTGGCGATGCCTTTTTAGCTACGTTTATTGCTTGCTATTTGCAAGGCTACCCAATGGAAACTACATTAGATAATGCCTGCAAAGTTGGCGCCTTTGTAGCCTCGCAAGCTGGCGCGAATCCTGAGTACAATAAAAAGATTTATCATATGGCGCTATAGGACCTTATAGGTTTTTGAAACCTATAAGGTCTCTTTTGCCTTTCTGCTTGTCTCCAAAAATGACACCGCGCTTAAATTAATGCAAAGCGAAACTTTTATCTTCGATAAATCGTTAATACAAGCACATGAGAGGTTTTCGTTTTTCTGATTATAAGCCGGGCGATGCGCCAAAGGGAGGGTTTGATGAGTTGCTGAAATTATTTAGCGAACTGCTGAATTATACGGCCGGAGATGCCGCAGAGGCTTTAAGCTGGTTGAACGAACTCGACAAGCAATATAAACTAACCAATAACGAATATGGTATTGGCAATTTTATCGACGAGCTGAAAGACAAGGGTTATCTGACAGAAGACAATCAATCTGGCGAGTTTAAAATTACGGCTAAAACCGAGCAGACAATCCGCAAATCGGCACTGGATGAAATTTTCGGGAAACTCAAAAAATCAGGCCGGGGAAATCACAACAGTAATCAATCAGGTGTTGGTGAAGAGAAAAATGCCGATAGACGCGAATATAGTTTTGGGGATAGTTTGGATCAGATTGATATGACTGCCTCTATTCACAATGCACAAATTAACCATGGTATTGGCGATTTCACTTTAACCGACCGCGATCTGGAAGTAGAGGAAAAGGATTTTAAAACCTTAACTTCTACCGTATTGATGATTGATATTTCGCACTCCATGATTTTATATGGCGAAGACCGGATTACGCCTGCCAAAAAAGTAGCCATGGCTTTGGCCGAGCTGATTAAAACGAAATATCCCAAAGATACTTTAGACATTGTGGTTTTCGGAAATGATGCCTGGCCAATTAGCGTGAAAGACCTGCCTTATTTACAGGTTGGCCCTTACCATACCAATACCTATGCAGGCTTAGAACTGGCTGCAGATTTACTCCGTCGCAGGAAAACGCATAATAAACAGATTTTCATGATTACCGACGGAAAACCAACCTGCTTAAAAGAAAATGGCAAATATTATAAAAACAGTATGGGTTTGGATAGGAAGGTGATTAATAAAACCTTAAACATGGCAGCTCAATGTAAGCGCCTGAAGATCCCGATTACGACATTTATGATTGCCAAAGACCCTTATCTGCAACAGTTTGTTCGTCAGTTTACCGAAATTAACGGCGGCAGGGCTTTTTATAGCTCCTTAAATGGTTTGGGCGAATACATTTTTGAAGATTACATTAAAAACAGACGTAAGACAGTTAAATAAGGTAGAGGGCAAAAAGGTGGAAGGTTTAAGGCAAAACCCAATGCCGTAAATACCTATCTAACAAGTCTAAGAAAACATTTTAAACAGGCGAAGATTTAATGGTTGAACGCTGTGCGCTGCAACCCTAAACCCTAAACCTTAAAACCGATTTTAAAAAGATGCAAAACACCACATTAGGCGAATTAAAAACCACAGGATATAAATCGAGATCTGTAAAAGAAGAGCTTAGGGAAAATCTGATTAAAGTGCTCCGCGATAAAAAAACCGAATTTGAAGGCATTATTGGCTATGATGAAACGGTGATTCCTGAATTGCAAACCGCCATTTTATCGCGCCACAATATTTTATTATTGGGATTACGTGGGCAGGCAAAAACACGTATTGCCCGTTTAATGGTAAACCTATTGGACGAATATGTACCATATGTTGCCGGAAGTGAGATTTTTGATGATCCATTGAACCCAATTTCATGGTATGCGAAAAACGAAATTGCCATAAAAGGCGATGATACCGAAATTGCCTGGTTACACCGCAGCGAAAGATATACCGAAAAACTGGCCACACCCGACGTTACTGTTGCCGATTTAATTGGCGATGTTGACCCGATTAAAGCCGCTACATTAAAATTAACCTATAATGACGAACGTGTAATCCACTTTGGTTTAATTCCGCGTGCACACCGCAGCATTTTCGTGATTAATGAACTGCCCGATTTACAGGCACGTATCCAGGTGGCCTTATTTAATATGTTGCAAGAAAAAGATATCCAGATCCGCGGTTTCAAACTGCGTTTGCCTCTGGATATCCAGTTTGTGTTTACCGCAAACCCTGAAGATTATACCAACCGTGGAAGCATTGTTACCCCTTTGAAAGATAGGATTGAAAGTCAGATTTTAACCCACTACCCTAAAACCATCGAAATTTCTCGTAAAATCACTTTTCAGGAGGCAAAACTAACGGAGGATCAAAAAGCCAATATTGAAGCTGATGGCCTGGTGAAAGACCTGATTGAACAGATTGCCTTCGAGGCGCGTAAAAGCGAATATATTGATCAAAAATCGGGTGTATCGGCAAGATTAACCATTTCGGCTTATGAGAATCTAATCAGCACAGCCGAAAGAAGAATGCTGATTGCTGGTGAGAAAAATACTTTTATCCGATTATCTGACCTGGCAGGAATTATCCCGGCAATAACCGGTAAAATTGAACTGGTTTACGAAGGTGAACTGGAGGGACCAGCCCACGTAGCCACCACCTTAATTGGCAAAGCGGTTAAAACTTTGTTTGCTCGTTACTTCCCTGATCCTGAAAAAGCGAAAAAAAGCAAAACGGCCAACCCTTATACCGAAGTAACCGAATGGTTTACCGAAGGTAATAATGTTGATGTTACCGATACTTTAACCAATGCACAGTATAAAAAAGCGTTGATGCTGGTGCCTGGCTTATACGATCTGGTCAAGAAGTTTCATCCTAAATTAAGCGAAAACCAAACTTTATTGTTAATGGAATTCGTGCTACATGGTTTAGCCGAATACTCGCAGCTGAGCAAAAACTTTTTAAATGGCGGCTTCGGTTTCGCTGATATGTTTGGCAGTTTATTTAACGCCGAATTTGATGAAGAAGAGGACGAAGACGATTTCAGATAATATTGAATTTCTCTAATTTGATTAGCTTTGACAAATTCTTTCTCTAGGAAGAATCTGTCGAAGCTTTTTATTTACAAACCCTAAACATAATGGGAAGACTACCTTTTATCATTGCCGCCTGCATTTTTATTATTGCATTTGATATTTATTGCTATAAGGCCATTATTGCTGTTTTTAAAAAATGGAAACCGACTACTAAAAAAATATTTGGTATTGTTTACTGGACATATAGCGCATTATTGATTATTGGTGTTTTCTGTGGCATTTACCTCAATCTTTTCCTTACGTTAAGGGCCATTATTTTGGTGGCTTTCTTTTTAACGGTAGCCTGTAAACTGGCGATGTTGCCTTTTCTGGTATTGGATGATTTACGCAGGTTATTCATTAAAATTTTTAGACGAAACAGAAAAAGTGAAGTTTCAACAGCACAAAGTACGGCAACTGTGGCAGAACCCATCTCACGTTCTGAATTTTTAGTTAAAGCCGGATTGGTGGCTGCGGCAGTACCCTTAACTTCACTGAGCTGGGGCATTATTTCCGGCGCATACGATTATCAGGTACGACGGGTAAATTTAATCCTGCCTAACTTACCCAAGGCTTTTGACGGGATTACCATGGGACAGGTTTCTGATATTCACTCCGGAAGTTTTTATAACAAAACAGCCGTAAAGGGCGGCGTAGAAATGCTGTTGGGCGAGAAACCCGATTTTGTCTTTTTTACCGGCGATTTGGTGAACAATCTGACCAACGAAGTGAGAGATTATCAGGATATATTTTCGAAAGTAAAAGCACCCCTCGGTGTATATTCATCACTAGGCAACCACGACTACGGTGATTATTATTTTGGCAAAGAATCTTCTCCTGCCAAGGTAAAAAACCTGAAAGATATGGTTGATGTGCATAAAATAATGGGTTACGACCTGCTCATGAACGAAAACCGCAGGTTAAAAGTAGACGGAGAAGAAATTGGGATTTTAGGGATCGAAAACTGGGGAATGGGCCGTTTCCCTAAATATGGAAAAATGGAGCAGGCGGTTCGAAATACGGATGATTTACCCGTTAAACTTTTACTGAGTCACGATCCTTCACACTGGCGTGGTGAGGTTTTGAAAAAATACCCGCAAATAGATGCCATGTTCAGTGGACATACCCACGGCATGCAGTTTGGCGTTCGTTTAAAAGAGTTTCAATGGAGCCCGGTGCAATACATTTATAAAGAATGGGCAGGTTTATACCAGGAGCAAAAGCAACAGCTTTACGTTAATGTAGGCTACGGCTTTTTAGGTTATCCGGGCAGGGTTGGCATTTTACCGGAGATCACAATATTTACCTTAAAGCGGGCATAGATATTAAAATTCGTCATTTCGACTGATTGCAAAGAAATGGAGAAATCTATAAAAGATAACTAAGTGAATCACTCATTAGATTTCTCCACTGCGGTCGAAATGACGACTATTATTTATCCCGCGTTAAAGCGATACCCTACACCCCTAACGGTTTGTAACAACTGCGGATTATCGGGATTCAATTCTATCTTCTTGCGTAAGCGCACAATGTGCATATCGAGCGTACGGGTATTTACATCAGAGTTGTAACCCCACACCACCAGCATTAATTCATCACGGTTGATTACCTTACCTGGGTTACGCAGGAAATAAAGCAGGATACGGTTTTCCAATATCGTTAACTCAATTTTCTTTCCATCCCTGAACAATGTGTGGATGTTCGGATGATGTTCCATATTACCAAAACGGTGAATTTCAGCGGTATCTTTATTCACGATAAATTTCACCTTGCTCTCCAACATCGCCACTAAAACATCCATGTTAAATGGTTTGGTGATATAATCAGATGCACCAAAGTTATAAGCGTCGATTTTATCTACATCCTGTGCTTTGGCAGTCATCATAATAATAAGGTTTTCGAAACCCTGCTTGCGCACATTCTCGCAAACTTCGGCGCCCTGTTTGCCCGGCATCATCCAATCCAATAAAACAATATCAGGCTGATCGGCCAAAATCATTCTTTCACCAGCTTCGCCATCATTTGCTTCAAGCACAGTATAACCTTCAGCCTTTAAACGGTGGGCCACAAGAAAGCGAAGATTTTCATCATCTTCTACGATTAATATTTTTACTTCTTTAGACATTTGTATGTGTTTTATACGGTTGTAATGTTGAAACGTTATAATGTTTGAAGATTAAGTCCAACTTTTAACTTTCCAATTTTAACTATTATAAGGCAGTACAATTTTAAATTCGGTACCACTTCCTACTTTACTTTTTACCGAGATTTCTCCCTCCATAAAGTTAACCAGTTCTTTGCAGAATGCCAAACCCAGGCCTACACTGCCCATCTGGTTATATTCATTCTGAATCCTGAAAAACTTCTTAAATATATTGTTTAATTCTGACGCTGCGATACCTATCCCTTTATCGGCAAAGCGGAAAACCAGTACCCCTTTGATCAGCTTTGCACTAATGTGTAATTTTTTCTGTTCTGGTTTCGAATATTTGTAGGCATTCTCTGCCAGATTATCGAATAAACTCCCCAATAATACCGGATCGGTAATAAAGGTTTTAAAGCCCACCACCTCATAGGTCATCTTAAAATCGGGATGCTTTAGTGTATGCGATTCGATGGTGCTCTCTATAAAGTCAACAATATTAACCTCTTCCTGGTTCAGCTTAATCGCCTTATTTTCGATCTGCGTAAAGGCCAGTAATTTGTTCATTAAACCATTCAATTTATCGGCTTCTTCATCCAGTATCTTGCCATAAAGCTGCTGTTCCCTTTGGCTCAATGCAGTAGCACTTTTAATATTGTTCCCTGCAATCTTGATCACACTGACGGGCGTTTTAAACTCGTGCGTAAGGTTATTCACAAAATCGTACTGCAACTTAAACATTTTACTATTGATGTTCAGGTTACGGTAAATTAAAAAAGCAACCAATAAAAGCACCCCATATACCAGCAAGAGCACCAGGGCAATTGGCATGAAGTAAATAAAAATTTCTTTCTTGATGTAAGATTTTGATGAAATGAGGTACAGCTTAAAATCAGAAAATGCACCAGGCAAGGCTATTTCAGTAGTAATATTTTCATCAGAAGTATCAATCGGATCGTAAGTTAAAGGTTCAATCCTGATGGTTTGGTACAACAAAGGTCTTGTATTAACGATCTTTATTTTATGCGCATCCAATTTAAAAACCATTACATCCTGTGGATAAACGGGAGCCGGGTTAAGCTTGCGCCTGATCATATCCTTATAAATCCTTAAATCCTCGCGACGGGGAATATTAAGGTAGGTGATTTTATTTTCGTTCGAGTTAACGATAGAAAAATTGGTAAACAGTTCTTCTTGTGTAGGTACCGATGCAGTATCGAGATCCTCAACAAAAGTGGCCAGTTTAATGGCTATTGCATTAAAATCGCTCCCTACATTAAAAGATCTGGTATCATCTTCGGAATACAATTTTACCGAATCAGGCTTTACGCCTTTACCAAACTGGAAAATAGATTTCGGCCCAATGCCCAGGTGGTTTGCATTAATCCCATCTTTTACAGGAACATTTTTCACCTCCGTATCGTAAAAAGTAACCTTCGAGATAAAAGGGTATTTTAACATCACGGTATCTACAAACTTCGCTGCTGTAGAAGAATCTAAAAAGCCACTGTAATAAGAAACTTCGGGCATTTTATTCTGAAAGAAATCGTTGTAAGGTTTAATACTTTGCTCGAGCACATTGACTTTTTCAGATACAAAATCGTTCTCAATCGATTTTTTGCTATAGTTAAACGCTAAAAAAAGCGATAGGATAAAAAGAATGGAAATGAGTACAATGAAGGTTACACCGAGGGAGAAATTTTTACGATAACCACTTTTTTTATCTAAGGCCATACCCTATTTCTTACCTAGATTTTCCTGTAAAAATTCTTCCAAAGCTTTATACAAAGCCGTTCTACTCTGCTGGCGGACAATCGGGTTTGGTCCCTCTTCCTTTTCGATATAGGTAACCTGAACATTTCGTTTTTTCAGTTCTTTAATAAACTGAACGCCTTCTGCTACATTAACACGCGGATCTTTAGGATTTTGTGCGATAAAAACAGGCGATTTAAAGCGATCGGCATGAAAAACAGGCGATGCAAACCGCATATAATCGGTATCGGTTACCGGATTGCCAACAATTTCATAATACATCTGCAGATTCGCTTTTAAAAACGGCGGAATGGTTTTCAGGTAACTAAACAAATTGATTACACCTGAATTTGATCCACCACATTTATAAAGATCGGGATTTTTATACAAACAATTTAATGCGATATAACCACCAAAACCATTGCCATAAATGGCGATTTTTTTAGGGTTGGCAATTTTTTTGGCAATTAACCATTTTACGCCATCATTAACATCTTCCTGGATTTTATCGCTCCACTGCTTGAAACCAGCCGCATAAAAAGATTTTCCATAACCGGTAGATCCACGATAGTTTACCTGCAAAACAGCATAACCGCGGTTAGCCAGGAACTGAACTTCTGCATTATAACCCCAGCTGTTTCTTCCTGCAGGGCCATTATGTGGCAAAACCACAACAGGTAAATTAACAGCCTTTTTATTTTTGGGTAAGGTTAAATAGCCGTTAATGGTTAAATGATCAGAACTTTTAAAACAGATGGGTTTCATGGCACTCATATCGCCCTGTTTAATAGATGGGCTAATATCAGTTAGTTTTTTAAGTTTATTCTCGCTAACCGTATATAGATAATAAGAGCCCGGATTTTTATCGGTAAATGTTCTTACCACAAAAACCTTGTCCATTTTATCTTTATCCATAATCTTCCATTCGGTGCCTGGCAAAAGCCGGTCTATTTTCGAATAGGTAATTTTGGTACTGTCGTCAAGGTAATATTTTTCTTTTTTCCAGGTTTCGCAGGTTACAAAAAGCATTTTCTTTTGTGGTCGCGAGTATTTGGCATCGACTACATTTAAGGTATCATTTGCAAAAAGCACCTGTTTTTCTTTACCGCTTTTTAAATCGAGTGCCACAAGTGCATTCTTATCCCTATTTACATTAGAAATAACATAGAGTATATTCGGTTGGTCTTCTGAAAAAGCAATTGGCTGTAAAGTGGTTTCGAAATTATTGGTAATTACCGGAGCAAAGGCCTGATTTTCGTTTTCGCGGTACATTAAGGTTTCATTCACCCCATCGCTCGCTACTGCAATTTTCAATACCCCTCTGTTATCCGTCATCCATTCGGTAATATTACCAGGGTTTTTGGCCGCAATATCCATCTTGCCATTCCGAACATTTAAGCGATAAACATCGAAAACAGTCGAATCGCGTTTGTTGGATGCAACAATAATATATTTATCATCAATTAACTGATCTTCTATTACCCTCAGCCTGTTTTTCTCGTTGGCACTCAGCTGAACCTGCTTACTTCCATCTTTATTGATAACGAAAATATCCGATTTACGCTCTTTAGATTCGTCTTCAGTATAATAAATCAACTCATTATTGCTGGTCCAGAAATGAAAACTGATATTCTTTCCATTCAAATGGGTTAACTGAACACTATTTCCAGTGGCCAGATCTTCCACAAAAAGATCAAGTTTTTTATCATGGAGTTTTAAATAAGAAAGACTTTTCCCGTCCGGAGAAATGCGATAATAGGCTTTATCCTGCGTTTTAAAAAAATCGTCCACAGGAATAGTATCATTGTCCGTGCCTTTACAAGCCCAAATCAATGCAACCATTAACAATAGAAAAATCTTTTTTAGCATAAATAAATCCTTTACGGGATGACAAAAATAAGTATCACAACAACTTAACCGCGATTTACACCAACAATGTTACTTATGCAATCAATAATAAGTCGTGGTTCAATTTAGTATTTATAAAATACCTACAAAATAAAATACAGGTAACATTTAAAATACGTTTAATATCAATTGGCGGTTTAGCTAAAGATGTATTAAAATGTTACATTTAAAACTTATAATTTAGGGTTTATGAACCGCTTGTTTTTCATCATATTCTTATTGCTATCGCTTGGGGCCAATGCACAGATTTTTCGTCCCAACCAACAGATTGCCCCTGATGAAAGTAGTCTGGCTATACAATACTACCAGGATGGAGATTATGAAAAGGCAGTTGTGCTACTGGAAAAACTCTATGCCATTCCCAATAACGAAGCCTATTTCGATATTTACTTTAATACATTGTTAAAACTGAAGCGTTATGATGTGGCAGAAAAAGTGGTTAAACGGGAAATCAAAAAAAATCCGCAGAACGATATTTATCCCATAGCATTAGGCAAACTTTATCAGGAGAAAGGCGATACGCAAAATTCAAATAAAATTTTCAGCGATGTGATCAGCAAACTTCCCAAAGATGAGTTTAAGATCAGAAATTTAGCCAATAGTTTTTACCGTTTTGAAAATTATGAGTTTGCTGTTCAAACCTTTAAACAGGGCCGGAAACTGTTGGGCAACGATCAGCTATTTGCCTTTGAGTTATTAAACATCTACCGTTTTAAAAAGGATAAACCCATGCTCATGCAGGAGTATCTTGATGCGCTTGGAACAATGCCGCAGCTTTTACCGCAGGCTGAAGCAGTACTGGCTTCTATTTTTGAAGATAAAAACGATTATCAAACCTTTCAGGCGGCCATTTTAAAAAAAGTGCAGAAAGAGCCCGATGCCGAAATTTATATCCAGTTACTTACCTGGAACTATATTCAGCAACAGGAATTTGACATGGCCCTGCGCCAGCTTATTGCCTACGATAAACGAACCAAAGCTGATGGAGGCACCTTATTTAATGCCATTTATACCTTTGTGGATAATGGTGCCTACGAAACTGCAATTAAAGCCTACGATTACTTGCTAACCAAAGGAAAGGATAACCAGTATTATCTTCCTTCGAAAATAGAAATGCTGAATACGAAGTATAACCTGCGTACCAATGGGAAATATACAGTAGCTGATCTTGATTTATTAGCGAAAGATTATCAGGCCTTGTTGGGCGAAAACGGCAAAAACAGGAACACCCTGTTCGCGATAAAAAAACTGGCAAATTTGCTGGCTTATTATTTAAATCAACCTGGCAGTGCAGAAAAAGAACTGGAAGAAGCGATAAAAATGCCTGGCATTAGCGATCAGGACTTAGGCCAGCTAAAACTCGATTTAGGCGACATTTATATTTTAACCAACCAGCCCTGGGAAGCTTTTTTGGTATACGAACAGGTGAGCAAACAGTTTGAAGGACAACCCGTGGGAAATGAGGCACGTTTCAGGAGTGCTAAACTTTCCTTTTATCAGGGTAATTTCGACTACAGCAATGGCCAATGCCTGGTTTTAAAGGCTGCAACCTCACAACTCATTGCAAACGATGCCCTGAACCTGAGTTTACTGATTAACGATAATATTCAAACCCCTGCAGATAGTAATGCGCTAAAAATGTATGCTGATGCCGAGATGCTTTTATTCAGGAACCTGCCCGAACGCGCCGTTAAAAAAATGGATAGTATTGCGATAGCCTTTCCACAAAATAGTTTGACCGATGCGATAATGATGAGCAAAGCAAAAATTTTCATCAAAGCCAACGATTTCCAAAAAGCCGCCGATATCCTGAAAAAAGTAACTGAGGATTTTAAAGATGGTATCTGGACAGACGATGCCCTTTTTACCTTGGGTGATCTTTATGAAAAGAAATTAAACGACATCGCGCAGGCCAAAATTTATTTCCAGAAGTTAATTACCGATTACCCGGGCAGCATGTTTAGTGCCGAAGCCAGAAAAAGGTTTAGAAACTTACGCGGAGATGGAGTTTAATTGGTTCAATGATTCATTAGTCATTAGTTCATTCCTAATGGTTAATCGGTTAATTTTTTTAATCGGTTAACTGAAAACTACCAACTGAAAACTGGTAACTGGTAACTGGTTAATTGACGCCAAACGCCTATCGCTAAACGCCAAACCAATCTATTCTTTCCAATCCCAAACTACTACGTTCCATTCCACCTCACTGCTATCTGTATAGGTATAAATTACTTCGAAACCGATACGTTTATGTGCATTCATCGAGCGTAAATTGACACTGGCAATTTCGGTGATGGCGAAATCGTATTTAGGTTTAAAATAGTCTTTATAAGCATGATAACATTGATCGAATAAACCTTTACCACGATAAGCCTGACTAACGCAAACCTGTCCTACCACAATGTATGAATAAGCAGAAACGGGTTTACCCTGATATTGAATATGATCGAAACTTTCGTACATTTCGGTCAGCCTGGGAATATCATTTTTAGATTGCTCGGTCATTCCGAGTACATAAGCGGCAATTAAGTCCCCATCTTTCGCAATAATGTTGGGCTCATATTGATGCATTTTCGCTAAATCATCAAGCGAATGCGAAACGGTAACAAAACCCTGTTCTTTTATGTGTTCAGGAGTGAGGTCTTTTTTAAGGTTTTGTTTTTGAAGTTCGAGAATCCCTTCAAGCTCTTTAGTAGTAGATGAATTGGTGATGGTAATCATTTCTGAATGGCAGATGACTTAGGCATCCAATGCAATAATAGTTAAGGTTAACAACAAAATGAAGCAAATCGTGGCTAAAATCAAAATCCTTGCCCCGTGTTGTCTATCAGTTAGTGAATAAGAAAAACACTTTTCACCCGTACTTAGTGTTCTTTTTTTCTTCATTAAATCCCAACCAATAACCAGCCCTAGAATACCGCCGAAAATTGCAGTTAGGTAACCAGTATAAATGTAATTGCGTGTTGAGTTATCTATTTTTTGAGAGCTATTACTTCGTATCATGCTTAAAAACAATGGGAATTGGCAAATTTAAACGATTCACATCACTTTAAAGAATAAAATCCATCTTCATCAATTTTTTAGCATTTATATATTATCTACCTTTGTGCCATGTTTTTATATAATGTTACGCTCATCTTAGATGATGCAGCAGCTGAAGAATGGTTACAGTGGATGCAGGAAATCCATATCCCACAGGTTATGGCTACGGGAATGTTTGTTTCTAACCGTTTATTAAAGGTGGTAGATTCGCCGAATGAAGGCGTAACCTATTGCGCACAATATGTTGCTGAAACATTAGAGAACTATAATCAATACCAGGAAGTATTTGCACCTGCTTTACAGGCTGAACTAAACGAAAGATACAAAAACCGCTTTGTGGCGTACAGAACTTTGATGGAGTTTGTACCCCCAACCCCCTAGAGGGGGCTTACAGCCCAAGAAATATAAAGTCCCCTTTAGGGGATTTAGGGGTTAAGCTTCTCGTTATTTTTATGCCTGTCTGCATCGCGGATGCTCTTTTTCTCCAGATTTTTCTCTAAAGCATCGGTAAGGTTTATGCCCGTTTGATTAGCCAGACAGATCAAAACAAACATTACATCAGCCATTTCATCGGCAAGGTTTACCTCTTCATCGCTTTTTTTAAACGACTGTTCGCCGTATTTACGGGCCATGATACGGGCAACTTCTCCAACTTCTTCCATCAGAATGGCGGTATTGGTCAGTTCGTTAAAATAACGGATGCCTGTAGTTTTAATCCAACGGTCTACGGTTTCCTGTGCTTCGTTAATGGTCATGTTTTTCTTCTTCTATTTCTGAATTGATTCTACTGTTAATATCGATATGGGCATCTTCGAGTAAAAAGACACTTGCGCCTTTTTCTCTGGCATATGGCGTAGTTACTTCGCCTATTTTGGTAATCTTCCCAAAAAACGGCTGTTCTTTTTTACGCTGAGGATCTTCTTCACCTGGCTCTCTAATTAAAATTAAATGTTTAATCGGTTTATCCATTTTAAACCAGTACAAATAATCGGCGTTGTAAGCTACAGCGTTGATATTTTTAAACTTCGAGTAGTAATTGATGGCCCCAGCCTCTCCGTAATTATCAGCCCGAACCAGCAAAGCTGATTTATCTTTAACCCTGGCATAGGCTAGATCAGTTAAGGCAGCCATTTCTTTCCAGCCCTGCATATCGGCAAAATCCTGCGGCAAATCGTGCTGTAAACCGTCTTCCCAACGCAGCATGCCTATTTTAGCAAATTTATCGTGTTTGGCTATAATCTGCTCCGGACTTAAAACCGGATAGGCAAATTTCATCGTAATGCTAAACAGTGCAATGGGGAAAACAATCATCAATACTTTCAGATATTTTTTCCAACCCTTATGAAGAACAAGGCTAAAATATGCACATCCTGCTGCAATAATAACAGGGTACAAACCAGCAGCATAATATCCTTTTGCCCTAAACCAGGTAAACAAAGCTAGGGAAATTATAAAGCCAAAAATTACCCAACGGAAAGCTGCAAAAGGTTTATAAAACAGTAACGCGATAATTCCGGTCAAAACAATAAAAATAACATTAAAGTAGTAGAGCAACTGATCTTTCAGAAAATCGATCCGGTTAATTTTATCCAACTGTGTTGCAGCCAATTCTTTCATATGGCCAACAACCGGAAAATGGTGCGTGTATTGCCAGATGAGGTTAGGCAGCATGATGAACAAGGCCAGCAAGGCCGCAAAATAAAGATGTTTATTCCTGAAAACCGCTCGTTGCTTCGAGATCAGCAAAGCTGGAATTAAACCCGCAGCCAAAAACACAATACTGTATTTGTTTAAAAACCCTAGCCCTAGTGCAATGGCTAGGAAATAAAGAAATCTATTTTCTTTCGTATCAAAAAACCTGATCAGGAAGAAATAAACAGCTGTCCAGCATAAAATATCGAATGCATTAGGCTGAAAAAGTAAGTCTAAGCGCCCAATAGCACAACAAATTAAGGCAATGGCCGACAAGGCTTTCGCGTATAAATTGCCTTTTAAGGCTTCCACAATTTTCCAGGTAAACACCAGGGTTGCCGCGCCGATGCCGGCTGATACCAAACGGACTACCGCCTCACTACTACCCAATAATTTAATAATCACCGCAAATATGGAAGTTACCGGTGGTACAGACTGAAATCCCCAGGCCAAATGATGGGCCTGATCTAAGTGCAAAAACTCATCACGGTGTAAGCTATAAGCCGCATTGACCAATAAGAAAGGTAAAATCAGTTTTAAAATAACGAAAAAAACAAGAACGCCTAAATCTACCAGAGCAGACTTCGACTTTCTATGATTCATCTTATTTTCCATACCTGTGCGATTTTGAAGCTATTCTTTATTCTTCGTATCAATCAATATCGTAACCGGACCGTCGTTTAATAAAGCGATTTTCATATCGGCCCCAAAAATCCCTGTTTTTACTTTTTTGCCTAACAATCCGGATAATTTCTCGATCATTTTCTCATACAGCGGAATGGCGATGTCTGGTCGTGCAGCCCTCGTAAAACCCGGACGGTTCCCTTTTTTTGTTGAGGCGAATAATGTAAACTGGCTAATCAGCAGGATGTCGCCACCAACATCGGCGAGTGCTTTATTCATCAATCCGTTTTCATCTCCAAAAACACGCATACCGATAATTTTCTGCGCCAGCCAATCCAAATCCTCTAAAGTATCGGCATCTTCTATACCCAACAACACTAAAAATCCGGTTTCAATTGCTCCTGTTACCACGCCATCAACCGTGCAACTTGCCTGTGTAACTCTTTGTAAAACTGCTCGCATTTTATACTACTTTTGCTCAATAAAATTGATATGCGCAAGATAAGTATTTTAGTGGTTTCTGTATTTCTCTTCTTTGGTTGCAGGCAAAAATCAATTGTTCATCCAACTTTTTATTATTGGAAAACTGATTATAAAAACAAAAAAGCAGAAACCGGTTATCTCGATCAATTTAAGTCGAAATCTTTGTACGTACGGATTATGGATGTAGATTTTAATCCCGATCTGCAACTCCCAGTGCCTGTTTCGCCGATTAAATTTTCAGATCCTTTACCTAAACAGGTTCATATTATTCCTGTTGTATTTATCGTAAACCAGGTTTTTGACAAGATTGACACCCTGCAAACAGCGGTGATGGCCAATCGCATTGCTAAATTTGTGGAGGCTAAGGTAAAACAGTCTGGACAACAAAATTACCAAGAGCTTCAGATAGATTGCGATTGGACCAAAGGCACCAGAAACAGGTATTTTAAATTTTTAGCGCAATTAATGGATAACCCACTTTTAAAGGGCAAAACCATTTCGGTAACCTTGCGATTGCATCAAATCAAAAATATGGTGTCGAGCGGGGTTCCCCCGGTAGAGAAAGGCATGTTAATGTGTTACAACATGGGTAACCTGCGTAAATACGGTGAACAGAATTCGATATTGGATCAGCACGAAATGGATGTTTACCTCAAAGATTATCTGGAGCAATATCCCTTAGCACTTGATGTAGCCTTACCCATTTTCGAATGGGCAGTGGTATTCAGGAACGAACAATACGCTGGTATTTCCAAGCGGATTGGCAAAGTCCAGATCGAGGATAAAAAACTTTTTAAGCAGAGGGGAAATTCCATTCTATACGACTTGCTGGCTGATTATCCCGCAGCTGGATTAAAACAGGGCGATGTGGTAAGATGGGAACAGATTTCTCCTGAAGATTTACTATATACCTCTAAATTTTTATCACGATATTTAGCCCCCAGAGACCGGAATCTTGTTTTCTACCATTTAGACACCGACCTATTAAAACATTTTACCCATGAAGACCTTCAAAAAGTTATCGCTAATTTTTAGTGTATTCCTGATTACTTTTTTCGGCGAAATTGCCGTCAATCTTGCCTGTGGCGGTGAGATAGATCCCTACGATTATTACATTTCTTATTTCCACAACAATATTGAAGGAGATGAATATTCTCCCTTCGCCTATAACCAGATGGTTTACCTGAACAGTGAAACGGATATAGAAAGCGAGCCTGATATCAATAGCCGTGAATGGGCAAAATACCTCAATGTAAAAAAAGAGGATGTGCTAAAAGTAATGTACAAAACCGACAGTGCCACTGATGTAAAACTGGTGAATTTTGATGGAAATCTTTCTCAATTACCGGATAGCTTACAACAGAACAGTTTTATCCAGGCCTTAAGCAAACGTAAAGAACCTTTAAAGTATTATCAATTCGCCAAAAGCTGCGAACCGCTGGCCAATGTAGATTTTAGTCTTTGGGATCCAAAACCACGCGACACCACAACGATGGGCTCAAAAGCCAAAGAAGCTTTGAAATTAACAGAAGCTGAAAAAGACGATTTCCTGAAACTACGTTATGCTTACCAATCGCAACGTATGTTCCATTTTGCCGGTTATCACAGCGAAAGTAAATCAACTTACGAGAAATATATTAAAACAAGCAAGCTCAACAGCTCGGTTAAGGGCTGGGCATTGGCACTGTATGCCGGATCGACCCGCAGGTTGGGCAATCCTGAAGAATCGGCCTTTTTATTCTCGAAGGTTTTTGCGAGTAATCCAGAACGACGAGTGCAGGCCTATAAAAATTATTATTACACCAGTTCGCCCGTTAATGGGGCATTGAAATATGCGAAGACCAATAACGAGAAAGCCAATATTTGGGCAATAAACGGGTTTGGTGATGCTGATTCGGGTATAGAAAGCCTGAATAAAGTTTATCAGTACGAACCGAAAAGCCAGCTTAACGGCACGCTGCTGGTGCGCGAAGTAAACAAATTAGAGCAGGATCTTATCGAGGCAAACGATATTGCCAAAATTGGCTATAATTATTATTTTTCTGATAATGGCAATCCGAAATATAAAGACAGTTTAAAAAATATTAACCTAAAACACCTGAATGAAATCAGGAATTTTGCTGTAAAACTAGCCACGGAGAAGAAATATCCTCAGCCTGAACTGGGTACCTTAACCGCCGCTTATTTATCATGGATGGAGAATAAAGATTTCTTAGCCTCAAATTACCTGGCCATATTAAAACCAGATAAATTACCAGAAAGATTACGCGACCAATATCGAATCACCGATTTATTGATCAAGGCCAAAAACATCAAAAAAGGAAATCCTTTTAATGAGAATGATTTATTGCCGACCTTAAAATGGCTTGATGAAAAACGTTTTGCAGAAAACAGTGAGCAACCAAAAGGGCCATATTATTATGATACTGATCGTGCCAGCAAACGCTTTAGCAGAACGACCAGAAACTTTTATCAGCAGTTATTGGCTCCAGCTTATTTGAGTATGGGCGATACCGCAAAAGCAGCATTAGCCATGGTTAAAGGCGACCTGGAATACAAAACCTTAAAAGAGAATTCGCTTTTCCAGAATATGAGTTATCAAAGCATTGCTTTTTGGCAGAAAAATTTAAGCCCGAAGAGTATGCAGGGTCTGGCCGTTTACAAAACAAAAGCAGCAGGTAATGATGTTACCGCTTTGTTAGCTTCGGCCTTAAACCAACTTAAAAATGATGATTTTTATGAGCTTTTTGGCACAACTTACTTGCGCACACATCAGTATGATAAGGCTGTTCAAATGTTTGCAAAGGTTTCTCCAAACTATAAATACTTCAATCCAGAGAACTGGTATGGAGATGAATCTAACGCAAAACTTTATGCGAATCCTTTCATCGAAACGATAAACGATTATCCGAAAAAGTATGTAACGGCGAAAGCATCCATTACCAAAAAAGCTTTTGCGGCCGAAATGCTCCGCTTACAGAAATTAAGCATTAGCGATAAAAAGAACGCTGCGCTTTATTATTACAAAATGGCCAATGCTGTTTATCAAACTGGTTATTATGGCAACAGCTGGTTTTTAATCAGTTACGACTGGTCATCATACGACAACAGCAATCCTGCAAAATATGTATATGATGGCGATTATAAAAAAGCGCAAACGGCAAAAGCCTGGTATTTAAAAGCCAGGGCATTAAGTACCAATGCCGATTTTAAGGCAAAATGTACTTTTATGCTGGCTAAATGTTTGCAAAAGCAGATTATCATGAATGCCAATCCGCTATCATTTTATTATTACGATAAAAAAGATGTGAAATGGAGAAATTTTATCAAGGCAAATTATAACAACCCTTATCTTAAAGAATTAAGGTTTAGCTATGCAAAAACGCCTTTTTATGCTGTTGCAGCTGGCGAATGCAGTTATCTGGGAGATTTTATCAGGCCAAAAACGCAATAGTCACGTTTGACCATTAAGAAGTTAAGGTAGTTAAGAACCATGCGACAAACCTTAATGTCCTTAACTCCTTAATGGTGGAAAACATAAAACAGTGAAACTTTGCAGCACAACACTTATCTATTTAATAGATTTCTCGGCTTAGTTGCACCCGATAGCTATCGGGTTCACTCGAAATGACGAATTTATATTGATGAGACAATTACTTATTTTATCCTAACTTGCCTGACTATTTTACCTAAACCCTAAACCCTAAACCCTAAACCCTAAACCCTAAACCCTAAACCCTAAACCTTAAAACTACCACCTAATCAGCGCACTGGCCCAGGTAAAGCCTGATCCGAATGCAGCGAGGCAAACCAGATCGCCATCTTTAATTTTGCCAGCTTCCCAGGCTTCGCATAAAGCTATCGGAACAGAAGCAGCCGTGGTATTGCCATATTTTTGAATATTATTAAAAACCTGATCATCATTTAAACCCAATAACTGCTGGACATACTGACTGATACGCAAATTGGCCTGATGTGGCACCAACATATCAATATCTTTCTCCGTTAGGTTATTTGCAGCAAGGGCCTCCTTAATTACTTCAGGAAATTTCACCACTGCTTTTTTGAAAACCGACGGACCATCCATATATGGCAAAGCTGCGCCACTGTCTAAAATTTCCTGCGTCATAAATAATCCACCTAATTCCTGTTCAGGATAGGCAGGTTTATCTTTCAACCATTTATTGGCATGAGCGCCTGGATAATACATGGCCAGGATTTCGGCATCGGCACCATCGCTATGTAAATGTGTACTTAAAATTCCTTTCCCCGGCTCGTCTGTAGGTTGCAGCACCACAGCACCAGCACCATCACCAAAAATAACCGATACATTACGGCTTCGTGTTTCAAAATCCATGGCAAACGAATGTTTCTCGCTCCCCACTACCAGCACATTTTTATACATGCCCGTTTTTACAAACTGATCGGCCACAGAAAGTGCATATACAAAACCAGAACATTGATTTCTGATGTCCAAAGCACCGATCTCGCCCATCCCCATTTCTCGCTGCAACAGCACCCCACATCCCGGAAAATAATAATCGGGACTCAAGGTAGCAAAAACAATAAAATCGACATCCTTAGCGGTAATCCCGGCTCTTTCTATAGCAATTTTGGCCGCCTCGATGCCCATGGTGGTGGTGGTTTCCTCATTGCGATCGGCAAAACGACGTTCTTTAATACCCGTACGTTCCTGGATCCAGGCATCGTTGGTATCCATAAAACGGCTTAAATCATCATTGGTATATACATTTTTCGGAACGTAGTAACCTATTCCGGCTATTTTAGACTGGTGCATACTCGTATATTATTTGGTTAACAAATGTATTAAAAGGGACGGAAGAATATGTAAAATGTACGATGTAAGATGTTGTATGGACTTATGTTACTGCACCTCATCCATTTTACCTATTCCATCTTACATTAAAACTATTACATCTTCCATAAAAATAGTTATTTTTGCACCATGTCTACAGAAACCAAAGAAGAGACCTTTACGCTCGAAGAAATTTTAACTTCCCTAAAAACCGTACATCGCCTTATTTTGTGGAATGATGATATCAATACTTTCGATCATGTGATTTACTGCATGATGAAATATCTCGATTATAACGAATCGCAGGCCGAAAAAATTGCCTGGAAAGTACATAATGATGGAAAATGCCCTGTTTTGGAAGGCTCATTTACCGAAATGGAAGTTTACCGTAAAATTTTACAGCAAGAGGGATTAACGGTTTCTGTTGATTAAGGCTATTTCCCGGCGAATCGTCATGCTGAACTTGGTTCAGCATCTTTCCTGCAACATAGACCCAGAAATGAATTACCTGCGGTGAGCTCGCCAAGGCTCAGTTCAGGGTGACGAGCTACAAAAAACGCAGCCAGGTATTACCCTTCCAAGCCCTTCAAAAGTTCATTTAATCCAGCCTGTGTAGTCTGCGTTTTATCTTTAGCGTACCAGCCATGAAGTTTTTCGGCTAAAATTGGCATATCAGTACTTTCTTTTTTCCACTCTTTTAAAAGCTCCTGCAAAATTTGTGGTCTTGGACCCCAGGTTCCTAAAACTTGGTCTGTTGATTCATTTAACACAATTAAAACCGGAATAGCTCTTCCTCCATTGGTTAAATGCGCATCAATCAATGGCAGATTTTTATCTCTAAGCACAAATTTCAGGTCAATTTTACCTAATGAGGCCGTTGCGATTTTATTAAATATTGGAACAATCTGAGCAGCATCGCCACACCACCCTTCAGTAATTACTAAAAACTTATAATTTTCCTTAAGGTGATCAATGGTTGAAATCAACTCATCAGTTAAGCTGATCGTTTTATCCACACGACTCATCCTTTGCACATTCATTTTAGTATAGTGCAAATCGTAAGTTACATCACCAGTAGCCTTTCCCTCTAACAGAAGTTGGTCAATCAATGCACGGTAGGTTAAATAGTCAATGCCTTGTTCTTCAAAAATTTCGCGATAATTTATCATAAGATCTCCTAAAATTACAGCGCAAAGGAAAGGAGAAATTCAATGAAAATAATCACGGATTTGCAAGAAAACGCAGGCGATTAATTGCACAGATTTTGGGATTACACAGCTGTTTCAGCTGGCAAGAAAAAGAATTCTATGATCGTATAAATGCTGATTTTTGTAGTGTCCCATTTTTGATTAAACCCGATAGGAGCGCAAAACACGAAGGTGAGGAACGAACCAAGGCTTTGAAGCGGATAGCGGGACCGCTGCAACCGAAATGAACAGAAACCTGCTTTTCATATTTATAACATTCGCGCTTAAAAAAGGTCTCGAAATAAATTACCTTCGGTGAGTCCGCTTAAGGCTGGGTTTACTTTGTAGCTTTTCGCTGCGCTACAGGTCAGGATGACGATTACATCACTAAACCGCCATCAATTTAGTTACATGTTGTGTTAAGGCTACAAAATCGGCCACGGTTAACTGCTCTGCACGCTTCTCGAAGTAGATATGATCGTCCATTTTATCTTTAGGCATTACCGCAGAAACCGCATTACGCAAAGTTTTTCTCCGCTGGTTAAAACCTGCTTTAACCACCCGCCAGAATAATTTTTCATCGCAGTCTAAAGTCTCCACTTCATTTCTGGTTAAACGGATTACTGCAGAGTGCACCTTTGGCGGTGGATTAAATGTACCCGGTTTAACCGTAAACAGATATTCAATTTTATAATAAGCCTGAAGAAACACGCTTAAAATCCCGTACTCTTTGTTACCCGCAGGCGCAGCACAACGTTGGGCAACTTCCTTTTGGAACATCCCAACCATTTCTACAACCTTGTTGCGGTTATCTAAAATCTTAAATAAAATCTGAGAAGAGATATTGTATGGAAAATTGCCAATAATGGCAAATTGACCTGGAAAAATAGCATCGAAATCGAGTTTCAGAAAATCACCGTTAATCAACCGGTCGCCAAGCTGAGGGTATTTTTCATTCAAAAAATGGAAAGATTCGGTATCGATATCAATCAGATAAGTTTCTAAGTCTGAACGCTGCAACAAAAAATCAGATAAGATCCCCATTCCAGGCCCTACCTCTAAAACCTGTTTATATTTATCGGTATTTACCAAAGCCTCAACAATGCGGTTGGCAATGCCTTTATCGGTTAAAAAATGTTGACCTAAATGTTTTTTCGCTTTTACTAAACTCATACCCCAAACCCCTGAAGGGGCTTTAAAAATTAAAATTCTTTGCAAAGATAGGCTTATTATTTCTTTGCAAATCACTTTGCGTACTTTGCGGTTTCATTTTTTTTAAAGGGTTTAAACGAAAATCAGTAATTTGCGCTAAAATTTTCCAGTAATTATGAGCAATAAACTTAAAATTGGCATCAGTATAGGCGACGTGAACGGTATAGGTTTAGAGGTAATCATTAAAACATTATCCAATCCTGCCATTTTAAATTATTGTACTCCAATTGTTTATGGCCACACCAAGGTTTCATCTTTTCATAGAAAGGCAAATAACCTGGGCGATTTTAGTTTTAATGTTGTTAGCCATGCCAACCAGGCACAGCCAAAAAAGGCAAACATGATTAATTGCTGGGAAGAAGATGTAAAAATCGAATTGGGTCAGGTTACGGCAACCGGCGGAAAATATGCCCTCTTATCATTAGAGCGTGCCACAGCCGATCTGGTAAATGGCGATATCGATGCACTGGTTACGGCTCCGATCAATAAACATAACATTCAATCAGAAACTTTTGCTTTTCCCGGCCATACCGAATACCTGCAGGAAAAAAGCGGCAGTAAAGATGTGCTGATGTTTTTAATCAGCGAAAATTTACGCGTGGGTGTGGTAACTGGTCACATCCCGGTGAAAGACGTTCCGACCTCAATCACAAAAGAAAAAATTATCAGCAAATTAAAGCTGATTAACGAAAGTTTAAAAAAAGACTTCTGGATCGAAAAACCAAAAATCGCAGTTCTGGGTTTAAATCCACATGCCAGCGATAATGGCTTATTAGGCACCGAAGAAGCAGAAATTATTACACCAGCTATTCAGGAAGCTTACGATAAAGGTATCGTTTGTTTTGGTCCATACCCGGCTGATGGCTTTTTCGGCAATGGCAGCTACAAACAGTTTGATGCAGTTTTGGCCATGTACCACGATCAGGGTTTAATTCCTTTTAAAACACTGGCTTTCCATAATGGCGTAAACTATACCGCTGGTTTAAATTTCGTTCGTACTTCTCCCGATCACGGAACAGGTTACGATATTGCGGGTAAAGATTTAGCGGATTCGACTTCATTTACCGAAGCTTTATTCTCAGCCATCCACATTGTAAAAAACCGTAGAGAACAAGAAGAAATGTTGGGCAATCAATTACGCACAGGCGGTAAAGTGGTTGAAACACAGTTTGACATTAAGGATGATGCTTCTTAAGGTAGAAGGCTGAGGGTAGAAAGGTGGAAGGTTTGCAAATCGCGCACCTGACCTCTGACTTCGGACACCCGACACCTGACTTATTGAAAACTCAGCTGTATTAAGGTGTCTTAGGTGGTCAATTTTTTTTTTAAAGCAATGCCTGTTTTTCATCGGTTCCGAAAGCCCTGCTATGCGTTACAATCTTTTTTGTGATTGCCATGCTGTGCTGTTAAATTACTGCAACAAAAAAGGATTTCCACTTCTATCAGGTTTATTTTAGTTAAAATTGTGCATCAAATTTAAAATGAGCGGCACTAAAAAACCCAGTTACATTCTCCCCACAATTGTTATTGCGCAGTTTCTTTGTACTTCGTTATGGTTTGCAGGCAATGCGGTATTACCCGATATTGTTAAAAACTTCCCTACCGAAACTAATCTGCTGGCCAATCTGACCAGCATGGTGCAGTTTGGCTTCATCAGTGGAACATTAGTTTTCGCTTTTTTTGCCATTTCCGATATTTTTTCACCTTCAAAAGTATTCTTTATCTGCGGCATAGCTGCTGCATTATTTAACCTGGGCATCTGTCTGGAATTACCAGAGGTAAACTTGTTATTGCTTTTTCGCTTTTTAACCGGTTTTATGCTGGCTGGAATCTACCCCGTTGGTATGAAAATAGCTTCCGACTACTTTAAAGATGGACTGGGAAAATCCTTAGGTTTTTTAGTTGGTGCATTGGTACTTGGCACTGCATTTCCGCATTTGTTAAAAACATTTACAGCAAATTTTGCCTGGCAATATGTAATCTTTGCTACATCTGCTTTATCTGTAACTGGCGCTTTAGCAATCTTATTGTTTGTACCCAATGGTCCGTTTAGAACTGTCGGGCAAAAATTTAATTTCCATTCTTGTTTTAATGGCTTCAAAAATCCGCATTTTCGATCTGCTGCTTTCGGTTATTTCGGGCACATGTGGGAACTTTATACTTTTTGGGCATTTTTACCTGGCATGCTACTGCTATACAATACTACACATACTCATGCTACGCTAAATATCCCACTGTTTTCCTTCTTAATTATCGCATCAGGGGGCCTATCCTGCATGATTGGTGGTCTGCTCTCCCAAAAATTTGGCGCAAAACGGATTGCCACCATTGCCTTAAGCCTATCTGGCCTATGCTGCTTGCTCTCTCCTGTTTTTTTATTCAGCGGCTCGGTTTATCCTTTTCTTATATTTTTATTTTGCTGGGGCCTTTCCGGCACAGCAGATTCGCCATTGTTCTCTTCTTTAATTGCCAAACATGCACCCGAAAGCCTTCGGGGAACTTCGTTAACCCTAGTAAATTGTATCGGTTTTGCCATCACAATTATTAGTATCCAGGCGATTAATCTGTTAGCTAAAGAAATAAATTCCCATTATCTTTATATGGTTTTGGCTATTGGTCCAGTTTTGGGTATTGTGGCATTATTAAAAAAGCATAATGATGTAAAATGAAGAAATTCCAACTCATAATTGCTTTGTTATGCCTAATCAATATACAGGCATTTGCTTGTACATGCTATGAAATCACAACAAAGCAGGCTATTAACGGTGCGCAGATTGTAATGAAGGGGAAAGTTATTTCAAAAATTTTAACACATAACCTTTCTGATATAAGCACAATAAAAACCAGCGATACCACAAACATTCATTATGTAATGGCTCATAGGATTTTAATGGCAGTGGTGAAAATCAAAATAAACAAGTTTTACAAAGGAAAAATTTCCTCAGACACTATCACAATGATCACTCCGAAAATGAGCGCAAGTTGTGGCTTTAACTTTCAAATCGGCGACGAATATATTGTATATGCAACCAACCACGACATGACATTCATGTCAAGCAAATTTGAGCGAAAATCAAAAGACATCAATACCTATTGGACGGATCAGTGTAGCAGAACCATGCTGTCTAACCAATCAGAAGAAGATCAGATAAAAAAGATATTAAAAGGACAAAAATCAAAATGAATTCACAATCACCTATCATAAAACCAGCAGAATTAACCTGGTTAAACCAAGACAATGAAATCGTAATTATCGATGCCAGTGCCGGGTCAAAAGCCAGATACGACGAACAACACCTCGCCGGTGCCCTCTTTGCCGATGTAAATAACGATTTAGCTAACATCGTAGATTTTGCGGTGGGCGGAAGACATCCTTTACCTACTTTCGGGCATTTTTCAGCTGTTTTACAGCGGCTCGGCATTACCAAAAACAGCCATGTGATTGTTTACGATGATAAAAACGGTGGTAACGCAGCTGCAAGGCTCTGGTGGATGCTTAAAGCTATCGGCCATAAAAAGGTACAGGTAATTGACGGAGGCTTTCAGGCAGCCGTTAAAGCGGGCTTCCCAACAACTGATAAAATAGAAATCCCAAAATCTGTTGAGCAATATGAAATCACAGCCTGGAACCTGCCACTATCAGATATCAACGAAGTTGAAAAAGTAGCCAAAACCGACGATTACATCGTGATTGATGTTCGCGATGCCAACCGTTTTGCAGGCCTTACTGAACCGATCGATTTAATTGCAGGCCATATCCCAGGTGCGGCAAATATTCCCTATACCGAAAATTTAGATGCTTCAGGTGCTTTCCTCGCTCCCGAAATATTGAAAGAAAAATATGCTGAAGCCCTGGCACACGTTAAACCCGAAAATGTAATTGTACACTGCGGCTCGGGCATTACCGCCTGCCACACGCTATTGGCAATGGATTATGCAGGCTTACCAATTCCTAAACTTTATGTTGGCTCGTGGAGCGAATGGAGCAGGAATAACAAAGAAATGGTATTGGCTGATCAGTAATTTTGTTGGTCGAGATTTGCAATCTCGGCTCAATGGACTGTGGATTTACAATCCACTTAATGAATAAAAAGCCTTTATTCTAAGTCGGGATTACAAATCCCGACTAACAAGAGAGATGATATCTTAATAACAAAACGCTCGCATGAAAACATTTAAATTACTTCTCATATTTACAGGCTTAATCCTAATAAACAGAGTTAGAGCCCAAAATATACCATCACAAAAAATAGGTATTGTTACATACGTTAAACAATCAAAAATTACAGATACAAATTCTTTCAATAGAACATCTGTACTATTCGTCAATAACCTTCTTGATTCTATAAAAACTCAAATTATAGCAGAAAAAAGAAATGTTAATGAGGCAGTCGACACTTCAATAGTAAATAATACAATTAAATCCCTTAAAAATTTATTGTTACAAGAAATCTTCAAAACAGATTTTCAGGAAAAAAATACTGATGAATTTCAAAAAGATAAAATAGTCAATTTTGTAATAGGGGATCAAAGCAACAAAATAGAAAGATTTAATTTTAACTATGCTGACCATTTAGTTTATAATAGCTTTAATTCAGAAGAAATTGAAGACTATTTTGAAAGCGAAGAAATAATTTCCTTAAAAGAATGCAAAACCGAAAATAAACTCATAAAGGGCTACAATTGCTTTAAAGTAGCCTATGTGTATCGGGAAAAATTTGATAATACAGAATTTCAAACGACTGAAATGATAATTGAAAGAGAATTATGGGTGACGGACAAAATAATAGCTCCATTTCATTCTATCATTAGAAATCAACAAATACTTTCAAAATATTATCCATTGGAGATCACTGAAAAAATGCGCAAAGTGAATGGTTTTGAAACAAAATACCTGGTTGAGAACGTTAGCCTCAAATAACTATTTGAGCTTGGGCAACTAATTAAAACCAATGAAACTGATTTTCAAAAAATTAGTATTTCAATTAACATTCTGAAAACCTGTTCGATTAACATCAACAATTTTTAAAAAACATTTTTAATCTAATTATTTTATCCCTACATTTGCAGGCTAAAATTTTACAGTACTTTGAACCCACTAAAACAATTTTCATTACCGTTTACCGGATTAAAATTGGGAACTCATCAGTTTGATTATGAGCTTGATGACCGCTTTTTTAATGCATTTGAGTATTCGTTAATTAAAAGCGGAAATTTAAAAGTAGACCTGGAACTTGAGAAACAAGAGACCATGTTGCTTCTAAAATTCAAAGTTATTGGTACGGTAAATTTAGATTGCGATAAATGTTTATCTGAGTTTTCGTTACCGGTAAATCTTTATGAAAGGCAGATTGTAAAGTTTGCTGAAGATGAACTAGAGAGCGACGATGAAGAAATTATTTCGCTAAGCCGTAAAGATACCGAGATTGATATATCTGGTCCTTTATACGAGATGATTAACGTAGCGGTACCTTATATCAAAAACTGCGAGCAGGCAGATAAAGATTGCGATCAGGAAATGATTGATCGTTTAAATCAATTATCGATCGAGAAGCAGGCTGAAGAAAATGAACAAACAAGCGACCCACGTTGGGAAGCCCTTAATAAGTTAAAAAAATAATTAGATTATACACCAATGGCACATCCAAAACGGAAAATCTCGAAACAGAGAAAAAATAAAAGAAGAACACACTATAAAGCTGTTACTCCTTCTTTAGCAACATGCTCGGCAACAGGTGCTATTCACGTACCTCACCGTGCTTACAACGTTGATGGTAACTTATACTACAACGGCAAACTGGTTATCGAAAATACTCAGATAGGGTAATTTTCTTAAAAAATTGTTTGTGTTTTCAGCGGCTTTAGTCATACCTTAGTCAACTGAAAAATTCAGGATTACACCTGACTTAACACAAACAGATTTTTTCTATGAAAATAGGCCTCGACATAATGGGCGGAGACTATGCTCCCAAAGCAATTGTTTTGGGAGCAATAGCTGCTCATCAATCGCTTAACGCTGGAGAGCATTTAGTTCTTATTGGCGATACCGAACAGATTAAACCCATTCTTGCAGAAGAAGGTTTTAATCCAGATCATTTTGAATACGTTCATACTGATGAAGTAATTGGTATGGGCGAACATCCCACCAAAGCAATCGTTCAGAAACCAAATTCGAGCATAGCAGTTGGTTTTAACCTTTTAAAAGAAGGTAAAATCGATTCTTTCGCAAGTGCTGGTAACTCTGGAGCCATGTTGGTTGGCGCAGTTTTTAGCGTTAAAACCATCCCGGGCATTATCCGCCCTTGTTTATGTACCATTCTTCCGAAAATTAAAGGCGGCACTGGCTTACTGTTAGATGTAGGTGCAAATGCTGACTGCAAACCCGATATTTTACTACAATTTGGCGTTTTAGGCAGTTTATATGCAGAAAATCTTTTGCAGATAAACGATCCGAAAGTAGCCCTGATGAATATTGGCGAAGAAGATGAGAAAGGAAACATGTTAAGCATGGCTACTTTTCCGTTAATGAAAGACACCAACCTCTTCAACTTTGTTGGTAATGTGGAAGGAAGAGATTTATTTAACGATAAAGCAGATGTAATTGTATGTGATGGTTTTACCGGAAATGTAATGCTAAAATTAGCAGAATCGTTTTATGTACTGACCATTAAAAAGGGACTTAAAGATGAATTCTTCGATCGTTTTAATTATGAACAATACGGTGGAAGTCCGGTTTTAGGTGTTAACGCTCCCGTTGTTATCGGACATGGAATTTCCAGTCCCTTAGCTGTTAAAAATATGGTTCTGCAATCCAGGGAAATGATCACCACTGGATTAGTAGAAAAAATTAGAATGGCATTTAAATAATTTATTAAAATTCTTAAAATGAGTAAAATTCACGCTGCTATTACAGCAGTAAATGGTTACGTTCCCGACTATGTGCTTACAAACGCAGAGTTAGAAACCATTGTTGACACTTCGGATGAATGGATTACCAGCAGAACGGGAATTAAAGAACGTAGAATTTTAAAGGGAGAAGGTTTAGGTACTTCTGATATGGCTGTTCACGCTGTAAACGGTTTACTTAAAAAGAGAGGAATTGATGCAAAAGAAATTGAACTGATTATCTTTTGCACCACTACTCCTGATTTTACTTTCCCTGCAACAGCAAACGTTTTAGCTGATAAAATCGGTGCTACCAATGCCTGGGGTTACGATTTACAGGCCGCTTGTTCTGGCTTTATTTTCGGGCTTTCTACAGGTGCATCGTTCATCGAATCGGGAAGACACAAGAAAGTTTTAGTGGTTGGTGGCGATAAAATGTCGTCAATCATCAACTACGAAGACCGTACAACCTGTATCATTTTTGGTGATGGTTGCGGTTGTGCTTTATTAGAGCCAAACGAAGAAGGTTTTGGTATTCAGGATTCTATCCTGAGAACAGATGGTGCAGGAAGAGATTTCTTAGGCATGAAAGCAGGTGGTTCGGTGATGCCGGCAACACATGAAACTGTTGATGCCAGATTACATTTTGCACACCAGGAAGGTCCAACAGTATTTAAATTTGCGGTAACCAATATGGCCGATGTTGCTGCCGAAATTATGGAACGCAACAGCTTAACTGCCGATGATGTGGCATGGTTAGTACCTCACCAGGCGAACAAACGCATTATCGATGCTACTGCCAACCGCATGGGCGTTACCACCGATAAAGTAATGATCAACATCGAACGTTACGGAAATACAACCAACGGCACAATTCCTTTATGTTTATGGGAATGGGAAAGCAGACTGAAAAAAGGCGACAACATCGTTTTAGCTGCATTCGGTGGTGGTTTTACCTGGGGTTCGGTATACCTTAAATGGGCTTACGACACTAACTAGTCAGAAGTTCTTAGTCCGGAGTCCGATTAATGGCCTTCAGCAATAAAAAAATAAAACAAAAAAAGTATAACTTAGTTAATTCAATAAACACTATTTTTTACATAACTAGCCTAAAAAATGGATATCAAACAAATACAGGAACTGATTAAATTTGTTTCTCGTTCTGGAGTAAATGAAGTTGCTATTGAGCAGGAAAACTTCAAAATCACGATCAAAACAAACCAAGCACCAACAGTTGTGCATGCTACCGTACCACAGGCTCCGCTTGTACAGGCTGCTGCCCCTGTTGCTACAGCTCCTACTGCTCCGGTTGCAGCAACACCTGCTGTACCAGCTGCAGAAGACACTTCAAAATACTTAACCATCAAATCTCCGATGATCGGTACTTTCTACCGTTCGGCTAGCCCAGACAAACCAATGTTTGTTAATGTTGGCGACGAAATTAGCACAGGTAAAGTAGTTTGTATTATCGAGGCAATGAAACTTTTTAACGAAATCGAAAGTGAAATTTCTGGTCGTATCGTTAAAATCTTGGTTGATAATGCTTCACCAGTAGAATACGATCAACCGTTATTTTTAGTAGAACCTATTTAGAAGCTGATTTCAGAGATTAATTTGATTTCACAGATTTGATGATACCGCTTAAATCGGTGTAATCCTTAAAATCAGTGCAATCCTAAATTAAAAATTATGTTTAAAAAAATACTAATTGCCAACAGGGGTGAAATCGCTTTGCGTATTATCCGTACCTGTAAGGAAATGGGCATCAAAACGGTTGCTGTTTACTCTACCGCAGATCGCGAAAGTTTACACGTACGTTTTGCTGATGAGGCTGTTTGTATTGGCCCCCCTCCTAGTAAAGATTCTTATTTAAATATCCCAAATATTATCTCGGCTGCAGAATTAACTAACGCCGATGCCATACACCCAGGTTATGGTTTCTTATCAGAAAATGCTAAATTTTCTAACATTTGCCGCGAGTACAACATCAAATTTATTGGTGCAACACCAGAGCAGATCAATGGCATGGGCGATAAAGCCTCTGCAAAAGAAACCATGAAAATTGCCGGTGTACCAACCATTCCAGGATCAGAAGGTTTGCTTACCAGCGTTAAAGAAGGTATTGCAATTGCAAATGAAATGGGCTACCCGGTGATCCTAAAAGCAACTGCCGGTGGTGGTGGTCGTGGGATGCGTGTGGTTTGGAAAGACGAAGATTTCGAAAATGCATGGGATAGTGCCCGTCAGGAATCTGGTGCAGCATTTGGTAACGATGGTTTATATTTAGAGAAATACATTGAAGATCCACGCCACATCGAAATCCAGATTATCGGAGATCAGTTTGGTAAAGCCTGTCACTTATCAGAACGCGATTGTTCAATCCAACGCCGTCACCAGAAATTGGTAGAAGAATCTCCTTCTCCTTTCATGACCGATGAACTTCGCGTAAGAATGGGCGAAGCCGCTATTAAAGGTGCAATGGCCGTAAATTATGAAGGTGCTGGTACAATCGAGTTTTTGGTTGATAAACACCGGAACTTCTACTTCATGGAAATGAATACCCGTATTCAGGTAGAGCACCCGGTTACTGAAGAAGTGATTAACTTCGATTTAATTAAAGAACAGATTAAAGTTGCTGCCGGAATTCCGATTTCGGGCAAGAACTACTTCCCTGATATGCACGCAATAGAGTGCCGTATCAACGCTGAAGATCCGGCAAACAACTTCCGTCCTTCACCAGGTAAAATCACCAATTTCCACTCTCCGGGTGGCCATGGCGTTCGTGTTGATACACATGTTTATGCCGGTTATTCAATTCCATCTAATTATGATTCGATGATTGCTAAATTAATCTGCGTTGCACAAACGCGCGAAGAGGCAATCTGTACGATGGAGCGTGCTTTAGGCGAATTTGTAATTGAAGGGGTGAAAACAACCATTCCTTTCCACCTGCAGTTGATGAAAGATCCGAACTTCAGGGCAGGAAATTTCACTACGAAATTTATGGAAACGTTCGAATTTTCAGAATAATAAAAGTATTTCTATACTTAATCATACAAGGAGGCTATTCAAATCATTTGGATAGCCTTTTTTATTGTTTTAGATTTCAACAATTGCCGGATAAACACCTGATAATTAATATTAAACGCCAATGCTGTAGCGTTTAATTAATTCGCTACGTTTAATAGCAAAACACTCCAAATATGAAAAAAAATCTAATTAACGCGTTACTCCTCCTACTTGTTTTCGCTGTATTTACAGGATGCAAAAAAGACGAGTATGAAATGATACAGATCGCAAAAATGATTTCTGTTCAGCAAATGAGGGCTTTACCTGTAGGGATGACCAAAGCTATTCCTGCCAAAAGAACCGGAAAAATATACATTTACAACGATTATCTTTTCATTAATGAACCCAATGAAGGTATTCATATCTACAACAATGCTAATCCGAGTGCTCCTGTAAATATGGGCTTTCTAAAAATTCCAGGAAATGTAGATTTAGCAATCCATAACAATATCCTTTATGCCGACAATTTTATTGATTTGCTCGCTTTTGATCTCTCCAACATGGGCAATATCAAACAAGTTAAGCGAGTAACTGATGTTTTCAATCAATTGGGTACCACCGGCGCTCAAAAGTATATTTACATCTATAAAGATACCCTGGTAAAGAAAGAGACGAGCAAAGTATATTATAATGATGTGGTCGCTAACAGCAGTAGCTCTTCCGGTCAAGGGGGATCGATGGCCAGGTTTACCTTGATGGATGATTATTTATATACTGTTGGCATCAATAATTTAAGTTTATTTGACGTTAAAACAGCATCGAACCCAACTTTTCTGAAGGTAATTAATTTAGGTTGGGGTGTCGAAACCATTTTTCCTTACGAAAATAAATTATTTATAGGCACCAATAGAGGTATGCATATTTTTAGTGCTACCAATCCGGCCAATCCTGTTCAACTCTCTACTTATAGCCATGTTTTTGCCTGCGATCCCGTGGTTGTTCAAGGAAAATATGCTTATGTTACTTTACGTACGGGTAATACGTGCAGGCAGGCCAGCAATCAATTGGAAGTGGTAGATATAGAAGATCCCACCAAGCCTAAACAGATTGCGGTTTACCCTATGCAAAATCCTCATGGCCTAAGCACCAGTGGTAATTATTTATTTCTCTGCGAAGGTAACTATGGAATAAAGAGTTTTAATATTACCGATAAAACCAGAATTGGCGACAACATGTTGCAGCATTTAAGTACTATTAAAAGTTTTGATGTGATTGCTGGTCCTAAATCCTTAATCGTTACAGGAGAGGATGGCGTATATCAATTTAATTATAACGATGCGGCAAAATTAAGGCAACTCAGCATAATTAAAGACCAACTTTAAAACTACTGCCATAGCCGGGTTCAATTTTTGCAGTCATTTCTCATAATAATATAAACTATTTCTATATTTAACACGTAAATACCATTCTATTCAAATAGAATGGTATTTTTGTTTTCAACATGAGCGACACTAAAAAAACTTCACTTACAAAAGCTATCGGGCAAAAGAGCACCACCTTAGAGGCAGAAATGTCTTTTTTCGATCACCTGGATGTTCTCCGTAAACATTTAATCAGAGCCGTAATTGCCATTGCCGTTTTTACGGGTATCGCTTTTTACTTCAATGAAGAAATTCTGGATAAAATAATTTTCGGACCTAAAAAACCAGATTTCTGGACCTACCGCATGATGTGTAAACTGGTGGAGCATTTTCCATCATTGGGTAAGGATATGTGTATCACCAAAATTAATGGTGAAATTATCAATACCGAGATGGCTGGACAATTTAACCTTCAGCTTAATGTTTGTGTAATGTGCGGTATTGTGGTTGGTTTTCCTTATTTATTATGGGAAATCTGGCGTTTTATTAAACCAGCATTACACGAAAATGAACGCAAATCGGCCAGTGGTTTTGTATTCTTCGCATCGGTACTTTTCATTATTGGTATCTTCTTCGGATACTTTGTGGTATGCCCATTGTCAGTTAACTTTTTAACAGGTTATACGGTAAGTGCCGAAATCAAAAATACATTCACAGTGGATTCCTATCTATCATCTGTTGCCACTTTAACTTTAGGTACAGGGATTATCTTCGAACTTCCGGTTATTATTTTCGTTTTGTCGAAACTTGGGTTGATGACACCAAAGCTGATGAGATCAAGCAGAAGATATGCCGCGGTAATTATTCTGATTATTGCTGCTATCGTTACGCCAACACCTGATATTATGACGATGCTGATTGTAGCTACGCCATTGTTCTTACTTTATGAGCTGAGTATTTTTGTTTCGGCTTATATAGAAAAAAAGAAGAAAAAGGCTGATGCTGCTTTCTATGCTAACTAACAAAAACATTACGAATAGATTTTATAATTCTCTATAAATTTGACAATGTCTGATACAAAAATTAAAATTGCTATTGGAGCGGATCACGCCGGGTTTGAATACAAAGAAATATTAAAAGATTTTTTACAGGATTACGAAGTAAAAGATTTTGGTACATACTCAGAGAATTCTGTTGATTATCCGGATTTTGCCCATCCGGTGGCCTCTGCAGTAGAAAACGGAGAATTTACTTACGGAATTTTACTTTGTGGATCAGCCAACGGTGTAGCCATTACGGCTAACAAACATCAGCAGATCAGGGCAGGTTTATGCTGGGAAAATGAAGTTGCTTCATTAGTGCGTAAGCACAATAACGCAAACATTTTATGTATCCCGGCAAGATTTGTTTCAGCAGAACAAGCCAAAGAGATTACCACAACTTTTTTAACCACTGAATTTGAGGGCGGCCGTCACCAGAACAGGGTTGAAAAAATTTCGTGTTAACCAGAAACTTAACTAACTATTATCATAATGAACAAAAAATTTTTAACCCTTGGCCTGGTATCGCTTGTTACCGTGAGTTGCTTTAGCCAGGTAAAGCCCCTTATACCGAATAAGGATGCTATAAAATTCAGTAAGGCCATTAGTCCTGAAAATGCCTACAAACACCTTTCAGTACTGGCCTCTGATGAATACGAAGGCCGTGAAACGGGAACAAAAGGCGCCTGGATGGCTGCTGATTATATCCGCGATTATTTCAAATCTTTGGGTTTAAAAGCACCAGTAAATGGCAGTTATTTCCAAAAAATTGATTTGGTTAACGTTACATTGAAAGAAAGTCAGGTAACGGTAAATGGTCAGCCTAAAGAATACCAGAAAGATTATTTAGTATCACCCAGCTTAATCAGCGATCAAGGTTTTACTTTCTCAGCCAACGAGCTTGTATTTATTGGTTATGGTTTAAAAAAAGACAACTATAACGATTTTTCAGGTACCGATATTAAAGGGAAAGTGGTTATCATGTTCAATGGTGGAGATCCAACCGTAAAACCGGGTACAAGAATTGATAGAGCAGCTTACCGTGCAACACTTGAGGCAAGGGCAAAATATTTTGCAGAAAACAATGTTAAAGCCATTATTCTGATCGATCCGGCGGTGGATAGAATAACCGAAAACACGAAACAAACCCTTAAAAATGGTAAGGTAATGGTGAAAACCAATGCCGCTATCGAAGCGCAAAAACAAAACGACATTCCACGAATCTCGATATCGGTTGCTTTAGCCAACGAATTGTTAAAGGCATCGAATACTACCGTTGCAGACCTACAAAAGAAAATAGTAGATAGCCAGGCTCCTGCCTCGCAGGTATTAAATGTACCTTTCTCTGCTAGTGCAGCAAAAACAGAAACACCAGTTAGATGCGAGAACGTTCTGGGTTATTTAGAAGGTTCAGATCCGGTACTTAAAAAAGAAGTATTGATCTTAACCGGCCATTACGACCACATTGGACTAGAAACAGATCCGAATGCTAAAGACAAAGTAAACAATGGAGCGGATGATGATGGATCGGGAACTACTGGCGTTTTATTAATGGCAAAAGCATTTACAGATGCTAAAAAAGCCGGAAAAGGTTCTAAACGCAGCATTCTATTTATGACTGTAGTTGGTGAAGAAAAAGGTCTTTGGGGTTCTGAATGGTATTCGGAGCATCCGGTTTTCCCTGTCGAAAATACTATTGCTGATTTAAATACCGATATGATTGGCCGTACAGGTGAAGAATATTTGGGCAAAGCAGATTCAGCAAACTACATTTATTCGGTAGGTTCGAAAATGTTGAGCAGCGATTTAGCCAACATCAGCGAGCAGGTTAATGCAACCTATACCAAAATGAAACTGGATTATAAATACGATGATCCAAAAGATCCTGAGCAAATTTATTACCGTTCAGATCATTATAACTTCGCGAAATTAGGCATTCCAATCATCTTCTATTACGATGGAATGTTACAACAAGATTACCACAAACCTGGTGATGAAGTAAGCAAAATCAACTTCCCGCTTCTGGCGAAAAGAGCAAAATTAACTTACTTTACCGCATGGGAATTAGCCAACAGAGCTAAACGTCCCGCAGTAGATATGGATGGAAAAGGTAATCCAAAGAAATAATAACTCTAAATTTAAGTCCCGATCTAACATCGGGACTTTTTTATGCTTAATGATGTAGCTTTCTATTTCAAGATTAAAATGTTATTTTTGATAAAACCGAGTTATGGATCAGTTGCATATTTTAGAAAAAATCAAAATGATCCCTGTTGCCTATCAGCAAGAGGTAGAAGACTTCATTGATTTTATTTTACAAAAGAAAGTAAAGAAAAAAGATGAAGAAAAAACCAAAAGGAAACTTGGCCTACTGAAAGGAAAAATGAAAATGAGTGATGATTTCAATGCACCATTGGATGATTTCAAAGATTATATGTAGTGAAAAAGTATTTGCTTGATACCCATGTTTTGCTTTGGATGTTGGATGACAATATTGCATTATCTAAAACGGCAAGGAAAATCTTAGAAGATTCAACTACCCAAATCTATTTAAGCATAGTTAGTTTATGGGAAATCACAATAAAACAGTCTCTGGGCAAGCTACAATTAGAATATTCATTAGACGAACTTATCAATTCTTGCTACGCAAGTAATATTACCATTCTTCCTATAGATTACGGAACATTAAAGATACTTAAGGCTTTGCCGTTCCTACATCGCGATCCATTTGACAGGATTATTATCGCGACGAGTATGGAATTAGGTTTAGACCTTATTTCCAGTGATGAAATAGCTAAAAAATATACCACCAGAATTATCTGGGAATAGTCTATTCAAAAAATAACAATTTTCGTTGTATTACTTTTCTAAAATAAAATCGACATGGTTTCCTATCTTTGATGTGATAACGAAATGGTTAAAAACTAAAATCAGTTAATATTCGTTACCCTATTACAAAATAACTATTGATGAATATTGCCGAGGAATTTTTAGAGAAATCTGACGAGAAAGCTTTCGATCTACCGCATCGTAAAACCATAAATTATAATATTGGTAAATATAATGCAGCTGTTGAACGCGGTTTATCAAAATTCGAAAATTTAGAGGCATCCAAGAAAAAGGCACACGTAATTAAATGGCGTGTAATGGAAAACCTCGATAAATTCCTGCCAGAGTTCGAATCAAATTTCCAACGGCGTGGCGGTAAGGTAATCTGGGCAAATGATGCCGAAGAAGCTCAGCAGGAAATCCTCAATATCATCAAAAGAAACAACGGTAAAACGGTTATCAAATCAAAATCGATGACTACCGAGGAAATCCACTTAAACGATTTTCTGGAAAAGAACAACATCGAATCTTTAGAAAGTGATCTGGGCGAGTATATTGTTCAATTGCTTGGTCAGGCTCCATATCATATTGTTACCCCGGCCATGCACCTGAGTGCAACAGATATCGCGCAATTGTTTCACGATAAATTTGGCACGCCTATCGATGCTACGCCTCCGCAGCTGGTACAAAAAGCAAGAGAATTACTCCGCGATAAATACCTAAATGCCGATATTGGTATTAGCGGCGGGAATTTTTTAATTGCTGATACGGGAAGTATTGCCTTAACCGAAAATGAAGGCAATGCACGTTTAAGCACCACATTTCCTAAAATACATATTGCGATAGTAGGCATCGAAAAGGTAATTCCTTCTATTGCCGACCTGGATCTGTTCTGGCCTCTACTGGCATCGCACGGTACCGGACAAAACTTAACGGTTTACAATACCATTTTAAGTGGTCCACGCCAGCCCAATGAAACCGATGGGCCGGAAGAAATGTATGTGATTTTATTAGATAACGGGCGCACCAATTTACTAGCCCAGAAAGACCAGCGACAGGGCCTATACTGTATTCGTTGTGGTGCATGTTTAAATGCTTGTCCGGTTTATAAAAATATTGGTGGCCATACTTATAATACAACCTATAGTGGTCCAATTGGCTCGGTTATTACCCCGCATTTAAAGGGTATGGAGGAGTTTAAACATTTAAGCTATGCATCCAGCCTTTGTGGCAAATGCTCGGAAGTATGCCCGGTAAAGATCGATATTCATAAAATGCTCTTACTTAACCGTAGAGATGCTGCTGCAGGGCACGAAAATGGCAAAAAGGAGGAAATTGGCTGGAGCATGTTCAGCAGAATGATGCAAAAACGCAAATGGATGGATTTCTTTGGTGGGAAGTTTAAAAACTTTATGCTCAAAAGGTTCTTCAAGAAGAGCTGGGGTAAATACCGGGAGATGCCTAAAGTTGCCGATAAATCTTTTGCTAAACAATGGGAAGAGTTAAAGAAAAGTCGGGAGTCTTAAGTTAAGGCTCATTAGTCAAAATAACCAGATATGCAATTTAAAAGAGGTGATAAAGACGACAAGTTCTTACTGAACTTATACAGAAGATTACTTTACCCTCGGATGGTTGAAGATAAAATGCTAAAGCTTTTGCGTCAGGGCAGAATTGGTAAATGGTTTTCGGGCATTGGCCAGGAAGCCATTGCAGTGGGCAGCACTTTAGCCATGCAAAGTGATGAGTACATTTTACCCATGCACCGCAATTTGGGTGTTTTCACTTCACGTGATATTCCTTTAAAAAAATTAATGGCTCAATGGCAAGGCAAAATTACTGGTTTTACCAAAGGCCGCGACCGTTCCTTTCATTTCGGTACGCAAGAATATAAAATCATCGGCATGATATCCCACCTGGGACCACAGATGGCCTTAGCCGATGGCATCGCGCTGGCGGATGTTTTACGCAACCAGCCCCACGCTACATTGGTTTATACCGGAGAAGGCGCAACCAGTGAAGGCGATTTTCATGAGGCGGTAAATGTTGCCGCAGTTTGGAATCTTCCCGTTATTTTTCTAATTGAGAATAACGGATACGGTCTTTCTACTCCAAAATCAGAGCAGTTCAGATGCAAAAACCTGGTGGATAAAGCCATTGGTTATGGCGTAGAGGGCATACAGATCGACGGAAATAATATTTTAGAAGTTTACGATACCATCAACCAGCTGGCTATGGAAATCAGAAAAGATCCAAGACCGGTTTTGGTAGAATGCCTTACTTTTCGAATGCGTGGGCACGAAGAAGCATCAGGTACTAAATATGTTCCGCAAGAATTATTTGATGAATGGGAAAAGAAGGATCCGTTGAATAATTATGAAGCGTATTTAATTGAACACGGTGTTTTAACACCGGATACCGTTATCGACATCAAAATCCAAGTAAAAAGAGATATAGAGCTGGAAATTGAAGAAGCTTTTAATGAAGATGAGCCGATTGCAAATGCCGATCAGGAAGAGACCGATATGTATTTCCCATACAGGCAACAGGTTATTCAGCCCGATGAATCTTCAACTGAAAAAAGGTATTTAGATGCGATAACCGATGGACTGGACCTGGCCATGCAAAAATATCCTAACCTGGTTTTAATGGGACAAGACATTGCTGATTATGGTGGGGCTTTTAAAATTACAGATGGTTTTACCACTAAATATGGCAGAGGCAGAGTGCGCAATACCCCAATTTGCGAATCGGCCATTGTCGGTGCAGGTTTAGGCCTTTCTATAAATGGTTATAAAGCAGTTGTAGAAATGCAATTCGCCGATTTTGTAACCGTAGGTTTTAATCAGATTGTGAATAACCTGGCCAAAACACATTACCGCTGGGGCGAAAAAGCTGATGTGGTGGTGCGTATGCCTACAGGCGCCGGAACAGGTGCAGGCCCGTTTCACTCACAAAGCAACGAAGCCTGGTTTACCAAAACACCGGGGTTAAAAATCGTTTATCCGGCTTTCCCCGAAGATGCGAAAGGTTTACTGCTTGCTGCAATCGAAGATCCAAATCCAGTGCTCTACTTTGAGCATAAATACCTCTACAGAAGTTTAAGTGCTCCTGTTCCTGATGGTTATTATACGACAGAAATTGGTAAAGCCGTTAAGCTTGCTGAAGGAGATAAATTCACGATTATTACTTACGGACTGGGGGTACACTGGGCTTTAGATTATATGGAGCAATATCCGGAAAGTGGCGCAACATTAATTGACCTGCGTACATTACAGCCCTGGGATAAGAAAACTGTAAGCGCAGCAGTTAAAGCAACCGGAAGGGTTTTAATTTTACATGAAGATACCTTAACAAACGGTTTTGGCGCCGAATTATCTGCCTGGATTGGAGAACACTGTTTCGCTTATCTGGATGCCCCCGTAATGCGCTGTGCGAGCTTAGATACCGCCATTCCGATGAGTAAAATATTAGAAGAAGATTTTTTAGCTAAAGCAAGACTAGCAGAAACGATTGATAAATTATTGAAATATTAAGGACCTTAATAACCCTATCGTCATGCTGTCCAGAAAATTCAGGATCAGCAGCTTAAAAGACCCTGAAATAAATTCAGGGTGACGACATCAAAAAAATCAGAAAAATGAGCAATTTCAAAGTCGAAGGGAATATCATCAACATCACCAAGCGGAATATTTTCTTTGGCGAAGTAGCCGTTGAAGATGGAAAAATAAAATCGATCACCAAAATTTCTGAACAGAAAGAAGGGGCGCATTTTATCTCCCCAGGCTTTATCGATAGCCATGTGCACATCGAAAGCAGCATGTTAATTCCAAGTGAATTTGCGCGGTTGGCGGTTGTTCATGGAACGGTTTCTACCATTAGTGATCCGCACGAAATTGCCAACGTCTGTGGCATGGAAGGTGTAGAATTTATGATCGAAAACGGCAATACCGTTCCTTTTAAATTTAATTTTGGGGCGCCAAGCTGCGTTCCGGCTACGATTTTCGAAACGGCTGGCGCTGAATTAAATCACGATGATGTAAAGGCACTTTTAGAACGTCCGGAAATAAAATACCTCAGCGAAATGATGAATTTCCCAGGTGTGCTTTATAAAGATGAAGAAGTTTTAAAAAAGATTGCCGCTGCGCACCAGTTGGGCAAACCTGTTGACGGACATGCCCCCGGCTTACGTGGTGATGCGGTTCAACAATACATCAATGCCGGAATTTCTACCGATCACGAATGTTTTACTGCAGAAGAGGCACTGGATAAATTGCAACGTGGCATGAAAATCCTGATCCGCGAAGGAAGCGCCGCCAAAAATTTCGAAGCACTGATCGATCTGCTGAACGACTGGCCAGAAATGATGATGTTCTGCAGCGACGATAAACATCCTGATAGTTTAGTTGAAAATCATATTAATCAGCTTTGCGCAAGGGCAGTAGAAAAAGGAATCGACATATTCCATATCCTTAGGGCAGCATGCATCAACCCTATTCTACACTATAAATTAGATGTTGGTTCACTCCAAATCAATGATGATGCTGATTTTATTGTGCTTGAAGATTTAAAAAATTTCAAGGTAAAACAAACTTATATCAATGGATTATTGCTTGCCGAAAATGGAAAAACAGTGGGTAATTGGGTAAAACATGTCGAAGATCGCGAATCGGTAAACCACTTCGATTGCAGTTTGAAAAAGGTAGAAGATTTTACTTACCCTTTCACCGGACAAAAAGAAATCCCTGTTATTGAGGCATTAGACGGGCAATTGATTACCAACAGAACATCTGCCAGACCAAAAGTTTTAAATCAAAATATCATTAGTGATCTGGAAAACGATGTTTTGAAAATGGTAGTCGTAAACCGTTATCACGATGCACCTATTGCAATATCGTTCGTGAAAAACTTTGGCTTAAAACAGGGTGCCATTGCATCAAGTGTTGCCCATGATAGTCATAACATTATTGCCCTTGGTGCCGATGATAAAAGTATCTGCGAAGCCGTAAATCTGGTAATTGCAGCAACTGGTGGTGTAGTGGCAATGGGCAATGGGAAAAAAGAAGTTCTGGCCTTACCGGTAGCAGGCTTAATGAGCAATCATAATGGCTACGAGGTTGCAAAAAGTTATACCTCCATAGATCAGTTTGCAAAGGACCTGGGTTCTACACTACTTGCACCTTTCATGACCCTTTCTTTTATGGCTTTATTGGTGATCCCTCACTTAAAATTGAGTGATAAGGGCTTATTTGATGGGGACGAGTTTAAATTTGTTTAAATTATTTTACCCCCTCAATCCGATCAATAAAGACATTAATCAATTTAAAATCTTTGTTAAGTTCAATTATCTGAGGCCAAAGGTTAGTAAGAACATCATGAAACCGGTTCATTTTCATGTTTCCTAACTTAATATGAATAACTTTTGGGGGAGGATTGTGTAGCAAAATACGTGAGGAAAAATCACTGTCTTTAGTAATGATGGTTAAGTTTTCTAATTGAGCATATTTCCAGATTTCGGTATCCGACCATTCATCGCCAAGCTCATATTGATGGACATATTCTTCAGAATTCCACAAAGAAAAGAATCTTGGCAAATTTACATCAATAAGAAAAACCTTTTGCATTAAGCTACGGCTTGCTTAATTACAAAACTATGGTTCATTAATTCAGTTGCATATAGCATACAAGCAGTAATATCCTCAGCTTCCAAAGATGGGTATTGCTTCAAGATTTCCTCCGAAGTCTCACCTGCTGCTAAAAATTCCATTATCGTTTGCACAGTAATTCTTTTACCTCTTATAATTGGCTTACCACTACAAATATTTGCATCAATGTATATACGGTCAAAAATCTTTTCCATAACTTAAAGTTAATCAATTAGTTTAATATCAGCTAATCTTATTCCACCACAAGAACCTCGGCTAAAGGGTTAAACAAATACAATCGTTTATCATCCAAACAAATACAACGATACCGTTTCCTGATTCTTTCGCCTTTGGTAAAGCGACGGCCATCTTTGATTTTAAAAGTGGTATTAATGGGCAATTGTTCTAAATGTAAAGTCTCGGTTTTATTGCTATCGTATTTTTTTAAAGCACGCGATAAATGCAGATCGGAACAACTTGAAGCCGCCGGGTTAGACATATAGTTATCAATCGCTCTATGGATATCATCAGGAAAGATATTCATGTCAAAAAAAGGAACCATCATGCGCTGGAAATTCTTCTTCCACTCTGTGCCATGGGGTTTTACTTTATTCTTGAAATCGTTCCAGGTGAGTAAATGGGCAAACTCATGTACGGTAGTAACCAGAAAAGCGTAATGATTGAGGTTAAAATTCACCGAAATGCGATGGCCTTTACCTTGATAAGGATGACGGTAATCGCCTAGTTTTGTAGAACGGGTTTTGGCAATTTTAAATTCACACTGAAAATAATCTATCCACTTTGCAATTAGCGGCGCTGCTGGCTCGGGCATGTACTGCGCTAAAACTTTAACCTTTTCCACGAATGCTAAGATAAATAATTTTAAGGTTTAACCACAAAAGAGACAAAGTTTTACACAAGAAAATAGAATCTTCTTGTAGCTTAAAACCACAGAGTGGGCTAAGTTTGCCCCAGAGAAAACGGAGATGTTTTAGTACCCATTAACAATAAAGTTTATAAGCTCAATAGATAAATAATCTATTTTGGGAAAAATGTGCTGTAATTCTTAAACATACAGTCGTCACCCTGAACCGAGCCTTAGCGAGCTCACCGAAGGTAATTCATTTCAGGGTCTATCTGGCAGAAAAGATGCTGAAACAAGTTCAGCATGACGATCAGATTTATAGAACAATCATTCTTTATAAACGCGCGCTAGCAAATCTGGTCCGAGACCAGTATAAATATCTATAGCAAGCCCGATCATATTCTAGTTAATAAATCCTCTTCCATGATCCTTTGTGTTCTCCGTGCCTCACGCTGTTCTCTCTCTGGTTAAAACTCGTCCTATTCCTCTGATGGAAACAATGATGCCAGCACCAGTTTAATCTCTCCGAAAGAATAATCTTTTCCCAAAAACTCCCTTATCGTAGCCATTGATTTTGTTTTCTGGCTCTCCACCGCATCAGTAATATTTCTGATCTTATTTGCCTTTACCAGTTTGGTTACATCCAATTGCTGGGTTGAAACATAATAGGCCAGGTGGCCCTCAATAGTACCGGCAGAAAAACCACGTTCTTTTGCAATTTCATCAATGGTTTTGCCTTGCTCGTAAAGCTCAAAGCTGACCAGCTTGGTGTCGGTTTTTGGCTCTTTTTTCTTTTTCTCTGCTGCAGATTTTACTTTAAGCGTTTCTCCTTTTAACTGGATTGCCTTTTGGAGCTGATTATTTCTTTCAACTGTATTTAACAATGCATCGGTATCGGCTTTGCTAAACTCTTTCCCTGCAATGAGTGCCTGCAACAAGGCTTTGCTTTTATGCATTTTTTTCAATTGCTCATACACCAGAATTTCGAGTTCTAACAGTTCGGTAACATAAGTTTTAATCTGCTTTTCTTCCTTTATCACTTCAATTTGAGCCAAGAAACGATCTGAAATCTCCTTAACCAGTGGATTAAAATATTTTAAGGCAGCCTCTACCCTTTTCGATACATTAAATAAAGTATGTTCGGTTTGCTGTGCGAAAAGATTTTTCAGCTGATTCACAAATGTATCCGCTGTGGCCGTTATTTTTTGAAAGTCGGTATAAATAGTATCGGTCCAATCTTCATGTCTTTGCTTGGCCGATTTTTCACTTTTATCAAATGTCTGACGGTGCTCTTTTAAATAGTAGCGGATCAGATTCAGATCAAATGCAGCAAGCAGGTAACTGCGGATAAAAGTATAACTTTCTACACTAATCTGCTCGTTCAGTACTTCTGATGGCTGCTTAGTTTTAGAAAAATAATGCACATTCTGATCTTGTTGCAAACCACTATCGCGCAGGTGAGAAGTTAAAACCAAACCTTTTAATGAGCGTAAGCGCGATAAGGCCACATAAGCCTGACCTGGCGCAAAAGCATCACCAACATCTATAATGGCTTTATCAAAGGTTAAACCCTGGCTTTTATGCACGGTTATCGCCCAGGCTAGTTTAATAGGATATTGAATAAACGAACCAGCTACATTTTCCTTAATCTCGTTGCTTGCTTCATCCAGCTTATATTTTACGTTCTCCCAGGTATAACGGGAAATCTCTATGACTGTCCTATCCTCGGGGAGTTCAATCTCGATCATATCTTTCTCGATATGATGTACCACACCGATTTTGCCATTGTAGTACCTTTTCTCGGCTGTCATATCATTTTTAATGAACATCACTTGTGCACCAACTTTTAGCTCTAAACTTTTATCATTGGGGTAAGCGTATTCATTAAATTCGCCCTGAATTTTTGCCTCAAAAAAGTAAGATTTACTTTTCAGCTGAGCTAGTCTTTCGCGGTTAATGCTATCGGCCTTATTGTTATGCGTGGTTAATGTAATGTAGTTTTCATCGGCCGCAGGTTTAAAATCCTGCTTAAAATGCTGTCTCAGTAAAGCGGTATCTTCAGCCGTAATTTTGTTGTTCCGAAGATTGTTCAGCAGATCGATAAATACCGAATCATCCTGACGGTAAATTTTATCCAGTTCGATATAAACCGGTGGATTATCCTGCAGGGCCAGGGCATCGAAAAAATAAATGCTCTTATAAAATTTGGCCATGATGCGCCATTCATCGTTTTTGACTACAGGTGGTAACTGGTGCAAATCGCCGATAAACAACAACTGTACCCCGCCGAAGGGAAGATTTCTGTTCCGGCGTACATAACGTAAAGCAAAATCGATGGCATCGAGCATATCGGCCCGCAACATACTCACCTCGTCGATGACCAGCAACTCCAGTTCCTGCAACATGCGGCGTTTATTGCCCTGCATGTTTAAATGTTTTACTAAAGTTTTTGGCGTATTGAAGTTGAAATTGATATTTTCATTGATCAAGCCTCCGGCAGCATCTGGAAAGAAAGAACCGAAAGGAAGTTGGAAAAGCGAATGGATTGTTACCCCCGATGCATTGATTGCAGCGATACCGGTTGGTGCTACAATTAAGGCTTTTTTATGCGTAAGTTTAATCAGTTTCCGTAAGAAAGTTGTTTTACCTGTACCTGCTTTTCCAGTCAAAAAAACATGTTTCGAGGTATAATTAACAAATTTAGCCGCAATTTCTGCAGGCATAGAAGTTTCTTCTAAAGTGGGCATCGGCAGTAAAATTTTAGTTTACAATAAACGGAGGGATGAATAAAGCTAAACATTTTAGCACAAAACTAAACAATGATTGATGAGAAAATTAAATTTTCAGAGGATAATTTTTGATTTAAGCATTTGTTTAATCAATACAGTCTTAGTTAGCCAGAATAAAAAACCTTAATAGAATTACTGCAAAAGCAACCTAAACCTGACAGAAACGACAGCTCCCGTCCCGATTTTACATCGGGATTCGTCGGGACTATAGTGTATGGCAGGACTGTAATAACAAAAAAACCACTGTCCCTGCTTTTCTAAATCTATTCAACCACACTATAAAACAATACAACAACCTAACAATTAATGATAAAGCTTTTTCTTATCTTTGCGGCCTGATGAAACAACAATATTCAAATCTTATCGCTGTTAAATTCCTTTAACCAGGTTTCATCAATCTTTACACCCAAAATTTTATTATGCTTAACCCTGAAATAGAAAAACGTAAAACCTTTGCCATTATTAGTCACCCCGATGCGGGCAAAACCACACTGACAGAAAAGTTTCTGCTTTTTGGTGGCGCCATCAATACTGCCGGGGCGGTAAAAAGGAACAAAGCGAACCAAAGTAATACCTCCGATTTTATGGAGATCGAAAAGCAGCGTGGTATCTCGGTGGCCACTTCGGTAATGGGTTTCGAATACAGTGGTAAACGTATTAATATTCTGGATACACCTGGTCACAAGGATTTTGCTGAAGATACCTACAGAACGTTATCAGCAGTGGATAGTGTGATTTTAGTGGTCGACTGTGTGAAAGGTGTGGAGGAACAGACGGAAAAACTGATGTCGGTTTGCCGTATGCGTAATACCCCGGTAATCATTTTCATCAACAAAATGGACCGCGAGGGTAAAGAGGCTTACGATTTACTAGATGAAATTGAAGAAAAACTAAACATCAGCCTTTGCCCGCTTTCCTGGCCTATTGGTCAGGGACACACTTTTAAAGGTGTTTACAGCATTTACAACAAACATTTAAATTTATTCAATTCGGATAAAACCAAAGTAACCGACTCGGTTGTTGCGGCAAGTGATTTAAATGATCCATCTTTATTAAATTACCTGAAAGAAAACGAAATCAATACTTTAAAAGATGATGTTGAACTGGTTGACGGCATTTATGGTAAGATAGATAAGGATTTGTATACCGATGGTTTAGTTGCACCTGTGTTTTTTGGTAGTGCGATCAATAATTTCGGGATAAAAGAGCTTTTAGATACGTTTATTGATATCGCTCCAAGTCCTAGGCATAGAGAAGCTGAAGAACGTGATGTATTGGTGGAAGAGAAAAACTTCAGTGGTTTCGTATTTAAAATCCATGCCAACTTAGATCCAAAACACCGCGACAGAATTGCCTTTTTAAGAATCTGTTCAGGTAAATTTGAACGCAATAAATTCTATTACCATACCCGTCAGGATAAGAAATTAAAGTTCTCTAACCCGATGGATTTTATGGCGAACGAAAAAAGCATTGTGGAAGAGGCCTGGCCGGGCGACGTAGTGGGTTTATACGATAGCGGTAACTTTAAAATCGGTGATACTTTAACCGAAGGCGAAAAACTGCAGTTTAAGGGAATTCCTAGTTTCTCTCCTTCAATTTTTAAAGAGGTGGAAAATATGGACCCCATGCGTACTAAACAGCTGGAAAAAGGTATTGAACAATTAACTGATGAAGGTGTGGCGCAGTTGTTCGTGATGCAGCCCGGAAACAGAAAAGTGATCGGTGCCGTTGGTGAACTTCAGTTCGAGGTAATTAATTTCAGGTTAGAGCATGAGTATGGTGCAAAATGTCGTTTCCGTACGTTGAGTTATACCCGATCGAGCTGGGTAACTTCTACCGACAGAAAAAAACTGGATGAATTTGTAAAACGTAAACAACAGCACATTGGCTTCGATAAAGAAGCTAATCCGGTTTATCTGGCGGATAGTGAATACATGATTAATTTAACGAAACAGGATTATCCTGATATTGAGTTCCATAAAACCAGTGAGTTTAAGAGTTAAAATTGAATAAGGGAATGATTGAATCTCTCATTCAATCATTCCCTTATTCAATCCTTATTTCCTCCCGCTCATATCCCAAACTTTAAGCTTATTTAATACCGCTTTACCACCGTTGGAAAAAGCAGCTAAACCCGTGGCTTTTTCATCAGGAAAAATCATGGTGCTAATTACCTTTTCGCCAGCATTTCCGAAAACTTCTAACGAAGATTTATCAAACAGCACCTGAAGTTTAATTTTACCGTTTGCCGGATTTACGGCTGCGGTTTGAATGATGTTCTTATCATTTTTAATCCCTTTCTCTGAGCGTGTACAATCAACATAAAGTTGTTTTTTAACAGCATCATAGCCAACTTCTACTTCCTTAACAACATTTCCTTTCTCATCTTTTAGCTGAGCAAGTTTAAAACCTATTTTTTCAGCATCGCTAACAGAAAATTCGGCATCAATCCAATAGGAATTTTGGCTGGTGCTTAAGTCGATATGCTGATCGATAACAAGGTTTTGCCTGGTGATTATTTTACCGCCTGAATGTTTTTTCATGTTATCACCAATTAAGCTAGCAGGCTGCTGAAACAAGCGAATTCCTTCGGGTGTAGTTTTTAAGGCTAAATCTCTTGGGATAGACATCTGTCCTTTCCATGGGAATGTTTCTTTACCGCCGGGCTGTAACCAGCCCAATAAAATTCTTTGGCTTTTTGGTGCATCGTTCCAGGGAATGGCCGCATAAAAAGAATCACCCTCATCCACCAACAAGGTTAATTTTCCATCATTATCGTTTTTAAAGGTCTTGCCATCAAAATCGCCGACAAAATATTGCATTGTTGGTCCTTTTGGCCCGAATAATGAAATGGCCAACACCCATTTGGTATTGTTTTTATTTCCATCAACAGCCAGGGGAATAATAAAAGGACATTCCCAGCCACTACCTTGATTACCTTGCTTCCCAAAATCGCTCAGCATGGTCCAGTCTTTTAAGTTTTTTGAGCCATAAAACCTCGCCTGATGCTCATCAACCATCGCAACAGTCATGATCCATTGCTGGGTGCTTTCATGCCACCAGACATTAGGATCCCTGAAATCTTTTTTGTTTAAATCGATGATGGGATTTTTTGCATAATCGGTAAAGCTTAATCCGCCATCATTGCTATAGGCCATGTACTGCGATTCGTTGCGCTGCTTCGGAAGATCTGCGGTATAAAAAGCGACAACCGGCGCTTTTCCCTTTCCCAATCCACTTACGTTAAACTTATCCAGCACCGCCGAACCCGAAAAAATCATGGTAGTCGTATCTTTTGTTATTTTTTCGGGAATAGCAACCGGAAGATGTTTCCAGTTCACCAGATCTTTACTAGTGGCATGGCCCCAGCTCATGTGCCCCCATTTATTTTCGAATGGGTTGTACTGATAATAAAGATGAAATTCACCATTCAGATAAATTAACCCGTTTGGGTCATTTAACCAATTTGATAGTGCTGTAAAATGATAAGTCGGCCTCCATTGAGGCGTAGGCTGTTGAGCGAAGGTACTTATCGAACAGCACATTAAAAAAGCGAGAATATATTTGGTCTTGAACATAATTGAATTCAAATTACAAATAAGAATTCAATTACTAAAACGTTTAACTAGTTTCCTGAACGCTTTACAAAATTTTCTTCATCAACGCTATTGTATTGCTGATGCGTTTGTGCTAAACGCCTTTTAATTTTTGAGATTAGCAATCGTGGCGAAAGTACTTTAACACACTCTCCAAAGCCTAAAATTTCACGTTCCAGTTCATAATTCAACACCACATCGATCCTGAAAGTGGTAGTTTTCTCATTTTTGCTCAATACCACTTGTGATTGATGCATAGGTTTCGTTAGCACATAAGGCGCATGATCGTTGGTAAACTCGAGGATTACTTTTTGCGCACGATCGCGTTCGTTTTTCGTTACACCAATCAGATCTTCATAATACCGATCGAAATCTACCCCTTGGTAGGCAACAAACGTTTCGTTGGGCAATTCCTGAAATTCTATAATCCGATCTAATGCCAGGTTTAATATTCCTGGCCGTTTTTTAGCCTTGCAGATTAAAAACCACCTGTTGCGATATTCTTTTAACAGATAGGGATAATAAATCCCTTGCTGCGGTTGTTGCGCCTTGAAAGATTTATATTCGATCAATAGCGATTGTTTATTCAAAACCGCCTGGTACAATGGCGGGATACACTCCAAACCTTTAACCAGCTTATTGCTTTCCAATTGAATATTATTGCCACTCTGTTTGGTCGATTTGTAAAGGTTATTTTCTAAACGGGCAATCATATCGCTCATTTCGTCGAAATAATTAAAGGCATTAAACTGCTTGAGTACACCAACAATTTCTTTCATTTTATCTACATCGGCATTATTAATCGGCGCTTTGGTAATGCTGAAAGTAGCGTCTTCGTAAGCATAAAAGCGTTTATCCTTCACCACAATCGGCGCATTGTAGCCCAATTTGTCGCTCCGCATCAACTGAATATCCGCCTGGATGGTCCGCCTGCTTACACCCGTGGTAATTCCTTCCAGTTCGTACAGCGTTGCCGATACCTTTTCGATAATATCCTCTAATGTCCATTTACGGAAACGATTCTTCAAACAATCGTCGATGGTTTTGTACCGGATGAGCGCTAATTTATTTACGGCCATTTTTAATCAATTTGAGTTTCAGGGTGAATTCTGATCCTAAAGCTGAACTAAATATAAGAAAGTGCTTATCATCTACGCAATACAATTGCGCAATTGAGGAATAAAAGCAGGCGTTTAAACGGAAAACAAAATTTAATAAACTAATAATCAATACATTAACGATTTTACATGAAAATAATTTATACTACGCAAATTGGTCGCGTAGTGGTAGTGGCATCTTTGTAATGTCGCCAGTCGATAATGTTCTTTGATAAATATTAATAATAGCAATCTGATTTGTAAAAGGCAGTTCACTGTTTTAAATAATATGCGCTCTCCGTTAACCTGTGCCAGTTTACTGGCCTGGCCAGAAGCCCCTGTTCCCGATTGGTGGAACAGGGTAATGTAAGTGCAAATCAGACCAAATAAAGAAATTCTGATGAATAATCGGAATGGCAATACTAAATAAAACTGATCCAATGTTGTGGGTTTCGGAATAGCCCCAAAGTATTCGGGCAATATGCGTAGAATATGCTGATCAGGATTATGATAGACTGTCTAAACACGTTGTGTGTCGTGGGTTCGAATCCCACTTCCGAGCAATCGGAATAATTCAGGGGTAGAATAACAACAAATCATGCAGGTTCGAATCCTGCTTCCAACCATCACTTGGAATAGCAAAATGGTAATGCAATGGATTAGGGTTCCATCTTAAAAGAAGGGTAACTTTTCAAACCGCCCACCAAAACCAGCGTTGCGCAACCGCATTTGGCTTCAGGATTTTTCGAAATCCAACAAGCAAATCTGTGTTTTGTTCAGCAAGGATCAGTGCAGCAAGAAAAGATTTAAAAATCAAATGAGTTAAAACGAAAAGGCAAAATGCTTTAAGAGCTTAGGCCTGAGTAGAAAAACAAAGTTTCATTTTTAAACAAACTTGACAAACTTTTACTTCCGCAGAAAACAGGTAAATGTTCTTCCGCAACGCTTTTAAAAGAATAAATTAACAATACTCATTTAAGTCCTTCCTTTAGGGGAGGATTTAGGTGGGGCTAACTCCAGAAAACATGAAAAGAGTAACCATTAACACCAATTATGTTGGATTGGTGTTTAAAAAAGGAAAATTAAAAAACGTTTTAACCGCAGGAACTTATTGGTTAGGTTTCGGTGAAAACATCACTTTGTACGACATGGCCAAAGAGTATTATTACTCAGTAGCTGAATTAGATATCTTGTTGGAAAACATAGATTTTGTGAATTTGATTCACCTGGTAAGTGTGGCCGATAATGAATTGGCTTTGGTTTATCAAAACAAAAACTTCAAGAATGTTTTAACCGCTGGCAGACATGCCATCTGGAAAGGTTTATCGACTTATGATTTTATTAAAGTAAATATCAGCAATATCAAAATCGATGAAACCATTGACAAAAATTTGTTGGAGAAAGCACCATTATTGAATTACATCAGGGCTTACAAAGTAGAGTCATTCGAAAAAGCCTTGTTATTTATCGATGGTAAATTTGAAAACGTATTGGAAGCAGGAAACTACGTTTACTGGAAAAACAGTACCACCGTTCAGGTTTTAAAAACCGATATGAGGCATTTGAATATGGAGATTATCGGACAAGAAATCTTAACTAAAGATAAAGCGCAATTGAGGGTAAACTTCAGTATTCAATATAAAGTTGATGACATCATCAAAGCTTTATTAGAGAACAAGGAATTTGAAAAACAATTATACATCACCATGCAATTGGCATTAAGAGAATCTATTGGCTTAATGACTTTTGACGAATTGATGGAAAGCAAGGAAAAAATTGCTGAAATGGTAATGGCCATCACCTTAGATAAGGTTGAAAATTTGGGTGTAAAATTAACAAACTGTGGTGTTAAAGACATCGTTTTACCAGGTGACGTTAAGGAGATTATGAATCAGGTTTTAGTTGCCGAAAAAAGAGCGCAAGCCAATATCATTACCCGGAGAGAAGAAACGGCCTCAACCAGAAGTTTGTTGAATACCGCCAAATTAATGGAAGATAACAGCATGTTGTATAAGTTGAAAGAGATGGAATACGTAGAGAAAATCGCTGAGAAAATCAACAACATCAGCTTATCGGGCAGTGGACAAATTGTAGATCAATTGAAGCAGATCTTCGTAAAATAAATTAAATTTAGAAACCCCTCGGTTAGGTGAGTATTACCTACCGGGGATTAATGAAGAATAAAATGAAAACCACAATAATAAACAGACTTACAGAAATAGAAAGATCAAATGATATCAAAATATTATTTGCATGTGAATCAGGTAGCAGGGGATGGGAATTCCCCTCACCGGATAGTGATTTCGATGTCCGCTTTATTTATGTGCGCCCGCTCAATTTTTATCTTTCTGTTCAGGATAAGGATGATCAATTGGGTTTTCCTATTAATTATGAGCTGGATATTTACGGATGGGACATCAGGAAGGTGCTTAAATTGATCCGGAAATCTAATACTACTCCTTTCGAATGGTTACAATCGCCAATCATTTATAGTGAACTGGGTAATTTTAGAAATGATTTATGGACACTCTGTCAATCATACTTTTACAGAAAAACAAATATCAATCATTATTTAGGAATAGCACACAGCGCACTAGAAACGGTGGTAAATGAAGACGAAATTAAAATAAAGAAGCTTTTTTATGTACTTCGTCCTTTACTTTCGGCTAAATGGTGCTTGGAGAAAAACACGATAGCGCCGATGACCATCGGGCCGCTTTTAACCTTAATGCCCGAGCATCTTCAAACATTGGTAAGGGATTTAATCATATTAAAATCGACCTCAGCAGAAGGTTTTATCATCAAGATAGCTCCTGAGTTGAGCAGATACATTGATGCTGAATTTAAAAACTGTACTGAAGGAGCCAAAGATTTACCAAAAGAAAGTTTTAATGCAGAAATGCTTGATACATTTTTTAGAGATACAATAACCCGTTATGACGATTAAAGATTTAAAGGATAAAAATTTACTGTTGTTTGAATGTTTAAGCGGTAGTAAGGCTTATGGGTTAGATACTCCAAAATCTGATACTGATATTAAAGGAATATATTATATGCCAAAAGAAATGTTTTTTGGCTTGAAGTATATCCCACAGATAAGCAATGAAAGTAATGATGAAGTTTACTATGAAATTGGCCGTTTTATTGAATTATTGATTAAGAACAATCCAAATATTGTAGAAATCCTGGCAACACCAGAAGAATGTATCTTATATAAGCATCCGATAATGGATAAACTAAATATTGACATGATTTTATCAAAGCTGTGCAAAGATACCTTTGGCGGATATGCTTTAACACAGATTAGAAAAGCAAAAGGTTTGAACAAGAAGATTTTAAATCCAATGCCGAAGACCAGAAAAACAGTATTGGATTTTTGTTTCATCACAGAAAATTATTCATCTGTAAAAGCGAAAAGCTGGCTTGCAAAAAATGCTATTTCGAAAGCTGATTGTGGATTGTCGAAAATTCCAAATGCTAAAGATCTGTATGCCTTGTTTTATGATGCGGAGAAGAAATTGAATTATAAGGGGATTGCAAATAAGGAAGCGGCAAATGAAGTATCAGTCTCATCAATACCTATAGGAGAACAAGAAATCGCCTATTTGTTTTTCAACAAGGATAGCTATTCATCTTATTGCAAAGAGTACAATGAATATTGGGATTGGGTAGAAAAACGAAATGAAAATAGGTACAGCTTAAATAAAAGCCATGGCAAAGATTACGATGCCAAAAATATGATGCATACCATTAGACTTTTGCAGGTAGCGCTTGAGATTGTACGCGATGGAGAACTAAATGTAAAAAGACAAAATCGGGATGAGTTACTTTTAATAAAAAGAGGGGAACTTGATTATGACGAAGTACTAAAAATGGCAGAAAAACTAATGCTACAAACAGAACAAGAAACAACAAAAAGTAAGCTTCAGGAAAAACCAGATGCTCAACTAATCGAATCGATACTTGTTGAGATCAGAGCAGAACTTTATGCCGATTAAAAGATTAAACAATGAACAACAACATAACAGGAAAAAACCTTATAGCATTAGGTTATTCCGAAGGAAAAATAGTAGGTCTGGCTTTAGCTATCCTGAATGAAAATTTCAGGGATATTGAAGAAAAAGAATTACTGGCCTTATTTAAAAAAGTAAAAGATTATCCGGAAAGTTTTTTGGATGATGAAGTATTAAGTGTACTGGCAGCGGCTGTGATTGAGGAAGCCAATCCAAAATCAGACGAGACCATTGCACTGATCAACAACGCAAAAGAATATTCGATTTTCGGTGCTGATTATATCGAAGAAGGGGCCAGGAATCAAATGAATATTGCGATGAAACTGCCTGTTTCGGTAGCTGGTGCATTAATGCCCGATGCCCACCAAGGATATGGTTTGCCAATTGGTGGTGTTTTAGCAACCAGAAATGCAATTATTCCTTATGGTGTAGGTGTAGATATCGGTTGCCGAATGGCGTTGAGCATTTTCGATATTCCAGAGAAACATTATTTCGGGAAAGATGCCATGTACAAACGAGAGTTAATTGCTTTCACCAAATTTGGTGCAGGTCAGAATTTTAATGGCCGTGAAAAAGCCGACCACGATGTTTTAGAAAATGAGGCTTTCAACTCTACAGCTTTTCTCAAAAATTTACATGGAAAAGCCTGGGCACAATTGGGAACTTCGGGTGGTGGAAATCACTTTGTAGAATGGGGGATTATTGATTTTGCAGAACGCGATGAGATTTTAAATATCGATAAAGGGCGTTATGTGGCATTACTTACGCACTCAGGATCACGCGGATTGGGTGCAACCATTGCTGGTCATTATACCAAACTGGCAAAAGATATCTGTAAACTCCCGAAAGAGGCTACAAATCTGGCTTATTTGGATTTAAATTCAGCAGAGGGGCAAGAATATTGGATTGCCATGAACTTAGCCGGCGATTATGCTTCGGCCTGTCATGAGGTGATCCATAAAAGATTAACCAAAGCCATTGGCGCTAAAGTTTTAGCTAAAGTAGAAAACCATCATAATTTTGCCTGGAAAGAAATGCTTGATGGCGAGGAAGTGATTGTTCATCGAAAAGGGGCCACACCAGCAGGTAAAGGGGTGATGGGGATTATCCCTGGAAGTATGACAGCACCCGGATTTTTAGTGCGCGGTAAAGGTGAAATGAGCGCTATCAATTCGGCTTCTCATGGTGCAGGGCGATTAATGAGCAGAACAAAAGCCGTTCAATCGATTACCAAATCAGATATGAAAGCCATTTTGAAAGATCACAACGTTACTTTAATTGGCGCAGGTTTAGATGAAGCACCAATGGCCTATAAAGACATTAACAAAGTAATGGCAGCACAAACCGAACTGGTTGATGTAGTAGCCAAATTTGAGCCTAAAATGGTAAGAATGGCTGATGATGGAAGTCGTGAAGATTAGTTTGGGTTTTTTAGTCCAAAGTCCTTAGTCTAGAGTCTATAGTAAAATCGTCACCCTGAACCGAGCCTTAGCGAGCTCACCGAAGGTATTTTATTTCAGGGGCTATCTTGCAAGAAAGATGCTGATTCCTAAGCTTCGGGACAGTATGACGGTCGGGGTTAAGAGACAAATCAATGTACTTCTCAGGATAAATCAAAAAACCCTCTTCAAAATTAATTGAAGAGGGTTTCTATATATTTTATTAAAACCGACTTGCTCAGCTAAAGGTTAAACAAACCTGATTGAAGTGGAAACAAAAAGCTTTTTTCAGCTTTTGTTGAAACAAAAAGCAGGACTACAATAACCGGTTAGTACAACAATTGCTTTCCAAAAAAAGCGCTTATATTGTCCTATACCTACAGATAATTATTTCAACTTACTTAAAGCCGTTTTAATCCTCGGCAACATGTCTTTAATATCCTGCAGGGTACAAGCACCAACTGATGCCCTGAACCATGGCATGCTATCTTCATTTCCGAAAGCAGAAAATGGCACTAATGCTGCTCCGGCTTCTTTGATCAGATAGAAGTTTACATCTGCACTGTCTTTTAAAATTTGACCATCTTCAGTTGTTTTTCCAATGTAATCGATTTTTATGGTTAAATAAATGGCACCCATTGGCTCCACGGCATCAACATTAAAGCCTTCATTTTTCAGTTCATTAAAACCATTGTAAAGGGCATTTAAACTATCCTGTATCTGGCCTTTAAAACTGGTCAAAAAAGTATCTACCTGTGCTTTATCATTAAAATAGTTAGACATCGCCACTTGCTCAGCTTTCGGTGCCCAGGCACCCATATGCCCAACCAATGCTTTCATTCTATTAATAATATCTTCCGGACCAAAACCCCATCCTACACGTACACCAGTTGCAGCCAAACATTTCGAGCTACCATCAACAAAAACAGTAAATGGCCTCATCGCCGGACGTAAAGAAACCGGATTTACATGCTCTTTTCCGAAAGTTAAAAGCGAATAAATCTGATCGTACATCATGTACAGTGGTTTTTCATCAGCACCGCGTGAAGCATTTTCTTCTAAAACTGCATCACAGATTTCAGCTAACGAATCCGCATCGAACATGGTTCCGGTTGGGTTTAATGGCGAACACAAAGCTAATAAAGTTGCGCCTTTTAAATGCGGTTTTAATTGCGCTGCTGTTGGCATAAAGTTATGCGCTGCATCGGTTTCTACCGCAATAGTTTTTGCTGAAGTTAAATGTGAGTAGTGGTTGTTGTTCCAGGATGGTGCAGGGAAAACCACGGTATCTCCCGGATCGATCAAAGCCAGGTAAGTAGCATAAATTAACGGACGGGAGCCACCAGAAACTAAAATACTATTCGTATTGTATTCCAGTCCAAATCTATCTTTCAATAATGCTGAAACGGTTTCTCTCAAAGGCAGAACACCATCAGCAGGTGGGTAATTGGTTTGATTAGCATTGTACGCCTCCACAATTCCAGCCTTTAGTTCAGTTGGGATTGGGTAAATGTTTGCATCAAAATCGCCTATGGTTAAGTTAGCAATTGAAGCGCCTTTGCGTTTCATTTCATTAACCTCGTTACCAATTTTTATAATTTCTGAGCCAATTAATGAACTGGCCAATACTGAAACTTTCATATACTATTTTTTATTCGCTTAAACTGAGCTGTATTCATTGATTATCTAAAGAACAAACTATTTAACATCAGATGAATCACTTCTTTTTGCTATTGACTGTTGTAATATCGGTAAACAACTGCCCTCTCTGATCTGTACCAAGTGTTACTTTACTGATCATTGTTTTACTTGCTAAGAAATTCTCTCTTATTTTTAAGAGCTTGCCGTTAACTTTGATTATTTTCTGATTTGAAACCGGAACGTTATAATATTCAAAGAAAGTGGTCATATTCATTACCTTAGCATCTTCTTTTAAAGAAACATTTACGTCCATTGATTTAGCGCCACTTGACTTTAACATGTCACCGGGCCCAATACCTGCTAAATTCACCGCCGCAATATCTTTTGGATCAACAAGCTGAGCGACTAAAATATCACACTCATTTCCATTAAATGAAGTTTTTGATATTGGGTTAGACTTTTCCTGAACGATTGTCTTTTTTTGTGCAACAGCAATATTTGCTGTAAATAAAAAAATCAGGGGGATAAGGTAAATTTTCATGTTTGTTTTTTAATTGCTAATGTCAGCAATTTTTATTTAACCAAATCTTCTATTGCTTTATTCACTTTTCCGAAACCAAATTGCGACAAAACACCTTGCATTGCTGCAGAAATCTGCTCGTTACATAGGTTGCCAATGCTTCCTTCGTGTGTATGGTGTATTTGGCCAGAAGGTGCAAAACTGCCATTTTCTATCTGTTCGCCAACAATTTTATAAGCCTCTCTAAATGGAACACCTTGTAGTGCCAAATCGTTTACTACTTCAACGCTAAACAGGTAATCATATTTTTTATCTTTCAAAATATCATCCTTTATCGTGATATTCTGGAACATGAAAGTAGCGATCTCCAGACATTCGTTTAATGAAGTGATTGCCGGGAAAAGGTTTTCTTTTAGCAACTGTAAATCGCGGTGATAACCTGATGGCAAATTGGTAATCATCATGGCTATTTCATTCGGCAAAGCCTGAATTTTATTGCAGCGCGAGCGGATCAGTTCAAAAACATCAGGATTTTTTTTGTGCGGCATAATACTCGACCCCGTAGTCAGTTCTGCCGGAAAACTGATAAATCCGAAATTCTGATTGATAAACAAACAAACATCCATGGCCATTTTAGCTAAAGTTGCCGCAACCGCGCTCATGGCCTGTGCTAAAATCCTTTCGGTTTTGCCACGCCCCATTTGCGCGTAAACCACATTATAGTTTAAACTTTCAAACCCAAGCAAATGGGTTGTTAAAGTTCTGTTTAATGGGAATGAAGAACCATAACCAGCAGCTGAACCCAGTGGGTTTTTATTGCAGATTTTCCATGCAGCCAGCATCAGCTCCATATCATCTGCCAGGCTTTCGGCATAAGCACCAAACCACAATCCAAAAGATGATGGCATGGCAATCTGTAAATGCGTATAACCTGGAACTAATTTATCCTTGTGTGTATTGCTCAGTTCAATTAACTGGTTAAATAAGGTTGAAGTTTGGCCAACCATATCTTCAATGCAGGCCCTAAAGAAAAGTTTTAAATCAACCAAAACCTGATCGTTACGCGAACGGCCACTGTGGATTTTTTTACCTGCTTCGCCAATGCGTTGAGTAAGCAACCACTCTACCTGCGAGTGCACATCTTCTACACTGTCTTCGATGGTGAAATTTCCAGCTTCAATTTCAGCATAAATATTTTTTAACTCCTGCTGAACGGTTTTTAGTTCTTCAGCGGTTAGCAAATTAATGGTTTCTAACATTTGAGTATGCGCCAAAGAGCCCAATACGTCAAACTTTGCCATTTGCAGATCCAGTTCACGGTCTTTTCCAACCGTAAAACTTTCTACAAACTGATTTACATCTATATTTTTTTGCCAGATTTTCATTGGGCGTTTATTATTATCCAGGGTTAAGATTTATTTAAGTTCCAAACAAGAAAACTCATTCTGCTTAATAAAATCAGTTATTAGATCTATTTTATTTATTAATGCTTGTGCAATTCCTATTGTTGTGTTATTACCAAACCGCAACCAGATTATTTTTGGCGGATGACTGTATAGATTTGAAAATTCATAAAAATCTGCATCGAAAGTAACAATAACATAATTGTTTCGACCTGCATACTCCCAGATTTCTTTATCTGATTTATTTTCCAGATTTAAACGCCGGATTTGGTCACAGTCTGGGAAATCATGCGCTAAAAGCTTTATAATTCTATGAGAAATATTTTGATCGAACAGCAACTTCACTAGGCCACTCTAATATTGTGTTCTCTATCAGCCGAATATGCCAGGCACGCAAATATTTCTTCTTCGCTAATTTCAGGAAAATCTTCAAGAATACCCTTAATCGTCATGCCATTGGCCAGCCAGCCCAACACATCATAAACTGCAATTCTTGTTCCTTTTATACAAGGCTTACCGAAACGTTTATTTGCATCGATCTCTATGAAATTAGGATATGTTTTCATCACGTAAAGATAAACAATATTATAAGAATTTTGATTTAGCTTAGCCAATAACTACAGGTCGCAACATATTAACATATCCTTCAACCCCCTCAGCTACTTCTCTAACATATAAAAATTCATCGGCCATATGCGAGCGGCCGGAAAAACCCGGACCACATTTTACTGATGGAATATCTAACAGCGCCTGATCAGAAGTAGTAGGCGAACCATAAGTCGTTTTGCCAAGTGCTACTCCGGCCTGAACAACCGGGTGGTTTTTATCAATCGACGATGGTTTTAAACGGATCGAACGCGGGGTAACATCACAATCAACATTTGCCCTGATAATCTCTAATACTTCTTCATTGGTATAGGCATCGGTTACGCGTACATCAACCGTGAAGGTACAATTTGCCGGCACAACATTATGTTGCGAACCTGCATTAATAATGGTCACCGTCATTTTCAATGGGCCGAAAACCTCCGATACTTTCGGGAACTGGTAATTTCTAAACCATTCAATATCTTTCAAGGCCTTATAAATGGCATTTTCTCCCTCTTCACGGGCAGCGTGCCCGGCTTTACCATGCGATACACAATCCAAAACTAACAAACCCCGTTCTGCAATGGCTAAATTCATTTCTGTAGGTTCGCCAACAATACCAAATTCAAGTTCACCTAAATCTGGCAAAACCAGTTCCAAGCCGTTGTTTCCAGATATTTCTTCCTCTGCTGTGGCCGCCAAACAAATGTTATATTTTAAACCTTCCTGTTCGTAGTAGTATAAAAATGTACCAATTAATGAGACTAAACAACCGCCGGCATCATTACTTCCCAAACCAAACAGTTTATCACCTTCAATTGCTGCATCATAAGGATCGCGGGTATAACCAGAATTTGGCTTAACGGTATCGTGATGTGAGTTTAAAAGCAATGTTGGTTTAGTGGCATCGAAGTGTTTGTTGTAAGCCCAAACGTTGTTCATTTTGCGTTGAGTCTTAATCCCTCTCTCCTCCAAAAACTGGGCGATTAAATTCGCAGTCCGATCTTCTTCTTTACTAAAAGACTGGATGCGGATCAACTGTCGCAATAAATCCAGACTTTCTTTTTGTATATTTTCTAATGACATATTATCAAGTAATTAGTATCAAGTATCAAGACTAAACCCGTCTTTAAACTTTCTACCTTTTATTTTGGCTTTCAGTTTTATGTTTGCAATTAAGACCTTATGCCCTAAACCCTACACCTCTAACCCTCTTTAGTATACAAATTTCCCGCTTTTAAGGCCGAAAGTTTAATACCTTTTATCAACGAAGAGCTATAACCGTTGTGTTCCATTTCATTTAAACCTGCGATGGTACAACCTTTGGGCGAAGTTACCTTATCTATTTCTGATTCTGGGTGTGTTCCATGTAATAAAAGCAAATCAGCCGCTCCTTTAGCCGTTTGAACAGCCATTTTTAAAGCTTCATCCGCATGGAAACCAATTTCTACCCCACCTTGACTTGCAGCTCTAATTCCCCTTAAAAAGAAGGCAATACCACAGGCGCAAAGTGCCGTTGCCGAAGTCATTAAATCTTCGTTTATTTTAACTACCGAACCTACCGTTTCAAACATGCGGGTTACATCTTCCAAATTTTGTGGCGAAGCGTTGTCGCTTGCAATGCAAGTCATCGATTGCCCTATTGCAATAGCCGTATTCGGCATTGCCCTGATAATTTGAACATTGCTATCCAGTTTTTCCCTAACCGCTGCACAGCTTACGCCTGAGATTACCGAAATCACCAAATGTTTGGCAGGATTTATGGCCGATTGAATCTCTTCTAAAACCACATTTAATTGCTGAGGCAAAACAGCTAAAATAATCACATCTGCATCAGCTGCTGCATCGGCATTATTAGCTGTAACCTTGTAGCGCTCTTGTGCAAACTTATATAAATTGGCTGTGTTGCGTCTGGTTAAGATAATGTTTTTGGTTGTGGTGTAATTGGCTTTAACCAATCCTTTTGCTAAAGATAAACCGATATTTCCGCTACCGATTATGGCTATTTTCTTCATGTGGTTCGTTTTATTTTATTTCAGTGGTTTAAACTGATTTATATTTCCTTTTGAAAAGCAATTCCAGCATTGCTATTAATGTTCAGTCCTGCTATTCGTTACAAGTCCCGCCTAAAACCCTCCGCCGTCAACCTTTATACCTTCAATCTTTACTTCAGCATTTTTGTACCAAAAGTTCCCTCAGCAAGCTCAGCCAGTTCATCGGCTTTACCGATATACACTGCCGAAACTCCTTTTTTAATCGCTTCGAAAGCATTATGCAATTTAGGAATCATTCCACCTTGCACCGTTCCATCTGCTTTTAGCCCTTCAAATTCATCAGCTTTGATTTCTCTCACTACTGAACCATCATCATTTACATTTTTAAGCACCCCTTTTTTCTCGAAGCAATATACCAAACGTGTTTCGTATAAAGCCGACATGGCTACCGCAACCGAAGAGGCTATGGTATCGGCATTCGTATTTAAAAGTTGTGTATCACCATCATGTGTAATCGCACATAAAACCGGAACTAAACCAGCTTTCAACAGGCTATCTAAAGTTGTTGAAGACACAGCGTTTTCGTCCAGATCACCAACAAAACCATAATCAATTACAGCTCCTGCCATTGGTCCGCTTTCAGCTCCGTAAGTTTTGGTAATAACCGGTCTTTTTTTTGCTCTGATCACATTACCATCAGCTCCACTTAAACCGATCGCATTACTCCCTTTGGCCTGTAGCTGGGCAACCATATTTTTATTGATCAGTCCGGCATAAACCATCGTTACAATACGCAAGGTTTCGATATCTGTAATTCTTCTACCATCAATCATTTTGGCTTCAATGCCGAGCGATTCGCCCAGCTCCGTTGCAATTTTACCCCCACCGTGCACCAGGATTTTATCTCCAGGCAGTGCTGTAAAATCCAACAAAAACTGGTGTAGGTTTTCTGAATTATCGATTACGTTTCCGCCGATTTTTATGATAGTGAGTTGTTTCATATTTTATTCTTACCGTGGTTCGTGTCTCTACGAACCACATTAATAATTTTGTGTCACCATATTAATAATTTCGGCTCGTGAGGACACGAGCCGAGGCATATGATTTATAATTCTTCCAGCATCGCTTTAATTACTGCCTGTGCAGCCCATAAACGATTCCCTGCTTCGTGGATAACCAGTGAGTTTGGTCCGTCCAAAATTTCTGATGATAATTCCAGATCACGACGAACAGGCAGGCAGTGCATCACTTTAGCATCGTTTGTGAATTTTAATTTCTCATTATTCATCATCCAGCCGTCAGGATAAGTCAATACTTTTCCGTACTCTTTATAACTACTCCAGTTCTTCACATACACATAATCGGCACCAGCCAAAGCTTCCTCTAAATTATACTGAATATTGGCATCAGGTGTAAAATCTTCCGAAAGTTCGTAACCTTCCGGCTGCGCGATTGTAAAATCGATCATCCCTTCCGCCTGAGCTTTACACATCCACTCTGCAAAAGAATTTGGTACTGCCTGAGGCAATGCTTTAACATGAGGCGCCCATGCTAAAACTACTTTAGGTTTGCGACCATCAGGTTTCTTTGTCCAGGTTTCGTGAATGGTAATAATATCAGCAAAGCTTTGTAAAGGGTGGCGTGTTGCACTCTCTAAACTCACTACAGGTACCGCGCAATATTTCACGAATTTATTGAAGAAATCTTCGCTATAATCTTCCTCACGGTTATTCAGTTTCGGAAAAGAACGCAAGCCTAAAATGTCGCAGTATTGGCCCATCACCGCAGCAGCTTCGCGAATATGTTCAACGGTCGAACCATTCATTACCACGCCATCCTGTGTTTCTAAAGCCCATCCTTCTTTATCCAGGTTCATCACCATTACATTCATACCTAAGTTTAAGGCCGCTTTTTGCGTACTTAACCGGGTACGTAAACTCGGATTCATAAAAACCAAACCTAAGGTTTTGTTCTTACCCAAATCCTGGTGGGCATAAGGGTTTGCCTTTAACGCAAGCGCATCATTTACAAACTGTTTGATGCTTGGAACATCGTGTACGGAAGTGAAAAGTTTCATATTAAGGTATAAGGTTTAAGGTGTAGGGTTTAAGGTTTTTCCCCTCCACCTGCTCTTAAAAATTTCAAAAAAGAAATTAGCATTGCCCTAACTTCATTAATTGCTTGGTTAACTTTTAAATATTCTTCTTCGCTTATGTATTTTAATTCTGAAGCACATAAACAACAATAATCAATTTCATTGGTTGAGCCCAACGCTGTATCTAAAAAATGAGCAAAATCTTTATCGGTAAATCTTCCACATCCTTCAACAATATTTAAAGGTATAGATAGTGCTGCTCTAGTTAATTGAGACGTTAATTCAAACCTTTCTTCTTTTGGAAACCTAATTGCAATATCTTTCTTGATGAACATATTTAATTCATGAGCTTTTTTCCAAACGTCAAGTTTTTTATAGTCTCTCATCACCTTAAGCCTTTTGCCCTACACCTTTTACCGCTTTTTCAAAAGCGGCTAAAAACTCATCAGCATGTGCTTTCGTTAAATTTAAGGCTGGCAATAAACGGATTACATTCGGTTTTGCCTCGCCGGTAAAAATATGGTGTGTAAATAATAATTCTTTTTTAACATGCGCCAGTTCTGCAGGTAGCTCGATACCGATCATTAACCCACGGCCACGCACTTCTACCACCTGCTCAAATTTCTTCAATTCAGCAATTAAGTAGTTTCCAACTTCTTCCGCATTTTTGATGAGCTTATCTTTTTCCATCACTTCCAAAACGGCTAAAGCCGCAGCGCAAGCTAAATGGTTACCGCCGAAAGTCGTACCCAACTCTCCATGCCAAGGTTTAAATTTGGGCGCAATAGAGATTCCCGCTACCGGAAATCCATTACCCATTCCTTTCGCCATGGTATAAACATCGGCCTCAACACCTGAATAATCGTGCGAGTAAAACGAACCTGTACGTCCGTAACCGCATTGTACACTATCGGCAATGTAAACAGCATTATATTCATCACAAAGTGAACGGATTTTCTGCAAGAAACTTTTCGAGGCTTCTTTAATCCCGCCAACACCTTGAATACCTTCAATAATAACAGCCGAAATTTCATTACCCTGTGCTTTGAAGGTTTCTTCTAAAGCAATTTCATTATTGAAAGGTAAAAAGATTACATTTTCGGTCTGGTTAACTGGTGCTACAATTTTAGGATTATCGGTTACGGCAACCGCTAAAGAGGTACGTCCGTGGAAAGCACCCGTAAAAGCAATTACTTTCTTTCTTCCGTTATAAAATGAAGCCAGTTTTAAAGCATTTTCATTGGCTTCGGCTCCCGAATTGCACAAGAACAATTGGAAATCCTTTTTATCGGAAACTTCACCAAGTTTCTCTGCCAGTTGAACCTGTAAAGGAATTTTCACCGAGTTAGAGTAAAAACCAACTTTATTTAACTGATCGGTTAAGCGGTTTACGTAATGTGGGTTAGTATGTCCGATTGAAATTACCGCATGACCGCCGTATAAATCTAAATATTGTTGATCATTAGCATCCCAAACATTACTGCCTGATGCTTTAGTTATTTCTATATCATTAAGTGGGTAAACGTCGAATAGTTGCATTTTTTTTGAGGTATAAGGTTTGAGGTGTAGGGTTTAAGGCTTTTCCCCTCCACTTCTCAAAAATTTTAAAAATGAAATTAGCATTGCCCTAACTTCGTTAATTGATTGGTTTACTTTTAAATAATCATCTTCGCTTATATACTTTAATTCAGAAGCACATAAACAGCAATAATCTATCTCGTTAGCAGAGCCTAAAGCATTATCAAGGAAGTGTGCAAAATCTTTATCTGTAAATCTCCCACATCCTTCAACTATGTTCAAGGGAATAGATAAAGAAGCCCTGGTAAGTTGTGAGGTTAATTCAAATCGCTCTTCTTTTGGAAATTGAGTTGCAATATTCTGTTTGATAAACATATTTAGCTCATGTGCCTTTTTCCAAACGTCAAGTTTTTTATAATCTCTCATGCTTTACCTTACGCCTTAAACCTTACACCCTCCACCATAATTAAAAATAGGCGGCTTTTAAACGCAGTCCTGCTGTTTCATCCAGACCGAACATTAAATTCATATTCTGAACTGCTTGTCCGCTGGCACCTTTTAACAGGTTATCAATAATACTGATGATAAATAATTTACCACCATGTTTTTCTAGGTGTACCAATGCCTTATTGGTGTTCACAACCTGTTTTAGATCGATGTTTTTCCGGCTTACATGCGTAAAAGGATGCGCACTATAATAGGTTTCGTAAATATTTTGTGCTTCTTCTAAACTCAAATCACTTTCCAGGTACATGGCAGCTAAAATACCTCTGGTAAATGCTCCACGCTGTGGGATAAAATTTAAAGCTTCAGAAATGGATGGTTGCAACTGCAATAAACTTTCGCTAATCTCATTCAAATGCTGGTGTTCAAATGCCTTGTAGATGGAAAGATTATTGTTTCTCCAGCTGAAATGCGAAGTGGTAGATAAACTCTGTCCCGCACCTGTTGATCCCGTAGTTGCATTAATATGAACCTCATTTTGAATCAATCCTTTAGCAGCCAATGGCAATAAGCCCAACTGAATGCAAGTTGCAAAACAGCCAGGGTTAGCAATATTTTTAGTTGCCTTAATTTTATCGCGATTCAGCTCAGGTAATCCGTAAACAAAGTCTTTGGTCGAAAAGCTAGCATTTGCATGCAACCTGAAATCCTGAGAAAGATCGATGATTTTAATGTTATCATTAATTGGATTTGCAGCCAAAAACTTTTTGGCATCGCCATGGCCAACGCATAAAAACAAAACATCGATATCTTGCGGAATATCACTTACGAATCTTAAATCCGTATCGCCGATTAAATCAGTATGTACATCGGAAATTAAGTTTCCGGCGTTACTTGTGCTATTTACGAAAGCAATTTCAACATTGGGGTGGTTAACCAAAATACGTAGCATTTCGCCACCTGTGTAACCCGCACCACCAATTATTCCTGCTTTAATTTTCATATTTAAAAAGGTTTAGGGTTTTAAGCTCGAGGTTTAAGGTTTGGGCGCTTTAACTTTACGCCTTCAACCTTATACCTCAAACCTCCGAGGTTATGCCTCGTTATTTACTTTATGCCAGATCATTACCTGGTTACCAAATATTTTTGAGAAACCTTTAACATCTTCTCCGCTCCAGGCATTGTTCATTTCGCCATAGCTACCAAATTTATTGCTCATTAAATCATGGTTAGATTCAATTCCGATAATCTGGAAACGATATGGTAACAACTCTACAAACACCTTACCGCTCACAAATTTTTGTGTATCGGCTAAAAAGGCCTCGATATTCCGCATAATCGGATCGTGGAACTGACCTTCGTGCAACCAGTTGCCATAAAAAGATGATAGTTGCTCTTTCCAGCTTAACTGCCACTTGGTTAAGGTGTGTTTTTCTAAAGTGTGGTGCGCTTTAATAATGAGAATGGGACCAGCCGCCTCAAACCCAACACGGCCTTTAATACCAATAATGGTATCACCTACGTGGATATCTCTACCGATACCAAAAGGCTGAGCAATGGCCTGTAATTTTTGAATGGCCCTAACAGGTGCCAATTTTTCGCCATCAATGGCAACCAGTTCACCTTTTTCGAAGGTTAATTCTACCTTACGCGATTCTGTTTCTGAAACCTGGGTTGGCCAGGCGCTTTCTGGTAAGGTTTCGCGTGAGGTTAAAGTTTCCTTTCCTCCTACCGAAGTTCCCCATAAACCTTTATTGATCGAATATCTTGCTTTTTCGGCACTATATTCTACACCATGTTGTGCTAAATATTCTATTTCCGCTTCGCGGGATAATTTTAAATCTCTAATTGGCGTAATGATTTCAACCTCAGGAATAAGAATATTAAAGATCATATCAAAACGTACCTGATCGTTACCTGCACCAGTACTTCCATGAGCTACGTAATCTGCACCGATTTTTTTAACATAATTGGCAATAGCAGTTGCCTGACTAACGCGTTCTGCACTTACCGATAATGGGTAAGTGGCATTTTTTAATACATTACCAAATACCAGGTATTTAATACAACCCTCATAGTAACTTTCAGTTTCATCTACAACAGCATGCGATTTTACGCCTAAAGCATATGCTCTTTTCTCAATTTCCTGTAATTCTTCATCAGAAAAACCGCCAGTATTTACGATTACTGAATGAACTTCTAATCCACGATCTTGTGCCAGGTAAATACAACAAAATGAGGTATCTAAGCCTCCGCTAAATGCTAAAACAACTTTTTTCATGCTATTTAAATAAAAAGGTAAATAAAAATAAAAGGGCTTTTAAGCCATTTTTTGGCTTAGGTTTAACAACTAAGCGCTGTTTAATGCGCATAAAGCGCTCGTATAATTTGGGTTTCTTTTGCAGTTCTTCGGCAAATTGCTTGGCTACTTCGTGTTTTTTCTCAGCCGGATCGTAAAGCATAGCTGTACACATACAGTTTTTGCGTTCCTTCATTTTTAAGATTTCGAAGTTTACGCAGCTTTGGCAGCCTTTCCAAAATTCTTCATCCTGGGTAAGTTCGCTGTAGGTTACAGGTTCATAGCCTAAATCAGAATTGATTTTCATGACGGCCAAGCCAGTGGTTAGACCAAATATTTTCGCTTTTGGGTACAACTTTCTCGACAAACCGAAAATTTCATTTTTAATGGCCTTTGCTAATCCCGCTTTGCGGTATTTAGGGCTTACCACCAAACCACTATTGGCCACAAACTGTCCGTGGCTCCAGGTTTCTATATAGCAAAATCCCGCCCAGGAACCATCCTTGTGGAAAGCAATAACCGATTTGCCCTCCTGCATTTTATTAGAAATATATTCCGGCGAACGCTTAGCAATGCCTGTTCCACGAGCTTTTGCCGATTCAGCCATCTCTGTTACTATTTCTTCGGCAAATACACGATGTTCAGGAAGTGCAACCTGCACTATAAATTCGTTAATATCCATTCGTTTTCTAACGAAAAATTATAAGTATTCTTGTTAATTGGGTTTTTAGAGAGGATCAATTCCTCGTTACGTTTAGTGTGGGTACTAAATACGTGGAGTGAAATTTTGCCGGCTTGTGGGATAATAAAATACGGGCTGAAAATGATTAATAAACAAACCTTTCCCAGACACATTTTGTGCTGAGGAAACAGAAAGTTTATATAAAATTTGTTTAATCATTTCTTGCGTATTAAAACGGCTTTAACTCTATTGAGGTGCAAAGGTTTAAATAAAAATCGAGTTACACAATAATATCGTCATTTTTTTTATGTTAAGCTTTCCATTTTATTGAATTAATCTGACTTAAACGAGGATTTGGGCAGCTAATGGCTTTTAAAAATTTTCGGGTAATGTATTGTTTGGCTATTGGTACAGTTACCAATTTTAACATTGTTAAAAAAACGCGATAAACTTTAACATCTGCTTAACATCATTTAACATCCTGCAATACGGTTTAACCCCAATATTTGTACGTCTGTAGCGAATGCGATCTGGCTATCGTTTTATGGATACTCCTTAAATATTAAATCAAAATTTTAACTGTATGAAGAATTTTACGCCATTTCATTTCAAATCGATCACTTTATTTGTTCTAATCGCTTTTACAGCATTAACTTCCTGTAAAAAAACCGAAACTGCCGATCCTACCATATCTTATTTAAGGGTAATCAATGCATCACCTTCTTTGGCTACCTACAATGCTTACTTTAACGGGAGCATAGTTAATTCGGCAGCTTTACCATTCGGTGGCTCCGCTGCCTATCTTTCTTATCCCGCAGGCAGCTACAGTTTAAAATTTACTACCGCCAGCAGTACAGAGAGTTTGTTAACCAAAACCCTTACCTTAAATGCGGGCACTTATTATTCTTCTTATTTAATTAACAAACCTGCTGCATTAGATACCTATACCATTGGTGATGATCTTTCTATTCCATCAACGGATAAAGCTTATATCCGTTTTATCAACTTATCACCTGATGCACCTGCTTTAGACCTGGCAAAAACCAGCGCCACCACCATGCTGGCTACCAATAAAGCCTATAAAAGTGCAAGTGGTTTTATTGCTGTAGATGCAGGAACTTATACATTGGATGCAAAAGAAACTTCATCGGGAACTGTTAAAGCTACTTCTGCCAGCACTACTTTTACGGCGGGTTATCATTATGACTTTATTTGTGGCGGTTTGGTAACACCAGCAAATGAAACTGAACGTCCTTTAAGTTTGCAGGCTATATTGATCAAATAATCGCATTAAAATATTGATGCATAAAAAGGGCAATTTTCGATATGAAAATTGCCCTTTTTTATATTTACAATTCAGGAAGAGGCCATTAATGACATAGCCCTCTTCTTGAATTATTTTTTGACCACATCAGTAAATTTCACCTGGATGACATAAGTTCCCTCTAATTTTAACTGCCACGACCATCTTGGATTTACAGAAAAACCTGGTGATGCCGGAAAGCCATCTATTGACTTTACAAAGGTGCTCGGTATCCTGTAATACATTAAGAAACCCCAATCGGTAGTTGGTGTAACATATTTTGTTAAAGGAAACGGTGCTACCTCAAAATCGCAGATCATAGCGGTATCAGTTTGAATAACCGGGTTGAATTTAGCATAGTTTTCAAAAATTGGCCTATCTCCCCTTGCTATAATTTCTCCTGCCTTAGGATTAAAAACTTTACCATTTTTATCAACCATCTTTAAAATGGCCCTTGCTCCCTGGTTAGATATTTTGGTACAGGTAATGATTGGATTTTTCATCGGCGTGGCTACACCTGTAACATCATTAAAGCCGTTAGAAACATTATCTGTGATCACGAATAAATCTTCCCCAATAGGATCTACAACATTTATGGTGGCCATTTTAGGGAAAAGTTTTGTGCCTGTACGATTGGTCATTTCAACATCAAACACATATCTGCCCAAAGGTAAATTAGCCGATGCCCTGTTAAAAGTTAGCTGCCCGCTATTTTCGTTAAAATACATTGGTAATTTTTTCACCAATTCTCTTTTCTTGTTCAGCAGCTCAACAGTTACATCAGTTTCGGCATTAAAACTTGTACCTTCCTTGAACACCAGAATTTCGTATTCTTTAGAAAACTCAGCCGGCGCCGGAGAACCATCTTCTTTTCTCAGGTTTAACATTTTAAAGGTATAAGGTGGTGTTGAACCATCTGCGTTAATCCTGTCAGACTGGAAAAGTATTAAGCCTCTTTTAGCAAAAATATCGTTGTCTTTATAGCGAATGGAGTCACTTTGAAAACCATTCTCAATTTTTGAACAGGCATAAATACTCAACAAGAATAGTATGCCCAAAATATATTTAATTTTCATAATTTAAATAATTTATGATTTAATTCCCTAGTGGCTGCCCATTAAAGAACAACCTATGATTTCCACTTAAAACATGAACTACCCCTGTTTTTGTGATAATGCCAGAAGTCTGGACGTCTACCGCTTTGTCTTTTTGATCTTCGGGTATTGCATCCTGATTAGGTTCTTTGTCATCACGTGTACCAATTACCTTGGTATAGGTAACATAATCTACGTAATTTACATACTGCCCATATTCAAAAGAACGTCTGAATTTGATTAAATACTGAACATTGGGAATTACACCGAGTGCACTGTTGTATAGTTTGCCTCCCAAAGTAATCTGATCTCTATCAATTTTTCCGGCAAAAAGATAGGTCTTCAACGAATCGCTAAGCTCCTGAGCAGGAATATCCTTTATTCCGAAATTAATATTTTCATTTCCGGTTTCAATAGCCTTTTGGTTTTTCTTTGCCTTTACATAATCGGCAACACTATAATTAGTGGTGGCAAAGAAAGTTACATTTCCATTTACCGCATCTTTTAAACCAGCTTTATCGATTACTTTAACCAAAGAATCAAAATTCCGGTTAGATTTTAAGTAATCGTAGGTAGTCATATCCACGTAGGCGTTGCTGGGCCCTCCATCGCGCTTATAGTCGTCTTTTTTACATGCCGAGAAAGCGACTACGACTATAGCTATATATATTAAAATATTATTTTTCATGATTTTTAATCTAAAGATTAATTTATTTACACTTTACCCAACCAATAGGTGGTTTGTTTTAAATATGGATTATTCCTAAACAGAGCAGGATCTACCGGCCAATAAAAGCCCTCTTTTCTAAATCTTTCTACCGGAAGCCAGTCTACAAGGAATCCATACCTTCTGGTTCTCAATAAATCATAAAACAGGTGCCCTTCTAAAAACATTTCTCTTCCGCGCTCTATAATGTATTCATCCATCACCTCATCTACGGTTAAGCCAGGATCTACCAAAACAGGATTAGGGTCGTTTCTTGTTCTAAACGTGTTAATAATAGTTGTTGCAGTAGCCGCATCTCCTTTATACAGTGCAATTTCGGCTTTTAACAACCTCATATCAGCTAAACGGAATATGATGATGTTATTGCTTAAATAAGGATTTAATTTTTGCCCTGGGTTTCGATAGGTTACATTACTGTATTTTAAAGACGCTGGTTTTTCTGGTATGGTTAAATCAAACCCTTTTTTATACCTGATATCGGTAGTCGTGTAAAAATGATCATCTAAATACCTCGGCACTACAAAATACCTTGGGTTATTACCGTTTCCAACGATATAAGATTCGTTTAAGAAAAATCCACCCACCGAACTATTTGAGCCTTCAAGGGTATTCTCGCTGATGTTGATCTCAAAAATACCTTCTGAAGAACGGCCTATAAAGGTGTTTTTATAATTTGCAGTATCTGTTAATGTATAACCTCCACGACTAATTAAGGTGTTAATGGTGGTATCGGCACTATTCACGTCAACCATATTTGGTGCATCTGATGCTACATTCGACATAGTAGCGCGCCACAAAAATAAATGAGCTAAAAGTGCATAACCAGATCCTTTATTGGCTGTCACTTTTGCATCGCCACTGTTGGCATAGTTCCAGCTTAACAAATTAATGGCTTTATGGCAATCGCTCTCAATCAGTTTCATCACTTCTGCTTTCGATGTTCTAGGCAATTGAGGTGCATTAATCGGATCTTCATAGGCTTCGGTTACAACAGGTACATCGCCCCAAACCCTAACCATCATAAAATAACTCAATGCTCTTAGAAAGTAGGCCTGTCCCATAATATTATTTCTAAATTCGGCAGGATCATCTTCAGAAGACAATTGAGAATTGCTCATGCCAGCTGCTTTTTGCAAAATGAGATTAGACATGGCAATGCTTTTATAATATAACGTATAATTTGCCAGGCTATTTAAGTTGTACTGAAAGGTAAAATCGCCATTCTGTATACCTTCCAGGCCATCTCCTGTATATTGGATGGTAAAATAATTTTTGGCGATTGCATCTCCATACATGAAATACCGGTTACTTTTATTGGTAATAGCGCTACGGAACATCGCATAATTACCAGCCATGGCACTCCTTACATCTTTGGCTGTTTTCCAAAATGTTTGCTCATATGGTGCATCTTTGGGTTCTTCGTAAAGTAATTTTTTACAGGCACTGGTGGTAACTATAATGATTACAGTACTTAATATGCTGAGTTTTGTAATTATATTTTTCATTATTGATGATATTAAAATTGAACTTGAACACCTAAAGTATATTTTTTCGGAATCGGATATCCGTTTCCATTATACTCGCCATACCCATTTACAGCCTCTGCATCTGGTAGTTTTTTAGATTGCTGGAACATCCATACGTTATCTACTACGGCAAATATTTTAAATTGACCTAAGCCCAGTTTCTTTAATGTGCTTGCATTAAGATCGTAGCCAAGGTTTATACTTTTTATTCTTAAATAACCACCTTTTTCTAAGAAGAAAGTTTGTGCTCCTGTATAATAATATCTGTAAGTACCTAAATCGTACTTGGCATATTCTGCATTATCGCCTGCACTTCTCCAGATATTCAACCGATCCAGATCTGGCGTAGAAAAATTAGCAAAATTAGCTACAGCATTTCCATCCTGAGAGTTTGCAAAACGATCGGAATCGAATAAATTGAGTACATCTCTTTTAAAGGTAAAGGTGGTAAAAATACCAAGTGTGAAATTTTTATAACTTAGGTTATTGGTAAAACCACCTGTAAAACGAGGATTTGGATCTCCAATTGGCATCTTATCCGGGTTAATACCATCATTAAAAATATCAACGAAATAATCGCCATCTAAATCAGCCAGGTAAAAATCTCCTTCGTTAAAGGTACCGTTGCTATTCCTATATCGCTCGCCGGTGAAAGGGTTCTGCGGAATATCTGAAGTTCTCGAAAACACCCCCCTGGTTTGATAAAGATAGAATGCATTAATAGGGCTGCCCACCGATAAAATATGTGTTTTATCAAATCTATCGCCACTCAAAATGATATCTCTACCGCCGTTTGGCAAACTCATGATCTGATTCTTGTTGTAAGAGATATTAAATGAGGTATACCATTTAATCTTTTTATTAATTGGGTTTGCGGTAAAAGTAAGTTCCATACCCGCATTACGTACCGAAAACGCATTGGTATAAGCAACGTCGTAACCTGAAGTAGCAGGCAAGTCTACATTAAATAATTTCTCCTTAACCTCTTTATTATACACATCAAATGAGAATGCATATTTTCCATTCTGTATCTCGATATCGGTACCAATGTTCCATTGGGTAGATTTCTCCCAGCTTAGGTCTTTTTGGGCTACCCCGTTAACAAAGTTTGGTGTTATTGAGGTAACGCCGTTGTATGACGTTGATCCGCCATTGCCTTCGAAAACACCATTATTAACAACATACTTATTATACTGCACGTAAGCATTTCTTAAATCCTCATTACCTGTTGCACCATAACTACCCCTGATTTTTACCAGTGTAAATGGATTATTGGTGATGTTTTTCATGAAATTTTCTTCAGACAAGATCCAGCCTAAAGATAGCGATGGAAACACGCCCCATTTGTTATTCTCACCAAAACCTGATGAACCATCGGTTCTTATGGTTGCAGATAACAAATATTTCTCCGCATAATCGTAATTAAAACGTCCGTAATAGGCAATTAAACCATGGGCCCTATATTGCGATAATGCACTGATATTGGCTTGTTGAAAGCCGGTGACCACCTGAATATTATCAGAAGCGCCCCCAAATCCGGCAGCCTGTGTATTTTGATACTGACTGTACTCTATGTCCTGTCCAACAACAGCTGTGAATGAGTGTTTTTGTATGGAACCGGTATAATTCAAATAATTGGAAGTCCTCAAACCCATTGCACTTGAAGAAAAGCTGGTAGAGCTATTACCAAAACCATTATTTAATAAACTACTAATACTCGCATCCCTACGTGCATTATCTGCCGTGTAAGATGACTGAGAATTTAGTGTAAAGTGTTTATTAAACTCATAAGATAAATTTAGGTTTACCCCAAACTGGTTACTGATGTTTTTATCCAGGTTTTCGCTATTGGGATTTACAAAAAAGTCGAGTTTCTCTGGTGACAAATTAAGCAGAGAAGAAGGTAAATTACCCGAGCCTATTTTGGTAGGTTTCGAAGGATCGTCAGGATCCTCATTTCCCCTGGCCCGATCAGCCCTTGAGTAATAAAACTGTGGATTGATCATCAATTTTTTGTTCAATGCCCTTGATGACAAGTTAAGCCTGCTACTGTAACGTTTAAATCCGGTCCCTTTGATAATACCCTGTTCGTTATAATAGCCTCCGCTAAAACGATAGGTCATCCCATTTTCTCCGCCACCGGTTAAACTTAAATTGTTGTCATTAATCTTACCTACCTGATAAAACAGATCCTGCCAATCGGTATTTCCGTTAAAAGCCGGGTTTAAACTATCCGTAAGTATATAAGGTAGCTGTCTTCTTTGGTCGTAGGTAAGCTGTCTTTGTAAAACTTCCATCTTTTGTCTGCGTTCTGTAGCACCGATGGTTGCCTCTCTTAAATCCGGCCTTTGCACAAAACCTACATAAGAACTCAGGCTAACTTTAGTTTCGCCGCCTGTTCCTTTTTTTGTGGTGATTAAGATTACACCATTAGCTGCCCTCGAGCCATAAATAGCCGCAGCCGATGCATCTTTTAATACATCTATCGATTCAATATCATTCGGATTGATACCCGCTAAATAGTTAGTACCGGTTCCTGTTCCAGGCGGCACAAAATCATCTGACGACTGCGGTATTCCATCCACCACATATAAAGGTGATCGTATCGTATTATACTGATCGTAGCTGGTGCTCGCTGTAGAGTTACCCCTTACCGATACAGATGGAGATACGCCGGGCTGACCTGTAAAATTTTGAACATTTACACCCGAAAGCCTACCCTGTAACAATTGATCGAAACTTGATGCTGGTAAATTGGCCAGTTCTTTTCCCGAAATACTGGAAATGGAAGCCGTTGTTTTCTTCCTTGTAATTTTCTGATAGCCAATAAGTACCACCTCATCCAGCATCTTATTGTCATCAGCCAGCGTAAAGTTTAAAGTACTGTTTCCATTAAGCGGTTTTTCTACCGGCAGGAAACCTACTATTCTGGCGACGATAACGGCCTTCTCGTTTTGTATGGTCAGTACATATTTACCCTCGGCATTAGTTGATGTACCATTTTTTGTCCCTTTTTCTAATATAGATACCCCGGGGATGGGGCTTTGATTCTGATCTAAAACGGTTCCTTTGATTGTTTTCTGCGCAAAAGCGAGCCAGGGAATGAGCAAATAAAAAAAAGTTGCCGCTAAAAATTTCACATAGCAATGTCTTGTAGAAGTTTTTTCCATTGATGATTTAGTTAGTTAGGTTTTATTACAAACTAAAAGTATCAATATTTTTACTCAGATTTTAATTTTTTTTTGATCAAAAGGAACCATATTTTAACCTAAAAACTGGTCGATATACCATATTTTGTTTCACAAAAAATGACATTTGTAATTAATAATCTACCGCTAACTGCTCAAAACGGCTCATTTCACTAAATAAGCTCATATTCTTACCCATCACCAAATTAAATTTGGAGAAATTCTACCAAAAGTTTAGTTGTAAAAAAATGCGCTTAAACACGGATAAAATATCGACTAAAACGTTAAAGTAATTCGTTTCTTTTTATCCAAAAAGAGAAATATAACACCCAGATACAGGCCTCAAATTTATCTATTTAGAATAATTCAAAATAATTTGGATAATACGTTTTTCTACCGTTATTTTGCAGCTGTTTAGAATTAATCCAAATAAATATTATCATGCTTAAAATCAGACTTTTCAGTATAACGTTTCTTTTAACTTTTACCAGTCTACTCTCCTTTGCCCAGCAGTTTGCGACCATAAGTGGTACCGTTACCACTTCCGACGGTAAACCAGCAGCTTATATTTCAGTAGGTTTAAAAGGAAAAGGTCTGGGAAATGTAACTAACGAAAAGGGTATTTTCGAAATCCAGCGGGTTAAACCAGGATCATATATCTTAAGGGTATCGGCTGTTGGTATCCAAAACATAGACAAACCAGTGACGATTACCGCTGGTGAGCACAAAACTGTTGATTTTGTAATCAACCAAAATTCAAACCAACTTAATGAAGTAAATATTAACCAGGGCGTAAATAAGTATATCGCTAAGAAAAGTGAATTTGTTTCGAAAATGCCACTTAATAACTTAGAAAACCCGCAGGTATATACCACAATTACGAAAGAAACAATGGCCGATCAGCTTGTGTTTTCGGTTGATGATGCAGCCCGTAATGCCACTGGTATTCAAAAAATGTGGGAATCAACTTCACGGGGTGGCGATGGTGGTGCTTATTACGCATCAAGAGGTTTTATTGTACAGGCGAAACTGAGAAACGGAATTGCTGGTAACGTAACCGGCCGTAACGATGCCGCTAACTTAGAAAATGTTGAGTTTATTAAAGGCCCATCTGCTACATTATTTGGTAGTACATTAACCTCATATGGTGGTTTAATTAACCGTATTACCAAAAAACCTTTTGAAGGAACCGGAGGCGCGGTAAGTTTTTCGACAGGCAGCTACGATTTTAACAGGGTTAGTACCGATTTCAATTTTCCTGTTGATAAAGATAACCACATTTATGCCCGATTAAATACTTCATATAATTATAAAGGTTCTTTTCAGGAGAATGTGTTTGACAAAGGTTTCTTCATTGCGCCGAGCTTATCATATAAAGTAAACGATAAATTAGACTTTGTTTTCGATGCAGAAATTGCCAATGGTACAAGCACCCTAAAACCTTTTGTTTTCTTCTATTTCCCGGTTGCACAACTGGGTTTTGACAGGGCAGACCAAGCTGGAATAGCTTACGACAAATCCTTTACGGGAGACGCGATGAAGCAGAAATACAATAGTTCTAACTTCTTCGCACAGGCTAATTATAAGTTTAACGATAATTGGTCTTCGCACACCAGTTTTTCAAGCAATTATAGTTTCTCTAATGGCCGTGGCACATATTTGTTCCTGGTACCAAACAGCTATTTTAATCCTGCTGCCGCACCAGGTGCCGAAGTTTTATCCAGAGCAGATCAATCAACCGATAACAGTAAGGTTTTTACCTACGAGGTACAACAAAATTTTAATGGCACTTTCAACTTAGGTTCGGTAAAAAACAGAATGGTTTTAGGTCTGGATTATTTACGTCAAAACTCCGATCAGCTATTTTATTCGATCGATACTTTTGATATAACCAATAAAAACGGAACAGGTGCAAATTACAATGACTTTACGGAACATAATCTGGCCGCATTTTATGCTGCACTTCCTAATGTTCCTAAATATCCGTATAACTTTAAAACCAATACCTACAGTGCTTATGTTTCTGATGTAATTAACTTAACAGACAGGTTAATTGCCCTGGCCGCTTTAAGAGTAGACCGGTTTGATAACAAAGGTAACTCTGACCGTGCAGGTTCAGCTCCAAAAGGTGCTTACAAACAAACCGTTTTTTCTCCAAAATTCGGTTTGGTATTTCAGCCGATTAAAGATCAGTTATCATTATTTGCCAATTACCAGAATGGTTTTAACAATGTTAATGGTATCGATTATAAAGGTGATACTTTTAAAGCCGAGCAGGCGAACCAAATTGAAGGTGGTGTTAAAACGAACATCTTTAATGGAAAATTAACAGGCGCTGTATCTTACTACTATATTAAAGTTAAAGACATTGTTAGGGGCTATAACCAAGATGCCAGTAATCCTAATGCACAAATTCAGGATGGCAATAAAATTAGCAAAGGTATCGAAGCTGAAGTTATTGCAAACCCTGTTGACGGTTTAAATATTATTGCAGGTTTCGCTTATAACGATAACCATTTAGAAAATGCATCGCCAGATGTAGAAGGCAGAAGAGATGCTTATTCAGCAGCGCCATACTCAGCAAACTTATGGATCAGTTATAAATTCAATGCCGGCTCGCTTAAGGGTTTTGGATTAGGCGCAGGTGGTAATTATGCAAGCGACAACAAAATTGTAAATAGTGTAAGCCAGGGGGTATTTATATTACCTGCTTATAAGGTTTTCAATGCCTCGGTATTTTACGATCATTCAAGATTCAGAATCGGAGCCAAAGTAGACAACTTTACCAACCAAAAATACTGGACAGGTTACAGCACCATGAATCCTCAAGACCTGAGAACTGTTACCGGCAGCGTTACCTACAAATTCTAATTAAAAACAACAATAAATATTAAAAAATGAATAAAATTAAACCCATTAGCTTAACGTTCTTATGCTCTCTCTTTAGCTTATTTTCATTTGCGCAACAATTTGGAACAATAAAGGGAAAGATTAGCACTTCTAATGGAAAACCAGCGGCCTTTATTTCAATTGGGTTAAAGGGCAAGGGTCAAGGCACTACATCAGATGATAATGGCTTATACACCATAAACCGTGTTAAAGCCGGAACTTATACAATTAAAGCTTCTGCAGTTGGTATCGACGCCTCAGAAAAAAGCATTACGATTGTTGCAGGTGAGACTAAAATTATCGATTTCATATTGAAAGAAAATGATCAGGCGCTGGAGGAAATTACAATAGCGGGTATCAATCAAAAATACAAAGTAAGCTTACCCTCTGCTACACTCAGGTTAAACGAACCATTGTTAGAGGCGCCACAAAACATTCAAATTGTAAGTAGTGGAATCCTTAAAGACCAGCAGATCATTAGCATGAGCGATGGCTTGATTAGAAATGTAAGTGGTGCAGTTCGCCTTGAACACTGGGGAGATATGTACACCAATATTTTAATGCGCGGATCGCAAATCCAGGCCATGCGTAATGGGTTCAATGTGGTTTCATCTTACTGGGGGCCATTAACCGAAGACATGAGCTTTGTTGATCATATTGAGTTTGTTAAAGGTCCTGCCGGATTTATGCTGGGCAATGGCGATCCAAGCGGGATGTATAACGTGGTGACCAAAAAACCTACCGGTTTAAACCAGGGCGAGGTTTCGTTTACTGCCGGAAGCTTCGATTTATACCGTACAACAATTGACCTTGACCACAAACTAACAGCTGATGGTAAATTCTTATTCAGGTTAAATGCAGCTGCACAAAATAAGGGATCGTTCAGACCATTCGAACAAAATGACCGCTACAGTTTTGCTCCCGTATTAAGTTATCAAATAACACCGGGCACCAAGCTAACAGCAGAGTATACTTTGCAAAATGCAAAAATGACTGAGGTAGGTTCTTATTATATTTTTAATACTGCCGGGTATGCCAGCTTACCAAGGGAGTTTACTTTAACACAACCTGGCGTACAGCCTAACCGAATCAACGACCATAGTGTAACATTGAACTTAACACAACAACTAGGTCAGAATTGGAAATTAACTGCACAGGCAGCTTATTATAAATATTTACAAAATGGCACAAGCTCATGGCCATCAGCAGTATATCCAAATGGTACCATTATTCGTAATGTTGGGATATGGGATGCTGAAAGCAGCATGAAATTAGCTCAGTTATTTGTGAATGGAACGGTTAAAACAGGTGGCATTGTACACCGCATTTTAGCTGGTTTTGATGGTGGCAAGAAAAATTATATGGCCGATTGGGGTCAGTCTCACGATTTAGATCTCGCCAGTTCTCCATTTAATTTATACAATCCCAATTATGGCTTCCCGTCAAACGGTTATCCAAACTTTGACCGTGTTACTCCATTAGAACAAAGGGCTATTGCAGCAGGAGGTTTAATGGATCAAAAATACTTAAGCGGTTATGTTCAGGATGAATTAGGCTTTTTCAATAATATTGTTCGTTTAACCCTTGCTGGTCGTTACACTTATGTAAGTCAATCGGCCTGGGGTGGTTCACCTGATAAAGCCAAACACGTAACCCCAAGGGTTGGCTTAAGCGTATCGGTTGATAAAAACACTTCTGTTTATGCGGTTTACGATGAAGCTTTTACCCCACAGACCGGCTTTTTCCGGGATGGTGGCACCGCAAAACCCATTACCGGTAACAACAAAGAATTGGGCATCAAAAAAGACTGGTTTGACGGCCGTTGGAACACCACCCTATCCGTTTATAGAATTACCAAACAGAATGAGATTACCGGAGATCCACTTAACAAGGCGGGAGAAACTTTCAGTATTGTAATTGGCGAAAAAAGAGCACAAGGTATAGAGTTTGATATCCGTGGTGAATTGGCCAAAGGATTAAACTTAATTGCAAACTATGCCTATACCGATGCCAAGGTAACAAAGGTAGCAGATGGAGTTGAAGGCGTTTTTGTAGGTCAGGTCGTACCAGGTTTTTCAAAACATACCACGAATGCATGGTTAACCTATTCATTACAGAATGGTCTGCTTAAAGGTGCAGGGATTTCTGGAGGTTTTACATACCTGGCTGGTAGAGCAGTAGGAACATACAGCGGAGAAAACGCCAACGAAAATCTTCCTGATTATTTTAAACTGGATGGAGGCTTATTCTGGTCGCATAAAAAAATAAAAATAACCGCCAATGTATTTAACATTTTAGACAAGTATTTGTATAGTGGTGCGTATTATACCAATTACTGGAATGCTCCAACCTACGATTTACCAGTCTACTCATGGCAAGCCGAAGCACCAAGAAACTACAGAGTAAGCGTAGCCTATAAATTTTAATTAAATCAATCAGGAGCAATTGGATCAGATCAATTTCTCCTGGTTTTAAAACCCAACCCAGAAAACATGAAAACTAAAATCTCATTATTATTTTTCTTTCTAGCCTTTAGCATTTCGAGCGCATTTGCACATGCTTTATGGATAGAAACAGCCTCAACAGGTAAAAAAGGACAAGCACAGGAAGTGAAAGTTTTCTTCGGAGAATACGAGAGCAACGAACCTGACTCAGCCGCAAAATGGTTTAGCAATTTAAAACAATTCAGCCTGGTGTTAACCGCTCCAAACGGAACAACTAAGGTTTTAACCACAGCTCCGGATGTACGTTTTTTTAAAACAAGTTTCACTCCTGATCAGGATGGCACCTATAAACTTTCTGTAGTTCATGAAGTTGCTGACATTTATGAAAAAGCTAAAATTGAATATTATGCCTTTGCAGATGTGGCAGTAGGAAATGCAAAAGTAAACACGGCTTTCCCTGCAACTGCAGCATTAACCATCAGACCGGATAAACATGCTTTAAAAGTGGGTGAAACTTCAGTTCATCAGGTAATTTACAACAAAGCTCCTTTTGCAAAACAAAAGTTAACGGTTGTAAATGCTGAAAGAAAAGCACAACCTGCTGAAACCGATGCAGAAGGAAAATTCACTTTCAAACCAGAACAAAAAGGAAATTATTTTCTGGAAGCCTTTACAGAAGATAAAACGCCCGGAAAATTAAATGGAAAAGATTACGATAAAGTTTGGCATTTAGTCACTTATACTACTGCAGTTAAGTAGTCGTAAATTTTTATAAAAATTTAAAGCCAATTAGTCTTAAAAAAGGCTAATTGGTTCTTTTATTCATACCACTTTGCTAATGGCACTAACAAAAACATCAACCAAATCAAAAAACAAGAAATCGCGACTAAGACGGATCAGCGACTGGCTGCACCTGTGGCTGGGCATTGCATCAGGATTAATTGTATTGATGTTAGGCGTTACAGGATGCATGTACGTTTTTCAAAAAGAAATTACTGAACTGATTCACCGCAAAGCCTATTTTGTTGATGTTCCTTCAAATCCTAAAACCTTACCACTAAGTTTACTACAAACCAATGCCGAAAAAGCATTGGGGAATCAAAAGAAAATCAGCTTTATTTCTACATACAAGACACCGGGAAGAGCCTGGGAATTTGGCACTTATAAGGCCGGCGACCCTAAAGCCTTCTGGTATTTCGATTCAGTTGATTATTACGATCTCGTATTGGTAAACCCATATACAGGAAAAGTAACCCTGGTTGCCGACCATAAATATGAGTTTTTTGCCGTAGTTAAAATGATCCACTGGAGTTTACTGATCAATCATCCCATTGGCCAGCAGATCATCGGTTGGTCGACTTTCATTTTTGTATTCCTGCTCATTTCAGGCATGGTCATGTGGTGGCCGAAAAACCTCAAAAAATCGAATTTCGATAAGAGTTTTAAAGTAAAATGGAAGGCCAAATTTAAACGCATTAATTACGACATGCACAATGTGCTGGGCTTTTATGTCATGCTGATTTGTTTAATGCTGGCGTTAACAGGTTTGGTTTGGGCATTCCAATGGTTCCAGGGGGCAGTTTATGTGGTGGCATCAGGAAGCACTACGCCACCCAAAGTGGTAGAGGTAAAATCAGATTCAACAAAAAGCATTAAAGCCATTCCATTCGATATTGCTTTTGATCAGGCCAAAAAGATCTTTAAAAACGAAGACCGCATTGGGATGTCGCCGGCAGCACCTGGTACAGCAACCATCTATGCCACAGGTTATCGGGGTGAAGAAACCTATTGGAATTATGATGTGATCCAGTTCGATCAATACTCGGGTAAGTTATTGCATAGAACAAACCAATCAGAAAAAAATGGTGGTGAAACGGTAATTGGCATGAACTACGATATCCACGTTGGGGCCATTTTAGGATTAACCGGAAAAATAATGGCCTTTTTTGCCAGTTTAATCGCAGCAAGTTTACCCATAACCGGATTTATTATCTGGTGGGGAAAAGGAAAAAAGAAAAAAAATACCGCAGTGGCGGAAAACTAAATACACCCTAATTAATCATAAAAATGAAATTTTTAAACCTAATTTTAGTATTGAGCGGTTTAATCACCCTTAATGCTCATGCACAAACAAAAGCAGACACTCCCGAAGAAAAACTAGAAAAGGATAGAAAAGCAATAAAATCTTTAGCTGGTTTTTATGAAGTAAACTTCAACTATGGTGAAATTACCGCCCCAGATCCAAGTTACAAATTCAGCAAGCCTTACGAAAGCCACGGCAACGAATGGGCAGAGATTATTGTAGATGAACCTAAAAGAATTGTGATTCAGCACATGCTGGCCATTAACGATACCACGGTTATTAAACACTGGCGCCAGGACTGGACGTATGAAGATACCAACATTATGCTTTATACCGAAGGTAATGCGTGGAAAAAGGGCAATTTAACTCCGGCTGATGTGAAAGGAAAATGGACGCAAAAAGTTTATCAGGTTGATGATAGTCCACGTTACCAGGGCTACGGAACCTGGAGCCATGTTGGCGGTCATGATTCATGGTCGAGCGAAACCGACTCTCCACTACCAAGAAGAGAATCTACTGTGCGTAAAGATTACAATGTATTAAACCGCGGCAGCAGAATTACCATCACTAAAAATGGTTGGATGTTTGAGCAGGACAATAAAAAAATTGTGCGTTCGGCCAGTGGCGATAAACTTTTAGCTGTTGAAAAAGGTTATGAGGAATTTACGAAAATAGATCCTAAAACTTTTGCATATGCACAAAAATGGTGGGCCAGCCAGCAAACTTATTGGGCAGATGTACGTGGCGTTTGGGCTGATATTATTGGCTCACAAAATACATTTAAAGTACAAACCATGGCCAACGGCAAATTGCTGTACGAAACCCTTTTTAACCTGGGCGATCAATCTATTAAAGAAAAATGGTCAGCAAACCAGAATAAAGAAAAAATTAAAACTGCTTTACAGCCTTATCTGGTAAAGTAAAACAATTGTTTTTATAATGAATGGTTGATGGTTAATAGCAATGGTCTGTTAACTATCAACCATTTTTTACTTAAACCTTACAAGCGATAAGCAAGAGCCATTTTAACCTTTTACTTATTAGTTACATAATGATATGGGCGTTCCCCAATCCCGTGAAATACGGGAAAGGGTCGGGCTTTTCAGGGCTGCGCTGCGCTCCGGTACCGGTGAAAACCGGCACAGAACCCTTACAATCCCTAACGCAGATTTACAATAATAAAATACTCTTACGGCTTTGACTAGCTTCATCTTTAAACTTAAGAACTACAGGCCCAAGTTAAATAAACCTGATAAAGCGGAAAGCCCGGAACGAGGCACGAGTGAGGACTTGAAGCGATAGCAGGACTTTCGTAAACGAAGCACACCGAACCTTTATTTACAAAAAAATTGACCATCTAAATTGTAGGTGTATCAAGGTTATACCGTTTAAAAACCGTAAGGTTGTTGTCCAATTTAATTTATTAAATTTCGGGATGAAAAAATTTGGCTTCATCATCTTCCTTTTTTTAGCAATCAATACTTTCGCCCAAGATTCTACTTATACCAGAAATATCATTAACACCCTGACATCAAAAGAATTTTGGGGCAGGGGTTATACCCGAGATGGGATGAAAAAATCTGCAACATACCTTGCAGAAGCTTATCAGAAAATCGGTCTATTGCCGATGGGAGCAAATTATAAACAGGTTTTTAATTTCCCTGTAAATACTTTTCCAGGAAAAATGATGGTGGCCATTAACGGCCAAAAACTCATCCCCGGTAACGATTTCATTGTGAATAACGAAGGCCCTGGTATTAAACAAAAAGCAATTTTAAACAAGATGGATAGCCTTCATTATCAGGCTTCGCCATCATTAAATATTTTGTTAAAAGACAAATTAACCTGGTCTGTAGCAACAGAAGTCGGCGATTTAACCACGATTCAGATCAATAAAAAGCGTTTAACAGCAATACCGAAAACAATTAGCGTCGACATCGAAAATAAATTCATTCCCGATTTTCAGGCTGCCAATGTTTGCGGTTTAGTTAAGGGCACTAAATTTCCTGATTCTCTTTTAATCATTACTGCACATTACGATCATTTGGGCGGAATGGGTGCTGATACCTATTTCCCTGGTGCAAATGATAATGCTGCCGGGGTAGCCACTTTATTGAGTCTCGCCAAATATTATGCCGCACATCCCCAGGCCTATTCTATTGGTTTTATCTGTTTTGCAGCTGAAGAAGCCGGATTATTGGGATCGAGATATTTTGTAGAAAACCCTTTGGTTCCTTTAAGCAAAATAAAATTTCTGATCAACCTGGATTTAGTTGGCACGGGCGAGGCTGGAATGACGGTAGTTAACGCATCTGTTTATCCTAAAGCATTTGCCATGCTCAACGCCATCAACAATGAAAATCAATATATCTCCAAAATAAACCAGAGAGGTAAAGCCGCCAACAGCGATCATTATTTCTTTACCGAAAAAGGTGTCCCTGCATTCTTCATTTACACACAGGGCGGTCCCACTGCCTATCACGATGTGTTCGATAAACCAGAAACTTTACCACTTACCGAATACCAGGATCTGTTTAAATTAATTGTTGCGTTCAATCAAAAATTGATGGAATAGCCTCTGTTTGATAAGGGAACTTTAAATCTCGATTCAAACCTTTAATGTCGAACACCCAAGGGTTGGATTCCTTTTTCACCGGTTGGGATAATATTACAGGCCTTTGGGATAATTAAATATAGCAATCAAGCCTGTATAATCATCTTTGAATCAACAAAAACGATTCATTATGAAAACCATCCCAAAACTTAGTCTTGCATTTTTATTGTTAATTGCAACTGCAGTTAAATCGAATGCCCAGAACCCCATGGAGATTGTTATATTAGGCTCTTCGCACGACAACTCCAAATCGGCACAAAACTTTCAGGCGATCATTGATAAACTTAAAAACTTTAAACCTGATATGGTTTTTGGCGAATACCTGCCCCAGAGTGATTATGCCAAACTGGAAGAAAGCAACTGGGCTAAAAAATCATTTAGAAAAGGACATGATTATTTAGAAAAATTAAATCCGGCATCTCCGAAAAATATTGATGCACAAATTAAAAAAGACCAAAAAGCACTCGCCTCATTCCCTTATTACCATAAAACCAGAATGAATTTAGCTGTTCACTATGCTAAAAGCTGGGACAGGGGAAATGCCGATTACCAGATTTTTGTACTCGAGAATTATATGAAAGAAAGCTTTGGCAAAGAAGAACAGGCTGAATACACCAAAATGTTCGGCAGCATAGATTCATTAAAAAAAGTTGGTTTTTATAGAACCGGGAGTGAATATACTAAAATCTATTTCCCACTTATTTATCAGTTGAAGCAAGATCAGATTTACAATATGGATTGCCAGACTTACGATAAACCATGGAGCGAAGCCTGGGCCAGGACTGATTCGTTATACAAAATCCTGATCAATAAAGCCAAGGCCGATACCACTTCACCAGAGGCCCTTACCGTTAAAGCACTGGAAAAATACTGGAGCTATAGTGATGAAGAATCAAAGGTTTTTAATGCCGATCCATATGCTGGCATGAATACGTTAAGATACGGCGTACTGGATGAATCTATGAATTTTTATGGTGGCCGTCACTTTTATGGCTATGCGGGTTTCCCTACCGAAACGGTGAAAGAGATGATTGCACAATGGACTTTAAGAAACGAAGGAATGTGTAAAAATATTATCGATCAGGCAAAGGCAAAAAAAGCCAAAAGGATTGTAGTCGGTGTTGGCGCATCTCACCGCAAATGGATGGAAGAAATTTTAGCCAAAAACCCAGCTGTTAAAATCATCAACTATAACGATTTACATTAATTATACGCTCCTATTATTAAGCCTCATTGCATTAGCTTGAGGCTTTTTTATTTTAGTCCGTGTAATTTTTTCGTTTTGTATTTGCAAAAATATGGTAAGCCAGCTATTTTTACCTAAAAGATTAGTTGTTTTCGGTTGAAATGCAACGTTTAGTTAGCCCGTACGTCTATTAATGAAATTAAGCCAGACATTTAGTCTGTCACATTTTTTATATCGTTCATCACATTTATCTATACCGTAAAAACATAGCGCCTAATTTTAGTTTGCTTATTTAAACCTGTACATGAAGAAACTCCTGCTTTCAATCGGCCTTATCCTAACTATTTTTAATTTATTTGCACAAAAAAACGGAAGCATTACCGGAATTTTAGCCGATAGTGCCAATCGCAAAAACACCTTAAATTACGCCACAGTTTCAGTATATAAAGTTGGCGATAGTGTATTAAACACTTATAAATTATCGGATGATAAAGGTATTTTTAAAATCAATGGACTAACCATAGGCGTAAAATACCGTTTAGTGGTAACCGCATGGCAATATGGAACTTACCGGAAAGAGGTAGAACTAACTGCAGCCAACCCCGCCTTAAATCTGGGCACTCTTTATCTTTCTGTTAAGGCGAATGACTTAAATGAAGTGGTAATTTCGGGAGAAAGACCACCTGTAATTGTTCGTAAAGATACCATTGAGTTTAATGCCGAGTCTTTTAAAACACTGCCATCGGCGGTGGTAGAAGATCTGCTAAAAAAGCTACCCGGGGTTGCAATCGCTGCCGATGGGTCTATACAGGTTAATGGCAAAGCAGTGAGTAAAATTTTAGTAGACGGAAAGGAGTTTTTTGGTGGCGACCAGCAGATTGCAACGAAAAACCTACCCGCAAACATCATCGATAAGGTGCAGGTGGTTGATGATAAGCAGGCTAAAAGACGCGATCCGGATTTAACCGCAGCAGAAATTCCGCAGATTATCAATTTAAAACTAAAAAAAGCCATTAAAAAGGGTGCTTTCGGTAAATTATATGCTGGTGGAGGGTTAAAAGAGCTGTATCAGGCCGGTGGATTAATGAACTTTTTTAGGGATACCACACAGGTGAGTATACTGGCATACGGCAACAACATTAACCAGCCAGGTTTTAACCCCAACGATGTACAGCGGATAGGTGGTTTTAACCGCAGTGGCATCAATTCCATGATGATGAATTCTACCGGTTATTTCGAGTTTAATGGCATTAATTTCGGTGGCAGTTATAATGGTGTCCAAACTTCTTCGGGTGGTGGTTTTAACTTTAACACCCTAACCAAAAAGGGGATCAAAATTAACACACAATATTTCTTTGGCCGATCGGACAATCTTTTAGAAAAACTCACCAATACCAACCAGACATTAGGTACCGACAGGTTGATTACCAATGCCAGCGAAAATACCAAAGCACTGATATTGAAACATAATATAGGCGGAAAGTTAGACTGGCAAATCGATTCTTTAACACAGCTCACTATCGAGCCGGCAATTGTACTAAGTGCTAACAATTCGGTAAGCAAGGTCTCTTCGCGTAATAACAATGCGAACAACCAACTCATTAACACGCTCCAAAATTTAAATGACCTGAATACTTCGAGTAACAAATATCAGCTGAGAGCAGATTTTAGTAAGGATTTTAAAAAGGCAGGAAGATCTTTAAACCTGGGCACCGATATTTCGGCAACACCAAATCCAATTCTTAATTACAACAGAAGCACCAGTGTTTTTTACCTCACACCATCCACCTCAGAAATAGATCAGTTGAGGAACAATACCATTGATAATTTCAGGTCTTACTTATATGGCAACTATACCGAACCCATTAGTAAAAAACTGTATTTCAAAGCCGATGTAAGTGGAAACATCATTAATAACGAAAATGCACTCAGCACTTTTTATCGCAATCCGGCTAACCAGCTGTACGATATTGCAATCCCCAATTTATCGCAAACCGTTAAACAAGCCGGTTTCAAAACCAACACCAATATTAGCCTCGGATACAAGGTAACTAAAGACCTCTTCCTTCAGCCAGGATTGGTACATAACTATATTTCGTTAAACAACCGCTTTACCAATAGCGCAGATATCGATCAGCGTTATAATTTTATGTGGCCGACATTCCAGTTGAAGTACAAAATATTCCGTTTTAACTATTCAGCCCGCTTTGCAGAGCCGAATGTAAGTTATCTTCAGCCCGTGGCAGATAATACCAATGCATTTTACATCAGAAACGGCAATCCGAACCTTTTGCCCGCCCGTACGCAGAATTTAAGCATGAATATGTACAAATACGATCCTAAAAGTCTCATTAACTATAATTTATATGGCTATGGTAGTTTCACAAAAAATGGTGTGGTTAACACTATTACCATAAATAATGGCGTTCAAACAATCAATCCGGTTAACAAAAGCGGTATTTATAATTTTAGTGGTGGAGCAAATATTTCGAAAGATTTCAAAAAAGATAAAACCAGTTTAAAAGTAGGTTTAGGTTTCTGGGCCAATTTTGATCATACACCGGTTATTGTGAACAATATCCAAAGTGATGCGAATGTATTTTACGTAGGGCCAAATGGAAGTGTGAGGTTAAACCTGAACGATAAGGTAGAAATTAACCAATCGTATTCGGTTAACCTGAACAGGAGTAGATACGACGACAGTTTTTACACCAATATCAGTTACAATACCCATCAAAGCACTTCCGAACTGATTATCCGTTATCCCAAAAAACTGGTTTTCGAAACCAGCTATTCTCTAACCATCAACGATCAAAACATTGCCGGATATAACAATAACATCAAATTCTGGAATGCTGCCCTTACTTACCTGTTCATGAAAAACGACAGGGCGCAATTAAAATTCTCGGTGAATGATATTTTACAGAGCAATGTGCGAAGGAATATCCAGATTACAGGCAATAGCATTATCGACACACAGAGTAATAACCTGGGTAGATATGGCATGCTTACGCTTACTTATAATATCCAAAACTTTGGACAAAAAGTTGGTGGCCGGCAAACATTTTTTAGTTTTTAAAGCGCCCGTCTGATACAGGGGGCTGTGCCCCCACAGCGCTCCGCAAAAATTACTCGTTTCAAACTTTTCATAATGGCCGGATAAGTGCGAGCCGTAGCAATCTTTTTGTCAATTCATCAAATAGATTGCTTCACTCCTTCGCAAATCCCTTTCTTCAGTTCGCAATGACGATTTTATCACTACAAAAACATCTCGGCAAGCAACTCATACGATTTTATACGGTCTTCAAAATGCTCAGTTATGGTAACGGCCATCAGCTCATCAACGTCATAATCGGCAGCCAGTTTGGTCAGTCGTTCTTTAATTACCTGCGGGGTACCATAAATCATTCTTGGTTTATTGGCCTTAATGCGTTCCTGTTCTGCAGCATTATAACTGATATCTTTAATGTCGTTCCAGCCTACCGAAGTTAGACCTCCTCCTTTTTCCAGCTGGAGAAAACGATGAGCCATTAAGGCCTCCTGCTGTTTTACCTTTTCTTCATCTGCTGAGCAGAAAATAAAAAGTGCCACATTTTCTACTGGTTTTGCCAGATCAACGGAAGGTTTAAAATGTTCCCGATAGTATTGAACAGCCTGCGGCCCTCCATGTGGGTTAATAAAATGGGCAAAAGAAAAGCCCATTCCAAAGTGTGCCGAAAATAAAGCACTTTGTCCGCTACTGCTTAAAAGCCACTGTTGCGGAACGGTTTCTGCAATCGGAATAGCCTTTATTTTTGCCTGAATACCACCATCTGAAGTATCATGTAAGTAATGCTGCAGCTCTCGCAGTTGTTCTACAAAATCCTGCTCGCTCCAATTGTTTGAGGGATTAAGCATCGAAGCCGTAATGCGGTCGGTACCCGGAGCACGCCCCATCCCCAGATCGATCCGGTTAGGGTGCATCACCTCCAGCAAACGAAAACTTTCTGCAACCTTTAACGCGCTATGGTTAGGCAGCATAATTCCACCCGAACCTATTCTTAACGTTTTGGTATGATTGGCCAAATGCGCAATTAGGATCTCAGGCGTTGAACCTGCTAAACTGGTGGTATTGTGATGTTCTGAAACCCAGAAACGCTGGTACCCTAACCTTTCGGTTTCTTGTGCAAGTATAGTGGTTTCTTCAATGGCGCGACGGGCAGTAACACCCTTGCGAACCGGTGACTGATCTAACACACTTAGTTTTATTTTTGTATTGCTCATATTCGTATGTAACAAATTTATGAGCCTGCTCATTTAAAACAGGAGTACGAAAAGCTTTATGACTTTTAAATTACCCCCTAGCCCCCTCGAGGGGGAACTCAGAGCGAAAACACAAAAACACCTTTTTTATTTTTAAAACAAGTAAAGCCCTTTAGGGCTTTGGGGTTAGTTTGACTAAATACTGATCTTCGCCATCATCAAAAATCAATTCAGCATCCCATCCCGTTTCTTTCGCAATCTGCTTAATGGTTTTTTCATCGATGTATATCCAGTTAAACCAGTTGCCTTTTTCCCCTTTATATTCGTACTGATAAGATACCTCGCCATAATATTGGTTTTGTGGTTTTGGCATATCTTCATATAAATAAGCAATATCAGAAGAATCGAAAATCACCTGTCCGTTAGGGTTAATGAGGTCTTTTAATTTGATCAGAAAATCCTTAAAACCAGGTAAAGTTCCGGTTAAACCAATACCATTCATGAGCATGATAATGGTATCGAATTTCTCCTGATAGGTAAAAATATCCTGCACGAATGCTTTTTTTACACCGCGGTCTTTCATAATATTCACCGCTGCTTCCGAAATATCAATAGCCGTTACATCAATATTAAAAGCCTGTAAAAGTAAAGCATGACTGCCCACACCGGCGCCAATATCCAATACCTTGCCGCTGCACATGTGTAAGGCCTGAAGTTCTAAAACCGGCATATCTTCATCATCACGGAAGAAGAATTCTAAAGGCATTTCTTCTGGCTCCCCATACGAATTGTGCAACCAAAGGGTATCAGCCTCGCCTGTTCTGTAAATATCTGTTAACGCTTTACCAAAAACATCCATGTGGGCAAAGATAGGGAAAATGAATACGATGTAAGATGGAAGATGGATGAAGTGAGATGGAAAATGGAAATTTATAATTACGCTGTTAGTTGGGATTTAAGTTAGTCGGGATTTGTAATCCCGTCTTAGGAGCCAGGGACTTCCAATCCTCAAAAGACAAGTGAAAACCAGACTATAAATTTGAAGAATGAAAGTAAAATGGAAAATGGATGAGGTGAGATGGAAAATGGAAGAGGTATGAAAAGGAGCCGATGAAACAAACTCTTCTTAACTACCTTTGAGGATGTAAAAAGAAAAATCGTCATCTCGACTGAAGCACAGCGGAATGGAGAGATCTATATTTTAGATTTAGCTTCGCTGAGCCTTCGTGTTCTCGACTACGTTACACTCCGCTCGAAATGACGGCGCCCTACAAATCCGGACCAACTTAATCATTATTCGATCTCAAATACCTGATGGTATTCGGGGATAGCCACATGTTTAAAGCCTGTATCTTTCAATTTGCTGGCGAAATTCTGCTGAACTTCGTATTCGCCATGTACCAAAAAGAGCTGTTTAACTTTAGCCGGATCCTGACCTGATAAAAAATGTAATAAATCTTCATAATCGCCATGTGCACTCATCGATTTTATCGATCGTACTTCGGCTTTAACTTCATATTCATCGCGGAAAATCTCCACAACTTTTTGTCCGGCAATTAACCTACCGCCAAGCGATTTAGGTTCGCAATATCCCACCATCAAAATGGTATTTTTCTGATTACCAATATTATTCCTGATGTGGTGTTTTACACGGCCAGCCTCTGCCATTCCCGATGCCGAAATAATCACACATGGTCTGGGATCGGCGTTTAAAGCTTTCGATTCTTCTACACTTTCGATAAAACGCAGGCCTTTAAAACCAAATATATCATGATCTACTTTTAAAGTTTCCTTAACGCCATTATTGTATATCTCAGGGTGGTTTTTAAGAATTTCAGTTGCTTTTGATGATAAAGGACTATCTACATAGTACGGAACATCAGGCAATTTACCTTTTAACTCGAGCCCGTTTAAAGCATAAAGCAGCTCCTGCGTACGGCCAACGGCAAAAGCCGGGATAATCACTTTCCCCTTTTTCACTTTGCAGGTATTGTTAATGATTTCTAGAAGCATGTTTTCGATCGGATCAAGATCTTTATGCAGCGAATCGCCGTAGGTAGATTCCATTAAGATATAATCGGCCTGATCAAACTGTTGCGGGCTCTTTAAAAGCAGGTCGCCATAACGGCCCACATCTCCTGAAAAGGTCATTCGTATCGGTTTTCCGTCTTCTGTAATGGTAAGGTGAACCGCAGCACTACCTAAAATATGGCCGGCATCAGTAAACTTTAGGCGAATACCTGCCTCAATCTCGAAATCCTCTTCATACTCCACAATCTTCATCTGACTAACCGTTTTGGTCACGTCTTCATCGGTGTAAAGTGGCTCTTCCATTTCTTCGCCTTCGCGCAGATGGCGGTTAGAAAATTCGGCATCCTGCATCTGTATTTTGGCAGAATCCATCATTAAAATACGGGCCAGATCCATAGTTGCCGAGGTACAGAAAATCTTACCTTCAAAACCTTCTGCAACCAGTTTGGGCAATAAGCCACAATGATCTATATGTGCGTGTGATAAAACCAGGTAGGTAACCTTTTTGGCATCAAAGCCGAAAAAATCGTTTAATTTATCGGTAATACGGCCCATCCCCTGGAATAAGCCACAATCTAATAAAATCTGGGTGCCGTTTTTTAAGGTAATAAGGTGCTTACTCCCCGTAACAGTACGGGCGGCACCATGAAAAGCAATGTTCATCTAAATGGTGGTTAGAAAATATATAGAATAAAAATGCCGGATATTTCCGGCACTTCCAATTCTTTATGCATTTATTTCTGCTATTTTATCTTTCACCTTATCAGCTACACCAGTTGCTTTATCTGCTAAACCTGCAAGTTTATCTTTCGAACTATCTAAAATATCCGCTAACCAGTCTGATACTTTACCCTTTAAATCGCTGGTAGAATCAGAAGATAATGCCAATGCGATTGTTGCACCAAGTGCTGCTCCAGCTAATACGCCTACTATAATTTTTGTTTCCTTTGTCATAACTTTATTATTTAATAATTAAACATTAATTGGCACTTGTTGTTTTGGTTTTATTCTAACATAAATCATTCCATTTACATGAAGCATATTTTTTTTATCGATTTGGACAATACCATCTATTTTACCAAACCTAACGAAGAACAGTTGATGAGTGGGTTATACCAGCTTTTAGACCAGGAAGATTTAGGGGTTTCTGATGAGGTATATCAAACATCGAAAAAAGATATGTTAAGGACCCCTTTCCAGAAAGTAGCCAAAAAATATGGCTTTAAACAACTAGCCGTTGATCGTGCGGTTGATTATTTAAAAAACCGCGAAGTAACCAGCCCCTTAAAACCGAGCAATGATTACCATTACATTAAAAGCCTTAAAGGACGTAAATTTATTGTAACGGCGGGTTTTCCGAAACAGCAAACCTCAAAGGTGAAGATGTTGGGTATCGCTGATGATTTTGAGGAAATACATGTTGTGGATGTTTCGACCACCAACAAAAAGGAAGCTTTCAAACTGCTGATTGATAAATACAATCTTAAAACAGATGATATCTTAATTATAGGTGATGATGCCGAATCGGAAATTAAATTCGGACTGGAACTGGGGATTGAAACATTTTTACTCGATCCCGAAAACCTGCATCCAGGTGCCAAAAGCACTTTTAGGGGAATTGATTTAAGTAATTTGCATGAGGCAGCAGGGCAATCTTAGTTACTTCATTTGAGCATGGCCTATTGCATTAAGATTCCCGCCTGCACGGGAATGACGATCGCACTTAAAAACCAGATATTACACCTTAGCATAATGCCTGTGAATGGCTTAGGTTAATAAATAAAAAAGTCCCGATTTTCATCGGGACTTATCAATCTATCCTCTACCACCTCTTGATGGTCTTCCTCCTTCAGAGCCGCTTCTTTCACCACCTCTTTGTTGTTGTTGTTGCGGTGGTGCTTCTGTTCTTCTTTGTTCTTGTCTTTGTTGCATTTGCTGCTGCTGTTGCTGTGCTCTTTGTTGTTGAGCCTGCGCATCACGCTGTGCACGTTCTTGTTGTTGCGCCTGTGCACGTTGTTGCTGTGCCTGGGCATCGCGTTGCGCTCTTTCTTGTTGCTGAGCCTGAGCTTGCTGCGGACGTTGTTGTTGCAACTGCTCATTTCTTTGCTGTTGCATCTGCGCATCTCGCTGAGTCCTTTCCTGTTGCTGGGCCTGGGCTTGCTGTGCACGTTGCTGTTGCAACTGCTCATTACGTTGTTGCTGTACTTGGGCATCACGTTGCGTACGTTGTTGCTGAAATTGCTCATTACGCTGTGCTCTTTGCTGCTCCATTTGGGCCGCGCGTTGTTGTTGGTCTATCTGACCACGTTGCTGTGTTTGAACATCGCGCTGTGTACGTTGCTGATCCTGGCTCATACGGTCTTGTTGCGTACGTTGTTGCCTCATCTGTTCTAAACGCTGCTGATCCTGACCGCGGTTTACGTTTTCTTGTCCGTTTCTTCCGTCTACACCATTGGCATTTCCACGGCTAACACGTCCATTAGCATCTCTATTATAAACTTCGCCTCTGTTATTAGGCTGATTATTATTATCTCTGCTTATGGTACCGTTGTTTCTATCAGGTTGTCCGGTACGGTTATCTCCTCTTGATCCAAAACGGTTATCACTATTATTGTTACTACCACCTCTTTGATCGCGATTGCTATAACCTTCATTTCTTCCACCCCTGCTAATACCAGCATTTCCTTGCTCAAATTTTCTTGGTGCTGCACTACGGTTGTCCGCATTACGCTCTGGTCTAGGTCTGTAGATAGATACTTCCCTGCTATTAATCCTGCTTGCACCTGGTCTTGAACCTTGTGAATACCTATAAACGGTTACATCCCTGTTGGTTGCACGTCTGATATCTTCCACCCTTGGGCCACCATAATAGGTTCTTCTGTTATAAACATAGGTATTATTGATAATGGTGGTGTTTCGGATATATACATTGTTACGACCATAATCATATCTTGGGAATACATTGATATAGATATTGCGTTGCGGAATAAAGTTCCAGCAGAAATCTGGCACAGCATAACGACGGCCAAAGCTCAGATTAATATTAATGCTTGGTGCCATTGGTGCCCATCCGTAATATCCATCGCCGCTTCTCCAATCTACCCAGGCTGGTCCCCAATTGGTATCCGGTAACCAGATCCATTGCCTGTAACTGTTAATTACCCAACGGCCATAGTGGAAAGGTGCCCAGCCCCAATCGTAATTAGAAACCCAGGTATTACCATATTCGGTCATGGCCCAGCGTCCGTTGGTATAATATGGACGAAATTCGCTTTGATCTACCTCCGGGCGCCAAACATATCCATATTGAGGATCTTGTATCCAGGTTCCATAAGGCGAAAGTTCATCGTAAAAAGTCTGTAAAGAAACATTGCCAGTGCTATAACCATCGTCCTGGTAATCGTTTTGATAGTCTTGTGCCCTGACAAGGGTTGTGGTTCCGGCAAGGAGCGCAAATAGCCCCAGCACAAGTGCCGTAGATTTCAGTGTTTTCATTTGTGTGTTTTATTTTAATAACCTAATGTGTGTGTATCAATTAGAGAACCAAAAATATAGAAGGTTTAATATGCATGCATAGTTTCTGCGTTTTCCTTCAAATATTGCCCTACAAGGCATATTTAACTAATATTTAACGTTTTAAGCCGAGTTTAATTGTGCAGAAAATAAGTCAGTTAGAAATAAAATTTGCTACACCTTTGCTTACAAAAGAGATTATATTGCCAGTACCGCAAATTTTAGAACTTAAATTCTATTTATTGTAAGTATTTTTGTAGCATGCAAAAAGGCACTTTATACCTTATTCCCGTACCATTGGCTGAAGAGGTAGCACACAAAACTTTTACCCCTTATTTGGTTGATACCATTAACCAGATTGATACCTACATTGTAGAAAATAGTAAAACAGCCCGCCGGTTTTTAAAAGAGGCTGGTTTAAAAACACCTCAAAAAGATTTAATCGTGCACGATTATGGCAAACATAACCGAACCGATTTAGGTCAGTTTTTTGTTGAGCTTGCCGCCGGAAAAGATGTAGGTTTAATGAGCGAAGCGGGTTGTCCGGGCATTGCCGATCCCGGGGCTGATATTGTTGCCGAAGCACATAAACGCGGCATTAAAGTGGTACCATTGGTAGGGCCAAGCTCGATTTTACTGGCCTTAATGGCCTCAGGTTTTAACGGACAGAGTTTCGCATTTTGGGGCTATTTACCAATTGATAAAGAACAGCGGACCAAACGCATTAAAGATTTAGATTTATCGGCGAGCCGTTACAAACAAACCCAGATCTTCATCGAAACACCTTTCCGCAACAACCAGCTTTTTGAAGAAGTGCTGAAAAGCTGCAAACCCAATACGCAGGTTTGTGTAGCCAGTAACCTCACGGCAGAAGATGAGTTTATTAAAACCCAAAGTGTTTACAATTGGCGCAAAGAGGAAATCGATCTTCATAAACAACCTACTATATTTTTGTTGTACTAAGATAAAATCGTCATCTCGACTGAAGCGTAGTCCCGAATTATCGGGAGAGAGATCTTTTTATATAGATTTCCCGACTCCGTTGCACTTTGCTCGAAATGACGAACAATTTCAAAAAATCAAAACATATCCGATAATAGATTGGTTGTTATCATAGCGCGCTGCAATTTATTTACTAAATCTTAGCATGATGAAAAACACGATCACACCAAAAAACAATCCAACCGTTCAGGGCAGTTCAATAGCCGATCGGGCGAACCACGATGTTAAAACGGATAAAAAAATCCAGGGAATAACCAATGGCGGTGGCCAGCGGTCAGATCAAACTTCTAACAAGGATAATCAACGGAAGTACGATAATAAAAAATAATCGAAGGTCGTTTAATATGACCAAAAGAAAAGGCTTGTCGGAAAATCTTTATTAAATGAGATTTCCTGACAAGCCTTTTTTAATAAATGGCATTTTATTTTGCCATTACATTATAGAAGTTATAATCCGTCATGGGCGCTCCTGTTATGCCTAAATTATGGCAAATCGTAATGATCTGGCCACGGTGGTAAGTACTGTGGTTGAAAACATGTAGCACATATTCGAAATTCTGAAAGTCGGAAGTGAACCAGGGGCTTTGGATTTCCGTTTTCTGATTAAATCTATCTTCACTAATTGCGGTAATATAAACGGCTAAATTTTCTGACTGTTTCAACAGCGCATCAAAAATATCATTCAAACTTCCATATTCGCGAAATTCGAATTCGGTTTTAGTAAGAATTGAATACCAATACTCCTGCGCCTGTAAAATATGGGCGAGCGTTAACTTTACACTTTTAAAACTCGATAATACTTCCTGCTCCAATAACTGTTCCGGATGATTTTTTAACCAGTTTACCAAGGTTAAATTTGCCCAGAAATTATAGTTTGCATAATTTTTCATTAAATACACAAGAGAAGTTTCTTCCATTGTTTCTGCGAATAATTGTTCCTGTACCATGTCTTTTTTGCTTTAGTTACACAAAGAAAACACAGGCCACTGACAACCCTATGGCAGTGTAAAAATCAGCATGAAAATATTTTTAAAATAAACATTTCCCCATCCATTTTCCATCATCCATCTCCCATCTTACATCATCCATCTTTGCCTCCTACCTGATCACCCTATCAGGAGAATAGGCGATAAAATACTCCGATCCGGTTTGGATACTGACATTCCGATCGGGCACATTAACTTTAGGTTGTTCTTTAAGCTGCGATAATACGCTCGCTGCAAAATCATGTATCTTTTTTGGATCTACCCGGCAGGAAACCGTCGGAAAGAAATCATGTTCTATTTCGGCCTTTCCCTGCTCACTTACCTGGCTAAACTTCCACGATTCTTTGGCCCGAAAACCATTTTCGTTGTTGGCATTGTTTAAATGGTATAAAAACACCTTCGCCTGTAAGGCTATACTCTCATTTTGCATACTATAAAATTTGGGCCTTCCGGCCATAATTTGGTAAGGTAAGAAGAATTAACTGGTACGCTGTTTTTTTTTCGACCTGCAAGCGGTGCCGCCCGCACGTTATTTTCGGTTTACCAATCAATCCCATTAAAATAAATCCATAAAAACAGACTGTTTGTGTAAATTTTTAAATACAAATATAGCTTTACAACATTACATCATATACTAATTAAGTTTTCGTGTAAAATAATAAAATGGGCGGATATTAATGTAACACCTTCTGTTACATTTGTTTATCAGCTCCGAAAGGACTTAACTAACTTAAACTTCATGAAAAATAATCTAAAAAAGATTGCCATCGTTGCCATGGTGGCATTGGTAATTGCCGCCTGTAAAAAAAATCAGGAATCGACCACTGCGCCACAAGAAACGGTAAAAAATGCTGACAAAGTTTTACAGTACATTAAAGACCTTGGTTTCCCTGCATCAAGCATTGTTGATAATGGAAATGAATTTATCGTAGAAGAGGATATTTCATTTCCGAAAAACATGGAAATCCCGGCTAATGGTGCTGGCGCAAAAACAGAGCAATACTATACCGGAAGCATTGTAAACAGCACTAAAAAACTGAATATTAGAATTTTTGTAGATCCGTCTATGACTTCTATGAGCAGCGAGATCAATAGTGCAATTGCGCAATGGAATGGTGTATCGGGCTCAACCTTAAGGTTTAGTATCGTAACTACGGCACCATATGATATCTTAATCAAAGACGAAGCCTTAACAGCGCCTCCGGGATATGTTACCTGTGGTATGGCACAATTCCCTTCGGGCGGAAGTGCTGGTGCGCTGGTTAGAATTAACAAAGCAGGCATTGCAGGTAATTCCTTTGCACAACGTGCAAGAACAATATGCCATGAGTTTGGACACTGTATTTCTTTCAGACATACGAACTGGTCAGCTCAGGGCGAATCTACGGCCACAAACGTTCCTGGTGTTACTGGAACAGATGCTTTATCACTGATGAATGGTGGCCAATGTGGATCGGGCGCAACAGTATTATCACAAAAAGATAAAGATGCCACTGCTGCATTATATTAAAATTTGCTAAAAACAACTAAACAAACCTAAACTGGTCTATAAGGAGCTGATAAAATGATTAAGCCCGGGCGCTCATTGTAGTAACTGGGCTTATTCTTTTGATAAGGCTATAATGTCTTTCCCTTCTAAAATCCGTCGCTCGCCATTGTGGCTTAAAGTATTAATCATGGCATTGCCCAGCTCGTCCATGGTGCAAAATCCACCCGGATAAATGGCCCTTCCAACAGGAAATAACCAATTGATATAAGTATAAAATTTATGGGCATATTTTTGTCCTGGCAATGGTTTAATAAAACCCGGGCGAAAATTAAATACCTGTTTGAAAGGTAATTTCATTAAATCGTTCTCCGTTTTACCCTTTACCTGCGCCCATTTCAACCGGCCATTCGCATTAGTTCCCCCCCCTGAAACATAACAAAAAGTCATTCCATCGTTCAGCTTGCTTAAGGTTTCGGCAACATGCATGGTTAGGTTATAAGTCATTTTGTAATAAGTATCGCTATCAACACCTACAGAGGTAATGCCTAAACAAAAGAAACAGGCATTGTAACCTGAAAGCTGATTTTCAATTGGCGAAAAATCGAAAAAATCAGCATGGATAATCTCTTTCAGCTTAGGATTCGTATACCCACAAGGCTTACGGTTGATGACTAAAACGCCATCAATTTCCGGACTGTTTAAACATTGCATCAATACGCCTTCGCCAACCATTCCTGTAGCACCGGTGATGATTACGTTATTCTGACCTCTGGTTTTTCCCATGATTAATTGTTTACGAACTAAAACGATCCAAAAGAAGCTTTGTTTAGCACAATATACAAAAAGAGCAACCGGTTAAAGTTGCTCTTAAAAAATTATCTTGCTGAGGGGCCTTTCATCTGGTAATCTTTAGGTGGTTCTGCTCCTAAAAGATGTTGTACAAAGTAATCCCAGCGTCGTCGCGTCATGTAAGGCGAGTAATCGCCATAACCGTGTGCACTATTTGGAAAAATAACCAGATCGAAAGATTTGTTTGCTTTTTCTAATGCTTCAACTACGAGTAATGTATTGTAAGGTGGTACATTATCATCCATCATACCATGTACCAGCATCAGTTTTCCTTTCAGATTTTTTGCATAGTTCTGGTTGGCCTGTGCTTCGTAATCAGAATTTTCTACCAAACCATTGTAACGCTCGCCCCAATCGTCCTCATAATTTCTGTTGTCGTGATTACCTGATTCTGAAATCCCCACTTTAAAGAAATCCGGATAACGGAACATGGCCGCAGCGGTGGCAAAACCACCACCTGAGTGCCCCCAGATCCCTACTTTTGTCGTATCAATAGGGTATTTAGCAGAAAGCTGTCTGATGGCTGCAATCTGATCAGGCAGGGTATTCTCGGCCATATTGCCATAACTCATGTCATGGAAACTTTTAGATCGGTCGGGATTACTGGTTCCTTCTATTACCACGACAATAAAGCCCAGTTCGGCCAAAGCCTGATTATCGCCACGCGAAGCCGCAAAAGACCAGCTGCCTACGCTACCACCCTGCGGACCTGGGTAAATATAATCGATCACCGGGTATTTCTGCCCTGCATCCATTTTGGTTGGTGTAAAAACCAGTCCGTAAATATCGGTTTTGCCATCTTTGGCTTTAACTGTAACCGGAACAGGGGCTTTCCAGCCGGTAGCGCTTAACCTCGATACATCTGTTTTCTCTAAAGTATTGATCAGTTTCCCATCGATACTTCTTAAAACAGTAACCGCTGGTACATCTGGTTGCGAATAAGTATCTACAAAATATGCAAACGAAGGTGAAAATACCACCTGGTGGTTGCCTTCTTCAGGGGTTAACAATGCCAGGTTTTTCCCGTCGAAACCGATTTTGTATAAATGGCTGAAATAAGGATTCCCTTTTTCGCGGCCATTCGCCATGAAGTAAAGTGTGCGTGTTTTTTCGTCAACTTTAATTAAACGGCTCACTACGAAATCGCCTTTGGTAATCTGGTTTTTCAATTTTCCGCTGGTCGCATCGTACAAGTACAAGTGGCCCCAGTTATCTCTTTCCGAATACCAGATAATTTCTTTTGATGCCGGAAGGTAGCGCCAGTTGATGGCTCCCTGACCAGATTCGTATTGTGTTTTTACCGTTTCTTCAAAAACTTCTCGAACCGCACCTGTTGTGGTATTGGCAATGCGAAATTTTTCATTTTTATGATCGCGGGAGGTAGAAAGGAAGGCCACTTCAGTACCATCGGCTTTCCAGTCGATATCATCAAAAGTACCGCTGCTCGAAATATCATCGCTTAAGGTTGCACGGTGTTGATCTGCCGGTATGTTTAGCGAAACCATCTTCGCATTTTCTACATCAATAACTACTCTTCTAATCGTTGCAATCTGTTTATCACCAGGCAGAGGGTATTTCCATGCTTTTAACACTGGCGCACCTACATTAGTGGTTACCAGATACATGTCTTTGGAATTTCTTTGATCCTGCTGAAAAGTGGCTATCTTTTTCGAATCAGGCGACCAGCGCAAAATCGGTGCATCGCTATGTTTCCATCCCGCATTGTCGGTAGCATAACCATAATCTTTAATGCCATCAGTGGTTAACTGTGTTAATTTTCCTGTGGCTACATCCTTAACAAACAGGTTGTAATCTTGAATTAAAACGGCTTTTTTCCCATCAGGAGACAAAACTTCATTGCGGCCAGCGCCCCGGCGTGATGGCGTCGCACTGCTTTTATAGTCGGTAGTTAACGTTTTGGTTTTCTTTACCGGATCTACCAAAAAAGTTTGTTCGGCACCATTGGTTTTAGTGGTGTACCAGAATTTATCGCCATCCAGCCAGTTTGGTTGCACACTGGCATGGTCGATATACTTTGCGGTGTTGTAGCTCATAAAACTTTCCGCTCTTTCGTAATCTTTAACGGTTAAAGCTTTATGCTGAGCATTTGCTGTAATGGCTAAAGCACAAGCCGTTACGGTAAGCCAATATTTATTCATCATGTTAGTTAATCTTGCGATAAAAATAAGACTGTTTTAGGAAATGATTGGTATTAATCTTGATATAATTTCCCCAAGCATCATAATCTTTCTTTTTTTGGAAAAGCAGGTTCCTGTGTGCATCGGCGCTGAAAGTCCTGCTCATTCGCGCTACTGCGTGCCGCTTCGATCAGGTTTATTTTACCTGGTTAGGTGGTTCTTGGGAAACATCAATCCGTGCACAGCTATATAAACTGAATAGAAAGCTTTTTCAGATAATAGAAGTAGTTATTTTACCTGGCCAAAACCAGCTCCAATTACAGGATTTCTACAAAGCCATCCGTTCCGTTTAACCTAATGCGCTGCCCGTCTTTGATCAGTTTGGTCGCATTTTCTACACCCACAACGGCCGGCAGGCCATATTCTCTTGCAATCACAGCACCATGCGTCATTAATCCGCCAACTTCGGTAATCAGGCCTTTTATGGAAACGAACAAGGGCGTCCAGCTGGGGTCGGTAAATGGGGTAACAAGGATATCTCCATCTTCCAGATCGGCATCTTCCATGTTTAGGATAACGCGTGCCCGTCCTTCAATCACTCCTGAAGAAACCGCCAAACCTACAATGGCTTCGGCCGGAAGATTTTCGCGTTTGTATTTACCCCTTATAACTTCCCCATCGGATGTAATTACCCTTGGTGGAATTAGTTTTTGGTACTGTTTAAAGGTTTCTTTTCTTTGGTGTACAAGCTGAATATCTAATGTATTGGTGCTTACCGCTTCACGCAATTCCTGAAAGGTGAGGTCATAAATATCTGCGCTCTCGCTGATCACTTTGGCTTTTAAAAGCTTTTCGGCTTCTTTCAGTAAGGCCTGTTTATAAATAAAGAAGCGGTTAACGATTCCGTATTTTGGATATTCGCGATAACCTGCAAAATTCCGGAGCAGGTTGATCATCTGTTTGGTTTCCTTTACTTTTTGTTCGCCTTCTGTCAGAGATGCTAATTTACCCAATAATTCATTTTCCTTTTTTAAAGCTTCCCTTTGCCCCTGCTCAAATTTTCGCTTGCCGGCATTGGGTTCAAAGTTTTTAATATTGCTAAGCAGCAGGGGAATGAGTATGGATGGTTTTTCGCTCCAGCGTGTATTGGTAATATCAATTTCTCCGGCACAGCGCATGCCGTATTTTTCGAGATATGCGTTAATTGCGGCGCGGGTTTCTTTACCTCCATCAAACTGCATCAGACCAGCTAAAAAATGATCCTCCTTTGCCTCCTGTAAATAGTTAATTACCTCTGGATAAGGGCGAATCACATCTGCCACATCCAATAGTGCCAAACCCATTTCTGAGGTGATATTATTGGGTGCCGACTGAGACAGTGCATCTGCCGGATTTTTTTCACCCAACCATTCGTCCATCTTTTCGTTGATCCAGGCTGCAGCATTCATTGCGGCGATGATCACACCCATGTGCTTCGAATCAAATATCATCTTCTTCGATTGCCCGATATCTTCCAGAATAAAATCAAATAGGTCAGGTCCTGATTTCGTTTGGATAGCTTGCTTTAGTGCTGCTACTGATGCCTCATCTTTTTTAATCAGATCAGCAACAATAGCCGGGTCGTTTCCTACTTGTGCTAAAATCGCCGCAGCAGACATGCCTTTAGTACTTTTGGCCAACAGGGGTACTTTTCCATCATCTGGTAGCAATTTGATAAAATCACCTCGCCCGGTAATGGTGATTAATGCATCTTTGATGAGCGGATCGTGTTGCCCCATCGCATCTAATAAATTCTCCCTTCCCGATGGCGTAATCAAACTATCGGTAACATCAACAAACAATCTTCCACCCGCGCTAAACATCGGCCTGGCCGCTCTTAATTGCCATAACGATAATCCCAGTGGTTTCATCGGGTCCGTCATCATTTGCTGATGGCCAACAGATATATACACATGGTTTTCAGCATCATTTGTTTCCGGAATGGGATATAAAGTGGTAATTGGCCGGCTCTGTACCATGTAAAACGCATCATCAGCCAAACACCATTCCGTATCCTGAGGCTGCCCGAAATGTGCTTCGATTTTTCGGCCTAGTTGCTCGAGTTGTAAAATCTGTTCGTCAGTGAGCACTTGCCTGTTTTGCGCTTCTGCCGAAAGGTCCTGAGTTATTGTACCTCCATCCTTTAAGGCATAAATAGCCAGTTTCTTGGTCGATATCTTTTTATCTGTAATCCTGCCATTGTACACCTGATAATTATCGGCATTCACCAGGCCTGAAACCATGGCTTCACCCAGGCCAAAACTGGCATCGATGGATAAGATTTTCCGATTTCCGGAAACCGGATTGGCCGTAAATAAGATTCCTGCAGCCTGCGGAAAAACCATTTGCTGCACCACCACGGCTAACTGCACTTTATGGTGATCAAAGTCATGCTGGATGCGATAAATTATAGCCCTATCCGTAAATAAGGATGCCCAGCACTTGCTGATGTGTTTTATGACAGCTGTTTTTCCGATAATGTTCAGGTAGGTATCCTGCTGACCTGCAAAAGATGCTGTAGGCAGGTCTTCGGCGGTAGCACTCGATCGGACAGCAAAGGCTGTATGTTGATCAAAAAGGGCAAGATAATTTTCAATCTCTTCGCTTATGTCATCAGGAATGGATATGCTTTCGATAATTGCACGGATTTTTGCACTGGTTTTGCTAACCGCAGACCGATCTTCCGTTTTAAGCTGACTCAATTCATCCATTAAGCCATTTAGTTCCTTATTGTTCGCCGTTATTTTCTTATAGGCTTCGGTGTTGATGCAAAAACCATCGGGCACATGGATACCCTCAATTTTAGATAGCTCGCCAAGATTGGCACCCTTACCTCCAACGCTCAAAAGGTCAGCCTTGTCGATTTCCCGAAAACCAGTTACGTATGTGCTCATATCATTTCCTTTTTTTTGGTAGAAATTGTCTCTTCACCCTACAAAAAACAATTTAAACTTTGTTTATCAACGCTTTAACAGCAATTTTCACAGAGACGAAAAGCCAAAAGTATAAGGTATAAAAGACGAAAACAACGTTTTTTGACTATATTTTTCAAGGCGCAATAATGGGCCAAGTATTGGCGTTATCCTTACAACAAAGGGGTAATAATTTATATAGATTTCCTTCTGTTCCGGGGTTTTCCCTGTCAGGAAAGCCAATAAACCGGTGCTCATATGTATACAAACACCAAAGCTGAAAAGATGGATTGTGGAAGCTATTGAGTGGGACGTACGGCTTTGTCTCATCTCATGGCAGAAAATAAAAAAAGCCTGCTATCCGTACGAATTGCAGGCTTTTGAAAGCATTTTGGCAGATTTATTTATATCTACTATATTTAAAACTGTATTTAATTGAAATAAGGGCTGTATTTAAGCATCAGTAACTGGCTTTTCTGAAAACTATTGCCAACAGGTGAACTGCTAAAAGTCTTGTGCTCATCTACCCATTGGTCTTCAAATTTGTATGTTTTCTGTTTAAAGGCCTTTTCATCAAATTTAGTTCCTTCTTTAGCGCTTAGTAAAACATCATTCAAAAACATTTCCCATCTTTTTTTGTAAAAATCGCCGGTTAAACCTGCCCAGCTGCGGTTGCCATAATCGTTTAACGAACGCTGTTTGCCGCCCCAAACCGTGATCAGCATTTTAGCATCCTTTTCATAATAATCCTTTTCCCGGGCATTTTTACCTAATTTTCTGGCATCAGCTATCCATTTTCCCAAAAGCATACTCGGTTGTGTAGCCAACAGTTCATCCAGGTCGTCAATCAGGCTTAACATCTCCGCTTTCTTTTTGGTCATTCCTACAATATCCTTTCTCTCGTAAGCAGCTGCGAAATCGTCTCTCAACGTAATGAAATGATTACCCAAAACCTGTCTGCCGATGTTAACCAGATCATAACTAAAGGATTGGTGAGCCGGATTTTGAATCGCAAGCATTTTCTGCCATATTCCAAAAAGTGTTTTGTTGTTATAGTTAAACTTGGGGTTCGGGGTCCAATGTGCGGTACCCTTTAAAGTGGGTTTTGCATTTACTAAAATCCCCTGCCCCAGTTGCGAAGGCCTGTTATACACTTCTTTTACCAGCTCATTCCATGCCGCCTGATTGTTGGTATCTACACGGCCCAATCTTCTGTTGGCCCAATTGTTCGTCCAGCTGTTTACATCTGTTTTGCCGGTGCTCCATGCTTTTTCAAAAACATAATCATACATCACCGGATTAACATCAAAACCTTCGAGCGTTGAGCCTACTCCGGTTAAATTCGCACCCCCGTTTTTAAATGCATTTTCCATTCTGTCTTCAACGGTTTGTAAATTTCCCACCAGCATGCTGTTGCCACCAAAGTTGCCCAGGTAACACCAGATATAAGGCTGGTTAAAATACGACTCGGTGAGTTTCCATACTTCGGTACTTTCTGCGTAATAATCTAAGAGTGTCATTTTATCTTGCGGTACCGCCCTGACAAAGGCTTTAATGCGTTCGTTGGTCCATTCTTTGCGCATATAGTAAAATACCCAGGTCATTTGCAGCCATTCGGCCGATGGGTCTACCGACTTCATGGAGCTATAAATCACATCCGCAGCACTGGCCAGGTATTTAGGTTCCCAGCTTGGTGGGGTTACCTCGTTAAAAGGGTCTGCACCGTAAATATGGTCCGTTCCAAATGCTGCAGTCTGCTCTGCTAAAAAGGCGGTCTGTATCTGTTTAAATAATGGATCGAATGGATCGAGGAAGTGGCTGTAATATTCTTCGCTAAAACCTCCCCAGGTACCCAAATCAGTAATTTTTGCATTCGGAAACTTAGTTTTAATGGCCTGTGGAACGTGTCCGGCAAAAGCAGGTAAAATGGGTTTCATGTTTAACTCGCGTTCGCGCTTAACGATTTTCTTTTGTAAGGCGAGCTGGTCATCCAGCCATGATTTTGGCAATGGGCCATCCCAATGGTCGATGTTCGACATCCTGTGCCAGGGCAAAAATGCAGGTCCGGTAAAATAACTGCGTATCTGCTCATCACTTAAACCCATTTTCGACCATACTTTGTACCAGATGGCTTCCTGCCCGGTAATAGAAAGCGGCATGTTGATGCCGTTAAGGGCCATCCAGTCAATTAAATGCTCCCAATCTTTCCAGCCCCACCAGGGCATGGTATAACCGAAAGTACAATAGTTTAAAAAGAAACGGTTTTTAACCCTTGCCTCCTGGTTAATTTTACTTGTTAACACGGGCATTAATTTGGGAAGATCGATCTGATCATCCTTATACCAGGAAACGGAGGTGTTGCAATAATATTTAAGGTAGTGGTTTAGGCCATAAGCCATCGAGTTGTAACTATTCCCTTTTACAATCAGCTTACCTTCTTTACTTTCCAGTTCAAAATAGTCTTTTCCTGAAGTGGTTTGGCTTTGCTCAAACAGGATATTTTTAGCATAGGGTTTAACAATCCTTTTTGCCAGATCTTCTATAGGTGTTGCTGCTTTTGAAAATAATGAGGGGAGAAAGAAAACAAGAAATAAGTAGGAAAAGGTTTTGATGGACTTGGTCATTTGTGTTATTGTTATTAAAATTATATTATTAAAAAAGGGGCCGCCATGAAAAAGCATACCCCTTTATACTTTCTGTTAATTATTGGAGCGTAGGGTCGAAAGTGCCTCCCCAATCTTTGTTTTGCAGTAATTTATTAGCATTTGCAATGATGTTTTGTGCTATAGGTGCAAAATAATATTTGTCAGGAACAATATTGAGTTTGTTACCGGTTTGTGGTACACTTAACGGAACATATTTGAAGTTCTCTTCTAACAATTGGTTAGCCTGGCCGAGCGACCTCGCTTTTGCCAGTGCCATTTCTGAACCATTGGCTTCGATGGCGATGGCTTCTAAACCCGTTTTGCCTTTGTTATCTAACAAACTAAACATACGCCATCTTCTCAAATCGTTAAACCTAAAACCTTCAAAACAAAGCTCAATATTCCTTTCGTCCATAATGGCTTTACGCATTTGCTCACGGGTGGTGGCTACAATACCATAATTTCCATCTGCACCGGGTTCAATACCCGCACGGGTTCTAATTTGCCTCAATATATCCAATGCATCTGCTAAATGATTGGTTTCGTTCGCAGCTTCTGCATAGTTTAACATGACTTCTGCATAACGCATCAATACATAATCTACGCCGGATTGTAAGACAGTAGCTTGCGTTAAGGTTAAATCGCAACCTTTTAACACAAAGAATCCTGCATTTACATTATTATTGGTAGAGCGGTCTGGAGAATTTGGATTAATCCCGTTATTATCCAAAGCATTGGCAATGCCCAATGCGGTATATTGCCGATAGCCGGCAGCCGTACCTGCAACAGGATAGGTTTTTGCATTCCAAACGATAGATTTTTCAAACCTTGGGTCTCTGTTTTTCCAATACGATTTTAGCATATCAGCATCAGATAAAAAATAGGCACTGGTTGGGTCATTATAAAGCTTTCCATCTTTCATGGGGAAGGCCTTTACAAATTCGTAAGTTGGGGTAACAGCGGTGTTGCCTCTTGCTAAAGATAAGGGGCGAAGTCCGTTGTCCCAGCTTGCCGTTTTATCCGGAAACTGATTAATTACAGAAAAAACCACTTCGGTATTACGCTCAGCAAGCGCTATCGTCGAATAATCACTTACCAGTTTGTAACCCTGTGCTTTTAAATCATCATAAGCTTTTTTATTTACGGTATAAGCATCGGCCCAATAGGCATTATCCCATGGGTTGCCTGGATTAAATTGTGGTGAAGCCTTATAAAGTGCCATTCTTGCTTTAAAAGCCAGGGCGAAGTTACCATCAATTCTTCCCCAACTGGCAGAGCTCGGCAAATTACGTTTTGGCAGCAAGGCAATAGCCTGATCTAAATCGGCATTCATGAAATCAAAACACTCTTTGGTTGAGTTTCTGGGCACATTAAGTTCATCCTTATCTTTATCCTGTGGGATTTTGATATAAGGGACACCACCATAGGTTCGGACCATGCCAAAATAAAAGTAGGCCCTGAGAAAATAGGCTTCTCCTAAAATTCTATTTTTGGTGGCATCGGGTAAAGTTCCTTTGGGTATATCCAAAATAGCTTGGTTAACCAACCTAACCGGAGCGTAATTCCAGTTACCCAAACCGCCATTGGTGATGGTTACAGCATCTTGCGGAAAAGCAATGCCCGATAGCTGATCGCTGTTACGATCGGCACTTGCATTCCAGTTGCCGAAGGCAGTAGGATAAATATTGGTTAAATAAGCATCAGCTAATAATTGATCGTTCCAAATTTGATTGGGATCATATGCCGTTAAATTGTCAACATCTAATGCTTTTTTACATGCCGAAAACAGCGTTACGGCGATGAGGAATATGAATATTTTTTTCATAAAAATTTGTTTTTTATCGGCCATGAAGCTAGCATGAGCATCATTACTGCGCTTTTTAAGCCGTATGCCCATGCCGGTTTCATTTTTTTATAACAACCGGTTTAAAATTTAACATTTAAGCCCAAAGTGAAGGTTTTCATAATCGGGAAAGAATCGTAGTTGTTCTGCTCAGGATCCTGAAATTCTTTCATAGCCGAGATGGTTAACAGATTGGTTCCGTTGAAGAAAATCTGCGTACCAGCTAAGCCAGCTTTATTCATCCATTTTTGTGGTAAATCATAAGCTACATTAATGTTTCTTAAGCGTAAGTAAGCACCATTAACCATCCAAAAGCTAGAGGCGCCTGTACCAGATTCCTGCCAGTTCTGACCGACCGGCCTAGGGTATTTAGCATTAGGATTTTCAGCAGTCCAAACGTCGCCAGCCCATATTGGATAATAGGTACGGAAGTTACCGCCATGCTGGCGCATACCACCACCTTCCTGGTTACTGATCATCCTGTCATAAGCACCTACACCCTGCATCAATGCATCAACAGTAATGCCTTTCCAGTTGACCCTAAAGCCAAAACCAAAGTTTATTCTTGGTATTGCATTGTTACTCAATACCTGAAGGTCATTATCATCAATTTTATTATTTGCCCCGGGTTTAAATGCATCGCCTCTTACATCTTCATAAAGAATAGCACCTAAATATGGTTTTCTGCCATATTGCAAAAATCCTTTAGCATTTAAGGCATCTAACTGTTCCTGTGTACGGATCAGATCAATTGCTTTTAAACCAATAATTCTATTGGCAGGCTGGCCGATGGCGGAGCGCCATTCGTTAACACCGCCTGGTAAATAATCAGCACTTTGATCCAATACGTCCCAACGGTCTTTGGCATAACCCAAATTACCGAACAATGAATAATTTACCTGGCCAATTTTATCTTGCCACTCCAGGTTAAAATCTACCCCTCTGAAGCTTCTGGCGGCATAATTTTCTGGCGCTATCGTTGCTCCATAAGATGCCGGCACGATAATATCCCGCGGTCCGAGGATATCTTTCATGTTATTCAAAAAGGCATCAACAGAACCGGTTAGTTTATTTTTTAACAATCCAAAATCTAAACCGATGTTGTAGTTATAAATAGTTGCCCAGGTTTGGTTAGGCGTAGGTGTGCTACCTGGTGCAACACCACGGAAAAGCGTATTGCCAAAAATATATGAGTTCCCGTTTCCGTAGGTTTGTTCAAATCCGAAAGCGCCAATAGTATTGTTACTTGTATTTACCAGATTCCCCGTTGTACCATATGAGGCACGCAGTTTTAAATCACTCAACCATTTAGCGTTATCCTTAATAAAGCCTTCTTGTGACATTCTCCATCCTGCAGAAACAGATGGGAAGAAACCCCATCTTTTGGTCTCAGCAACTAAGGGAGTTCCATCATATCTGAATGAAAAATCAACAAGGTATTTTTCGTCAAAATTATAACCCAATTTACCAACCCATGCAATATTCGAAATCCATGAATTAAATGCATTTCCTCCGTTAACACCAATGGCTTCTGTAGCATTACCCGTTCTGTTACCCGCTGATGCAGAGTAGGCAAACATCTGATCTATACTGGCTGTAGGCGCAAAACCTGTCGTGGTGATATAGGTCGTTTTAAACTCCGACTGTTCGAATATCGCTTGTGCCGTTACTTTATGTTTATCAAAAGTTCTATCGTAGTTTAAAAAACCGTTAACCTGATACCTCCAGGCATTATTCATCTCATAACCTAAGCTTGGCTGGGCTTGCCCGAAAGTGTAGGTATTTGTTTTTGCAGGATCTGGTGCTGCAGGAATGAATCGGTTACCCGATGGATCTTTAGGAGAATAAACATAATTTTTCTGATAAGTGATAAACGTTTTACGCATGTAATCCACCGCTTCATAATTTCCTGCGATTTTAGCAGAAAGACCTTTGGTAATGGCATCTAACTTAACGTTAAAGGTTAAAATAGGATTAAATTGCCTGTTCTTTGTATCAACATACCGATCGCCATTAACCTGATCGATTACGCTCCAGGCCTGAAAACTGCCCAATGGGGTTTGTACCGGGAAAGCAGTAACCTGATTAGCCGGAGTGCCATCAGCCTCAGTATAAAAAGGATATAATTTAGTCCAGTTGAAGGTTACACGATAAAAATCGCCCACGTTAAAATCATCAGCAGAATCGCCCTGCCAAAAAAAACGGTGGTTATTTTGCTGAGATGCCGATAAATTTAAATTCATAGAAATGGCATTGCTCAATTGTGCAGTAATGTCCGATCGCAGGTTGAATTTGCCAAAATCTACATTTTTGTAAGTACCCTGCTCATCGGTATAACCAGCCATGGCATAATAGGTAATTCTTTCGCTACCGCCATTCACACTAAGGAGGTACTTTTGTGAATTTGGATTGCGCCAAACCCAATCGTTTACATTGTAAACCTTATCATTAAAATAATCGAATTCTCTCTGATTATTGGGTTGCACATAAGGCGTGGTTCTGGCACCTTGCTCCCATTCAAATCTCGTTACCCGGTTTTGGTAGGTCAACTCATCAGCGGCGGTGGTAATATCGCCCAAGGGCGTTTTAGTAGTGGTGGCTAAGGTATTTGATGCCTGAAAGTTAAACAGTGCTTTTTGTACCTTACCTGTTTTGGTTGTTACAACGATTACCCCATTACCCGCCTGTGCACCGTAAACAGACGCCGAAGCCGCATCTTTTAAAACGCTCATCTGGTCAACCTCATTTGGATCCAGCGCATCGAAAGAGGCTTTATTTTTAATCACACCATTAATCACATACAAAGGTTCTCTAAAACTTCCCCTTACACGTATGGTTGAGGTAGCACCAGCAAGCCCAGAGCTATTGGTAACAGTAATACCAGGTGCCCTGCCCGCTAAGGCATTAGATAAGTTAGAAACCGGAATAGAACCAATTTTGTCCATTTTAATAGAGGAGACAGAACCTGTAATATTTCCCTTTTTCTGCGTGCCATAACCCACCACCACAACCTCTTCAAGGTTAGATTGAGGTATCATTTTGATCGTCATACCTGATGACGCTTTTACTTCAAGCGGCTTGTATCCTACATAAGAAACAATAATAACGGCACCATCTTCAATGTTTTTGAGCTGAAATACACCATTGGCATCAGCCTGGGTAACAATTTTTGTTCCTTTAACACTTACTGTTGCTGCAGGAATGGGCTGTCCGTTTTCATCAATTATTTTTCCGCTAACATCAAGATACCTGCTACCTGGAAATGAGTATTTAGTTGATAAATGACTATTTCCGAAGTTTGCATCACTATCCGAAACTTCCAATAGTACGTTTTTTGCATTGGATTGAAATGCAAGCATTGCGAAAGAAAGTGCCAAAATCAACTTTCGATGTTGAGATCGCTTTTTAATCGATAACCACTCCACACCATTGCGTGGAGCATTCTGTTGTTTAATTAAAGACATAGTTTTGTTGGTTGTATTGGTTGCTTTGTTTTTAAACGATTTCAGGGATGATGATTTAAAATTTTGTAGTTGTTTTAGTGCTAATAATGAATACAAATTCCCACTTGTATTTAATTCGATTATGTTATGTTTGCGACGTGATCGCAAGGGTTTAGTAAAACTATTGGAAATATAATTTTGTAGTTAATGATTAAGGCTACAAAGTTTTTGAATTGTTTTGTATGTACAACTATTTGATTTATAGCTGATTATTTTTTATGAAATCGAATTCTGGAAATAAGGAAACTCACGCTTTTTTCGAATTGCTGGATTATTGCGTGGCCGAGATCATAAAAAAAATGGGGGGCTTGCCTGTTGCCGAATGGCGTTCGACAGATTATACAGCCCTGAGTAGCCGTTTAGGAAAACAGACAAAGGTTTATTTAAGCGAAAATACACTCCGGCGGATACTGGGCAAATTGAAAACCTCAGAACGCTACTATCCACAGAAGGCAACAAGGGATGCTTTGGCACAATTTATAGGTTACCGCGACTGGCAGGAGCTTGAGCTGGTTTATAAAACCACGAAAGAAAATAGCCAGGCGACAGCGGAGAATCTGGCAGACCAGAAATCGCTATCTATAAGCGCCGTCAAAAGAGCGCGCAAATCTTACCGCTTTGCAGCAATTCTAAGTATCCTGTTGGTTTTTGGTTGTGCAGCTGCGATAATCTTTTTTAAACATGGGGAGCAGATGCATGTAAAACTGGTGTGTACCAATCCCTTCGGAGCAGTACCTCACTCAGCAACTTTCAGGCTGGAAGCAATGAAAGGTTATAATCAGGACGAGAAATTTCAGCTTGATTTTTTGGAAGAAGCGATGCGGTCCGAAATCAGCGGAAAGAAAGAAGTAACCAAGTTTTTTAAAAATCCGGGCGTGGTTTATGCCACCTTGCTTCACAATAGCAAGGCCATCGATACCGTTAGCGTCTTTATGCAGACCAAAGGATGGGTGGCCAATTCGGGGAACGATACTTCACGCGCTTTTCCGGTAATCGGGCTTAAAACACTCCATCCGGCAAATATTTATGTCTCTCCCCAACAACTCGATTCGGCAGGTCTGGATACCGCAAAACCTTTTATGGTTGGCTTCAGTTATGTTAAACCTTCACACATCAGTGGCGATAATTTTTCTTTTAATTGTAAGATTTTCTCCGAAAAAGACAGGCCAGGTACACAATGCGTAGGAACCGCTATCCTCATCCTGGGCTCGAAAGATAAACATGTGATCAATCTGTTCAGGCCAAGTTGTTCGGCCTTTTGCGATTATAAGTTTTCAGAACTGCGTGTGCTGGGTTCAGATAAAAACCTCAGTAATCTTGCCTTTAATCCCGAACATGGTGGGGATGTAACCATCAGGGTAGCAAATAAAGTGGTTTCCATTTACCTTGATGGAAAAAAAGTGCTCACTACGCAATATAAACAATCCATAGGCGAAGTAATGGGGATTAAATTTGTATTTAATGGAATAGGCAAGGTGGTTTCGCCCCAACTGCAGGATTTAAAAACTAAAGAAATTTTTTAAGGTATTGGCGTTGATCAACGGCCACATCTCAGGTCAATAGCAGATGATTAGGCCCAAGGTCATAAACAGAATGACCTTATATAGTCCGCATTCAAAAAAATGCGGACTATATGCAAAACAGGATATTAATTAGTTTTCTTTCCGGATAAAAATTGCGCCGTTAGTGTCATTACTGGTATCGCCCCTTACATAGGCTTTAATGGTAAATGCGGCACCGGTTTCATAGTCGTTAATTTCGAATTTATAACTGTTTTCTTTTTGTTCTGTGGTGTTCTGTTGCACGCCTCCATTAAGCTTCGTGCCATTTTTATAAATTTCGATGGATTGTATTTCAAGCTTGCTCCTGCCTCCTGTAGATTGAAAACTTAATACATATTTCCCATTTGAATTGATTTTACCTGTGGCATTGATTTCCATTAGCGCAAAATCTTTTGCCTTAATATTTGATGGATTCCATTCTGATAATAAGGTGCCATATTTTTTGTAACGTTCATACTTTTCCGGAAAATAAAGGGGAAGGGAATATTGCTGACGGTTGAGCACAGTGATGGCTAAGAAATTATTAAGTCTATCTACTTTAACCGGCTGCGTGTAAACAGGAGAGTAAGCATTCGGGAAAGAGCCATCTGTGGTATAGCGTATTTCAGCATGGTCGACAATATTTTTTAAGGTGATGGTTTCGGTACTGTCTGTTTTAGTTTTACTCATTAGCTTCGGTTGAGGCAAGCGAAAACCATAGCCCGCATTTTGATAACGGCTGTAATGTGAAGCCATCCGGTTTTCAAAATCTGTCCAGCTTTGCCGGGCGAGAGGTGTCCAGCAAACTTCTGCCAGCGCGCTCAGTCTTGGCAGGGCCAGGTAATCAAAATATTTTTCTGACCGGTTTTCATTTAGCGGAGCAAATTCTGGCAACTTGTTTCCATGGATAAACTGATCTGCCCATAATGTTCCTGAAGCACCCAGGATTTGCCCCCTATATTTTTCATCTAAACCTTTCACCATCGGGTTTAAGGAATACACCCGTTCTAAAGAAACTGGTCCTACCCAGGTTGCAGTTTGCACTTCACCCGGAATGTTTGCTTCGGACATATCAAAATAACAATAAGAAGTAAGGGACTGAACGATGCTGTGCCCGGCCTCAACTGCTTTGAGTATTTTTTTCGGATCGTTCCAGATCATCCCCACCATCGGCTCTTTTATGCCTTCTTCTATGGCTTCATCCCAGCCCACAATGGTTTTACCATATTTTTTCAGTATCGTTTGTACACGGTTATTAAAATAGGTTTGCAGTTCGGCCTCTGATTTTAGTCCCAATTCTTTCTTCTTCCGCTGGCAATCTGCACATTCTTTCCATCTACTGTAATTGGCTTCATCTCCGCCAATATGGAGATATTTGGATGGGAAAAGTGAAACGGTTTCTTTAAAAACATCCTCTAAAAAACTAAAGGTACTTTCTTTGCCCACGCAATAAATTTCTCTGCTGATTGAATGCTGGGTAGGCATTACGAATTGCTGCCCTGTACAACCCAGGTAAGGATAAGCAACAATTGCGGCGAGGGTATGTGCAGGTAGCTCTATTTCGGGCACCACCTCTACATTTCGCTTTGCCGCATAGGCTACTATTTCTTTGATATCATCCTGTGTATAATAACCTCCGGTTGTTTCTGCACCAACACCACGCCAGCCACCAATTGAGGTTAATTTCGGGTATTTTTTAATTTCTAATCTCCATCCGGCATCATCAATAAGGTGAAAGTGTAAAACGTTCATTTTATACATGGCCATCATATCAATAAATTTCAGCACATATTCCTTACTGAAAAAATAGCGCGAAACATCGAGCATCATGCCACGCCACGGGTATTCCGGGCTATCGTTAATCACCGCACCATTGATATTCCAAACTATATTTTTTTGACGCTCTTTATTATATATTTCGGCGGGCAACAGCTGTAGCAAACTTTGAATGCCATAGAATACGCCTGCGCTGTTAGCCCCGGTAATTTTAATTTGTTTGTTATCGACCAATAAATGATAGGCTTCCTTATTGGTGTCTCCTTTAGCCGTAGCTAATATAATTCCGTTAAGTGGTACAGTTTTAAATTCCTGTAACGCAAAATCATAACCCGTAGCCGGGCTTAAAGCCGATGCCAGGAGCAGTGCCTGGTCCTTAAGTCCTTTTTGATAATAAATTTTTGTCTGGGCATTCAGCTTAAAAACTTTTCCGTTTGCTTTGAAATCTCTGGGTTGGGGTATAATATTAGTTTGCGCCAATACTTGGCTCCGGAATGCCAACATCAGCATCAGTACCGTAAAAATATTTTTCATGATTGGTTATATCAGGTTTTGATACAGCAATTTGTAGAAATATCATTGGTTTTTAAAGTTTATTACTGCACAAACGTTTGTTTAGAACCAAAGCGCTTTATGATGAGTGATTTGGATTTAATATTGGCGCAAATGCCCCTTTATTTGTCATAACGGTACAGCATCTAAAGTAATTTTTACGCCTAAATTTAAACATCGTAAAAACTGGATGATGTTATTACAAGGTAAAATCGCGATTATTTATGGAGCTGGCGGATCTCTTGGCGCTGCGGTAGCCAGTGCGCTCGCCTCTGCCGGTGCTCAGGTATTTCTTACAGGCCATCATATACACAGCGTGGAAAAAACAGCAAATAAGATTGCATCTGCCGGAGGAAAGGTTTCATTCCATGAGGTAAATGCGAGGAATGAGAAATCTGTAAATGACCATATACAAACAGTGATGCAGGCCGCTGGATCGGTTGATATCTCTTTCAATGCAATCGGCTGGCAGGATACACAAGACATCCCTTTAGTTGATATGGCGCTTGATGATTTTATCCGTCCGATAAATATTGCCATGGAAAGCCAATTCATCACTGCAACCGCTGCGGGAAGGGTGATGAAACAAAATAAATCCGGGGTGATCCTTTCGCTCACTGCCACACCCGGAGGTATTGGTTATGCCAACGTGGGCGGATTTGGCCCTGCCTGTAATGCGGTAGAGGCATTCTCCAGAAACCTGGCTTCAGAGCTGGGGCCATATGGAATTCGTGTGATAAACATCCGTTCGGCCGGATCTCCGGATTCAAGGGTTTTTAAGGAAGCAATAGATGCCGGTGGCGATGAAGTGAAAGCATTCATTAAGAAAATGGAAAACGACACCATGTTAAAACAGTTACCGCTCATGGAGGATATAGCCAATACAGCCGTATTTCTTGCGTCGGCTATGGCTGGTAAAATAACAGGGGTTACCATCGATGTAACAGCAGGTACCACAAGCGCACTGAATTATAAAGTAACAAACATCGCATTTCTGAAAAAAGATGCCAGTAAACCATAGGCGCAACAGCAATTTTCCTTTCAGGTTAAATACCCACCGGCGAAAACAAATAAAGCCTGAAATCTCTCAATTTCAGGCTTTACTCAATCCCGGGTATTTTATGAATTTATAAACCGTTATACGAGATCGTGTTCACTTATTCATGTATCGGTATAACTGTTAAAAATTTACCAAACTCGCAGCATCGTATCGTGCTGGAATGGGTATATTTAAAAACTTAAGGACGGTTGGGGCAACGCCATAAATAAACGGCGGATTTCCACTTACATAATTGCCAGCGCTAGCACTCGACCATGAAGGTGCACTTGTGCCACTTCCGATTAAATTAACATTACCTCCAATAATACCTGTATAAACTGAGCCTGATCCGTCATTTCCTTTTGCGTAATATTTTAAACTCGCATAATCAGGATGGTTGGCTGAAGTAAGGTTACTATTCTGATACTGTTTAGCAATTGTAGCAGGGCTTAATGCGGTATTGAAAATCCGCAGGTGTGAGATGTTACCGTTAAAGAGGTTTGGCCCATAAAGCCCCCTGCCGTCCTGACCGATATTAAGGTTTAAAGCAGGATCCTGTATCGACCCTGTAACTGCAGAAATATCTCCGTTTAGCTTCATCAATCCAGCTTCATATACCATTGCCCTGTTGGTTGTACGGTTAATTACCAGGGTAATGTAATGCCAGTTCTGATCAGTAAGGTCTATACCAGGATCAAAATCTTTACGGGCAGTGCCATTGCTGATGTTAAACCTTAATTTCCCCATCTGATCGTGCATTTCAAAACCAACATTAATACCGGATACCCAATTTTTATTGCTGATTACAGGTGGATAATTTGTACTTAATGTATTATTTTTTCGCACGCGGTATTCGATAGTGAAATTGCCGGTTGCAAAATCTACATTAGATATGGCGGGCAGTTTTCCATAAGCCCCATTGCCAAAACCCACAACATTTTCGCTATGCGAACCGCTTACACCAGGGAGCGTATTTACCACCGCAGGCGCTATCGCGCTGTTGTTTAAAATGATAAAAGGATTTCTTTCTAAATAACTTGCGCCACCATGCCCGGTTCCGGTACCACCATGATCGGTTACCATAACAATAAGCCAATCCTCGCTGCTATAGGTTGCCCTGTTTTTTAATGCGGTAAGAATATTTCCGACATGAACATCTGCTGCTGCAATTGCATTGGTATAGTTAACATTGCTGGTCGAAAAGCCGCTTCCGTGGCCATTGTGGTCGATGTTGTCAAAGTGGCAAAAAAGTACATCAGGATTGTTGTTCGAGAGTTCATTAATTACGGCTGTGGCCACTTTACTATCTCTTAATACATAATCACTATCGCCATAAGCTGTGCGAAAAGCAACATCGCTAGCATTCACGATATAGGTTGTAATCGGGTTCCATGCTACAATTGCACCTGTTCTTAGGTTGGGTAGTGCTGTTTTTATTTCCCTGAAGAACGATGGGTTATTGGCGATATCGTTTCCTGTAAAAGAGTTGTCAGTTGCTTTGTGTTTCGAAATGGAGGTGCCGGTTAATATCCCGCTCCATCCGCCTGCACTCCAGGTTGGTGGTTCTGCCTGGGCATTTGTACTTACCCACGATGAATCAATAAGTGCTTTTATATGCGGGGCATTTTGTTGAGTAAGTGCAGTCCACAATGTGCCATCTAAGCCAATAATAAGGACTTTTTTGGTTTTTACTACTGCTTCTGTTTTTCCGGCACCAAGTGTTTTAAAACTTTCGAGCTTGCTACAGCCAAACAGGATGGAGGAAATTAAGCAAGCGGCAACTAATTTCATCATTGCGCTTTTGTTCGACTTTAGGAAACTGCCGGTTTGCGGCGCCCATAGCAGAAGTCGTAAGGTGTTGTTTTTCATGGTTTGTTTTTTAGGACGTTTAAATTGGTTAGATTATTATTGTTTTTCGGGATTGATTTCCGGTTATTCCATGAAAATCATTTCTATAAGAATAAAGGTTTTCTGGTGTTTGACTTTGGTATGCAATTGTTAAGTCTGTTTTTTCGATATCAATATTTTAGCAGATAATTTATTCCAATCAAAGCAAAACATTGTAAACAATGTTTATTAATACTATACAAACATAAAAATATTTATCAATAATGAACCATTAGGTTTAAGAAAGATGGATGGTCAATAAGAACTTGCTGATTTTCGGCTAAAGAAATGTGTACTAAAGACTTAGGAGCAACTGCTAAGCTTCAGACTAGTGATTTTGTTTTATTGACCATTACTGCTTTAAAGGTAATATTACCTTACCTGCGCTTTAATTGAATTTTTGAATCATATGAGCTCCGCGAGTTTGCCGAAATATGGAGCCATGGTAAAAAAGCTACCCTCCACCTAACTTCGTAACCACAGCGGTTTCCCGGAAGGCAAATGGGCAGCTTTTCATGAGCATAAAATTTGGTGAACACCCATGATGACGATCTTCATCCACAGGTATTCACCATCACCTGCAAATGTGCTCAGGCTATTGTTTTACTATTTTAAATTCTGTCCTCCTGTTTAACTGATGCGCGGCAGCGGTACATTGTACCCCATTGATACATTTATTTAACAACCTGGTTTCTCCGTAGCCAACAGCTGTAATTCTGTTTTTACTTATTCCCCTATCTATAATATATTGTACTGCAGCATCTGCCCTTCTTTGTGATAATGCCAGGTTATAGGCATCATTTCCACGACTATCGGTATGTGAGCCTAATTCAATCCAAATCGTTGGATTGTCAGTCATAATTTTAACCAGCTTATCTAATTCAATCGCCGCGTCTGCACGGATATTCGATTTATCGAAGTCGTAATAAATATTTTCCAGTTTAATCGCTTTATTGATTTCAATCGCCTCCAGGTATAAGTCTTTTTTAATCTCTGTTGATGCAGTAAGGCCAATAGTGGTTAACGAAGCTCCATCACTTCTATAATTGGTCTTCTCCCCTTTTAGTCCATAATCAGACGCTTTTTCAAGATTAAACCTGAATCTGCCGTTATCATCCGTTTCAACTTTTAATGTAGAACCACCTGTTTTGTTTAGTGTAACAATGGCATTGTTTAGCGGTTGCCCTGTTGTTTTATTATAAACCGTTCCAGTCAATTTAAAGGCTAGCATTAATTGTTGGGTAAAGCTGTAAATATCATCGTCACCTAAACCATCAATACGGTTAGAAGAGAAAAATCCTGTTGTTGCAGTATTTAAATTGAATGTAAAATCATCCTGGGGTGAATTCACCGGGTAACCCATGTTCTGAGGTTCTGCTATCTTTCCGCCAGTTAGTTTGGCACTAAAAATATCCAGACCACCCATGCCTACCCGTCCATCACTACTGAAATAAAAATTATTACCATCAAGAAATGGGCTTCTTTCGTTGCCCTCCGTATTAATCTCTGTTAAATTAACTGGCAGTCCCCAATCCCCCTCAGCTGTTTTCTGGCAAACATACAGATCCGTTCCACCTTTGCCACCTGGCCTGTTTGAACTAAAATATAAGCTTTGTTCATCTGTACTGATAAAAGGATCGCCTACAGAATATTGATTTACATTATTGTATTTAAAAGCTACAGGCGTACTCCATTTTCCTGAAGCATCTTTTTTACTGCTATAAATCTCGACGTTAACCGTAGCCTGCTTTCCTTTTAGGATTTTAACTTTTGTGTAATCTAATTGCTTTGGAATCTTCGTAAGCGTGAAATACATTTCACCTCCGTTTTGAGTAAAGCTTGCAGGACCAACATGGTAATCTGTCCCTGCCTCGATTGGAAATAATGTAATATCATCTGCACCGGTTTTGGTGTAAAGCTTAAGGTAAGGATTCCCTGTCCAACCATATATGGTTTTATTGGGTGCTTTCGAACCATCGAATTTTAAAAATGGCTTATTCCCGCTTTGTTCGTCTTTACCTTTTAAGCCCCTGTCTGAGGAGAATACGATCATTCCTTTTTGCATCACTGCACCCCAATCTGATTGTGGGCTGTTTAATGATTTTTCATTATTGATGACAACGGATTTCGGTTCTTTCATCCAGTACATCGCCGAATCGCAGGAACGCAACCACATACTTTTTAATGAAGGGTTGAGATTTTTATTTAAATCTGCATACTTATTATACTGAATTTTGGCTTCGCTGTATTTTGAATTACTTTGCAGTGCTTTTGCATAGGCCAAAGTATTTTCTGCCGGGCTTTTTTCCATCCCTGCAGCGATTGCGTACCAGCTTTCAGTTTGCTTATAATTACGCTGGTAGTGATAACAGGCCGCTAACCGTTCAGCAGCATGTAGTGTTGCTTTTTTCTTATAAGCCTGCTCGTAAAGATCAATTGCTTTATCGTAATTATATTGCTCAAATGCTTGATCAGCTTCATTTAATACATACTGTGCTGTTGCTGAAAAAGAGCATAACGTACTGAACAGGATCAGTGATAATTTTTTATACCTCATTGGTCAATTTAAATTTGAAATTTTGGAATCATACAAACCTGATTCCGATCATCGCTAATCTCATCCTTCAAAGAATAAGCTTAACACCTAAAAATATCTTGGCGTAACCATTCTCAGGCTTTTCCTATTAAAGAAATAACCGATCGAAATCTCATGGGTACCGCCACTGTAACCCTGCAAAGGCCCTATAGAGAAATCGTAAGCATAACCAATCCGTAAATTGCTGCCTGCAAAAAACTGTGCTGCCACAACCCCTGAATTTAAGTTGCTCAAATCTTTCTGGAGATAACGCTTATCGTACAGCTTTATGCCCGTGCGGTAAGAAGCACCCAGCCATACTTTATCTGCAATGATAAAGAACGCACTAACGTCTAAACTCGTTGGACCTCCACGGTCATCCTTCAATAAAAACGAAGGCTTCAACTGCAGGTCTTCATTAATCGGCAACAACATCCCTGCGGTTAAATAATAGTGTGGTTTGGGTTGTGCAATAAAAGCATAGCGGTCGATATCGATGTACTGCGAAACCAGGTTATCTGCCGAGAAACCTGCGTAAAAGCGGTTGTTAGAAAAGTAAACCCCGGCACGTGCATCGGGTACAATTGTACTCTGAATACCAACTGGCTGGTTCACTTCAAAATCGTTTGGGTTTAACATTGATCCATCAATCCCTGGTTGCACCGCTCCAACACCCACGCCAAAGGCTAGCCTCGAAGAGCCATCCGAATTCATCGGGATCCGGTAAGCGTAGTTTGCATAGGCCGACAGGTTGCGCTGTGCTCCAATCCTATCGCTTGAAATCTGTAAGGCCAAACCAACATTGCCATTGTTTGCAATCGCATCTACCGCGATAGACATGGTGGTGGGCGAACCTTCAATACCCGTCCACTGGTTACGGTAAAACGCGTGAAGATTCAACTGTTCTTTATAACCTGCATACGCCGGGTTAATGTAAATCCCGTTAAACATGTACTGACTAAACTGGGCATCCTGCTGGGCTTTAGCCAGCAGTACGCTTATCGTTAATATCGTAAGTATGAATATCTTTTTCATTTATTATCTTAATTGTGGGCTTGCCCGATTGGGAGTTGGTTAAAAATGTGTTCTGCTTGTTTAACCATTCAGCATCCAATCCTTAATCCTATTTCTTAAATGCCCTGATTAAAGTGATGTAGCCTTTAAACACCTGCCACTCTGCCCCTGCTAATTCCTTTACCCGAAGCACATAAAAATAAGTACCTTCATTCAAGCCCTCGCCTGTCCAGTTGTTCTGGTAGCCTGTGGCTTTATAAACCTCGTTGCCCCATCGGTTAACAATAACCAAATCATTCTCCGCAAATAGTTCCAATCCACGAATCTCGAAGGTATCGTTCGTGCCATCGCCGTTTGGAGTATATAAATTAGGGATAAACAAGGTAGCGCCCGACACATTAAGTTTGGTAAAGTAACCGCCATTTGCTGCCATATCGGTGGCAATGGCTACATTGTTGCGTGTATGTACGCCAACATTAGGGTTAGTTCCTTTTAAGATATCCCATTTATCACCGCTTATGTAACGGGCAATTGCTGCATTGGCATCTTTAAACAAACTTCCGTTGGTGTTGCTGTTGTGCTGTAAAACCATGTTTGCAGTTAGCGATGGGGAACCATAAATGTGCCACACGCGGTCCATACCCAATGCCGGGTTTCTAATCGCCTTGTTTGCGCCTGCATAATCCTGAACGCTTACAAACAATTTGCCTGCACCGCCCGGGCTTAAAGTAGCAGGCGTATAATCCCCTTCTGCAATACCCACCGGAAAGACAAAACCATCGCTGCCTGCATAATCTTTGATCATGTGACCGGTAATGCTGTTGCCCGTAACCACCATCCTGGATTTGCTGTAATTCTCAATTTTACCTGAACTGTTAAAAGCCAGGTTATGTCCGTTCAGGATAATATCTGCACGGTCTGCCGCTAAATCTAAAGTACCGCCAATGTTCAGCTCTGCCGATAAGGCACCTGAAGGGTTGGCCGTTTTGTAACCCGGATCGGAAACATCGGCAAGCAGGATATTCTCCTCATTGTGGTGCTCTATAATCAGGTTGATGAAATTACCGTTGTTCCCATCAATCTTTGTCGGACCGGAAGCCATACCAGGATAAAATGGATTTGCCCCAGGATTATAAATCACAATTTTTCCCAATCCCTTAAAAACTGCGCCCGGGGCAATCCATATTTTTTTACTCCATATTTCAAGTGTTCCGTCAATTGTCCAGTTTGCCTCTGGTCCGAAATAGCTCTCCTCAGAGAAGCGTTGCTCTGTGGTACCGGCGGCGACATTAATCGTTGAATTATCAACAGTCATACTGCCTGTCCCGGTTTGGGCCATGGCACCAAAACCTGAGAGCATCAATAAGGTTGATAGTAATATTTTTATAGAATGGCTTGACATTTGAACGATAATTAATTTTGATTGCTTTGTGAGGGCAGCATAGGATTTGTTATTACCTGGCACTTTCTCACACTAAAATAAATTGTTGCTACCTCTGACCGGAAACTTTCATCTCCGTAAGGCTGATTGGAACCATTGTTTTTACCTTTTATTTTATAGGCTATAGATGCTGTACCAACAAAACCTGCTTTGGGTGTAAAAGTTACCTTTCCGGTAGCAGGAGCATATATGAATGTACCTTGTGCATTAGTTACAGAAAAAGGATTCGTTTCCGGCGTTTCATCTGCTTTAAGAAATTGAAACGCATTAAAATCTATATTAGCTGATGAACTGGTAGGTGGGCCGGTTACTGGCCCTGTGTAGGCAACATCATTGGCATAAGGATCAACAATAACCGGAGTATTTTTACAGGTTGCCGCATTATCATCAGCAGCTTCTGCCGCATAAGGCAAGGAAACATTTAGTTTCCATATTTTATGAATATCGGTTAAGCCTCCTGTTGTTGCGGCAAAACCCATTCTAAAATTTGCAGGAACCCGACTATCTATCGTATTTAAAGTATTCACTCCCTGAATATCTGAAGTATTATAATCGGTTGACTGAGGATTTGCATTTTCAGTATAATTCATATTGGCATCCGCCCTGTACCAGTAATTATCAATTACCGTAGTCACTGTGTTTTGATGCTGTATTTTGACTGTTACATTAAAACCGCCACCAGCATTTGGTATCAATTCAATAAAGGCTTTTCTATAATTCGGATCGTTTGGATCTGTAGTATAAGCGCCAGACCTTAAATTAAAATTATCAGCTATCCCACCTAAATAACTATAACCACCGGCTGGTGTAAGTACTGCTCCTCCTCTGGTTACAGAAGTAGGAGAAAGCGTACCCTGAGTTCTTAATACCGGATACCCGGTTCGCCCAAGTTCTCTACCATTATTATCTATAAATTTTCCTCTTGCACCTCTTAAAGTGACGTGACTCATTGCATTTGACCAGGTTACTCCGGAAATACCGTTAAGACGGGCATCACCCTGAAAGGGGGCGTTTTTAAAGTTTCCATAAGAATCAAAGGCAATACCTAAATAGGCTCCGCTAAGCCCGTCTTTTCGCTCTCCGCTATATAAATCTCTCGCTCTTAAATATGCATAACCCATACCACGACCTTTAGCCCCGATTACTGGCGTAATAGATGCATCATATAAAAAAAGTAACAGTCCATCAGCGCCTGTACCTCCATATATAGCATATTCAAAAGAAATTTTAATTCCTACTGAGGTATTAAATTGTTTGTCATTAATAAAAACTGCACCAAATTGAGCAGTTTGAGCAGGCGTTAATTGTAAGCCTGTAGTGGTAAAGGTAGCGGCATTTGTTCCGGCGCCTGTAGGTTTAGTTACCTCAGGGGGTTGGGTAGTTGACAAAAATGATTGATTGTATGGAAAATCGCCAAATAATTGCGCATTTACCGGCTTAACATGAGCTACTGTTAAAAATAAGGCTAAGCTAATCGCCATTTTTAATTTTTTTGAAGGACAAATAATGTCCCTCAAAAAATTAAAATATATAATAACTTGAATTTTCATTTCTCTATTGATTAAAATATTAATCCTTTACCTTGAATACAATATTCATAAATGAAGCTTCAGTTGCTACTGCAGTAGATTTAACTGTATAAGAAATCACACCTGCCGCAGATATCGTAACCGTATTGAATACATTATTATCAAAATAGGTTACAAAATAATCCAGATCAGCTGGTGCCAGAACCGGCAATGATGAACTTGCATTACTTCTCGCCTGATTTAAAGCTGAAGTAAATCCAAACTGCTGTGAATAAAATGTATAAATATTTAAAGTTCTGGTTCCTGTTAATGGTATTCCGTTAGCATCGTGTGTAGGAATAACTACCGATGGTGCATAGAAAAACTTAGGCATTGCTGCTTTAACCTGTTTTAATACACCTGAACCTGGATCAGCTACAACAATGCGATCCGCAGTTGAAGTATAGGTGGATCCATTAAAGCTATATGTATTATTACCCGTTTGCAAACCTGCCAAAGCAAGCATATTCGTAGCATCTGTAGTAACAATAGTTGGCTTAATTAGCGGTCCGCTAAGCTGCACTACGCCATTAGTCACTGTTAATCCGTTATTTGCACTGGTAGATGTTAGCACATCGGTTGGTGCCAATAATAAACCACCGTCTGCACCCACTTTTAAAATATTAGGTGTATTAGCACTTTTCAATTGGGCTGTAACAGCCGTTGTGGTCTCATTGGCATAAGTAATTGCGCCAGTAGTAGTATTTTGACTTAAAGTTGTAGTCGGTGTATTGATTTTATATGGTGTTGCCGTTGTTCCATTTCCTATGACTGTTGTATTAAGGCCATCAGTTATTAAACCTGCACCGCCCTGAGCCCCTGTTGCACCTGCCGGACCCGTTGCCCCCGTATCTCCCTTATCGCCTTTTAAACCTTGAGCACCAGTTGCACCAGTAGGACCCGTCGCACCTGCATCTCCCTTGTCGCCTTTCACCCCCTGAATGCCTTGTGCGCCAGCAGCACCGGTCAGACCAACTGGACCAATTGCACCCTGAGCGCCTGTAGCGCCAGCAGGACCCGCTGCACCTACATCACCCTTATCGCCTTTCAAACCTTGAGCACCAGTTGCACCAGCAGGCCCTGTTGCACCTGTATCGCCCTTGTCACCTTTTACACCCTGAATGCCTTGTGCACCAGCAGCACCTGTAGCGCCAGTAGGACCCGTTGCACCTATATCTCCCTTATCGCCTTTCAAACCTTGAGCACCAGTTGCACCAGCAGGACCAGTTGCACCTGCATCTCCCTTGTCACCTTTCACACCCTGAATGCCTTGTGCACCAGCAGCACCCGTCAGACCAACTGGACCAATTGCACCCTGAGCGCCTGTTGCACCAGCAGGACCTGTTGCTCCTGCATCTCCTTTATCACCCTTGTCTCCTTTCAAACCTTGAGCACCAGTTGCACCTGCATCACCTTTATCGCCTTTTGCACCGTTAATATTGGTCCAGGTATTGGTAGTTGGATTGTAAACCCAGGTTCCACTGTCATTCGTTACAATCGTAACGCCTGCGCCCGGAGCGCCTGGCTGACCTGAACCCGGGGTACCTGGAGTTCCAGTTTTCCCTGGCTGGCCTTCAACACCAACTACACCTGCATCGCCTTTATCTCCCTTGTCACCTTTTGCACCGTTAATATTGGTCCAGGTATTTGTTGTTGGATTATAAACCCAGGTTCCGCTGTCATTGGTTACAATCGTAACGCCTGCGCCCGGAGCGCCAGGTGTGCCTGAACCCGGAGTGCCCGGAGTTCCAGTTTTCCCTTGCTGTCCTTCAACACCAACTACACCTGCATCGCCTTTATCTCCTTTTGGACCATTGATATTGGTCCAGGTATTGGTTGTTGGATTATAAACCCAGGTTCCACTGTCATTCGTTACAATCGTAACACCTGCGCCCGGAGCACCTGGTGTGCCTGAACCCGGAGTACCCGGTGTTCCAGTTTTCCCTGGCTGACCCTCGACACCAACTACACCTGCATCGCCTTTATCTCCCTTGTCACCTTTTGCACCGTTAATATTTGTCCAGGTATTGGTTGTTGGATTATAAACCCAGGTGCCGCTGTCGTTGGTTACAATCGTAACACCTGCGCCCGGAGCACCAGGTGTGCCTGAACCTGGAGTACCCGGAGTTCCAGTTTTCCCTGGCTGTCCTTCAACACCAACTACACCGGCATCACCTTTATCTCCCTTGTCACCTTTTGCACCGTTAATATTGGTCCAGGTATTCGTTGTTGGATTGTAAACCCAGGTTCCGCTGTCATTGGTTACAATCGTAATACCTGCGCCCGGAGCACCTGGCGTGCCTGAACCCGGAGTACCCGGAGTTCCAGTTTTCCCTGGCTGTCCTTCAACACCTACTACTCCTGCATCACCTTTATCTCCTTTTGGACCATTGATATTGGTCCAGGTATTGGTTGTTGGATTGTAAACCCAGGTTCCGCTGTCATTGGTTACAATTGTAATACCTGCACCAGGGGCACCTGGTGTGCCTGATCCCGGAGTGCCCGGAGTTCCAGTTTTCCCCGGCTGTCCTTCAACACCAACTACACCTGCATCGCCTTTATCTCCCTTGTCACCTTTTGCACCGTTAATATTGGTCCAGGTATTCGTTGTTGGATTATAAACCCAGGTGCCGCTGTCATTGGTTACAATCGTAACGCCTGCACCCGGAGCGCCTGGTGTGCCTGATCCCGGGGTACCCGGAGTTCCAGTTTTCCCTGGCTGTCCTTCAACACCAACTACACCGGCATCACCTTTATCTCCCTTGTCACCTTTTGCACCGTTAATATTGGTCCAGGTATTCGTTGTTGGATTGTAAACCCAGGTTCCGCTGTCATTGGTTACAATCGTAATACCTGCGCCCGGAGCACCTGGCGTGCCTGAACCCGGAGTACCCGGAGTTCCAGTTTTCCCTGGCTGTCCTTCAACACCTACTACTCCTGCATCACCTTTATCTCCTTTTGGACCATTGATATTGGTCCAGGTATTGGTTGTTGGATTGTAAACCCAGGTTCCGCTGTCATTGGTTACAATTGTAATACCTGCACCAGGGGCACCTGGTGTGCCTGATCCCGGAGTGCCCGGAGTTCCAGTTTTCCCCGGCTGTCCTTCAACACCAACTACACCTGCATCGCCTTTATCTCCCTTGTCACCTTTTGCACCGTTAATATTGGTCCAGGTATTCGTTGTTGGATTATAAACCCAGGTGCCGCTGTCATTGGTTACAATCGTAACGCCTGCACCCGGAGCGCCTGGTGTGCCTGATCCCGGGGTACCCGGAGTTCCAGTTTTCCCTGGCTGGCCTTCAACACCTACTACACCTGCATCACCTTTATCTCCTTTTGGACCGTTAATATTGGTCCAAGTATTGGTTGTTGGATTATAAACCCAGGTTCCACTGTCATTCGTTACAATCGTAACGCCTGCGCCAGGAGCACCTGGTGTGCCTGATCCCGGAGTGCCCGGAGTTCCAGTTTTCCCTGGCTGACCTTCAACACCTACTACACCTGCATCGCCTTTATCTCCTTTTGGACCATTGATATTTGTCCAGGTATTGGTTGTTGGATTATAAACCCAGGTTCCGCTGTCGTTGGTTACAATTGTAATACCTGCGCCCGGAGCGCCTGGCTGACCTGAACCCGGGGTACCCGGATTTCCAGTTTTCCCTGGCTGGCCTTCAACACCTACTATACCTGCATCGCCTTTATCTCCTTTTGGACCGTTAATATTGGTCCAGGTATTGGTTGTTGGATTATAAACCCAGGTGCCACTGTCATTCGTTACAATCGTAATACCTGCGCCCGGAGCACCTGGTGTGCCTGAACCCGGGGTACCCGGAGTTCCAGTTTTCCCTGGCTGTCCTTCAACACCTACTACACCTGCATCACCTTTATCTCCCTTGTCGCCTTTTGCACCATTAATATTGGTCCAGGTATTCGTTGTTGGATTGTAAACCCAGGTGCCACTGTCATTGGTTACAATCGTAATCCCTGCGCCCGGAGCACCTGGTGTGCCTGAACCCGGAGTACCCGGAGTTCCAGTTTTCCCTGGCTGTCCTTCAACACCAACTACACCTGCATCGCCTTTATCTCCCTTGTCACCTTTTGCACCGTTAATATTGGTCCAGGTATTCGTTGTTGGATTGTAAACCCAGGTTCCGCTGTCATTGGTTACAATCGTAACGCCTGCGCCCGGAGCGCCAGGTGTGCCTGAACCCGGGATACCCGGAGTTCCAGTTTTCCCTGGCTGTCCTTCAACACCAACTACACCGGCATCGCCTTTATCTCCCTTGTCGCCTTTTGCACCATTAATATTGGTCCAGGTATTCGTTGTTGGATTGTAAACCCAGGTTCCGCTGTCATTGGTTACAATCGTAACGCCTGCGCCCGGAGCACCTGGTGTACCCGAACCCGGAGTACCCGGAGTTCCAGTTTTCCCTGGCTGACCTTCAACACCAACTACACCTGCATTGCCTTTATCTCCCTTGTCACCTTTTGCACCGTTAATATTGGTCCAGGTATTCGTTGTTGGATTGTAAACCCAGGTTCCACTGTCATTCGTTACAATCGTAACGCCTGCGCCCGGAGCACCTGGTGTGCCTGAACCCGGAGTACCCGGAGTTCCAGTTTTCCCTGGCTGACCTTCAACACCTACTACTCCTGCATCACCTTTATCTCCTTTTGGACCTTTGATATTGGTCCAGGTATTCGTTGTTGGATTATAAACCCAGGTTCCGCTGTCATTGGTTATAATTGTAATGCCTGCGCCCGGAGCACCTGGCGTGCCTGAACCTGGGGTACCCGGAGTTCCAGTTTTCCCTGGCTGTCCTTCAACACCTACTACTCCTGCATCACCTTTATCTCCTTTTGAACCATTGATATTGGTCCAGGTGTTGGTTGTTGGATTATAAACCCAGGTTCCGCTGTCATTGGTTACAATCGTAATACCTGCGCCCGGAGCACCTGGCGTGCCTGAACCCGGGGTACCCGGAGTTCCAGTTTTCCCTGGCTGTCCTTCAACACCAACTACACCTGCATCGCCTTTATCTCCCTTGTCACCTTTTGCACCGTTAATATTGGTCCAGGTATTGGTTGCTGGATTATAAATCCAGGTTCCACTGTCATTGGTGACAATCGTAACGCCTGTTCCAGGGCCACCGGGTTGACCGGGAATGCCCGGAGTACCTGTTTTTCCGGGCTGTGCTTCAATAGCTATAACGCCTGGATCACCCTTCAAACCTTTTGTATAAACCCATTTTGTTCCATCATTATAATAAATACCTGGAACAACATCTTTGCTTGTTGCAGTATTATAAACCATCATACCTGCTACGTGAGCAGTTAATGGAGCTGGATTTGTACTTTCAATAAGTGCGACCCTCGCATGTAATAAACCTTTATTAGTGCTTTCCAATTCAAGCAATGCATCTTTATTTGCCAGATTTCCCTCTGTAATGGTTCCATCTTTTACTTTTTGTTGTCCAAAAACCTCAAAAAAGCAAATTGACAAGCCTAAAATAATGAGTAAGCGTTTTTTCATCATATTATTATAATTTTATTATCACATCCTTTCTATCAACTGTTTTTCACTGTACAATTGAAATAATCTGTTAATCAGACTTTAGTTGTTGCGAAAAAATTGAATGGAAAAGTGTTTAACAGATTGTATGGCACAAAGAGAGATATAAAATTGTCCCTGGAAGAAAACTTGAATACGCACATCTACACGTAACCAGCAAAACGCTGACTACCAACTCATTAATAACAAAAGCAAAGAAATCAATCAGTACATCGATCAGAGATTCAGTATAGTATCTGGTTAAATTTTGAAAATAAAAGCACAGATCTTTACTCTATAGTATTGGGTTAGAATATATATCCCCGTTTAATCTATGAATCTTTACATGGTGCGATAATTACACTCATTATGACAAGAACAGCCTTAACAATATTTAGAAAGCTGCCATTAAAACCCACTTAGCTACATTATTACCGACAAGAATCCATTAACATCCCCCTCGAATCAATATTGCATTTTTATACTTGTGATCCGGGTAGTTTATATTTCTAAATTATATTCATTACCAGGCTCAGCTCAAAGCATAGTAAAATAGTGAGCACAATTGCAACGAATATTAGCAGCCTGACCACGGGATTTGGATCTTTTTTCATTTTACATATTTTATCGATGCAAAAGAATAAATTTGGAAAGCGTAAAAGAAAATCATGACTACCCAAAGCTACGCACTAAAAACAAACACCTTATAATCAACAAATTAAACATAAAACAGCAAACATTTCAAATTTTCAATAATTGTGCATCATGATCGTATGCGTAGATACGCGTAGAAATTAAGGCATGAATTTCACTTTCAAATCCGTCATTTTGTAACTGAATAAAAAACCGGAATGAGATTTACATATACCAGGGCAATTGCCAAAAAAATTCTTCTTGCATTTCTTGCATGTACTATTGTTGCAGCATTGGCGGCTCTTGTTGCCCTCAATACGATTACAGACAAACTTGGCAGCATTTCTAAGCTGGCAACCAACATTGAACAAAATCAATCGAAACCAGAACAGATATTATTATTAATTCACCGTGCGGAAGACGACTTCCAGGAGTCGTTGCTGACGACAGGTAATAATAAATATGCCGACTACAATACAAAGATTGTACTGGTTTTTAGCATGATTGATTCCTTATTGAAAGAAAATGCTGATACTTCTAAACTAACGGCCTCACAAAGTAAAAAAGTGAAGTACTGGTACCATGAAAAAATGAAACTATCGGATAGGTTATTTGTACTCAAACGCAGTTTCGATTCCTTGCTCACGATATATTCAGATTTTAATAGGGAGAATACAAAAGGAGATGTGGCCAGTCTTCATACAGAGAGCCCGGCTATCCGGAAAATCAATACAGATACGGTACTAAAAGTTACGCCTAAGGAAAAAAAAGGTTTTTTTAAAAGAATAAAGGATGCCATCGCTAACAAAAATGAGAAGTCTGTTGTTGAGATAAACCATTATAAAAATGTAGTAATTAGCCCTCCCGATAAACAAAAGACTAATGACGCAGATAAAAAACTGTATGCCAGAAAGCTTGAATTGTTACGACAGAAGAATCAAAAACTCCTTACCATACAGAGTGAGCTGATTATCCTGAATTCACATATCAGTAATGAGCTGGAATTCATTATCAATAATATAAAAGACATCAATTACAAGTTAATTGACGAGTTTAAAGTGGTGGCTTTAAAAAATTACCAGCAAACCACCTCGGTATTGGTCCGTTTTTATATATCGGCATTGTTCCTGGTGCTTTTATTTGCTGTTCTGTTGATCATCTTTATCATCCAGTTGAACAAAGCTGAAGTTTTGCTGAGAAATGAAACCGAACAATCTGCGATGGAGGCTCAGCAAAGAATCGATGACCTGATGAAAAAAATTGAATTGAACGAGCGCAGTCACTCACCTTCAAAGCTAGAGGCACTGAAAGAGATTGTTCAGCTTGCGGTTAACAATAATCCTGCATTTCTAATAAAGTTTAATGAGTTTGACCCAGATTTCAGTCCGAAGCTGTTAGAAATAGCTCCGCACTTGGTTGCAAGCGAAATTGAACTCTGCATACTGCTGAGGCTAAATTTTGAAACCAAAGAGATTGCACGCCACACAAAAGCTTCTGTTCGCGCAATTGAGAGCAAAAAATACAGAGTCAGAAAAAAACTGAATATACCTTCAGATAAAGATATCAACATCTGGATGGCCCATATCTGATAAATATCTTCAGTATGCCTGATATGAAACAATATGCTCATTTTAGATGCCTCCAGTAGGTTACAAAAAAGCTATAACGTAAAAAAGCCCTGTTTACCAGGGCTCTTTTTATGCGGAGAGAGCGGGATTCGAACCCGCGGTACCTTGCAGTACACACGCTTTCCAAGCGTGCTCGATCGACCACTCTGACACCTCTCCGGGTGGATTGCAAAAGTATATTTTTTATTGGTAAAAAAAATGCTCCCGGTTAAAATCGGGAGCATTTTTAAATATGATATTAGAAATTAATCTATAACCGTAATTTTTAACATGTTGGTTTTACCTTTTGCTTCCATTGGGATAGCAGCCGTATTGATCACGATATCACCTTGTTTAACCAATTTTTTGCTTTTTAAGAATTCGTTCACCTCTATAATAGTGTTATCGGTACTTTCCCACTTATCGTAGTAAAAACCTCTTACGCCCCAAAGTAAACTTACCGCGTTTAATAAGGCCCTGTTGCTGGTAAAAATAAAGGTTAAAGCTTCCGGACGGTGACTTGAAATTTCAAAAGCAGTATAACCACTTAAAGTCATCGATACAATACCTACCGCGTTGGTTTGTTTCGCTAAGAAACAAGCTGAATCGCAAATGGCATCGCTTAAAAAAGATGGCGATTTTGGTTTTAAAAACTTATCGGGATTGAAAGGATAGTTGTTTTGCTCAATGTTCTGGATAATTTTTTGCATCGTTTCGATCACGATCAATGGAAATTCTCCAACTGAAGTTTCACCACTTAACATCACTGCATCAGCACCATCTAAAACAGAGTTGGCCACGTCATTTACCTCTGCACGTGTTGGGCGAGGTGTAGTGATCATGCTCTCTAACATTTGGGTAGCCACAATTACAGGTTTAGAAGCTGCCCTACATTTAGCAACAATCATTTTTTGTAATAATGGAACTTCTTCCATCGGACATTCAACACCTAAATCGCCACGGGCAACCATAATACCATCCGTTGCCGCAATAATTTCGTCGATATTGGCAATGGCTTCAGGTTTTTCGATTTTTGCAATTACACGGGCAGTTTTACCACGTTCTGCAATAATTTTTTTAAGTTCGATAATATCTTCTGCCTTACGCACGAAAGATAAACCGATCCATTCTACATCATTTTCTAAAACAAATTCTAAGTTTTCGCGGTCTTCTGGTGTTAAAGAAGGGATAGAAACTTTAGTATTTGGAAGGTTTACACCTTTTCTGGAAGTTAAAATACCACCGTGAACTACCTCACAAACTACTTCATCTTTTAAATTGGTGGAAATCACTTTCATTTGAAGCTTTCCATCATCCAAAAGGATAATTTCGCCCGCCTGAACATCCTGAGGGAAGTTTTGGTAAGTGATGTAAATACGTTCCTCGTTACCAATGCATTCGGTTGTGGTAATTACGGTAGTTTTACCATTAATCAGGTTAATGCCACCTTCTTTTACTAAACCAATGCGGATTTTAGGGCCTTGTAAATCGGCAAGGATACCTACATTATAATCGTATTTTTTATTTAAATCGCGGATGGTATCCAAAACCGCCTGATGATCTGCTTGTGATCCGTGTGAAAAGTTTAAGCGGCAAACATCTAAACCTGCGTTAAACATACTATATAATACATCTGGTTTTGCTGATGCAGGCCCAAGCGTGGCAACAATTTTAGTTCTCGAATGAAAAGGTTTCATTTAATTAATTGATTTTAGCAATGCAGTTTAAGAAAGCATAATTATTTATCTAAAATAATCAAACTGCATTAAATTTTATATATTTTGTTCTTTTGTTCTTTGTTTGTAACCGTCAAATATAGTGTATTTAATACACCAAGTATATAATTTTTATATTACCAAATTCTCACGGCTCTTTAACTTAGTTGGATCTATCTTTGCAGCCACCTGTATATCAGTCAGTTTATTCAAACCATTGATTAAATAATCCAAATCTTCCTTATCAATAAATTCTTTAATAATAATAAAGAAATCTACTTTGTTCATCTCCGGAATTAGAAAACCATCGCTACTTTTGTTGCAAATTAAGTAGTATTCTACCTCACCTTGCTCTACAAAAAAGTAATATTTAGAGAAAGACCAGGCTGGTTCGTCGATATTAAAAAATATTTCATGGTCTTCTATTTTTTCAAATTGTGTATTTAATCGGGTATTAATTTTGTGGCAAAGCACATAGTCTTTTAGGGGTGCTGTGATCGCAATTAGTATAAAATCAAGGTCTAAGGTAAGTTTTAGGTAAGTCTTATTCAAAGCGAAATAAATTATTTACAGAACGAAATTAAAAAACTAATTCTATATTCGCTGTGTTATTGAGATACCAAAATTACGTATCGAAATAAAAACATTTGAAAATTGTAAGAATTTATTTTTCTTTGCACAGAATTATTTAACCATTAAATTATAAAATTATGTCTGATATTGCTTCAAGAGTTAAGGCTATTATCGTAGAAAAACTAGGTGTTGACGAAAGCGAAGTTACGCCAGAGGCTTCATTCACCAACGATTTAGGTGCAGATTCTTTAGATACCGTAGAGTTGATTATGGAATTTGAAAAAGAATTCAATGTAGCTATTCCTGATGATCAGGCTGAAACCATCGGCACAGTTGGTCAAGCGATTGCTTATTTGGAAAAAAACGTTAAATAGAATTACGCTTTTTCAGTATAAATGGAATTAAAAAGAGTAGTAGTAACAGGGTTGGGTGCGCTCACTCCTATAGGCAATAATGTTCCCGATTTTTGGGAAGGATTGACTAACGGGGTGAGTGGCGCTGCTCCTATTAAGGGTTTTGATACTGAAAAGTTCAAGACCAAATTCGCATGCGAGGTTAAAAATTTTAATCCGGAAGACTTTCTGGAAAAAAAAGAAGCCCGCAAGCTAGATCCGTTTGTACAATATGCTCTTGTGGCAACAGATGAGGCTGTGAAGGATGGTGGTTTTGATTTTGAAAAATTAGATACCAACCGGATCGGTGTAATCTGGGGTGCGGGCATAGGTGGATTGAAAACTTTCCTGGATGAAATTTCGAATTTCGCCAAGGGAGATGGTACGCCAAGATACAATCCATTTTTTATCCCTAAAATGATTATTGATATTGCTCCAGGGCATATCTCGATCAAATACGGCTTACGTGGGCCAAATTTTGCAACTGTTTCGGCATGTGCCTCTTCAACCAATGCCATGATTGATGCTTTTAACTATATCCGTTTGGGTATGGCTGATGTAATTATCAGTGGCGGTTCTGAAGCCATCATTAACGAAGCAGGTATGGGTGGTTTTAATGCCATGCATGCATTATCAACGCGTAACGAAGATCCGGCAACGGCATCACGCCCTTTTGATAAAGACCGTGATGGTTTCGTAGCTGGTGAAGGTGCAGGTACAATTATTTTAGAAGAACTTGAACATGCAAAAGCAAGAGGTGCAAAAATTTATGCAGAGCTTGTTGGCGGTGGAATGAGTGCCGATGCTAATCACATCACAGCACCACATCCTGAAGGTTTGGGCGCTAGAATGGTAATGACCAATGCACTAAAAGATGCTGGTTTAACAACTGCTGATATAGATTATATCAATGTACACGGTACTTCTACCCCACTGGGTGATATTAGTGAAACCAAAGCCATTGGTACATTATTTGGTGAAGATGCTTATCGTTTAAACATCAGCTCAACCAAATCGATGACTGGCCACCTTTTGGGTGCAGCCGGAGCTATTGAGGCTATTGCAGCCATTCTTTCTGTTAAAAATGATATTGTTCCTCCAACGATCAATCACTTTACAGACGATCCTGCATTTGACCCTAAATTGAATTTTACTTTTAACAAAGCACAAAAACGTACCGTTAGAGCTGCTTTAAGTAATACATTCGGTTTTGGCGGCCATAACGCTTCTGTTATTTTTAAGAAATACGAAGATTAATTTAAAACAGCCCTGCTATATAATTTTGTATGCTAATTAAAAATAGATAACTTAGTTAAATATGCTAATTAGCCGTTAATTGTGTTATTTATTTAATGCCGATATTAAAATTATATAAACTTTATCTCTCTCCTGAAAAGGAGTTTGTTAAAAAGCTGAAAAACATTTTAGGCTTTGTTCCAGGCAATGTTACGCTCTATAAAATGGCGTTCAGACATCGTTCTGTAGCAAAAGTTTTAAAAAATGGAAGCAGGAGCAGCAATGAACGCTTAGAGTTTTTAGGCGATGCTGTTTTAGGTTCGGTGATAGCAGAGCTGCTTTTTAAACATTACCCTTACAAAGAAGAAGGTTTTTTAACCGAAATGCGCTCGAAAATTGTGAACCGGGCTAATTTAAATCAGTTGGCAAAGAAAATTGGTTTTGATAAGCTCATTCAGTTTGACCAGCGTTCGGTTAGCATTCAAACCAAACACAATTCAATGCTCGGCGATGCTTTTGAAGCCATTGTAGGCGCCATTTATATGGATAAGGGATACAATTTTACCAAAGAGTTTTTATTGCGCAGAATTGTAAAACCACATATCGATATTCATACCCTGGAACTTACTGAAACCAATTTCAAAAGTAAATTGATTGAGTGGTGCCAGCGCCATGGCAAAGATGTTATGTTCGAACTGGCCGAAAACAGTGAAGGTGAAAGTGCCAAGTTATTTACCATCAGCGCAATTGTTGAAGGTGAAAAATATGGTACCGGCAGAGATTACAACAAGAAAAACGCAGAAAAATTAGCAGCCGAAAAAGCTTGCGAAGCATTGAGTATATAGAAGATAGGTTAATTGTACAGGTGGGTTAAAACTTCTACTAACGCTAAATGCTCAACTCAGGACTAAACACTCAGACCCCGGACTTCGGGCTTATTTTATACCCCCAAAACCCATCACTCCAAACTGACTCAGGACTAAAGACTTCGGACTCAAACCTATTTTCCCTTTCCCAGTGTATCCGTAAATTTCTTTGATGATTCTTTAATGTATTTGATGTAATCGTAACTGTTCCAGTATTGCGCTTTATCGAATTCAGGACGACAGTTTAACATGTATTTTTCTAAGGTATCGCCTCTTAATTCGGTATTGTTTTTAATGATGCTTTGGTTGAAGTAGACATCGATTTGCGATTGTTTAATTTCATTATCAGCATACCGGCCAAACCGCCTTGCATTTTTAGGATCCTTGCCAAACAGGTTATACAACGCATTTAACGGACTGAATACGGCTGACAGGAATGAAGTTTTACCTCCATTGTATACGCCCTTGTTTTTAAACTCTCTTTTAATATCGTCGAGGTCTTGTTGTTTCGTATTTCCCCTAATGGTTACATCGGCTAATGTAGTACTTCCGCGAACAAGATAAACAACCAGATCCTTCTCACTGGTAACCACTACGCGCTGATCGACCAGGTCTCTTTTAATGACCAGAAGAGTATCGCCAAGTCTGGCTTTTAACTGAAACATACCAATATCATTACTCCCCACCCCTATACCGGTACGCAGGTTGGTAATTTGTGATAATGCAATCCTAACGTTTGAGCCTTTCTCGATGACCACGCCTTTAATAATAAAATCCTGTGCTTTAGCGACAAAGCCAATTGCGGTGAGAACGAAGAGTATGAAGGTAAATTTAAAGTTTTTCATTTATGTTTTAATTTGTGTGTTTCAAAGTATCAGTATATTTTTTAGCCGATTCTTTGATGTATTTAACAGCATCGTAATTGTTCCAGTTACTAACCATGCTACTGCTTGGGTAATAGTCGAGCAGAAATTTGTCTAGCGCTTTTCCTGTTAAGGTGGTATTTTTCGATACTAAATTTTTATTAAAAAATTTATCCACCTCGATTAAACTTAGCTCCTTTTGATAATAACGGTTAAAATTACGCGCTCTTGCCGGTGTTTTCCCAAAAAGCTCATAAAAAAATGTTAACGGACTCCCACCAAAAGGGTTTAACAAGATTAATGGTGGTTTACCTGCATAAAATGAACCATTTCTTTTCAGGTCTCTTTTTATGCCTTCCATTTCCTGCTTTTTAGTCTGGCCTTTAACCGTAACCTCTTCTAACATTGTGCTCCCTCTAACCAGATAAATAACCAGGTCATCATCTGATTTAACTACTATTTTTTGCTCATTCAGATTTCTTTTTTGAATGAACAGCGTATCGCCAATTCTTACACTTAACTGGAACATTCCAATATCATTACTGCTTGCGCCCATTTTACTGCGCATATTGGTAATACCAGCCAAAGCAATCCGCACATTCGAACCTTTTTCAATTATTACCCCTTTCAGCACAAAATCCTGCGCTTTGATTTTTAAGCCCTGCATGAAGATGATCAGTAGAAGAATAATTTTCAAATGCTTCATTGCGTTAAAATGGCCAGTTAAATGATCGGGTAGCGCAGATTGGTTTCTATTTTAACAGCAGATTGGTTTTGTTGTTTGTTTTCTGCCTAATTGTTACATCCTGGCCAGAAAACGAATTTATCTTCCTTAATGAAGGAAAATGCTTTCCTATCTACCAATATTTTTGTAAAATTAACACTTGTTAACCTGGCAAACTGTTAAATAAACGTTAATAATGATGAGAAAACTATTTGGCGGATTTTATTTACTCTATTCGGCAATTGTATTTTTCGTACTCATGCTTATTGTTTGCCCTTTTATCCTAATTAGTACAGGTATTTTTAAGGAGAAAACAGGAAGAAAAATTTCCTTTTATTTTTTAAAATGCTGGGCATGGGCTTTTAGTCTTTTCACTTTTCTATGGTTTTCTTCAGGTGGTAAAAAAATTGACACTTCGCGGGCTTATATCTATGTAGGTAACCACAGTTCCTTTTTAGATGCCATAGCCATTGTGATCTGCATTCCACAGGCCTTTAGTCCGCTGGGGAAGATCGAAATGCTTAAAATACCCGTATTTGGATGGATTTACAGACGTTTAGTGGTGATGATTGACCGAAGCAGCAGAGAAAGCCGCGACCAATCTGTAGCCGAGCTAAGGAAAGATCTGGCCGATGGTCAATCCATATTGATTTTTCCGGAAGGAACGATGAATAAATCTGATCAACCTTTAAATACTTTTTATGATGGCGCCTTTCGTTTAGCGATAGAAACCCAAACCCCTGTTTTACCCTTCGCCATTTTGAACAGCAGGGCGCATCTACCCAGAACAGATCCGTTATTATTAAATCCTGGATTAATTAAAACAGTATTTGGGGAAGCCATTGAAGTGAAAGGCCTGGTTGCCGAAGATATTGAAGAACTGAAGCAAAAAACATTTAATGCTATTTTGAGCATGTTGGAAAAGTAGGATTATATTTCATTAATCAGGAATAAAAGCCCAGTCCCATCAGGTTTAAACACGCTGATTTGTACTTTGCAGTTAGCAGACCAGAGCCAAAACCAATTCTGCTTTGTACCTAAACCCGATTGGAATGAAAAGCCCGCATCCCGCTTTTCATCGGGAGAGGACTTGTAATGAAAGCGGGGCTGCAATCCCCAAAGAAATGCTGAACGCTGGTTTTCCAAATTCCAACAATCATTTCTTTAAACGACCACCTTCCATAATCCTAACACCCAATCCATTATTATTTCTCCTTTCGGCTGAAAACCCTATCTTTGCGCATGATAAAATCCATGACAGGATACGGCTTAGCAACAGCCGATTATGCAAATGCAAAGTATAGTGTCGAAATCAAATCGCTCAACAGTAAATTCCTGGAGCTGAATTTAAAATATCCTAAAGCTTTTTCTGATAAAGAGTTGATTCTGCGCAACATTTGCAGCAAAGACATCGAGCGCGGAAAGGTGAGTTTAAGCATCAATGTAGAACGCACCAATGGTGAGGTTACAGGTGCGACCATCAATACTGCATTATTAAGCCACTATTATAAACAACTTATTGCCGTTAATGACGAATTAAGTGCCGGAAGCAGCAATTTATTGCAAACTGCCTTAACTTTTCCTGATGTCATCAGCTACAAGGAAGAAAGTGTGAGCGAGGATGAGTGGAACCATTTATTCCAGATTTTCACTTCAGCTTTGGCCAATTTCAATAAATTCAGAGAAGATGAAGGTGCTGTTTTAAAGGCTGATTTAGAGCTGAGAATTAAAAATATCCTTTCTTATTTCAAATCTGTTGAGGAATTAGAGCCTAAAAGAATTACCGCTATCCGCGATAAATTTACCCAGTTTTTAGACGATGCGGTAGGTAAAGTAAATATCGATCAGAACCGTTTTGAACAGGAACTGATTTATTACATTGATAAAATAGACATTACTGAAGAAAAAACACGTTTAAAAAGCCATTGCGATTATTTCTTGCAAACTTTAGCAAGCAAAGAAGCAAACGGCAAAAAAATGGGTTTCATTTCTCAGGAAATCGGAAGAGAGATTAATACCATGGGTGCTAAAGCAAACGATGCCCAAATGCAACAATTTGTTGTAGGTATGAAAGAAGAATTAGAAAAGATAAAAGAACAGTTATTGAATGTGTTGTAGTGTTAGGCGGAGAGCGATAAGCGCTTAACGCCAGACGCCAATCGCAAAAATTTTAAAAATGCAAGGCAAATTAATCATATTTTCAGCACCATCAGGAGCAGGTAAAACCACTATAGTACATCATTTATTAACGAAATTTCCTGAGCTGAGCTTTTCTATTTCTGCGACAACCCGCGAATTAAGAGGCGCTGAAACACATGAAAACGATTACTATTTTATAAGTAAAGAAGAATTTTTGCACAAAGTAGCCCGCCAGGAATTTGTGGAGTTTGAAGAAGTTTATAACGGAACTTTTTATGGCACTTTACGTTCAGAAATAGAGCGCATCTGGAATGATGGCAAACACGTTATTTTCGATATTGATGTAGAAGGCGGTATCCGTTTAAAAAGAAAATATGAGGAAGATGCGCTGGCCATTTTCGTTCAGCCACCATCATTAGATGTTTTAAAGGAACGCTTAAGCGGCCGTGGTACAGATAGTCCTGAGAAATTACAGGAACGTTTTATTAAAGCTGAAAAAGAACTGCTTTATGCAGATAAGTTTGATGTGATTTTAAAAAATTACGATCTGGCTACAGCCTGTGCAGAAGCAGAGCAGTTGGTGGGGGATTTTTTGAAGAAATAGCTTTCTAAAGAAAGTAGAAATCTTTATATTTGAGTGATGACTGATATTCAATTATATAGCCAAATATCTTCATTGCCTTCAGATTTGAAGAAGCAAGTGTCTGATTTTGTCTCATCCCTAAAGAAAAAATCGAAAGAAAGTAAAAAATTGAAAGAAAGACAATTTGGCTATGCCAAAGATTTCTTTAAAATGGCTGCTGATTTTGATGAACCATTAGAAGATTTTAAAGATTATATGTAATGCAGCTTCTGTTGGATACGCATACATTTATCTGGTTTATAAATGGAGATTCATCCTTGCCAAAGAAGATAGTTAATGAAATTAAAAACCTAAATAATCAATGTTTTATTAGCATTGCTAGCATTTGGGAGATTGCAATAAAATCTAAATTAAACAAACTTTCTTTAAGCGCAGATTTCGATAAAATTTTAGACTTTCTGGATCAAAATCAAATAGAAATATTGCCAATTTCGTTTGATCATATTATTACGCTGAATGAATTAGATTTTCATCATCGCGATCCATTTGATCGAATTTTGATTGCTCAAGGCATTTCTGAAGACTTAACGATTTTAACAAAAGACCAAAATTTTAGCTTTTATAAGGTTAAAGCAATTTGGTAAACCGCAAACATGAAAACTGGTCTTTTCTTTGGTTCATACAACCCCATCCATACCGGGCATTTAATTATTGCCAATTACATGGCTAACCATACTGAGCTTGATGAAGTATGGTTGGTGGTTTCACCACATAATCCCTTAAAAGACAAAAGTGGTTTAACCAACATGTACGACCGTTTGGAAATGGCCAAACTGGCTACAGAAAATGCAGAACATATCCGTGTGAGCGATATCGAGTTTTCCCTACCTCAACCATCATACACCATCGATACCCTTACCTACTTACATGAAAAATATCCTGAAAAAGAGTTTGTATTAATTATGGGTGCCGATAACCTGGTATCATTTAAAAAGTGGAAAAACTACGAGGTCCTTTTAAAAAACTACCAGATTTACGTTTACCCCCGGCCAGAAGCAAATGTAAGCGAATGGGAAAATCATCCTTCCATCACTTTTACCAAAACCCCTTTAATGGAAATTTCTTCAACCTTTATCCGTAAAGCCATTAAAGAGAAAAAGAATGTTCAGTTTTTCCTGCCTGATAAAGTGATCGATTTTATTGAAGGCAAGGGAATGTACAAATAACACACATTAACAACCTAAATTACTGCCGGTAAAAGCAACAGACTTACAACCTATTAGATTAAATCAATTAATGGATTGGTTTTTGTTTAATTCGCCTTTTGATTATTAATTTAGCGGCAGCTGATACAACAAAACACGTGAGAAAAAATTTATTTATACTTATTGCCCTTTGTGGCACTGCATTTTCGGCAAGCGCACAACAGAAAACCTATTTAGAATTATTGGCCAATCAACCGAAATGGGTCGATTCGGTTTTTAACAAACTTAACCGTAGAGAACGTATTGCGCAGATGTTCTTTGTTCGGGCACACACTAATCTGGGTAAAAAATATACCGACTCAGTTGGTCAGGTAATTAAAAAAGAACAATTGGGTGGAGTAATCTTTTTTCAGGGAGGCCCCGGCAGGCAGGTTTTAGCCACTAATGACTATCAAAAATTAAGCAGGGTACCTTTAATCGTAGCCAATGATGGTGAATGGGGTTTGGGCATGCGTCTGGACAGCACAATTTCCTATCCTTATCAAATGGCCCTCGGTGCAATCCAAAACAAAGAGCTGTTGTATAAAATGGGCTTGGAAGTAGCCAAAGATTACAAACGCATGGGTATGCAGATGAACTTAGCACCCGATGCCGACATCAATAATAACCCTAAAAATCCGGTTATTAATTACCGCTCTTTTGGCGAAAATAAATACAATGTGGCGACCAAGGTTGCCGCTTATATGAAAGGCATGCAAGATGGCGGCTTATTAACCACCTTGAAGCACTTTCCTGGTCATGGCGATACTGATGTAGACTCGCATTACGATTTACCCCAGCTTACTTTCTCTGCTACACGTTTGGATACTTTAGAAATGTATCCTTTCAAAGAGCTGATTAAACAAGGGGCTTCTGGCGTGATGATTGCACACATGAACATCCCATCTTTAGATAATACGCCAAATTTACCCTCTACCCTTTCCAAGCCGATTGTTACAGGCATTTTAAAACAGAAATTAGGCTTTAAAGGCTTGATCATCTCGGATGCGATGGACATGAAAGGTGTGGTAAAATACTTTAAAGATGGCGAAGCGGATCTGATGGGTATTATTGCAGGCAACGATATCATAGAACTTTCGGAAAATAGCGATAGGGCGATTAAACTGGTGCGTAAAGCGGTGAGACAGGATCGTGTAAGCATGGCCGAGATCGACCAAAGCGTGCGTAAAATATTAACTGCAAAATATTGGGCAGGTTTGGCTAAACGCGATACGATTGTAACCCAGGGTGTTGTTGCTGCCGTAAACCGCAATGCAAGTAATGCTTTGGTGCAGGAGTTGGCCAATGCGTCAGTAACCCTACTAAAAGGTAAAGATTATATCAAACGTCTTATTCCAATCAGAAGAACAGCCATTATCAGTATCGGCGTGCCCTCGGTAACCACTTTCCAGAAAGAGATTTCGAAAGGTTATTATAACTCTGTTTATTATGTGCTGGATAAAGATGCCAATGCTACACAAATTTCGAACATTGCCCGCGAAATCGCTGCATTTGACCAGGTGATTGTGGGCATTCACGACAGCCGTGCAAGACCTGCAAACAATATTCCGCTTAATGCAGGCGTAAAAAACTTTATTAAAGAGTTATCAGCAAAAAATGCTGTTTTTGCGTTGTTTGCAAATCCATATAATCTGGCCAGCTTAGCTGGTTTAGAAAACAGTAAAGGTTTGGTTGTTGCGTATCAAAAAGAAGATTACATGCAGATTTCAGCTGCCGCAGTAATTAACAACAGATTAACACCTACTGGTAAGTTACCCGTAAGCGTGGCTCCGTTTTATAAATTCGGCGACGGGCTTTAGTTATTGACCACATAGGCACGAAGAATACAAAGAATCGGATGTCGGATGATTAAATCTTCCGGCATTTTTTATTTCTATCATTTTACCACGCAAATATAACGTCTTCGGAATAATCAATTTATTGCTTTAGTCTTTTAGCTTTTTTCAAAACAATTCCTTGCTCAAAACGATTATCTAATTATAAAATCTTAATGTTATGATAGACCCGGAAGATGACAATTATTCAAACGATCCTAATGATGCTTTACGCAGAGAGGATGATGTAGAAAATATCAATGAAATTAATGGTGATGATACCAGCATAGAACACGACAAAGATCTGCTGGAGCAAGCCGATGAAGCATCTAGGGCTTCTTACGAGTTAAACCTTGATGATGAAGTGGAAGAAGATGATCTAGATGATTAAAAAGAAAGCCCTCCCGATGTAAAATCAGGACGGCTTTTTATCTTTAAGTTGCCCGGTTTTCTCTCTAAAATTTATACCTTAAACCTTTACTTGGCCTTCGACTTATACGTTTCGGGATTAACCGCAGTGGTTGTCCATCCTTTTAAAAAAGAGGTAATTTTCTTTACATCATGTCCAACTTTCTTTTTACCGTTGGCGCCAACTTCTTCGGTTTCTAAATAAGAAGAATTTTCAATGTGTAACACTTTGCCTTTACCATCAAGGATTAAAAATACCGGAAAGCCAAAACGTTGAGGATATCCTAAACTGGCTAAAACACTTTCGTTTTTATTCTCAGGACTGTAATTAACCAGAACAGTTTCAAAATTGTCGTTAATGTATTTTTTTAGCGTTGCTGTGCTGTCAACCAGATTATGAAATGCAATACACCAGCTGCACCAGTTCCCACCAACCTGTAGCAAAACATGCTTATTTTCTTTAGCTGCCTTTCCAACCGCAGCAGCAATTTCGGCTTTGGCATCGGCTTGTGGGTTATAGATATGAACGCCTTCTTTTTTCGCCTGACTAAAAGCTGCAGTCGAAAGAAATACAGCCGTTAATAAAATGACTAATCTTCTCATGATTTTTTTGAATAATAATTAAGTAAAAGTAAGAAAGTATAATCTTACAATAAATTATTCGCGAATTCTTTACAGAGACATGGAAAATGTGGATTCGTAGTCCGTAGTCCGTAGTCCGTAGTCCGTAGTCCGTAGTCCGTAGTCCGTAGTCCGTAGTCCGTAGTCCGTAGAATGGAAAGTGATTCGGAACGAAGGTTTAATCTGGTCGTTATGTATTTTCCATCATCCATGCCCCATCTTCCAATTTTGCATATCTTTGCCCTGCAATGGATTTTTTAGACATACATACCCATAAAACTGCCACACAAGCAGGGGTAACCAGCATTCAAAGCCTGTCGTTAACTAACGATATCTTTTTAGCGATGCCTAAAACAAAGCCGATCTCGGTAGGCTTACATCCCTGGTTTGCCAAAATTGATCACCTGGAGCTTCAAATGAAATATTTAACGGTTGTGGCCAATCAACCGAATGTTAAACAAATCGGCGAATGTGGTTTAGATCGCTTAAGAGGTGAAAACCTGGAAAATCAGACAATAATCCTAGAAAAGCAGATAGAATTGGCTGAAAAGATTAACAAACCGTTGATTCTGCATTGCGTAAAATGCTTTTCGGAATTGATTGCGATTAAAGACCGGTTGAAAGTTAAAGTACCAATGGTCATCCATGGTTTTAATAAAAATGAAGAACTTGGCCAGCAATTATTGGATAAAGGATTTCTACTTTCATTTGGTTTGGCTACGTTGAAAGAAAGCTCCGGTGCGGCAAAACTCATTCAAAGTACCGATAATTTTTTCCTGGAAACAGACAATGCGGATATATCGATTGCAGAAATTTACCAGGCCGCAGCCATTTTAAAAAAATGTAGTGTTGATGAACTTAAAGCTCGTATTTTTACCGACTGGAAAAAATTCAATTTAATATAAACTTGTCATTCTGAGCCTGTCGAAGAATACAGTCAATTACAAAATTATGTCTGATGTTACCTGGCTTTCGCGCTCTGCCCTCCTTGTAGGAAATGATGGAATAGAAAAACTACAATCGAAACACGTTCTGGTAATTGGTTTAGGTGGAGTGGGTTCTTTTGCTGCCGAATTTATCTGCCGCTCAGGCGTTGGTGAAATGACTATTGTAGATGGCGACGTAGTTGACCCGACCAACCGGAACAGGCAATTACCAGCTTTGGCAACCAATCATGGTGTAAGCAAAGCGGCAATTATGCAAGAGCGTTTACTGGCCATTAATCCCGAATTAAAACTCCATGTGGTGAATACTTTTCTTACACCGGAAAAATGCAGGGAAATTTTAGAATCTGATTTCGATTACATCATGGATTGCATCGACAGTGTAATGCCCAAAATCACTTTGTTAGGAACGGCACTGGAAAAGAATATTCCTATTGTAAGCTCAATGGGCGCTGGTGGTAAAATGGACCCCACCAGATTAAGAATTACCTTGCTTCCCGATACCTATCAATGTGTTTTTGCCAGTTATGTACGCAAAAGGCTGAATAAACTCGCCAATGCAGCAAAAATAAAAGCTGTTTTCTCCACAGAGGAAATGGATAAAAACTCGATGATCATGACTGACGGGAGTAATTTCAAGCGTTCGGCTTATGGCACCGTTTCTTATCTGCCCGCGGCATTTGGCGGTGCCTGTGCCTCGGTTGTAATCCGCGATCTGCTTGGCCTTCCAATCGAAATGGCCGAACGCCCTGCAAGAATTAGCCATAAAACGCTCCATAAACGGAAAAGCAAAAAAGCCTGATCCCCATGAATTGTTGATATCATGATTTCGCGAAAATTTTAAATTGTTGTAAGTTTAAAATTCGAGAGAAATTATATTATGCCCCAACCCCTCAAAATTCTTCAGGCCTCTGCAGGTTCCGGTAAAACGTTCAGTCTTACGGCACATTACCTCACGCTGCTTTTTAGTGGAGACAATAAGTACCGCGAAATTTTAGCGGTAACCTTTACCAACAAGGCCACCGAAGAAATGAAAACGAGGATTCTCGAGGTACTGCTCGGATTGGCGAAAGGCAATCCATCTAAAAAAATCGACGATTATCGGAAACTGATTTTACAGGCCTACCCTACAGTAAGTCAACAGGAATTACAGTTTAAAGCCGATAAGATTTACCGCAAAATTTTGCACGATTACAGCCGCTTTTCGGTAAGTACAATTGATGGTTTTGTGCAAAAAGTAATTCGTGGTTTTGCTTTCGAGCTGGGACTCAATGCCGATTATAATTTAGAAATGAATTATGATAAGGTGAAGGACGATCTCGTAAACAAATTAGACGAAGCTTTAGACCACAACAAACAGCTTTTACAATGGATCATCGATCTGGCTATCGAGCGCATCAGCGACAACAAAAGCTGGAACTATAAATTCGAACTTTATAACCTGATCGGAGAAATATTTTCTGAGCGCTTCCAGATTTTCGAAGATGCGGTAAGTACACTTGGATTGGAAAACATCGATGAATTATTCAAAAAATATATCAGTGTTACTAAAGCAGAAATCAAAAATTTTGAAGAGGAACTGATTGCACTAGCTACTGAGGCGAACGAAGCCCTGAATGTAATCGGCGTAGAAACCGAACACCTCAAAGGGAAATCGCGTAGTCCGCTGGCTAAGATTATTTTGGTTGCCAGAGGCGATTTTTCTAAAATAGAACCGCTGTTTAATTTAATTGATGAACCTGAGGAGTGGTTTCAAAAAAACACAAATTTCCCTGAAGCTTACGACACCGTAAACCCGATTCTCCAGAAATTAAAAGCACATTATTTAGCCCATTTACCCAATTACAGCCTGGCCATCGCTTTTAATAAAAACCTTTACTATTTAAGGTTGATGCAGGAAATTGCCGTGTTATTGAAAGAATACCGGGCTGAAAATGACAACCTCCTCATCAGCGATGCGCAGAAACTCATTTCAGGGATTACCGAAGATGCCGGCGACAACCCTTCTTTCATCTGGGAAAAAGTGGGCAACCGTTACCGCAACTTTTTGTTCGACGAATTTCAGGACACCTCTACCAGCCAATGGGGAAGTTTTAAATCACTATTAACCAATGCAATGGCTACGCCTAGTCAGGATTTGATCGATCACCTGATTGTTGGCGATACCAAACAATCTATTTACCGCTGGCGTAATGGCGACTGGAATATCCTGCATAAACACGCCAAATTAGACGTCGGCGCAGAAAACGTATTGGAAGAAAGTTTAGAAGAGAATTACAGAAGTGCCGAGAATATTATCACTTTCAATAATTTCCTTTACAAGGCTATTCCACTCACCCTGCAGAATGAGCTGAATGAAAATCTGGCTACCAAACCAGATAGCATCTCTAAGTGGTGGCATGAGCAACATTATCAGCAGATTATAACCGATATTTACGGCGGTTCGACCCAAAATTTTGCCACCAATACTTTAAAGGGCGGCACCATCAAAATTAAGAAGTTTGGGAAAGATCATGCACCAAACGAAGCGCGTTTTACTGAAACCGTTTTCAGGGATATTGTCCTTGATGATATTGTTGAAGAAATAAACCACCTCAAAAACGAACTGCAGTATGCCCTAAAAGACATTGCCATTCTGGTTCGTTCGAATAGTGAAGCCTTACTAACCGTTAAAAAATTAATGGGGCATGACTTACCGGTTTTATCGGGCGATGCTTTGTTGATTTCGAACAACTCAGCCATACAGCTCATCATTAATACCTTAAAAGTGCTGATTGGTTTAGAAACACAAACGGCATTATATAAAGCCAATTGTATTGCACTGTACCATTCGCTACACGATAAAGAAATCAATGCCAATCATTACCTGAATCTTAACAATAAGCCTTTAAACACCCTCACAGCAGTTTTACCCGTGGCTTTGTGCGAGAACTGGCAAAGCTGGTTACAGCTCCCGCTGCCCGAGCTCGTAGAAATTTTAATTGAAAGTTATGGTTTAAAAAATCTGACCGCCAATTTACCCTATCTGCTGGCTTTTAGAGATTTAACCGCGTCAGCAGGCAAGCTTGGCGAAAAAGGCATTATTTCCTTTTTAACCTGGTGGGAAGAAGACGGCATCAAAAAATCACTACCCTCGCCCGAAGGTGCCGATGCGATACAGATCATCACTATACATAAATCTAAAGGACTGGCCTTTAGGGCTGTTTTTGTGCCATTTTGCAATTGGGAGATTAAAGGAAAACCGAATGGCACTTTTTGGGTATCTTCAGAAGAAACCGTCTATAAAGAACTCAAGGGTATTCCATTGAAATACAACGAGGCATTGGCCGATTCGGCAATTGCAAAAGCATATTACGAGGAATTACTTTATAACAATATGGATGCCCTGAATATGCTTTATGTGGCTACCACACGATCAAAAGATTACCTCTACATCGCCACTATGGCCAAAAAGGAATTGAAATTATCCAACATGGGCGATGTGATCAACTTTACTTTTGATGAGCAGTTTGATGAAAATGGGGTATATGAAATTGTTGATGATGTAATTGTTGAAAGTAAAGTTGAGGAATCCAATTTTATCAACTTAAAAAGTTACCCTACTACAACCCGCTTATCAGAGCTTTATATCCCATCAGAAGACAAACACTTAAAACATTTGGTCAATATTGAAAAATCAGGCAGAAAAGGTTCGCTATTGCACGATATTCTGGCCAGTGCCAGTACCGAAAAGGAGGTAAATGATTATAGCACCAATCTGGTTCTACAGGGCATTATCAAAGAAGAAGAAAAGCAGAAATTAATCGATTCGGCATTGGAAGTATTAAACAATCCCGAACTTCAAATCATTTTAGGTAAAGCGAGTGAAAGCATCGTAGAAAAAAATATTATTGATGCCCACGGAAAACTCCACCGTCCGGACAGGGTGCTGATTAATGCTGATGAAGTAATTATTCTGGACTATAAATTTACTTTGGAAGAAAGCGACAAACATATCGAACAGGTGAACAACTACAGGGTATTACTTTCGGAAATGGGTTATCAGCATATCAAAACCTATCTTTTCTACGCAGTTAAGGGTAAATTGAAATTAGTATAATATGGAAAAAGTAAACGATTTATGCCCCAATTTCGATCAATGTTATCCGATTTATCAAAACAAGCAAATCTGCTACGCACTGCGTAGCATTTATCAAACAACTGTAAATCAACAAAATAAAATACAGTATGCACTGCTTAGCAATTTGAACTGGACACACCACCGACTAATGGTGAGAGTCGATGATATTGAGGCAAGGACAAGCAATTATCGAATTGCAATTAAAAAACCAAGGCAACGATTCAAATTCTATACACTAACATGAAACCATTTTTACAGGAAGTTGCCGAAGATTTAGTGACCAGATTTGGAAACCAGCTGGAAAACTGTGCTATTGTTTTTAACAATAAACGGCCATCGGCTTATTTACAGAAACACTTTGCTGATATCATCGGCAAACCCTTTTTCAGTCCTTCATTTTTTACCATACAAGAATTTTTTGCCAGTTCTACCAGTTATAAAATAGCCGATTTTTACCTGCAGTTTTTCACTTTACACCGGATTTACAACCAACTGCTTGCCGAAGAACAATTAGAAAGCATTTCGAGCCATAAGTTTTTTCCACTGGCCAAGATTATCTTAAGTGATTTTAATCAGATTGATGCCGATCTGGTTGATGCAGGAAAATTATACCGCGATCTGGAAGATATATCAGTCATCAATAAAGATTTCGATTATTTAAGTCCCGAGCAGTACGAGTTTCTTTCGCAATTCTGGACCTCCTATTCTGAAGGAAAACATAAAAAACAGCAGGAATTATTCATCAAGATGTGGCGCAGGATGCCCAAACTTTACCATAAATTCCATGCAACGCTTAAAGAACAGGGATATCTAACCAATGGCTCTGTTTACCGCCACCTGGCCGACGACATTACCAATCATCAGCAATTTATTTCGAATTTTGATCAGGGCAAGATCATTTTTGTTGGTTTTAATGCCTTAAGCAGTGCCGAAGCTAAAATATTCTCCCAGCTTCAAGATGCCGATAAAGCTTTGTTTTATTTTGATGCGGATACTTATTATTTAGACGATGTATCGCAGGAAGCAGGTTTGTTCTTACGGAAAAACATCAACCAGCTTGGCCTAAAGAATGTATTTGCCGAGCAGGAGAGTTTAATGAAAACAGCTGCGCACCAGGTGAATGTTTTCAAAGTGCAGGGGCAATCGGCACAGGCCAAAATCTTAAACAATATTTTAGAGGAAGATTATACAAATGCCGAAACAGTTGGAAAAACGGTGGTGGTTTTGGCAGATGAAAGTTTGTTGATTCCAACTTTACAGACTATTCCAACAACATTTAACGGAACAGAAATCGACCTGAATGTTACTATGGGTTTTGCCCTTTCGACCTCTAGCATTTTTGGCTTGGTTGATTTATGGTTGGGCAGTCAGTTGGAAATTTTACAACGCGATAAGGTAACCTATAAAAATGTCGAGGCGTTTTTAACCCACCCCTTAACCGGTCTGACGCAGAAAATGCGCGATAAAATTTTAACCGCATTACTCGAAGAAAATGAAGTGGAGATCGACCATAAACGCTTACTGCGTCAAAGTGGATTATTTGAAGCTTTCTATAAAAAAATCGACGATCCGCAACATGTGGTAACCAATTTATTGGATGTTCTGGATTATGTGTTAACGAGATTATCGAATGCGAAAACACTAAAAAAAATCGATGCCGAACTTTTCGTAAAAACCATTCAGGAATTAAACAGATTGCACGATACTTTTAGCAACCATATTGGCAAAGAAGAAATTCCTTTTGTGATTTATTTGGTTCAAAAATCATTGCAAGCCATTGCCGTTCCGCTTTCAGGCGATCCTTTAAACGGCATCCAGGTAATGGGACTGCTCGAAACCCGAAACTTAAATTTTGATAAGGTGGTGATTTTAGGCTTCAACGAAGGCATTATCCCAAAATCATCCATCGGTAACAGTTTTATTCCCGATTCTATCCGCCGTGTTTATGGTTTACCTGTACTTGAAAACCTCGATGCCATTTCATCTTACATGGTTTACCGCCTGATGCAAAGGGCAAAGAATATCAACTTTGTTTATAACAGTTTGACCGACGAATCTACTTCAGGCGAGGCCAGCAGGATTTTAAAGCAGCTGGAATACGAAAGCGGTTTCGATTTCACCTACAATGAGCTTAATCTAGAGGTAAAAACCGAAGCTTTTAAAGAAATGCGTATCGAAAAAACAAATAACGCTTTTATTCAGGAAACCCTTCAAAAATACCTCGATAAAAAGAAAGTGATTTCACCTTCTGCGCTTACACAATACATCTCCAATCCGATCGATTTTTTCTTCAATTACATTGCCGGGATTAAAGAACCTAAGGAAGTAAGTGCTGTAGTTGAAGCCAATGAGATTGGCTCGATTCTGCACAAAGTGATGGAGTATTTTTATGAGGATCTGAAGTCTGCTGAAATTACTGCAGACCGCATTAAAGAAAAAAGGAAAAAAGTTCCATCATTGATACAGAAGGCGTTTAATGCCGTAATGTTCAACAATCCCGATAAGGTGATGGAGTATAAAGGCATGCAAAAGGTGATTTTATCCATTGTTGATGCTTATGTGAATATCATTTTAAATCAGGATGCGGCCCAAACGCCATTTACCATCATTAGCCTGGAGCAAAAAGTAGAGGCCGAAATCAGCTTCCCCTTAAATGGAAAAGAAGCCAGTATTAAAATTTTTGGTTTTATCGATCGTGTTGATGTAAAAGACGGGGTGACCAAAATAATCGACTACAAAACCGGAAGCGATAAGCTGACTTTTAAAGATATCCCTGAATTGTTCAATTCAGATGGAAAACACATCAACAAAGCTTTAATCCAAACTTTATTATACACTTATGCTTATGAACAATTCTCGGGCAGAACTTTTGTAGAGCCCAATTTATATGTAGTGAAAACCATGAGCGTAGATGGCGTTTGGTTTAAGTCTGGCAGGCAAAATCTATCAGGAGCTTATCTGGAAGAAATAAAGCCGGAATTTCTTGCTGAGTTAAGAAAAAAGTTAACCGAACTTTTCGAAGCACCTTATTTTGTAGCCAGCACTGTTGAGGATAATTACAAATATTCTATTTATAAAACTTTGTTTGGGAAATAATATTCATTGCAGTTGGCTGAAGCCAATTGCAATGAATAGCGTAAATTTTAGTTATAGGCAAATTTGTATTTCCTCGCAGTCTGTTTTAACAGACTGCAAAAATTCCTTATATTTAGATTAATCAAACCATCAATTATGTCGTATGTAAGAATTTGGGTTCACCTTGTGTTCTCAACTAAAAACCGACATCCCTATTTAACAAAAAATATCCGCTATAAAGTTCAAAAACACATTATGGATAATTGTAGAGAAAAATCTATTTTCCTACAGGCAATTAATGGATACACCGAACACATGCACTGCCTGATATCTCTGGGAAGAGAGCAAACAATTGCAAAAATAGCGCAGCTCATAAAAGGAGAATCCTCATTTTGGATCAACAAAAATATGCTAACAGACATACCTTTTATGTGGCAGGATGATTATTTTGCTGTATCCGTTAGCGAATCTGGTTTGCAAGCAGTGACCAATTATATTAAAAATCAAGAAATTCATCATGCCAAAAAATCTTTTGAATCTGAGGTCAAAGAATTTGCAGAGAAATATGGATTTACCTTAGAAAAAGAAGATCTTTAAAAATGCTTACCTTAAATTTCACAAAATTCCCGGTTCTCGAAACCGAGCGTTTAATTCTACGCGAACACGACCTTGCAGATGCCGAAGCACTTTTTGCCATGCGTACCAACGAAAATGTAATGAAATACATTGATAGGGAAAGGCCCAAAGATATTTTTGAGATCAAAGATTTTATTTCCCGTTTCAGAAATGGCTACGAAAATCGCGATAACCTGGCCTGGGTAATTGCCTTAAAAGAAAATCCTAAACAAATGATAGGATCCGTAGGTTATTGGCGCACCGATTTTGCAAACCACAGAGCCGAAATTGGTTACATGCTTCATCCCGATTACTGGCGAAAAGGAATTATTTCAGAAGCACTGAAAAAATCAATTGCATTTGGATTTGAAGACGTTAACCTACACACCATCAGTGCTAACATTAACGTAGGAAATGATGCCTCAAGGCAAATGCTGATCAAACATGGTTTTGTAAAAGAAGCACATTTTAAGCAAGATTATTATTTCAGAGGCCAGTTTCTCGATAGTGAGATTTATGGATTATTAAACCCAAATCATTAAATCCAGCTAAACATTTTTTATATTTGAGTATGTACCGTTTAGATAGAACAGCATTTAATGCACAAACTGCAAAAGAAGCCAGTAAAGCCGATCGGATTTATTATAAAAACCTATCGTGGCAAGAGCGTTTAAGAATTGCAAACTATTTAAATAGTGTAGCTTTTAACTATCCAGAAAATGACCCTCCCAAAATGGATAAATCTGTATTTTCTGTTCGAAGTAGAAGATAATGGGAAATATTTTCAATGATGATTTCCGGGAATTTATTCAGGCGCTAAATAATCATGATGTAAAATATATTCTAGTTGGTGGATATTCGGTAATTCTTCATGGATATTCCAGAACGACTGGAGATATGGATATTTGGGTGGAGAGAACTGCGGAAAATTATAGAAAGATATTCAATGCTTTTTTTCAATTCGGCATGCCAGTTTTCGATATGACAAAAGAAAATTTCCTTCATCATCCAGATTGGGAAGTCTTTAGTTTTGGAAGACCGCCAATATCAATCGATTTAATGATCCTGGTAAAAGGACTAAGTTTTGAAGAATGTTATCCGAATTCAGTTTTCTTTGAAGAAGATGGATTAAAAATAAGAACTATAAATTATCATGATCTCTTACTAGCTAAAAAGTCTTCTGCTAGAGCAAAAGACATTAATGATTTAGAAAACCTATAAGAATGAATAAAGCTACAGCACTCTTTCTCGTCTCACTAAACTAGAAGTTAAAATATATGCTGACAGTTGCATTTTAGATAACTACAGTAATCATATCCATTTTGGAGAATATATTTCGGAAAAAGCGAAAGCTTTAATACAATAAGCTTATCCAAAACACAATTACCCAATATTATTTCCCACTTCGACAGATAAACAAAAAATACAGCTTCAAAAACATCAAATAATTAGTCAGATTACCTATAATTATTACAAAACATAGGCATTATAGCCTTTGGTTTCAAAGCGATTAATAATTATATTTGCCACCGTTATTAAAATTTACAATGAGAGAAATCCAATTTAGAGAAGCACTACGCGAAGCCATGAGCGAAGAAATGCGTAAAGATGACCGCGTTTTTTTATTAGGTGAAGAAGTAGCAGAATATAACGGTGCGTACAAAGTAAGTCAGGGCATGCTTGACGAATTTGGTGCGAAACGCATTATCGATACCCCGATTGCCGAATTAGGTTTCGCAGGTATTGCAACTGGTGCAGCAACAGCAGGCCTTATTCCAATTGTGGAATTCATGACCTTTAACTTCTCATTAGTAGCTATCGATCAGATTATCAACGGTGCTGCTAAAATTTTATCAATGAGCGGTGGTCAGTTCTCATGCCCAATGGTTTTCCGTGGCCCAACAGGTAACGCAGGTCAGTTAGGTGCACAACACTCTCAAAACTTCGAAAACTGGTTTGCAAACACACCAGGATTAAAAGTGGTAGTTCCAGCTACTCCTTACGATGCAAAAGGATTATTAAAACAATCAATTATAGATCAGGATCCGGTTATTTTCATGGAGTCTGAGGTAATGTACGGCGATAAAGGCGATGTTCCTGCTGAAGAGTATTACATCGAATTAGGAAAAGCAAACGTAACCAAACAAGGTACTGATGTAACTATTGTTACTTTCGGTAAAATGTTAACACGCGTTGTAAACCCGGCTGTAGAAGAATTAACGAAAGAAGGAATCAATGTTGAGGTGATCGATTTACGTACTGTACGTCCTATCGATTACGATACCATTATCGCTTCTGTTAAGAAAACCAACCGTTTGGTTGTGGTAGAAGAGGCCTGGCCTTTGGCATCTCTTTCTGGAGAAATTGCCTTCATGGTTCAAAAACATGCATTCGATTATTTAGATGCACCAGTTTTACGTATCACTTGTGCCGATGTTCCACTTCCATACTCTCCAACTTTAATCGCAGCAAGCTTACCAAATGCTGAGCGCGTAGTTAAAGCGGTAAAAGAAGTAATGTACGTTAAAAAGTAATTACAAATTATTAGTCTGAGCTTAGGCAAAGACCAAAAGATATAAATCCCCCAAAGCAATTTGGGGGATTTTTTTATTCCTCCATTTCCGTGCCCTCCGTGTTTCCGTGGCAAATATTTGAAAATCAATGTCAGCAATTCTCCGGTTCCAGCAGCCCCGCTATCCATTGCAATCTTTTTGGCAAGTTACCTGCTCCATTTATTGTTATTGCGGGTAGGGATGACGAAGCAATCTTCTCCTGTAGAACGCATCAAAAAGTATTTTCATTCCTGTCGGGTTTAGTTAACCTAAGGCCTATACAAGAAACCCAATTCAGCTTCTTGCTCAAACCAAAAACCTTCAGATAATTTTTATATTCGTGGCATAAAGAATCTATATTCATGCCTGATAATTACATAGCCGACCAAACATTCGAAAAAGCCGATTTTACCTTACGGACACTCCCAAAAGCAGAATACGAAAACTGTAAATTCACTAACTGTGATTTTTCAAGCGCTGATTTAAGTGGTGTAAAATTTTTAGACTGCAAATTTATCTCCTGTAATTTAAGTCTGGCAAGCCTTACCAAAACCTCATTTATTGATGTAAACTTTCAGGATTGCAAAATGCTGGGATTGAGGTTCGATAACTGTAACGATTTTGGACTGGCATTTTCTTTTGGCAATTGTAAACTGGATCATTCTTCTTTCTACAAACTAAAACTGAAGAAAACGGATTTCAAAAATTCACAATTACATGAAGTCGACTTTTCAGAAAGCGATTTAGCTAATTCAACTTTCGACAATTGTGATTTATTAAATGCTACCTTCGACAGGACTATTCTCGAAAAGGCCGATTTTAGAACAGCTTATCATTACTCCATCGATCCGGATAATAACAGGATCAAAAAGGCAAGATTTTCAAAATCCGGGCTTGCCGGGCTATTGCACAAATACGATATCCAGATCAGTGAATAGGTTTTTAAGAAATTTTGTAAATTCAGCTTACAAAACTACAGACCATGGAACAGCCCAAACCAGAAAACATTGACCAGTATATTGCCAATTTCCCGGTAGAAACACAGAAATTGCTACAGCAAATCCGCGAAACGATCCACCAAGCTGTACCAGAAGCCAAAGAAGTAATCAGTTATGGGATGCCCGCCTTCAAACGGAACACCGTATTGGTTTATTTTGCCGGTTATGCTAAACACATCGGTTTTTATCCAACCGGCTCAGGAATCGAGGCATTTAAAGAAGAGTTTGCCCAGTACAAATGGAGTAAGGGAGCTGTACAGTTTCCTTTAGATAAACCTTTGCCGCTAGATCTGATTACCAGAATCACCAGGTTTAAAGCAGAAAGAGATTTGGAGAAAGTCAAAAAGAAGAAATCATAACGCTTCTGGTATTTTCATCCGGGTAGATGATGTGTGGATTATGGAAAGCAGCTCAAAAAAGCATCAGTCTAGTAAACCATTCTAAAAAACGTTAGCCTAATGAAAAAAATACTTTTACTCCTACTTCTCTTTATCTCTGCCAAATCATTTTGCCAAAAAGCAACAGTTGTAGAAATTGAAACACTTTCGAAACCAACCAAGCTGATTCCTGTTGTTCCCAATCAGGAAATACTTAAAATGCTTAAGGCAGATCTTGAAAAAAATGTAGAAAATTTGCCCGATAGTTTAGTTTATTATGGAGAACATCCTTTTTTAACGGGCATTTTAAATTCTTATATCGATCATAGGCCATTTGTTATTTCCCCTGATATTTTCTGGTTGCTGATTAGTCAGGGTTTTGCCCGGCATGTTACACAAAATGCCGAAGAGTTAAGATCACAGATGGTTGACTTTGAAGGCAGGAAGACCTTAACCGTTGTTTCAGACAAAATTATGCTTGGTAATCCCAAATCAGATTGGGCTTCAATTTTTCCGCAGTTTAACGAGCAGATTAACGATTATACAGGAAAAAAATTAGTCGGCATTTTAACTTCCGATTTCACCACTACCACACCCACCTCGAAAGTGGTGAGCCAGGTTACGATTATGGAAACCGTAAAATCTTATTTTGAATTTAAGGTAATTATAATAGGTTGTGGAATCCCGAAAATCACCATCGAAGGCACAACTCAGGATTGGAAGAAATTACTGGAGAAAACAAAATACCTGTCTCAGTATAAATTAGAATGGTGGACAAACGAACTTATCCCAATTATCGAAGAAATCATAGCGGCTAAAAAAGGAAAAGTAAATAAAGATTTCTGGATGAATATGGTAAAATACCATACCGAAAAGAAATATGGAACGGTAAATACAATCGACGGCTGGATTGTAAAGTTCTTTCCTTATACCAAAGAAGGAAACAAAACAGGTTTAAAACCAATTACCAGCGTAAACAATCTGGCTTCGGAGATTGTAAAAGTTCCTTTTATTCTGGAAGACGCACAGCACCAATCAAAGCACAATATGGAAATCTGGGCTGGATTTATCGGTTTATCCCAAAACAACAAAAATTTCACTATGAAACCGGAGATGAGCTGGGCAATAGTTAATAAAGACAGTGCACCATCTGAAACTTTCGTTTTCGGCAATAAAACCAGCGCTGATGATCTTTCAATGAGTAATATTAGCGAAATTCCAAAAGAACTCTATGCATTAAAAAGCATAGGCACATTGAGGATCAAGTTCACAAAAGATATTGCGATTCCTGATGAACTAGGTAAAATCCAAATCAGAAGATTAGAACTTACCGGACAGATTACAGCGGTTGAAAAGCAAAGACTTATAAAACTTTTCCCTAACAATTGGCTGATCATAAATGGAAGAATGATCGAACGCTGATGAATATAATCATTGCTTTTTTTCAAAAACTTACTCACAAATTTTCGTGGAAAACTTCGTGCTAAAAATCATTAAATCCCGCAAATCCTGATTAGCTTTGCTTCCTTTAATTTTTACCTTTAGGATATGTTAACCCACCATAAAATAATTGCAGCCGAATTAAAAGTTGCAGAAAAACAAGTAACGGCAACCATAAATCTGTTAGATGAAGGTGCAACTGTACCCTTTATTTCACGTTATCGTAAAGAAGCAACTGGTAGCTTAGATGAGGTTGAAGTGGCTGCAATACGCGATCGGGTTTTGCAATTGCGCGATTTAGACAAGCGCCGGGAAGCGATTTTGAAATCGATGACCGAGCTTGGCAAGTTAACACCTGAACTGGAAAAAAAGATTAACGAAGCAGAAACCATTTCACTTTTAGAAGATATTTACCTGCCGTTTAAGCCTAAACGTAAAACTCGTGCATCGGTAGCAAAAGAGAAAGGATTAGAACCTTTAGCCTTACAGATATTTGAACAGCATGCTTTTGATTTAGAGGCATCGGCAGATAAATTTATCGATGCAGAGAAAGGTGTAAATTCGCTTGACGAAGCTTTAGCAGGCGCAAGGGATATCATTGCCGAAATGATTTCTGAAAATGTGGAGGCACGGACCAAAATGCGGACTTATTTTCAGGAAAAAGCGACTTTTAAATCAGAAGTGATCAAAGGAAAAGAGGAAGAAGGCATTAAATATAAAGATTACTTCGAATGGAACGAACCGGTTAAAACAGCTGCATCGCACCGTGTTTTGGCTATGCGTCGTGGCGAAAAAGAACTGATTTTAAGATTAGATGCACTTCCACCTGCAGAAGATGCCATTGCTATTTTAGAAAACCAGTTTATTTTAGGCAATAATGCGGCTTCAAAGCAGGTCCAGCAGGCTTTAGAAGATGGCTACAAACGTTTATTGGAACCAGCAATGGAAACCGAACTTCGTGTTTTCACCAAGCAAAAAGCGGATGAAGAAGCCATCCGTGTATTTGCTGAAAATGCACGTCAACTGTTATTGGCAGCGCCAATGGGACAAAAGAATGTATTGGCTATCGATCCCGGTTTCCGTACAGGCTGCAAAGTGGTTTGTTTAGATAAACAAGGTCAGTTGTTAGAAAATACGGCAATTTACCCGCATACCGGACAAGGAAATGTGAAAAATGCCGAATTTACCATTCAGCAGCTTTGCGAGAAACACAACGTTGAAGCCATTGCCATTGGTAATGGTACTGCAGGAAGAGAAACTGAAGCTTTTGTTCGTGCGTTGAATTTACCGCACATCACCATTGTAATGGTTAACGAAAGTGGCGCTTCGATTTATTCGGCATCGGAAGTAGCCAGGGAAGAATTCCCCACACAGGATATTACCGTACGTGGAGCCGTTTCAATTGGTCGCCGTTTAATGGATCCATTGGCTGAACTAGTAAAAATCGATCCGAAATCTATCGGTGTTGGTCAATATCAGCACGATGTTGATCAGAATAAATTACAGGCAAGCTTGGATGATACCGTTATCAGTGCAGTAAACGCTGTTGGTGTAGAATTAAACACTGCCTCAAAGCAGATTTTAGCCTATGTTTCTGGCTTAGGACCAACATTAGCGCAGAATATTGTTGATTATAGAAATACACATGGTGCTTTTAAAAACCGTGAAAGCCTGAAAAAAGTGCCTCGTTTGGGCGATAAAGCTTACGAGCAGGCAGCAGGTTTCTTACGCATCCGCAATGCAGAAAATGTTTTGGATACCAGCGGTGTTCACCCTGAGCGTTACGCCGTAGTAGATAAAATGGCAAAGGATCTCGGCACTACCGTTTCTGCTTTAATGAAGGATACGCAATTGCAAAAACAGATTAAACCACAGCAATATGTAACAGATGAAATCGGTTTGCCAACACTAACGGATATTTTAAAAGAACTGGCAAAACCTGGTCGCGATCCACGTGAACAGTTTGAAGCTTTTAGCTTTACCGATGGGGTAAACGAGATTTCAGATTTAAGGGTGGGCATGAAACTCCCTGGAATTGTAACCAACATTACCAACTTCGGTGCCTTTGTTGATATCGGCGTACACCAGGATGGCCTGGTTCACACCAGTCAGCTGGCAAACCGTTTTGTGGCTAACCCAAATGATGTAGTAAAAGTTCATCAAAAGGTAGAAGTTACCGTAATGGAAGTTGATGCAGCGCGTAAAAGAATTTCGCTTTCAATGAAAACTGAAGTTAGTCCGAAGTCTGAAGTCCGCAGTCGGGAGTCTAAAGAACATAAGCCCAAGCAAGAATACAAACCCAATAACAGCAAGCCTAATTTTAAACCACGTAATGAACCAAAAGATGCTGATGGCGATTTGCAAGAGAAATTGGCAAAACTGAAAGGCATGTTTAAATAATTTCGGGCAATTCTCATACTGAGCCTGTCGAAGTATTTAGGGAGTCTTCGACAGGCTCAGACTGACATGTAATTACTATTTCTCAAACTCCAATCTCTTCTTCGGTAAACTTTCAGGATAATTTGTTTGAATAAACGAAATCATAGCTTCCCTTACATGGCAACGTAAATCGAAAGCCCTTGAAGAACTAGAAGCGCTCATCAGAAATCGGACTTCGATGGCACCATCTTTTGTACTATCGGTAACCTGTACCACATTTACACGTTTGTCCCAAAGTGGATTCGCATTCAATAACCTGGTTAATTCTTGTCGCAATGGCTCAATCGGGATGGCATAATCAAGATATAAAAAAACCGTTCCAAGCAGATCAGCAGAAACACGGGTCCAGTTTTGAAATGGTTTTTCAATAAAATAGGTAATCGGCAAGATCAACCGTCGTTGATCCCAGATATTAACCACCACATAGGTTAAAGTAATTTCTTCGACTTTTCCCCATTCGCCTTCCACAATTACAACATCATCAATTCTGATCGGCTGGGTAAAGGCAATCTGAAAGCCTGCCAATAAATTTCCAAGGGATTTCTGCGCTGCAAAACCAATGATAATCCCACCTATACCAACTCCCGTAAGTAAGCCAGCCCCGATTTTACGCATGCTTTCAAAACTCAATAAAATAATAGCAGCAGTAATTAAAATAATAAGCGAAACAATAAATTTTCGAACAAACTGCAACTGCGTTCTGATTTTACGTTCCTTTAGGTTATTTTCTTTGTTTAGGTCATATTTCAGGTAGAGATAATCTTCCAAAACGTTAATTGCCCTCACCAAAATAAGTGCAAAAGTAACCGTAAGTGCAATTTCCAATATCTTGGTTATTGGAAGACGATATGTTGGCGCCATCTCCATCAGCGTTAACGAGAAGTTAAGGAACAATAGGGGAATAAAAATAGCTACAGGTCTCCTCAAATGCTTCACTGTCGATTTTATAATGATAAAATCCCACCATCGCGAAAGCAGGATGAAAGTTTTGTGAATGATAAACTTGATTAAAATGCCAAGAGATACCGCTATTAATCCAATGATGAGATTCTTAAAAAACAAAGGAATTGGATAACCGAAAATCTGGTCGATATACTGCATAAACGAAATCTGTGGTTAATAAATACGGCGATCACCTAATGGATATTCTTATAACAGCCATATTTTTGGATTGTTTGCCAACAGGAAACCACTAGCCCCAAATAATTATTTACATTAGCATTTTGTAAATCTTCAAAAAGGAAAGGATGGATTTTTTCGATGCGCATACTATATTTTTTACTGTCCTTGGCTATAAAATGAGCTATCTGGAATTCTTCGCGGTAATTACGGGGATTATTTCGGTTGTTCTTTCGGCAAAAGCAAGCATCTGGAGCTGGCCTGCAGGTATTGTTAATGTATTCTTATCAGCCTTTTTATACTACCAAAGCCAGCTTTACCCCGATATGTTTCTGATGGTTTTCTTTTTTGTAACCAACATAATGGGCTGGTGGCGATGGGCGAATCCAAAACCTGAAGAAGAGGACAAAAACAAAGAACTTAAAATTAGTTTTATGCCGATAAAACAGTTTCTAATATTATTGGTTATTGGCATTGTTGGTACGTTACTGATGGGTACACTAGCCAGTCAGCTCCACAATTGGCTTCCAATGTTATTTAACTTACCAAGTGCTTATCCTTTTGTCGATTCGTTTATTTTTGTAATGAGCGTAATCACCACTTTTCTAATGATCCAGAAAAGGATAGAATGCTGGATTATCTGGCTGATCATCGATGTAGTGGCTACTTATCTATATTTTTTAAAAGGCATCAAATTTATGGGAGTAGAATATTTAATTTTTACCGTTATTGCTGCATTTGCGTTGTGGCATTGGATAAAAGAGTATAAAAGCTATTCTAAACCAGCATGAAAAGAGGTTTAGTGATTGGCAAATTTATGCCTATCCATAACGGGCATATTGCGTTGATTAATTTCGCTGCCTCACAATGTGATGAGTTGATTGTTTCGATGAGTTTTACACCTGCTGACAAGATTGATCCGGCTGTGCGTTTCAAATGGATCAAGGAAATATTTAAGGATCAGCCCAACATAAAACCCGCCATCATTGCGGATGATTTTGATGATGAAACCCTAGCCTTGCAAGATCGGACAAATATCTGGGCGATTAGAATGAAAGAAGTATATCCAAAGATCGACATGCTTTTTAGCTCTGAATTTTACGGAGAACCTTTTGCTTTTAATTTAGATGCTGAACATATTTTGTTTGACGAACCAAGAAAATTTATCCCCGTTTCCGCAACTTTAATCAGAACAAACCCATTCCAATACTGGGAATTTATCCCAAAAGAAGTACGCCCGTTTTTTGTAAAGAAGATTTGTTTCTATGGACCAGAAAGTACGGGTAAATCAACCATGGCCGAAAAAATGGCTTTGCACTACCAAACTACCTTTGTTCCTGAAGTTGCACGCGAATTAATCACATCGAACGATATTACCCTTGATGACATCATCAAAATTGGGACAGCACAAACCGAAAGGGTAAAAGAAAAAGCCAGCATGGCCAATAAGGTTGTTTTTTGTGATACCGATCTGATTACCACAAAAATTTATTCGCAATATTACCTGAACGAAGTTCCACAGATCCTGAATGATCTGGAAAACGAAATCCGCTACGATTTATATTTCCTATTGGATATTGATGTAGAATGGGTAGCTGATCACCTCCGCGATTTTGGAGACCAGCGCTTAGAAATGTTTAACCTATTTAAAGGCGAGCTAGAAAAACGTGGGATAAACTATATTCAGATCAGTGGAAATTATGCAGAACGTGAAGAGAAGATTAAAAAAATTATAGATTTACTATTGGTGTAAATAAATCAATTTTTGTATCTTCAAGTCAAATCCAAAAATGATATGACAGCGAAACAAATGCTTCCTATCATCCCTGACAATACTGTAGTTAATAAAATTTACGAGCTAAGAGGCCTTAAAGTAATGCTTGATAGCGATCTGGCCGAACTTTATGGTGTAGAAACTAAACGCCTTAATGAGCAAGTTGGTAGAAATCCAGATAGATTTCCAGAAGATTTCATGTTTCAACTAACTGATGAAGAGTGGTTAAACTTGAAGTCGCAAATTGCGACCTCAAAAAATGGAAGAGGTGGAAGAACCTATTTACCTAATGTTTTTACCGAACATGGTGTGCTTATGCTGTCGAGTGTTTTAAACAGTAAGCAGGCTATTCAGGTAAATATCCAAATTGTAAGGATTTTCTCTCGTATTCGTCAATTTATTATAGATAATGGTGAACTCAAATTGGAAATCGCCGAAATCAAAAGAAAAGTAGATAACCATGATAAAAACATCGAACTGGTTTTTAGTTATCTTGATCAACTAATCGATAAGAAAATAGGACCGAGAAAAAGGATTGGCTATATGCCTGATGATTTATAGATTATTTAACCACAACGATTTTAATCACATGTATATGTAAAATTATAATCAGTATTACGGGTAACATATGCATCGATACCAACAACTTCAATTGATTTGAGCTTATCCAGTTCTTTTGTATAGGACAATGAATAGTTATTTTTGTCCAAATAGTTATATTTTAATGCTTCAGCCGTTACATTTACACCCTTGAGTCTATTTCTACTTGTTACACCAAAAAAAGATGCAGCTGGAAGCAATGACGGTTTCGGGCAGATATATGAAATCGGATTAGTATCGTAAATGACGTCAACGGCATCCTCATCCAAATCATATACAAACTCGTAAGTGAGCGATCGTTCTCCTGGTGCATTAGGCTCATTCCTTACCTTTACTAAATTGCCATTAGCATAAGTAAAACTATACTTCTCAAATTGCGAAACGGTCGCAGTCGCAATTTGCCCATCGTCATTATAAGTAAATTCAAAACTTTGAGCAAATCCAAATTTGGCTTTTACTATCCTATTCTTCGCATCTAAAATATAAATATAATTACCATAGCGCTTAGTTATAATCGTAACGGTGTCTTTTGTATATTTCACTGTAAAATTAGATACTCCGCCTGTATCAGATGAAGACGTAAGGCTTTTGAGGTTGCCCGAATCATCGTAATCCAGATTGGAATTATTATAAAATGGACCGCTAACTGTATTATTGAATTGACCAGTGGTAGAACTTCTTATAGCAGTTACTCTACAATTGTTTAATGAATTATCACTCTTCTTACAGGATTGAAAAAATAAACTAACAGTTATTGAGGCGAGAATAAAGTACTTCATTTGAGATGATTAATTAATTTGTTCAGCGCCCTAAATATATGATTTCTTTATAACTTAGAATCGAGGTTTTGAAAACATTATGCTTCAGACTAATAATTTATTTAACACAACTATTTGATAATAAAAGTATTCTATCTATCTTTGCAGTCCCAAATTTAATGGGAATAATAAATTGTTTAATAAATTAAATACAAGCAAGTGAATACGTTAAGTTACAAAACTGTCTCGGCCAATGCGAAAACTGTTAACAAACAGTGGATTGTTGTTGATGCGCAAGGCGAGATTTTGGGGCGCTTGTCATCGAAGATCGCTATGATCATCCGTGGTAAAAACAAGCCTGAGTACACCCCACACGTAGATTGCGGCGATAACGTAATTGTTATCAATGCAGACAAGGTTAAATTGACAGGAAACAAATTCAGCGAAAAGCAATATGTTTCTTACACTGGTTATCCAGGTGGTCAACGTTTTATTTCTCCTAAGGAGTTAATGGCGAAACACCCTCAACGTGTAATCGAGAAAGCGGTACGTGGTATGTTACCGAAAACTAAATTGGGTAAAAAATTATACACCAATCTTTTTGTGTATGCTGGTGAAACTCACCCTCATGCAGCTCAATCTCCAAAAACCATTAAACTTTAAGAAATGTCAGTTACTAACACTTCAGGAAGAAGAAAAACAGCTGTTGCACGTATCTACTTAAAAGATGGTGCTGGCGCAATTACCGTTAACGGTAAAGATCACAAAGTATATTTCCCAACTTTACCATTGCAATATATCGTAAACCAAAGTTTAGAAGTTTCTGAACTTGTAGGTCGTTATGATATCACTGTAAATGTACAAGGTGGTGGAGTAAAAGGACAAGCAGAAGCTGTTCGTTTAGCTATTGCTAAAGCGATTGTTGAACTAGATGCGGAGAAAAAACCTGCATTACGTGCTAAAGGCCTAATGACGCGTGATATGCGTATGGTTGAGCGTAAAAAACCAGGACGTGCTAAAGCTCGTAAGAAATTCCAATTCAGTAAACGTTAATCACAGGAGGCAAAGACAATGGCAAGAACAACTTATCAAGACTTATTGGATGCAGGTGTACACTTTGGTCACCTTACCCGTAAATGGAATCCAAAAATGGCTCCTTACATTTTCATGGAGCGTAATGGAATTCACATTATAGATTTAAATAAAACTTTAACTAAAACTGAAGAAGCTGCGGCTGCGATTAAACAAATCGTAAAATCAGGACGTAAAGTATTATTTGTTTCAACAAAAAAACAAGCAAAAGGAATCGTAGCTGAACAAGCTAAAAAAGTAAACATGCCTTTCGTAACCGAGCGTTGGTTAGGTGGTATGTTAACCAACTTTGCTACTGTTCGTAAGTCAATCAAAAAGATGTCTAACATCGATAAAATGACTAAAGACGGTACTTATTCGATCTTATCTAAAAAAGAGCGTTTAATGATTCAACGTGAGCGTATTAAATTAGAATCACTTTTAGGTGGTATTGCTGATTTAAACCGTTTACCTGCAGCTTTATTCTTAATTGATGTTAAGAAAGAACACATTGCAGTTACTGAAGCGTTAAAATTAAACATCCCTACTTTTGCGATGGTTGATACTAACTCTGATCCATCTAACATCGATTTCCCTATCCCGGCGAATGATGATGCTACAAAATCAATCTCTTTAATTACTGATGTAATTATCAAAGCTATTGAAGAAGGTTTAGACGAGCGTAAACGCGAAAAAGATGATGAGGCTGAAAAAGAAGCAGTAGCTGCTAAAGCTGCAGCTGATGCTCCAGAAGCAAAAGAGCCAAGACGTAAAAAAGCTGCTGAGGCAGAAGTTGAAGCGTCAGCATCAGAAGAAACTAAAACAGAAGAATAGTAATATTTTTTAATTGCAGGTTACTGGTTTCAGGTTTTAAGTTGGCTTAACATGAGTTTAACTTGGCGCTTGTAACTTGTAACCTGTAATTGTTATAACAAGATTGTAAAATTTAAAAAAGGAAATAAAATGTCTACAGTACAAATTACTGCCGCTGATGTAAATAAACTACGCCAACAAACTGGTGCTGGTATGATGGATTGCAAAAAAGCATTATTAGAAGCTAATGGCGATTTCGAAGCTGCTGTTGATTTATTGCGCAAAAAAGGTCAAAAAGTATCTGCCGCTCGTTCTGGTAATGCTACTTCTGAAGGCCTGGTATCAATCAATGTTTCAGCGGATGGCACAAATGGTAAATTAGTTGCTTTAGCTTGTGAAACTGAGCCAGTTTCTAAAGTGGAAGATTTCCGTAACCTAGCTCAAGCTGTTTTAGCTGCTGCAGTTGCCAACAATCCTGCTAATACTGAAGAATTATCAGCAATTACTTTGGAAGATGGACGTACAGTTGCTGAAACCATAACTGAACTAACCGGTAAAATCGGAGAGAAAATCGTTATTCAGGAGTACGCAAATATATCTGGTGAGAAAATCGTTTCTTATATCCACTCTAATGGTAAAATGGGTGTTTTAGTAGTATTTGAAGGTGCTAATGGCGCAGATATTACTGAAGCTGGTAAAGATGTTGCTATGCAAATTGCTGCAATGAACCCAGTTGCTGTTGATAAAGACGGTGTTGATCCTGCTACTATCGAACGTGAAATCGAGATTGCTAAAGACGTTATCCGTCAAGAAGGCAAACCTGAAGAAATGGTGGAGAAAATTGCTGCTGGTAAATTGAATAAATTCTACAAAGACAGTACTTTATTAAACCAGGAGTTTGTTAAAGATAGCTCTATCGATGTACGTAAATTTTTAGATAACACTTCTAAAGGTTTAACTGTATCTGCTTTCAAACGTGTACAATTAGGTGCATAAGCACTAAAAAACATATTAAAAAGCTCCCGATGTTGAATCGGGAGCTTTTTTTATGCCTATATATTTTAGGAAAGGGCGTCATCTCGACTGAAGCGCAGCGGAACAGAGAGATCTATCTATACAGATTTCTCAACTACGTTGCACTTCACTCGAAATGACGGTACGAGTGGAGTTTCGATACCAATTGATTGCCGCATGCAACCCTCCTACTTCCTCAACGCAGTATAGCTGCCAACTTCCTTACCAGAATCATCAATCATACTCGCCACGAGTTTATTTCGATCGGCTTTTATTTTGGTGATTGTTCTTGTTCCTGTTCTTGGTCCGCCACCAATAATCAAAGGATAATGGTTTAGCGCTTTATCAGGTTGGTGCACCATATATTTATGGGTGTGACCACTTAAAACTAAATCTACCTTACCCTGATTCAACAAAGGCTCAAATAACTCAGTACAATGTTTTGGACCATGGGCATCGCCAGAAAAGCGTGGCGGAATATGCATTAACACCACTCTAAATGGTGCTTTTTTAAATTCCTTTGAATTTATTTCTGTTTTAAGCCATTCGGCCTGCTGCACCCTGTAATCGTCAAAATCGACAATACCTGCGTATACCGGATGTGCATCTTCTTTATCTTCACCAGTGTCTAAAATAACAAAGCGAACAGGCCCCAAGCTAAAAGCCGCATGGCCAACATGCATATAATATTGTGGAAATTCGCGTGCAAATTTACCACGTGTTTCATGATTACCCCTTACGTAAATAAAAGGCGTATGCTTTGCAAAATTATCGACACAGGGCTGGAGCATATGCTCGATGATCTGTTTTTCGTCGGTTTGATAATCGAATATGTCTCCATTAAAGAAAATAAAATCCTGCTTCTTATCCGGAACAAGTCCTAACAACTGAGGGATTGATTCTGGCCGATCGTGCGTATCATTCATCATTAAAAACGAAACCTCTTCCTTAGCCAGATCAGCATTCACAAATTCTTCAACAGCACTGCTCACCGTTGCACCATAAGTTAATTTGTAAGGCTGGAAATCTTTAATTTCTTTGGAAACAATTTTATAATAATATTTCGTTCCTGGTTTTAAATTTTTCAACATTACCGCATTCAGCTTGCTATTGGCTTGCATTAAACCCAGCTCCGCTTTTCCGTAAGCTTTTTGGCTCAACTGATCGGCCTGTTCTCCAAATTCTACCCAACCTGCAGCATTTTTATTGGTCAACCAAAGAATGGTCATCGAGTTATTAAAGTTGGTTTGTAAATAAGGGCCGACTGCTATTTTAAATTCATCTTCTCTAAGGGGTACGCTTGCAATGGCAGCAGATGGCGCTACTAAGGTAGCAGCACTTAAAGTTAGTCCGGCCTTTAAAAAACTTCTTCTATTTGGCTGATTTTCATTCATTTGGTCAGGTTTTATCTTATTGATCAAATATATAGTTACAATATTTAACTTTGACCGTGTAAGATTAAATTTACTCAAACGTTTGATATGCCAAAAGTAATTACCAATACATCCTACTTTCAGGATAATGCGATAAAAAGTAACCAGGATATCTTAATTGAAGGCAGTACCATTTCTATTATTAATAGTTCCGAAAATAAAAAAACGAGCCAATCATTAACGATTCCGGGATTTATTGATCTACAGATTTATGGCGCTGCAGGCCGGTTATTCTCTGCCGATCCAACGGTCGAATCATTAACCATCATGGAAGATGATCTGCTGAAAAAAGGAACCACGGGCTTTTTAGCTTGTATGGCAACAAATTCTTCCGAAGTTTTTAATGCATGTATCAAAGCAGCTAAAGAACATCGGTCGGCTGCAAAAAATTGCCTGGGATTGCACTTAGAAGGCCCGTTTTTAAATCCAAAACGTTTAGGTGCCCATGTACCTGCGTTTGTACGGAAAGCCTCGCTGGATGAAATTAAGGAATTAATCGATTTTGGTGATGGTGTAATTAAAATGATGACGATAGCGCCAGAAATCCAGGATGATGAGGTAATACAATACTTACTAGACCATGGTGTTGTGGTTTCATTAGGGCATAGTAATGCAACCTTTGATGAGGCAACAGCGGCTTATAACAAAGGCATCCAAACCACCACCCACCTTTTTAATGCCATGAGTCCCATCCACCATCGCGAGCCTGGAATACCAACAGCTGTTTTTAATCACGATAAGGCAATGGCCAGCATTATTGCCGATGGGCAGCATGTAGATTTCGAAGTGCTTAAATTTGCACAGAAACTTTTAAAAGAACGTTTATTCCTGATTACAGATGCGGTTACCGCCTGTTCTACCGGCCCATATCAGCATGTTGAAAAGGAGAATAAATATGTGATGCCCGATGGTACACTTTCTGGCTCATCAATAACGATGTTACAGGCCGTTAAAAACTGTGTAACACAATGTGCAATCAGTTTAAATGACGCCGTTAAAATGGGAACGCTTTACCCTGCTCAATTGATTGGAATAGAAAACCTTACTGCAACTATAGCAACCGGGCACCAGGCAAATTTATTGGTATTGGATGACGAACTGAATTTAAAAGAGGTAATCTTCAGAGGCGAAACGATATAAGCCACCGGCTTGCCGCAACTCAATAAAAATGATAGCACAAAAAGGGCAATATTTTAAGACATTGCTCTTTTTTCTTTAAATGAGTATTTCTATTTAAATATTTACATCAATTATTAAAAACCATAGCTAGGTATTAAAAAATTGTTAATATTTTTGGGGTCATGAAATACAAACGCATCCTACTTAAGCTTAGTGGAGAATCGCTAATGGGCGACAAACAGTACGGTATTGATAATGAACGCGTTAAACAATACGCTGAAGATATTAAAGCAGTACACGATAAAGGCTTAGAAATCGCAATCGTAATTGGAGGAGGAAATATTTTTAGGGGCTTAAGCGCCGAAAAAAGTGGGATGGACAGAGCACAGGCCGATTATATGGGCATGTTGGCTACGGTAATCAACTCTATGGCCTTACAAGATGCTTTAGAAAAAGTTGGTATTAAAACACGTTTACTTACTGCAATTAAAATGGAGCAGATTTGCGAACCATTTATCCGCAGAAGAGCTGTTCGACATTTAGAAAAAGGCCGTGTGGTTATTTTTGGTGCCGGAACCGGAAACCCATACTTCACAACCGATTCGGCTGCTGCTTTACGTGCCATTGAAATCAAAGCAGACGTTGTTTTAAAAGGAACACGTGTTGATGGAATTTATACCGCAGATCCAGAAAAAGATCCATTAGCCACTAAATACGAAGAAATTTCTTTCAGAGAAGTTTACGATAAAGGCCTTAATGTAATGGATATGACTGCCTTTACCCTTTGCGAAGAAAACCAAGTGCCAATTATTGTGTTTGATATGAACAAACATGGCAATTTCATGAAAATCGCTAATGGCGAACCTATTGGAACCCTGGTTAAATAAGGAATAAAAATTATTATTTTTGTAGAAATACACACAATTATGAACGACCTCATACAATTACAATTAATGGATGCTCAATCTGCAATGGAAAGAGCTATCGATCATTGTGAATCTGAATTAACTAAAATCAGAGCTGGTAAAGCATCAGCTGGAATGTTGGATGGTATTTTCGTGGATTATTATGGCGCCGCTACAGCATTATCACAAGTAGCCAGTATTAATACGCCTGATGCCAGAACAATCGTCATCCAACCTTGGGAAAAATCACTTCTAACTGCAATTGAAAAAGCTATTCAGGTAGCGAATATTGGTATCAATCCTCAAAATGATGGTATCGTGATCCGCCTGGTGGTACCACCTTTAACAGAAGAGCGCAGAAAAGACCTGGTGAAAAAAGTTAAGGAAGAAGCCGAAAGAGGCCGCATTACCGTTCGTAACATCCGTAAAGATGCCAACACTAAAATTCAAAAATTAAAGGGTGAAGGTGTTTCTGATGACGAGATTAAAACAGGCGAAGGCGAAGTGCAAAAATTAACCGATGCCTATATCATCAAAGTTGATAAACACGCTGAAGCTAAAGAAAAAGATGTAATGACAGTTTAATCTGTATAAAATACAAGCAAACAGGGAATGGACTTAAATCTATTCCCTTTTTTATTGCTCTTATTTTTTCGCGCTTGATCCTCTGACGTTTAAGACAGTAGGCAACGATACCTGCATGTTTTCGATAGGCTTTCCTGCTCTTTTAAGTTTGTTCAATAGAATCTTCATCACATTTTCTGCAATGGCCTCAAGAGGCTGTGCAATGGCAGTAACCGGAGGTTCACAAAACTCCAGGATTTCGAAATCATCAAATGAAACCACAGCAATGTCTTTGTGGATCTGAATACCTAATTTTCTAAAAGTTCTTAAACCATCTAAACAAATATAGTTCGCCGCAAAAACTACGGCATCAAGCTGCTGCTCTGCTTTAAAAAACCTGATCATCTCTTCAATTGAGTCGGCAGAGTTTACATAGTTTATCTTCTTTACTATTGCCGGCAAATTATATTTTTCGACAGCGCTTTCGTAACCTGCCAGTCGATCTACCATTTGTTGCTGAACGGTATCGATGGTTACAAAACCTATTTTTTTATAATTATTTTTAATGAGGTGCTCCGTTGCTTCGTAGGTACTGTTCTGGTTATCGATGATGACATAATCCGTTTTAACATCCTGTACATAACGATCAAATAGTACCACAGGTGCCTCTGTTTGAATTAATTTTTTAACTTCTTCTTCCAGTCCCTCAGGCAAGGCCATAATGTAACCATCAACATGCCTGTCTTTAAAAATCTGCAGCAATTCTATTGCCTTATCGGTATCGTTTCTGGTACTGCTAAAAAGAATTTTATAACCAAGGCTCGACGCAATTTCATCAATCCTGCGTGCTATACCAGAGAAAAAAGGTTCAGAAATATCATCAACCAGGAAACCTATAATTTTTGTTTTACCCGTTCTTAAACTTGTAGCAAGGGTATTGGGCTGATAGTTTAATTCAGCCACCAGGTCTAAAACCTTTTTGGTAAGCGATTCGCTAATGTTTTTTTCTCTTGCTTTCCCATTAATTACAAACGATACGGTTGTAATGGAAATATTTAATTGTTTAGCGATATCTTTAATTGAAACACGTTTCTTCATCACGGGCATTGAACGAATAATTTGATCAGGTAATATAACAATATATCTATAAATATATGATGGATATGAAAAAAACTAGTCTGAAAAAGAAAAAGAGCAACCTATCCAGGATTGCTCGATTAACTAACTTATTATTCATAAAAAATGCTGTTGGGGAAGGAGTCGAACCTTCAAGGGGTAGTTAGCTACAGTTCAAAAAATTAATTTGTGGTCAACCCAATAAACTGCGTTTGTCCCATTATTCCCCACCACCGAGACAAGGAGGCGTGTCTGCCAATTTCACCACCCAACATTATAGTCATCAGTCCGTAGTCTTTAGTCTAACAGTCTACTTAAGACTATGGACTTTCGACTCAGGACTAAGTCGCTGTAGGGGAAGGAATCGAACCTTCAAGGAGTGGTTAGTACCGAAACCGGTATATTCCCATTATTCTCCGCCACCGAGACAAGGAGGTGTGTCTGCCTGTTTCACCACCCTACATTATGTTATGCAATTTTGAAAGAACGTTTCCTTTTTGTTAATTGCTTGATACAAATGTAAAGGAACATCCAATACCTTGCAAATATTTTAAACATTTAATTTTATTTTTATAATATTGATAAATATTTGTAAATTCGCTTATCATAATTCAAAAATATGCTTAAAAAAGACAATTCCAATTTAGAAATTGACAACCTCGACATCGATATATTGAAGCAATTGATGCAGGATGCCACTAAACCCTACACAGAAATCGCTAAAGATCTGATTGTTTCGGGCGGAACGATACACGTTAGGATGAAGAAACTGCAGGAAATGGGCATTATAAAAGGCTCTCATCTCATCATCGATCCGCAGAAAGCCGGATATGATATTTGTGCCTTTTTGGGAATTTACCTGGAGAAAGGGATTCAGTACAAAGATGCCGTTGCACAGCTGAGCAAAATTAAGGAAGTAGTAGAATTGCATTATACTACCGGCGCCTACAGTATGTTTGCCAAAATTATTTGCAGGGACACCAATCATTTACGCCACGTTTTAAACGAAGAAATACAGGCCGTGAACGGTATCCAACGAACAGAGACTTTAATCTCGTTAGAAGAGAGTATTAAGCGTCAGATTGAGTTGGGGTAAAAGCAGGAAAGACCAAAGCGGAAAGACTAGAGACAAATAGGATCGTGGTTCTTTTAAGGTATGTTTTTTTTGGAAATGAACATTCAGTAATCTTTCGGGAACTGCAGTCCCGTTATCCGCTAATTCCGATGAAGAATCGGAACCGCTACTACCGGGTTTAGAAACAAAGGTCGGTGCAGGGTAAATATCCAGCCAAAAATAGCACCACCTCACGAGCCAACTAGACCCGATTGAAGCGGGCATCCCGATGTAAAATCGGGATAAAACGGAAAGCGGGAAGAAACATGGATAATTGTACAGGCATTGCTCTCCTAACCTTCGACTACACTATCAATGACAGGTTCTAATAAAGCGGTTGTCTTTCTCGCGCATGCGGAAATCTTGAAGCGTATTGCATTACGATTCCCAATCGAGTTGGGAATGACAATATCTCTATAGTATCATCTACTTAAAATATATCTGTTAATTGTATTGATTTTTATACAATAAATTAACCCTCATGGTGACAAAACGCTATAATACATTGTTGTAAAACTATTATTCTAGCTTAATCGGGATATTAAGTCTGGAGCCAGATTTCCCGGCTGCGTTGCACTCCGCTCGAAATGACGGATCTATTTTATTTCAGCAGCTGATAAGCAATAAGTGCGGCAACGTAAGCCATAGCCGTCATATAGGCCAATTGGATGACAGGCCATTTCCAGCCTTTAGTTTCGCGGTAAACAATCGCAACCGTGCTCATACACTGCATGGCAAAAGCATAAAAAAGCATTAATGAAATACCCGTAGCAAAAGTATAAACGGGTAAACCGGTACGACTATTAACTGAGGCCGACATGCGCTCTCTAATGGTGCTTGTATCCACGTCACCACCATCAACGCTGTAAATGGTAGCCATGGTACCCACAAAGGCTTCGCGGGCAGCAAAAGAGGTAATTAAACCTATACCGATCTTCCAATCGTAGCCTAGTGGACGAATAGCAGGCTCGATCCAATGACCAAGAATGCCCACATAAGAGTTTTCCAACTTCTCGGTAGCCACCAGGGTTTTGATGTGATCGGTATTTTTTATGGTATCAGCCAAGGCAGATTCGTATTTTTTATCGATGCTTTCAAAGCGGTTTCCCGGTCCGAAAGAGGCCATTACCCAAAGGATGATGGAAATGGCGATGATGACTTTACCAGCTTCGAAAACAAAGGTTTTCGATTTTTCGTACATCGTGTAGAACACATTTTTCCATCTTGGCATGCGATACACCGGCAATTCCATAATGAAATAAGAGCGTTCTTTGGTTTTGATGATGAATTTCATTACCCATGCCACCAATACCGCAGCAATAATACCAACAAGGTACATCACCATCAGCGCCAGTCCCTGCAGGTTAAAAACACCTAAAACGGTCTGAGAAGGAATAATCAATGAAATAATTAAAATATAAACCGGAAGTCTTGCCGAACAACTAACCAGTGGGGTAACCATGATGGTAATCATTCTGTCTTTCCAGTTTTCAATATTTCTTGCAGCCATAATAGATGGAACGGCACAGGCCAAACCACCGATCATCGGCACCACCGATTTTCCATTAAGGCCAACCTTACTCATAATTTTATCCATCATAAAGGTAACGCGGGCCATGTATCCCGTATCTTCTAAAATGGATATAAAGGCAAAAAGGATTGCAATTTGTGGGATAAATACAAAGATACCGCCGAGTCCTGCCACAACACCATCCAATAACAGATCGGTAAGCATACCTGCAGGCAAATATTCGTGACCAATACTGGTAATGAAACCAAAACCCGTCTCAATCCAGTCCATCGGGTAGGACGACCAGGCAAATATGGCATTGAAAATTACAAACAAGATAAGCAGGAAAATGGCAAAGCCCCATACTTTATGGGTTAGGACCGCATCTAATTTATCACTGAAAGAAAATTTCTTTTCAGTACCCTTATCCACAACCACATCAGATAAAATAGTGCCTAAATGTTTGTATCGGGCAATAGTTTCAGCAGCCTGAACTTTAGAAGATTCGAAATGGTGCGACTGCTCTATATTTTCAATTTCTTCCTGTTCCTTTTCGGTGAAGAAAGTTAAATGTTCATGCTGGTGCAAAACCTGCAGCGCATAATAATCATTGTCTGAATTAAGTTTAGATTTTATCGCGTTAATAGCTTCGGGAGCTAAAAAATTCACATCTACATCCTGAAACTGTGTGGCGATTTTATTGGTATTGGCAATCGCTTCTTTTAATTTATCAATTCCAATGTTATTCCTGGCCGAAATGGAAACCACCTGAATACCCAGCTTCTCTGCAAGTTTATCCAGATCAATCTCTATTCCCTGCTTAACCGAAAGATCGATCATATTCAAGGCCAAAATCATTGGGATACCTAAATCTGCCACTTGCGAATACAAAAGCATATTACGCTTTAAATTCGAAGCATCGGCAATGAGCACAATAACATCAGGATGACTATTGTTTTTTTTATCGGCAAGTACCTGAAAAACGATGCTTTCATCGGCGCTTTTCGGATATAAGCTATACGTTCCCGGTAAATCGATTATTTCGGCTTCTTTACCACCTGCAAGTTTTGTAAAACCTGTTTTCTTATCAACAGTGATGCCTGGAAAATTTCCGATTTTTTGATTTAATCCTGTTAAACGATTAAATAAAGTAGATTTACCTGTATTGGGATTACCAACTAACGCAACTTTAATATCCAAACCCAGCTTTTTTATTGAATAATGATAACATCGGCTTCGCTTTTACGCAAACAAAGCTGATAACCAGCAACACGAATAGCCATTGGGTCGCCCAGTGGAGCAAAACGCTCTACTTCTACCACTTCGCCCGGCAAACAACCCATCTCCATTAACTTTACAGACATATCTAAATCTGTAAAAGCTACAATTGTTCCTTTTTCTCCGACTTTTAGGTGCGACAGCTTCATGTGCTAAATTTGGCGCAAGTTAACCTTTCTTTAGATTTATTCCAAATAAGAAAGTGGCATGAAGCAGATAAATTACATAGGTTTACCCTAAAATGATCTAGTTCCGCTGTCTGCCGCCACCAAAGCCACCACCTCCGTTACCGCCACGGCCCCTGCCACCTTCTTCGCCACCTCTGATGCGGTTTTTACCGCCCATACGGTTTAATGAATAGGTAAATGAAAACATGAAATAACGTTGCAATACATTGTAACTCACATCCTGAATGGTGTTGTTATTGGCGGTGCGGCTTACCCCTTGATTCTCGTTCAGTAAATCGTTAACCGCAGCTTTAAAGGTTCCCCTGTTTTTGAAAAACTGTTTGCTGATATAAGAGTTAACCAGGGTAAAATGCGTATCGAAACCCTCTCCCCTTCCGGTATTCTGATTATAATCGGCATCTATAGCCCAGCGGATATTTCCCGGAAACAAATAGCTTACACTTACATTTGGGCTGAAAGTGTAATACCGTGTATTGGAATTAGGCTGAACGGAATAAGTTGCACGGTTAATTGAACCATTAACACCTGCCGTTAAATCGAGTTTATCTAAATTGGAAACTAAACGGTAACCGTTGGTAACAGACCAGCTGTTGGTAATATTTTTTAAGGAGTTGGTAAAGTTTACATCCCGATCGTAACTGCCACTAACATTGATGTGGAAGTTCAGTTTATTTTCTGCCATAATCGGCAAACTTAATGAGGAGGAAATAGATCCTGAATAAACACCATTTACGTTAACCGGGGTAATGGCCAGTTTTCCCTGATCCTCGCCACTTTGAATTAAACTACTGCTGTTTGCAATCCGGTTTGAGGTTTGGGTAAGGTTTAAATTCACGAACAACGACCTGTTTTTTCCTACGGTAAATGTATTATAGGCTACGCGAAGGGTATTATTGAATTCGGGTTTCAGATCGGGGTTACCAACCGGGATACTTTGCGTATTGGTATTGTTTCTAATTGGCTGTAATTGTTGAATGGTTGGCTGGTTGGTACTGCCTCTATAGTTAAATACCAGGCGTTTGCTGTTGCTGAAATTATACCTGAACATGGCCGAAGGGGTATAATTAAAAACATTTTGCTTGAGTACATATCCTTTGCTGATGTTATTATTTGTCCGGTCTGTATTTTGAACTGCCATACCTACATTCCAGTTGTATTTTTTATCCATTTTATTAAAGCTAAAGCCTGCGGAGTTGGTTAAAATGGTATTCTCGTAAGCATTACTAAAGGTTTCATCCAACAAATCGTACTGTAAAGTAAGTGGATTAAAATTATAGGTGAAACGATCGGATGTATTGTGGTTATAACCATTCTGATAATTAAATTCCAAGCTCAGGGTTTTATCCAAAGGTTCGGTATATACCAATCTTGTATTCTGATTGATGGACTCACTCTCCTGATCGTTAAACTGATCGGTTATTTTTTGAGTGGTGGTTCCGTTTTCTCTTCTCGTTTCGGGATTGGTATTGTAATTATCAGCGTCGTTATTATTAATGTTGGTATTGAAGTTTAAGGATAGGGTTCTTCCTCTGCGTATAAATTTTTTACGCAATAAAATGTTATTGCTAATGGATGGTGCGGTACTATGGTTTCGCAGGGACTGTGTTCCACTAATCATATACCGGTTATAATCGCGTGTATAAGTGCTGCTGTTTAAACTCTCGTTATCGGTATAGCTCAAATTTGGCTGTATGCGTAGTGAGGTTAAGGAATCAAGCTTGGTATCGACCATAAAGTTTAAGCGGTGGTTTAACCGACCCGAACTATTGGTTTGATTGTTATTAAAAATAGTGGTTTCATCACCCAATAAATTTTGGGTTACACTATTTCTGAGGATCAGGTTGTCAGATTTATTAACGAAATAACTCATTTCTATTTGAGTCTGATCGGCATATTCGTCCGAGAAATTAAATCCGCCAGCTTTGGTATCGGTAATTCCTCCGCGACCGCCATTCCCTCCTCCGTTTCCGCCGCCTAAACCGCCGCCAAAGTTTTGTTTGTTCACATTGTTAAACTGGGCAATAACACTTAGTCGCTTATCCTGATTGAAATGATTGATATTCGCGTTAACATCGTAACGGTCGTTAGAACCATAACCTCCTGTGGTGTTGCCGAAGTAACCATTTTTCTTATCCTTTCTGGTGGTGATGTTAATAATTTTGGTTCTTGATCCGTCATCAATTCCGGTAAATTGTGCCTGGTCTGATAGTTCATCAATGATCTGGATTTTATCGATCATATCTGCAGGAAGGTTTTTAGTAGCCAGTAAAGGATCATTCCCGAAGAATGTTTTGCCATCTACCTTAACTTTGGTAATGGTTTCACCCTGGGCTTTTACCGTGCCTGCTTTATCAACCTCCACGCCCGGAAGTTTTTTCAACAGGTCTTCTACAACCGCATTCTCGATTACTTTGAAAGAACTTGCGTTAAATTCAATAGTATCCTTTTTCACTACAATCGGCGGAACTTCAGCTTTGATATCAACGGTTAGAAGATCAATTGCTCCGCCTTCTAAAATAATGTCAGCCAGGGCAACATTAATTTTATCTGCGGTAATGGTAAAATCTTTTGTGGTATTCTTTAAACCTAAAAACGCAGCATATAACCTATAGCTACCAGGTTTCAAGCCCGAGAGCACGAACTTCCCATCTTCGGTTGTACTTACTGCACCAACCATACTCGAATCAGTCAGGTTCTTAACCGCAATGGATGCGTAATCAATTGGTTTTTTATCTTTTGACTGAATAACACGTCCGCTAACTGAACCCGTTTTCTGGGCGTAAGCAAAAAAAGATGATAAAATAAGAAGGAGCGTAAAAATCTGTTTCATTCGGTTAGTTTGGTTTATAGCTTAGAGACTAGCGGCTTTTACAAAGGTTTATTTTGATTAGGTAACATTTGAAATACATAAATGTCAACCATACATTTAATCTCCAGACAGCTGGCTTTAAAACAGAAAAGTCCCGGTTAAAACCGAGACCTTTCTAAAGTAAAATCGTCATTTCGACAGGCGTGTAATCCAGAACTTTCGGGAGAGAAATCTTGCATCATTTTAGATTTCTTCACTACGGTCGAAATGACGATATTAAAGAATGACAGATTACATTCTCATACGGCGGCCGCCATCACCTCCCTGGGCAGGCATCTGCATATCTCCGCTCATATTTCTTCCGCCAATGCGGGTTAAAGAATAAGTGAATGAGAACATGTAATAACGTTTTAACACGTTATAGTTTAAATCTGTAATCGTATTATTTGTTGCAGTTCTGCTAATGCCTTGATTTTGATTAAAAGCATCGTTAACAGCAATTTTAAATGTACCTCTGTTTTTAAAGAACTGACGACTGATATAAGAATTTACCAAAGTATATTCGGTATTATATCCTTCCCCTCTACCTGTATTTTTGATATAATCTAAATCTACTGCCAAGCGGATATTTCCAGGGAACAAATAACTAATATCGAAACTAGGGTTTAAAGTATAGTAATTCGTAGTTGAGTTTGGCTGAGCAGAATACGTTGCCCTGTTGTAGGTTCCGGAAATACCACCAGTAAGATCAAACTTATCAAAATTGGTCACGAAATTATACCTGTTGGTAACCGACCAGGAATTAGTGATGTTTTTAAGCAGTCCGGCACTGTTATTCCCTGTTGTAAAATTCACATTCCTGTTGTAATTAGCGTTTAACGATGCATTCAGGTTTAATTTACGCTCCGGTAAAATTGGCAAGCCCATGTTGATACTTGCATTACCCGAATAAACCCCGTCAACATTCACATAAGTCGTTCTGATTTTCCCGTAGTCTACATCATTTTGATCGGTTACCAGTTGACTGCTATTACCGATAGCATTAAAAGTTTGACTAAGATTTAGAAAAGCAAAAAACATCCTGCTTTTGGCGAAATCGAAATTGTTATAGTTAATGCTTAAATTGTTATTAAACTGCGGCTTTAATTCAGGATTACCCACAAAAACACTTTGTGTGTTGGTATTATCAAGTATTGGCTGTATCTGGTTGATTGTTGGCTGTTGGGTTGTTCCTCTATAACGGATATTCAATCTTCTCGAGTTACTGAAATTATACCTGAAATTGGCCGATGGCGTTAAATTGATAAAATTCTGTGTCCTAACCAAACCCGTTGTTAAGTTGGTGTTTTCACGGTTAGTCTGTTGTGCGGCTAAACCAATGTTCCAGTTGTATTTCTTTTCGTTGGTTGTAAAACTTACCCCGGCAGCATTTGTTAAAGTTTGATTCTCATAAATATTGGTATAATCCAAATTAACCAGATCATATTGTCCACTGGCTGAATTGAAATCCAGTACCTGGCGACCCTGATTGTCGTGGCTATATCCATTCTGGTAGTTAAATTCTAAACTTGTTGTTTTAGATAACGGCTCGGTATATACCAATCTGGAGGTATTGTTAATAGAATTGGTGTTCACCTTGTTCAACTGATCGATCAGACTGGCCGTTGGGGTACTGTTAATGGTATTCGTTTCAGATATATAATTATAGTTATCAGCATCATTATTATTGATACTCGTATTCACATTAAGTGACAACGTTCTACCGCGTCTTTTGAATTTTTTACGAACCAAAAGGTTGTTACTAATATTAGGAGTAGTACTGTTGCTGATATAGCGCTGATTTCCGACAGTTGTAGACTGGATCAGATTTCGGGTATAATCACTCAGGTTTGTCGCATCACTTTCAGTGTACGATACGTTTGGCTGGATTTTAATCGTTGTAGAAGAATCCAGTTTGGTATCGATCATGAAATTAAAACGATGGTTAATCCTGTCGGTATTATTATCCGCATTGTTTAAAACGGTGGTAATTTTATCGCCCAATAAGTTTTGGGTAAAACTGGTTTGCTGATTCGCTACAGCCGATTTATTAAAAAAGTAACTTCCCTGAATTTGGGTACCATCTTTATAGGTATCGGCAAAGTTTAAACCTGCTGCATTGGTGGTGGTTATACCACCGCTACCAGCACCACTTCCTCCGCCACCAAAATTACCCCGGCCACCGCCGCCAAAACCATTTCCTGCACCATTACCTTGTCCGAAGTTTTGTTTATTGACGTTGTTAAACTGACCAATAAAACTGAATTGCTGGTCATTATCGAACTTGTTCACATTTAAGCTGGCATCATAACGATCTTGTGTACCGTATCCAACTGTACTATTTCCAAAATAACCCTTTTTCATTCCGGCTTTAGTTGTGATGTTTAAGATTTTATTTCTTGTACCATCATCAACACCAGAAAATTGAGATTGCTCAGACATTTCATCGATTACCTGAATCTTATCTACCATGTCGGCAGGTAAGTTTTTGGTAGCCAATAAAGGGTCTGTTCCGAAAAACTCCTTACCATCTACTTTAACTTTTGTAACGGTTTCACCCTGCGCTTTAATACTTCCGTCTTTTGCTACTTCAACTCCAGGAAGTTTTTTCAGCATGTCTTCTACAACCGCGTTTTCTCTAACCTTGATTGATTTTCCATCAAATTCTATGGTATCTGTTTTTACCACTACCGGAATGCTTGCGGTAACGTTAACATCTTTTAAATCAACACCATCGTCAACCATGGCAATTTCGCCGGCATTTACGGCTGCTTTAGCCACTTCAACATCTTTAGTTACTGTTTTCAAACCTAAAAAGGCCGAGTAGATTCTATATTTACCTGGGGCAATACCCTTAAAACTAAAAGTTCCATCAGGATTACTTTGTCCTGAAGCTACAGTGCTCGAATCTTTCAAGCTTTTAATTGCTATGGTAGCAAAGTCAACAGGCTTTTTATCTTTCGCGTTAATTACTTTACCGCTTATTGAGCCAGTATTTTGAGCCTGGGCAATATATCCACAAAATAGGAGCACCATGAATATTGCCCGCTGAACGTTTCTTTTCATCAAAAAAAATTAGATATTATAATACAAAACTAAGCTATCAGACTACGCAAATGCCGAAAGGTTTGTTAAGGTGTGTTAAAAGCTTGGTAACATTTTAAATACAGCTTTTCAGGAAGGAGATCTGATCTAAAGGGAAGGTCGGTCAGAAAGGGGATTATTTTTGTGGTGAAGGATAACTTTTGTAATATACTTTTGGGCAGTTGCAGTTTTTTTTAAAAATACTGCATCCGCTTAAACCTATGGCCACAATTACACAGATGATGCTAACTTTTGTTTTCATTGAAATTTAATTTATGAAGCAATACATAACTAAAAACGGCCATTGATGCGCCTAACATATCGCAGCCAAAATCCCACCATTCTGCTGAGCGGTAGGTAAAAACTTTCCATTGCAACAATTCAATTCCGCCACCAATGATGGCATTGATGAGCAATATTTTAAAAATGGTTAATGTTCTGAAAGCGAAATTATGCTGGTATCTGATTTTGCCGTAGAAGAGCAGCACGGATAAAACAAAGAAAAAACCCATATGGGTCATTTTATCAAAGCCTTCGAAAAAAAAGCCTTGCCCCTCAGAATCGGGCATTTTAATATTACAAAGCACCAAAACGACAATAGTCCAGAATATGGCCCATTTTTGTTGTTTCAGTGCTTTGTATAACATATAATAATTAAGCGCCAACCAATTCCTGGTAAGCTTCTGCTGATAATAAATCTTCTACTTCAGCTAAATCAGCTAAAGATACTTTTACCATCCAACCTTTTCCGTAAGGATCAGAATTTACCAATTCAGGATTATCGTTTAATTCAGCATTAACTTCTAATACCGTACCTGTAACTGGCATATATAAATCAGACACTGTTTTAACCGCTTCTACCGTACCAAAAACTTCTTCTTTTGCTACTTCGCTACCTACCGTATTGATATCAACATAAACAATATCACCTAATTCGCGCTGAGCGAAATCAGTAACACCGATAATAGCTTCGTTACCTTCAACTTTAACCCACTCGTGGTCTTTAGTGTATTTTAATTCTGATGGAAAATTCATGGTTTGTAAGTTATATTAATTTTCTTGTTTTATTAAGCTTGTATGCATTAAACGTTTCCTGACGTTTACCCGCCAAAAATACAATTTAGTTTAACATATCGCAATGCCTGGCCAATTAACTTATTGTAAAAAGGTTTAATGTTGCATTTCATAATGAACTTCCGAATTGGCAATTGTTCAGATTAAACAGATTCAGTAAAAATCTTTATATTCACCTAACAAATTAACGCTCAACATGAAACCTGCACAAATTCACACTTTAAAAGTATGCCTTGCCACACTACTTGTTTCCGTTCCGGTAACCATGGCCATCGGATTCACCTATATTGGATTGATCATGCTCATCAAACCGCTTAATTATAGTTTTAATTTCAACCTTACCTTTACCCATCTATTTATCTTTGTCGCTATAATTGCAGCAGTGATGACGATAAATCATTACCTGATCGAAAAATCGGGTTATAAAAGATTTATAAATGACCGGCCGATAGCGCATTCGATTGTTATCTTTCTGTTCTATTTGCTGATCAGCGGGGCCATGCATTTTAAAAGTTTTGATTATTTGCTGTTCAGTTACGCCCCCATGTTCTTAACTGCATATCTATTTAGCAGATTATTCTCCGCACAAAAGGCCAAGGCTTTATCTTCTTAAGCAATTTATTAATTCAATGTAAACCTTAAACTAAACCCGAAATTACTGAACGAAGTATTAAAGGTTTGCGAAGTATAAGGCTTTGTAATATTCGAATCGTAAAACAATTTGATGTTAAATTTCTGATTCAGCACATAATCTACACTTGGCCTTAAGGTAATGTTCTTTGCTCCTGAAGAAACTTCGGCTTCGGTCACATCAGCCCGGTAAATAACGGTTTTATTATCGCGAATAGCTACATCCAGTTTGAAATCCATGTTGTTATCCATTTTCAGGCTTTTAAACCATCCAAACGGGAAACGGAATTTATTGGTACGGTAGCCCAATCCTAACACCATATTGTTTTCTGATAACTGCGCCAGCTGACTGTTAGATAAACTCAATCCCAATAAACGTGAACGGTTTAATTCGAATGAAGCCGTCAGGTTATTTTTAAACCTGGTATCCACACCAACCAAAGGAGAAAAATATTCTGAAATGGTTACCTGTGCAAACTGGTATTCTGGTAAGAAGTTATTATTTACATCTCTGCTGCTAACCGCGCCATTGGTTTCCTGATAACGCAATAAGGAGTTGAAGCCATTAATATTGTAGGCAGAGCGATAACCATGTCTGATATCGACAGATGAAAACTTATCGGCGATAAAAGGAATACGGGTTAAGCCACTATAAGTTAAACTCCAGTTTGGCAGTGGAATTTTAGGAAAGGCATTCATTTTTGTCTTGCCTGCATCTTTACCCGAATAGGCAGCCATAAAAGCAGAGATAATTACATCCTGGCTTTCTTTGCTGTAACCATCGGCAAAACCACCATTTACACCGCCTGAATTTGGATTTTGAGCACCCAATCTTCTGGAAATAATCATCCTATTGGCCATAAACTGATTAAACAAGCCCGAAATTACTGTTGAATTATTCTCTTTAAATGCTGTACCTAAAGCAATGTATGATACGCTATAATCGCCGGTAGTAATGGCACTTAAGTTTTCGAACGATGATACACTGGCTACATACCTGAAATTGGTCGAAAAGTTTCTTGTCTGCGCTTTATTGGCCTTTAGTGTAATCCGTAAATCTTTAAATGGTTCTACCTGTCCGGTAAGTTGAAAATCTTCTCTGAGTGTGTTTACATACAGCTGATTCTGCAAGGTATCGGTGGTTAGCCATCCATTGTTTAAGGCCATATCGCGAATATCGCGCTGACTTCCGAAAGCAAAACCTAAACCCGGTGCGCCGGTTGCATTATCAATACCAAAATACTTTGTGGTTGGCAAATAACCCGGCAAGAAAATACCTTTGGTTTGCACAAAGCTGGCATTAACATTTTTTACACTCGTTAACAGGTTAATAAAAAATTTCTTTGCGCCACTTCCCTCCTGATCGTTCCCCGCACTTCTGATAAAACCAAACTTATTGTATAAAGTAGTTAGGTTTAAAGTTGGATTGATCTGTACCGTTCTGCTGTTCTGTACGGTATTACCCAAATTAATATTCGGATCGCGCAAGGTAGAAAGCGGCTCGGTTTGCCAGTTAAAGTTGGTACCATAACGGGTTTTTACGGTAATCCAGTTTAGCCCTGGTATTTTATCAATTGGCAGGTTATAAGTAACGTTTAAATTGTGGTTATAATCGGTGGTGCGTCCTAAACGTTTTAAATTTTGCCAAACCGTATCACGTTTTAAACCGTCTAATCTTCCATCCGGTTCATCGATGATCGAATAATTTGTGGCATTAAAATCTAACTGTAGCGAACGGGTAAGGTTCCAGGCAATACCATAAATCCGGCTCATGGTAAAGTTTTTATTAAAGGTGGTACCATAACCGCTTTGGTAAACCCCAATGGTATTATTCGGATCGTTATTTCGTAAAGTATTTTCTGAATACAAACGGTCTACATCAATCCTGAAGTTAATGGCGCTCGGGAAAATACTGAAGTTAAAATCCTTCAATAAAGCCAGCATATTCGACTTTATAATTTTTTCGAACGGTGCTATCGTTTTAGCTTCTTTAGAATAACTGTACTGTAATGATGCCCTGTAGGTATTCTGAATGCTGCTCTGGTTAATAAAATCGCGATGATTGTATTGGGTATAAGCATAACTTGCTGCAAAATTCTCAATATCCCAAAGGCGGACAGGTTTACTATTATTGGTCCGTTCTTTTCTAACGTTGGTAAAGTTGATACCTCTTCTAACGGTATAATCCTGTGCAAAATTTAAAATGGAATCTTTTTGTTCTTTTGTCGATTGCGCTAAAGCATTTTTGAGCTCGATATCTGGTGTTCTTGGATTATACTGTGGGGTAGAAACCTGTTTAGAGTAACTCACAAACATTGGAATTTTCACACCCGATTTTTGTGGCAGGAACTTACCTAACTCCATGGCAGAAGAAACATCAAGCAATACATTATCGGCACGGTTACGTTCGCTCACTTTCGAATCGATAGAACCAAAACCAATGGTCGATTTACTTCCGGAAATATTTACATCTGCAAAATCGGCTAGTTTTAAATTCAATCTTCCTGTAGCTGCCCAGCCGCCTTTTTCATCAAATTCGGTTAACCTCAACTCGTTAAACCAAACCAGTGCATTTTTATCCAGTCCGTCATCATTCTGCTCATCATTAGCGGCACGGAGCGGATTTTTAATCCCCACCATATACACCCTAACCTTGCTCATATCAGGCTGCCCTTTAACGACAATGGTTCTTGCTCCATCGGTATAGGTAAATGGAACATTTGTTGGCCAGGGTTGTCCGTTAGCTTGTTTAGCTACATTACGGGCCAGCTTCGCATTCTGGAAAAGTGTTAAATCGATATCCATTCTGTTGGCTTCCGGCCAAATGGCGTCAGGATCGCTGGTACCCGGATTGGTCACCTTTAACGGGATTACATATTCGTAATAATTATCCTGATTATCAGTTCCGATTCTTAAGAATGCGGAAACATCATTATCATTTAAAATTTGATTGTTAACGGCCTCGGCATGGATAAACATTTCTAAATGTTTGTAAGATCTGAAATCGCTATAGGCTGTTTTAAATGCGGCCCTGCCATAACCATCTCTTAATGATTTTACAATAACCGATAACGATTGCTCATTTAAACGCGTATCGCCACGATAGTTGCTATAGTCACGCTCACGAAGAATGCCCGGAGGGGTAACGTATGGGATTGGTGAACGTTTTCCATTTTCTTCGATGTTTACTGTCGAGACTTCAATTGTAGAATTATCAGGCGTAAGTGCCGGCAATGATGGATCGACGATTACCTGTGCAGCTTCATTCGCAGCGTTGTATTCTCTCCACTCTCCACGGATCAGCTGCAACTTTGCAAAACGCATAACGGCAGTATCAGCGAAATTGGTCATAAACATCCTGAAGAAACGGATGGATTTAAAATCCTGGATACCGCCTACTCTGTCCTGATACTGACCAATTGGGATTCTGAACTGATACCATGAAACTGCCTGTGTATTTCCATTGGCCAGTTTTACCTGCGAAGTTACTTTATCGGTAATAAAATTCTGACCCACATTTAAATCACCCGGGCGCATCGAAACTTTATACTGAAAATACTCATCACTTTGCGTCATGTTATTATCGCGGTTGATGTCTTCTCCATCGGGTAAAGAAGTAGAGGCAGAGTTTTCAAGTCCTAATTCTTCCTGCGACTGCTGTGAAGTTTTAGAGTTTCCTTCCGTTCCGTTATATTTTTCGTAACGTTTAAGAATACCTGCATTAATCTGATCTAAGGCCGGACCTCTGAAATAGGCATAATTATCTGATGAAGGATCGGCATCAAGTGCGGCAGAAGCTGTGGCATTTAACTGCGATTTAATTTGTGTAATTGCCGCAGCAAATTTTACCTTTTCGTCTGCATCTGCTAGTCCATCCAAACCGACGTCCTGTGCACGACGCGAATTGGCATTATTATCAAAAGCCTGTACTACGGGCTGCAATTTGGGAACACGCCCCCATGCAGTTTCCTCGTATTTACTTGGATCGTTTGTTGCTGGCAAACCATTTTCTAACGATTTTCTACCGTCTTTTAGAATATCTTCCGAAATATTACCCAGGTTGAAATACATATCACCACCTGCCGAATTCGGTTTATAAATAAAGGGGTCCATTACCCAAAACTCAATAAAGCCCACATTTAAGGCTTCAAAATCGTTGGTTTCGATTTTTCGCTGGAAACCTCCCCAGTTATTTTTGGGCTGCAATAATGTTCCGTCTGGCCTGAAATCTGTCGGGCGGAAGTTATACGGCCCCCTAACGGTTGGGTAGTAAGCCACATCGAAAGTGGTAATATTTAAGGCTTGTCCGGTTGCTGTTTCTTTAAACGGGAAAACTTCCTGTTCAATTACTTCTCTTACGTAGTGATTAGAAAGTTCGGCCCGGTTGTTCCTGATATTGGCTGGAGTAGTAGATGCCGCAGAGTTATAAAAAGTAGGATCGATGTTATAAAATGCGATTCTTGCCCGGTTGTAACCATAGGTTAAATCGTTAGATTTATCATGTTCGGCGAAAAGCTGGGGAGTGCCCGATAACTGCCAGGCAATGGCACTTTTTAAATCGATTACCGATCTGGATGCCTCGAAATCATCTAAATAACTTACCCCATTTTTACTGCCTGCAAAATTTAATGCCCTTGGATGCCCTGGAATCAATTGTGCAAACTCTCCATAAAACGTCACACTCGAAGGTGCCTTCGTAGAAAGGAAAGGGAGTTTATCAACCAATTTGGTTAAAAACCTTGATGGCGAACTGTAGTTAATATCTGCTCCCCAAATGGTATTCGAAATGGGTTCCTCGCCGATGTTTACCTTTTGCGTTAAAGGTTTCTCGGTTAAGTTCATGATGGTACCACCCAGGTTTAGCTTGTTGTTAACCCGGTAATCTAAACGGGTTCCAAAAAGCGAGCGTTGCTGCAGACCAAAAAGTTCATTGTTTTCTGTAGTTATCCGAATCGGCTGGCCAGATACCAACAGTGCCTGGTTGATAATGCTCACCCGGCCACCTTGATAATCAACCGTAAAATCTATGCCTTCAGTTAATGGCATGGTTCCTGCAAAAACCTTTACCGATCCTTCGGGAACATTTATGGCATTCAAACTAAATTCAGAAGAAATATCGGATTGGTAATTTACCTTAATGATATACCGGTTCTGGTTTTGAAATAACTGTTTGGCAATAGTCTGCGTCGAATCGTAAAGCGCTGTAAAAGTATATTTATTAATTAATGCCTGTTCGCTGGGCAAAAATCTGGCAGCTAAATCTTTACCGAAAGGTTCAATTACCGGAAAGATAATCCTGCCGTTTGCCGGGTCGATGGTGATATAACCCGAATTGGTATTGGTTACCAACGAGGTTTGCCCGTTGCTGCCTACCCCAAACATGCTGGCCTGATTGGCATTGCTCGCCGTTGAGTACGAACCAAAGGCATTATTTGCGGCCACAAAATCGAAAATCCCATCGGGTTTACGTTCATTTTGCTGATTTAAGCGATCGAATTCAGTTAAGGCAATCCACTGTTTATTCGCCGTATTTTGTCCTTCGGTCATTACCGGATTATCCACACCGGTTTCATTATCAATGCGGTAAATATCGAGTTTGAAATTTTGACTGCTGATCTGATATCCCCCAATAGAGTAGATATTTTTCATCATCAAATCCCAGGTAGGAAGTTTGATTTTAGTGGTTTCGTTCTTTAGCAATTTAGCGTAAAGCACTTTCGGATTAGCCGCATCAAAAGAAACGTCGGTAGAAAATTCACCCACCTGGTATTCTACCCCATTATAAGTATAGCGGTAAGCAACAGCTAAAACCTCATCGGAATTTAAAGGGTTGTTTAGTGATAAATAACCCAGTTGCGGCTGAAAAGTAAACTCCCGTTCGTTTAATTTCCGGGCGTAGATCAGTTTGGCAAAGTTATCGGTATTGCTGCTATTGGCTGGCGTTGTCTGGAAGAAAGAGAGTACGGCGTTAGAATTGGTTTGCCTTATCGCGCCACCCTGATAAGCATTTAATTGCGCAATCAAATTATTCGATTGTTGCGAAAAACCCGTTGCGGTCGTTCCCGCTGGCAAACCTGAAGTACCACCCGTAAGCAAAGAAGTATTAAAAGGCGCATTTTCGCCCAAATCCATCAAACCCAATACATCTCGCGAATCAGTAGTATTACCGGCCTTATTGGTAATCCAAACCTCAATTTTAGTAATCTGTATCGGCGAAGTGATAATGGGTGCGTTAGCCAGATTTTTGTTGTAGTTGTTCCTGAAATATTGTGACAGGAAATAGTGTTTGTTAGCCTCGTAGCTATCGATATTTACGGTAGTGGTATTTTGCTGCGCCCCGTTGGTAATCTTAATTTCCCTCGATTCGGATTTCTGCTGGGTGTAAACACTTGTTACATTTAAGCGTCCGAATTTCAACTGTGTTTTAATCCCGAAAAGGGCCTGTGTTCCGGTAATTAAAGAGGTATTTAAAGGCAAGCTTACGTTACCCGCTTCAATTTTTTGGATAATATCATCTGGTCCGCCGGTATAATCGAGTTTGATCTGGTTTTCGAAATCAAATTGGGCCTCGGTATTGTAATTGCTTTTGATTTTTAATTTAGTTCCAATGTTACCCACCAGATCCATTTGTATCCTCTGGTTAAAATCGAAATTGGTCTGTACCCTTTGTCGTTCGTTAAAAAGCGGGTTTTCATTTTTATTTACCCGGCCTAAAAAGGTGAGCTCGGCTTCCCCGCGGGGCTGTATATCGATGGTTGTTCCACCGAATAATTTTTCGAAAGCTTTACTGTTTACCTGAATCTGGGGAATGATACCTGTGCTTCTATAATCACTTACCTCTGCATTTGAAATACTCCGCCAGTTACCGCGTTTTATCTCACTGTTAACCAATCGCTGGTATTCATCGATCGTTAAATATTGTGTATTTAAAACAAATTTTTCACCAATTAATTCCTTTACCACATAACGTTTATTCTTGGCATCGTATTCTACCACACGCTTTAAATTACTGGGCGCAGGAGAAAATGGATTAACGGCCGGGCTAAGTCCTAAACGTTCCTTTTCGCGTAAACCAAAATTATTTTTTGGCGTAATGGTATCCGTTTTGCTTGGAACAACTTGGGAGAAAGCGTTTTGAGAAGCAATTAAAAAAAGAGGGATGAGAAACAGAAATGTAGATATTCTCTTCAAAGGCAGTAGATCTATAAAGTTTTTAAAGCTTGTTTAATTAGTTGCTCTACCGAAAGTGTTCCCTCTGTCACTTTTAAAATCTGGTCTATAGTTTTTTCGGCGGTTTGTTTGGCGAATCCGAGCATTACCAATGCTGATAACGCTTCATCTTTAACAGTATTGTGTTGAGGCATAGAAATTAACGAGTCTGCCCCTTCTTTTTTTAGTTTATCCTGGAGTTCTAAAACCAGGCGTTGTGCCGTTTTAGCTCCTAAGCCCTTAATCCGTTGAATTAGGGGTAAATCTGCTTTAACAATCGCGGTCTGGATTTCTATAGGTGTAATCGATGATAAAATCATTCTACCTGTATTTGGTCCAATTCCCGATACCGATATTAAGTGTAAAAATAAACGGCGTTCGCCTTCATCGGCGAAGCCGTATAATGTATGTGCATCTTCTTTTACATGCAGCCAGGTGTATAGTTTACACCTTTCTGCATCGCCCAAAGCGCTGTATGTATTTAAAGAAATGTTTATATGATAGCCTATACCTCCGGCTTCAACCACAACATATGCCGGGTTTTTGAATGTCAATTTACCATCAATATAGGCGTACATGTAATTCTACTTTTTAGTTGTTTTTCCAAATATACCTTTTCGTTTCGATGTTGCAATTTCTTCTTTTGCTTGCACATCTACAACAGCAATGGTAACCATATTGACGATTTCGCGTACAGAACTACCTAATTGAACAATATGAACAGGTTTATTCAGTCCAAGCAGGATCGGACCAACCGCTTCGGCACCGCCTAACTCTTGTAACAATTTGTATGCAATGTTTCCTGATTCGAGATTTGGGAACACTAAAGTGTTAGCTGGAGCATCTGCCAGGGTACTAAATGGAAAATTATCTTTTAACAGTTCGTTGTTGATGGCAAAGTTTCCCTGCATCTCTCCATCTACAATTACCTCCGGATGATTTTTATGCAAAAGTTTAACTGTTTCCCTTACTTTATTTGGTGTTACCCCATCGTTCGAACCAAAGTTTGAATAAGATAATAAAGCAATGCGGGGTTTGATGTTAAACTGCTTAACAGATTTATCAAGCAATAAAGTAATATCTACCAGCTCTTCTGCTGTTGGATCTACGTTTACTGTGGTATCTCCGAAGAAAACCGGACCTTTTTTGGTCATCATCATGTACATACCCGCAACACGTTTCACACTTGGATCAACACCAATTACGTGTAAAGCAGGCTTAATGGTCGATCCATAATTTTTGGTCAGACCCGAAATCATGGCATCGGCTTCGCCAAACTCAACCATCGATGCACCATAATAGTTACGGTCTCTCAATAATTTAGTGGCATCAGTTAGAGAAACCCCTTTACGCTGACGTTTTTGATAAAGCGCCTCGGCATATTGTTTGGTTTTATCAGGATTCTGCATCTGATCGATGATCTCTACACCTTCTAACTCCAAACCGTGCTCATCAATAATCGCCTGTATTTTATCTTTATTTCCTAAAAGGATTGGAATGGCGATATTCTCGTCGTTAACAATCTGCGCTGCTTTTAAAATTTTGTAATTATCAGCTTCGGCAAATACAACTCTTTTTGGATCTGTTTTAGCTTTGGTGGTAATGGCACGCATAATGGCATCATCCAAACCTAAACGTTTTCTTAATTCTTCGCTATACGCATCCCAATCGGTAATAATTTTACGGGCCACGCCACTTTCAATGGCTGCTTTGGCTACCGCGATAGAAACCTCTGTAATTAACCTAAAATCGACAGGTTTTGGAATAATATATTCTTTACCGAATTTAAGGTTACGGGCATTGTAAGCTAAGTTTACAGCCTCTGGAACCGATTTTTTAGCCAATTCTGCGATGGCTTTAACGGCAGCGATTTTCATCGGCTCGTTAATACCTGTTGCGCGAACATCAAGCGCACCACGGAAAATATAAGGGAAACCTAAAACGTTATTTACCTGGTTCGGATAATCAGAACGGCCTGTAGCCATAATAATATCTTTACGGGTTTTGATCGCCAGTTCGTAGGCAATCTCGGGATTAGGATTGGCCATTGCAAAAACGATTGGGTTTTTGGCCATCGAAGTTAACATTTCTGCGGTAACACAATCGGCTGATGAAAGACCGATAAACACGTCAGAATCTTTCATGGCTTCGGCCAAAGTGCTGATTTTTCTATCTGTAGCAAATTCAGCTTTAATCTCATCAAGTACTTCACGGTCTTTACGGATCACACCAGAACGATCACACATGATGATGTTCTCTTTTTTAGCGCCCAAAGAAACATAAAGTTTGGTACAAGAAATTGCAGCGGCACCAGCACCATTAACTACAATTTTAATCTTATCCATTTTTTTCTTGAAGATTTCGCAGGCGTTCAGCAATGCCGCAGCTGAAATAATCGCTGTACCGTGCTGATCATCATGCATGACCGGAATGTTCATTTCTTCCTTTAAGCGACGCTCAATTTCGAAACATTCTGGCGCTTTAATATCTTCTAAGTTAACACCACCAAATGTTGGCTCTAAAGCCTTCACGATTTTCACAAAATCGTCAACATTTTTGGTGTCTAACTCTAAATCGAATACATCAATATCAGCAAAGATCTTGAAAAGCAAACCTTTTCCTTCCATTACTGGTTTTCCGGCTTCCGGACCGATATCGCCTAAACCTAAAACGGCTGTACCGTTACTGATTACCGCAACCAGGTTGCCCTTTGCGGTATATTTATAAACATCTTCTTTATTTTCTGCAATCTTCAAACACGGCTCTGCAACGCCAGGGGAATACGCTAAAGTTAAATCTCTTTGCGATGTTGTAGGTTTTGTGGGTACTACTTGTATCTTTCCTGGACGGCCTTGCGAGTGGTAATCAAGCGCATCTTGCTTTCTAGTGGTCTTACTCATTACGTAACTTATTAGTGACGGGGGCAAAGGTACAATTCTTTTTATGAGGCATAAAATAAAAAGCCCTTCAAAAAAGTTAAATAAGACGCGACATTAAGCTGCCTGTTGCAGCAATGGATTAAACCAGGTTTATGATACCATTTCAAATTACCTGATCAAGAAATAAGCGCAATTGTTTCGTTTCCGTATTAGCCCCTGCTAATTTTCAGGATCATACCAACTTGCAAACCGGCTTTGGATAAACGGTTATCTCTTCTGATACTCTGAACGGTTGCACCGTCAAATTTCTCGGCAATTTCAGACAAGGTATCGCCTGTTTTAACTTTGTAACTCAAGAACGACGATGGTGCTTTTAACGGTGTACGGTTTTTGGCATAGATTTTTAATTTTTGTCCAGGCACCAGGGTTTTGTTTTTTAAACCGTTCCAAACCCTTAAATCCTGTACCTCTACACCATATTTATCGGCAACAGTTGTCAAACTTTGTCCGGAGGTAACTTTATGGTAAACTACAGCGGTTGTAGCGATACTTTTGGTTTTTTTCTTTCTTAAATCTCTTACATCATCAGTACTGGCGGCCACCACTTTCATGTTCACCTCCACTTCCTGATTATTTAACACATCGTAAATTCCGGCGTAATCGATATCCCTTAACTTAGGCATCACAATACGCTTGGGTTCATCATCTGTGCCATTCACGATCTTTTTCTTGTACGATGGGTTTAAGGCCATAATGGCTGCTTCATCAACATTTAACACCTTTGCGAGTGTAGACAGCGAAACGAAGCGAGTCGTTTGAACCGTATCGGTTTTTAAAAACATGCTTGAGGCTTGCGCGGTAATCTGATGTTTGCCCGAATAATTCATTACGTAAACCGCAGCAATAAATGCCGGCACATAATTTCTGGTTTCTTTAGGTAAAAATTGCCTGATCACCCAAAAATCCCTCGAGCCAGCTTTATCAATCGCCCGGTTAACATTACCCTTTCCGCAGTTATAGGCGGCAATGGCCAACAGCCAATCGCCTAGCTCTTCAAAAGCATCTCTAAAATAGGCTGCCGCTGCATAACTCGCCTGAATCGGATCTTTGCGTTCGTCCACAAAATTATCCATCTTCAGGCCATAAGCCTTACCCGTGCCGAACATAAACTGCCAGATCCCTGTTGCCCCAACTCTCGAAATGGCATGCGGATTCATCTGCGATTCGACGATGGTTAAATATTTTATTTCCTGCGGAATGTTATAATCTTTTAAGGCTTTATCAAAAATAGGGAAGTAATAACTCGACAAGCCAATCATTTTCCCGAACATATCTTTACGCTTGGCATAAATATCGATATACTGCTGAACGTACTCGTTATACGGAAGGGGTACCGTTTTCGCAATAGAATCGAGCCTGAGTTTATAGATAAAATTCTGGCCCATGCTTAACGGGTTCTCTGAAACAACCGGTACAGCTACCGTATCGGTATTGATAAAGATGTTATTGTGAATCTTCGGAAGACTATCCAGTTTGAGTGTTTGTTGCGCGGAAGAGGAAGAAATGTATCCTAAGCATGCACAAATTGAAGCAAAAAGTAATTTTTTAATCATGGGCTATTGGTTCAAATTTTCATTAGCCGTGGCTGGTGTTCCCACAAACCTTTGTACAAATCCTTTCTTCTTTCCATAGGGAACTAAAATAAGAACCTGCGAACCTCCCAGACAATGCCTGGAAAACAGCTAATGAAATGCCATTGCCATACTTAACGATAATGCTTTTTTACATTAAATTGCTTCGTACTTCGCAATGACGATAAAACTATGATAAAAATGCCTGAGAAAAAGCCAGAAGCTTATCTTCCTCAAAATGTTTGGCTGTAAATTGTATACTTAACGGTAAACCTTCTGTATTATTGCCTATTGGCAAGGCAATAGCCGGATTTCCACTTAAAGAAGGTAACACGGTAAAAATATCGGCCATGTACATCACAATTGCGTCCTGAACATTATCGCCGATTTTAAAAGCGGCTGTTGGTGCCACAGGAGAAAGAATTAAATCATAATCCTGGAACAAAACATCCATTTTTTCTCTGATTAACCGGCGAACCTGCTGTGCTTTTTGATAATAAGCATCGTAATAGCCTGCACTTAAAACAAAAGTACCTAAAAGGATGCGGCGTTTTACTTCTTCACCAAAACCTTCTGCACGGGATAACTTATAAAGTTCGTTCAGCGATTTCGCTTCCAGGTTACGATGTCCGTAATGAACGCCATCATAACGCGAAAGATTTGAAGAGGCTTCGGCCGTTGTTAAGATATAATAAGCCGGAACCAGATAATCCAGCAAATCAAAAGAAACATACTCAACTGTATGTCCATCTGCTTTGAGCTGCTCGATTGATTTTAAAATAGCTGATTTGATTTCAGGATCGAGGGCTTCGCTCTCAATCGTTTCCTTTAATACTGCTATTTTTTGTTTTTTATGCTCGTTTAAATGATCAGGATAATCGGGTACTGGAACCGGAGAAACGGTAGAATCATAATCATCTTCGCCAGCTAAGACCTGCAAAAGCAAAGCAGCATCTTCTACTGAAGAGGTGATTGGCCCCACCTGATCGAAAGAGGAAGCATAGGCAATAACACCGTACCTTGAGATACGCCCATAAGTAGGCTTAAGACCGATTTGCCCGCAAAATGCTGCTGGCTGTCTTACCGAACCACCGGTATCAGTTCCTAGCGCAGACAAACACATATCGGCCTGAACCGCTACAGCTGATCCACCTGAAGACCCACCTGGAACAAGGTCGGGATTTGCCGCATTTTTAGCAACCCCATAGTATGAAGTTTCATTTGAGCCGCCCATAGCAAACTCATCACAGTTTAAACGACCAATAATAATGGCATCTTCCTGTAACAATCGTTGCACAACTGTAGAAGAATATGGAGATACAAAGCCTTCGAGCATTTTTGACGATGCAGTAACGATATGGTCTTTGTAACAGATATTATCTTTAATACCAATAACCATCCCTGCAAGTTTACCTTGCTTACCTTCTTCTATTTTTTGCTGTATCGCTTTTGCCTGAACTTCGGCCGATAAAAAAAACACCTCATTAAATGCATTGAGGTGTTCATTATTTTCAATTTGCTTAAAATAATAAGCTAATAAATCGGGTAAAGTTAATTGCTTTTGCGAAATGAGTGCTTGAATCTCTTTAAGAGAGCTGTATTTCTTCAAAACTAAAAATTATTGCAATTAAACGGTTTTATCACGGTTTGACGGATCTACTTGTTCTCCATCAACACCATCTTTACCATCTTTAAATTCTTTAACACCTTTACCTAAACCTCTCATTAGTTCAGGAATTTTTTTACCACCAAATAATAACAATACCACTACCGCAATAATGATAATTTCTGGCGTTCCAAGCATTGCTGCTATTGTTGTATTTAACATAACTTTTTGTTTAAACTTTTTCTTTGTCAGTTATAATTTTTTCGTCAACAGGCGTGCTGGCTTCTGTATGGGTTGCACTTGCCTCTGCCTTTTCATCAACAGAAGGTTCTTCTGTCGGATGATGGCGCTGACTATGGTTTACCGCTGTTTCTTCTGCTTCTTCTTTATCTAAATCCATGGCATTGATATTCCTATGGATTTCACGCTTCACACCATCAGAGGCATCTTTGAATTCTCTGATCCCTTTCCCTAGTCCTCTGGCAAGTTCAGGTAATTTTTTACCCCCGAACAACAATAGAACGACCACTAAAATGAGTACGATCTCTGATCCACCCATGTTTAAAAACTCTAATAACGTGCCTTGATACATCACTAATATAATTTATACAAATATAGACATTTTAAGTTGTCTTAAGTTTATTTACTAATCCACGCTTCTGGATTTAAAGCTGCCTGCCCTCTTCTGATCTGAAACTTCAGTACAGCATCATCGCCGGTGTTGGCTACAACCCCAATGGTTTGTTTGGTATCAACAGAATTACCTACGCTCACACTGACCGATTTTAGGTTTTGATATACCGTAAAGTACTCGCCATGGTTGATCAAAACTACTGTCCTACCCATCATTACCTGAACAGCTGCAACCTTACCTGCAAATACCGCTCTAACCGCCGCCCCGTCTGTTGTAGTAATATCTACACCATCATTGGTGTAACTGGCCTGATCGATCTTATGCATACCAAACCTTTCGGTTATTGTTCCTGTGGCTACCGGCCAAGGTAACCTTCCCCTGTTATTTTCAAAACCTGCCGATAACCGCGCTGCCTCTGGTGTTGCAGTAAGCAATTCTCCTGTCGATTTTGCTTTAGCCGTTGGCGTAGCTGGTGCTGTAGGTACAGGTTTATTTTCAGCCTTGGCTTTTGCCGCCGCTATCCTTGCTTCTTCAGCTGCTTTTCTTCTGGCCTCTTCAGCGGCTTTCCTTCTGGCTTCTTCAATTGCCCGCTGAATAGCAGCACTAATGGCCCTGTCTATCTGCGCCTGCTGTTTTTTACGGCTGGTAATATCTTGTTTAAACTGCCTTTCGTCTTTACTCAGCTTGTTTAATTCTACTGATTGTTTATTTTTATCTTTACTTAAACGTTCACGCTCTCTTTCCTGTTCCTTCAACAGGTCACTTTTTTCTCTAAGTGTTTTATCCAGCACTTTAATTTTACCATTCAGGTCTTGCTGGGTATTTTCAATGTAACCAGCCTGTTTTTTACGGTATTGACTAAACTGCTGTAAATACTTTATTCTTTTATAAGCCTGATTAAAATCCTTCGCTGCAAAAATGAACATCATTTTATCGTACGAATTTCTGTTGCGCTGGGCAAAACGGATCATGCCGGCATATTCTTTTTTAAGATCGCCTAACTGACCTTGCAACGTATGTACGGTATTTGTGTTCTGAGAGATTTGGTTATCCAGATTTTTTATTTCAGAGTTGATGGTGCCGATTTTATCCTGGCGCAACCTAATCTGGGCATTTATCGTATTAATCTGCTGTATAGTAAGCTTTTTACCACTGGCAGTTTTATTCAAATTCTTTTGAAGCTGTTCGATTTCGCGTTGTATAGCTTCTTTTTTCCTTCTGAGCTGACTTTCAGTTTGTGCAACCGCCGAAAGGGTTAACACGCTTAAAAAAAGGATAAATAGGAGTTTTTGTAGCTTCATTAAGCCAAAAGTATAAAAATTTTGTAGTAAAAAATATTAAAATCGAGATACTAAAGTCATAATTGCTTATTACAGAACTGTCTTCACTCAATCTTCATGCACAACAAAGATTGCCAGAGCCGCTATACCTATACAGTATCTACCCCTGGCAAATCAATTAGCTAAAATAAGTAATGAGTTCTATTTTACTTTACAACCGCAAATCTCTTTGGTACACTAAACGGAAAATCGACCGGAACATTGCCATCAATTTTTACAAATTGTAAGTCGATGTTTATTTTCTTTGCTTTAGATAGTGTTTTGATCTGCAATGCACTAGGAAATAATGATTCATTTAATTTTTGATAATCAGTATAGGTTACTTTTAAAGCCTGACCGTTTTTAGCGTCATTTAAATTGGTTTCTGACACTTTGAAAAGCGTGTTAAAAAGCAATTTGTAATCTAACTCCGATTTGCTTCCAGAGACGACCCAAACACCATTTTCTTGTTTAACATCAGATTCTGCCGTTAAAAACTCGCCCATGGCATTACCCGTTAAAATGGCCTGTAGGGTATTAAAATTAACCTGTTTATTGGTGAAATTGTAAATGTAACTAAATGGTTTTTTTAGGTATTCGCTTTTCATCCGGTTCATGATCTTGATGCTGTCAGGCGTAATCAAGGCTCTTGCCACCTCTGCCATTCCACCTAATGCAGTAATGCTCACCCAAATGGTTTCCTTATCTTTCATCTTGAAATTCATGGTTACATCATTTGCATCGCCGGCAATATCTAAAGTTGCTTTTGCTTTTAAAGAAAGTGTATTAAATTTAAGTTGTTTGCTATTTAATAAGGTTAGGGCTTCTGCTTTCGAATTATCAGTTTTGGTTTCTGTTTTAGTAGGGGGAGCCACTACAATTTCTTTTTTAGGTTTACATGCCGAAACAAAAATTACAGCTCCTAACAGGAATGCGCTATTTAAAATACTTCTTTTCATTTATCTTTTTAATTAATACTTCTGATCCGTTTCCAGCCTCTTTTGCTTTTTGCCATTGGATTAATGCTGCATCCTTTTCACCTTTCATAAAAAGTATATCGCCGTATCGCTCCAAGTAAACACCATTTTTACTGCTATTGTTTTGCAAAGCCTTTTCGATCCACGTTTTCGCCAGATCGTATTTTTGCTGTTTAAACAGAATAAAGGCATAGGTATCTACAATTGAGGAATTATTAGGCATTGCATTGGCCGCTGTTTCTGCATATTTCGCTGCCTTGGTTAGGTCGTCATTTCTTAACGCCAGATAGTAAGCATAATTATTCATGATGAGATAATTATCGGGCTCGGTTGAAATGGCTTTTTCGAAAGCGGTTTTAGCCAGGGGAAAATTATTCTGGTTGATGTAGATATCGCCCTGTAGAGCATAGATCTGTGCCTGCAGGCTTTTATTCTCCACATCTAACTGTAGTGAAGTTTTTAAATTGCTTTGGGCAGGCTCGTATTTGCCTGTTTTAAACAAGGCATAAGCCATATAATAGTACAAGCTGGCCTGATTGGGATAAATGCTTAAAGCTTCATCACCAACCTTTATGGCTTCCTCATAGTGCCCCAATAGTGTTTGGATATTAATGACCTGCTCCCAAACGACATAAACCTGTTCGTTAAGTTTTAAAGCAGCCTGATATTGAGTCAATGCCTCTTTTAAATTGTTCTGCTGATAAAGTACGTCGCCATAAAGCGCCAATGCTTTTGCTTCAGCCGGATTTTTTTCAGCCACCAGTTTACTCAGTTCGGTTACATTTTTAGCAACAATAGGCTGATTAAGTTTTGGAAAAAGTGCCGCAATAATCTTCACCTTTTCAGTAAGTGGCATTTCATTGCTTTCGAAAGCTAATTTTAAGGAAGAAAATGCAGCTTCATCATTTTTTTGCCTGCGGTAAATATCGGCCAAAGCCAGGTTCACCTCAAAATTATGGGGTTCAAGTTGTTGTGCTTTGGTTAACACCTTTAAGGCTTCCGGATCATTTCCTTTCTGCAAAAGTAAACCTGCAGCATACAGGTAGTTCTTTACATCAGCCTGATTGCCTTCCAGTAATTTAACAATATCACTTTCGGTGGCATTTCCATTCGATTGCAGGCGTTTTTTCGCGTTCACTAAATCTCTCGATTCTCCAAATTTAGCCTGGATCTCCTCATAGGTTTTTTTTGCGGCATCGAGCTGATTGGCTAAAAACTGCGCATTGGCTTTATCAAAATAATAAGCATCGTTTTCGGGATCTAGGCGGATCAACTGATTAAACACCTCGATGAGTTCGGGCATTTTATTGGTGCGTTTATATACCTCACCAAGTAAGCGCCAGTACCATAAATTGCCTGCATTTAATTTAATTGCCTGTTTTATATTTTGTTCCGCTTCTGAAAGTTTATCTAAACGCAGGTTTGCATTGGCGAGCTCGAAATAGGCCGCATGGTTATTTGGGTCCAGGCCGACAATTTTATTGAAATTGGTAGAGGCCACAACATAATTTTCAGACATTTTCTCCCGCAGGCCCGCAAAAAACAATTGTTTTACCATATTGCTATCACGATTGTTGCTTGGCGTAACCGCTCCCTGCCCAAAAGCCTGGAAGCCCATTAACGTCGCTCCTACAAGAAAATGTACTTTGTATTTCATGTTATTTTATCCATCCAAAAATTAACTCCTGACTAAAGACTTCTGACTCAGGACTGCGGACTACTTCCCCGTATGTCCGTAACCACCTTCTCCGCGGGCAGTTTCCCCTAATTGTTCAACAGTTTGCCAGCTAACGGTTTCGTGTTTTGCCACAACCATTTGTGCAATTCTATCGCCATTAACGATTTTAAAATCTGTATCTGATAAATTTACCAATAAAACTTTTATTTCGCCACGGTAATCGGCATCAATTGTGCCAGGTGCATTTACAATGCTAATACCATGTTTATAGGCCAAGCCACTTCTGGGCCTGATCTGTGCTTCGTAGCCAACCGGTAATTCAATAAACAAACCTGTTGGCACCAGTAATCTTTGCAAAGGTTTCAGTATTATTTCTTCAGTTATTGCCGCCCTCAGGTCCATGCCAGCTGCATGTGCAGTTTCGTATTGTGGCAGTGGGTGTTCGGATGTACTGATAATTTTTATTTCCATTTTTATTAGAATTGAGATTGGAGATATGAGATTTTAGGTAAAATCAGAAGCCTTAAACCCTTTAGCCGTCTACCTCTTCAATATTTTCATTAAATCATTCTTTTCGAAATAAGCAATGCCTGCAACAAAAACAATTAACATGGCATTACCAATATAAATGTTTCTGTTAAATACAAAAAACGAAGAGAATACCAGTATGATGGAAATGATTAAGTAGGCTAAAATCTTTTTCAGGTTGTAGGGAATCGGGTAATATTTCTGTCCGAGGATATAAGAAATAATCATCATTGTTCCATAGGTAGCCATCGAAACCCAGGCCGAGCCCATGTAGCTAAACTTTGGAATCAATATCATATTGAATACAATGGTAATAAAGGCCCCAATTAAAGAAATGTACAATCCAAACCTCGTTTGATCAGATAATCGGTACCAGATCGACAGGTTCATATAAATGCCTAAACACACATATCCCACCAGTAAATAAGGCACTGCGGGTAAACCGACCCAATATTCGGCCAGGTGTTTTGCATCGCGACTGATAAAGTATTTCAGGATTTCGATATTGGCAGTGAGTGCCACAAAAAGAATGGAAAGTGCAATTACAAAATACTCTAGAATTTTTGCATAAGTAACCTTTGCATTTTCATTTTTAGCATAGCTGAAGAAAAATGGCTCAGCACCCAGTCTAAAAGCCATATTGAAAATACTCAGGAATATGGCCAATTTACAAACAGCGCCATAAATACCTACTTCTGCTTCGGTCGTGTATTTATCCAAAAGTATTTTGTCCAGATTTTCATTGACAATGAAAGATAAATTTGCGATCAAAACAGGCCAGCTGTAAGAAAGCATTTTTTTAAACAGATCGCGGTCAAATTTAAACTGAACCTTTAAAAATTCTGGTACTAAAAGCAAAAAGGTTAGTGCACTGGCGACCAGATTGGCAATAAACACATATCCAACCCATTTATCGCGAAACCAGTTTTGAAAAAAGGATGCGCCAGGTAAATCGTGTTTAATAATTAGTGGAATACCATAAATAAAAAACAGGCTTAAGAGTACATAACTTAAGATATTCACAAATTTAATGATACTATACCTGAAAGGTTTTCCATCAGCCCTGATCCTGGCAAAAGGAATTACACAAATGGCATCCGAAAACAAGAGCCAGAGAAAATACTGCACATATCTTTTTTGATCCTGATAGTGTGACATGTTACTATTTAACAACCATTTGGTTATCGGTTCGGTAAAAACAAGACCAGTAATTAAAAAGAATGTTGAGATAAAAGCAACGATCAGAAAAGAATTGTTGTAAACCTGCTGTTTTTTGTCTTCGTGTTTATTGAGGTATCTAAAAAAAGTAGTTTCCATTCCAAAGGCCAATATGGCATTGATCATAGAGGCATAAGCATACATTTTGGTAAAAACACCTAATGCACTTGCACCGTAACTTCGGGTAAATATTGGTGTTAATATGAAATTGAGTAATCGGGAGGCAATGGTGCTGATACCATAAACCATTGTTTGCCCAAGAAACTTTTTATATACAGACATTTACGATTGAGATTTGAGTACTGCGTATTGAGATAAGCTCCTGAGCGGAACAGTATAGCAATCCAACAATTCAGCAATTTATTTCCTTAAGATTTCAAAATTACGATAGTTTTTTACTTCGCCATCGCTTACCGTCACATTTTCTACACGCGAACGGTCGGGTCCTTCGTGGCACCAGTTTACAAATTCTTCCAGAAAAACATTTTCGCCTTCCGCTTCGATGTAAACCGATCCGTCTTTTTCGTTCCTTACAAAACCCGTTACCATCATTTGGTTGGCAATAATTTTTGTAGTTTCCCTAAAGCCAACGCCCTGCACTTTACCTGTTATCGTTATATTGAGGTGTTTCACTCCTAAATCCCCTGAAGGGGACTTTACATCTTTTTCGATCATGTTAAACTTTTAATACTGCAAAGTTAGTAAAGCAATTGTGTATCGCTATGTTTATAAGTCCAATTCGTTTTGTAAACGGTTAAATCTTTGTATTTCGGAGCTAAAACCCAACCATATTTCTTCAAGGATTTCTTTTGCAGGTTTAATTTCACTCAGCATCGCTGAAACCTGACCGATTTCGAGTTCTCCGTTTTCCATATCGCCCTCAAACATACCGGCTTTTGCCCTTGCTCTGCCCAAAAGCTCCATTAAGCGGTTTCGATCTGCGCCTTCAGCTTCTGCCACCGATACCGCATCAGCAAATTCATTCTTTAGCAAGCGCACCGGAACCAGTTTTTTCATGGCCAGCTTAGTATCGCCTTCAGCAGCCGCAATAATTTTATCTTTAAACGCCGGATGGGCAGATGATTCTTCGGCAACAGCAAAGGCCGAACCAATCTGAACGGCATCGGCACCTAATGCAAATGCAGCCAGCATAGCCTTTCCACTCCCGATACCACCAGCAGCGACAACCGGAATTTTAACCGCCTCTTTTATCATCGGGATTAAACACATGGTGGTGGTTTCTTCCCTCCCATTGTGCCCACCTGCTTCAAAGCCTTCAGCAACAATGGCATCCACGCCGGCTTCCTGCGCTTTTATGGCAAATTTTGTATTCGCAATTACATGAACTACAGTAATACCTTTTTCTTTTAAAAAACTGGTCCATGTGGCAGGATTACCGGCAGAAGAAAATACAATTTTTACTTTCTCTTCGATTACTACATCTATAATTTCCTGAATATTGGGGTAGAGCAATGGAATGTTAACACCAAAGGGTTTATCGGTAGCTAACTTGCACTTCTGGATATGCGTTCTTAAAACATCAGGATACATGGAACCCGCTCCAATAATACCAAGTCCTCCTGCATTCGAAACTGCCGATGCCAATCTCCAGCCACTACACCAAACCATTCCGGCCTGAATAATAGGGTATTTAATATTGAAAAGTTTACAGATTGGATTCATCGAAAATATTTACTTTATAAATGGATGACAAATTAGAAGCATCTATTATTCTGAGAGTATTCTGTACAATTCTAAAATTTAAGATTTTTAATGTTAAAAGCTAAAGTCGCATTAAAAAAAATGAAACAAGTATATTGTACATTAAAAATAAGTTTTTTTAATGTACAAGGATTAAATGACATTATAATTTTTGTTGAGATCAAATGACACCTTAAAACAAACCATTTTTAATGGTCACTCAAAGAATTTTGTATACTAGATGCCTATTATTTAAACTAACCGTTTTACTCGATCATTTTCAATCTTAAAATCGGCAGAAAGCTGGATTAAATTCAATCCAGGCTTTTTACCAACTTCTATTGTTCCGATTTGTTGCTCAAGCGCTAAAAATTCGGCTCCGTTTATCGTTGCCCAACGCAAAAGTTTTTCAAACGTTACTTGCTTGTGTTGCTGCAAGGTGATCATTTCTGACAGGATATTAAGCTGGTGATTACTCGCCAAACTATCTGTACCCAAGGTAATCTTTACATTTTCTTCAATTAAAAGGTCAACATCGGGCAAAGCATTTTCGATATATAAGTTGGCTTGCGGACAAAGGCACCAGAACAGATTATTATTGTTTTCCTTTGCAAAGGCGATATCAGCTTTAGTGGAAATGGTATTGTGCACCAACAAAGTCTTCTGCTCTTTAATATAGGGTAACCAGGTTTGTAACGATGTTTTTTTTGTTGGTTCGAAGAAAGAAATATCGAGTCCTAAAAATTGGTATAGGTCTAAAAATCCACCCGATTTATTTTCGAAAAAGGCATTTTCATCTTCGGTTTCCTGATTGTGAACACTAATATAGGCCTTATCTTTTTCGGCTTCCTCTTTTATTAACCGGAACAATTCAGGTGATACTGAATAAGGAGCATGTGGTACAATTGAGGCGGGCAAAGGTCCAAATGCTTGCTTAATTCCCTTTGCATAATCCATTATCGCATCTGCCCGTTCGGGATTAAAGCCCATGGCTTCGATAAAAGTATGGTAGTATATTTTGCTGTCCGCTTTTACTTCTTTTGACGAAATTTGATTGGAAATATCGCCAACGGCTACAATCCCGTTTTCGAACATTTTCTGGTCAGCATTGTACATGGCAGCTTTAATTTCATCTATATCGCCCTGCCTGCTTTTAATAATACTTTGCACAAATTCTACGAGCCCCGTTTGTTCTGGAATCTGCCCCAACATATGCGAGAGTTCTAAATGGCAATGGGTATTGATAAAACCCGGAACAATTGCGCCTTTATACCTGAGGATATCCAGATTAAGATTTCCGGCCACTTCTTCGGTTAATACTTCTTTAATTTCGCCAGCTGCATTTACGGCTACCACGCCGTTTTTAATCGGCGGGGATGATACAGGAAATATCCAATCGGCTGAAAAGTATTTTAACATATCGCAAATTAGCGGAATAACCGGAGCAAATAAAAATATTTTTCCACGTCTGGTCCATTTTGATGATGAAATGATTTTTGATTTACTTTCTAAAGAAGTTAGAAAAGGGGAAAGAAAAAGAGCCTCCTATCGGAATCGAACCAATGACCTACTGATTACAAGTCAGTTGCTCTACCAGCTGAGCTAAGGAGGCTTTTAATCGGGCTGCAATGATAGAAAAAAATCTTCTTTTTTAAAAATTGAAAGTTATTTTTTTGAATTTCTTTTTTGAGTTTCCCGAAATCGATTTTTTAGTAGTTGTCACCCTGTCCCGAAGCTTCGAGATCAGGATCTATTTTGCTGAAAAGATGCTGAAACAAGTTTAGCATGACGATAAGTGGAGTAAGGAGTTTAGTTAGGTATGTTTAATAAGTTTACAAATGCCTCTCAGTTTATAAACGCCATCAATATCTGCAAAATTTGTAGTCATTCACCCCAAAGTGTGGAGAAACTCCACAGCGTCAAAACTTTGGCACACACATAATCACCTGTAAAACAATAAATTAAACAAAATATACGGTTTGGCATCATTGTGAAACATTAGCAAGTATTGTTACACAAATTAAATTTTAAAATATATACTATGAAAAAGTTCGTTTTAGCAGCAACCGTATTAGCATTAGCAGGATTCTCAGCAGTACAGGCAAGTGAAGTAAAAGATTTTAAAACTACTGCAATTGTTGCAGTTCAAGATAGCGCAGTGAAAACTCCGGTTAAATTGGAAGAACTTCCTGCTCCGGTAACAACAGCATTAAAATCTGATGCTTACAAAGGCTGGACAGCTACTGAAGCTTTCTCAGTTAAAGAAGGCACTAAAGAATATTATTTAATCAACGTTAAAAAAGAAGCTGAAACCGGTTCGGTTAAAATCGACAAAGACGGTAAACCAGTTCAATAATAAAATAAGTTAGCGCTCCATAATTAACGAGTATTTAACGTAACGAAAGTTACCAACCATATTAAAACAGAATATCATGAAAAAGATCATTTTAGCCGCTACTTTAGCATTCGCAGGATTCACAGCTGTTCAAGCAAGTGAAGTAAATACAATCAAAAACGCTGCAATTGTTGCAGTTCAAGATAGTGCCGTAAAAACTCCGGTTAAACTGGAAGAATTACCTGAACCAGTAACTACTGCATTGAAATCTGATGCTTATAAAGGATGGACTGCAACTGAAGCTTTCTCGGTTAAAGAAGGCACCAAAGAGTATTATTTAATCAACGTTAAAAAAGAAGCTGAAACCGGTTCGGTTAAAATCGACAAAGACGGTAAACCAGTTCAATAATCTAAAATAAGTACGCCACATAGGCATAATCAATATAAGCGTGGCCTTCGGGCTGCGCATAAACTAAAAAATATATCCCATGAAAAAATTAATTTTATCAGCTGCGTTCTTAGCTTTTGCAGGATTCTCAGCAGTACAGGCAAGTGAAGTAAATACAATCAAAAATGCTGCAATTGTTGCAGTTCAGGATAGTGCAGTAAAAACTCCGGTTAAACTGGAAGAGCTTCCTGCCCCAGTTACAACAGCATTAAAATCTGATGCTTACAAAGGATGGACCGCTACTGAAGCCTGGTCTGTTAAAGAAGGAACAAAGGAATACTATTTAATCAATGTTAAAAAAGAAGCAGAAACTGGTTCAGTTAAAATTGATAAAGACGGTAAGCCAGTACAATAAAACCCAAAATAATTACATCTACCTATTACAAGAAAGCCGGATTATGTCCGGCTTTTCTTATTTTTGTTACATGGCGAGAATCCTGATTTTAGAAGACGATACCACATTTGCTCAATTACTTGAAGGTTTTTTAACCAAAAACGGTCATGAAATCACCCTTGTAACCCAGGTAAAGCAATCATTTAAGCAAGTAGAAAACAATGAATTCGACTTACTTTTAATTGATTACCGTCTTCCGGATGGAACAGGTCTTGAAGTGCTTAGCCACATCCGTGATCTGGGTTTGTCTATACCCGCAATCGTAATGACCAGTTTTAATGATGTTCGAACCGCGGTCAGATCTATACAATTAGGTGCTTTTGATTACATTACCAAGCCGGTTAATCCGGATGAGTTATTAATGGTGATCAAAAATTCTTTAACCAAAAAGGATTTAAAAAGTGTTGAACCAAAAGAAACAAACAGTGATTTTATAAAAGGGAAAAGTGCAATTGCGGATAAACTGTATGAACACATCAATTTGGTAGCCCCAACTGATATGTCGGTAATTATACAGGGCGAAAGCGGCACAGGAAAGGAATTTGCTGCAAGAACCCTGCACCAGCAGAGTAAACGTGCCGATAAACCTTTCGTGGCCATAGATTGTGGAGCTTTATCGAAAGATTTAGCGGCCAGTGAATTATTCGGACACGTAAAAGGTGCCTTTACTGGTGCGTTAAATGACAAAAAAGGGCAGTTTGAGGCTGCAAACGGCGGAACTTTGTTTTTAGATGAGGTAGGCAACCTGAGCTACGAAGTACAGATTAAATTACTCCGGGCATTACAAGAAAGGGTAATCCAGCCTTTGGGCAGTACCAAACAGATTCCGGTGAACGTGCGCATTATTACGGCTACAAATGACGATCTGGCCAATAGCATGCAACAGGGAGAATTTAGAGAAGATTTATATCACCGGTTAAATGAGTTTAAAATCCAGCTTCCACCATTGAGAGATAGGGGCGGAGATTTGGAACTGTTTATTAACCATTTTATACAGCTATCAAACCGCGATTTAGAACGGAACGTGAAAAGTGTTTCGAGTGAGGCCAAAGCACTTCTGCTGAGTTACGATTGGCCAGGAAATCTGAGAGAACTCAGCAATGTGATTAAACGCATGGTTTTATTAAGTCCGGGTGATGTTGCCCAAATTAGTGCATTACCTGATGAAATGATGATTTCTGTTCATCATCAATCCGCCCCAGGTAATTCATCCGATCTGAAAGCAGTGAATGAACAGAATGAAAAAGCGTTGATTACTGAAACCTTGATCAAAGTGAGGCATAACAAATCAAAAGCGGCCAAGATTTTAAACATCGACCGTAAAACGCTTTATGCTAAAATGGAGCGATACGGCATAGAATAATTACTCCGCATTGGCGTAATCCATCTCTTCCATAAAGGCAATTAAACTATCCAGTTTTCTAATCTGTAATAAAACTTCAGAGTTAATATTTTTAGTTAAGCCTTTTTCAGCAATTTCTACTTCCAGTAGCCGAAATGCATTTGCTAACGTTTTTGAACCCATCTGTGCTGTGCGTCCGGCCAGGCGATGAACCAATAACCTCGCCTGATCCGGATCATTATCGGTTAAATGTTTTTTCAGCAATGCAGCATCATCTATAGAATCCTGTTTAAAACGGTTCAATATTTTCTCCAACATTTGCTGGTCGCCAAAGGTCATTTTCTCAATGGAAGAAAAATCGACTTCTGGTTGTTCGGTTAAAATTTCGGCCCGGTCAAATATAGAAAGGATATCTACAGCCCTAAACGGTTTCATAATCAACCCATCAAAACCTTCGCTTAAAACCATTTCGCGTTCTTCAGGTAAAACCTGTGCGGTAATGGCGTAAAATTTAATGTGAGCTGGGAGTTTCTTTTTTAATAAATGACAAAGTTCGAAACCCGTCATTTCTGGCATGCGCATATCAACCAATATGTATTTTAAGTCTGGTTCAGGTTCTGCATGTAAGATATCGGCCACCTGGGTGAAACTTCTAAATGGGATTTTGTTTTTCTGAAAGATCATTCCACACAAATCGAGAATGAGTTTATCATCATCAATTACCCAAACCGTGCCTGGATTTACAATGGCATAATGCTCTAAATCAAGGGTATCGCTTACGCGTTCGGTCGTATTTTCATATTTCATGTAAATATTAAATGTAGTACCCATGCCCGGTTTACTTTTCACATAAATTCTTCCGCCTTGCGTTTCGATCAAAGATTTAACGATAGGCAACCCCAAACCTGTTCCAGCCTGATTGATAATATATTTCTCAGGAGATTCGATCTGCTCAAATTCATTAAATATTTTAGGAATATCTTTTTCTTCGAAGCCAATTCCGGTATCTGTTATGGTAAAATGAAAGTGCAGGTCATCTCCTTGCTTTTTATATGAAACGGATAAGTTAATTTCACCTTTCAGGGTAAACTTTACAGCGTTGCCTAACAAATTAAATAAAATCTGCTTTAATCTAAATGCATCGCCTTTTACAAATTCAAGCTGGGCAAGATCAAGTTTTGCGTTTAATTGCAACGATTTCTGTTCTGCGAGTGGCCGCATGACCGAAACTACCTCATCCAGGGCTTTTCTGATATTGAATACCTGGTTATTGAAACTAAATTCACCTGAAATAATCCGGTTATAATCTAATACCTCGTTCACAATCTGAAGTAAATGAATGGAAGATTGATAAATGGCATCCACATCTTTCTTATTCGGTACATCCTGCTGGGTAATCAGCTCGGCATAGCCTAAAATAGACTGCAGCGGTGTCCTGATCTCGTGACTCATGTTCGATAAGAACCGTTGCTTCGCTTTACCATGGTATTCTGCCTCGTCTTTAGCAAGCTCTAAGGCCCTTCTGTATCGGTTACTTTTTGTAATGTCAGCCAAAATTAAATACAGCAGAATAACTGTTAACAGAAAAAAGATGATAATAATGGTGGTGATTTGCGTAATCCCGTCATTAACCACTTCTTTGGCCTGTATACCATTTAAATCTACCTGGGCCACTGCTTCACCCTCCACTTCTCTTAAAATCTGCAGCATTTGGGCAGTTAAAGCATTACTGGCATTAGACAGATCTGCTTCACGTTTTAAAAATTTCTGGCTTTTCTGACGTTGCTCCAGTTCGATGTTTTTTAACGAACCGGTCATACTCTTCATGATGCTGTCTTCCGCCTTTGCATTTAAGGTATCACGTTTTACTTTAAACTCTTCGTTAATAATTTTATATACCTCCGATTTTTTCTTTCCAAAAAGCTTGGTGAAAAAATTCCGCGATTTCTTCTCTTCTTCAGGCGCAACGGTAGTGGTCGATGTCGTTGTTTCTGTTGTTAAAACTGCACTATCGGTTTGTCTTGCCCTTATCGCAACCAGTTCATTTAATTTCTGAACTTCATCAGAGAACGATTTGGTATTCACCAATGTTTCTCTCACCTTTAAATAATTGATAAATTGCTTATCCCGGTCGGTTAGCAGATTCTTGATCGACTTTATCCGCGCCAGTTGGGCAGAATCGCCCCTGTACAATTTACGTAAGGTATCTAAACTGTTTCTTAATTTACGTGATTCTTTCAGAAAACTATAGGTACCTTGTTTATTGAAAGCCTCATCTCTTTGCAACTGATCTAACCGGGCAATTTTGTGCGAGAGATCATTTACAATTCTTAAGCGGTCGTTCGGGGCCGAAATTTCTTCAACAGTATCCAGCATCCGTGTAAAAGCAAACTTGCTGATGCCCCATGCCATTAACAAAGCAAAACAGGCAAACAGGAAACCTATAATTACTTTACTTTTTATTGCCCGGAAGAAACGCTTTTGAATAACAGCAGCCATTTAATTCAGATTATGTATGATAAACCCTAATGATAACGGTTTAACCTGTAGAATTGATATGTATTTATCTTTTACAAATAACGTACCACAAGAAAAATTGATTAAAAAACTTTAATTTTAATCGCCTAAAAAAACAAACTATGAACCGTATCGACCGACTTTTCGGAATCTTAACCCTGCTTCAATCCCGAAAATACATTACTGCAGAAAAAATTGCGGAAAGATTTGATATGAGTATTCGTACAGTTTATCGCGATATCAAAGCATTAGGAGAGCAGGGGATACCGGTAAGTTTTGAGCAACATAAAGGTTATTATCTGGTTCAGGGTTATTTCCTGCCACCAGTTTCTTTTAATATGGACGAAGCCAATGCGCTGCTATTGGTTGAAAGTTTAGTGAATGGATTTGCCGATAACTCAATCCGTACCCATTATTCTACAGCACTGACAAAAGTAAAGGCAGTATTAAAAACGGGCCAAAAAGAAAAGCTCGAAACCTTGAATCAACATATAAAACTGCAGATTCCGGAAAGGTTAAATTTTAACTTCGAATACCTGTCGCTTATTCAGCACGCCATTGCCGAAAAACACCTGATCGAACTCGATTATAAAAACAATAAGGAGGAAGTGAGCAAAAGAGAAGTAGAGCCAATTGGCCTGATTTTTTATGCCTTTAGCTGGCATTTAATTGCCTGGTGCCATTACCGTAACCAATACCGTGATTTTAACCTCACCCGAATCATCTGCCTTAAAAACCTGGGCATTCCTTTCAAAAAAACACAGCACATGCCACTGAGCGAATACATGCATCTGCTTCCTGTAAATTATTAAAAATAATATTTTTCACGCTGCCATAGGGTTGTCAGTGGGCTGTATTTTCTTTGTGTAAACAAACATCAAAATCATGAGTATAGCCGATTTATTACTAATGGATTTAAACACCGCAGAAAAAACAAAACAGAAAAATATGGACATTATTAAATTATTATTGAAAGAATTGGAAGCCGAATTTAATACCACAAAAAAATTCCTGGCTATTGTACCGGTTGACAAATTCGACTGGGCACCACACGAAAAAAGCATGAAAATGAAATCGCTTGCAGTTCATATTGCCGATCTGCCGAGTTGGGTTTCACTGGCTTTAACTACTGATGGGCTGGATTTCGAAACAGCGCCTTATGTAGAACAACCTGTAGAAAATGCCAATGACCTGGTTAAAATTCTGGAAGAAAATTATGCGAAAGGAAAAACGGAATTAGAAAAAGCTACAGAAGAAGACCTAAATGGACGTTGGGTATTGAGTATGGGCAAACAGGTACTGGCCGATTATTCTAAATATGAAACCATCCGTCATTCGCTTAGCCAAACATCTCATCACCGGGCACAACTGGGTGTTTATTTAAGATTATTGGATATTCCAATCCCTGGAAGTTATGGGCCAAGTGCCGATGACCAGAATTTTTAGTTTGTTATCATTTTTTTTAATGGGCTGTTGACACCTGGTGCGTTTCAACAGCCCGTTTTGAAATGACGGTTGGATTACCTGGCAATCTTGATATTCCATCTCCACTTCGCTACTTTTAGCAATGAAAAAAATATTGGCAATCTCCGGGAGTACGAAAACGGTATCAACCAATGGGCTTTATATTAAGGCTATCTCCCGGCTTTTGGGCGGAGACTTTGAGGTAACAAACTTTTCATCCATTGCAGATATTCCACATTTCAATCCTGATTTAGACCAGGAAAATCCGCCAAATGCCATAGAAGACCTTCGCTTAGCCATCCAAAAGGCAGCTGGTATCATCATTTCTACTCCAGAATACGCCATGGGTTTACCAGGTTCGCTAAAAAACCTGCTCGATTGGACCGTAAGTTCAGCATCATTTTCCGGGAAACCTGTTTTAGCGCTCGTTGCCTCCACACAGGGCGAAAAAGCTTATCAATCGCTCATCGATATTTTAACCGTAATTGAAGCAAGGGTATCGCCCCAGTTGATTTCATTTGCAAAAGCGAAGATTGACAATGAGGCGGCAATTACAGATAAAGAAACTTTAACCGCACTCAAAAGCACTGTTGATTCATTTGTTGCCAGCCTGGAGAATGGATAACACGATTTATTTCCGTAAAATTGCAGCATGAACAATAACTCTGCAACCCGTTTAAATAAATTCATCAGTGAAAGTGGATTATGTTCACGCCGTGAAGCAGACCGTTATATCGAAAAAGGCACCGTTTTTATCAACGGGAAAAGAGCTAAAGTAGGCGATCAGGTTTTTGCGGGCGATAAAGTGATGGTAAACGGCCATAATATCGAACCTAAAGAAGAAAGTAATTTCATCCTCCTGGCTTTTAACAAGCCTGTTGGCATTACCAGTACTACAGAAGGCAGCGTACGCGATAATATTGTTGATTACGTCAATCATAGCGAAAGGATATTTCCCATTGGCCGTTTGGACAAAGATTCCTCAGGTCTGATCTTCCTGACCAACAATGGCGATATCGTTAACAAAATTTTAAGGGCAGGAAATAAACATGAAAAGGAATACGTAGTTACCGTTAATAAACCCATCACCGAAGATTTCATTTTCGAGATGAGTAACGGTGTTCCCATCCTGGGGGTAAATACGCGTAAATGTAAGGTCCGTCAGATCAGCACATTCGTATTTAATATTATCTTAATTCAGGGTTTAAACAGGCAGATCCGTAGAATGTGCGAGCATTTTGGTTATGAAGTGACCAAATTAGAGCGTACACGTATCATGAATATCAATTTAAAAGGCATTCCGGCAGGAGAATTTAGGGAACTTACAGAAGAGGAGATGAAGAGTATCACCAAAAGTGTCGAAAATTCATCTTCTGAAGCTAAATCAAAGCCAAAAAGTGCTGCTAAGAAAAAAGCCAATGCCTGGGAAGAAATCCCTGAACTTAGGGAAGAACAGCCTAAAAAATCTTTTAAGGCAAAATCATCAGGCCAAAAATCTTCCGGCAAAAAACCGACTGGTCATTCAGGCTCAAAACCTACTGGTAAAAGTAACACCGGGAACAGAAACTCGAAACCTGCAAAAGGTAAACCTGCAAGCAAGTCAAATACAAGAGGCAGAGGAAGATAAGCCAAGAAATTGTAAAATTCGGTCTTATCTAAGTGCCTTATACCTTCCACCTTTTTACCTTCTGCCTTTTTTAAGTACCTTTGCAACAAATGGTAACAGCAAAAAAAACCGATATCCGTGCATTAGATTTGCCTCAATTGCAACAACACCTGGTAGCAATGCAACAGCCTGCATTTAGGGCCAAGCAAATTTACCAGTGGCTTTGGGAAAAATCGGCTACGAGTTTCGAGCAAATGAGTAATCTTTCCAAGGATCTTCGTAAAGCATTGGATGAAACCTTTGCTATTAATGCTGTTCAGGTCAACAATTCTCAATTCAGTAACGACCATACCATAAAAAATACTTTCAGGCTAGCCGACGGCAATATTGTGGAAGGGGTTTTAATTCCTCTCGAAGACCGCATGACGGCCTGTGTAAGCTCTCAGGTAGGTTGTAGTTTAACCTGTAAATTCTGTGCAACTGGCTACATGGATCGTAAGCGTAATTTAAATGCTGATGAGATTTATGATCAGGTAGTATTAATCGATAAACAGGCTAAACAGAACTATAACAATCCCCTTACCAATATCGTGTATATGGGCATGGGCGAGCCACTGTTGAATTATGCCAATGTATTGAAGTCTATTGAGCGTATTACTGCTCCAGATGGCTTAAACATGAGCTATAAGCGCATTACAGTTTCTACTGCTGGTATTGCTAAAATGATCAAGAAATTAGGCGACGATGGTGCAAAATTCAATCTGGCACTTTCGCTTCATGCGGCCGATGATAAAAAGCGTAATGAAATTATGCCGATTAATGAGGCCAACTCGTTAAAAGCACTGGCAGATGCCCTTAAATACTATTTTGCCAAAACCAAAAATCCGGTAACTTACGAATACATCGTTTTTAATCATTTTAACGATGAAATTTCTGATGCCATGGATTTAGCTAAATTCTGCAAACATATCCCTTGCAAGGTAAACCTTATTGAATATAACCCGATTTCTTTCGCCGATTTCACCAATGCAGAAGGCGATAAGATTGATGCTTTTTCTAATTACTTAAAAAGTCAGGGAATCAATACCAATATCCGCCGTAGCCGTGGGAAAGATATTGATGCCGCTTGTGGCCAGTTAGCGGTAAAAGAAGAAGCCGCCAACGCATAATTTAATCTAGCTATTTAAGTAGTCCACTTCAACAAAGTACATCTTTTCAAATAAATATATTTTTTGGAGCGCAATTTCTGCACCATGTAGGCCGGGTTCTGTCCTGCTGTGCGCTGCAATCCTTTTGGGAAACCTTTGGTGTAAACAATCTACCTCCGCCCAAAAGGGATTTCCGCTGCCATCAGGGCTATTGAACCTGGGGTAAAGGCATAACAGGGAAGACAGTATATATTCAGCGGAAATCAGCGTAATCTGTGGGAACTAAATCTTAACTTTCTTAACTCCTTAATGGTTGAAATAAAAAGCTTGCTGCCAATCTTTTTAATATTAAGGCATTTAGGACATTGAGAAACATGCTATCCAAATCCTTAACTACCTTAACTGCTTAATGGTGAAATAAACCCTCTAACCATTCCTTTTACCATTAAGAAATGAAGGACATTAAGAAACATGCTATCCAAACCTTAACTAGTTAAACTCCTTAATGGTAATTAAGAGTAGAAGGTTTATTTTACAAAAGGTTATAAACCAAGAAAACCCTTTAACATTGCTGTTAAAGGGTTTCTC
>NZ_JBWJIF010000005.1:0-336947 GCF_056490665.1 Pedobacter folensis
CTCTCCCGCAATATTTATTTTAAAATAAATATTGGCTCACTCGCCCTAATGCCATCCTTATCTAAAACCCTTCCTCCGAAGCGGGATGCAAAAGTAGGAAAAATTAATGCTTCTGCAAAGCTTTTCTGCCGATTAACCAAAGGCTTGAGGTAACTCCATGGTTTTCAACAGGAAAAAATGTTGTGACGGGCAAAACTTTTTAAGGAAACAAGTGTTTATTGGTGCCATACCCAGACAATCCTGAAGTTTTCCCCGCACCCAACCACTTGAAACTTCGGAAGTCAGTGCCATATAAACCCGATAGCAGCGGGCATCCCGACGTAAGGTCGGGATAAAGCGGATAGCGGGGACATACCTATATAGTAGCACTAAACCTGCTTTGCTAAAAAACAAGAAACATACACTATATAGTATAGGAGTAGATCAGCGTGGCCTTAATAGACTTTCTATCCATCTATAATTACAGTATAATACTTTACAAACAAATCCGAACAGTTATATATGTTAAAAATTGTTAACTGTTATATGGTACTGAATTGCTTTGCATAGCTTAGCGGCCAATTGTTTTTATTGATGTTATCGTATTATTAATTATCTTTGCAGAATGTTTAAAGTTAAACACTTAATTATTTTAGTATTTGTTGCCGCTTTGGGTATTGCGGGTTGTAAGAGTCGTTTCGAGAAATTGAGAGCGAGTAATGACGTTGCAAAAAAATATCAGGAGGCTCTTCGTTTGTACAATAAACGCGATTACAGCAAAGCATTGGTGCTTTTTGAAGACCTTTCTCAAAAATACCGCGGCCGTGCTGAAGCCGAAGGATTGAACTTTTATTATGCTTATACTTTATATAGATTAAGTGATTATACTACTGCAAGATACCAGTTTAAAAGTTTTGCAGAAACCTATCCAGCCAGTAAAGATGCGGAAGAAGCCCGCTACATGGCCGCTTATTGTTTCTATTTAGAATCTCCAAATTTCTCTTTGGATCAGGAAAATACTTATAAAGCTATTGATGCATTACAATTATTCATTAACTTATATCCTACCAGCGATCGTGCTGCAGCAGCCGGTAAATATATTGCCACGCTAAGGGGTAAGCTAGAGGATAAAGCTTTTGAAAACGCTAAAATGTACTTAACCACCGGACCAAGTAATGTAGATAATTACAGAGCGGCGGTTATTGCCTTAAAAAATGCGCAAAGAGATTACCCGGATATTAAGTATGCTGAGGAAATGGATTTCTTAATGATTAAAGCGCAGTATTTATACGCTAAAAACAGTTATGTTGTTCGTCAGGAAGACCGTTATAATGAAGCGCTTGCTTTATATACTGAATTTACTGAAAACCACCCTGACAGTAAATATACTAAAGACGCAAAAGTACTTAAGGAAGATGTTGAGGCTGGAATTGCGGCTACAAAACAAGAATTGGCATTATATGCTGCTGATCAGGAAAAATACAAGCAGATGCTGATCAGAACCGGAAAGTTAAAAGATACTTCTGCTACAATTAATAAAACGGATATTAAAAACAAGTAATACATGAATACTAACAAACCTGCTGTACCAAATACTACAGTAACCAGAAACGTACACGATTTAGATAAAACTACAGATAACTTATACGAATCTTTAGTGGTGATTGCTAAAAGAGCAAATCAGATTTCGAACAACGTTAAAGAGGAGTTACACGGTAAATTGGCAGAATTTGCTTCAAGCAACGATAATTTAGAAGAAATTTTCGAAAACCGCGAGCAGATTGAAATCAGCAAGCACTACGAGCGCATGCCGAAGCCTGTTTTGGTTGCTATTGATGAATTTTTGAACGAGAAAATTTATCACAGAAATCCTGCTAAAGAACAAAAGTAACTGGCATAGCGCATAGCGTTTAGGGCAAAGCGTTTAGCACTACGCTCTATGCTCCATGCCTTATGTACTCTGCGCATTATGCTAAAAAATAAAAATATAATCCTTGGCGTTTGCGGTAGCATCGCAGCATATAAGTCGGCTTTTTTGGTTCGGCTGCTTGTAAAAGCTGGTGCAAACGTAAAGGTTATTCTTACCCCTGATGGTGCTAATTTCATTACACCACTTACCCTTGCTACGCTTTCTAAAAACCCTGTTTATACCCAATACTTCGAAGAAGAAACTGGCGTATGGAGCAACCATGTTGAGCTGGGCCTATGGGCCGATCTCATGATCATTGCGCCGATCAGTGCCAACACACTGGCTAAACTGGCAACAGGCATCTGCGATAATTTATTAACGGCTGTTTATCTTTCGGCCAAGTGCCCGGTTTATGTAGCCCCGGCTATGGACCTGGACATGTGGAAACACGAAACTACCCAGGGCAATATCGAGCGCATTATTAGCTATGGCAATACCGTTATAGCACCTGCCAATGGCGAACTTGCCAGCGGACTCTGGGGCGAAGGCCGAATGGCCGAACCGGAAGAAATTGTCTCCTTTCTGAACGATACCATTAAAAAATCGATGCCGCTATTTGGCAAAAAAGTAATGGTTACTGCCGGGCCAACTTACGAAGCCATTGATCCGGTACGTTTTATAGGCAATCATTCATCCGGTAAAATGGGTTTTGCCCTTGCTGACGAACTTGCCAGGCTTGGAGCTGATGTTACTTTAGTTGCAGGACCAACCGCACAAAAATCTATACAAACCTTAAAAAGGATTGATGTAATTAGTGCCCAGGATATGTTCAATGCCTGTTCATCGTTATTCCCCGAAACCGATATAACCGTAATGTGTGCCGCCGTAGCCGATTACCGCCCCAAACAAGTTGCCTCTCAAAAAATTAAAAAGCAAGACAAGGGCTTGGTTTTGGAACTGGAAAAAACAACTGACATACTCGCTTCTTTAGGTACAACAAAAAAAGCACACCAGGTTTTGGTGGGTTTTGCCTTAGAAACCAATGATGAGGAGAATTACGCCAAAGGCAAACTAGATAAGAAAAACCTGGATCTGGTGGTTTTAAATTCTTTAAATGATAAGGGTGCCGGTTTTAAATCAGATACCAATAAAATTACTATTTTTAACAAAGCTTTAGAACGCACTGTATTTGAAATGAAATCGAAAACGGATGTGGCTAAAGATATTTGTGCGGCCATTTTAAAAATTGCGAAATGATAAAAAAGATTGTTTGGATATTGTTATTGCTTGGTTTCGGGAAACTGCAGGCGCAGGAGTTAAATGCAAGGGTAACTTTGCTGGCTCCCCAGGTTTCGAACATCAGTAAGCCCACTTTAGATGCTTTGCAAAAAACAATCCGCGATTTTTTAAACAATAACAAGTTTAGCAACGAAAGTTATAAACCCCAGGAACGGATTGAATGTAGTTTTGTCATTACCATCAACTCATGGGATGGTGGCTCTGGATATACCGCCGAAGCACAGATTCAAAGCAGTCGCCCGGTTTTTAACAGCTCTTACAACAGCACTTTGTTAAACATGAGCGATAAGAATTTCGATTTTAACTTTAACGATGGTTCTACAATCGATTTTTCTGATCAGAATTACATTTCCAATATCAGTGCCCTCCTCACCTATTATGCTTATACCATTATCGGAATGGATAAAGATAGCTTCAGCAAAATGGGTGGAACACCTTACTATAAAAAAGCACAGAACATCATTAACCTGGCGCAAGCTTCGGGCAATACCGGCTGGAAAGCAGCTGATGGTTTACGCAATCGCTTTTGGTTTAACGAAAACGTTTTGAATCCTATTTTTAGCGAACTGCGCAATTTCATCTACAGCTACCATTTAAGTGGCCTGGATCAGCTTACTGATAATGATAAAGGCCTTACGCAAATTGTTGCTGCCCTGCCTGCCCTCCAGCAAATGGATAAGCAGAAACTGGGTTCAATTTTCCCTAATGTTTACTTTGCATCAAAGGCCGAAGAAGTAACCAATGTACTTTCTAAACTAAACGGTCAGGAACGCATGAAAGCTTACAATATGCTTGCAGAAATCGATCCGGCGAATATTGGCAAATACGAGGGGCTGAAGAAAAATTAGTTTTTTGGGTCAACTGTTTAATTGTTTAAATCGGTTAATCGTAAAATAACTTTCAGTTACCAGTTCTCAACGTTAACACTTAAGTAGTTTCTTTATTTGTGGTGATTAATTGTTTAGAAAAGCAATCTCAGCATTTCAATTAAAGCCAGTCCTGCTTTTGTTCATACCTGCCCGATGGTTCAGCCGGGCGCCTACAGACCTTACACACGGGCCGATATCCACATCAATCAGGTTTATTAACGTAAATCAGTTTTTCATAGCTGGGGTTTTCTTTTCCAAAGCTAGTCATGCCACATTTTCCCTTACCCTGCATCCTGTATCGCAGTAACCGATTAACCAGTTTTACAATTAACCTTCATAGGCATGCCACATTTTCCCTTACCCTGCATCCTGTATCGCAGTTAACCGATTAACCACTTTTAACAATTAACCTTCTTCGCAGATGCAACATTCTACCTGCTCATGCGTCTTATAGCACAGTTAACCGGTTAAGCAGTTCAAACAGTTAAGCCAAAAGTTAAAAATTTGTTAAAATATTTTGATCTTACGAATATCTTCGTACATTTGAATACGAAATAATTCGTACAACTTGTAACATATGACTAATCATAACATCAAACCAACAGAAGGTGAAATGGAAATCCTCCAGGTGCTTTGGCAAAAGGGGAATGCAACGGTAAGAGAAGTTCATGAGGCATTAAATAAAAAAGACTCCGGGTATACCACAACTTTAAAACTGATGCAGATTCTACACGAAAAAGGAATGGTAGAAAGAGATACCAATCAAAAAACGCACATCTATAAAGCACTTGTAAGTCAGGATAAAACTGAAAAACAATTGGTAAATAAAATGATCGATAACGTATTTAACGGATCGGCAGCGAGATTGGTGATGCAGGCTTTGGGTAACCACAGTGCAAGTGCAGATGAGATTGACGAAATAAAAAAATATTTAGATAGCCTAAAGTAAGGTTAGTGTTGAAGGTTGAAAGGTGTAGGGTTTAGATCCCTAATTAACAGTAACATTTTCGGATTGTCCCCGTATAAAAAATTAAAACCACCGTTATGGAAACTTTATTACAACAGTTCATCAAAGCATTTGGCTGGAGCATTTTAAACTCACTCTGGCAAAGCGCCATTATTTATGGCGTCCTATTTATCGTAATGTTAAGCATTCCGAAGCTGGCGGCAAAACATAAGCACAACCTTGCTTTTGGTGCCATCATTTTAATGTTTATTGGCTTTGGCTATAATTTCATTCATCAGTTAACATTGAATATTAATAGCCAGGCACCGGCTATCAATGCTCAAAATATTCAGGTTTACCAATATTTTAACAACCTACCGCCAAGTTTTAGCAGCAAGGCAGAGCAATATTTCCCTGTTGTAGTGATATTTTACGCGATTGGTATTTTGCTTCAGTTATTCGTTATTGTTAAAGGTTATGGTCAGCTTTCAAAACTGAAAAAAGAAAGTTTAAGTGCTGTTCCAGATAGCTGGAAAGCCATTTTCGAGCAGGTAACCGCTCATCTTAAAATCAATAAAGTTACCCAGTTCCATTTGTCTTCCATTGTTAATGTGCCTTTGGTTATCGGTTATTTAAAACCAGTGGTATTATTTCCATTGGCGCTGGTAAACCAGTTAGATAACGATCAGGTTGAAGCCATATTAATCCATGAGTTATCGCATATCAGAAGAAATGACTTCTTATTGAACCTGATTAAAACAGCCATAGAAACATTGTTATTCTATAACCCATTTGTGTGGATGGCCGGTAGATTTATACATATTGAGCGCGAGCATGCCTGCGATGACCTGGTATTAAAAATTACCGGAAAACCACTCAACTATGCCCATGCCCTACTTAAACTCGAACTGTTAAAAGACAAAAACAGTCCGGCTTATGCACTGGCAGCAACAGGCAAAACCCAGAATTTATATCAACGCATTAAAAGAATAACCAACATGAAAACAAATTATTTAAACGCCAAACAACAAATGGCAGCCTTAACTTTAGGGGTAGCCTGCTTGTTTTCTATTGCCTGGATCAACCCAACAGAAAAGAAAAAAGAAACTAAAAAAACGCCTAAAATTGAAGTTTTGAGTATCATCGATCACCACGACGTGAAAACCATGGTTTGCACTGATACCACCAAGAAACGTAAAATTAAAATTGTAACGATCGATGCAGATGGTAAAAAAACCGAATACAACTCAGTAAAAGATATGCCTGATAGCCTAAGAAAAGATTTTTACAGAGATGAACTTTTTGCAGGAAAAAACATCTACAGACTGCATGCCGATAGTAGCTTTAGATTTAAGTTCAACGATTCGTCATTGTTGTCGAAAATACATAAAGAATACAATTCACCGGAAGCACAGGCCAAATGGAAAAAATTTGGCGAAGAGATGGCCCAAAAATACAATTCGCCAGAAGCACAAGCCAAATGGAAAAAATTTGGTGAAGATATTGCCAAACAATACAATTCGCCGGAAGCACAAGCCAAATGGAAAAAATTTGGAGAGGAGATGCAAAAGAAAATGAACTCTCCTGAAGCCCAGGCAAAATGGAAAAAAATGGGTGAAGATATGGCTAAAGAATTCGGTTCGCCAGAGGCACAAGCCAAATGGAAAAAAATGGGCGAAGATATGGCCGCTAAAGTGAATTCACCAGAGTTTAGGGCTCAAATAGAGAATATTAGGGCACATGCTTTAAAATCTGGGGAGATTGCAAGATTATCTGCATTGAGTAGGTTAAATTCAGATTCGCTATTTAAAGGAAACAGACATATGCTTACCGGTCCGGATGGTGCAGTATTCTATTTCGATAATAATAGTAAGGTAAAACAGACCGAAGAATATAAAAAACTGAAAGAAAAATTCGATAACGAAGTGAAGGAACTGAAAGAGAAAATGGAGAAGAAAGAGAAAAAGGAGAAAGTAGAAGGTGGAAATAAAGGCGCACAAATAAGCCCGGCTGTTATGCTTTATAACAATCAGGATTTTACCAGTGCTGTTAAAGCCCTGAACACCCTAAACGCTGTAGTAACGTATAAAAAATCTGATTTTACCCATGCTGATCAGTTGGCCCTAAAAAGTTATGTTCAGGCAGCCAACTTAAAAATTGTTGATGATCATACCATTAACATTTCGATAAAATAAACACCATATAAACCAAACAATTGATGAACAGCGAAGATTATTCTTCGCTGTTTTTGTTTTGTATTCACCTGTTGAATAAATTTTGATATTTTTGCTTAGCTATGCTACAAAAACTTTCTATACGTAATTACGCATTAATTGATAGTCTCGATATCGAATTTGATAAAGGCTTAAATATTATAACAGGTGAAACTGGCGCTGGTAAATCCATCATTTTAGGGGCATTATCGCTAATTTTAGGCCAGCGGGCAGAAAGCAAATATTTTTTTAACCAGGATAAAAAATGTGTTATTGAAGGAAGTTTTGCATTGGCAGATGAAAACCTGAAAGAACTTTTTGAAGAAAATGATTTAGATTTCTCTAATGAAAGTATACTACGCAGAGAGATATCCATTGACGGTAAAACCAGGTCGTTTATTAACGATACGCCCGTTAATTTATCCATTCTTAAACAGATTGGCGAAAAGCTGATCGACATCCACTCCCAGCATGCCACGCAGGAGATTAACGATGCCGATTTTCAACTGCTAATTGTCGATTCACTCGCTAATCATCAGTCCCTCCTGTTTAATTACCGCAGTGGATTTAAAAAATTAAGACAAGATACCAACCTGTTGAAAAAATTGGTGAGTGAAGCAGACGAAGCGAGAAATAAGCAGGATTATGAGCAGTTTCTATTTAACGAGCTCGAGCAGGCAAAATTACAGGAAGGCGAACAACAGGAGCTGGAACAGGAACTAGAACGCTTAACACATGCCGAAACCATAAAAAGAGCTTTACTTACCGCATCAGGTTTAATTAACGAAAGTGAACCTTCTGCTCTGCAAATTTTAAAAGAAGCATCGTTACAGTTGCAGAGTATAGAAAAGTTCGACCCGGCAATTAATGTGCTGTACGAACGTTTACGCTCATCGATTATCGAAATAAAAGACATTACCGATGAGGTTTCTGGCATTGAAGAAAATACCATACACAGCGCCGATCGTTTAGAGCTGGTTAATCAACGACTGGATCTTTTTTATTCACTCCAGCAGAAACACCGCGTTGCTGATAATACTGAGTTGCTGGCCGTTCAAAAACAATTGGAAGAGAATCTGAATAAACTCCTATCTTCTGATGAGCATATCGGGAAACTACAACAAGAAATAGAGCAATTGAAAAATGAATTGCACAAACAAGCCGATCAATTAAGTGCCAACCGCAAAAAAGCAATTAAGGTTGTAGAAGAACAAACCAGTATTACCTTGAAAAAAGTGGGCATGTTAAATGCTAAATTGCTTTTAGATCAAAAAGTATTGGGCGAATTGAATAAAGATGGCTTAGATGAAATCAATCTTCTTTTTACGGCCAATGCTGGTCAGGCGCCTGCACCGGTAAATAAAGTAGCATCTGGTGGTGAGTTATCGCGATTAATGTTGGCCATAAAAGCTTTATTGGCCAAACACACTTCGTTACCAACCATTATTTTCGACGAGATTGATACCGGAATTTCTGGCGAAACCGCCTTAAAAGTTGGTGAAGTAATTGCCGATTTAGGACAAAACATGCAGGTAATTTCGATTACACACTTACCACAAATTGCAGCCAAAGGCATTTCGCATTACTTTGTTCATAAAAATGAAGACCGTGGAAAAACGACAACCGGAATTCGCAAACTTAAACAAGAAGAACGTATTGGTGTAATTGCCGAAATGTTAAGTGGCAAAAATCCAGGCGCATCTGCCATGGAAAATGCAAGGGAGTTGCTCGCCTAATTCTTATATTAAGTCATCTCGAGCGGAGTGCAACGTAGTCGAGAGATCTATCTAGTCAGATCTCTCCGTTCCACTGCGTTTCAGTCGAGATGACGACTTTTCTTATGGATCTGTTAATGGTAGGGAAATGTTGTTGTGCTGTCGGATGTTCCCACCTGACTAAGCTTATATCTGTAGAATTTATAAAAGATAAATAGTATATTGATTTGATTCAGTATCAGATCGTAATATCTGACACTATGAAGAAAAGCACCAATAATTTTACAGCTACAGCTTACTAAAACTAAATAATTAGTTTATATTTAATTAATGAAATCTTTTATACTTCTACTTTCATTATTAACCATAGGCAAATTTTGTTTCGCTCAGCAAAGTTATACCCTCTCGGGTATGGTTAAAGATAAACGTGGTGAGGCTTTACCTGGTGCAGGCGTATATGTAAGTGGTTATAAAATTGCAACCATTTCGAACAATGACGGAAGCTATACATTAACCTTAAAACCCGGCAACTATGATATTTTAGTCCAGCTCGTTGGTTATAAAGCTTTAAATAAAAACATTGTGATTGCGGATAAGGCTATAAAAGTCGATCTGGTTTTAGAAGAAAATATAACGCAGTTAAAGGAAGTAACCATTAAACCAGATCCGAACAGGGCTTATTATATTGCCATGTTCAAAGATTTTTTCATTGGTACAACACCCAATGCCGCGCAATGTAAAATGATTAATCCAAATGTGCTGATTATCGATTACGATAATGAGGAGGGGAAACTTACCGTAAAAACAAATCAATTTTTAGTGATCGAGAACCAGGCACTGGGATACCGGATAAAATACCAGGTAAATAATTTTGAGTACAGCAGCCGATCGAAAATTATGTATTATGAGGGCTTCCCTTATTACGAAGACTTGAAAGGATCATCCAGAAAAAAGAAGGTGTGGGAAAAGAAACGTTTAACTGCCTACCTGGGTTCTCCACAGCACTTTTTTAAATCAATTTATCATGGCAAGGCCACTGAAGAGGGTTTTATCATTAATAAATTAATTACCCGGCCAAATCCGGATAAACCTTCAGATAGTACGATAAAGGCAAATATTAAACGTTTAGCAAAGGTGCAGAATGGCTTATTAGGCAAAACGATAACCATAAACAATAACGATTCGCTCAGTTACTGGTTCAGGAAGAAAAACCTCCCCGATGGTATTTCCATTTTAAGCCGTAGCCCGATTGCGCAAGATACCTTAGTGCACATTAAAAATGAGAGCATTAAAAGTATCAACTTTACCGATAAACTCTACATCGTTTACACCAAAGAAAAAGAAGATCCATTATTTGCTAATAAAATAGGTTTATCCATCAGCAGACCTTTAGACATGCCCGACTATCAGGTATCAACCATTACCTTACAGATAAAACCGGTATATTTTTATGAGAATGGTGGCATATACAATCCCCGGTCGATGCTGTATACAGGCTATTGGGCCTGGGAGAAAATAGCCGATAGCGTTCCGATGGATTATTTACCTCCTGCTAATGTAGCGGAAGAAAAGTAGAAATATCATTAATATTTAAGAGAAATAACCACCAGACTGCATTTTTTCTTTTTTTGAAAAGCAAATACACCGCTTTTCGGTTTCAGTAGCCCCGCCCTTTGTTATAGATCCTCGCCCTCATGCTTCAGGCTGTGGGTTTTACACTGCGGTCGGGTTTAGCTGGCTAGGCTGGTATTACTATTTAGATTTTTTGGAACTAAGAAGTACCTGTCTATGTTAAATAAACCCGACAGAGCGGGTAGCCCAACAGTGAAGCGTAGCGTAGCGAGGACTACAAGCGATGGCGGGGCTACCGCTGCCATGGAAAACAGACCTATCGTTTTCAAAGCAAAAAAAATCACTATTCACCTGGCTTATTTTAATATACTTAATATCTAAGAGAGATAACCACCAGACTGCATTTTTCCTTTTTTTGAAAAGCAAATGCACCGCTTTTCGGTTTCAGCAGCCCCGCCCTTCGTTCAAATCCTCGCCCTCATGCTTCGGGCTGTGGGTTTTACACTGCGGTCGGGTTTAGCTGGCTAGGCTGGTAGTAATATTTAGTTTTTTTGGAACCAAGAATCACCTGCCTATGTTAAATAAACGCGACAGAGCGGGTAGCCCGCAGCCCGATTTTTCATCGGGAGAGGACTACAAGCGATGGCGGGGCTACCGTTGCCATAGAAAACAGACCCCTCGTTTTCAAAGAAAAAAAAATCAGTATTCACCAGGCCTATTTTGAATAATGCTCCTCTTAAAGACCATCGCTTAACAGGATGAGCAATTTTACTAAGGCGCCCCCAGCCCGAAATAACGATAGGATCAAATGTTAAATTTGTTAAAAATCTTTTCTGTTTTTAATAAATATTACGCCTTTTGGTTACATTCGTCTCCATGATTAAAAGCCTTTTAGTAGCCCTTTTACTGATGATGTTGGGTACTAATGCCATTGCTCAAAACACCTTCTCGATTAGTGGTTTGGTTAGGGATCAAAAAGATGGATTACCTGGCGCAAGTATCTATTTAAGTGGCTATAAGATTGCAACAGTGGCCGATAACGACGGGCGGTTTAAACTATCCAATCTGAAACCTGGAAGTTACGATCTGCTGGTTCAGCTGGTTGGTTATCTCCCCTACTCTAAAAGTGTAATCATTTCCGATAAATCAGTGCAGGTAGAACTGGTTTTGAAAGAAAATGTTGCGCAGCTGGAAGAAGTTGTAATCAGGGCCGATCCTAACCGTCAGAAATATATCAATCAGTTTAAAGATTTTTTTATCGGGAAAACCCCTAATGCCTTACAGTGCAAAATATTAAATCCACAGGTGTTAAATGTAGATTTCGATATTACTAAAAGTACCCTAACGGTTTCTACCACTGAATTTTTGATTGTAGAGAATAAAGCTTTAGGCTATCGGCTAAAATACATGCTCGATCGTTTCGAATATAATTCCAGAACGCACATTATTTACTATTCTGGGCATCCCTTTTTTGAAGAGTTAAAAGCATCGGCAGCCAAAAAGAAAAAGTATATCGCCGCCAGAGAGGTGGCCTATTATGGTTCGTCGCAACATTTCTTCCGCTCGCTGTATGCCAATAAAACACAGGAAGAGGGATTTATCATTAATAAAATGGTTAAGGTGCCCAACCCTAACCGCTATCCGGAATATTTAATTAATGCCAATTTAGAAAAGATTAAGGCCGTACCTGAGAAAACGGGCATCAGGCAAAATAAAGGTAAAATAGATACCGCACTGCTTGCCTTTTGGACCAAACAAAAAGAAATGCCCCGAACCATTGATAAATTTTCGAGAGCGGAGGTACTTACCGATACCCTGGTGCACTACTTTAACCCGAATTTAAAATACCTGAGTTATACTGATGCGCTACTGATCCAGTATACCAAAGAAAAGGAATCTCTGGCTTATTCTAACACCGGATTTTGGATCTTCAGACCTTTGGATGTACCTGAAAATGAAATTTCTGTGGCCAACCTCACTGGTGAAGGTGTTCGTTTCTATGAAAATGGTGGCATTTACGATTCCCGATCGCTCCTATACGAAGGTTTCTGGGCTTACGAAAAAGTGGCCGATATGGTCCCGATGGATTATGTACCGCTACCGAAGAGCAAGTAATGGAAAATGTGAGATAGATGATGGATGAGGCGATTGATCTAAAAAAAAATGTTGAAAAGTAGCCTTTTTTAGAAAGTTAAATTACTAAAAATATTAGTAATTTTAATCTATGATTGGCGAAGAAGAAAAACAATATTTTAAAGGACGGGGCGCTCAGGTTAATCCACATAACAAATTTTTAAAGGACGTTTATGTAAAGGAACATGATGAAGGCATAGACGATTGGGAGGAAAGCGATCCTAAAACCTCCTTTATTTTTGAAAATTCGAAAACCATTGTGAACAAAGTTGACAGCCCCGATGTTGGCATGGCTTATTCTTTAAACCCCTATCAAGGTTGCGAACATGGTTGTACCTATTGTTATGCCCGCAATTCACACCAATATTGGGGTTATAGCGCAGGGATAGAATTTGAGCGGAAAATAATTGTTAAAAAAGAAGCGCCGGCATTATTTAAAAAATTTTTAGAGAAAAAAGGATGGGATGCCACCACCATTTCCCTTTCTGGCAATACCGATTGCTACCAACCTGCCGAAAGAAAGTTTAAACTTACCAGACAGCTGCTTGAAATTGCATTGGCCTACAAACAGCCTATTGGTATGATTACCAAAAATTCGCTTATTCTTCGCGACCGGGATATTCTGCAAGAAATGGCTAAGCTAAATCTCTGCATGGTTTATGTTTCCATCAATAGCTTAAATGAAGATTTGCGACAGGTAATGGAACCCCGCACCACAACAGCTAAGCAACGCTTAAAGGTGGTAGAAGAACTGAGTAAAGACGGAATCCCTATGGGCGTAATGGTTGCCCCGCTTGTGCCCGGTTTAAGCGACCATGAAATTCCTAAAATTTTAAAAGCCGTAGCCAATGCCGGCGCCATTAAAGCCGGTTACACCGTGGTGAGGCTAAACGGAGCCATTGGACAGATATTTGAAGATTGGTTGCAGAAAAATTTTCCAGACCGTTTTGATAAGGTTTGGCACATGATTCAAAGTTGCCATGGAGGCAATGTAAATGATAGCCGATTCGGAGATAGGATGCGTGGAGATGGAAATATTTCTCAAATGATCAGGGATAATTTCAGGCTGCATTGCCGCTTAAATGGCTTGAATGTAAAAGATATTATTTTAGACCACACTTTGTTCAAAATCCCGAGTAACCAGGTCAGTCTGTTTTAAAGTTTTTATGTGCGCTGGCCCCGATTGATAATACTACCGTGTTGACACATCTTTTTCAAGAATAGTTTAAGCATCACGCTAAGGGAAGTACAGGCTATACCGAAGAACGCCGTCAATTTTGCAATCGGGATCTGTGAGAGGTGGATTTGTAATCCACTATTATAAAACTTAGTTTTAACGCTATGAATATTGCACTAGTAACCTATCTGGATAAAGGCGCTTATGATAGCACCACAGTTGAAAGCGAGGATGATAAACTCTTACATTTCCTGAAAAAAAAGGGATTGAACATTGAAAAAGTAATCTGGAATGATCCGAATATTAACTGGGAAGATTATTCGCTTGCCATTTTAAAATCGCCATGGGACTATTTTGACCTGATTGAAGAATTTTACAGCTGGCTTGATCAACTGGAAGCAAAAAAAGTAAAATTGCTTAACCCTGTTGAGACAGTAAGGTGGAATGCAAATAAACTGTATCTGCAGGAAATCGAAGCCGCAGGCTTAAAGATTACACCTAGTTTTTTTATTCAAAATCAAAAAAGTATAAGTCTTGAGGATTTCTTTGAAAAATTTAATACCGATAAGTTAATTGTAAAACCTTGTGTGAGTGGCGGTGCAAAAAATACATTCAAGGTCACCATTGATAATGTGAAAGAGGTGAATCAAAAGTTAAATCACCTTATTCAATATGAAGATTTTATCATTCAGCCATTTCTATCTGAGATCCTGGAAAGCGGTGAATGGTCTTTCATTTTTTTTAATGGCGGGTATAGTCATTCGTTAATCAAACAGGCAAAACCTGGCGACTTTAGGGTACAACCTGCCCATGGCGGATCTGTTCATCCCCAAAAACCCGGTGAAGAGCTGGTGGCTACTGCACAGCAATATGTAACCTTATTTGCTAAAGATTGCCTTTATGCGCGGGTTGATGGTACTTTTGTTAATGGCGAATTTTTACTGATGGAATTGGAGCTCATCGAACCTTTTTTATTCCTGAATACCAATCCTCAAAATTATGACAGGTATTATCAAGCGTTAAAGGAGTTGGTGTAAAAAAGAGCATTCCCATAAGAAAGTCGTCATCTCGACTGAAACGTAGTCCCGAATGTCTGGAAGAGAGATCTATTATAGATTTCTCGCCTGCGTTGCACTCCGCTCGAAATGACGAAATAATTTATTTAGCTGCAAAATCCTGAACCCAGTAATTATCTGTTTTAGCTGCTCCCATTTCTTTAAAGGCGGCATTCATGATATTTTTGCAGTGATCTTCACTTTTAATCCAGTCGTTAAAAACCTGCACTTCGGTGGTTTGGCCAACAGCAATATTTTCACCGACTGTTGTCCAGTTGTAACCTGTTGCTTTAACCCGGGCACCCACATTATCACCATTGGCAGAGCTATGGGTTAAGCTTTTTATCGATGCGATGTACTTACTGTGGCCAATAGCTGCAGCGCCTAAATTTATGTTCCAGGTGAGTGCAGCAACCGGAGGCATAACAGTTGTTCCACAATTACAACCAGCTAAACGGGTATCGTTTACTAATTTTAGCAAGGCTTCGTTATTAATATTAGTTGTTGTAGAAAGTACAGGCGGGTCATTTGTTCCGGCCGAATCATCAGCTCCTTTTTTACAGGATAATGCGCAACATAGCGCTAAACACACTAAGGGAAAGGCAATTAGTTTCATTAATCAGGATAGTTTAAGGAAAGATACAAGGATTTTCTTTAAAAAGAAATAATTTATACCCTCTTTTTCACACTCCAGAAGCAAGAAATAGCAGGATAAACCTAAAACAAAAAACTCCCGATTTTCATCGGGAGTTTCCTATTTATTTACTGGAAGAATCTTCTTCTTGTTTCGGCTCTTCTTTTTTCTTTTCACCTTTTTTGTGGTTGATCGAAATCAGCTCTGTCGTTTTATCGTAATCAATTTCTAAAACATCACCTTCAGCCAGCTCGCCTTTAAGAATCTCTTCTGCAATTGGATCTTCTAAATATTTCTGGATGGCCCTTTTTAACGGACGGGCACCAAAATTACTGTCAAAACCTTTCTCAGCAATGTATTCTTTAGCATTCTCGGTTAATGCAATTTCATAACCAAGGGTATGAACGCGACCGAATAAAGCTTTTAATTCGATATCGATAATTCTGAAGATTTCATCTTTACCTAAGCTATTGAATACCACTACATCATCAACACGGTTTAAGAACTCAGGAGCAAAAGCACGTTTTAATGCGCTTTCTATTACACCACGACTGTGAGAATCGGCCTGGTTTGTTTTCGCTGCTGTAGAGAAACCAACGCCTTGTCCAAAATCTTTAAGTTGACGGGCACCAATATTAGAAGTCATGATGATGATTGTATTTCTAAAATCAACTTTACGACCCAAACTATCGGTTAACTGTCCTTCATCCAAAACCTGCAATAAGATATTGAATACATCAGGGTGTGCTTTTTCAATCTCATCCAATAAGATTACAGCATAAGGTTTTCTTCTAACTTTTTCAGTTAATTGTCCACCTTCTTCGTAACCTACGTATCCCGGAGGCGCTCCCACTAAACGTGAAACCGCAAATTTCTCCATGTACTCACTCATATCGATCTGGATCAGAGAATCATCACTATCGAACATGAAACGAGCCAGTTCTTTTGCCAGTTCTGTTTTACCTACGCCTGTTGGACCTAAGAAAATAAATGAACCAATTGGCTTTTTAGGATCTTTTAATCCAGCTCTTGTACGTTGGATAGCTTTGGTTAACTTTTTAATCGCATCATCCTGACCGATAATTTTCTCGGCCACTTTATCGTACATGTTCAACAGTTTGGCACTGTCTGTTTGTCCAACACGTTGTACCGGAATACCTGTCATCATCGAAACCACTTCGGCTACATTATCTTCTGAGACTTCGTAACGTTTAGTTTTGGTTTCAGCTTCCCACTCCGCTTTAGCTTTATCTAATTCTTCAATTAAATTTTTCTCTGTATCGCGTAGTTTTGCCGCTTCCTCATATTTCTGGCTACGTACAACTTTGTTTTTCTCTAATTTGATATCTTCAATTTTAGCTTCGATATCAATAATATTCTGCGGAACGTGAATGTTGGTTAAGTGAACACGCGAACCTGCTTCATCTAAAGCATCAATTGCTTTGTCTGGTAAGAAACGATCAGAAATATAACGCGATGTTAAGGTAACACAAGCTAAAATCGCTTCATCAGTATAGGTTACACCGTGGTGTTCTTCGTACTTATCTTTAATACGTGTTAAAATCTCTACTGTTTCATCCGGCGTAGCGGGTTCTACCATCACTTTTTGGAAACGACGGTCTAAAGCACCATCTTTTTCAATATACTGACGGTACTCATCTAAGGTTGTGGCACCAATACATTGAATCTCGCCCCTCGCCAAAGCAGGTTTGAACATATTGGATGCATCTAATGAACCTGATGCACCACCGGCACCAACAATGGTGTGGATCTCATCAATAAATAAAATTACATCAGTAGATTTTTCAAGCTCGTTCATCACGGCTTTCATACGTTCTTCGAACTGGCCACGGTATTTTGTACCGGCCACTAAAGAAGCCAAATCTAATGTCACTACACGCTTGCCAAAAAGCACACGCGAAACTTTACGTTGTACAATGCGTAAGGCCAAACCTTCTGCAATTGCCGACTTACCTACACCTGGCTCTCCAATTAAAATTGGATTGTTCTTTTTTCTACGTGATAAAATCTGCGATACACGTTCAATTTCTTTCTCGCGTCCTACAATTGGGTCTAAGCGACCTTCTTCTGCAGCTTTTGTTAAATCACGACCGAAATTATCCAAAACAGGGGTTTTAGATTTTATATCTGAAACCTTTTTTGGCGTACTAAAGCTTTCCTCTTCGCGATAATCATCATCGCCTCCTGTGGAAGCACTATTTGAGATATCATCTCTGAAACCATTTTTATTCACTTCAACCTCCTGTTTAAAAACATCGTAAGTAACGCCATACTGTAATAAGATTTGTGAGGCGATGTTATCATCATCTCTCAAAACCGATAACAACAAATGTTCGGTGCCAATTAAATCGCTTTTAAATATTTTGGCCTCTAAGTAAGTGATTTTTAAAACTTTTTCTGCCTGTTTTGTTAATGGAATATTGCCTAAGTTTACTGTAACACTCGAAGTACCGCGAACGGCATCTTCAATTGAGCGGCGCAATTTACCGGTATCAACTCCTAACGATCGTAAAATTTTTATAGCCATGCCATCGCCTTCGCGGATGAGGCCCAATAATAAATGCTCGGTTCCGATGTAATCGTGCCCTAAGCGGAGCGCTTCCTCCCTACTAAAAGAGATTACATCTTTAACCTGTGGTGAAAATTTTGCTTCCATAATACCTTTCTTAACAGCTACGTCCCTAAACTATAAAATAACTTTATAAAAACGAACGTACTGTTTTCTTTATTTTATCAACAATTGCGCCATATGGGTGGATAAAGAGGCTTTTGAATGCCTGAGAACCCAAAATTCAATGTAAGATTATCGTTTAGATAAATATTATTTTATTTATATCTATCTACGTAATAAGTGTTATATAGGTTTTAAAGGGACATTTGCCAAAAACATCCGGTTACAGATATTTTATTGTCGGTTTATTGTAAGTATTTTTTCGCCATCAAAAACTGACAATTTGTATCTTTTTACTTAGGCAATTTACAAGTTTTGACAGAAAAATAAAAAGAACGTGACATCATTTAACAATTTCATTAGATAAAAATCAACAAACTAATTTCAATTAGCCATACCTATTATAACGTTAATACGAAGTTAACTGTAATTAGGTTGTTTTTGTTTTTGAAGTCAGTAGTTTATTGTAATTCATTTATCATAAATAATAAGCTGTCCTTTATTCAGAAATCAACATCAATTGCCTTAACCATTTTAACCATATAGTGCTTCGGTAAGCTGCTCTTTATGGTTTGAAGATAACTTCTGCAAAAAATGCAACGGAACATCGGTAACACCAAGTTTATCGCATTGTGAAACGACCTCATTTAAATCGAAATGGCCTGATAGCGATTGATAAAGCTCTCCATCGGCCTGCTCAAATCCCATACTCCAATCTGTAAAACAGCGCCGCTCATATTTACCTATTTGCAGCAAAACAACTGATTCATGACGTTCGTCGTTTACGATTTTGTTAAAAAGCCTGCGGATAATGCGTTCATCTCCTTCAAGCAGTTGCATAAACCTACCTTTACTCTTTGTGATTTGCAAACCTCTTACATATAATAATATCCCGGTAATATTATTCCGGTTATTAAAATCTCTACACTGATTAAGCAAGGCTCTAAGTTCTCCATTATTAAACAAGCTGCTCGCAATGCTTGTATAAATTAAATAAAAAACGGGGGTTAAAAGTTCATTTTCTAATTCCATAGGGTAATTAACGCTAAATTTTCTGTTTTTTCATAAAACGCGCTTATTATCTGATTATTCTCATAAAAAACAAACGAAACCCAACCACAACTGCTAAAATTCGATTAAAAAGCACCAACAAATCTATCATTTATCTGCATTCATGAGTAATCCAAAAGAATGATAAGCATATTTCATCCCATCAAAAAATTCATTTCTTCCTTTTTTTAATCTGCAATTAAGCCGGCAGAGGCAAACGTTTGCGTTTAATAATATCAGAAGTACCAAGCCGCATAGGCTTTATCCCACCCAAAAAAGGCTTAAATAACCATCCATCCCGCTTTACCAGGATATTTCAAGCAAACGTTTGCGCTGCATTCGCGATTTGATATTGCCTTTTATGGTTATAGTTTAGTAATAATCATTTTACAAAAAGTATATTATTAATGAACCTGAGAATAACTTTTAGCCCGCCGTAATCTGATTAATGCTCCTCAACAGAAAAACAATATAACAACAATCTAACCTAAAAAACATGAAGAGATTTCTTTTAATGATTTCCTTTATTGCGTGTATTTTGGCAGTAAAGGCACAAAACCGTACTATTTCAGGTACGGTAACTGACAGTAAAAAACTCCCGCTTCCCGGGATAACCGTAACCGTGCTGGGGACCAAAACGGCTGTACAAACAGATGCAAATGGAAAATATGCCATTAGCGCAGACAATGAAAGTACCCTGGAGTTTAAAGCCCTGGGGTTTACTACCCAAACCATTAAAGTAGGCGCAAATACTTCCGTTAATGTTTCCTTAGTAGATCAAACAACTGAACTGGATGCTGTAACCGTTGTGGGTTATACAGCAAAGAAGAAATCAGAAATTTCGAGTGCCGTAACGACCGTAAGCGGCTCGAAGCTTAACGATGTAACCTCTGTAAACCTCGGAAACCTGTTACAGGGTAAAGCGCCCGGTGTAGTGGCGAGTTCTGCCTCCGGCGATCCAACTGCTGGCTCAACCGTGGTGGTTCGTGGTGTGGGTACGATAAATGCAGGGATTGGTCCGCTCGTTGTAGTTGACGGAAATATTGGCGGAACCTACAACCCTGCCGATGTAGATAATATTACCATATTGAGAGATGCCGCAGCCACAGGTTTATATGGATCGAGAGCGGCCAACGGTGTTATTATTGTAACGACTAAAAAAGGGAAATCAGGAGAAACCCGATTTAGCCTAAACTCGACCATTGGTATTGCAAAAGCGACTACTGGGAACTTTAAGCTAATGGATGCCCAACAACTTTACGATTACCAGAAATCTTTCTTTACCACCCCACCAGCTGCTTCGGTACTAAACACCAATACCGATTGGTGGAATGAGGCATTTAGAACAGCTATGATAAATAACCATACCCTAACCGCATCAGGAGGGAGTGAGAAAACTCAATTTTATATTTCAGGCAATTATTTTAAAGAAGAAGGAACTTTAATCAACAACGATAAAACACAATATAGTTTGAGGGCTAACCTTACTTCGCAGTTAACTAAAAAACTAAAATTAACAGCCTTGTTAAGTGGAATTGTAATTAACGATAACCTTAATCCTGAAAGTGCCGTTTACCAGGCTTATTTAAATATGCCATACGATCCGGCTTACAATGCGGATGGCAGCCCAACTGACCCACGTAATATTCCTTCCTGGAAAGGCAGAGACCGCTCAAATTTTTTACAGAGTTTACAGTACAATTACTCAAAAGCAAGAAGTTTTACCACAACCGGCGATGTAAACCTGGATTATGACCTCCTTAAAAACCTAACCGTTTCCAGTTACAACAGAGCCACCATTGCCAATGGCAGATCGAACAATTATTATGATAGAAGAAGTCAGAGTGGCGCTACAAACCTAGGTACCGCATCTTTAAGCAATACCTTTTCTACTACACTTTTATCATCGAACAGAATTAAGTATAATGTAAATCTAGGTAACCATAACCTAAGTGTTTTAGGTGTTGCAGAAATAGAAACTTATCAATACGATGCCAGTGGAATTACCGCTAAGGGTCTTCCTGCAGGAATGGACGCGATTAGTACGGCCACTGACATTACAAATAAACCCACAGGCACTTACGATGGTTATAGAAATATAAAATACCTGGCACAGGCCGATTACAGTTTCCAAAGCAAGTATTATCTGGTAGCATCTGTTGTAAATGAATATGCCTCCAGATTTGGAAAAAACAATCCGGCCGCAACTTTCTACCAGTTCGGAACCTCGTGGATTTTATCTAACGAAAATTTCTTAAAAGACAATAAAACCATCACCTTCCTTAAGCTAAGAGCCAGTGCAGGTACTACGGGTAACCAAGGTGGTATTGATTACTACCAGTCGTTTGGATTGTATAATTTAAATGCGACCGCCTCTTATAATGGCCAAACTGGTGCTTTCCCTAATCAAATTGTCAACCCGGATTTAACCTGGGAGAAATCAAGAACCTACAATGTGGGCTTAGATTTTGGTTTATTTAAACGCATTGATATTACCGTTGATGCTTACGACAAACGTAACTCTGATTTATTATTTGCAGTACCACTTCCTACAACTGTTGGTTATCAGAATATCAGAAGAAATATTGGTGCCATAAGAAACAGAGGTATTGAGTTTACGATCAACTCTAAAAATATTCAGCAGAAAGACTTTAACTGGGAAACCAGTTTTAACATGTCTTTTAACCGCAACAAAGTTATGGAACTAAACCAGGGTTTATTGGTGGTAAATACCAGTACACAACCCATCGCTTTGGGCCAAGATATGGATGAATGGTACATGCAAAAATGGGCTGGCGTAAATCCGGCTGATGGCAAACCCCTTTGGGAAAAATTAGATGATCCTACAGGTGTAACCAGCACTTACAATCAGGCGACCAGACAATATACAGGTAAATCATCAGCACCAAAATTTAGCGGTGGATTAACCAATACACTGGAATATAAAAACTTTACCCTCTCGGCCTTTTTAAATTTTGTATATGGCAACTGGGTATATAATGATAGCCGTTTCTATTTCGATAACGATGGCGTTTACGAAAGTTATAATCAGCAGGTATTACCTAAAGGTTCGGTAAGGTGGACAACCCCTGGCCAAACCGATGCAACCCATCCTCAGGCTAAATTTGGCGGCAATCTTCAATCGCACCAAAGCTCTACCCGCTTCTTAGAAGATGGAAGTTATTTAAGATTGAGGAATGTAACTGTAGGGTATAACTTACCCACAAACTGGTTAAAAAAGGCTTCGATAAATGCTGCCCGTTTATACGTGAGTGGAGACAACTTGTTTACGGCAACCAAATTTTCAGGCGTAGATCCTGAGGTTGATTTAACCGGAGGTATATCTTCTTTCAGATATCCAACCAGCAGAAGATTTGTTTTTGGCGTTAACCTAACATTCTAACCATTAATAAGATTACCATGAAAATATATCATAATCACATCATAAAAATCGCCATTGCAGCCAGTATTCTTTTTACCGCATCTGCTTGTCGTAAAACTTATCTTCCTTCTGACAGAGTGGAAGATACCGATCTTTTAAATACGATTGACGGTATGCGAACAGCCACCTTAGGTAACTATGCTACCCTAAAATCGCTAAATTATGAAAACAACTACCATTGGTTAGCTGAGCTCCCTTCTGATGAAGTGGCTCAAGGCCAGAACTCTTCAAGCGATGTGACTAACCTGTATAAGTATACACATTTGGTAAATTCTGCCAATGCCACTACTTATTTCCAGCAAGCCTATTATGTGGCATCGGCAACCAATAAAATCATCAGCCGCATTCCAGATGCTTCGTCAGCAGAATTATTGCAGGTAAAAGGAGAAAACCTGTTTCTCAGAGCGATGTTACATTTTAATTTAGTACGGATGTTTGGAAGGCCTTATCAGCAAAATCCGACAACCAATCCTGGAGTTCCAATTTTAAGCGAAACAGTAAGCGAAGCTGATGCTTATGTCATCAAAAGGAGTACCGTAGCTCAGGTTTACGATTTTGTAATTGCCGATCTTTTAAAAGCAGCACAGTTGATAAAGGATGAAAAAGGCAATAGTTTTGCTTCTAAAATGGCTGCTTATGCACTTCTATCGAGGGTTTATCTGTACATGGATAACAATGCCAAAGCAATAGAATATGCCAACCTGGTAATTAGTTCAAATAAATATCAGTTACTTCAAAATGCCGAATACCAGACCTATTTTAGGGTGGCACCCGAAACCAACAAGGAAAGCATTTTTGCCATCAAACACACCAAAACTGAAAACTACGATTATTCGGCTATTGGTTCGTTATACTATAGCGGCGATGCCAATGGTAATGCGCTGGGTCAGGGAGAAAGCGGATGGGGAGAAATATATGCTTCTGTAAAGTATTATAATTTCCTTAATAAATATCCTCAGGATAAAAGAAAAAGCTTTATTTCGCCGCTAATCGTAAATGGTGTACAACAGTTAAACACAAAATTAACACCGGCTGCGCCTATCTATTACGTGAATAAAAATAACCTGCAGGAAGGTGTGATCAACTTAACATCGCCGGTATACCTTCGTTTGGCAGAAATGTACCTGAACAGAGCAGAAGCTAATGCCAAACTGAACAACACACAACTGGCATTAGATGATGTGAATGTAATTAGAACCCGTGCCGGAATTCCGACATATACGTTAGCTGATGTGACACCAGCACATAGTATTTTAGATATTGTATTGGAAGAAAGATGGCTAGAATTAGCTTTTGAATGTCAGCGGGCTTATGATCTGTTTAGGAATAACCGTCCGGTAGTAAGAGATTATCCTGGTACACATTCTACCATTAATGGCTCAGTTAATCAAACCATTAACCCAACTGATGCGCGGGTAATTTATTTTATTCCACAAACTGAAAGAGATAAAAATCCTAATTTATCTCAAAACCCTTAGCAAGGGCAAATCATATGATCAAAATGCAAAAGCCTTTCAATCCTGAAAGGCTTTTGTTTTAACTAATGTTTACGGTATCTACTAAGAATTAATCCGCTGGTTAAATGTAAAACTTTTGTATTTCGTTATACAACATGATTTATTTTATGAGCGAATAATGATAATTACATTAAAACGAGATTAGAATTGTAGTTTATTCGTTCATTAGGCATTGATTTATTAGTTAGCGTGATGCAGAAAACCATTCCCTGTTTACCTGTGCTTCTGTGGCTAAAAGTTTATTAAAGTATAATCATAAAGCACTTTGTAATGGGCTTGTTGTTCTTATCTTTGTAAGCAATTTTGGCTTTGCCATTATTTGGTTGGGTAAAATCAGTCTGTAAGAAAAACGGTTGACCTTCCTTTAATATCATAGCATTAAACTACTTTAAAAACAATACATTATAATGTCAGACGAGAAAATCATATTTTCAATGGCAGGTGTAAATAAAATTTACCCTCCACAAAAACAGGTTTTAAAAAATATTTACCTTTCTTTCTTTTACGGTGCCAAAATCGGGGTTATCGGCTTAAACGGTTCTGGTAAGTCATCACTTTTAAAAATTATTGCCGGTTTAGATAAGTCTTATCAGGGCGAAGTGGTTTTCTCACCAGGCTATTCAGTGGGTTATTTAGCTCAGGAGCCGATCTTAGATCCGGAAAAAACCGTTCGCGAAGTAGTTGAAGAAGGCGTTGCCGAAGTAACGGCTATTTTAAAAGAATACGAAGAGGTAAACGAAGCTTTCGGCTTAGAAGAAAACTACTCCGATCCCGATGCCATGGATAAACTGATGGCCAGACAAGGCGAACTTCAGGATAAAATTGATGCTTTAGGTGCCTGGGAAATCGATTCGAAATTAGAAAGAGCCATGGATGCCTTACGTTGTCCTGATCCTGACACTAAAATCGGTGTATTATCAGGTGGTGAGCGCCGTCGTGTGGCCATGTGTCGTTTATTGCTTCAACACCCTGATGTTTTACTATTGGATGAGCCTACCAACCACCTGGATGCCGAAAGTATCGATTGGTTAGAGCAGTTCTTACAAAATTACGAAGGAACTGTTATTGCCGTTACCCACGATAGGTATTTCTTAGACAACGTTGCCGGATGGATTTTAGAGTTAGACCGCGGTGAAGGTATTCCATGGAAAGGAAATTACAGCAGCTGGTTAGATCAAAAAGCAAAACGTTTATCACAAGAGGAGAAAACAGAAAGCAAACGCCAGAAAACTTTAGAGCGTGAATTAGAATGGGTACGTATGGCGCCCAAAGCACGTCATGCAAAATCTAAAGCACGTTTAGCCAACTACGATAAATTAGCTTCAGAAGACGGCAGAGAAAGAGAAGATAAATTAGAGCTTTTCATCCCTGCAGGACCTCGTTTGGGTAATGTGGTGATTGAAGCAACAAACGTTACCAAAGCTTATGGCGATAAAGTATTATTTGATAATTTAAATTTCTCGCTTCCTCCCGCAGGTATTGTGGGCATTATTGGCCCCAATGGAGCGGGTAAAACCACTTTATTCCGTTTAATTACCGGACAGGAAGAAGCTGATGCCGGCACTTTCCGTGTAGGTGAAACGGTAGAACTGGGTTATGTAGATCAGATGCACAACGATTTAGATGCCGATAAAACCGTTTACGAAAACATTACTGATGGATTAGACAATATCCAGTTGGGAACGAAAGCCGTTAACGGACGTGCGTATGTTTCAAAGTTCAACTTTAATGGCGGCGATCAGCAGAAAAAAGTTGGCATTCTATCCGGTGGTGAGCGTAACCGCGTACACCTGGCCATTACCCTGAAAAAAGGAGCAAACGTATTATTGCTGGATGAGCCAACCAACGATATCGACGTAAACACTTTACGTGCGCTGGAAGAAGCTTTAGAAAACTTTGGTGGCTGTGCCGTTGTAATCAGTCACGATAGGTGGTTCTTAGATAGGATTTGTACACACATCCTGGCTTTCGAAGGTAACTCTGAAGTTTATTTCTTTGAAGGTAACTACTCAGATTACGAAGAAAACCGTAAAAAACGTTTGGGTGATGTTACCCCAAAACGCATCAGATATAAAAAACTTAACTAATGCAAAGTCCCGATGAAAATCGGGACTTTTTTGTTTGAGGCGCAATTTGGAAGTATTTTAGCACAAATTCGGGATTGGAAAAAGATAATTTCAAAAGTAAGAGGCTGTCTTAATTTAATTTTCTTTCAAAAATGTCACGTTGAGCCTGTCGAAACGCTTACGATAAATCTATGTAGGTCCTTCGACAGGCTCAGGATGACAATTTTTTTCATAATCTATGCAGGTTGAAAAGGCGCAGGTCTTTGATTTTCCTTCGCTTTGCGTTTCCCTCTAAAAAAGAAGTACAGGTTGATAAAGAGCATTAAACCGAGATAAATTGCAAAGCCACCAATCTTAGAACTTAATGCTTCAATTAAGTTGCGGTAATCATTAGTGTAAATCGTAATCTTCATAATCATGAGTGCAAAACCTATATTCAACAGGTAAAAACCCGTTTCGAAAAGTTTGTTCGTTGCATTGGCAATCTCTTCTCTTCCTTTAAAAATATCTAACATATATACCTTACTGTTTTTAAACAGCGTTTTTGAAACATAAAAAGTCAAAAAAAGTGCAACTGGTAAATAAACTGCATAGCCGATTAAAATTTTGGTCGTTTCCATAATTGAAAATTTTAGATTGTTATTTTATTAATTTATGAATGGTATTGGTAAGCAAATAGATATTTAAATAATGGAGAACAGATAGGATGCTAACAATGGTGGCCACTTTTACAGCCATCACTTCTATTAATTGCTGCAGGGAAGTAATCGTCTCCCACCCCACCAACGTCATGGCACAGTACCCGATATTCACCAGGTAATAAGAAACCAGCAGTGATTTATTGATTTGCTGACAGAGATCCAAATGGTCGGGAATAAGTTCAGCCACAAAGATATTTCCGTTCCGGTAGCAGATTTTGCCAACCACTACAATAATAAATACGATAACGGTAATAAAGATGCCATATCCGAGTATATTGTAATCCATAACCAGTAGTTTTTATTATTTAACTTTCAGGAAAAACTGAAAGAATAAAAGCAAAAAAAACAGACTCCAAAGCCCTTTCTTAACTGTTTTATCTTTCATGTTCCCTTTCACGATGTAAAGCTAAATAAACATTATTAAACTTTCAAATATTATTGAAAGTTTATAAACAAAAAAATATATTATAAAACCTTCTATCTTGAGCGATGATTTTATAGTATAGCACTATATTAATGACAAGGAAATTTGAAAAAGAACCGCCATTAAGCATCGTTATCCGATGGCTTTTTCAGCCGACAATCTGCCCCCGACCTTTCCTATCGTGCAGACACATCTCTAATTTACATTTGTTTTTAGCGTCGTTGGCTAGATCAATCAGCATACTGATACCGAAGCTTCTGTATCAGCACCTTTCCTGTTATTGAGAATTCCCTGATTCTAAAATAAATATTAAATATTGACATCAATATTTATTTATTTTTCCGCTCTATGCCGCGGTGGCATGGTACTTTGGAGCGCCAAAGTACCCAAAACGCTTTGTCAATCCAGCAATGAGCCTTTTTGCACAATCCCATTCACATCAAAAAAACAGCGGCACTTTGTTTTGTGTTCAATATTTTTTTTAAAATTAAATCATCGTTATGAACACAAAACCACTGCGTTTCAGGTTTGTTAATGCCAATTGACCTAGACAGCACCTGTTTTTTTGATTTTTCCGGCTCTTGGGATTGACGGCGTACTTCGTTAAAATCAGTGCTTTTATTAAAGTTGGCTAGCATTATGCATAAACTATTCTTAAAAAAAGATGTGCATTCAAGATAGGACCTTACAGGGAAGCAATGACGACCCTTCTATTGAAGTTTATCAATGATAGCGCGATTTAAGGGCTTTATCGATCTAATGCCGATTCCTCAAAGCCTTTTTTACCGCAACATCCGTCACTTCTTCCATTATTTTATAACCTGCCAGGTTTGGATGAACGCCATCAACGGTGAGTTCGGCACGCTGCCCTCTCCTTTCGTCTACCAGAGGTGTCCAATAATCTAAAATGGTATAATTTCTTGCTTCAGCGTAGGCCACAATCTTTTCGTTTAAGTTCACGATGCTATCGGCTGCTTTAACGCTTCTGTTCCATGGATATTCGTAAACAGGCAGGTATTTACAGAGTATCACTTTAATATGGTGCAACCTTGCCAGTTCGGCCATCGATTTAATGTTATCCATAATTTTATCGTTGGTAACATGGCCGGTATTGCCCGCAATATCATTACTCCCGGCCAAAATAATCACCACTTTTGGTTTAAGGTTAATTACATCCTGCCGAAAACGGATAAGCAGTTGTGGTGAAATCTGTCCGCTGATCCCCCTATCCAAATAAGGATTATGATTAAAATATTCAGGATCTTTCTGTTTCCAGAATTCGAATATCGAGCTCCCTAAAAAAACAACCCTTTTTTCTTTTCTGCCCGGCGGCGGTAAAAGTTCATTTTCTTTCTGATACTTGCTTAGCGCAGCCCAGTCATCAGCAAAATTCTCTTTTTTCGGTTTATTACTTAACGAATCTGTCTTCAGCTGTGCAAATGAAACATTTACAAAGACTATTAAAAACAGGATCAGGATTTTACTTTTCATGGGATAATCGGTTTGTACGAAACGCTAAACTAATTAATTCCCGATTAATTAAATTCAACTCCACTTAAATTTACATTAGTTCTGTTTCTTTTGTTTCCAAACTGGCTCAGATTATAACCTAAGGTTGCCTGCACAAAGCGGCTGATAAAGCGTGTCCTGTTTTCAGATATGGAATTATTGCTAATACTGGTACTAAAGAGGGCTCCCTGATTAAACAGATCGTTGGCCTGAATAGAAAAGAGGAGTTTATTATCCTTCAAAAAGGAGGTATTTAATCCCATGTTCACCAATAAAGGGTTACCGGAATATAGATTGTATCCAAAATTTAAACTTTTAGAGGCTGATGCATTTACCCTAAAACGTTTATTGGGAATCCAGCTGGCACTGCCATTTAAAGCCAGCACCTGGATATTCTTAATATTCTGGTTCATTACAGAATAGGTATTTGAACTAAAGCTATACGAAACGCTGGTATTAAAAGAATATTTTTTCTCATTCAGGTTAAACCTAAAAGCGTTCGAAACGTTAATTCCACTACTCCGGTTTAATACATTTTCGGTATAAAAAACATTACGGCTATAGGCAATATTTCCATTGACAGAGAGCGATAGTTTATTGGTTAACAACCTTTTATTTAAGGAATAATTACCACCCACATTATAAATACCATTTACATTCTCATAGGTCGTTTGCTGTTTTAAACTGTTGAGCGTATCTCTCAGAAAAACCGTATTACTCACGACGCTATTAAAAGCAAAAGTTCCTGATAAACCTGCCATAATACTCAATCCCGATTTAAGGCCAAATTGATTGTAGCTTAAATCGGCGGTATGGCTCGATGTTGCCTTCAGGTCTGGATTACCGATAATCAGGTTCTGTACATCGTTATTATTTCTAACGGGTTGCAGTTTATTAAAGTCGGGCGAACTCGTGTAACCATTGTAGCCAAAACTCAAATTCCCGTTGTCTTTAATCTGATAACTTAAATTGGCAGAGGGCGAAAAATTTAACTGGTAGTTTTTTAGCTCCTGCCCCGTATTCTGGTATTTCCCGATAATGATGCTGGGCGAAAAATTAAGTCCTAAATTATAACTGATCCGCTTTGCATTGGTATTAAAGCCAATACCGAAATTCTGATTAATAAAATTAGATACATAATCCTGCCCCAACGAATCGACAACAAAATCGTTCCCCACCGGATTAGTTACCGTTGTAGTTTGCAAATTTTGGCTCCTGCTTACTGAAAAACGGTAAGATAAATTAATAAAACTATATCCTGTACTGTCGTTTGGCTTTTTTAATGAATTGGAAAACTGGAAATTACCCCCAAAATTAGAATTCGAGGTATTATTATCAACCAATCTGTTTAGCAATGAATCTTTAACCAGTATGTTAGTGGTTTCGTTGTAGTACCTGATAATGTCGTTAATTCTACTGTTCGAATTTCCTTCGCTTGTGCCAAAATTAAATCCCATAGATAGCGAGCGCTTATTATTAGCCAGCCGGCGAGACCAATTGATGCTTCCATTAACATTAGGATTGCTATTCCGCGAACCTGAATTGGACAGAAGATCCTGTTTGATAAACCCTGTTTTATTGGAAGTTGAAAACGCATCGTTACGGGTATTGGCCAAAGCCCCACTAAGCGAAATATTGAAATAATTCTTCTTTGTGGCGCCATTTAAACCCAAGTTGATGTTATTATTTAGCGATTTGGAATTATTTGCACTTTCTCTCAAATCGAATATGGTTCCCTGCGGATTAAACGTTTCGAGGTAATTGCTCTGAATGGATTTATTAATTCCATTACTAAAATGATAAGCACCGTTAAAGCTAAATTCCTTCGAAATTTTGTCCCTGATATTACCGTTTAAACCTCCGTTGTTCATTTTGGTAAACTCGTTATTGGTTATCCCATAACGGCTTCCAAAACCAATCTGCTTCGTTTTTTTCCATATACTCCCGTTACCGCCGAGGTTATGTGCATTATTGGTGGCAGAACTCATATTTACGCCGCCAAAAACACCTTTATCCATACCGGGTTTAGTAACCAGGTTTAACATTTTTTGTGGCGTACCCACTTTTATGCCGGTAAAATTAGCTTCGTCTCCATAATCATCAATTACCTGAAGTTTAGCAATAATATCGGCAGGCAACTGCCTGATGTAATCTTCTACGTTACTGGTAAAAAAATCTTCACCATTTACCCGCAGCTTGGTCATTTTTTTACCCATTGCCGTAACAGCACCTTTTTCGTCGACCTCAACGCCCTGTAGTTGTTTGAGCAGATCCTCCACCTTATCATTTTCTCTGATGGTGTAGGCAGCAGCATTATACTCAATGGTATCTTTTTTGATTTTAATGGGATCTACCTTTACTTTAACCTCTACATCTTCGAGACGGATGGTTTCCATTTTGAGCATAATGGGTTCTAAAACGGCGTTTTTTTTCGACGACTCGATTTCGTAGATCGAGGCAAATGGCTTGTAACCCAATGCAGAAATGCTAAGATAGAACTTATTGCGGCTTACTTTCGCGAATGCAAAATTCCCTTTCCCGTCAGAATTTGAGCGGAGGGTATCTTTATCGGTAATCAATCGGATGCTTACACCTTCAATAGGCTTTTTCAAAGAATCGATTACGTTACCACTTATTTTAAACTGAGACTGAGCGAGAGCGTTAACAGAAAGCGTGATCAGTATAAAAAATAATAAAAAGCATAAATTATTGCTTTTTCTCATCCCTCGGACCTCTTTTGTAAATCACAAGACCATTTAAAAAATTACGCAGAATCTGATCGCCACAAGGTTTAAAATTTTCATGGTCTTCATTTCTGAAAATATCGCCTAGTTCTGCCTTGGTAACTTTAAATCCAACAAGGTCGCAAATGGTGATTATATCTTCTGTTTTTAATGATAAGGCTACTCTTAGTTTTTTTAATATATCGTTGTTGCTCATTTTTAATGTTTGAATTAGAGATTGATTAAGTGATGATTGAGTGATTGATTTAGAGAATTAGCGCATGATTGAATTAAAGCATTAATGAATGACTGAGCTATTAAATAAACGGTTGAATAAATAAATTATTGAATGACAACAAAAATAAATCTAGAACTTTAGTTCCCATTTTATCAATGAACCAATGAACCAATGAACCAATGAACCAATGAACCAATGAACCAATGAACCAATGAACCAATGACCAATGAACTAATGAACCAATGACTAATGAACTAATGAACCAACCTAACTGGCCACTTCTAATTTAAGTTTTTTCCCTTTAATTTTTTCGCCACTTAGTGTTTTCAATAGTTGCTCTACTTTGTTTCTTTTAACGGCTACATAACTGGTCGTATCTTTCACTTCAATCAGTCCAAGATCTTCTTTTGTTAAGTTACCTTTCTGCAAAAATAAACCTACAATATCAATTTTGTTAATTTTATCCTTCTTGCCATGTGCAAGATATAAAGTTACCCAATCGCTGGCTTCTGGTAATTTATATTGCTCAGACAAAACTTCTTCTTCAATATCATCCGGTAAATATTTATAGTGTTCTTCTGTCGTTAAAATGGCATAAGCCGTTCCTTTTGCGTGCATCCTGGCCGTTCTGCCATTGCGATGAATATAGGCATCTTCGGTGTAGGGCAATTGATAATGTACAATATGTTCTACTTCTGGAATATCGAGACCACGGGCTGCCAAATCTGTCGTGATTAAAATCCGGTGGCTGCCATTTCTAAATTTAAGTAATGCCTTTTCACGATCGAACTGCTCCATCCCTCCGTGAAAAACATCATGTCCTAAACCATTTTCGAAAAGTAAATCACTTATCCGGTCTACCGTTTCCCTGTGGTTACAGAAAACCAAGGTGTTTTTACTCCCTATTTTACTCAGTAATCTGAAAAGGTAATCTAGCTTATCGGCTGCAGGCGCTGTTATTTTTTTGAGTTTCAGATCTGGTTTTGCTTCGATATTTTTTGAAAAATCGACTTCAACAGGCGCATTCAGCTTTACAAAGGTTGGAATTTCTTCCATTTTGGTTGCAGAAGTAAGTATACGCTGTTTTAACGAAAGTAGCGAACCAATGATGTATGACATGTCATTTTCAAAACCAAATTCCAGTGCTTTATCAAATTCATCTAAAACCAAGGTTTCGATAAAAGATTCGTCAAAGTTTTGATGCTCTAAATGATAAGCGATCCTGCCAGGTGTTCCAATTAAGACGGCAGGAGGATGTGCTAGATTATTTTTTTCGATGCGTACAGCGTGGCCACCATAACAGCAGTTTACTTTAAACGAAGTACCCATTTGTTTAAAAACCTGCTCTATCTGTAGGGCAAGTTCTCTTGATGGAACCAAAACCAGGGCCTGCACTCCTTTTACGCCGGCTTTTAGGTTAGAAAGTAATGGCAATAAAAAGGCCAACGTTTTCCCTGAACCCGTTGGCGCAATCAATATTACATCTTTACCAGTCTTAGCTGCTTTTACAGAAGACTCCTGCATTTCATTAAGTGCAGCGATGTTTAATTTTTTTAAGGCATTTTCTATCATTCGGCCATAAAGGTAATCATTTCTCTTTATGCCCGGATACAGCCTTAGTTACGGTCTGAAAAATCTTTCCCTAAGTTTCCTAAGGGTAGAAAAGTTTAATCTTTTCTCAAGCAACATTAACATGTTACCGCGTTTAGACATTGATGATAGCACCTTTTCGTTAACAGCATCAACCGAAGATAAAATCTTGTCAGCCAGTTCATCTGCAAATTTATTCGCCCTGCTATTTTGTAATAACTGAAGCTCTTGAATTAATTCTGCTTTCATAATTAAGAATTTTTAATGAATGTACAAATATTAACGGAGCGGATAATAATTTGTTTCAATAAATAATAAGATCATACAAACAATTATCACTAACTTGTTGATAACTAACTTTTTGTTAGCAAATAAACAATCTACGCTTAACACATATTTAATTTTTAGCGCTTATTTTTATAAAAACCTGATTGCCATTTGTACCAAAGGGGATTCCTTTGGAATTAACCTCAAAAAACACAATGTATGACGTGGAAAAAATTTAGTGGTGAAATTATTCAATCTTCGATCCTCGAAGAAGTAGAAAAAGCAATTATCAGAGAAAGCGAAAACGGTTTCAAGCTTAAAGTTTGTATTGGCACCGACTCGCAGGTAAAAGGTGCGGTAACGGATTTTGCAACCGTAATTGTGCTGTTACGAGAACATCATGGTGGTTTTATGTACATTCACCAGGAAAAAAGCACACAGCAGGTAAGCATTAAAGAAAGAATGTTGATGGAAGTGCAAAAATCTATCGAAACAGCTTACTCCATCTGCGATTTACTAGACATTTATGATGTAGCGCTCGAAGTACATGCCGATATCAACACCAGTCCATCATTTAAATCGAATAAAGCACTTAATGATGCCATGGGTTATATTTTAAGTATGGGCTTTATTTTTAAGGCTAAACCAGAAGCATTTGCCAGTTCTACCTGTGCCGATAAAATGGTGCATTAGGTAGTTAGCCGGAAAGTCTTGGGTTAGAGGTTCGAAGGTGAGTACCGTCATTTCGAGCACCGCCGAGAAATCTATAGGTCACGTTGATGATCAATATCCCTCATAGATCCCTCCATTCCGCTGCACTTCAGTCGGGATGACGAAACTCGTTGCGCTCCAACTCTGCGATCGCTGTGCCTTCATTCTGCGAACTTGAGGTTAAACCTAAACTATCTTCAACAAAACCCCATCTTCGTTGTTGTGCTTTTAAAACAAAAACTTGAAAACATATAGATTAGAATTTACCCAAAAACTACCTGTTGATCTGGATACAGCATGGGACTTTTTTTCTTCGCCCATGAACCTGGCAGAAATTACACCACAGGATATGACCTTTGATGTTACCTCACCAAACATGGTCAATACTAAAATGTACCCTGGCCTGATCATTACCTATAAGGTTTCGCCCTTGCTTGGCATTAAATTAAACTGGGTGACGGAGATTACACACGTTAAGGACAAGGAATACTTTATCGACGAGCAGCGCTTTGGCCCTTTTGCATTCTGGCATCACCAGCATCATTTCGAAAAGGTAGAAGGTGGTGTATTGATGCACGATATTTTGCATTACAGCATCGGCTGGGGACCTATTGGCTTAATGGCGAATGCCATCATCGTGAATAATAAAATCAACGAAATTTTTAAATTCCGCTCTCAGAAAGTGCAAGAATTATTTGGGAAATTTTAACGCAGGCCAGCTACCATTTTTTAGTTGAAATGGTTTCTGCCTTCTTTTTGGCTTTCTCTACCCTATTCGTGGCTAAATACTTCTTAAAGTCATCGCCAAATTTTTCGATTTTGTTATAAGCACTGTTTAAAATATCCTTCCATGCGCCAGCACCAAGTTTGCCAGGTGTACGCTCTAAAGGCACGCCAATTTTTGTAGTCGCTACAAAATTTCCATAACGGTCCCTCTGGTACGGGATAAACAACATATCCGTCAACCAGAATCTGTATTTCCCGTTACGCGCCTCAAAAACGAAATGATAACTCACTTCACCACTCGGATGACCAGCAACTAAAATTGTCTTATCAATTACCATTGTTCCTTTAGCTAAAATAGAAGAATCGGTAATACTTTCCTGCGTTATCGATTTTTTATAAGCTACATTAATGAAAGATTTGGCCCTTTGCAGCAAAGTATCTTTGCTTACCAATTGCGAATCTACCACCTTATAATAGATAAATTTACCGTTATCATCTTTCGAAAACTGTTTCTGTTGTGCGGATAATTGAATTGAAAGAAGAGCAAATGTTATAAAAAGAAGCTGTTTCATTTGAAATCGGTTAATAGATAAATCTAACGCTTTAAAGATAAGAAAAAGCCGTCCCGATTTTACATCGGAACGGCCTGATAATAACATTTTTATTTCCTTAAAAAGCGTAAACAGCTGCTAAAGAGAACTGACCACCATTTGGTGCTGCAGCGCCACCTTCTTTAAAGAAAGGTTTGTCGCTGTTATGGTCTAATCTTACCTCTGGGATAAAAGTTAAACCACCAGATTTAATGTTTGCGGTAAGGGTTACGGCTGTAAAAGCTGTAGCAGGAACTGCACCGGCTGCTTTAAATTTGAAGTATTCGCCTCTCAAACCTAAAGTTACCGCATCTAATATGGCGTACTGAGGATATAAAGCTGCGCCAGCATAACTTCCTGGTACCGAACTGTCTTTAATATCGTAATTAGCTGCATTTAAACCTAATTTAAACTTTTCAGTAATCTGATATGCAGTTGTTAAATCCACAATAGTTCCGTATCCACCAAAACCAGCGCCTGATAAAGCATTGATGTAAGCGGTCCAGCCTTCTACCGGTGCAACCATTAACTGGCCACCAATAGCTGAAACACCACGAGATGCACTGTACACATTCCAATCGTTAAATAAACCAGCCATTAAACTTACTTTATCGCTGAATTTATAAGTGGCTTTGATACCGGCATTCTGGAATGGACCATTGGTAAATAAATATGAAGTAGAGTAGTTGAAGTTTCCAACCGGAGAAATCACCTCATATCCGATAAAGGTACCCATGTAACCAGCAGTCATGCTAAATTCATCTGTAAACTCGTAGTTAACATATAAATTCTGGATATTAAATGAAGAACCGGCAGCAGCGGCATCAGGGATAGATTGCGATTGTCCTCTTGGGCCAAAAGAAAGTTCTCCAACAAATGAGGCCTTGCCAGTTTTTTTCTTCAAAGCAATATCGATCATCCCCAGCGATACTGAGTTATGATCAGTTACAAATGATGTTTTTGCATTTAATGGATTCTTGGCAAAATCATATTTAAAGTACGTATCTACCGATCCTGAAATTTCAAGTGGTGACGTCGTGGTTTCCTGGGCCAGGGCACACGTCGTGCTGGCCATTGCGAAAATAGCGGTTAAAAGTTTCTTCATGTTTGAGCTTATTTTGAGTTTAGATATTATAAAATCCTTAAGAAATTGGTTCTGTTAACGGACTGTTTCTTTCGATATAGATCGCTCTTTCTTCTACTAACAAGGTACCTTGTGAGTATTTCTCATCGTGTTGAGAAGCATCAAGACCTAATTCTTCTTCTTCTTCAGAAACCCTGATTGGATTGATAAGATTTACCAGTTTGAAAATAACGAATGATACCACGAAACTGAAAATGATTACGATTACAGCACCTTTTAATTGTGTAATAAAGAAAGCCGGGTTACCATAAAACAATCCATCAGCACCTGCAGCATTTACGGTTTTTGTAGCAAAAACACCAGTTAACAACATACCAACGATACCACCCACACCATGACAAGGGAAAACATCTAAAGTATCATCCAGGCTGGTTTTTTGTTTCCATGAAACCACAAGGTTAGAAATAACTGCGGCAATGGCACCAATGAATATACTTGCTGAAATACTTACAAAACCTGCACCCGGCGTAATGGCTACTAAACCAACTACCGCTCCGATACAAAAACCTAAAACTGAAGGTTTTTTACCTCTTGCCACATCAAAGAACATCCACGATAAACCTGCAGCACCTGCAGCTGTATTGGTTGTTAAAAATGCTGAAACAGCTAAGCTATTTGCACCTAATGCAGAACCTGCGTTAAAACCGAACCAACCGAACCATAATAAACCAGTACCAATTAATACATAAGGGATATTAGCTGGTGGAACTTCTTTATGCTCTAAGTGAGATTTTCTACGTTTTAAAACCAATGCACCTGCTAAAGCGGCCATACCTGCAGAAATGTGTACCACTGTACCCCCTGCAAAGTCTAACACACCCATTTTAAACAAGAAACCTTGTGGGTGCCATGTCCAGTGTGCTAATGGCGAATAAACGAATATTGCGAATAACACAATAAACAAAATGTATGAAGTAAAACGGATACGTTCTGCAACAGCACCAACTACTAAACCTGGTGTAATGATGGCGAACATTAACTGAAACACCGCAAATAAAGAAAGCGGAATGGTTAAGTCTGCTCCTCCCTGAAGGTGTGGTGCTCCAGAATTTACACCTTTAAAGAAAAGGAATGTTGAAGGGTTTCCGATAAAACCGCCAATGGTATCACCAAAGGCTAAACTAAATCCAACTACTGTCCATAAAACTGTAATTACTCCTGCGGCTACAACACTTTTAATCATGGTAGACAATACATTTTTACGATGAACCATTCCACCATAAAAGAATGCAAGACCAGGAGTCATTAAAAATACTAAAGCTGCGGCGATTAATATGAATGCAATATCAGGTGCACTATACTTGCCTTCATCAAAATTAGGAAGAAGTGGAATAAATAGAGCGAAAATTGCGACAATCATCAATATCGCAAAAGGCGCGTACTGTTTAAAGGAGAATTTACTCATAGTTTTTAGTTTAATTTGTTTGTATTGTTTAAATATTTAAAATATGCTTGATTTATTTTGATAAAAATACGACATAATGTAGTTTTTACACTATTAAGTTTAAATATTTTAATAAAAACAAGTAATTTTTATAAAACACGCCAAAAAATTACCTCAAAATTAAAAATAACAAAAAATCAGAGCAGTTTTAATGCAAGTTTTTAATAAAAACAAAACACGGTATTATTAGTATTTTGCATAATTTTACCTAAAATTTATAAAAAATTAGTTAAAAAAATCACTATAAACACAAAAAACCCATGAAATTTCATGGGTTTTTACGAAAAACATTAAAAATTATGTGTTTTTAAGAAAAATAAGAAGACCCTTGAACTATACCTCTTTTTTCAATTTCTTTATCCATATAGGTTTGAATTGCCGATTTGTTAAGCCCCCAGTTAGGTGCAATTAACAAATCCCAGTCAGAAATCCCAAAAAGACGCTGAATAACAATATCCGGACGTAAAAGCGGGATTAGTTCGCAAAGCAGATCGGTATACTCCTCAAGTGAGAATAACTTAAATGGCTCTTTTTTGTATTTAGCCCCCATGATCGATCCTTCTACTACATGAAGGTGGTGGAATTTAACGAACTTAATCTGAGGAAAACGGTTAATTTCGTGGATATAACCATGCATTTGTTCTCTGGTTTCCCAGGGGAAGCCAAAAATGGTATGCACACACAGATCGAGCTTACTATCTTTTAACAATTCTACCGCAGCCACAAACTCGCCATGACTACAGCCCCTGTTAATCTGATCAAGGGTCTCATCATATATAGATTCCATCCCCATTTCCAAATCTACATCAAAGCGATCGGTATAACTTTCTAATAAAGCTACCTTTTCGGCATCGATACAATCAGGACGGGTACCCACGGCAAAACCCACAATATCTTCGGTATTAATCGATAAAGCCTCGTCGTACATCATCTTTAAATAATGTACCGGTGCATAAGTATTGGTGTTCGGCTGAAAATAAACAATATACTTATCTGCTTTATAAGAAGTTTTTGCCCTTAACATGCCCTCAGCAAGCTGATCTTTAATATTTGGATTTTTACGCGAAGGCTCAGGCGTGAAAGAATCTACATTACAATAAGTACATCCACCGTAACCTTTGCTGCCATCGCGATTGGGGCAGGTAAAACCACCATCTACAATTACCTTAAACACACGTTGCCCTTTATACTTTTCGCGCAAATGCGTACCGTAATTTTTATACCCCTTGATCCCTGAATCTACAAGTGTTCCCATTATTTGCAAAAATACGGTTTTTGTTCGAGACACGAGGTTAGATTTGAGAGATTATAGAATTAGGGTTTAGGGTTTAGGGTTTAGGGTTTAGGGTTTAGGGAAAACAATTCCGAATGGCTAAGTTTTAAAAAACATTAATTTCTTTTTAGAAAAGCAAATCTTGTGTTTCATGGCAATGTTAGTCCCGCCACGTGCTCATACCTGCCCGTTCGTTCAGGCGGGCGCCTGCAGGCCTTAGGCGCAAGGCCTGTATCCGCCATGTCGGGTTTAAATCAATGAGTTCCCTGCTCAAAACCAGGCAAACTAAACCCGATGGTAGCGTGCACGGAGAGCAACGAAGTAAAGCGGACAGCGGGGCTTTCGGAACCGATTGACACCGAACACTGATTTTCTAATGTAAAACGAGACTTTAGATATGAGATTTAATAGGTAGTCACGAAGAAAAACAAAAAAGCAAATGGCAATGCGATAATTTTTGGCGTAAAAAAACCTCGCAAGCTTTAAAACCTGCGAGGCTTCTGAGTAAATTCTTCATTTCGCACCGTCATCCTGAACTTGTTTCAGGATCTATCCTATCATTATGATGTTGAATTAAATTCAGCAAGACAGCCTTGCCTAATCCTGCTGTTCTTTTTTATTGATAAAAAAGTAGACTGGTACACCCAGCAAAACAATCACCAGTCCGGGCCAGGTATATTGTTGTTTATAAATTAAGAGTAAAATGCAAAATGCTGCCCCGATCAATAAGTAAATAATCGGTGTAATTGGATATAACCAGGTTTTATAGGGCCTCTCAAGCTTAGGTTGTTTTATCCTTAAATAAATCACGCCAAAAACAGTAATCATATAAAAAAGCACAATCACAAAGGAGATCATATCTAACAGGTTACCATATTGTCCGCTTAAACATAAAGCAGATGCCCAAATGCCCTGCATCCACAGCGATTTTTCAGGAACTCCATTTTTGTTATTTTTAAGTGCTGCTTTAAAAAACATTCCATCTTTTGCCATGGTTTGAAAAACCCTTGCACCGGCTAATACGATTCCATTAACACAACCAAAAGTAGAAATCATCACCAGCAAGGCAATTACAATGGTGCCAATCCCACTGCCAAAAATTTGCTCTGAAGCGGCAACAGCAACCCGGTCGTTAAGGGCAAAAGCAATGCTATCTCTGTTTAGGGTATTGAGATAGATAAAATTAACCAATAAATAGAGAATCATAACTGCTGAGGTACCCAAAACCATAGAACGTACCACATTTTTTTTTGGGTTTTCGATTTCTCCTGAAACAAAAGTTACATTTTCCCAGGCCACACTTGAAAATACCGAACCAACCATTGCTGCTGCAATCCCCCCCATTATTGTCATACCGGAAATGGATTCCCAGCCAGATTTCAGGAAATTCCCGCTTGCATCTGTTTTAAGATTATTAAAAGCACTCGATCCAAAACCCAAATTTTCAGCCCAAAAGCTGTTCTTTACCAGGAAGAAGCCTAAAATAATTAAACCAATTAAAGCCACAATTTTAGATCCTGTAAAAATATTCTGTAAGATTTTACCACTTTCAACACCTTTTGTGTTGATATAAGTTAAAAGCAGAATAACACCAATAGCCAAAATCTGTATCCAGGTAATTTTATAGCCGCCGCTTTGAAAAATTGGAGCTGCATCGTTTAACGCAGGGATTAGATAGGCTGTAAATTTACCAAAAGCAACAGCTACAGCTGCAATAGTTCCGGTTTGAATGACCGTAAACAAGCCCCAGCCATAAAGAAATCCCATCATTTTACCGAAAATCTCTTTCAGGTAAGTATACTGCCCACCTGCTTTAGGAAACATAGAAGAAAGTTCGCCATAAGAAATTGCGGCTGCAACCGTCATCACTCCGGTTATCACCCATACCACAATCAACCAATAGCCAGAACCTAAGTTCCGCATGATATCGGCACTAACAATAAAGATACCGCTTCCGATCATTGAGCCCATTACCAGCATTGTCGCATCAAAGAGGCTTAATTTTCTTTTAGAAGGCCCATCTTCTTTTTCAATTTTCATTTTTAGTTGAGTTTAGTTTGTGGCTAATTTATTTAAAAAAAAGAAATTAGGCGTGCTTACCCTGTATTATTTTAATGCTGCGAATTTTTATTTGCGCTGATCATGAAAATTTTAATCACAAGAAAAATATTTTATTATCTTGCTAGATATAAGTACGTAGTTTGGAGAGAGACGTTTGGCGCTTAGTGTTTGAGATAAACTAAACAATTAACCGATTTATACAGTTCACCAATAAACAACATAATAACCAAATATAAAACCAATTATTAACTATGGATTTTTTACAAAACAATTTAATTTACTGTATCCCGGCCCTGGGCCTTGTCGGGATTATAGTTATGATGATTAAAAGTGCCTGGGTAAACAAGCAGGATGCAGGTGATAAAAACATGCAGGAACTTGCCGGCTATATAGCCGATGGCGCTATGGCCTTTTTAAAAGCCGAATGGAGAGTATTGAGCATTTTTGCTGTTTTTACGGCTGCGCTTCTGGCCTACTCGGGAACCATTACCGAAATTAAAGGTGTACCGATGCATTCGAGCTGGATTATCTCTATCTCTTTTATTATAGGAGCGGTATTTTCTGCAACTGCAGGTTATATCGGAATGAAATCGGCCACTAAAGCGAATGTTAGAACCACACAGGCTGCCAGAACCAGTTTAAAACAAGCATTAAAAGTTTCGTTTACCGGCGGTACCGTAATGGGCTTAGGTGTAGCTGGCCTTGCTGTTTTAGGTTTGGGCGGCTTATTTATTGTGTTTTTAAAACATTTTAACGTTGTATCTGTAAACAGCGTTGAAATGAAAACGGCTATAGAAGTTTTAACCGGTTTTTCTTTAGGTGCAGAATCTATTGCTTTATTTGCCCGTGTTGGTGGTGGTATTTACACCAAAGCTGCCGATGTTGGTGCAGATTTAGTGGGTAAAGTTGAAGCCGGGATTCCTGAAGATGATGTACGCAACCCGGCAACCATTGCCGATAACGTGGGTGATAATGTGGGTGATGTTGCCGGTATGGGCGCCGATTTATTTGGCTCATATGTGGCAACCATATTGGCCACCATGGTTTTAGGACAGGAAATTGATGTAAAAGACAATTTTGGAGGCATGTCTCCTATTCTCTTGCCAATGGTGATCTGCGGATTGGGTATTATATTTTCGATTATCGGAACCTGGTTTGTAACCATAAAAGATGAAAAATCGAACGTACAAACCGCTTTAAATTTAGGCAACTGGTCATCAATCATAATTACGGCAGTTGCTTCATTTTTTATTGTGAAATGGATGTTACCAGAAACCCTTAACCTACGTGGTTATGAGTTTTCGAGTATAAATGTATTCTACGCCATTATTGTGGGTTTGGTAGTGGGTACCATTATGAGTCTGGTTACCGAGTATTTTACGGCAATGGGCAAAGGACCTGTAAATTCCATTATCCAGCAATCGTCAACAGGGCATGCAACCAATATTATTGCAGGTTTAGCGGTTGGAATGAAATCGACCGTGATTCCGATTTTGGTATTGGCCGGAGGGATTATGTTATCTTATCATTTTGCGGGTTTATATGGCGTGGCAATTGCCGCAGCAGGTATGATGGCCACTACGGCAATGCAATTGGCTATTGATGCTTTCGGACCGATTGCCGATAATGCAGGCGGTATTGCCGAAATGAGTCAGTTGCCACCAGAAGTACGTGAGCGTACCGATAATTTAGACGCGGTTGGAAATACCACTGCTGCCACGGGTAAAGGATTCGCGATTGCATCTGCAGCATTAACCTCTCTGGCATTATTTGCCGCTTTTGTAGGTATTGCAGGCATTACAGCAATCGATATTTATAAAGCTCCGGTTCTTGCCGGTTTGTTTGTTGGAGGCATGATCCCTTTTATCTTTTCGGCGCTTTGTATCCAGGCAGTGGGTAAAGCCGCTATGGACATGGTGCAGGAAGTTCGCCGCCAGTTTAGAGAAATTCCGGGCATTATGGAATATAAGGCCAAACCAGAATATGAAAAATGTGTAGCCATTTCTACCAAAGCCTCTATCCGCGAAATGATGATGCCAGGTGCTATCGCCTTAATTACGCCGATTATTGTTGGTTTTACTTTCGGTCCTGAAGTTTTGGGCGGATTATTAGCAGGAGTAACGGTTACGGGTGTATTAATGGGTATCTTCCAAAGTAATGCAGGTGGCGCCTGGGATAATGCCAAAAAATCTTTCGAGCAGGGTGTAATGATTAATGGCGAAATGCACTACAAAAAATCAGAACCACATAAAGCTTCTGTAACTGGCGATACTGTTGGAGACCCTTTTAAAGATACTTCGGGGCCTTCAATGAACATTTTAATCAAATTAATGTCTATTGTTTCACTAGTTATTGCTCCATACATCGCAGTTAAGGCAATTGCAGGCGAACACAAGCTAGAAGTTCGAAAAGAAATCAGAATTGAGCAAAAAACGGATAGTTTAGGACATAATATTGCCGATACTTTAACAAACACTACCGATACCTTAAGCCGTTAGTTGTAAAATCATAGATATAATAAAAGTAAAAGGGATTTTTAACCAAAATCCCTTTTACTTTTCCGTAATTTTTAATTACGTTTGGGGCTGAATTAATCTAAACAAAAACTATAATATGGGTTTATTTACTAAAAAGCCAATGCATCTATTGCTTGAAGAAGCAGGTGATTCAGGCAAAGGCTTAAAGCGCACACTTAGTGCAGGTGCATTAGTTGCATTAGGTGTTGGGGCTATTATTGGTGCCGGGCTATTTGTTCGTACGGCTGCTGCAGCCGCTCAAAATGCTGGTCCATCAGTTACAATCGGTTTTATAATAGCGGCAATAGGCTGTGCTTTGGCAGGCTTATGTTACGCTGAGCTCTCTTCTTCTATTCCAATCTCTGGTAGTGCATATACTTATACTTATGCCACCATGGGCGAGTTAATGGCCTGGGTTATTGGCTGGGATTTAGTGTTAGAATATGCTGTTGGTGCTGCTACCGTAGGTATTGCCTGGAGTGAATATCTGAATAAACTACTGGTCGAAGTATTACATACCTCACCCATACCCTACGAGTGGTGCCACTCGCCTTTCCAATCGCATCCTGATGGCACCGTAAATGGAATCATGAACCTTCCTGCTTTGTTTATTGTAGGTTTGTTAAGTTTACTTTTAATTAAAGGAACATCAGAATCTGCTTTTGTAAACGGTTTAATCGTAATTACCAAAGTGGGTATCGTGATCTTAATTATTGTTTTAGGATGGGGTTTTATAAACGAATCTAATCACCATCCATATATTCCGGCTGCTACCACTTATGTAGATCATGCAGGTATTAGCCATAGCTTTGGAGGTTTCTGGGGTGTTATTGGTGCTGCCGGAACGGTGTTCTTCGCCTTTATCGGTTTTGATGCCGTAAGTACTGCCGCTCAGGAAACTAAAAACCCTAAAACTGCAATGCCAATTGGTATTTTAGGATCATTAGCCGTTTGTACGGTATTATATATCTTATTCGCACACGTTTTAACAGGAATTGCACCAGTTGAGTTTTTCAGAACCAAAGGTGGTGAAGCATCTGTAGTAGCTGCAATCAGCGAATACATGACCGGATATTCATGGTTATCTAAATTAGTAACCGTAGCTATTTTAGCAGGTTTCTCTTCTGTAATTCTGGTGATGTTATTGGGCCAAAGCCGTGTATTTTATTCGATGAGTAAAGATGGTTTATTACCTAAAATGTTCAGTGATTTACACCCGAAATTTAAAACACCTTATAAAGCAAATTTAGTGATCCTGATTATTGTAGGTTTATTTGCTGCATTTATCCCTGGTGACGTTGTAGGTGATATGACCAGTATCGGTACCTTATTTGCATTTATGCTGGTTTGCGTGGCGGTAATTATCTTAAGAAAAACTGATCCGGATCTTCCTCGTCAGTTTAAAACACCTTGGGTACCTTTAATTCCAATTTTGGGTGTTGTTGCCTGTGGTTTAATGATCCTTGGTTTAGGCTGGACAAACTGGTTAAGGTTATTTGGCTGGTTAGCACTAGGATTTATCATTTACTTCGGATACAGTAAAAAGAATTCACATTTGAAAGACGTTAAATAAGTTATATTTTCAAAAAAATAAAAGCCCCGGCCAAAAGTCGGGGCTTTTTTATGTTAAATAATTGTTAATAAAGCTACCTTTGCAAAAAATTGATAACATGTGCCGCAATTCTGCCAAAATTAAAAGCGTTTATTTCTCCTTAACCATTGTTTTACTATTCATTTCCACTACAGGATATGCTCAAAGAACAATTAATGATGTAATGGATTCTACCACGGTAAACCATTTGCTCATTATTTCGAAGAAATATGGATCCTTATCTTTTAGTGGTTATTTACAACCACAGTTTCAATTGGCGCAATCGAACGGCACTCAAGCAGAATATCAGGGTGGTAACTTTGGCGAATATACCAATAACCGTTTTAGGCTAAGAAGAGGGCGTTTAAGAGCAGATTATATGATGTTAACCGATGATGGAAGTCCTTCTACCTATTTTGTGCTTCAGTTTGATGGTACAGAGCAAGGTGTAGCCATTCGGGATTTCTGGGGGCGTTACTATGAGAATAAATGGAAAATACTGGCGGTAACTTTAGGGCTTTCAGGACGACCGTTTGGGAATGAACTGCAATTATCTTCTTCAGTAAGGGAAGCGCCAGAGCGTGGTCGGATGTCGCAGATTTTAATGAAAACAGAACGTGATCTGGGGGTTACCTTTACTTTAAATCCACGGTGGAAAAACGCCAGATTGAAAAATTTTGTTTTCGATTTTGGTATTTACAATGGACAAGGCTTAGCTGGTAGCGGAGAATTTGATAACAGCAAAGATTTTATCTTCAGGTTAAGCCACAAAACCTATGCCTTTAAAAACTTCACTATTGCCGGTGGCATCAGTACTTTACAGGGTGGCTTAAATCACCGTTTGCCCGTAAGTTATAAAATGGATAGAATCAACGATCAATGGAAAATGGTCAAGGATTCGTCAACTTCAACCATCAATAAAGTTGCCCCACGAAGGTATTATGGTGCCGATATTCAGCTTGCTACCAAAACGAAGAGCTGGAAATCGGAGTTAAGGGCAGAAGTGGTATCAGGTTTGCAAACAGGTACTTCAACCACATCAACTACACCGGGATCCTATCCTGTTGATAGTAAATCAATAGCGCTACCATATTATACCCGTACCTTTAATGGTGCCTATCTTACTTTTGTACAAACCTTAAATAGTACCGATAATCAGCTGATTTTAAAATACGACTGGTATGACCCGAATTCAAAGGTAAAAGGACTTGATATATCCAGCGCCCAGGGACTTTCTCCGGCCGATGTCCGTTTTGATACTTTTGGCTTTGGTTTCCTACACCACTTTAACCCACATTTTAAAGCGGTGCTTTATTACGATATCATTAAAAATGAATCGACCCAAATTCAGGGCTACACCACTGATAGAAAAGACAATGTACTCACCTTAAGAACACAATTCTATTTCTAATAAATAATGGCACAATTGAGGAATTGATACAAATTCCGCTACCTTTGCTTAAAATTGTCCCGCTATGAAATTCGATTTTATGACGTTCAACTTAAGCCAGATCCTGTCTACAACGATGGTGCTCTTTGCTATTATCGATATTTTGGGAGCCATTCCAGTTGTGATCGAGCTACGCAGAAAAGCCGGGCATATCGAATCAGAAAAAGCATCCCTTGTGGCTGCAGGTTTAATGATCCTCTTTTTGTTTGTTGGAGAGTCGCTGTTAAAAGTAATCGGACTGGATGTAGAATCTTTCGCCATTGCGGGTTCATTTGTGATCTTTTTTATTGCGATGGAAATGGTACTGGGATTAACCATTTTTAAAGAAGAAGCGCCTGAAACCGTGTCTATTGTTCCATTGGCCTTTCCTTTAATTGCAGGAGCGGGTACAATGACCACTTTACTCTCCTTAAAAACAGAATACCATACCCAGAATATCTTAGTGGGCATTATACTCAATATGTTGTTTGTTTACTTTGTATTGAAAAACACCAACAGGCTGGAAAAACTTTTCGGAAAATCAGGTTTAAATATCTTACGCAAAGCCTTTGGCGTAATTTTATTGGCTATCGCGATTAAATTGTTCAGGAATAATACAGGGCTTTAAGGATAGAAGAGCTGAGATGGAAGATGTAGCTTCGTTTTTTACATTACCTGTAATGACGATCGCGCTATTAAATGACAATGCTTCAATCAATTTGTAACAATAATTGCGTATATTCATCTAACAATAAAGCTCAATATAATGAACAGCTTTGAAGAATATACCTTAATTATTGGAGCCATAGCCGTTTTAATCGAAGCGGTAAAATACTTCAAAAAGAATTTCAAATCCTGGTTTGAACATACGTAGCGTGGGTCGTCATCTCGAATGAAGCGCAGCGAAATGGAGAGATCTATCGGGTTAGATTTAGCTTCGCTGAGCCTTAGATTTCTCGACTGCGTTGCACTTCGCTCGAAATGACGGTATTTCGAAGAAAAATTAATCGAACTTAGTTTAAACACCCCGGGCTTAAAATCCCATAATCCTTTAATCTTGGCTAATCCTGTCTCTTCTTGATCAACCTCGCCACAAACATAGTATCAGCGTTATTTTCATAACCCTTTATTAACTCCATCTTTTCCAGCTCCAATGGAAGCTGATCAAGCATATGCTGAACAACGGCCTCGTTTTCAGCTTCAAAAGCTGAGCAAGTGATATAAACCAGGGGTTTACCTGGCTTTAAATATTTTACAATGTTTTGTACAATACCTTTTTGAATGGTAGCAAACTGATTAATTTTCCTTTCCTCGAAAAACGTGAGCATTTCGGGAGTTCTTCCCCATGTTCCAGAACCCGTACAAGGGGCATCCAGAATGATTCCGTCAAAGGCATAGTGATGCAATATCTGGTCGTTATTCTGCAGAAGATCGATTTCTTTTTTATGGTATTTTTTGATCCCGGCTAAACGGAAACGTTCATCTAAGTTTAAGAGTACACTTTCTCTCAGGTCAGAGACCAAAAGCTCGATAACAGGCTCCAAACTATGCAACAGCAATGTCTTTCCTCCGGATGCCGCACAGCAATCCCACCATTTATCCCATTTGTTTGGTTTAAAATAATTGCCGGTATGTTGCGATGATAAATCCTGAACCTGATAACTGCCTTCCTTTAAAACGGTTTCGAGCTTGGTTCCATTGGGTAAGGCCAAAGCAGTTTCAGAAATGGCTTTAACCGTTATGTTTTCATCTGCTAATGTTGCCACAATAGCTAAAGATTCTTCGGCCGCTACCCTGATAAACAAATCTGGCTGTTTAAAGAACGAAGCAAAAAATGCCTCTTTATCGATATCGTCAGAAAGCGCTGCATGAAAAGGATATACCTCTTTTATATCAAAGTCATGGTATTTGGCTTTAATCAGGTTTAATTTCTCCGCTAAAGGCAAAGCAATACTTTCCACCAGATCAGGGAGATTTTTCTCTACAACAAGACTTAACGTATCATGGCATAAGAAATCGGCAATGCTTAAACGTTCTTCCAGCGGAAGTGCCGGTAAAGTTTTACCTAACCTATAAAAGCTATAAATATGTCGCGTAGCCCACCTCCTATCGGATGAACCCATTTGCTTATGTTGCTTAAAATAGCCGGGCAGAAAACGATGCAAGGGCAAACTTCCATCATAATTATTTAAAATCTGTTCAAAGGCTCTTAACTGATGATCTGCTCTCATGCAATAATTAAAATGGAAGAAAAAATGATAGAATTACTCAACTAGGTTTAACGCAAAGTTTTTAAACTTCAGCAACATTAAACTGGTGTTAATATAGCCTAATTTTTCATCATGGATAAATGAAAAGTTATTATGAAGGCCTTTATATTTATCTTTTACCAGGTATTCTCTATAATCCTCTCCGTAATTGCTTAATAACTTACCAAAGTAGTAGCCAACATCAAATCCCTTAAATGCATATTCACCAGGTTCAAATCCGTATCTGTAGCGGTATTTTTTAATAAAGGCAATAACCGCGCTGCTTTTATAATCTATTTTATAAGAAGAGCTGATAATGGTATTTAGGTCTTGTAGTTTATCCGTCGGGTAGTTTTGTTTTACCCAGTTAGGATGACCGAATAGATTAATGCTATAACCACCTGCAGGAAGATGTTTTAATTTATACAATTTTTCTACGGTTGGCAATATAAAAGTCCTGTCGGATGAGGTAAGCACCACCACATATTCTTTACCTTTGATCATTCTCGTTTCAAAAGCATAGGCCGAAGCATACTCCTGTACCACAAACTTGGCATTGGCTTGAAAATAGCTCCTGATCGGTGCAGCAAATTGTTCGTCTTCTGTTTTCTTAGGATTAATCAGCACCACTATCGTATTGGCAGGATTATAGTTTTTAGCGATGTATGTAGCAATCTTTTTTCCATGCAAACCAATATTATTTACAATGGAGATCAGATTTGGGTTATTAAACTCAGCCGGTTCGGAAGCAGCCAAAGGCGATACGATAACGGCATTATTTTCTTTAGCATAATTGGAGATAAATTTTAACCCATCTGGAAAAACCGGTCCAATAATTAAATTGCTTTGTTTAAAACGTTCATTTTTATATAAGACAGAGATGTGTGCATTATCATCCTGGGTATCAAAAACGTTGAGTTTAAAATTTAAACCCTGAGTGGCAGCAGAATCCAATCCCAGTTTAAAGCCCTGATAAAAATCGATAGGCATGGCATATTTCTCGATATCGGCTTTTGTAGCTGTTTTTAAATTCAGCTCATCCAATTTAAAGGGAACAAGCAATGATACACTGGCCTGCGAAAACTTTTTGATCGGCTTTTTCTCTGCCGGTTTCTCTTTTTCAACCGGTTTACTCGTTTCGGGTTTAGGTGTTCTAATTTTAGGCGAACAAGCACCCAAAATCAATGTAAACAAAACTGGCAACCAATAAACCTTCCTGAAATTCATACCTATCATTTTTAACAAAATATGCTAGCAAAGTTTATTCCACCTTGCTAGCATAATCATATTATTTGTATATCGACTCCTGACTAAAGACTCAGGACTCCGAACTAAACTTATTCCCACTCAATAGTTGCAGGTGGTTTAGAACTGATATCATATACCACTCTATTGATTCCTTTAACTTTATTGATGATTTCGTTAGAAATTTTAGCCAATACCGGATAAGGTAAATGACACCAATCAGCAGTCATCCCATCAAGCGATTCAACCGCTCTTAAGGCAATTACATTTTCGTAAGTACGTTCATCGCCCATTACCCCAACAGATCTTACTGGTAAAAAGATCGCACCTGCCTGCCATACTTTATCGTAAAGGCCTGCTTCCTTAAGGTTATCGATATAAATTTTATCGGCATCCTGTAAGATAGCAACTTTTTCAGGGGTAACCTCTCCGATAATGCGGATACCTAAACCTGGCCCAGGGAATGGGTGACGACCTAAAATAAACGATTCTAATCCTAAAGTGGTACCTACTCTTCTTACTTCATCTTTAAACAAAGTTTTAAGTGGCTCTACTACTTTAAGTTTCATAAAATCTGGCAAACCACCCACATTGTGATGCGATTTAATGGTTGCCGATGGGCCTTTAACCGAAACGGATTCGATAATATCCGGGTAAATTGTACCTTGGGCCAGCCACTTTACATCTTGAATAAGATGAGATTCTTCATCGAAAACTTCGATAAACACGCGGCCAATAATTTTACGTTTGGTTTCCGGATCTTCTACACCAGCTAACTGACCTAAGAATTTATCCTTTGCATCAACACCTTTAATGTTTAGTCCGAAATCTTTGTATTGCTCTAAAACACTTTCATATTCGTTTTTACGCAATAAACCATTATCAACAAAAATACAGTGAAGGTTTGTGCCAATGGCTTTATGCAAAAGCACTGCAGCAACACTACTGTCAACACCTCCTGAAAGGGCCAGAACAACTTTATCATCACCTACAGTAGCTTTAATATCAGCAATGGTGGTTTCAACGAATGCAGCAGAAGTCCAGTCCTGGCTGCATCCGCAAATATCAACCAGGAAGTTTTCTAAAAGGATTTTTCCATCAATACTGTGTGTTACCTCAGGGTGAAACTGGATGGCGTAAGTATCTGAATCTTTAATGTGATAAGCGGCCACTTTTACACTATCGGTACTGGCAATCAATTCAAAGTTTTCAGGAATATCAGTAATGGTATCGCCATGACTCATCCAAACTTGCGAATCGATGTTGATTCCTTTAAATAATTTATTTTCCTGGTTTACAAAATTCAAATTAGCGCGGCCATATTCGCGGGTTGAAGATGGTTGAACGGCACCACCTGAATGTTGGGCAATATATTGTGCACCATAACAAACAGCCAATAATGGATATTTTAAATGGTATTTCGATAAATCGATTTGAGGTGCATCTTCCTGACGGACAGAGTAAGGACTACCCGAAAAAATAACACCTTTTACATCAGGCGTAACCTCAGGAAGATTGTTATATGGATATATTTCACAGTAAATATTTAGTTCGCGAACCCTACGAGCGATGAGTTGTGTAAATTGCGAACCAAAATCGACGATAATGATTTTTTCTTGCATCCGCAAAGGTACCAATTAGATATGAGATTTAAAGCCGGAGATTTGAGATTTTTGAAGGAAAAAGCTAAGCGCTTGGTGCGTGGCGTTTGGCGTGATTAGACACTGAAAAATAAACTAACTGAAATTGAGCTTAGACGCGGGCATCAATTAACCGATTTAAACAATTAACCGTATTACAGTCCGGAGTCGGTAGTCCGGAGTCCGAAGTCAATTAACCGATTAAATAATTCATTTCTATGTAATTGGTCGTTACCTATGAACTCATCACAAATGAACTATAATTACCAAACCACCTTTAAACCTGCCGATTGGTATTTATTAATGTTTTCGTCTTTGCTGATTAAGGTTATATCTTTTTGAATAGCTTGCCATATCAACATCCTGTCAAAAGGATCTTTATGCCAGGTAGCATTTAGCTTATAATGACTTGCTGCTAATTCGGGCGAAACGGGCATTAAGTCAAAACCCACATCTTTTGCCTGCCTCATCAATTCATTAGGTTCTAAACCAATGAGATTGAGTTTACCCAGTGCATATTTAAGCGATATTTCCCACAGACTAATGCCGCTAATAAAAATTTCATTTTCGTTATTTTCAATTACAGAAGTTGCCTTATCTGAAAGCCTTTTCGGATCAATTATTGTCCACAAAAACACATGTGTATCTAACAAGTAAATCATAGCCCTAGCAGCTCTTCATCTGTCATTGCAAAATCGTCATTAAAAATCACCTGAGCCTTACCTTCCAGGGGGCCCAATTTCCTTTTAGTTTTACTTTTACCCGATTCGGGAAGAAAGTAGCCAATAACCTCTTTTTTTCTACCATAAGTTACGGCAATACCAATACCCGCTTTAACATCTTCAAGCACCTCAGAAAAGTGAGCTTTAAATTCTCCAACTGACATTGTTTTCATAACTAAAAGTTTTATAATCAAATATAGACAAAACTTGTCAAGTTGTCAAGTTGAAATTGACTTATGTTTTTAGATTTAAACTTCGTTTGCTGATATGCGATTTGCAGCTACTAATGACGAATGAACCAATGAACCTCTATGATTCAATCAAAACGACCTCAACACCAAACTTTCGTAAAAAATCTACACCCTCATCGCTAGGCAAACCTTTATAAGCTGCATACGATTTAGAATAATACACCAATTTAATTCCCGACGACAGAATCAAACGCGCACAGGCAATACAAGGCGATAAGGTGGTGTATAAGGTACAGCCTTCTATCTTCGATCCATTTTTAGAAGCATACAGGATCGCATTTTCCTCAGCATGCAAGGCTAAAGAGCAACTCCCCTTACTATCACGTGCACAGCCATGTTCTGGCCATTCCTCATCACAGTTATGCGTACCGGCTGGCGGACCATTATAACCAATAGAAATAATACGGGTATCTTTTGTGAGTACTGCACCTACATGGGCACGCACGCAGTGCGAACGGGCTGCCAAATCGGTGGCAAGGTTCATAAATATCGAATCGAAACTTGGTTTGTCTGTCATTATCAAAATCAAAAAAGCCACAGAGAGATTAATCCCTGTAGCTGCAAAAATACTTTATTAAAAATTAATGTCCGCCTTCGGCAGTAATATTTTCAACATCGATACCTTGTTTCTTAAGTTCGCCACTCACTTTCCATGCAAAGAAAATTAAATAAGCAAACCCTAAAACAGGAATGATATAAGAATTGTGAATACCAGCACTATCAGCTAATTCTCCCTGAATTGGAGGAATGATCGACCCTCCTAAGATCATCATAATTAAGAATGAAGACCCCTGAGAAGTATATTTCCCTAATCCGGTAATGGCTAATGAGAATATTGATGGCCACATGATAGAACAACATAAACCACCACTAACGAAAGCAAAGATGGCAACATGACCAGTGGTTAGTAAACCAATAATCATAGCTATCGCACCTAAGGTTCCAAAAATAGCCAATGTTTTGGCGGGCTTTTCCTGACCAATAAAAACTGCTAAAATCATTACAGCAATACACAGTGCATAAACATATAAATTACCCACATCTGTACCGGTTGCGTGGTTAACACCTAAAATAATACCGAAAGCCACAAAAGGCACAATAACAGTTAAAACATTTTTGGTCATTTTAGTTAGATTGAAAGCACTAACCGCACCTGCCCATCTACCAATCATCATACTACCCCAGTATAAAGAGATGTAAGGTTTGATATCCGCATCGGCTAAACCTCCAAAATCTGGCAATTTAAGTAAAGCGCCCAAATTACTTTGAATAGTTACTTCTGTACCTACATACATAAAAATAGCTAACATACCCAAAACCAATTGAGGGTATTGCATTGCGCCCCAACTAGCAGCATTTTCCTTTTTTACGAAGTAACCGAATAATAATGCACCTAGAATGATTACAAATGAAGAGTAAACAAAGATAGATGCGCTAATTCCTGTCAAGTTTGCTAAAGGACTAGCAGCTGCAACCATTAAGAAACCTAAAATCATTACAACCAATGGTCCTGTAGGTTTGCTACTTGCTTCAATTTTTTCTGTACTTGTCACATCAGGAAGCTTGGATACACCAAAGAATATTGCAACGCCTAAAAATAGTCCAGCTAAAATATAGTACAAATTATTGATAGAAGAAATTTCCACCACCTTGGCAACAGCATCGTTCGCAGTTCCAAACAAAACAACACTTACGATAACCGGGCCCATCAAACCTCCAAAATTATTAATACCGCCAGCCAGGTTTAAGCGATGCGCACCACTTTCCGGCTCTCCTAAAGCCACTACAAATGGGTTTGCAGCTGTTTGTTGTAATGAAAAGCCTAAAGCAATAACAAAAAATGCAAATAGGATAAACAAAAACGAACCAGAATGTACTGCAGGAATCATAAGAAGGGCACCACCTGCAGAAATAATTAAGCCGGCAATAATTCCTTTTTTATATCCTATTTTGTTTAAAATATCAACTTTTGAGGCCTGTGAAGCAAAATATAAGATTAATGATCCTATAAAATACCCGCCATAAAAGGTAAAGTCTATTAATTGAGATTCGAATTGAGTTAATTTAAAATGAGTTTTACAAAAAGGAATAAAGATGCCATTTGAAGCGGCAACGAATCCCCAAAAAAAGAATACAGTTATAATTGTATATAGCGCTGTACCATAATTTTTAGTTGTGTCTTTTGTCATCGTTTGTTATTTGGTAAATTGTTTTAGTGGCTCTAAACATAAATAAAAAAAATGAAAACCCGTAAATTTTATGCAACCTGTGCAACAAAAATAAATGTTATATGTTTAGGTATAAAATTGCATATTCGCATATTATAAACAATACAATGCATGTTTGAAGCCATATTACTAGGTATAGGAGCAGGGATTATTTCGTCGTTTTTAACAGGGCCGGTATTTTTTGCAATGATCAAAACCAGCATAGAGAGGGGCTTCAAAGCTGGGTTTTCTTTAGCTGTTGGCGTAATCATTAGTGATGTGGTCTTAATTGGCCTGGTTCTTTTTGGCAGCCAGTTTTTCGATTATAAAGCAGAATTTGATAAATATGTAGGCACTATTGGGGGCCTGTTTTTGTTAGCCGTAGGTATATATTACCTGGTTTCTAAAATAACCGTGCATTACAATAGCTCGACTTTACAAAAAGTAAGCAAGCGGGGTTACGTCATAAAAGGATTTTTAATGTGCATCCTTACACCATCTACCTTAATGTTCTGGATTATTGTAAGCGGAATAATCTCGGTTAAGCTGAACAATATGCTGAACGAAAAGTTAGTCTGCTTTTTTATCGCCATGGCTACCCAATTGAGTATTGATGGTGCAAAAAGTTTCTATTCGAGTAAACTCCGTTATAAAATAAAGGAAGATGCACTTAAAAAGCTAAATAAAATCGCAGGTGTAGTCATCATCTTCTTTGCCATTTGGCTCATCGTTAAAACTTACCTGAAGTTCTACGCCTAACACCCCTCTTCCTCCTGCTTAGTTGCACTCAGGTGGCTTAGGTGGTCAAAAATTAAAAAACGGATGTTTTACGCCTTAATCAATTTGTGCCTTTGTGTCTTAGTGGTAAAACAAATCCTCACGATTGCCACCCGGAGCAAAGACCAAAACACTTTTTTTTTGAAAAGCAGGTGCAGTAACACTATTATTGTTAGTCCTGCCAATGCTTCAAGTCCTCACCCGATTCTAATTTAGTGCCGATTCTTTGGTAAAGGATCGGGCTCCGGGCTTTCCGCGAATGTCAGGTTTAGGTGGGAAAAAACAGTAACAACTCCATCAATCTCTTATAAGTATCGTCATTGCGAGAAGGCTTTTTTAGCCGATAAAGCAATCTTTATGGCAAGGATCACCAGCATGAAAGATTGCTTCCCCGAAAGGTCGGGACAGGCTGTCGTTCCTCCTCGCAATGACGATCTTCCTTTTGGAATCGGTCAATGGGGAGTCGAAGGGCACTTCTATAGTGTTGTCCGGGGCAAAAAATAAGCACAAAAAAATAGCCCATATAAATATGGGCTATTTTCTATTCATTCCCCTTTAGGGGATTTAGGAGCCTAATAAGCCCTTTGGTTATTTCCTTCTTTCCAGTTAACAAAAGCTTTATTTACCACTTTATTTCCACCCGGGGTAGGATAATTGCCTGAGAAATACCAGTCTCCCTTGTTTTTCGGACAAGCTTCGTGCAAGTTCTCTAAACTTTGGTAAATGACTTCAACCTCAGCAACCGTACCTTTTGGAGTAATAATCTGTGCAATTTTAGCCGAAATTTCTTCAGGCGTAAATGGTTTGTAAATATCCTTAACGTGGTTTACAATTTCCTCTTTAGGTAAAAGTAACGAAGCTTTACATTTGGTATAAACATCTTCAATTACCTGCCACATGCCACGCTCCGTTAACAACTGAATAGCCGCATCGAAAGCAACAAACTGCCCCATCCTGCTCATATCGATACCATAACAATCAGGGTAACGAATCTGAGGTGCAGAAGAGACAATAATAATTTTCTTAGGGTGTAAACGGTCGACAATTTTAATGATACTTTGCTTCAACGTAGTACCGCGTACAATAGAATCATCGAGTGCAACTAAAGTATCCTGGTGATTATTGATAATACCATAGGTAGTATCATAAACGTGCGCCACCATTTCGCTACGGTCTGCATCCTGAGTAATAAATGTTCTCAGTTTTACATCCTTAACCGCAAGCTTCTCCACACGCGGTGCTAAAGACAACAGGTCTTCGAGCTGCTGATCGGTTAGTGTTTCTTTTTTATGTAAAAGTATATCTTTCTGGTGCCTGCGTACATATTGCTGAACACCATCAACCATTCCAAAGAAAGCAACCTCTGCCGTATTTGGAATAAACGAGAATACCGTATTTTTTAAATCGTAATTAACCGCCTGAAGAATTTTATCACTCAATAAACGGCCTAACTGTTTACGCTCGCGGTAAATTTCTACATCACTTCCTTTTGAGAAATAAATACGTTCGAACGAGCAAGATAATCTTTCGGTAGGCTCACGGAATTGCTCCATGCTCACCTCTCCGTTTTTCTTGATAATTAAAGCATGACCTGGATCTATCTCTTTAACATCTTTAAACTGGATATTAAATGCAGTTTGTAAAGCTGGTCTTTCAGAAGCCGCTACAACAATTTCATCATCATAATAGTAATACGCCGGACGGATACCTGCCGGATCGCGCATAATAAACGAATCGCCATTACCCACCATACCACAGATAGAATAACCTCCATCCCAGGTTTTGGCCGAGCGGCGAAGAATGTTCGCGATATCTAAGTTATCTGATATTTTGTGCGTAATTGCAACGTTATCATGCCCTTCCTTTTTATACTGATCGAAAAGCTCCTGATTTTCATCATCTAAAAAGTGACCGATTTTTTCCAATACCGTTACGGTATCTGCTTTTTCTTTTGGATGCTGACCTAACTCGTACAATTGCTCCAATAACTCATCAACATTCGTCATGTTAAAGTTACCCGCAATCACCAGGTTACGTGTCATCCAGTTGTTTTGCCTTAAAAAAGGGTGGCAATTTTCGATACTGTTTTTACCATGCGTACCATAACGCAAATGGCCCATTAACACCTCGCCAATAAAGCTTACGTTGTTTTTGAGCCATTCTGTATCCTGCATTAATTCAGGAGTGTTTTCTTGGATATCAACAAATTTGTTCTGCACATATTCGAAGATATCAGCTACCGCATTAGATGCCATGCTCCGGTATCGGCTAATGTACCTACTGCCCGGTTTCATATCCAGCTTAATGGTAGCAATACCTGCGCCATCCTGGCCCCGGTTATGCTGTTTTTCCATTAAAAGGTATAATTTGTTAAGGCCGTAAAGTGCTGTACCGTACTTTTGCTGGTAGTAAGAAAGTGGTTTTAACAGGCGAATAAAAGCGATTCCGCATTCGTGTTTTATCTGATCACTCATTGTGTGGGTTTGAAGCCGCAAAGTTATCCTTTTAACTCGTTACAACCTAAAGAAAAATGTTTTCTTTTATTATGATGAGTTTAATCTGACAGATACGCTAAATGTATTCTAATCTGCCTTACCTACTTAAAATCATGTATTATTAATTAGAACCTTTCTAAATAATTTGCATAGTTAGTGTAAAATTCACAATTTCCAGTTAGCAGTTTACAATTGGCAGTTAACCATTAACCGATTTAAACGGTTAACCAATTAACCAACTTCACATTTTACTCGATTTCAACGGCGCTCCAAAGAATATCGAGGCATGTTCATCAAAAGCCAAAGGATCGCCACTGGTATAGAAATGCCTTTCGCCCTGTTTGGCTAGTTTTTGTTCGATCTCTGGATGCCTTTCTAAATAATCGATCAAACTATTGGCAACGATCTCGCCCTGCGTTAAAACGTTGATGTGATCAGGAAATACTTTTATCAGCCTGGGCATCAACAAAGGATAATGGGTACAGGCCAATAATACACAATCGATGTCTTTTGACTGGCTCAATAACTGATCACAATATTCATTGATAAAAAAATCTGCTCCTGGTTGCAGGTGTTCATTGTTTTCGATCAGCGGCACCCACATCGGGCAACTTTGCTGATAAACTTTGATCCCGGGAAAAAACTTATTGATCTCTAAAAGATAGGATTGAGAATTAACTGTTCCCCTGGTTCCCATTACACCAACCTGTTTCGTGCTGGTATACGCGTCAATCACTTCTGCGGTGGGCCTGATAACGCCCAGCACCCTCCTATCTGGGTATTTAGCCGGAAGATCGATTTGCTGAATCGTTCTAAGCGCTTTTGCCGAAGCAGTATTGCAGGCCAGGATGACCAAATGGCACCCTTTTGCAAAAAGCCATTCTACGCACTCTAAAGTATATTTATAAATGGTATCAAAAGAATGGTCGCCATAGGGCGAACGGGCATTATCGCCTAAATAGATATAGTTGTAATCGGGCAATTTATCGGCAATAGAACGGAACACCGTTAATCCACCGTAACCTGAATCGAAAATACCTATGGGCGAAGAGTTTTGCATGGGTGCTGTTGAAAAGTTGTAAAGTTAGTTGGAAATATTAGAAAACTTAGTTGGAAGGTTGAAATGTTTTACTCAATAAAGTATCTGTATTTCAATTTCTAATTTGCCGTCATTTCGAGCGGAGTACAACGAAGTCGAGAACCCGAAGGCCCTGCAAAGCAAAATCTATCCCGAGGTAGATCTCTCCACTTCACTGCGTTCCGGTCGAGAAGACGATTTATCTTCCAACAAAAAAGCGGAACTAAGTTAAACTTAATTCCGCAATATCATATTTCCTGACTTGAGACTTAGGACTCAAGACTGGGGACTGATAAAAGACTATTTCTTAGGAGCAGCTGGTTTTGCAGCAGTTGCTGAAATACCTAATTTAGATTTAACTGCAGCAGTGATATCGTCACCACCTTCCCAGAATACTAAATTGTTACCACCTTGTCCGTTTGCGATATCGAAAACGTAAGCTAAACCTTTTTCTTTAGCTACAGCAGAAATTGCAGTTGCTACTTTTGCCTGTATAGGTTGAAATAACTCACCTTGTTTAGTACCTATATCTTGTGAAGCTTTAGTACGCGCATCTTCAATTCTCTTACCTAAATCACCTAATTCAATTTGTGCCTGCTGTAATTCTTTGCCTACAGCTTCTTTGTTGGCTTCGCTCAAAGTTTTTTCTTTGTCTTGCGCAGCTTTTAATTTAGCCTGATATTCTTTGATCATTGCATCAATATCGCCTTGCTTTTGTTTACCTAAGGTTTCTAAAGTGGTTTGAGCTGTTTTAGCCTCTGGTAAATTTGCAAATACCTCCTCAGAATTAATGTGACCCAATTTTTGTTGTGCACTTGCCATATTCGCTGTAAACAATAACCCTGCTGCTACAAAGAATACGTTAATTAACTTTCTCATCGTTTTATTTTACTTTTTTATTTTTTTCTAATTGTTTTTCTTCAAAAATCAGGGGCGAATATACTAATTATTTACAGTCCCTGGTTTATAACCTAATTTTACAATTACGTCATTACTCACATCGTAACTGCTGCTTGCATAAATCATCATTGTTGCCTCACTGCTCTTGTCGAAAATGAAGTCTAAGTATTTAGATTTTGCAATCTGTTTAATCGCCTCGGCAACTTTATCCTGAATAGGTTTAATCAATTTTGCCCTGCTTTGAAAAAGATCACCATCGGGTCCAAACTTAGATCGTTGAAATTCTTTAGCCTGTTTTTCTTTTTCGATAATTTCATTTTCACGGCGCTTGCGCATATCATCGGTTAACAAAACCTGATCGGCCTGATAGGCCTTATACATTCTGTCGATTTCAGAAAAATTCTGATCCACTTGTTGCTGCCATTGTTTAGAGGCAACATCTAACTGACTTAATGCCGATTTATATTCTGGTAAATGCTTCAAAATATACTCCGTGTCTACATAAGCAAACTTCTGTGCAAAGGCACCAAAAGAAGTGCAAAGCAGGAATGCGATAAAAAGATACTTTTTCATTTGTGTGTGTGTGTTAATGATACAGTTAATAACCTAAGCTTTCTTTAAACTCCTATTGCAATGATTTATTGCATAATTAGTTAAATTTTTGTTCTTTATCAATTAAAATCCACCTAATTGTTGTGCGATACTAAAATGGAACTGACCTTTGTTCGCATCTGGTAATCCAGGTATAGCATCAAATCCGTATCCGTAATCAATACCTAACAAACCAAATATAGGTAAGAATATTCTGGCACCCACACCAACTGATCTTCTAATATTGAAAGGGTTAAAATCACTAAACCTGTTCCAGGTGTTACCACCCTCGGCAAAGGCCAGAACGAAGGCTGTAGCTTGCTGACTTGCAATAACCGGGTAACGTGCCTCTAATACATATTTAGTGTAAATCGGGCTACCAGATTGTTGCGCCACATTTGGATCAGAACCTACCGGAATTACTGTATTATTAGAATAACCACGCATGGCAATTAACTCAGATCCCTGTAAGAAATCGAATCCCTGCATACCATCACCACCTAGTTTGAAACGCTCGAATGCTGATTGGCCAACTGCTTTATTGTATTGACCCAAGAAACCAAACTGTGCTTGTGCTTTAATTACCAGGTTACCTACCACACGCTGATACCATTGTGAATCGAATTTCCATTTATGATATTCTGTAAAACGGTATTTTTCTTTATCAGATGCAGTTGCATAATTCACCTTGTTAAATAGTGAATATGGTGGCGTTGCCTGGATAGTGAAACGTAAGAACGACCCTGATTTAGGGAAGATTGGCGAATCTCTTGAATCGCGGCTAATCTCTTGTGATAAGTTTAAGTTATAAGAAGTACCCGTGCTAAATAAATATCCTGAATAGTTATTTAAGATATATTGTTGCAGGTTAACAGCATGGCTTAACTGGAAATAGTTATCTGGCCAGTTTAATCTTCTACCCAAACTAACAGTTACACCATTTAAACGTATTTTTTGAAACTGAACATCTCCACTACTTAATCCATTAGATTGTAATGAAGTAAACGCACTTACACCAAAACTTACTGGTTTCTCGCCACCAAACCAAGGTTGCGAGAATGAGAAACTATATGATTGATAGAATTTACCATTTGTTTGCCCACGTAAGCTTAGTTTTTGTCCATCACCTTTTGGTAAAGGTTTGTAAGCTTTTAAATTAAATAAGTTACGTAACGAGAAGTTATTAAAGGTTAAACCTAATGTACCAATGATACGGCCACCACCAAAACCACCTGATAACTCAATCTGATCTGAAGGTTTCTCTTCTACAGCATATTCAATATCTACTGTACCATCTGCCGGGTTAGGGCGAGGTGTAGGAACCGTTTTAGACTCGTCGAAGTTACCTAACTGACCAATTTCGCGAATGGTACGGATTAAATCACTTTTGTTAAATTTCTGTCCTGGTTTAGTACGGATCTCACGTAAAACAACCTTATCGTTTGTGATGGTGTTACCTTTTAAAGTAATGCGGTTGTTGGTATATTGCGGACCTTCGTACATGCGTAATTCCACATCAACCGTATCGCCGTAAATTTTGGTCTGTACCGGATCGATATTAAAAGTTAAATAGCCATTATCGGTATACATACTGTTAATGTCGCCACCGTTTTCGCCACCACCGTTTAATTTTTTATTTAATTTTTCTTCGCTAAAAACATCACCTTTTTCGATGGTTAATACTTTTTGCAAAATACTATCCGGATAAATGGCATTACCTGCCCAGGTAATATTACCAAAATAATACTTTTTACCTTCGTAAAGGTCCATTCTGATGTTCACCTTTTTCTTGTTGTACTGGTAAATGGTATCCTTTAATAATTCTGCATCACGATAACCTTTCTCGTGCATTTTGGCAATCATTTTTACCTTGTTCTCTTCGTATTTCTCTTTTGCGAATTTTCCAGAGCCCCAAAAGCGCCACCAGGCAAATTGTTTAGGGTTTTTAAGGTATTTTCTAAGTTTTGCCGATTTAAAATCTTTGTTTCCGGTAAAATCGATATGCTGTACTTTAACACGGTGACCTTTATCAATATTGGCTTCTAATACCACACTGTTTTCTGCATTCGGATCTTTACGTGTTTTGTAATCGATCTGGGTAAAGAAAAAGCCCTTATCCAATAAGTATTTTTTAACAATGGCTGAGGTCGTGTTGTAAAGGTTATCGTTTACGATTTTACCTGTTTTATCATTTAGCTTTTCCTGAATGGCCGTTTTTTCAGATTTACGGATACCTTTTAAATCGATAGAGCTTAAACGCGGGCGTTCAACTACTTCAATTTCAAAATAAACAGAATCCTGAACAAATTTTTCGATGTTAAGTTTAACATCATCAAACAAGCCCTGTGCCCACAACGTTTTAATGGCATCAGAAGTTGCCTCGCCGGGAAGAACGATTTTATCGCCTTTGGTTAATTTAGATAAGGTAATTAATACTTCTTTATCTAAATATTGGGTTCCGGTTACCGTGGTACCACCAATGATATATTCTTTTGGACTAAAATAATCGAGATCTAAGCCACCAACCTTTAAAGAGGGGGTTACCGGTGCCTGACCTTGTGGACGTACTTGAGCGAAGGCCGGAGCGGCTAAAACTAGTAGGATTAAAACTTGAAATATTCTTTTCATTAAAATTATTTGTTCAGTAATGGCCAAAAGGTAACGATATTTTATAAAGCAAAATGTCTTTATGTTGTTCCCTATTATGGTTTCATTTATCGTATAAAAGTGGTGCTAAGTTAGTTTAAACGCTTGTTAAAAAGTGTTAAAAGAAAAATTAGTTTAATTGCTCGCTAATTTTGCCAAAACGGCGTTCGCGTTTTTGATAGTCTACAATAGCCTCGAAAAGATCTTCACGTCTGAAATCCGGCCATAAAACATCCGTAAAATAAAACTCGGTATAAGCCATTTGCCAAAGCAGATAATTGCTGATCCGGTGTTCGCCACTGGTCCTGATCATGAGTTCAGGATCGGGTATATTTACGGTTGTTAGTTTTGATGAAAACAGGTCTTCGTTAATATCATCCAACGAAATGGTATTGTCTTTTACAGCTGATGCAATTTTTTTGGCGGCCTCTAAAATCTCCCACTTGGCGCTATAACTTAAGGCCAGTGTTAAGGTACATTTTTCGTTATGGGCCGTTTTCTCCATGGCTTCTTTTAAATCATCAATACACTCCTGGGGTAAAGATGAAATATTGCCAATGGCATTTAGCTTAATATTGTTTTTATTAAGTGTTTCGGTTTCTTTGTTGATGGTCGAAATCAGAATCTGCATCAAAGCATCTACTTCTTCTTTGGGTCTGTTCCAGTTTTCAGTAGAAAAAGCATATAAAGTGAGGTACTCAATACCCACCTCAACACAACCTTCTACAATGTCTTTTACAGAAAGTACACCTTGTTCATGTCCGAAAACCCGCACTTTACCCTGGCCTTTTGCCCATCTTCCATTACCATCCATGATTACGGCAATGTGCTTTGGCAGGCGGCTATAGTCTATTTGTTCTTTAAATCCCATTAATTATGTCAAAATCAGCTTAAAAGGAATAGCATTTTGAGGATACAAAGGTAAAAGATATGCCAACACTAACAAATAGATAAGTGTCCCTTTTTCGAAAATCGCCTCTTTGGATACCTGGCTGTCCGATTTGGTTGCGCGAAGGATCAGATAAATTAACCTGATTCTGGCCATTTCCAACAATCACCTGGTTAACCGGATAGCGGCCGCTCACATCATCAATATAATCTGTAGAGGGTGTTCTGTAGCCCAATTCGGTAAAAACACTCCAGGTATCTTTATAATTATACCTGAGCCCCAAGCCATATGGAATAGTTAAAACCGCATTTTTATATCCATTTTCCTGCCCTTCGGTGGCTAATCGGTCTAACCGGTATTTATCACCATCAACTTTTACGGTAGGTTTAAAAATAACCAAACCAGCCCCAACAAAAAGATATGGGGTAAACTGCCTGTTTCCTCCACCAAGATTAAAATTGAAAAAATTAAAATCGACCAGGCCGCTAAATTCGTTCAACGATGTTTTAAAACGCAGGTTTCTTTCGCGAAACTGTTCATTACTAGAGTTGGCATCATCTGCCTTGATCTGTCCGTAGGTATAATTTAAGCGAACGCCTACATATTGGTTAAAGTTCCGCTTTACATAAGCACCGCCCGAAAAACCGCTGATTTGTAAAGGATTGTTCTGATTGAGGTCACCCATATAACCTGCTCCACCACCCATTAGCCCAACTTCCCATGTACCTTCCTGCGCACGAACAATTTGCCCGCTAAAGATAAATAAGAGGAGAATTAACAGAGGTTTGGCTGGCGTCATACTTAGTAGTTACGGGTATCAATGCCCCATAATAATTTATTCCTTAACGTGTTTAAGTAAGTTTCATTGTTAAGGCGGATAAGATTTACGCAAAAATCTGCCTTTTTTATGCTAATTTTTACTGATCGTTCTACAGTTACGGTTCGGCTATCGCACGAAACCAAAAATTTAGATTCCCTGGCTTCTACCTCAAAAGAGAGCTTATTGTCATCGGGCAAAATCACCGGTCGCACGTTTAGGTTATGCGGTGCAATAGGGGTAATTACAAAGTTTTCAGAATCGGGGTAAATAATCGGGCCGCCGCAGCTTAATGAGTATGCTGTAGAGCCCGTTGGGGTAGCAATAATTAATCCATCAGCCCAATAAGAATTGATAAACTCATCGTTCATGGATGCATGGATAATCATCATTGCCGAATTATCGCGACGGTGAATGGTAATATCGTTGAGTGCAAAATTTTCTTCGCCAAATAAACCATTATCAGATTCCAAGGTTAAAAGTGAACGCGAATCTAGGGTATATTCTTTATTGATCAGGGCTTTAAGTGCCGATGCGATTTCGTTTTTATTGATACTGGCCAGGAAACCCAGGCGACCAAAATTGATCCCGATTACCGGTATGCCCGAATTGCGGATTAACGATAAGGTATCGAGTAAGGTACCATCTCCGCCTAAACTCAGCAATACATCGGCAAGCTCCTTTAATTCGGTATGATTATGAAAAATAACGGTATTTGCCGGTAATTTAATTTTACCATGAAGCGATGTTTTAAATTTAGAATATAAAACCGGCTGAATATGATGTTCGGCTAAATGATTAAAAACCTCTTGTACATAGGGCAAGACCGTATCATTAAAATCTCTGCCGTAAATTGCAATCCTCATAAAGCAGGTTTATACATTTAAATAGTTCATGAAAGAATCGTAACGCTCCTGCGATCCATCATCAATCTGGGTGTTATTGTATACCTCTTTAACCAGATAATCATATCTTTCGAAAGAGGCTACCAATGAAGTAATTTCTGTTTTGTTTACTTTGAGCGTTACTTCTAAACGTGTAGAATCTTCGAAAGAATTCACATAAGAAGAGAGCACCTGTGCATTATCGGCTTCAACAATTTGTGCAATATGTGCGAGCGAATTATCGCGGTTACTAATCTCTAACACGATGATTCCGCCAGGTTCATTTACGGCATACTGTTCGGCCACAGCATTAACCATGTTATTGATCGAAATTAAACCCACATAATTTTTCTGTTGATCTAAAACAGGAACAGCTGTCAGTTTTAGCTGACTCAATAACCTGATTACATCATAAGTATGTACATTGCTCAACACGAAAACATTAAGCATGTTTACAGCGCTATCGCTTAAAAGGGTCTCGTGATTATCAATATTTAGCAAATCATCTTCAGAAACCAAACCCAATAAGGTGACCTCGTTAACAACCGGCAAATGCTTTAGTTTAAAATCGTTCATACGATCTAAAGCTTTTTGCACCGTGTCAGCGGTCCTTAACGATGGGATTGCATCTGATATGATTTCTGCTGCAAACATTTATTTTAACAATATTCTATCTAAAAATTTCTCTAAAAATGCATTAAATATTTGCGGGTGCTCCATCATCGGCGCATGCCCACATTTATCAACCCAGTTTAATTCCGAATTCGGCAATAACTCATGAAATTCCTCTGCCACTTCTGGTGGTGTAACCTTATCGTTTTTACCCCATATTAAGGAAACCGGTATGGTAATTTTCGATAATTCTTTAGCCATATTGTGGCGGATGGCCGATTTTGCCATGGTTAAAATCCTGATCACCCTGGATCTGTCGTTCACGGTTTTAAAAACATCATCAACGAGTTCTTTGGTTGCCGTTGCCGGATCGTAAAAAGTAAATTCTACTTTTTCTTTAATGTAATCGTAACTCTCTCTGCGTGGGAAAGATCCTCCAAAAGCATTTTCATATAAACCAGAGCTACCGGTAAGTACCAGGGCTTTAACAAACTCCTGATGGGCAACTGTAAATACTAAACCTACGTGGCCACCAAGCGAGTTGCCTACAAGCACTACCTGGTTTAAATTTTTATATTTTAAAAAGCGATGAAGATATCTCGACAATGCTTTTACGCCCAATGTTAAAATAGGCAAATCGTAAATGGGTAAAATTGGAATAATTACACGATAGCGATCTTTAAACTGTTCGATAACCAGTTCCCAATTGCTTAGTTCGCCCATTAGGCCATGTAGCAATACCAGTGTCTCGCCTGTTCCAGCTTCGATGTATTTAAATCCGTCTTCTTCTATTATCGGGTAAGTCATATATATTCTAGGTGGTATTGTGCTACTAAGTTAATAGAGTAAAATTAAATTTATGCATTTATATGCCATTTTTCTGAAATAAAATCGAAAACGGTATAAAAACGTCATTTGCATTGCGTAGAGCGATAAGCGGCCTGCGATTATTAAGCTTCTGCCTTACGCCTTTATGCCCTCTACCTCAATTAAGCCAGTTTTTCTTTAACAATCTCCGCAATTAATTTACCATCAGCTTTACCTGCAAGTTCCTTATTTGCCATGCCCATTACCTTCCCCATATCCTTAACCGATGTAGCACCAGATTGTTTGATTACAGCTTCGATAATTGCAGCAACTTCTGCCCTATCTAACTGTTTTGGCAAAAATTGGTTAATCACTTCAATTTCTTCTTCTTCCACCTGATACAAATCTTCGCGATTTTGTTGCTTGTAAATATCAGCAGATTCGCGGCGTTGTTTAATCAGTTTCTGAAGGATTTTAAGTTCAGTCTCTTCTGTAATTTCTTCTGAAGATCCTTTTTCTGTTTTAGCTAAAAGTAAAGCAGCTTTTATAGCTCTTAAACCTCTTAACTGTGCATTGTTTTTAGCCAACATGGCTTTTTTTATTTCCTGATCTATTGTGTTTGAAATCATTTTTTTATTGCTTAATCGGTTAATTGTTATCAGGTTAATCGGTTAACTGTTTTAATCGGTAATTGCAGGATTGCTGAATGGTTAACTGCAAATTGCCAACCGAAAACTTTATACTCTATTTATAATCGTTGCGGTAGCCTGTGCGGTTGGCATAATCAACATATCGTTAATGTTAACATGTTTAGGCCTGCTTACTACATACCAAATGGCATCGGCAATATCATCGGCAATTAGGGGTTCCAGGTTTTCGTATACCTTTTTCGCCCGGTCTTCATCTCCTTTAAAGCGCACCACCGAAAATTCGGTTTCTACCATACCCGGATTAATTTCGGTTACTTTTATGCCGTGGGGCAGCAAATCGATACGCATACCTTTGCTCAAAGCATCAACAGCATGTTTACTCGCACAATATACGTTTCCATTTGGATAAACTTCTTTTCCGGCAATAGAACCAATGTTAATAATATGGCCTGATTGGTTTGGTATCATCCAGTTGGAAACAATTTTGGTTACATAAAGCAAACCTTTTACATTGGTATCAATCATGGTGTCCCAATCGTTTGTATCGCCTTTATCAATCGGATCTAAACCCTGGCTCAGGCCTGCATTGTTAATCAAAACATCAACCTTTTTCCACTCCGCAGGTAAAACTTCCAGAGTAGCGGCAAGACTTTCTTTATCGCGAACATCGGCAAAAACCTGTTTAATGGTAATGGCGTATTTATCTTCTAAGTGATGGGCAATTTTAGCCAACCGATCTTCTCTGCGGGCCAATAATATGAGATTGTAACCTTGCTGGGCAAATGTATGTGCACAAGCTTCGCCAATACCAGAAGTTGCGCCTGTAATTAATGCGATTTTAGACATTTTTATGAATTTTAAGTCTCGGTATATCCTTTAAGATAACATCTTTGATTTACCTACTCCAACAAAGGTAAGTTTTTTTGGATTGCAGGACTATTGAAAAATCAAACTGAATGTTAATTGACGTAATTTCAACTTATCTATCGGATTAGCGTAAACCGTATTATCGTGCTGAAGCAAATCGCTGGTTGAATACGACAGTTTTATTTCGGGCGACATTTTGAAATACTCGAAATAAATATCGAAACCAATACCTGTTTCATACGACAGGTAATTTCTTTTATTTTTTAAAAACTTATTTACGGGTGTTTCTCCTTCATCGAAGGTTTTCTTTTTCGAAGCTATATCTATCGAATATTTAGCACCGCCTAACCAATAGGCCCTAAAATTGTTCATCCGGTTCGATTTTACTTTTAAACCTAAGGGAAATTCGAACATTGTGGCCTGCACTTTTCTTTCTACCACGGATTGAAAGTTTTTCGTCTGGCCGTTCCCTACGTTAATCGGCGCCATGGGTTCGTATTCGTAAGTGACTACCCTGTCGCTAAAAATAAGAGAGGGCGTTGCCCTGATATCAAAGTTATCGGAGATCATTCTGTTCATCACAAAACCTAGCCCAAAACCTTGAGACGGTGCACTAGAAATGGCATTTAATGTTGACGTAACCGGAATACCCGAATTTGGATCATAAGAAGGATCAAGCGAATTTGGCACCTCATAAAAAGGCGATCGCCAGTTTTGCTTTTTAAGGATTTTGTATTCGGCCGAGATGTACTGGAAATTAAAACCAAAACTCCAATCTTCATCGTCTATTCCACCACCCCAATTTTGAGCAAAGGCGGTTGTAGAAACTATAAAAAGTGAAAGAATGAGGCTTAATTTTCTGATCATTTGGTTCCTACATATATCGAACTTATTCCAAACGTTAAAATTCTTTGTTTGGTACTTTTAAAGCCAACTTTTTCCATCAGGTTGGTAAAATCTTCTCCATCTGGAAAAGCAGCTACCGACTCTGGCAAATAGGTATAGGCCCTGTGGTCTTTAGAAAATAGTTTCCCGAAGAAAGGTGTTACCTGTTTAAAATAAAAACTATACAATTGTTTTACCGGGAAAACCTTCGGTTTCGAAAATTCCAGGATCACCATTTTTCCATTGGGCTTTAATACGCGGTACATATCCGTTAATCCTTTTTCGAGGTTTTCGAAGTTGCGCACACCGTAAGCGCAGGTAATGGCATCAAAAGTATCATTTTCGAAGTGCAGGCCTTCAGAATCGCCTACCTGAACGGTAAAAACTTCGTTTAAACTACGTTCGTTAATTTTCTTTTTGGCTACTTCTAACATGCCTTCAGAAATGTCAACACCAATTACCTTTTCGGGATGAAGTTTTTTAATGGCTTCGAAAGCAAAATCGCCGGTTCCTGTTGCTACATCAAGCAAGGTTCGCGGGTGGATGGAAACCAGTTCTTTAATCGCTTTCTTGCGCCATAATACATCAATGCCTAAAGAAAGAAAATGGTTTAAAAAATCGTAAGTGCCGGAAATGTTGTTAAACATGGTTGCAACCTGCTCTTTTTTAGTTGCATCTTCTACTTGGTATGGGGTGATATTCTGATTCATGATATGGAGCAAAGATAGAGAAAAGTCGGGAGTCTTTAGGCCGGAGTCCGAAGTCTTTGATGCAAAGTATTCACCATAGTGTCAAAAATCAGATTTAAAAAAATTATCAAATTGTACTTCAGCCTTCCGACTTCGGACTTCGGACTCAAAACCCTACCTTTGCACTATGATTATCAAAACGGCAACATTTGTTTGCAGCAACACCCAGATTTCGGCACTACCGGTACCAACTATGCCCGAATATGCATTTATTGGCCGCTCTAACGTGGGTAAATCTTCATTAATCAATATGTTGGTTAATCAACATGGATTGGCTAAAACCTCTCAGCGTCCGGGGAAAACACAATTAATTAACCACTTTCTGATAAACGAGAAATGGTATATTGTCGATTTACCGGGTTATGGTTATGCCAAGGTTTCTAAAACGAGCAGAGAGAAATGGGAGAAATTTATCCGCGCTTATATCACCAAAAGAGAAAGTTTACAATGTGTTTTTGTTTTGATAGACAGCCGTTTGGAGCCACAGGGAATTGATATTGAATTTTGTTATTGGTTAGGCGAAAAACAGATCCCGTTTTCGTTAATTTTTACCAAAGCTGATAAACAAGGTATGACCACCACCCAGAAAAATGTAGCCGCCTTTAAGAAAAAATTAGGTGAATTTTTCGAGGAGATCCCGGCCACCTTTATCACTTCTGCAGAAAAAGGAAACGGAAAAGATGATGTTTTAAATTTCATCTATGAGGTAAATAAAGATTTTGTTGTTCCGACAGATTATAAGAAGTTTTAACCAGTTTTCAGTTCGCAGTACACAATTTTCAGTTTAACAATAAAAAATATGTGTAATCATCTTTTAAATAAATGAAAAAATACTTTTCACTCGTATTATTCGCCCACTCTGTTTTTGCGTTACCATTTGCCATGATTGGGTTCTTTTTGGGTGTAACCACAACAGAAAATCCATTTTCCTGGTATAAACTGATTTTGGTTCTGCTTTGTATGGTTTTTGCCAGAAACTCAGCTATGGCTTTTAACCGTTATCTCGATAGAAATATTGATGCCAAAAATCCACGCACCAAAATGCGCGATATCCCTGCGGGTAAAGTTTCGGCAAATGAGGCCTTGATTTTCGTTATTGCCAATTGTGTGCTTTTCGCCATTACCACCTATTTCATTAACCCCCTTTGTTTCTATTTATCGCCGGTGGCTTTATTTGTGGTATTATTTTATAGTTATACCAAGCGTTTCACGGCACTTTGTCATTTGGTATTAGGCCTGGGTTTAGCGCTCGCTCCTATTGGCGCATATATTGCCGTAACCGGACATTTTGCATTGGTTCCTGTATTATACTCTTTAACCGTACTGTTCTGGGTAAGTGGCTTCGATATTATTTACGCCCTGCAGGACGAAGCATTTGACCGTGAAGAAAAATTACATTCGATCCCATCGGCACTTGGCATTAAAAATGCTTTGAATGTTTCGGTGCTGTTGCATATACTCTCTGCCACCTGTGTTATTTTGCCTGTGTTTTTTACATCCTTCAGCTGGGTTTATTACGTAGGTATTGTGTTTTTCTGTTCGATGTTGATTTATCAGCACTTACTGGTAAAACCAAATGATATCAGCAAAGTAAACAGGGCATTTCAAACCTTAAATGGTTATGCGTCGGTTGTATTTGCAATATGCTTTTTAATAGATGCGTATTTAAGACATAAATAAAAAATGAGCGAATGCGTGAATGGGCAACATTCTCTCATTCTATCATTCAATAATTATAAAAACATGATTATAACTAAGAAACCCAGAACATATATCCCACAGGAACTAAGCATTACCTGGGAAAATTTAGAACCACTTTTTACCGAACTTCAAAACCGCGAAATAAACAGCGCGGCTGATTTAGAACACTGGTTAAAAGACCGTTCGGAGCTTGAAGCGGCCTTAGAAGAAGATTTTGCCTGGAGATATATTAAAATGAGCTGTGATACCGCAAATGAAGAACTGGTTAAAAACTTTCAATATTTCGCGACTGAAATAGAGCCAAAAATTTCTCCATTAGCGAACGAACTGAACAAAAAATTTGTCGAAAGTCCTTTTATGGATGATTTGGACAAAGAAAAATATTTCGTTTACAGTCGTGCGATTAAAAAAGCATTGGAGCTTTACCGCGATGAAAATATTGAGCTGTTTACCGAATTACAGGTGAAACAACAAAAATACCAAAGCACCACAGGTGCCATGAGTGTTGAGCTAAACGGCCAGGAATATACTTTGGAGCAAGCCTCAATCTTTATCAAGGATTTAAACCGTGAGGTACGCGAAAATGCCTGGAAAACCATCCAGCAACGCCGTTTAATTGATAAAGATGACTTAAATATCCTGTTTGATGAGTTAATTAAACTGCGGAATCAGGTTGCCTTAAATGCAGGTTTTGAGAACTACCGTGATTACATGTTCCAGGCATTGGGCCGTTTTGATTATACCCCACAAGACTGTTACGATTTTGCCAATGCCATCGAGAAAGAGATTGTTCCGATTTTAAAAGAACAGGCCGAAAAACGCCGTGAAGCTTTAGGGCTGGACGTATTAAAACCCTGGGATTTAGAGGTGAGCATTAGTGGCAAACCAGCTTTAAAACCTTTTAACAATGGTGAAGAACTAATTGATAAAAGTATTGCGTGTTTTAATGCCATTGATGAAAAATTAGGTTCAAAACTGGCCACCATGAAAGCCAATAAACTTTTTGATGTAGAAAGCAGAAAAGGTAAGGCACCGGGTGGTTACAACTATCCTTTGGCCGAAACCGGGGCTCCATTTATCTTCATGAACTCGGCAAATTCGTTGCGCGATTTAACCACAATGGTTCACGAAGGAGGTCATGCGATTCATACTTTTTTAACCGCAAATTTAGAGTTAAACGACTTTAAACACTGTCCATCTGAAGTAGCCGAGCTCGCATCGATGAGTATGGAATTAATATCAATGGATAAGTGGGATGTTTATTTCGACAATGAAGAAGATTTAAACCGTGCTAAAAAAGAACAGTTGGCAGATGTGTTAAAAACATTGCCATGGGTTGCCGTAATTGATCAGTTTCAACACTGGATTTACACCAATCCTAACCATACTGCAGCTGATCGCGAGGAAACTTTTAAGCAGATTTTTAACCGTTTTGGCGCTGGTTTTGCCGATTGGACAGATTTAGAACAACAATTTGGAAATGGCTGGCAAAAACAACTTCATCTATTTGAGGTTCCTTTTTATTATATCGAATATGCAATTGCCCAGTTAGGTGCCATTGCAGTTTGGAAAAACTATAAAGAAAATCCAGAAAAAGCTTTAGAACAATATTTAGCAGCACTTGCTTTAGGCTATACCAAACCGATGAACGAAATATATGAAACTGCCGGAATCAAATTTGATTTCAGTGCAGAGTATGTGAAAGAGTTGGCCAATTTTGTGAAGACAGAACTGGAAAAACTGGGATGAGGAAAGGTAGAAGGATTGAAGGTGGAGGGTTGAAGGTTTTCCCATCCTAGTAAAATATATCAGAGGTCGTGGTATTTTGCCACGACTTTTTTATTTGTTATAATTTATCAACTGGCCACTCAACTGGCCTTAGTACTTTTTTTGCCACGGAAACACTGAGGACACGGAAACTAAGTAAAACAACAGTCACCACTTACCTTACCTTTTCGGTAATCAAAACCTATGTTTTATCTGCAGTACCCCAACTGAATAGACCTGATGGAAGTGAAAATCCCTTTTGGGCACTGGATACCTTGTTTTTACCAAAAATCCCCAAAAGGATTGTAACGTACAGTAGGACAGAACCCCACCTATGAAATGCAGATACTGCTCTTCAAAAAACATACATCTCCAATTTCCACTACCTACGCTTCATCTTTTTTCTTTATCCTAAGAATAATAAACATCACCAGTACCGATAACAGGATCATGATCAGGTAACTGTAGCTGAGGTTTCGCTCATCTTTAGCCGGAATCAGATTTACAATGCCATAACTCAGAAAAGAAACAATTACGTAGGTAATTCCACCTGTTAATCCACCTGCAATGCCAGCGTTTTTCGGGAATTTGCTCAAACAAAATGTAAAGTAGTTGTTAAAGGTAAAGCCTGCTCCTACGTGGATTAAAAAGGCAAAGAAAATTAACGACCAGAGGTTTGAAACAAAATTTAAGCTTATGATCATCAGCACAACAAAAGCAACCTGAAACAACGAGTTAATCATTAATCTTTTAAAAAAGGGCTTGTTAATGGTGGCCTTACCGATAAAGCCGCCAACCATCCAGGCAAAACCTAAAAACAGCGAACTATAACCGGCAATAACCGGTGAGAAATTTAAATGATGCTCAATAATAAACGGACCGGTCATGTTGTAAACCATCACCATACAGTAGGCTAAACCCAGCATAACGATACCCAATGTAAAACTGGTGGTTTTAATCATTTCAACATAAATCTTTGTAATTTTTTTCAGTTGAAAATCGGTAAAGTGTTTTAAGGTTTCGCCACTAAACAACAGTTCTAACAGGGCAAAAACAAGCGCAAAACCAGCCAGAAAATAGAAATTAGATTCCCAGCCAAATACCGTTTGAAGGTAACCACCTATAAAAGGTGCAACAATTGGTCCGGTAGACCAGATGATGGAAAACAAACTCAGGTAATGTTTTAACTGATCGCCCTCGAAAAGATCGACAAAATATGCTCTTTTTGCCACCACAATTGCACCTACAGTAAGCCCATGGATGATGCGCATTAAATAAATTAGGTAAATGTTATGGGTTGTGGCAATAACGATACTTGCTGCTGCGAAAATTAATAAGGCGTACAGGCAGATCTTGTACCTGCCAAAGCTATCGAGCACGCTCCCGATAAAAAGTTGCGAAACGCCATAGCTAATTAAAAAGATACTTAAGGTGAGCTGAACCTGAACACTGCTTACCTGCATTTCGCCAGCCATTGTTGGTAACGAAGGGATGTAAATATCGGTAGCAAAACCCGATAATGGAATTAAGGCAAAGGCCAGTAAAGTAGCCAAACCCTGGTGACGCTCTTTAATGTATTTTATTTGTGCGGTATCTGCAATCATATTGGTACTGTAATGGTATAAATATTCAAATCAAACATCCATTTAAGTGTCCTTATTTATCTGTTTGATTAATGACAGCAAAATTAGGGCTTTCGCTTAGCGTAAAATTATGCGAATCAAACAAAGGATTATTCAAGCCAAATAATTACAAATTTTTACTTTAATCTAATAAATGACGCTTTATTCGACGGTATTTGCGCCAAAAAGCTGTGTATTGAAAATTATATCCTGCTTTAAACGTTTTTAACCAAACTTTTTATAAGTTTGAAGAAACAAGCAAACAAAAGATGTTCGAAAAGCTATTCAGAAAGAAATCCATTTCCAAGATATTACAAGATGCGGCAAAAGGCTATGGCGACCATGAAAATACATTACATAAAACACTAGGCGTACGTGATTTAACAGCTTTTGGAATTGCAGCGATTATTGGAGCAGGAATTTTTAGTACGATTGGTAAAGCAAGTGCTGATGGTGGCCCGGCAGTAATCTTTTTGTTTATTTTTACAGCAGTAGCCTGTAGTTTTGCGGCCTTTGCTTACGCCGAGTTTGCTTCGATGGTACCTGTTTCTGGTAGCGCTTACACCTATTCTTATGTAGCTTTCGGCGAATTGGTAGCCTGGATTATCGGATGGTCGCTCATCATGGAATATTCAATCGGTAATATTACGGTAGCCATATCCTGGTCTGATTACTTTACCGGACTACTCTCCACCATCAAAATACCTCCCCTCGGGATAGAGGGCATCCATGTACCCGACTGGATGACAATGGATTACCTCAGCGCCTATAACGGCCACAAACACGCGGAAGCGCTTTTGGCTGCCGGCAAAAACCTGGCAGACTTAGATTCGGCGACAGCCTTAGCCAATAATGCATGGCTTACTGCCCCAAAAATTGGCAGTTTTCACCTCGTTGCAGATATTCCTGCCTTAGGCATTATTATTTTAATTACCTGGTTAATTTATCGCGGCATGAAAGAAAGCCGCAACGCCAGCAACGCCATGGTAGTGGTTAAACTTGCGGTAATTCTTTTGGTATTAGCGGTAGGTATATTTTATGTAGACACCAAAAACTGGGATCCATTTGCTCCGAACGGTGTTTCCGGGGTTTTAAAAGGTGTTTCAGCAGTGTTTTTTGCTTATATCGGTTTCGATGCCATTTCTACAACGGCCGAAGAATGTAAAAATCCACAGCGCGATTTACCCCGCGGAATGATGTGGGCAATTATTATTTGTACCATCCTTTATGTGGCTATTGCACTGGTTTTAACCGGTATTGTTAAATCGGATACTTTAGCCGTTGGCGATCCGCTAGCATTCGTTTTTGATCAGATTAACTTGAAATTAATGAGTGGTATTATTGCAGTAAGTGCAGTATTTGCCATGGCCAGTGTACTTTTGGTTTTCCAAATGGGTCAGCCCCGTATCTGGATGAGCATGAGCAGAGATGGCTTATTGCCAAAATCTTTTTCGAAAATCCATCCAAAATATAAAACACCCTCATTTGCGACGATTGTGGTTGGCTTTGTAGTGGCTGTACCATCATTATTTATGAACCTGACCATCGTTACGGATCTGTGTTCTATCGGAACATTATTCGCTTTCGTACTGGTTTGTGCAGGGGTTTTGGTATTGCAGAACAGACCTGATGTTCAACGTGGAAAATTCAAAATACCTTATGTAAACAGTAAGTTTATTATTCCTGTTATTTTAATTGCGACCATCATTTTTGCATTCACAAAGTATGGAAAAGAAACCAAAGCATTCTTTTTCAATTCGCCTAAAACAATCCAAACGGTAACTTTTGTTACTTCTTTAAGTGGCGATGAACTGAAAATAGTTAAGGAGGAAATTGTTAAAAATGCGGCTCCTCAAATTATTTTAGCAGAAAAAGTAGATGCAGAATCTTATTTAAGTGCATTACCGGCTGATCGTTACGAACAATTTATTTCAGCATCAAAAGTACCAGTAGAAAAGAAATACGAAAGTGGCTGGGGTTTATTTAAACACAAAATCCCAATGTGGATTTTCCTGATCATCTGCGTAATCATTACCTACTACTGCATCACCAAAAACCTGTCGTTAATCCCTGTTCTAGGATTAATCAGCTGTTTGTACATGATGTGCGAACTGGGCATTTCAAACTGGATCGGTTTCGGTATCTGGTTAGTGGTTGGACTTGTGGTTTATTTTGCCTATGGTTACAGACATAGTAAACTGGCAAAAATTGAAAGTTAATATCTATCGGTCGGTGTCTCACCGACCGAAACAAATTTCATAGCAACTACTATCATTTTTTGTATCTTGTGTTTAAATTATCCCTGCAACTTAGATACTAAACAATGCATATCTTCCATAAAAGACAGGGACAAATGGATTATAACTATCCATATTTCTACACAGATACCATCTGCAACTTTGCACATTTATTAAATGATGATAACTTAAAATTGATCATCATAAATTCGCTGAAATTTTTAGTTAATCAAAAACTTATTGAAGTATATGGTTATGTGATTATGCCCAACCACATCCATTTAATCTGGAATATGTTGAAATTAAACGGAAAGGAAGCTCCTGCAGCCAGCTTTACAAAATTTACAGCACACGAGTTCAGAAAGCACCTGTTAGTTAATAATCCTACAATATTGAAACAATACAGTTCTGAAAAGAATGATAGAGTTTTTCAATTCTGGAAAAGAGATCCATTGGCTATCCCTTTGAGTAAGGAAAACATTTTGATACAGAAACTAGATTACATACATGATAATCCGATTAAAGAAAAATGGAATTTGTGTACATATCCGGACGATTATAAATGGAGTAGCGCAAATTTTTACGAAACAGGGATTGATGAATTCGGGATTCTTACACATTTCAGAGATTAGATGTTTCGGTCGGTGAGACACCGACCGATAGCTTTCGGGTAAACCCCTGAAACAAGTCCAGAATGACGATTGAAGCCTGATGCATCAAGTTGATCTGATAGTTAGTATTCCATTTATAAAACAAAATTCCCCTTTCCGTAACAGAAAGAGGAATTATTTATTTCTTCTTTATAAAAGCCAGTGCTGTAATCATCACAAGGCCTAATCCAGAGGCAATCATATAATTATTGGCATGATCAAGATGGTATAACTTAGCTACAGGCCCGGCTATAAACAAACTCATTGCCAATATTAGAATCGCGGTCCTCATTAATTAAACCGGTAATCTATTCAATTCAATATCATCTGGCGTAACGAAAATCAATGGAACTTTCTCTACATCAACATAACTGCTATCCAAACCAAAACTCCGCTCTTCTGATAAACTTAATTTTTTAAGGATAAAGTAGTAATCCATAATCTGTCTCTCGTAGAAACTGAGTTTAGTAAACTTAGATAAATGTTTTTCTAAAAGAACAAACCTGAAATCGCCTGCAATTTTATGCTTGTTTAACGAAGTATACTGACTGGTAATATCGATCTCTCCGTTTTTCACTAACTCTTCAACCACTTTACGGTACAATAAATTCACCCGTTGCTCAATCCTGAAACCTAATCTAAAATCAATCCTGATTAGCTTGCCAGGAATTAAAAATTCGACTTTATAATCTAAGGTATACGGCTCGTCCATTACATCAACATGCACCAACCAGTACACATCAGCACGTTTTGGTTCCTTTTGTATAATAGAATAAATAATTTTCGATTCGATCTCCGTTTTAAAGTTCGCACTCGTTAAATAAACCAGTTGAGAAGAGTATTTCGGTACGGATTCGTCACCGCTGAGTTCAGTTAAAATCTCATAATAATCTTCAATTTCGACATATTTAACAAAGCGGTTTTTGATTTTCCGGGCTACAAACCAACTCCACATCACCGTGAACAATAACGAACCGATCAATACCGTTACCCAACCTCCATGTAAGAATTTGGTTAAATTACTTATCAAAAATGTTCCTTCAATAATTACATAGGTAAAAAAGAATATAGCGACTAAATATTTCGGGAAACGTTTACTTCTCAAATAAAAACTCACCAGAATGGTGGTCATTAACATGGCTATGGTGATTGATAAACCATAGGCCGCATCCATTTTCTCGGCTTTTTGAAACAACAGTACAATACCACAGCAACCAATCCACAACATCCAGTTAATCGAGGGAACGTATAACTGGCCCTTAGAAACTGATGGATAAACGATTTTAATTTTAGGCCAAAGGTTTAAACGTACTGCCTCCGCAATTAAGGTAAAGGAGCCACTTATTAAAGCCTGACTGGCAATTACTGCCGCCATCGTCGCCAGTATCACCATTGGAATTTGAAACTGATCGGGAACGATCTGAAAAAATGGATTCATTTTAGCACCAGGAACATAATTCCCGCTGTTCTGCAAAATCCAGACGCCTTGTCCTAAATAATTTAGAATAAGGGTTAATTTCACAAAAATCCAGCTGGTTCTGATGTTGTTTCTACCGCAGTGACCCAAGTCAGAATATAAAGCCTCTGCCCCTGTTGTACATAAAAATACGCCACCCAGAATTAAAAACGCCAGTTTGTTGGTAACCAGTAAATGAATGGCATAGTAAGGATTAAATGCCTTTAGGATAGTGAAATCTTTAATAATAAAAGACACCCCTAAAACACCCAAAACCGCAAACCAAACAAACATTACCGGACCAAATAGCTTCCCAACCAGGTTGGTTCCGAACTGCTGGATAATAAATAAGATGGTTAAAATGGTTAACACAATCGGAATAACCGGCACCTCAAACTTACTGGTAAGTCCCTCAATGGCTGATGTTACCGTAATACTGGGGGTAATAATACCATCTGCAAGTAAGGCACAGCCACCTACAACGGCCGGAACGACCAGCCACTTAGCCTTTTTACGCACCAGCGAGAATAAAGAGAAAATACCACCCTCACCTTTATTATCGGCTCTTAGGGTAATAATAACATACTTAATGGTGGTTTGTAAGGTTAATGTCCAGATGATACATGATAAAACGCCCAGAACATTTGTTGGATTGATATCCTGCTTTCCCCCTAAAATGGTTGTAAAAATTGCATTTAAGGTATATAGAGGTGATGTACCAATGTCACCGAACACAATTCCTAAACTAATTAGAACACCGCCGGCGGTTAACGCGTTGACATTTTTATGATTTGACACTTCGTTGATTATTTTAGTGCGGCAAAAGTAAACTAACTATAACAATTTAACAACCAAATTATTGTGTATTTTTAACACTATGAAAATTAAATTTTATTGTTAAATTGTGTTAAATTATGGGTTTTAAACAAAATGTTTAATTTCTTTGTTTTAAATTAATACATTTGCTATACCAATTTGATGAAACTCTACACTAAGATAACGTTACTCACAAAACTTGCCTGCACATTGTGCATGGTTTTGCTGTGCAGCGTAAATTCTTGGTCGCAACAAACTGATAGCATTCGCATTAGCTTAAAAAACAGAACAAAAAAAGTAAGCCGGATTCCTGAAATTAAAGCGAATATTACGCCTTACAAACCACTTTATATGACAGTTGGTGGCTCCGGAATGTTCAATGCTTACTCTACAACGCCTAAAAATGCAACGGTTGTAGCGAAAGATAAATTGTTAACCATCGTAAAAATATACCCAAATCCGGTAGAAGATCAGTTAAATATTATTTTATCGATCGGAAAAGATGGTACGCAAACCACAATCAAAATCATCGATTTATTAGGAAATGAAGTGGCAACACTTTCAAACGAGCGTTTAAATGCCGGTGAGCAAACCAAAAGCTTCGTCATCCCTAACCGAATTAACCCGGGTATTTACTTTTTAAGGGTTATTGCCGGTTCAGAAAGCCAGGTAAAACGGATCTCAGTTTTATAACACCATTTTCTTTTCTATTTTTGATTGATGTGGATTTAATTCCCCTCTATTTTATCATATTTCATATTCTTAAGAATGAAGATCATCGCCATTGGCCGAAATTATGCCGAACATGCAAAAGAACTGAATAACCCGGTTCCAACCACACCCGTAATTTTCCTGAAACCTGATACCGCTGTTTTAAAAGATAATAAACCTTTTTACCTGCCCGATTTTTCTGATGATGTTCACTACGAACTGGAAGTGGTGTTAAAAATCTGCAAGGAAGGAAAACATATTGCCGAAAAATTTGCTGCCAATTATTACGATGAAGTAGGCCTGGGAATCGATTTCACCGCACGCGATATCCAGAGCAAACACAAAGAGAAGGGATTACCCTGGGAGCTGGCCAAAGCTTTTGATAACTCTGCCCCTATTAGTATTTTTTTACCTAAAAGTGATTTCGAAGATCTTTACAACCTAAATTTCGAGTTAAAGATAAATGGTGAGCGCCGTCAGGTTGGCCATACTAAAGATTTGTTATTCTCGTTCGAGAAGATAATCAGCTTTGTTTCTCAATATATTACTTTAAAAAAAGGCGATTTAATTTTTACGGGAACACCGCAGGGTGTCGGAAAAATAAATAAAGGAGATAAATTGGAAGCCTGGTTAGAAGGAAAGCAACTTTTAAATTTTGATGTAAAGTAACGAATGATTAAAAACCCGATCCAGTACAAGTTAAAATTTTCCGTTTCAATTTGCCTTTTATTTGTTTCAACCCTTGTTCAGGCACAACAGATTTTCACTACAAATAAATACCCGATTACAGATTTCAGACAACCTTTAGACATAGCCCCTCCTGCCCTTGCTGGTTCTTTTGGAGAAATCAGGGGCAATCACTTCCATTCCGGAATTGATTTCAGGACCAATCAGCGCGAAGGTTATCCTGTTTATGCCGTTGCGGATGGATACATTTCGAGATTAAGGGTACAGAATAGTGGCTTCGGACAAGCGCTGTACATCAATCATCCTAATGGTTTTACCACAGTTTACGGGCACTTACAGCGTTTCGCCCCAAAAATTGCCACAATTGTTAAAAATCTTGAGTATGAAAAGAAATCGTTTGAGATTGATGAATTCCCCGATGCAACCTTAATTCCGGTACACAAAGGCGAGATTATCGCCTGGTCTGGTAACCGTGGTAGCTCAGGCGGTCCGCATTTACATTTCGAAATCAGAGATACCAAAACGGAAGAAACCATAAATCCACAGTTTTTCGGGATTATTATTCCTGATAACATTCCGCCTGTTATTCATGGTTTGTATGTATACCGTTTAAATGGCAAAACCTTTAACGAAAATACACCTAAACAAGCCATTGGTATTAGCGGCGCAAATGGCAGTTATAAAACCACAGCACCCATTAGCTTAACTGGCGAGGTGGGTTTCGGCATTGTAGTAACCGATCGGCATAATGGCTTATCCGGTACCAATGGCGTATATTCCATTCAGTTAGAAGTAGATGGCAAAAAAATATATACTTCTGCCCTTGAACGTTTTGCGTTCGAAGATAGTAAAGCCATTAATTCACATATCGATTATCCTACCTACGTAAATACCAAAAGAAGTATCCAGAAAAGTTTTGTTGCGCCGGGTAATCCTTTGAAAATTTATAGTGGTTTAGTCAATAGTGGTAGAATTAATTTCAACGATGGTGCCACACATCAGCTCCGTTACATCATTACCGATTCGAAAGGAAATTCATCTGTTTTGCCTTTCACGGTAAATGCGGGTTTAGCACCGATAGCAAAAGCAAGTGTTCCTGCAGGCATCATTTACCCATATAATAAGGTGAATGAATTTAATACCGACGATATCAAGGTCGTTTTCCCTCAGGGAACATTGTACAGCGATTTAAACTTCACTTATAAAAAACTTCCTAAACCAGCTGGTAATGCCTGGTCGGCACTGCACCAGATCCATAATCGATATACGCCATTACACATTGGTTTCGATATTTCGATTAAGGCTGATGATCTTCCGGAGAACTTAAGAAGCAAAGCTTTGATTGTAAACTCAAATGGCTCATCGCAAGGCGGATTTTTCGAAAATGGCTTTGTTAAAGCTACACCAAAAAACTTTGGCAGCTTTTATATTGCCACCGATACCATTGCACCACGGATAGTACCCGTAAATATTGCTGAAGGAAAAAGCATGGCAGGTTTATCTAAAATATTTTTCAGGATCAGCGATAACCTGTCTGGAATAAAAAGTTTTAACGGATATATTGATGGCAAGTGGGCATTGATGGAATTCGATACTAAAACAGCAACACTGTGGCACAGTTTCGACGAAAGAACAGCTTCCGGAAAACACACACTGGAGCTGGTAGTAGCAGACATGAAAGAGAATACCCGGAAATATACGGTAACATTTTTCAGATAGGGAAAGGATTGTGAATTTTTTACGGATTTCATAATCAAATTGCATGTTTTGAACCAAGAAATGTCATCTTTTAACATATATCCAACAGTATAATAGCTTAAACTGTTTAAATTGCACAGCGGTTAACAATAACGATTAACCGATTCAAACAGTTAACCGATTAACCAATAATTATGGCAGAGTTAAAAGAAGGTGATCAGGCACCGGCAATTACATCAAAAGATCAAAACGGCACTGAAGTTTCGTTAAGCGATTATAAAGGCAAAACAGTTGTGCTTTACTTTTATCCGAAAGACGATACACCTGGTTGTACCGCCGAAGCTTGCGATTTCAGGGATAACTATCAGGGTTTACAGGCCAAAGGCATTGTTGTTTTAGGCGTAAGTGTTGATGACGAAAAATCGCACCAGAAATTTGTAACCAAACACAATCTACCATTTACCCTCCTGGCCGATACCGATCAGAAAATTGTAAATGACTATGGCGTTTGGGCAGAAAAAAACATGTATGGCAAAAAATACATGGGCACGGTTCGCACCACTTTCATTATAGATGGTGATGGAAAAATTACGCATATCATCAAAAAGGTTGACACAAAAAACTCAACACAACAAGTACTCGATTTAATCAATAACTAATTATGATATAGCGGGTAAAATATTACCTTTGCTATGTAACAACAACCTCTTATTTTAATGAAACATACAATTAAAGAGCTAGAAGATATTGCCTCTCAAATCAGAAGAGATATCGTAAGAATGGTTCACGGATGTCAATCTGGTCACCCAGGCGCTTCGCTTGGATGTGCAGATTTTTTTACCGCTTTATATTTTGAAGTATTGAACCACAAAACAGATTTCACTATGGAAGGCGCTGGCGAAGATTTATTCTTCCTTTCGAACGGACATATTTCTCCGGTTTGGTACAGTACATTGGCTCATGCCGGTTATTTCGATAAAAGCGAACTGGCAACTTTCCGTAAACTAGATTCCAGATTACAAGGTCACCCAACTACCCACGAACATTTACCAGGTATCCGCATTGCTTCGGGTTCATTAGGCCAGGGTTTATCAGTAGCCATTGGCGCTGCATTGGCTAAAAGGTTAAATGGCGATAAATCTTACATTTTTGCCTTATTGGGTGATGGAGAATTACAGGAAGGCCAAAACTGGGAAGCAGCTATGTTTGCTCCTTTCAATAAAGTAGATCATTTAATTGCATCTGTTGATTATAACGGACAACAAATTGATGGTCCTACCAGTAAAGTTCTTGCCTTAGACGATTTACAAGCTAAATTCGAAGCTTTCGGATGGCACGTCATTAATACCGACGGTAACGATATGCAAGCCATTGTTGAAGGCTTACATTATGCTAAAACACTAACCGGAAAAGGTAAACCAATCTTAAATTTAATGAGTACGCAGATGGGTGCTGGTGTAGATTATATGATGGGTACACACAAATGGCATGGTACTGCGCCTAATGATGAACAGTTAGCTGCAGCTTTAGCACAATTACCAGAAACTTTAGGGGATTACTAGCCCCCCTTACCCCCTGAAGGGGGCGTAAATAACTTTTAATTTTAACTACAAATAAAGCCCCTTTAGGGGTTTGGGGTATGAAAACCTGCGAAGCAAGCTTGAACACCTTTAAATAAAAATATAAGCTCGTGAAAAAATATACATATACAGAAAAAAAAGATACACGTTCGGGTTTTGGCGCTGGCTTACATGAGGCTGGAAAGAAAAACGAAAATGTGGTTGCCTTATGTGCCGATTTAGTTGGATCGCTTAAAATGGATGCTTTTATTAAAGATTTTCCTGAGCGTTTTACACAGGTTGGTATTGCAGAAGCAAACATGATCGGTATTGCAGCAGGTATGACCATTGGTGGTAAAATCCCTTTTACAGGTACTTTTGCCAACTTTTCTACAGGCCGTGTTTACGATCAGATCCGTCAATCGGTAGCTTATTCTAACAAAAACGTTAAAATCTGCGCATCTCATGCTGGTTTAACCTTAGGTGAGGATGGTGCAACACACCAGATTTTAGAAGATATCGGCTTAATGAAAATGTTGCCAGGAATGGTGGTGATTAATCCTTGCGATTACAACCAAACCAAAGCCGCAACCATGGCTATTGCAGAATATGAAGGTCCGGTTTATTTACGTTTTGGCCGTCCGGTAATCCCTGTATTTACAGATCCTGATCAAAAATTCGAGATCGGTAAAGCATGGATGGTTAATGAAGGAACAGATGTAACCATTATTGCTACAGGCCATATGGTTTGGAAAGCAATCGAAGCTGGTGAGAAATTAGCTGAATTGGGTATCGATGCTGAAATTATTAATATCCACACCATTAAACCTTTGGATGACGAAGCGATCTTAAAATCAGTAAAGAAAACCGGTTGCGTGGTTACCTGCGAAGAGCATAATAAATTTGGTGGCTTAGGCGAAAGCGTAGCCCGTTTATTAACAACCGAATTGCCAACTCCACAAGAGTTTGTAGCCACTAACGATACTTTTGGCGAAAGCGGAACACCAGATCAATTAATGTCTAAATATGGCTTAGATGCTGTAAACATTGTTGAGGCTGTTCAAAAGGTAATTGGCAGAAAAAAATAGATTTGGGACATAGATGTGAGATTTGAGACGTTGTGTCTAAGCGAATCTCACGTCTCATATCTCGCATCTCATCTAAAAAAATAATGAAACAAGTTGAAGATTCAGAAATTCTTGCCATGTTTGCGGTCGAGCGCACGCGTAATGAAGCCTTTAACCTGTTGTTGAAAAAATATCAGCAAAAAATATACTGGCACATCCGCAGGTTGGTTTTAAACCATGATGATTGTGACGATCTTTTGCAGGAGGTATTTGTTAAGGTTTGGAAAAACCTCGATAAATTTAGGAGCGATTCTCAACTTTATACCTGGATTTACCGTATCGCGACCAACGAATCCATCACTTTCTTAAATAAGCAAAAGCAGCGCAACAATACGCCTTTAGATGAGGTATCGTCAGAACTCGCCGATAATTTGGTGGCATCATCTTATTTCAACGGCGATAAACTAGAGCTTAAACTGCAAAAAGCAATCCTTAGCTTACCTGAAAAACAACGGATTATCTTCAACATGAAATATTTTGATGATATGAAATATGAAGAAATTTCGGAAGTTTTAGGCACCTCAGTAGGCGCTTTAAAAGCATCATTTCACATCGCGGCGAAAAAAATTGAAGCTTTTATTACAAATGATGAAATAGACTATTAAACCTTTTCACTTTAATTGTATCATATATCTGTGATGAACGAAAATATAGAAAATAACGATTGGATGAACGAAGCTCCTGCACTTGCGGCAATGGGGAAACGCAATCCATTCGCCGTTCCTGATGGATATTTCGAAAATTGTGATGAGGCTATTTTTTCTGCTGTCTTTTTAGATGGATTGAAACAGAAAACCAGTGATAATAATTTTGAAGTTCCGCAGCATTATTTTGAAGATTTAACGGAACGGATACAAACCAGAATTGCCCTGTCTGAAATACCTAAGGCAGAACAGGCCTTTGCTGTGCCCGAAAATTATTTCGATACGCTGCAGGGTAGAATTGCCGATAGGATTGCAGCAGCGGAGCCTAAAAAGGAAGCTAAAGTTATTCCTTTATGGAGACGCAACATTGTTAAATATGCAAGTGCCGCCTGTTTCTTATTAATGGCTTCATTTGGCGTTTATTTTTACCAGAACGGCTCAACTTCTACCGTTCAGCAGGTACAATCTGCAGAAGCAATAAATGAGCAACTATTGTACGATATTGATGAAAGTACAATTATCGATCATTTAGAGGCGCAAAATACCACATCATCTAATATAAAAACTACTTCTGCGTCAGATACAGAAATGGAAAACTACATCTTGAGTAATTTCTCGTCAAGTGATTTATCTCAGGAATTAAATAATTAATGAAAATGAAAAATTTACTTTTTGTTGCTTTAATGTTTCTATTGCCCACTACACTTTTGGCACAAAGGCCTAAGGGAGAAGAAATAGAATCACTTAAAATAGCTTTTTTCACTCAAAAATTAGACTTATCACCAGAAGAGGCTAAGATTTTCTGGCCGATTTATAACGATATGCAGGCAGAACAAAATGCCCTGCGTAAAGAACGCATGCAGAAAATGATCTCTTTCAGAAAAACGACTGAAATAGATAACCTTACGGATGCACAGGTGCAGAGTTTAATTACCAGCGAATTCGATTTTAAACAAAAGGACCTTAATCTCGATAAAAAATATTACAACAAACTTAAAGCGGTATTGCCGATAAAAGTGGTAGGCAAGTTTTACCGGGCACAGGAAGGTTTTAAACGCGAGTTACTCAATAGATTTAAAGGCGGCCAAAAGCAATAAAGAAAAAGACTTACAGCAATGTAGGTCTTTTTTGTTTTAAAGCACTCTTTCATTTCCGTACTTTTGTGCCATGCTTACCCAACGTCAGTTGTTTTTACAACACAATGCACAAACCTCTCCAGAGCCGCTTATGCTCGAATTTGTAAGGGCAAAAGGAATCTATATTTACGATGCCCGGAACAAAAAACACATCGATCTTATTGCCGGTATCGGCGTAAGTAATGTTGGCCATTGCCATCCAGCGGTAGTGAAGGCCATTCAGGAGCAGGCAGAAACCTATATGCACCTGATGGTTTATGGCGAATACGTGCAAACACCTCAGGTAAATTTCGCCAAGGCCCTTGCCGATATTTTGCCCGAAAGCTTAAGCTGCACCTATTTTTTAAATTCAGGAACTGAGGCTGTAGAAGGTGCCATGAAACTGGCCAAACGTTACACTGGCCGCAAAGGATTTATTGCCTGTAAAAATGCTTACCATGGTAGTACCCAAGGGGCTGAAAGTTTAATGGAAAGCGATTTCTATTCTTCTGGATATGGCCCTTTCCTGCCTCATGTAAGTTTTATTGAGCATAATAACCTTGCTGATCTCGAAAAAATAACCACCGAAATTGCTGCTGTTTTTATCGAACCTATACAAGGAGAAGCTGGAATAAGAGTTTCCAATTTAAGCTATATGCAAGCATTGCGGGCTAAATGCACCGAAACCGGAACTTTGTTAATCTTCGACGAAATACAATCAGGCTTTGGCCGCAGCGGTAAAATGTTTGCTTTCGAGCATTACAATGTTGTACCTGATGTGCTGCTCCTGGCAAAAGGAATTGGTGGTGGAATGCCCATAGGGGCGTTTATCAGTTCGCTGGAGATCATGTCGGTATTATCGCATACACCAATTTTGGGTCACATGACAACTTTTGGGGGTCACCCGGTTTGTTGCGCTGCCGGATTGGCTACTTTACGTACCCTGGTTGATAATCACATTGTTGATGAAGTAGAAGAAAAAGGGCAATTGTTTAAACAGCTCCTTCAACATCCTGCTATTAAAGAAATCCGCGGCAAAGGCTTAATGCTGGCCGTTGAGTTTGAAAATTTCGAGATCAATAAAAAAATCATCGATGCCTGTATCTTAGACGGCGTATTGTCAGACTGGTTTTTACATTGCAGCAATTCAATGCGCATCGCCCCTCCTTTAATTATTACCAAAGAAGAAATTGCAGAAGCTTGCACAATCATTCTTAAAAATGTAAATTCAGTTTTCGGTTCCCAGTGAGCAATTTTCAGTTTACAAAGAATTGAGCAATAAAACACTTTAGCAATATAAAATGAATGTACTAATCGTTGAAGATGAAAAAAGCCTGGCGCTTGAAATGGATGAATTTTTGAGTAAAGAAGGATTTATTGTAGAGCATGCCTGGAAAAAATCTTCTGCAGAAGAAAAGATATTTGTAAACAATTACGATTTCATTTTATTAGATCTGGGCTTGCCCGATGGCGATGGTTTCGATATTTTGAAACAATTAAAATCGACAAAAGACCGGGATGACGCCGTAATCATTTTAACCGCCCGTAGTGCCGTCGACGACCGGATTAAAGGCCTTGATGAAGGTGCAGACGATTATTTACCCAAACCATTTTCGCTAAATGAACTTTTAGCGCGTATGCACGCCATTACCCGTAGAAAACATAAGTTAGAAAAAAACGAAATCAACATTCATAACTTCCTGCTCAATATTCAGAACAGGACCGTTTCATTTGGTGATGAAAGATTAAACCTCACCAAAAAGGAATTTGAAATATTTAACTATTTGGTGCTGAATAAAAACCGCGTGGTATCGAGAATGAGTTTAACGGAACACGTTTGGGGAGATATTTTAGAAGTCAATTCTGATTCCAACTTTGTTGATGTTCATGTTAAAAACCTGCGAAAAAAACTTGCAGCGGTTAGCCCGATAGACTGGTTTGAAACGGTAAGAAGTATTGGCTACAGGATTAATTGCTAGTGAGTTTGGGTTTAGCGTTTGGTGTTTAGCGTCGATCTATCACTGACTATTGAATCATTGAGCTATTGACCATCATCCATCTTACATTAAACATTTTCCATATAAAATGAAGTTACAGGTTAAGTTTTCTTTGTACAATGCAGTCACCAAAATCGCCATTATCCTGGTGTTGGGGGCTATCATTTTATTCTCGTTAGACAGACTTGCCTACAACCAGCTTGATAACCGTTTAATCAAAAAGAAGAACAAAATTATCGAGAATTTAAATGATGATGAGATCGACAGCCTTTTAAACAAAGAACAATCATTTACCGACTACAATATTTTAAAGGAAGAATTTATTGTGCTGACGGACATTCCCGACAAGCAAAAAGATTCTACCGCGAAGGTATTTACCGAAAAAAGAGAGATTGAGGGCGATATTGAAGTATACCGCATCTTAAACTATAAATTCTCTTATCATACAAATTGGTACAACCTCGAAATCGGAGAAACCATGACAGCACTCCAATCGATTAAAAATTCGATCCGCTTCTATATGCTGATTGTACTTGTTGCTGCGTTGCTCATTACCCTGGTGGCCGATTATACATTCTCTAATTTTTTACTCAAGCCATTTTATCGCATTATCGATAAAAAAATCAACCTGGTTGATGATCCTTCCCACTACAATTACCAGAATATACCCACCAGTACCAGCGATTTTAAAATCCTGGATAACAGCATAAACTCTTTAATGCGCAAAATAAACACACTTTTCGCTTTAGAAAAGCAGTTTATTGCCAACGTTTCGCATGAGTTACTTACTCCCATTTCAATTTTAAGTACACGCTTCGAAAATATGCTCAACACCCCAGATATTCCTGTAGAGCACGAAAACAAGATATACGCCTCTTTAAAAACACTAAACCGCTTAAAGGTGATTATCAACAGTTTGTTACTCATTTCGAAGGTCGAAAACAATCAGTACCTGAAAACAGAAGAAATTAGTCTTAAACAGGAAATCGATGATATTTATGAAGATCTGGAAGATCGGATAACAGATAAAAATATCAGTTATAGCGCCCATCTTTCAAAGGACTTTCATTTCACCGGAAATAAAGCATTGATCCATACCCTTTTAATCAACATCATCAATAATGCAATAAAGTATAATGTTGAGGGTGGTACCATTGCTATAACGGATAAAACGGAAGCCGAAAAATATATGCTCACCATTAGCGATAGCGGATCGGGCATGAGTGCAGCACTGGTAGAAAATGCTTTCGACCGGTTTAAGAGGGGAAATACAGAAGAAAACGGCTTTGGTTTGGGACTGGCTATTGTACAAAGTATTGCCCGGTTCCATAAAATAGACGTCGAAATTAAATCTGAAGAACAAAAAGGAACTAGCATTTCATTACTGTTTTAAAATAAAATTCAGCTGATCATGCAATCCGTACGGAGACAGACTTGTATTGAGGCTTTCTCGTTTAAAATGATCTGCAAATATCTTCTAAATTCATTATAAAACCCAGGCCGTAATGTAAACATCGGCACAGGATCATGTTTTTCTGGCAGGGGCTTTGCTTAATAATAAAAAAATCAATCCTAAAAGAACATATAATAATGAAAAACATCATCCCAATACTAGGAGCAGCCGCTTTGTTGATGGCATCCTGCCAGGGCGGCACAGCAAAAAAAACGCAGGCCAAAATAGATTCTACTATCGTAACCAATGCAGCGGCAACACCCGATTCTATTCAGTGTTACCAGTACATTAAAAACCGTGATACAGCTACCCTATCGCTAAAAACAGCCGAGAATAAGGTAACAGGTACATTGGGTTATAACTTATATGAAAAAGATAAAAATGCAGGCACTATAGCCGGTGTTGTTAAAGGCGATACCATAATTGCCAGTTATACTTTTCAGTCTGAAGGCAAAACATCAGTTAGGGAAGTGGCTTTTTTGAAAAAGGGCACTCAGCTGGCAGAAGGATTTGGTGATGTACAGGAAGTAAAAGGAGAAACCAAGTTTAAAGACCAAAGCAAACTAAACTTTGATGGCTCAATGACTTTTGACAAAATTGATTGTAAATAAATTTCGAAGAACCGTCATTCCCAACTTGATTGGGAATCTTAATGCCTAACAAACATGCTTTAAGATTCCCGCATACGCGAGAATGACGATTTTTCTATAATTGGAGCTTTAATTAGTTACTGCTTCCTTCGCTGCTTTCGTCCACTCTTCGCTTAACTTAAGCACATAATCAGAATATTTTTGTATTTCATCCGGCTTTAGCTTGCTGGCCCAGCCAGTAGCTTGATTTGCCCAGGCGGTATATTTATCGTTAATAGCTTTAATCTCCGTTGCGTTTTTACTTTTTACAGCTTCAACATACTCGTCCTTTAACTTGCTATATTCAGCAAGTCCCTTATTTACTTCTTCGCTTGAGAAAGTGGGAACCTCTGTTTTAACGGTTTCTGTTGTTTTCGTGGTCACTTTTGTAATGGTGTCTCCAGTAGCAGAAATTTCGCTTGAATCTTTAGTCGTTTCCGTTTTTTTAGTGCTTTCGCACGAAACCAATGTAGAAGCCAGTAAGCCTGCTGTAGCGATAGATAAGATGGTATTTTTCATAATGGATTTGGTTTTTAGTCCTGAACAGACGAAATATGATGCCAAATCACAAAAAATCCGGTCAAATACTTAAATATTATAACCGGATATCTAAATGATATGAAATATTATGATGCTATAACTCTTCAAACCGCTCCCAAAAGCCGTCAACTGGCAATTTGGCGAATATATTTACGGGTTCTTTTTTTACCGGGTGTATAAACTGTAAGCGACGGGCATGCAGGCAAATACTTCCTTTTCTGCTTCCGCGTGGATAACCGTATTTATTATCGCCCATAATCGGGCACCCCATTGATGAAAGCTGAACCCTGATCTGATGCGAACGTCCGGTTAATGGATCTACCTCCAGGAGGTAATAATCGCCAACCTTGGCCTTAACTTTATAAGAAAGCTCAGCCCGCTGGCTACCGGGAACTTCTGTATTATAATAAGAAACCACATTTTTCTGTGGGTTTTTAACCAGCCAATGCACCAAAGTAGCCGATTCTTTCTCTGGCTTATTCTTTACCACTGCCCAATAGGTTTTCTTTACTTCCCTATTTTTAAAAACAGCATTCATTCGCTCCAAAGCCTTACTCGTTTTGGCAAATAAGATGACACCACTTACTGGCCGGTCTAAACGATGTACCACCCCTAAAAACGCGCCATTGGGTTTATTATACTTCTTAGCGATATACTTTTTCACCTGCTCATCCAAAGGCTCATCGCCTGTTTCATCAACCTGCACAATATCACCCGCCCGCTTATTTATGGCGATTAAATGATTGTCTTCAAAAAGGATGTCGTTATCGGTAATTGGCATTTAACCCCTCCGCCCCTAAAGGGGGACTTAATTTTAATTATATATTGATTTATTCTTTTAAATATTAACCTCATCTAATAAAGGCCCCTTTAGGGGTTTGGGGTTAATACTGTTCTTTCTCGTTCGGAAAATCGTTTGCTTTTACATCACGGATGTATGATTGTGCTGCCTCTAAAATTTCATCGTAAAGATTTATATACTGGCGCAAAAACCGAGGCTTAAAGCCTTTGGTTAAACCAATCATATCATTTACCACCAAAACCTGTCCGTCGCAATTTTGTCCTGCGCCAATGCCAATCGTTGGGATATGCAAACTTTCTGTAACTTCTTTACCTAGCGCAGCGGGAATTTTCTCCAATACGATTGCAAAGCAACCGGCAGCCTGTAAAGCCAAAACATCTGTTTTTAACTTATTGGCTTCTTCTTCTTCCTTCGCGCGAACCGTATAGGTTCCGAATTTATAAATAGACTGTGGTGTTAAACCCAAGTGCCCCATTACCGGGATTCCTGCTGTGATGATCCGTTGAACGGATTCGATAATTTCTTCTCCGCCTTCCAATTTTACACCGTGGGCACCTGATTCTTTCATAATCCTTATCGCCGAATTCAAAGCTTCCTTCGAATTTCCCTGATAAGAGCCGAAAGGTAAATCGACTACAACAAATGCACGTTTAACTGCCCTGATTACAGATGCAGCATGATAAATCATCTGATCCAGGGTAATAGGCAAAGTGGTTTCATGACCAGCCATTACATTCGAAGCAGAATCGCCAACCAGTAAAACGTCTAATCCTGCATCATCCAGGATGGTTGCCATCGAATAATCGTAGGCCGTTAACATAGATATTTTTTCACCACGTTGTTTCATTTCCTGTAAAATGTGTGTGGTGATGCGTTTGATTTCTTTATGTACCGACATTGGATTTGTTTTGTGTTGCCAAAAGTATTGTTTTTTCTTTAAAAAGGCATAAGGTAAAAGGTTTAAGGTTTAGGACCAATCAACCTTACATCTTTTTACCTTCAAGCTTTACACCTTTATTTAATTTTTCTCTTTACATTCCCAATCTAAAACTCTATCTTTGTACCCCGAAATGGAAGGGATATATTCATCTTTTTTTGCACCCAGCAAAAACGGCTTTAATGCCGAAAGCCATTCTTTTTTCAACTCTTTTTTAAATCAAAATCCATATTGTAATTACCATGACTAACTACACCAAGTTACCTGCGATTTTATTACTGGCCGATGGCACAGTTTTTTACGGCAAAGCGGCCGGAAAAATTGGAACCACTACTGGCGAAATTTGTTTTAATACCGGGATGACAGGTTACCAGGAAATTTTCACTGACCCAAGTTATTTTGGACAGATAATGGTTACCACCAATGCACATATTGGTAATTATGGTATCCACAAAGATGAAATCGAATCAGGTTCGATCAAAATCGCCGGTTTAGTCTGCAAAAATTACAACATCGTTTATAGCCGCAAGGAAGCAACTGAATCTATTCAGGATTATTTCCAGAATGATAACCTGGTTGCCATTTCTGATATCGATACCCGTGCATTGGTTCGTCACATTAGAGATAAAGGTGCAATGAATGCCATTATTTCTTCTGAGATTACTGATCTTGAAGAATTAAAACAAAAGCTGGCCGAAGTACCATCAATGGAAGGTTTAGAGCTTTCGTCTAAAGTAAGTACAACAGAACCATATTTTTACGGTAACCCTGAGGCAAGCTTAAAAGTTGCTGCTTTAGATTTAGGTATCAAGAAAAACATTTTGCGCAATTTCGAAAACCGCGATATCTATGTGCAGGTTTTCCCAGCTAAAACTAGCTTTGCCGAAATGGAAAAATTTAGTCCTGATGGTTACTTTATTTCAAACGGCCCTGGCGATCCATCGGTAATGCCATACGCTGTAGAAACGATTACAGCAATTTTAGCGGTTGATAAACCATTGTTCGGCATCTGTTTAGGTCACCAGTTATTGGCTGAAGCCAATGGTATTGGTACCATGAAAATGTTTAATGGTCACCGTGGATTAAACCACCCGGTTAAAAACATCATCAAAAACCACTGCGAGGTTACTTCACAAAACCATGGTTTCGGTGTAATTCCTGATGAGGTTAGAAACTCAGATAAAGTAGAGATTACCCACATTAACTTAAACGATAAATCGATAGAAGGTATCCGTGTTAAAGGTAAAAAGGCATTCTCGGTTCAATATCACCCGGAGTCTTCTCCAGGTCCACACGATTCGCGTTACCTGTTCGACGATTTCGTTGACGTTATGAAAGGCGAGCTGGTTTGGTAGTATTAAGGTAGAAGGCTGGAAGGCGGAGGGCTTAAGGTAATAGACCGAAGCTTAAAGACCAAATACAATAAACGATCTGCGGATTTGCGGCAAAAATAAGCTGCCGATCCGCAGATTTCTTTTATAATCTATTTTCGCCCGTATAAAACATCATTTTACCGACATTTTCGACCAACTGTATTAAAATTCATTTTCTATTCATTTAAAGCTCCTTACATTCGCAACATGGAAACAAAAAAAGCCATTATCAGTGTTAAAGACCTGGTAAAAAAATATGATGATTTCGTAGCCGTTCAAGGACTTAGTTTTGAAGTTTACGAACATGAGATTTTCGGCCTGCTTGGTCCAAATGGCGCCGGAAAAACCACTACGCTCGAAATTATCGAGACTTTGAGGGCTAAAACATCCGGCGAAATTATTGTTGATGGTTTTTCTGTTGACAAACAGCCGCAGGATATTAAACAGATTATTGGTGTACAGCTACAGGCAGCTGGTTATTATCCAAATTTAAACCTGATCGAACTGATCGAACTTTTTGCCGGTTTATATGGCGCCAACATCAAACCGATGGAGATGCTGGAGAAAGTAAACCTTCAGGATAAGGCCAAAGCAAAATACAAAGCGCTTTCTGGTGGGCAAAAACAGCGCTTCTCCATAGCCACTACTCTGATTAACCAACCTAAGATTATTTTTTTAGATGAGCCCACAACAGGTTTGGATCCTCAGGCCAGAAGGAATCTTTGGGATCTGATTATCGAAATCCGTAATGCAGGCACAACAGTTGTAATTACGACCCACTACATGGACGAAGCTGAGCAGCTTTGCGATCGCGTTGCTTTTGTAGAACGCGGGCAAATTATCGCTTTAGATACACCTGACAACTTAATAGACAAACTGGTAAACAGCGGTTTTGAGCGTAAAAAAGAAGTTAAAAAAGCCAATCTGGAAGATGTTTTCATCAACCTTACCGGGCAGGAATGGAGAGAATAAGGCCCCTAGCCCCCAGAAGGGGGAACCTGAAACCTAGTGCATAATACATTTTAAAAAATATAATCCAGCAGAACCAACATGCAAAAAGATATACACGAAAGAAACTCAAACTCCCCTTCAGGGGCTGTGGGTTACAGTAACACCACAGCAACCCTTGCCCTTGCCAAAGCGAGTTTCAGATCGATTATGCGAAGCCCTTCGGCAGTGGTATTCACCCTTGCTTTCCCTTTAATATTTATTCTGGTCTTCGGATTTTTAGGTGGTGGTGGAACACGCATTGATGTTGGTGTGACCCCAGGCGCTGATTTAAATAACCCGGTGATGGGCATGCTGGAAAAAACAGGGATGATCCGTCTGGTAAAAGATAAATCAAAAGCCGAGTTTGATAAATTACTTGAAAAGGGAAATGTTGATGCCATGATTGATGTGCATAGAAAAGTAAATTCTGCGGCTTATTCGGTTAATGTGATATACACTTCTGCATCGAGGGATAAAGGCGGGATTTTAAAATCAGTTTTAAACAATGTTCTTTACGATAAAACTTTAAAACCTACAGTAGCAGAAATAAAAGAAAGTACCATTACAGGCCGCGAATACAAAACCATTGATTTTATCCTTCCAGGCCAGCTAGGTTTTTCATTATTGAGTACAGGCGTTTTCGGAACAGCGTTCGTATTTTTAAGTCTGCGCCAAACCTTAGTCATTAAACGTTTCTTTGCAACTCCCGTAAAGCGTTCGAGCATTGTTATCGGCGAAGGTATTGCCCGAATTGGCTTTGCATTAATTGGCGCCTTGTTTATTATCTTAATTGGCCATTTCTTCTTTGGCTTTACGCTTGTACATGGCGCACTTACGGTCGTCAATATGCTTATACTCGCTACGCTTGGTGTGATTGTTTTTATGGGCTTTGGTTTTATCATTTCGGGCATTGCCAAAAACGAAAGCATGGTGCCTCCAATATCAAACATTATTACCTTGCCCCAGTTTTTATTATCGGGAACCTTCTTTTCTATCGAAGCTTTTCCAAGCTGGCTACAGCCCATTAGCAGAGCATTGCCCCTCACCTATTTAAACGATGCCATGCGTAAAGTAGCTTTTGAAGGATTAGGTTTATGGGATGTTAAATTCCAGATTATGATCCTGTTACTATGGGGTATTGGTATTTATGCGGTTGCGGTAAAAGTGTTTAAATGGGAATAACTAAATAAAATAAGATTGTAAATGATAGCAAATCAGCTATCATTTTTTTTGATAAACAATTTTAATATCGGATAAGTAAATTTTTTAGTTCAACCGATAATTAGTACATTTGGGTATGTGGGAATTCGATTTAAGCGATTTAGAAGAGCTACTACCTCAAATAGACAGGCTGTACGAAAAAAAAGCCAGGTTAGAAACCTCGAGGCCCTTGCCCAATAGCGCGCTACGTCGCATCAAAGAAGACCTCACCTTAGAATGGACTTATAACTCCAATAGCATAGAAGGAAACACCTTAAGTTTGAAAGAAACCCAAATGGTTTTACAGGAAGGGATGACCGTTAAGGGCAAATCTTTAAGGGAGCATTTTGAAGCTTATAACCACGAAAAAGCCATCGATTACCTCTATACCTTAGTTAACAAAAACTACAAGCTCAGGAGTATCGATATTTTATCGCTTCATGGCTTAGTGCTCAGAAGTATTGAAGATGATTATGCAGGCCGCTTAAGAAATGGTGGCGTTCGTATTGTTGGTGCAAATTTTACACCACCCAATGCCAATAAAGTTTCTGATTTGTTAGATGAATTAATTGGCTTTGTTAATAATAATCCATTAGGCTTAAATGATATTTTACTGTCTGCTATTTTCCACCATAAATTAGTTTGGATACATCCTTTTTTTGATGGGAATGGCCGCACTGTAAGGCTTGCCATGAATTTACTACTCATGCGAAATGGCTTCCCTCCTGCTATTATCCTCAAAAACGATAGAAAGAAATACTACGAAGCCCTTAATCAGGCAAACAAAGGTAAATACCATAAAATTTGCCTATTGATGTTGCAGGCCTTAGAGCGTTCGTTAAATATTTATATAAATGCATTGCCAGGAAACGATTATGGAGATTATGAACCCATATCTAATATTGTTTCAGAACCTGACGTGCCATATGGGCAAGAGTATGTGAGCCTGCTGGCCAGGCAGGGCAAAATAGATGCCTACAAAGAAGGGCGGGATTGGCTTACCACAAAATCTGCCGTACAAAGCTATATCAAAACGCGTAAAAGAAAACGTTAACCTTTTTTAACTTTTCAGCGGGTGATATTGATGTAATTTTAGCAAAAAATATTTAATGAAAAGTTTGATCATCTTTTGCGGTATTTTACTGATAACCCATACTTCGAAAGCGCAGTTTAAATTCCTGGCCAATAACAGTTCCAACCAATACAAAGCCAAAATTTTTGTCGATAAATGTGAAGGAAATGCTTGCAGCGGAAAAGCTACAATTATTATTTATGATAAGATCTCAGACAGAGAAGTGAACACTTTCCACTCTGAAGATTTAGATTTTGGCTTAACTGAAACTCAAAATGCCAAACTTGGATGGCTGGAACTCGGCAAATACCAAACCCCTTTAATTTTTGGGGATTTTAATTTTGACGGCCTTGAAGATCTCGCCATTAGAAATGGCAATAATGGCGCTTATGCCAGCCCATCATATGAAGTCTATTTATCATCAAAAGGAAATAAATTTCTACTGAGTAAGGAACTTACCAAACTGGCGAGCGAAAACCTGGGCATGTTTGATATTGATAAAAAAACAAAGCAAATTGCCATCCATCAAAAAGATGGATGCTGTTTTGATAAAACCATCAACTACAAATTTGATGCTAAAAACGTACCATATGAAGATTCATCAGTTATTGAAGATTCGAGTATCGCAGATAACGTGACGGTGATTACTCAAAAACTTGTAGATGGAAAAATAAAAAGAACTGTGCAAAAATTTAAAATCAAAGATTATTACAATCAGTAGCAGCGGCTGAATTGGTGATTTGATCCGAGATATCGTCATTTCGAGTGAAGGGCAACGCAGCCGAGAACCACGATTGCTCAGCGAAGCTAAATCTATCTGGAGAGCACTTTTGATTTAGATCTCTCCACTCCGCCAGGTTTCGGCCGAGATGACGAACCTTTTCTTAAAGACTTTTCTATTTATAGTGCTGCTTTTACTAAAAAAGGCAATATTTCTTTCTGGAAACTAACAAAGTTCTTACGAACGTCAGAATCGCTAACGGAAGTAAATGCAAATGAAAACACAATGCTCTTACTAGCCTTGAGCAAAAAGGCCAATCCTTCTCTTCTTGCAGGGTTATTTTTAAAATTATCCAACTGCAGATAAGCAGCCAATAACAAAGCTTCCAGCTGATCGGATAAATGTTTTAAAAATTCCTGTGAGTTTGCATTTTCACGAACAAAATCCCAACCGATAAATTCATTACATGCCGTAAATGATAATCGGCTTGTTTTCATTACCAGTGCTTTTAAGTGCTCTTCTTCCGAGGCGTAACTTACTTTATTGTGCAATATTTCATAAAGGTTTTGATCGAGGTAATCCATCAGGATACTATCTAAAACCTGCTCCTTACTTTCAAAATATTTGTAAATAGTTGCTTTAGCGATACGGGCCTTTTTTGCAATTTCGTTTACACTGGTTTTGTGATAACCGTATTTTCTAAATAGTTCTTTGGCAGCCTTTTTTACTGTTTCTTTTATTTTTTCAGCTTCCATTTTAATTGCTTACGTGTATTAGTGTATTGCCTTGCAAAGAAACATTATATGCTTTTAAGCTTCTTTCTGCCGGTGCTTTTTGAGGGCTACCATCAAGCAGTGAAAATTTAGCACCCGAACAAGGGTCGGTTGCTGTTACCCCACTGTCATCAGGGGCTACCTTGCAGATTTTCTCCGGGTTTACGGTACTACAGCGATCGAAAGCAACATAGCCTCCAAGTGGTGTTTTTACAATCAGTAGTCCACCTACCCCGTTATTCGAAACGACCAATACGTTATTTACCGATTTCAGGCTAAATTCGGTTATCGTTACATTATAATTTACAGGCACATCAGGAATATAACCTTCATCTTTACCGCAACCTGCGGTAATGAGCAGTACAAACAATATGCTGTATAGGTATTTCATCATTAAATTAAAGCAGATTTAAATTGCTTTAAGAAACGCGAATCATTCTCAGAGAATAAGCGCAAATCTTTGATTACATATTTTAGATTGGCAATACGCTCTATTCCCATTCCAAATGCAAAACCACTGTATTTTTTTGAATCGATACCACAGTTTTCCAAAACATTTGGATCGACCATACCACAACCTAAAATTTCTACCCAACCACTGTATTTACAAAGCTGGCAGCCAGAACCTTTACAAATGGTGCAAGAAATATCCATCTCTGCAGATGGTTCGGTAAAAGGGAAATATGATGGACGGAAACGCACTTTGGTACCTTCTCCGTATAATTCCTGAACAAAATAAAATAAGGTTTGCTTTAAATCGGCAAATGAAACATTTTCATCAACATACAACCCTTCTACCTGATGGAAAAAGCAGTGTGCACGGGCAGAAATGGCTTCATTACGGTAAACACGGCCCGGCATAATTGCCCTGAATGGCGGCTGACCTTGTTCCATCATGCGCACCTGTACTGAGGAAGTATGCGTACGTAAAGCAATATCGCCCTTTTCACCACCTTTTTTTATAAAAAAAGTATCTTGCATATCTCTTGCAGGATGCTCTTCAGGGAAGTTTAGTGCGGAGAAATTATGCCAATCATCTTCAATTTCAGGACCTTCTGCCACTGTAAAACCAAGTTTTGCAAAAATCTCTACAATTTCTCTGCGTACCAGGGCTAAAGGGTGGCGCGAACCAATTTCGAAACCTTCGCCAGGTAAAGTTAAATCCTGTTGTATGCTTTCTGTTTTCGCTTCAGCATTTTCTGTAGATTCTTTTAAAGTGAGGTATTTAGATTCTGCCAGTTGTTTAAACTCGTTTAAAACTTTACCTAATGATCTTTTTTCCTCAACAGAAACCGATTTAAATTCGTCAAAAATTTCTTTGATTATACCTTTACTCCCTAAATATTTGATGCGGAATTGCTCTAACTCGTCTGCTTTTTCAGTTACGAAAGCATTTATTTTATCGGTATATTGTGTTATTTTATCCTGTAACATGGCTTCAAATATACAGCAAAATATCCAATAATTTTAGGGTTGATGAGTCCAAATAATCTGTTTACAATACCATTATAAAAGAAAATGAACCCATAAACTATAAAAGCCGCTTAAAGCGGCTTTTATAGTTATCGTAGATTAGCAGGTTTTAAATTACACCTAATTCTTTACCAACTTTGGTAAATGCTGCAATAGCCTTATCTAAATGATGTTGCTCGTGTCCGGCTGATAATTGTACACGGATCCTCGCTTTGCCCTGAGGTACAACCGGATAAAAGAATCCGATTACATAAATACCCTCTTCTAACATTTTAGCGGCGAATTGCTGTGCAATTTTTGCATCGTACAACATTACCGGAACAATTGGATGGAAACCTGGTTTAATATCAAAACCAGCCTCCGTCATTTTCTCACGGAAATATTTTGTATTATTTTCTAATTTATCTCTCAATGATGTGGTTTCGCTTAACATATCTAATACCGCGATAGATGCTCCTGCAATTGCCGGCGCTAAGGTATTAGAGAACAAATAAGGACGTGAGCGTTGGCGCAACATATCGATAATTTCTTTCTTACCAGAAGTAAAACCACCAGATGCACCACCTAAAGCCTTACCTAAAGTACCTGTAATGATATCGATACGGTCGATCACATTGAAATGCTCGTGTGTTCCGCGACCGTTTTTACCGATAAAACCAGTACAGTGCGATTCATCAATCATAATCAATGCCTCATATTTATCAGCTAAATCAGCAATTTTATCTAATGGAGCAACAGAGCCGTCCATAGAGAAAGCACCATCGGTAACAATAATTCTGTGTCTGCAATCTTTGGCTGCAATTAATTGTTTTTCCAAATCTTCCATATCGGCATTTTTATAACGGAAACGTTGTGCTTTACACAATCTCACCCCGTCGATAATTGATGCGTGATTTAATTCATCAGAAATAATCGCATCTTCTGCATTAAACAATGGCTCAAAAACGCCACCATTTGCATCAAATGCCGCAGCATATAAAATGGTATCCTCAGTACCTAAAAACTTAGAAATCTTAGCTTCCAGTTCTTTGTGCACATCTTGTGTTCCACAGATAAAACGCACTGAAGACATTCCATAACCATGATCGTCGATTGCTTTTTTAGCCGCTTCTATCACTTTTGGATGAGAAGAAAGTCCTAAATAATTATTTGCACAAAAGTTGACCACTTCAGCACCACCGCTTACTTTAATGTCGGCACCCTGAGGTGTAATAATAATACGTTCGCGTTTAAATAATCCAGCGTTTTCGATTTCTTCAAGTTCTTTTTGAAGAACAGGTTGTAATGTTTTATACATGGCCTTTTTATATGGTTGATTTTACGTCCAAAGTTATAAAAAAAAGTCTTTTCCGACCTAAAAAGGCAATTTTATCCCTATATTTTGCAGACAAACGTTTGATCAATTCAGTAATCAATGCCAATCTGGTGTTATTTTTAAAAACCGTCCATCCAGATTATTTTTTTTCGATCTTAACAAACTTTAACACACACCTATATGTATAGTCTTAAAAGTTATTCGATATTTATAGCTTACTAATCTAACTTATGATAAGAATTTGCGCGCTCCTGTTTTTTTGTAGCCTTACCAATATTATTTTAGCACAACAGTTTACCATTACAGGTACAGTTAAAGATAATAGTGGACAACCTATTCCTTTTGCTTCGGTTTACTTAAAAAGTACAACCAGTGGAACATCGGCAAATGTTGATGGGAAATACGCTATGAAATTAAAAACCGGCCAATATACTTTAAGCTTTAGGGCCGTGGGGTATAAACAGCAAGATCATATTATTAATCTTTCAGCAGATCAGTCGCTTAATGTAACATTAACATCAGAGAGTTATACTTTAGAAAACGTAAACATCAGGGCAAATGCCGAAGATCCGGCTTACGCCATTATCCGTAAGGCCATTAAACAGAGAAAAACACATCTAAATGAAGTTAAAGCGTTTAGTTGCGATGTTTATATCAAAGGTGTACAACGTTTAAGGGGTGCTCCTAAAAAGTTCTTTGGCCAGGACATCCAAAAAGTGTTAGAGCTCGATACCAACAGAAAAGGCATCATTTATTTATCAGAATCGCAAAGCAAGTTTAATTTCAGAAATCCAAATGACGTGCATGAGGAAATGATCTCTTCAAAAGTTGCCGGCAGAAATAATTCTTTTAGTTTTAATAAGGCATCTGATCTAATTATTAATTTCTACGACAATTACCTGCTTGAAAACAAATTGAGCGCCAGGGGCTTCATCTCTCCAATTGCAGATAATGCCTTATTTTATTATAAATACAAATTACTCGGCGAAACCAAAGAAAACGGAGAGCTGATCCACAAAATCCAGGTGATTCCCCGTCGTGAAAACGACCCGGTATTTAGGGGGATTATCTATATTATTGACGACAGCTGGAGAATATACAATACCGATGTTTACCTAACCAAAAACGCAGGGATCAATTTTATTGATACCTTAAACATCAGTCAGCAGTTTACCAAGGTTAAGGATGTTTATATGCCTACCGCCATTAATTTTCAGTTTGCGGGGAATGTGCTGGGCTTTAAAATTGCGGGTTATTACGTGGGTATTTATAGCAATTACAACATCGATCCAAAGTTTCCTAAAAACTTCTTCAATGGCGAAATACTGAAAATAACGGAAATGGTTAATAAAAAAGACTCCGCTTACTGGACCAATAACAGACCTATTCCTTTAACAGAAGATGAAAAAATTAATTACGTTAAAAAAGACAGTATTGCAAAGTTAAAAGAGTCGAAAAAATACCTCGATTCGATTGAAAAAGACAATAATAAATTCGGAATAGGCAAATTGTTACTTAGAGGGGTAAGTATTAATGACCGGTACGATAAGGAATACTGGTATTTTGACCCGGTGCTTAAAGCTATATTTTACAATACGGTAGAAGGTTTTGCGGTAAAATATGGGGTTACTTACAGAAAGGATTTCGAGAATAGAAGATCTTATTCCATTCGTCCTGAATTGAGATACGGTTTTGCCAACCAAAAACTTACGGGAAGTTTAACCGGGAGTTACTATTACAATCCCCTTAAAAGGGCAAGTGTAGGTTCATCATTCGGAAACGGCATTTTCGACCTGAACAATTTAGGCTCCATGACTGCATTGGGAAATACCATTAACTCGTTACTTTACGAAAAAAACTTCTCCAAATTTTATGAGAAAAGTTTTATTAACATTAATACCACCAGAGAACTGGCAACTGGCCTGCAGGGAAGCGTAAGTGTAGATTATAGCAAAAACAAAAGCTTAACCAATAATTCTACCTTTAAATTCTTCGATGCAAAAGATAGGGAGTTCACATCCAACAATCCTTTTAGTCCAGCTACTGAAACAATACTCTTTCCTACCTATAAATCGTTAAGTGCCACCGCGAGTTTAACCTATACCATTGGTCAGAAATACATAACCCGTCCTGATGGTAAGTTTTATACCGAATCGCGGTACCCTAGAATTACAGTTTTATACAAAAAAGGATTAAATAATGTTTTAAACAGTGATGTTGATTATGATTTTGTAAAGGCAGAGGTATATCAGGATCGGATTGGATTAGGTTTATTAGGCTATACTTCATTTTTGGTTGGTGCAGGTAAATTCCTAAACAATAGCAAAATGTATTATCCTGATTTCAAACATTTTTCTGGTAACATCTCTACCATCTTCCCGCCTAATTTAAGGAAGTTTCAATATTTAGATTTTTATCAGTTTAGCACCAATCAACAATACTTCGAAGCGCATTTAGAACATAATTTCGCAGGTTTTTTTATGAATAAAGTTCCATTACTCCGTAAGGCCAAGTTAGAAGAATTTATTGGTGGTGGCTATCTTTCGTCGCCCGAAAAGCGGAATTATAAAGAATTTTATTTCGGCATCCAGCGTCTGGTGTTAAGGGCCAGTTATGGTTTTGCATATGATGGCGGACGTAAATTAACACAAGGATTTAGGATTTCTTACGGATTTTAATACTGCTGGAGGTGTAGGGTTTAAGGCGTAGGGTAATGCCTTCTACCATAAGCCTTTTAGCCTTCAACCTTTTTTATTATCTTTGCCCCGCTTTAAACGCCGTTTGCAACGGTATCAACAGCGTTATGAAAAAATATCAGACACTACTTTACTATTGCTATAGTTACATAGCAGATGCAGAACAATTTGCTGCCGATCATCTTAAATTTTGTAAATCGTTAGACCTGGTTGGACGTATTATCGTTGCCGATGAAGGATTAAACGGAACGGTTTCCGGAACCGTTGAGTCTTGCGATGCTTATATGAAAGCGGTACACGCCGATGAAAGATTTGCAAAAACAGAATTTAAAATAGACGAGGTTGAAGAGCCTTCTTTCCTGAAGATGCATTGCCGTTATAAATCGGAAATCGTACATTCTGGTTTAAGGGATACCTCAATCATTAATCCGAATGAAAAAACAGGCAAACATTTAGAACCTGTAGATTTCATGAAAATGAAGGATGATGAGGATGTAATTATCCTTGATGTGCGTTCTAATTATGAGCATAATTTAGGTAAATTTAAAAATGCAGTAACGCTTGATATTGAAAATTTCCGCGATTTTCCTGAGCAGATTAATCAACTTGCCCAATACAAAGACAAGAAAATATTAACCTATTGTACCGGAGGGATTAAGTGCGAAAAGGCTTCTGCTTTGCTTTTACACCATGGTTTTAATGATGTTTATCAATTACACGGTGGCATTATTAAATACGGAAAAGAAGCTGGTGGTAAAGACTTTGAAGGCAAATGTTATGTTTTCGACAACCGCATTGCAGTTGATGTAAATGAGGTAAATCCTACTATTGTTTCGGTTTGCTATAACTGTGGTAAAACTACCCCAAAAATGATTAATTGCGCCAATCCGGAGTGTAATGAGCACATTACCCAATGCGACGACTGTGGCGATCAGCTTCAGGGTTGCTGCTCAACAGCATGCACCACTAACCCACGCAAGCGCCCGTACGATGGTACTGGTTATTATGTAAAGGTTCCGCAGCCTGTTGCTGTGAAGGCGTAAAGAAATTAAAGTTACTATAAATATAATCCTCTTTTCAAGAGAATTTATCTTTCAACGGATCAAACGGACTGACAAGGGGTTATTACAGACGTGATAACTCCTTGAAATCGTGACATTTTGGTATCGTCACCCTGAATTCATTTCAGGGCCTACCTTGCAGGAAAGATGCTGAAATAAATTCAGCATGACGATCGCATTAGGCAATGAAGTATTAGCCACTCTTAGCCATGAACTGTAACATGAACCACTTACCTAAGCAATTTGGCAATCAACCATGAACTAAAAGCCATTAACGCCAGGACAACGGTTAAACACTCGCCTGTATTAAACAATTTTTCATTTACTTTGTGTAATAATGGCTTTACCCGGTTACCATTTTATGCTAAACTACTTCAGGCTGCTAATACTGCTATGCTGCTTCGCTATAAATACCTATGCATCAGAAATTAAAAGCATAGGCGTTCCCTATATAGAAAATTATCCAAAATCTGTTTATTCATCCGGTAACCAGAACTGGAGCATAGCAAAAGATAAAAATGGCGTAATGTACTTTGGCAATGCCGAAGGATTATTAACTTTCGATGGGCGTTACTGGCAGAAATACCAGATGCCGAACAGGCAGATCGTGAGATCAGTTGCTACAGACAACAAAGGCAGGATTTACACAGGAAGTTTTGGCGAGTTCGGCTACTGGTCCATTAAGAACAACAAACTAAGCTACAGCTCACTTACCAATTTACTACCAAAAGGCGTCAAAATCAATGATGAAGTTTGGAAAATTTATGTTGACCAGAATCGGGTAATTTTCCAATCCTTTTCGAAGATTTTTATCTACAAAAACAACAAAATCGAGGTCATAAAATCGCCGTCCTCATTTCTTTTCCTTCATAAGGTAAACAGCAGGTATATTATTGAGGTGCTCGAAAAAGGTTTATTTGAGCTTGTTGGTAACCAATTAATCCATATCCCAAACAGCGAAAAGCTGGGCAAAGAGGGCATATTGTCTATTCTCCCTTATAAAACCAATGGCCTGATCATCGGTACAAGTAAAAACGGGCTATTTACATATGATGGAAAAGATTTCAGTCCCTTAAATACGAGCGCCAACAACTATCTTAAAACCTATCAGCTCAACAACGGTGTGAGTTTACTGGGCAAATATTTTGCATATGGTACCATCCTTAATGGTTTGATTATTATTGATGAAAATGGAAAAGTTGTTCAACGCATCAATAAATCCAGTGGTTTACAAAACAACACTGTTTTAAGTTTATATGCCGATAATGAGCAAAATCTTTGGGCAGGGCTGGATAACGGGATCGACCGGATAGAACTTAATTCACCCTTATATTTTTATTTCGATAAAACAGGTCAGTTTGGAACTGTGTATTCCAGTATTATCTTCAACAATAAAATTTATCTGGGCACCAATCAGGGCTTGTTTTATAGCCAATGGTCGCCAGATAATCTCCTACCCTTTAATTTTCAGTTAATCCCCAACTCACAAGGCCAGGTATGGGAACTAACCATTATCGATAATGAGTTAATATGTGGTCACAACAGCGGTACATTTAAAGTAAATGGCGATAAAATTGACTGGCTATCGAGATCTTCAGGTGGCTGGACCATTAAAAAGTTAAATTCAAATCCAAATTACCTTATTCAGGGCACCTATACAGGGCTTTCGCTATATACAGAATCTTCGGCTTCGGGATTAAAATTTGCTACTAAGATTGCAGGTTTTGATGCCCCATCAAGATATGTGGAACAAGATAACAAAGGAGACATCTGGGTGGCACATGCCTACAAAGGTTTATATAAGCTTAGCTTAAGTGCCAATTATGCAAGGGTAACCAGCACTAAATACTTCGACGAAAAAAACGGGCTTCCCGGCAACTACAACATTAATATATTCAACCTAGAGAACAAGATTGTTTTTTCTTCTGATGCCGGTTTTTATACCTACGATGAGCTAAGTGATAAATTTACCAAATACGAAGCCCTCAATAAAGAGCTTGGTTCTTTTGAGTCTTCCAATAAGATTATTAATGCAGGGGGTAAAAAATACTGGTTTATCAATCATGGCAAAACTGCTTTGGTTAATTTTAGCGAACCAGGCAAGGTAGAAATAGATTCAAATCAGTTTAGCATTTTAGATGGCCGGATGGTTCAATATTATGAGAATATAAGCCGCATCAGCAATTCTATTTACCTGATTAGTGTTGATGATGGTTTTGTGATCTATAACCCAACAGCCAGGCTTAATGCACAAAAGCAAAAACTTCCTGCAGTCTTGATCAGACGGGTAGAGGATATTACGGATAAGTTTTCACTCATCAGCGAAGCGGGTAATGGCGAGGAATCAACAGAGATCCAAAACAGCCGTAACAATATCCGTATTTCCTATGCACTACCTTATTACCGGCAGGCTAAGGTTAAATATCAGTTTTATTTAGAAGGTTATTCGAGGGCATGGTCTGACTGGACTTATGCCACTGAGAAAGATTTCACCAACTTAAGTGCAGGCAACTATATTTTTAAAGTAAGGGCAAAAACAGACGACAGCTCAGTAAGTGAGGAAGCCGTTTACACATTTACCATTTTACGCCCCTGGTATTTAAACAACTGGGCCATTTTGTGCTATGCCATCTTATTTGTGGTTGTATTGATTCTGGGCAAGAAAATTTATGAAAGAAAACTCCGCAGGGATAGTCAAAAAATCAGCGACCGTTTACAGGCGGAGCAGGAAGAGATATTACGACAGGAAACTGAAACCAACGAGAAACAGATCATCAAACTCCAAACGGAGAAATTACAGGCCGAATTAGCCTCGAAAAACAGAGAACTGGCCAATTCAGCCATGACCCTTGTTTATAAAAACGAACTACTCCAAAAACTGAGTGATGAGATCACTAAATTAAAAGACGAAAACGGAAAAAAACTTTCCGATGATCAGACACGCAAAATCCAGAAAGTGATCAATGATGGCATGAACGATGAACGTGACTGGCATTTGTTTGAAAACAGTTTTAATGAGGCGCACGAGAGTTTCTTTAAAAAGTTAAAAGCACAACATCCAGATCTTGTTCCGAACGATTTAAAACTCTGTGCCTACCTCAGGATGAACATGAGCAGTAAGGAAATGTCGTCACTGCTGAACATCAGTCTAAGGGGTGTAGAAATACGCCGGTATCGCCTACGCAAAAAGCTCGAGGTACCTCACGACAAAAACTTAACTGAGTTTTTGATGGAGCTTTAATCTTAGCGCTATAATCAAATTCAGCGATCAAAAATTACTTCGCTAAGCCTCGGGAACGTTTGCATAAAAAACAGTTTTTGAGTCTTTTTCTGGCTATCTTACCAAATCGGCACTACATCATTACCTCTCATGGCTGGTTTCTTAGCCCCACAAAACACTTAGTGTTAGTTATACACTTGTGCATGTGTTAATGTTATGTTAAAATCTAAAAAAACTGCGTTTTTAGCCTAAAATGGCATCTGGTTTATTTCGTTGAGATACCCCATCGCACCCTTTGATGTATTAATGTAGAGGTAAAAACACTTGCACATCAACAAAAACAACCTCACATTTAACTAACAATTAAACTAAATTAATAATAAAGCATGAAAAGAATCTTTACAAGAATTTCTGTTCTCGCTGCATTTTGTTTGCTAACAATTAACGTAGCACTAGCGCAAAACATTACTGTAAAAGGTAAGGTAATTGATGGAGGTGATAAGACACCTCTACCAGGCGTAACTATCTTAGTTAAAGGAACACAAAATGGCACGCAAACAGATGTGAACGGCAACTACTCTATAAGCGTGCCGGGTAACGCCACATTGGTATTTAACTTTGTAGGTTATACAGCACTTGAGCAAGCTGTAAACAATCAAACTACCCTGAATGTATCATTAGTTTCATCAACACAACAACTAGAGCAGGTTGTGGTTGTAGGTTATGGTACGCAACGTAAAATTGATGTCACAGGATCAGTAGCTACAGTTAAAGGTGAAGACATTGCAAAACAAGCCTCCACCAATGCGGTAAGCGCATTACAGGGAAAAGTTGCGGGTGTAAATATTACCAACAACGGTGCGCCAGGCTCTTCTCCAAAAATCACCATTCGTGGTACCGGATCTATTTATGGCAATACAGGTGTATTGTATGTGGTAGACGGCGTTTGGTATGATGAAGTTAGCTTTCTAAATCCAAGTGATATTGAAAATTTAAGTATCCTGAAAGATGCTTCTTCTCAATCTATCTATGGTATCCGTGCGGCAAATGGTGTTGTGTTAATCACCACCAAAAAAGGCAAATCAGGTGATCCGGTAATCAATTACAACGGATCTATTGGCTATCGCGTGGTTACCAATCAATTGGCTATGGCTAACGCAACAGAGTATGCTACTATAATAAATGAGTTATCTGCAATTAATGGTGCGCCCAACCTTTTCGCCAACCCATCTAGTTTTGGTGAGGGTACGAACTGGTATAACCAGGCATTTAGAAACGCGTTACAAACCAATCATCAGGTATCTATCAATGGTGGCAGTGAAAAAAACACTTACAACTTTTCTTTAGGTTATACCGGTGAAGATGGAATTGTTAAAACACAAAACTATAAACGTTATACCGCTAAATTTTCTAACGACATCCAGGTATTAAAGCCTTTAAAAATTGGTTATACCATTTCGGCAACAGCATCAAACTCTGATGATGTTAACGGTTCTATTTTCCGCCAGTTATATGCAGCCGGACCAGTAGTTCCTGTTTATTATGCTGATGGTACCTACGGTGATGCGAATGATTTTAGTTTAGGTGGAGGAAATAATTTTAACCCTCAGGTAACTTTAGATTATTTTAATCAAAAATCTAAGAATTATCGTTTCAATGGTAATTTTTATGCAGAGTTAAATTTTGCTAAGCATTTTACTTTTAAAACAAGCATAGGTGGAGATTTTGGCCAGGCCGAAGTTCGCGCCTATAATCCTGTTTATAAAGCAACGCAAGGACAAAGAAACGATAAGAGTTTATTGGAAATTAAAAGAACTGAGGATAGAAACTGGATTTTAGAAAACACCTTAACCTATAAAAACACTTTCGGTGATCATAACCTAACTATTTTGGCAGGTCAAACGGCTCAGCGCAGAAAAAATTACTATATTAATTCATCAGCGCTTAATGTTCCCTATTCAAGCGAGGGTGATTTATACTTAGCGCTTGGTAATGCTGCGGATAGATCAGTAATTGATGGTGGTAGTTTAACCACCTACTCTTCTTATTTTGGCAGGGCAAATTACGCATTCAAAGACCGTTATCTTTTAAATGCAACCATACGTGCTGATGCTGCATCGCAATTTTATGGTGGAGGTGATCTTTGGGGTTATTTCCCATCAGTGGGTGCTGGCTGGGTAATTTCTAATGAGGATTTTATGAAAGATCAAAAAATCTTCAATAGCTTAAAACTTAAAGGATCATGGGGAAAAGTGGGTAATGCCGGCGTTCCTGTAAACCCAACAACACTTGTAGTAAAACAAGATGGGGCTTATGTAGTCGTGTTTAATGGCGTTGCTTATACGGGTGCAAATGTGAGCTCACTGGTACCCTCTTTCCTAAATTGGGAACGTACTACGGGCACGGATGTTGGCTTAGAAGCAAGTTTCTTAAATAACAGATTAAATGTAGAAACTGGTTTTTACAACAAAAAAACAGAACAGGCAATTTTTGAAATCCCTATTTTATCTTCAATTGGTACATCTTCTGGCAAGCAGATTGGTAACCAGGCTGATTTACAAAATCGTGGCTTTGAGTTTATGGCTACCTGGAGAGATCAGACTAAAAGCGGTTTTTCATATTCTATCAGCGGTAACGTTGGCTTAAATAACAATAAAGTTTTATCAGTTGTTACCGGCTTAAATCCTATTTATGCAGGTGGTGCAGGTCTTTCTAACGGGGGCTTGGCAACACGCACTATACAAGGCGGTGCAATAGGAGAATTTTTTGGCTATAAAGTAGACGGGATATTTCAAACTCCTGCAGAAGTTGCCGCATCAGCTCAAAAAACAGCAAAACCTGGCGACTTTAAATACGTGGATCAAAACAATGATGGTGTAATTGATGGCAAAGACAGAATTGTATTAGGTAATCCTAATCCTAAATACAATTATGGTTTAAGCTCTACATTTGGCTACAAAAACTTCGATTTAACAATTGATATACAAGGTGTTGCCGGCGTTGATGTTTATAACGCCAATATTGGATCGCGTTTCGGAAATGAAAATTTCAGTAAAGATTTTTACGATAACAGATGGCATGGAGCAGGTACATCAAACACTTACCCTTCTGCAGCAGTTGGTTCAACTTTTAATTCAGCGCCAAACTCTTTCTATGTTGAAGATGGATCATATATCCGTATCAGAAATATCCAATTGGGTTATTCTTTACCATCAACCTTAATGAATAAGTGGACAATGAAAAAAGTAAGAGTTTTTGTTGATGCACAAAATCCTGTAACCTTATTTGGATATAAAGGTTTTACACCGGAAATCGGTGGTACGCCAACAAACGCTGGTATCGATGCAAGTGTGTATCCATTATCAGCAGTTTACAGATTAGGTGTTAATGTTACTTTTTAATATCAAATAGCGATGAAAATAAATTATAAAAATACATATATACAAAAGTTCGGGATCGTAGTAATCTGCTCCTCACTTTTAATAATACCTGCTTGTAAGAAAAGCTTTTTAGATGTTGATCCGCAAGCACAGCAACCTGCAGTGGTTTTCTGGAAAGATGCCAGTGATGCTGCAAAAGCGGTTAATTCTATGTATGCACAGCTTAGAACCTGGGGAAATACGGCTTTCCCTGCTTTGGCACTCGAAAGTATGGGTTCAGACGAAGCAGAAAAAGGTAGTGCAGCAAATGATTCTGACTATTTAAATGCCTACGATAATTTTACAGTAACGTCAACAGAAGGGCAAATGGGCGGATTTTGGGAAGCACAATACCAAAACATTAATCTTTGTAACCAGGTACTTGATAACGTTCCGGGAATAAATATGGATGCCAGCTTAAAAGCCCGTTATTTAGCAGAGGCCAAATTTATCAGAGCCTATTCTTATTTTAGATTAGTTCGTGCTTTTGGCGATGTACCTTTACGTTTAAACGTACCAAAAACACCAGCCGAATTTAATATTCCAAGAACGCCTAAAGCCCAGGTATGGACTGCGATCGAAAAAGATCTGGATGAAGCTGCCGCAGTTCTGCCTCAAACCTATCCAGCTGCTGATCTCGGCAGAGCAACCAAAGGCGCAGCACTTGCGCTCCATGCAAAAGTTGCGATGTATCAGCAAAAATGGGATCAGGTACTTTCTTTTACAAATACGGTACTTACATTGGGTTACGATTTATATCCTAATTATCAGGAAGGATTCAGAACTAACCACGAGAACAATATCGAATCAGTATTTGAAATACAGTGTGAACTTTTACTGAATAATAAAGATGCTTCTAACTCTCAGTATAGCCAGGTACAAGGTGTACGGGGAAGTGTTGCCGGTTGGGGTTTTAATGTACCTACTTCGGCTTTAGCAGCAGCTTACGAAGCTGGTGATCCCCGTAGAGATGCAACAATAATTTTTAGAGGAGAAACTACGCCACAAGGTGATGCCATTAGTCCTACCGGAGATAATCCAATGTATAATCAAAAATCATATGTACCATTTAGTTTAATCGTAAGCGGCTATACAGAAGGCTCACAACAAAATGTTAGGGTAATAAGATTTGCGGATGTATTGTTAATGAATGCAGAAGCTGCAAACGAACAAGGAAATCCAACTTTAGCTAAAACATCATTAAACCGTGTACGTGCCCGTGCACGTGGCGGAGTTACCGGTATTTTACCAGATGTAACAACTTCTGATAAAGATGCTTTGCGCCAGGCAATTTGGAAAGAAAGACAAGTAGAACTAGCCATGGAGTCTGATCGGTATTTTGATGTCATTCGCCAAGGTCGTGGAGCAGCTATATTTGGCCCTAAAGGCTGGAAAGCAGGCAAAAACGAAGTTTGGGCAATACCCGCAAATGAAATTGATAAAAGTGCAGGAACTTTAACTCAAAATCCAGGTTACTAACCGCTAATTTTTACGAAAATGAAAACACAATATTTTTTATTATTGACGGTTGTAACCCTGGTGTTATCATCGTGCCAAAAAGACTTTGATCCAACAACCTATGCCCCACCCTTAAATATCAATGGCTACACCAGTTCAAAACAAATTGCTACTTCAAACCTGGTGGCGCATTGGGCATTTGATGGCACTTTAATCGATAGCGTATCGAATACGGCCGGCACCAATACTGGAACCAGTTTCGGTACCGGTGTTAAAGGCAGATCGCTGCAAGGCGCATTAAACGGCTACGTAACATCCAACACCCCGGCCGCAGTACAAAATTTAAAAAGTTTTACACTGACTTGCTGGTTTAACATGCCCCTTAATGATAAAGGAATTGTTGGACTGGTTGATGTTGCAAAATCATCTGACTTTTGGGGAAACCTAACGTTGTTTATGGAAAATAACGGAGATGCTACAACAGGCAGATTGGTGGCCCGTAGTTATACAGGCGTGGTAAACAATGGTGGTGACAATTTTTTAAAGCTTGTTGACCCATGGAATAAATGGAATCAAATAGCCTACACCTATGACGCTACCACTTCAACTTATAAAGTATATTTTAACGGTTCTAAAATCGGAGAAAAGGTTGTGGCAAACTTAGGTCAGCTAACGTTTCAAGATGCTTCTAAAATGGTTTTTGGTACCGTCCAGTTTCAAACAACACCTAGTTTAACTACTTCTACAGGCAAGCAGGATTGGGCAAGTTACCTAACCGGTCAAATAGATGAAGTTAAAATTTTTAACAAGGCGCTTACTGATGTTGAAATTGGTTCATTATCTAAACTAGAAGGTAGGGGTAAATAAATCTCCACAACCTATAGGCACAATAAAAAGGGCTGCCAAACGGCAGCCCTTTTCAACTACGCTACTATGAACAATAAATATTTTTATATTTTAATCTTATCAATTGTTTTTTTTGCATGCAAAAAAAGCGATACACCTTCCCCTATTGATCCGCCCGTTACACCAAGTTCATTTTCCTTTAGTGATTTAAAGGTAAACGATACTTATAGTGGCTTTACATATTATGGTTTAAATAATAGCCCAATTATTAAAATCACATTTTCAGCACCAATTAATACCACTTCGGTTAGTGGTAATGTTACCCTTACTGATGCTGCCGGAAATTCAGCCGCATTCACTTCCAAATTAGAGAACAACGATAATACAGTTGTAATTACGCTGTCGGCGCTGCAACCTATTACAAAATATATTTTAAATATTAATACCGGCCTGTTATCGAAATCCGGGAACAAGCTACTTTCGGCCATCACTGTAAATCTGATCACGGCTGTTGACGATACCGACAAATTTGCCCGCATCAGCGACGATGATCTATTAACTTTAGTTCAAAAACAAACATTTAAATATTTCTGGGATTTCGGCCACCCTATAAGCGGCCTGGCAAGAGAAAGAAATACATCAGGTAATACCGTAACCTCAGGAGGCTCAGGATTTGGAATTATGGCACTGGTAACGGGCATCAGCCGTAATTTTATCAGCAGGGCCGATGGATTGGCAAGGATACAAAAAATGGTATCTTTCTTAAAAACCGCTGATCGTTTTCATGGGGCTTACCCGCATTGGCTGGATGGAAACACAGGAAAAGTAATCCCTTTCAGTACCAAAGACAATGGCGGCGACCTGGTTGAAACTTCCTTTTTAATGGCGGGTTTAATTACTGCCCGGCAATATTTTAACGGAACTGATGCTGCAGAAACGGCATTAAGAGCCGATATTAATGCCATTTACAGCGGCGTAGAATGGAATTGGTATAGAAAAGACAACAGCAATACCCTTTATTGGCATTGGAGTCCAAATTACAACTGGGACATGAACTTACCGATTAAAGGTTGGAATGAATGTTTAATTACTTATGTAATGGCTGCAGCTTCACCTACCTCCTCCATCCCGAAAACCGTTTACGATAATGGCTGGGCTCAAAACGGAGGGATGAAAAATGGCAATACTTATTATGGCCTTCAGCTTCCATTAGGGGTAGCCAACGGTGGTCCGCTTTTCTTTTCACATTATTCTTTCTTAGGTATTAATCCAATAGGTTTAAATGATGCCTACGCCAATTACGAAACACAGACCAAAGCCCATACTTTAATCAATTATAATTATTGTAAAGCCAATCCACTTAGCAACTATGGTTACAGCGAAAACTGCTGGGGCTTAACTGCAAGCGATATTCCAAACGGATACACCGCCAGCGCTCCGGGTAATGATGTGGGGGTAATTGCGCCAACGGCAGCTTTATCATCTTTTCCGTATGCACCAACCGAATCAATGCAGGCACTAAAGTATTTTTATTATAAACTGGGCAATAAAACCTGGGGAGAATATGGGTTTTACGATGCTTTTTCTTTAAAAGACCAATGGTTTGCATCCTCTACACTAGCGATAGATCAAGGGCCGATCGTAGTCATGATCGAAAATTATAGAACTAAGCTCATCTGGAACTTATTTATGTCAGCTCCCGAAGTTAAAGCAGGCATGAAAAATCTTGGCTTTAGTGGTCCCAACCTTTAACATCATACAGCAAAATGAAATTTATATCCCGAAACTTCCTTTTATTATCATTTACCCTTTTCACGCTGTCATCATGTGCGCAGCATGAAACCTCTTCCTATCATCCCGATCTCAGCATCAGGAAAAATCTTTCCGATATAGAACTATTAGATCTGGTTCAAAAACAAACGTTCCAGTATTTTTGGGATGGAGCCGAACCCATTTCAGGAGCGGGTAGAGAGCGTTTCCATGTGGATAATGTATATCCTGAAAATGACAAAAACACAGTGGCTACCGGAGCAACGGGCTTTGGACTAATGGCTATTTTAAGCGGGATTGACAGGGGTTATGTGACCAAAAAAGATGGATTAGACCGTTTAAATAAAATACTGGATTTTTTAACCAAAGCCGATCGCTTTCATGGGGCATGGCCGCATTGGATAAATGGCGAAACCGCTAAAGTACGTCCGTTTGGGCGAAAAGATAATGGAGGCGATCTTGTCGAAACTTCTTTCGTTGCACAGGCTTTAATCTGCATCAACGAATATTATAAAAATGGAACCGAACCCGAAAAAGCATTGGCAAAAAAAGCCGATGAACTTTGGAAAGGTATCGATTTTAACTGGTACCGCAACGGACAAAATGTGTTGTATTGGCACTGGTCGCCAGAGTACAATTGGGAAATGAACTTTCCTGTTAAAGGCTATAACGAATGTTTAATCATGTATGTTATGGCCGCCTCATCCCCTACGCACAGCATTCCCGCCGAGGTTTATCATGAGGGTTGGGCAAGAGGAGGCGCAATTAAAGCAGATTTTGATCTATATGGTCATCACATTCCTTTAGATTATCAAGGTGCAAAAAATTCTGTGGGTCCTTTATTTTGGGCACATTATTCCTATTTAGGCTTAAACCCAAAAGGCTTAAAAGACCGCTATGCTGATTATTGGGAAAACAATGTCAATCAAACACTGGCCATTCACGATTACTGTGTAGCCAATCCAAAGAAATTTAAAGGTTATGGCGAAAATAACTGGGGCTTAACTGCCAGTTATTCGGTAAAAGGTTATGCCGCGCACAGCCTTCAGGAAGATTTTGGGGTAATCTCTCCCACTGCTGCCATATCATCTATCCCATACACCCCAAAAGAATCGATGAAGGTCATCAGACACCTTTACGAAAACCTGGGCGATAAAGTGTGGGGCAAATACGGTTTTTATGATGCCTTTTCAGCGCAGGACAATTGGTATCCAAAAAGATATTTGGGGATCGATCAGGGGCCGATGGTGGTGATGATCGAAAATTACAGATCAGGGCTGCTGTGGAAATTATTTATGGGAAATAAAGATGTTCAGAGCGGGTTAAACAAATTAGGTTTCGACCATCCAGCTTTAAAAAAATAAAATGAGAAAGTTAATTACATTAATATTTTTGGTCTGCACGGTTTCCGCTTTTGCACAGAAACAAAAAACCTACTGCAATCCAATTAATGTTGATTATGGATACACACCCTTCGAATCTTTTACCGAATGGGGCAAACACCGGGCAACGGCCGATCCGGTGATTGTAAATTATAAGGGCGATTTCTACCTTTTCAGTACCAACCAGTGGGGTTATTGGCATAGTGCCGATATGCTGAACTGGAAATTCCACGAAAGAAAATTTCTTCGTCCATGGAACAAAACAAAAGATGAACTCTGTGCACCAGGAGTAGGCATTGTTGGCGATACCATGGTGGTTTTCGGCAGCACCTATACTAAAAACTTCACCTTATGGGGAAGTACCGATCCCAAAGGGAACAAATGGTTTCCATTGGTAGATTCGTTAGAAATTGGCGGCTGGGATCCATCCTTTTTTACCGATGATGATGGCAAATTTTACATGTACAATGGGAGCAGCAACAACTACCCCATGTACGGCGTAGAATTAGACCGCAAAACTTTTCAACCTAAAGGCACGCGCACGCCTATGTACCTGCTTCAGAGCTGGCGTTATGGCTGGCAGCGTTTTGGTGAATATATGGACGATACTTTTCTCGATCCTTTTGCCGAAGGCGCATGGATGACCAAACATAATGGCAAATATTACTTTCAATACGGCGCACCGGGAACCGAATTTAGCGGTTACGCCGATGGTGTGGTGGTTGGAAGCAAACCTTTATTTTACGATAGCCCATCTGTACCACAATCTGATCCTTTAAGTTATAAAGGCGGTGGATTTTCTCGCGGTGCAGGTCATGGCGCTACCTTTCAGGATAACAGCAAAAACTACTGGCACATTTCTACCAGCATTATTTGTGTAAAAAATACCTGGGAGCGCAGAATGGGTATCTGGCCTACGGGTTTTGATAAAGATGATGTGATGTGGACGAATACTGCCTTTGGCGATTACCCACTCTATTTACCTGCCGAAAGGAAAGAAGGTGGGCCAGCGGGTCCAGGCTGGATGCTCATCAATTATAAAAAGCCGGTAACTGTTTCTTCTACATTAGGCAGCTTTAATGCCAATAATGCCGTTGATGAAAGCATTAAAACCTACTGGAGCGCCAAAACTGCAAACAACGGAGAATGGATCCAGACTGATCTGGGTAGCCTGGCTACCGTTAATGCCATCCAGATTAATTATGCCGATCAGGATGCCGAATTTATTGGTAAACAAACGGGCATTTATCATCAATACAAAATCCTGTCCTCAACCGACGGAAAAAAATGGACTACTCTTGTTGATAAAAGCCAGAACAAAACCGATGTACCACATGATTATATCGAGCTCCAAAAGCCAGTTAAAACCAGGTTTATCAAAATGGTCAACATCCACATGCCTACAGGTAAATTCGCCATTAGCGGATTACGTGTTTTCGGAAACGGAAATGGTGAAAAACCAACAAAAGTTAATAACCTGATTGTACTGCGGACAGAAAAAGATAAACGCAGTGCCTACATCAAATGGCAACCCGTTGATCGGGCATTTGCCTATAATCTTTATTACGGTACAGCACCAGATAAATTGTACAACTGCATCATGATCCACGATTTTAACGAGTATTGGTTCAAAGCAATGGATAGCCAAAAAGCATACTATTTTGCTATTGAAGCAATAAATGAAAATGGCGTATCGGCAAAAACCGAAGTGAAGAAAGTTGATTAATAAAATAGCGCACGCTCGTTTGTAACGAGTGTGAAAATAACCAATCGCTTAAAGCGATTAACATCTAACCCGATGAAATCGTAAAGTGATTAGGCACTCACTGGAAACGATTGCCAGCATTTAATAAAAGAATAAAATACACACATAATGAAGAGAGCGAATATCCTGGTTGTTTTTTTAACCCTGCTTGTACTGAACGGATCAGCACAAACCAAAAAACCTGTTTCGACAGAAGAGGCAAAGATGAATACTTTCATCAGCAACCTCATGGCGAAAATGACTGTTGATGAAAAAATTGGTCAGCTGAACCTGCCTAGTTCTGGCGATATCACGACCGGACAAGCCAACAGCAGCGACATTTCTAAAAAAATCAGAGATGGACAGGTAGGTGGATTATTTAACATCAAAGGTGTAGATAAGATAAAGGCAGTTCAAAAAATTGCAGTAGAAAACAGCCGCATGAAAATTCCTTTACTTTTTGGAATGGATGTGATCCACGGTTACAATACGGTTTTTCCAATTCCATTGGGCATGAGCTGTGTATGGGACATGAATACCGTACAAAAATCGGCCAGGGTTGCCGCAATAGAAGCCAGTGCAAGTGGTATCAACTGGACCTTCTCTCCTATGGTTGATATTTCGAGAGATCCACGCTGGGGCCGCATTTCAGAAGGAAGTGGCGAAGATGCTTATTTAGGTTCGCAAATTGCTGCCGCCATGGTAAAAGGTTATCAAGGAAAACTCCAGGCCAATAACGAAATTTTAGCCTGCGTAAAACACTATGCGCTTTACGGTGCAGCCGAGGCCGGTAGAGATTACAATACCACCGACATGAGCAAAGTGCGCATGTACAACGAATATTTTCCACCTTACAAAGCCGCTGTTGATGCTGGTGCAGCCAGCATTATGGCCTCTTTCAATGAGGTTGATGGCATCCCTGCAACTGGTAGCAAATGGTTAATGACCGATGTTTTACGCAATCAATGGGGTTTTAAAGGCTTTGTCGTAACCGATTATACCGGTATTCCTGAAATGATTGCACACGGCATGGGCGATTTACAAACGGTTTCTGCCCTGGCTCTAAATGCAGGCATTGATATGGATATGGTAGGCGAAGGCTTTCTGGGTACGCTAAAAAAATCATTGGCAGAGAAAAAAGTTGGCATCACACAGATAGACAGGGCTTGCCGGTTAGTACTTCAGGCCAAATATAAATTGGGTTTATTTGCTGATCCTTATAAGTTCTGTAACACAGAAAGAGCAGAAAAAGAGGTTTTTAGTCCAGCCAATCGTCAGGTTGCACGCGAAATTGCAGCAGAAAGTTTTGTGTTATTAAAAAACAACAATAATGTACTTCCGTTAAAAAAATCAGGTACAATCGGTTTAATTGGCCCTTTGGCAGATAACACGGCCAACATGTATGGTACCTGGAGTGTTGCTGCGCTTTTTGATCAATCGGTAACAGTACTTCAAGGTTTAAAAAATGTGATTGGAGATAAGGCGAAGATTTTAACCGCACGCGGGGCTAATTTTTTAGCAGATTCTACCATGGAACACCGTTATGTAAACATCCACAACCCTACCTACAAACGCGACCCACGCACAGAAGCTGAAATGATTAAAGAAGCTTTAGAAGTGGCCAAAAAATCGGATGTGATTGTAGCTACCATTGGTGAGGGTTCTGAGTTTACAGGCGAAAGTAGCAGTGTTACCGACATCCAGATTCCCGAAACACAGAAAAACCTGTTAAAAGCTTTGGCTAAAACAGGCAAGCCAGTGGTATTGGTATTGTTTACGGGCCGTCCCTTAGCCTTGAACTGGGAACAGGAAAATATCCCGGCTATTTTAAATGTATGGTTCCCCGGTAGTGAAGCAGGAAATGCAATTGCTGATGTACTTTTTGGTGATGTAAATCCTTCTGGCAAATTGAGTACCACTTTCCCTCAGAACGTGGGTCAGGTACCACTATACTATGCACATAAAAATACCGGTCGCCCCTTGGCTGAAGGCAAATGGTTCGAAAAATTCCGTTCCAACTATTTAGATGTCAGCAATGATCCATTATATCCATTCGGTTTTGGTTTAAGCTATACCTCATTTAATTACAGTGATGTTAAACTGAGCGCAAATACATTAAGCAAAGGAAAATCGATCACGGCATCGGTTACGTTAAGCAATACAGGGAAATATGAGGGTAAAGAGGTTGTTCAATTATACATTCAGGATCTTGTTGGAAGCATTACCCGCCCGGTTAAAGAGCTAAAAGGTTTCCAGAAAATTAATCTAAAGGCCGGAGAAAGTAAAACCGTCACTTTCAATATTTCCGAAAACGATCTTAAATTTTACAATGCTGATTTAAAATTCGTTGCAGAACCCGGCGATTTTAAAGTATTTATAGGAACAAATTCACGCGATGTAAAAGAAACATCTTTTACGCTGAAATAAAGGCAATTAGGTTTGGTTATAAACCCTGTGCTATTGTAAAATAGCCAGGGTTTTCTATTTTTGTTAAATGAAACCTTCATAATTGATCAAAAAACACAGGGTAATAACAAATGATGATCGCTTCATTACCATTAAAACAATCTTAAACAGATGAAAAAGATTATTCTAACTATCTGCATTCTTTTTTCTGTACTCTTTTTAAACGCTCAAGACTTAAAAAAATACGACAAGGGAAGCTACATCAAAGGAAAGGACTCTATTTACTACAGAATTCTGTTTCCTGAGAATTTTAATCCCGATCAAAAATATCCAATCATCTTCTTTCTCCATGGAAGTGGCGAAAGAGGGAATGATAATGCCAGTCAGCTCGTACACGGTGGAAAATTGTTTTTAAAAAATGACCTACGCAAAAATTTCCCTGCTATTGTGGTTTTCCCACAATGCCCATCAAACGATTTTTGGGCAAATGCCAATTTTGAGAGAGATGCCAAAGGCAAAAGAAGAATCAGTTTTGTAGAGGGTGGCAAACCAACCAAAATTATGCATGCGCTGCAGGGAATGGTTAAAAACTTCCTTAATAAACCCTATGTTAATAAAAAACAGGTATATGTAGGTGGTTTATCGATGGGCGCAATGGGTACCTACGAATTGTTAAGAAGGGAACGCCGTAAATTTGCCGCAGCCATTGCCATTTGTGGTGGAGACAATACCAACAACATTAAAAAATACCAGAAAATACCCTTATGGATTTTTCATGGTGCAAAAGATGATGTTGTTGATCCGGCTTTTTCTATTGCCATTGCTGAACGTTTGAAAACGGTTGGCGATGAAGTGAAGTTTACCCTGTATCCAAATGCCAACCACAATAGCTGGGACAGCGCCTTTGCCGAACCGGAGTTGTTAAGCTGGTTGTTTTCGCATAAGAAATAATAGAACGGTCCGTCATACTGAACTTGTTTCAGTATCTATCTGGCTAGACCCTGAAATAAACTCAGGGTGATGATCAGATTAAAAGAATTAGAAAAGCAGGGTTCGGTATCTTATCGGTTCCGAAAGTCCTGCCATCCGCTTTACTCACCCCGATTGAAAAAATCGGGACTCGTGCCCGCTTCTGTCAGGTTTAATTTACCCGGGTTAACCTATTAACCTAAACCCGACAAAATGGAAAGCCCGCAGGGTGAGGAACGAGGCCGAGGACTTGGAATGATGGCGGGACCGCTGTAACCGAAACGCATCAAACCATTGTTTTCCAAAATAATATTGACCACCTGAGGGCATCAATTGATACGATTAAGTTCTATGATCTCTGGATTAAATAGAATAATCCTTCATACTGAACTGGTTTCAATAGCAATCTGGATAGCCCCTGAAATAAATTCAGGGTGACGATCAGCGCAAACAAAAAAGGTCCCGATGCAAAACCGGGACCTTTTTCTATAAATATCTAATTGATGTTACTCCGCCATATTATGGTAAACGGCCTGCACATCATCATCTTCCTCCAGTTTATCGATCAATTTCATAACATCAGCAGCTTGCTCTTCTGTAACTTCGTGATGAGATAAAGCAATACGCTCTAATTTTGAACTTTTTAACTCGATGCCTTTCTCCTCTAATGCTTTTTGCAAAGAGCCAAAGTTTTCGAATGCGCCCTGCGCAACAGCAATATCATTGCCTTCTTCATCGGCCTCTACATAAAGTTCCTCTAAACCAGCATCAATTAATTCGAACTCTAATTCTTCCAGGTCTAAACCTTCTGCAGGTACAAAACGGAAAATAGATTTGCGGTTAAAAATAAAATCCAATGACCCGGTTTTACCCAAAGAGCCATCCGTTTTATTAAAATAACTACGAACATTGGCAACCGTACGATTGGTATTGTCAGTAGCAGTTTCAATTAAAACGGCTACACCGTGTGGCGCATAACCCTCGTATACAATTTCTTCATAGTTAGCCATCGATTTATCAGATGCACGCTTAATTGCAGCTTCTACCCGATCTTTTGGCATGTTTACGGCTTTCGCATTTTGCATTGCCGTACGTAAACGGGAGTTGGTTTCCGGATGAGGCCCTGATTCCTTAACCGCCATTACGATATCTTTACCAATACGCGTAAACTGAACCGCCATTTTGGCCCAACGCTTAAATTTTCTCTCTTTTCTAAATTCGAATGCTCTTCCCATTTTGTCGTATTGAGATATAAGATTTGAAATATGAGACCTTATGCCTTCAACCTTCCAACCCTCTACCTTTATATTATTTTTTTAAATTTTTTAACATATCTGCTGTTAGTTTCGATAAATCGAATTCTGGTTTCCATCCCCAATCTTTCGCCGCATAATTATCGTCGATAGAACGTGGCCAGCTGTTTGCAATTTGCTGACGAGGATCGTTAGCGCCGTAAGTTAAGGTAAATTCCGGAATATGTTTTCTGATTTCGGCAGCCAAAACCTCCGGTGTAAAACTTACGCCACCAAAATTATAGCTGCTGCGCACTGAAATCTGATCGGCCGGTGCATCCATCAGCTCAATTGTACCGCGGATCGCGTCATCCATATACATCATTGGTAACTCGGTATCTGCACTTAAGAAACTCTGGTAACTTCCTTTTTTCAATGCATCGTGGAAAATGTGGATGGCATAATCTGTAGTTCCACCACCTGGGGCAGCTTTCCAGCTGATTAATCCCGGATAACGGATACTACGCACATCCAATCCGTATTTTTGGTTATAATATTCGCACCAACGCTCTCCTGCCAGTTTACTGATTCCGTAAACGGTATTCGGATCCATTACACAATATTGTGAGGTATTATCTTTCGGCGAATTCGGACCAAATACAGCAATAGAACTTGGCCAATAAACTTTTGCAGTTTTATATTCTAAAGCTAAATCTAAAACATTCAATAAGCCATTCATATTTAAATCCCAGGCTAGCTTTGGATTTTGCTCTCCTGTGGCCGATAATAAAGCCGCTAAAAGGTAAACCTGTGTTGGTCTGTATTTATGAAAAATACCATTGATCATTTCTTTATCAAGTACATTCACAAATTCAAACGGTGCAGAGTTTTTGATATCATAATCCGGCCTGCGTATATCGCATGCAACTACATGATCATCACCATATATTTTACGTAACATGGTTACCAACTCGGTACCAATTTGCCCGTTAGAGCCTAAAACAACAATTTTTTCTTGCATAATTTTTTTGAGATTGAGCAAAGGTAAAAAAATGAGATAAAAGGCAATAAAATATTTATACTTAGTGTATAACTTCAGTTATGAACATCAGGATAATCATAACTCATATCTATCATCCAAAAACTTTTATCCTGCCATTTCTCTAGCTATAAGTCCATAATTTCAGCGCCATCAAATGAGCTGAATTACACCATTACCTGTGTATAACCTAAAGCTATAATTACTTCAAAAAAAATCTGGTTTCGACTAATTTTTTCCTTAAAAAACGGGCGTTTTTAAATTTATTAGTAAATAATACGCTTACCTGTACTAAATGTACTTTTTACACCAAGTAAAATGACGACAAAAACCTGCTTTAAACAACAATAGAGCAATAAAAAACTACTTATTTAGAATAATTATTCGGAGTAACAATCACGTTGCGTATCAATAATTTAACTGTAAAAAATTAATCTTTCCGTTATATTTTTTCTAATATTACTAATTCAACACATAAGTAACCAATATATAAAATCATAAAGACGATGCACAGAAGAGAAGCACTCAAAAACGTTGCATTTTTGCTGGGAGGAGCAATCTCGGCAAGTACAATGGGCGTTTTATTTGAAAGTTTTACGCTCCCGGAAAACGAAAAGAACTTTGTCCTCTATTCATTGGAAGACGAAAAGATTTTTGCTGAATTTGCTGATATTATTGTCCCGACGACCAAATCATCTGCTGGTGCCAAAGCTGCAGGCTTAGGAAAATTTATTCCAATGATGATGAAAGATTGTTATCCTGCTGCCATGCAAACCTCATTTGCACAAGGCTTTAAAGATCTTCAGGCTAAATCAAAGAAAGATTTCGGAAAAAGTTATATCACTTTAACACCAGCTGAGCGTAAAAAACTCATGATCGATTTAAGGGCCATTGCGCTTGCCCAAAAAGAGAGCAAATCTGAAGAGAATAAAGATTTAGCTTACTTTTTTATTACCGCAAGAGATTTAACCTTACTCGGTTATTATTCTTCAGAAATTGGTTGCACCAAAGCACGCGAATACGTGCTTATTCCAGGCCGATATGATGGCAATGCACCATTAAAACCAGGTCAAAAATCCTGGGCAACCTAATTTCTAACTCCAACAACAAAACATCATGAATTTAAATACAAATTTAAAAGCAGAAAACACTTACGATGCTATTGTAATAGGATCGGGGATTAGTGGCGGCTGGGCTGCAAAAGAACTTACTGAAAAGGGCTTACGCGTGTTAATGCTCGAAAGAGGAATGAACATCGAGCACATTACCGGTTACGAAACGGCCATGAAAAATCCATGGGATTTTAAACATGCAGGTAAACTTACCGAAGAGCAAAAACGTACTCACCCTGTGCAAAAAAGAGATTATCCTTACCAGGAAGCAAACGAAAAATGGTGGGTAAACGATTTAGAATGCCCATATACTGAAGATAAACGTTTCGACTGGTACCGTGGTTTCCACGTGGGTGGAAAATCGTTAATGTGGGGTCGCCAAAGTTACCGGTTAAGTGATCATAACTTTGAAGATAACGCAAGAGACGGACATGGAAGCGACTGGCCGGTTCGATATGCAGAACTTTCGCCTTGGTACGATTATGCTGAACGTTTTGCAGGAATCAGTGGTTCGAAAGAAAACTGGCCTACCTGCCCTGACGGACAGTTTTTACCTCCAATGGATTTAAACATTGTTGAAAAATCGGTAAAAGCACGTATCGAAGAACATTACAAAAGAGAACGGATCATGATGATTGGCCGTGTAGCCAATCTTACTGTACCACATAAAGGCCGTGGCAATTGCCAGTACAGAAATTTATGTAGCCGTGGTTGTCCGTTTGGTGCATATTTCAGCACACAATCTTCTACCCTGCCAGCGGCTATGGCAACTAAACGTTTAACGTTAAGGCCGTACTCTATCGTAAATCATATTATTTATGATAAAGACACTAAAAAAGCCAAAGGTGTAATGGTTATTGATGCTGAAACCAACAAAACGATGGAATTTTATGCTAAAATCGTTTTTGTAAATGGTTCTACATTAGGCTCAACATTCGTTTTATTAAACTCTACATCAGAAGCACATCCAAACGGGTTGGGCAATGGAAGCGGACAGTTAGGGCACAATTTAATGGATCACCATTTCCGTTGCGGAGCATCTGGAGAAGCTGAAGGTTTTGACGATAAATACACTTACGGACGCCGTGCAAACGGAATTTATATCCCGAGGTATCAGAATATCGGAAACGATAAACGCGATTACCTGCGTGGTTTTGGTTATCAGGGCGGTGCAAGCAGGGCAAACTGGCAAGGTGATGTGGCTGAACTATCTTTCGGTGCCGATTTAAAACAAAAAATGACCACCCCAGGCAAATGGTCTATGGGCTTGGGCGGTTTCGGAGAAATGTTACCTTATTACGAAAACAAGGTATACATCGATAAAACCAAAAAAGACAAATGGGGACAACCCGTATTGGCTATCGATTGCGAGTACAAAGAAAACGAGAAAAAAATGCGTGTGGATATGATGAATGATGCTGCCGAAATGTTAGAAAAGGCCGGTATGAAAAACATCAAAACATTCGATAATGGCTGTTATCCAGGTATGGCGATCCACGAAATGGGTACCGCACGTATGGGTAATGATCCTAAAACTTCTGTATTGAATAAATGGAACCAGATGCACGAAGTAAATAACGTTTTTGTAACCGACGGATCGTGTATGCCATCAATCGCTTGCCAAAACCCATCGTTAACATTTATGGCTTTAACTGCCCGTGCCTGCGATTACGCTGTAAAAGAATTAAAGAAAAAGAATATCTAGAAAGGTTTAAGGTAAAGGGTTTAAGGTATAGGGTTTAATCTCCTATGCCCTAAGCCTTTAGCCCTATACCCCATATCTCAAAAATGAAAAGAAAATTAAGAATGGGCATGATAGGCGGTGGAAAAGACGCTTTTATCGGTGCCGTACACCGTTTGGCTGCCAACATGGATGGCCTTATTGAATTATCTGCCGGAGCTTTAAGTGTAAATCCTGAAATTGGCTACGAATCTGGAAAACTCCTTTTTCTTCCGGATAACAGAATTTATACCAATTACGAAGAAATGCTGACGAAGGAAAGTGAATTGCCAGCAGATGAAAGAATCGATTTTGTAACCATCGTTACGCCAAATTTTGCTCACTTTGCCCCTGCAATGATGGCTTTGGATAAAGGTTTTAACGTAGTCATCGAAAAACCGATGACCTTAACTTTAGAAGAAGCAAAACAGCTGCAAGCTAAAGTAGAAGAAACTGGCTTAACACTATGTTTAACCCACACCTACTCGGGTTATCCAATGGTTAAACAAGCCAAACAAATGGTGAGTGAAGGTGCTTTGGGTGCAATCAGAAAAATCATGGTCGAATATCCTCAGGGCTGGTTAAGTACCCTATCTGAGCGTGAAGGAAATGCACAGGCAGCCTGGCGCACCGATCCATCTAAAACCGGAAAAAGCGGTAGCATGGGTGATATCGGCACACACGCCGCTCATTTGGCAGAATATATCACTGGTTTAAAAATCACTAAAATCTGTGCAGATTTAAATATTGTTGTTCCAGGTAGAGCGATTGACGATGATGGAAACGTATTGTTAAAATTCGATAATGGTGCTAACGGTGTTCTGGTAGCATCGCAAATTGCTGCCGGAGAAGAAAATGCTTTGAAAATTAAAGTTTATGGCGAAAAAGGTGGTATGGAATGGCACCAGATGGAACCAAACACCTTAATTGTGAAATGGTTAAATGCACCTGCTCAAATTTACAGAACAGGCAACGGTTACATGGGTAGTTTCGCTCAGCACAATACCCGTACACCAGGTGGCCACCCGGAAGGTTACTTGGAAGCATTTGCAAATATTTATAGAAATTTCGCATTAACAGTAGATGCGAAGTTGAATAACGAACAACCTACAGCTGCAATGTTAGACTTTCCAGGTACTGAGGATGGCATTAGAGGTATGGCATTTATCGAGAATGTAGTGGCCTCCAGCCAATCAGACCAAAAGTGGTTAGATTATAAATTATAACAATCAAGCATGACAACGATAAAAGGACCAGCAGTATTTTTAGCACAGTTTATAAGCGACGAAGCCCCATTTAACTCCCTTGACAGCATTTGTGAATGGGCAGCAGGTTTAGGTTTTAAAGGCATTCAGATGCCAACCTTAGATGCAAGATTTATTGATCTGCAAAAGGCTGCTGAAAGCAAAACCTATGCTGATGAACTGAAAGGAAAAATCGCCTCTTATGGCTTAGAAATTACTGAACTTTCTACACACTTACAAGGTCAGCTGGTTGCGGTGCACCCTGCTTACGATGATTTGTTTGATGCCTTTGCACCAAAAGAAGTACACAAAAACCCAAAAGCAAGAACAGAGTGGGCTGTGCAACAAATAAAATATGCGGCTAAAGCCTCTCAGAACTTAGGTTTAAATGCCCATGCCACATTTAGTGGATCATTATTGTGGCAATATTTCCACCCCTGGCCACAACGCCCGGCGGGATTGGTTGAAGAAGGTTTTGCAGAATTGGCAAAACGCTGGACGCCTATCTTAAACGAATTCGACCAATGTGGCGTTGATGTTTGCTACGAAATACATCCTGGCGAAGATTTATTTGATGGCGAAACCTACGAAATGTTCCTCGCTGCAGTAAATAATCATCCTCGGGCATGCTTATTGTATGACCCATCTCACTTTGTGTTGCAACAATTGGATTACATTCAGTACATCGATTTTTACCACGAACGCATAAAAGCCTTTCATGTTAAAGATGCAGAATTTAACCCTACAGGCAAACAAGGCACTTTTGGTGGATACCAGAGTTGGGCAAACCGTGCTGGTCGTTACCGCTCACCGGGTGATGGTCAGGTTGATTTTAAAACCATTTTTAGTAAATTGGCGCAATATGATTTTAAAGGTTGGGCCGTTATGGAATGGGAATGCTGTATTAAAAACCAGCAAGATGGTGCCCGTGAAGGCGCAGCGTTTATCAAAAACAATATCATTAACGTAACTGATAAAGCATTTGACGATTTTGCAGCATCGGGTAGTGATAGCGCTTTCAATAAAAGAATATTAGGATTATAAGAATAACAAAACACACATGAAAAAAACATTTTTAATTTTAGGCGCCGTAGTCATTTTTATGGCGTCGTTTTCAAAGGCTGATTTATCGAGAGAGAAAACTGTAGTTGCAACAGCAACAATGACGAAGCATGCTGCTTTTCAATCCAATCCGGGAGAAAAACTGATCAACAAATCAGACTGTCTGGGTTGCCATAACAAGACCAACAAAATTATTGGTCCGGCTTACGTAGAAATTGCCAAAAAATATCCGGCTACCGAGAAAAACATCAATATGTTAGCCGATAAGATTATTAAAGGTGGAACAGGCGTTTGGGGCAACATGCCAATGACTGCTCACGCTACACTTAAAAAAGACGATGCAAAATTAATGGTAAAGTACATTTTATCCCTAAAAAAATAATTTTAACCAAATTAGCAAATCGATTTACTACAGATGAAAACAGAGCAAGAAAATAAAAACACGAGTAACCGCCGTGATTTTATTAAGACCACAGCTATTGCCGCTGCTGCGTTTATGATCGTGCCCCGCCATGTTTTAGGTGGACCCGGTTATTTAGCACCAAGCGATCGTTTATTGGTTGCCGGCATTGGTGTTGGCGGAAAAGGCCAAAGCGATTTAAATATGTTTTACAAAAGCGGAAAAGCAGACATTGCCTTTTTATGCGATGTAGACGATCGCCGTGCAGCAAATAGTGTTAAAGCTTTTCCTAAAGCAAAATACTATAAAGATTGGCGCGAAATGTTAGATAAGGAACATAAAAATTTCGATGCTGTGTCTGTTTCTACTCCTGATCATAACCATGCCATACAGGCTTTGGCAGCGATGCAATTGGGTAAACACGTTTATGTGCAAAAACCTTTAACACATGATATTTATGAGGCGCGTATTCTAACCGCAGCTGCAAAAAAATATAAAGTGGTAACCCAAATGGGAAATCAAGGTGCATCAAACGATGGTCCGCGCCAAATGAAAGAGTGGTATGAAGCTGGTTTAATTGGCGATGTACACACCGTTTACGCGTGGACTGATAGACCGGTTTGGCCACAAGGCATTCCCCGCCCAACAAAAAAAGCCGAAATTCCTGCAGAATTAGATTGGAACCTATGGTTAGGTACTGCGCCTGAAAAAGATTTTATAGATAAATTGGTGCCTTTTAACTGGCGTGGCTGGTGGGATTATGGTACTGGTGCCCTGGGCGACATGGGCTGTCACTTAATCGAAGCGCCTTTCAGTGTATTAAACTTAAAATATGCAAAAGAGGTTGAGGCCAGCGTAGGCTCTGTTTATGTAGATGAATTTAAACGCGGTTATTTCCCTGAAAGCTGCCCGCCATCAAGCCATGTGACCTTAAAATTCCCGAAAACGAATAAAACCAAAGGTGATGTTACGCTACACTGGATGGACGGTGGTATCCAGCCCGAACGCCCTGAAGAATTAGAAGCAAACGAAACTTTTGGCGATGGTGGTAATGGTACCTTGTTTATCGGAACTAAAGGTAAAATGATGTCTGAAACTTATAGTGCAAACCCAAAATTATTGCCATTAAGTAAAAACAAAGACATTAAAGTGGCGCCAAAATACACGCGTGTACCAGATGGCGCAAATGGCCACTATAAACAATGGGTTGAAGCCGCAATTGCGGGTTATGGCAAACAGGAAGTAAGTTCGCCTTTCGAAATTGCAGGTCCGTTAACAGAAGCTTTACTGATGGCGAATCTGGCAATCAGAAGTTTCGATATCCAAAAAACTGTAAATGGTAAGACTACTTACCCAGGCCGGTACACTAAAATGCTTTGGGATAACGACAATATGAAAGTTACCAATTTTGACGAAGCAAACCAGTTTGTAAAACGCGAATACCGTAAAGGCTGGAACAATTTAACTCTTTAATTATCCTAACCTGATCGGTTTAAATCCCATCAGGTTTTATTTAAAAAAAATGAAAAAAATCTTTCTTTCTGCTTGCATCTTGTTAGCGGTAACACAAATATCAAAAGCTCAAAAGGGCTTTAAGCCACTTTTTGACGGCAAAACAACAACAGGCTGGCATACTTACAATAAAACTACGGTTGGCAGTGCCTGGCAGGTTCAGGATGGTGCCCTGCATTTAGATTTAGCAACCAAAGGTAAAGATGGCGGCGGTGATTTGGTTACCGACAAAGAATACGGCGATTTCCATTTAAAATATGAGTGGAAGGTAGCTCCAAAAGCAAATAGCGGTTTAATTTTTTATGTTCATGAAGAACCTAAATACCACGCTACCTATTCTACAGGTTTAGAAATGCAGGTTATTGATAACGATGGCCACCCGGATGGAAAAATTACAAAACACCGCGCCGGCGATTTATACGACCTGGTAAAAAGTTCATCAGAGCCCGTTAAAGCTGTTGGCGAATGGAACAAAGCTGAAATCATTAGCAAAAAAGGCAAATTAACATTAATTTTAAACGGTGTTGAAATAGTAAAAACCACCCTTTGGGACGATAACTGGAAAAAAATTGTTGCAGGCAGCAAGTTTGCAACATGGGAAAACTGGGGAACTTTTAAAACCGGTAAAATTGCCTTACAGGATCACGGAGATGAAGTTTGGTACAAAAACATCTCTATTAAAGAACTATAAATCAGGTTGAAGGCGTAAGGTAGAAGGCTGAAGGTTTCTTTTCTTTCGCTTTAACCATATATTTGAGTTTGCGGGCGGGGAAGCATAAAGTTTGCCCGCTTTCGCATTAACCTTACACCCTATACCTTTAACCTTAAAACCTTATATAAACCAAATGAATAACACTACTCGCTTTAAACTCTCTGCCATGATGTTCCTGGAATTTTTTATCTGGGGCGCCTGGTTTGTAACACTTGGAACTTTCTTAGGAAACAACCTTAAAGCCACGGGCTCAGAAACCGGAGCTGTATTTTCAACCCAATCATGGGGCGCCATCATCGCTCCTTTTATTGTGGGCTTAATAGCCGACAGGTATTTTAACGCTGAAAGAATTTTAGGTGTGTTGCACATCATTGGTGCAGTATTAATGTATCAAATGTACAACGCTACCGATGTTAGCGTATTTTACCCATATGTATTGGGCTACATGATCCTTTTTATGCCAACACTGGCTTTGGTTAACTCAGTTTCTTTCAATCAAATGAAAGATCCGGAAAAAGAGTTCTCATCAATCCGCATCTGGGGTACATTAGGCTGGATTGCTGCAGGTTTATTAATCAGTTATTTCTTCCACTGGGATTCAAAAGAAAGTACAGAAGCTGGCTTATTGAAAAATACTTTCTTAATGGCAGGTATAGTATCTTTAGTTTTAGGCTTGTTCAGCTTTACGCTACCAAAAACGCCGCCTAAAGTTTCTTCAGACGAAAAAATTACAGTTTCTGATGTATTAGGTCTTGATGCTTTAAAACTTTTGAAAGACAGAAACTTCTTGATTTTCTTTATTTCATCTATTTTGATTTGTATTCCTTTGGCTTTTTACTACCAGAATGCAAATCCATTCCTTTCCAATATTGGTATGGATAACCCTACCGGAAAAATGACCATTGGCCAGGCTTCAGAAGTTATTTTCTTATTGTTTATTCCGATATTCTTTAAAAGGTTCGGTTTTAAAATGACCATCCTGGTGGGTATGCTGGCTTGGGCAGTACGTTATGCATTATTTGCTTATGGTAACGCCGGCGAATTGAGCTTCATGCTAATCCTGGGGATTGCCTTACATGGTGTTTGCTACGATTTCTTTTTCGTTTCCGGACAGATTTATACCAACTCTAAAGCTGGTGAACGTTTTAAAAGTTCAGCTCAGGGTTTAATTACCTTAGCTACTTATGGTGTAGGTATGTTAATTGGATTTGCTGTAGCTGGTAAAATTTCTGATGCTTACAAAGCAGCAGACGGCGTAATGGACTGGAAAATGATCTGGATTATACCAGCTGGAATTGCACTAGTGGTATTTATATTATTTGCACTGGTTTTCAACGATAAAACCAAGTCTGAAATAGACGCTAAAGCAGTTTAATATGGCCTCGAACGTAAATAGAAGAAATGCTTTAAAGAACATCATCGCAGGAACCGCTGCAATTGGTGTTTCTTCAGGATTTTCAGCATTAGCAATGGATAAATCAGAATCAGATCAGCCATTAAGGCTAAAAGGAAATATTAATCATGCCGTTTGCCGCTGGTGTTTTAGCGGTTTAGATGTAGAAACACTTTGTGTTGAAGCTAAAAAAATCGGTATTACAGGCATAGATTTAGTTGGACCAAAAGATTGGCCGACTTTAAAAAAACATGGATTAGTATCGACCATGTGTAATGGTGCAGAGATTAATTTAGTGGATGGTTTTAACGACGAGAAATTCCACGAAAAGTTAATTCAAAACTATACTGCAATGATTCCGCTTGTTGCCGAAGCCGGATACAAAAACCTAATTTGTTTTAGCGGAAACCGTCGTGGTAAGGATGATGAAACCGGTTGGAACAATTGTGTGAAAGGATTGAAACAGTTAATCCCTTTGGCCGAAAAGCACAATGTTGTATTGGTAATGGAGCTGTTAAACAGCAAAATTAATCATAAAGATTACCAATGTGATAGAACTTCATGGGGCGCCGAGCTTTGCAAACGCTTAGGATCTGAAAACTTCAAATTGTTATACGATATCTATCATATGCAGATTGATGAGGGAGATGTAATCAGAAACATCAGAGATCACCATCAGTATATCGCCCACTACCACACCGCCGGTGTTCCGGGTAGAAATGAGATAGATGATACGCAGGAACTATATTATCCTGCAATCATGAAAGCCATTGCCGAAACTGGCTTTAAAGGTTTCGTTGCACAAGAATTTATACCTAAAAACGCTGACAAATTAGCTTCTTTAAAAAAGGCAGTTTCTATTTGCGACATCTAAAAAAATACACCTATGTTATCAAGAAGAAATTTTATATTAAATACGAGTATGGCTGCAGCGGCAGCACTTTTGGTTCCATCCTTCGCTTGTGTAGCCAATGATAAAAAATTAGTGGGTTTGCAATTATACTCTTTAAGGGATGAGCTTCCGAAAGATGTAAAAGGAACATTGGCTAAAGTAGCTAAAGCTGGCTTTAAGGAGGTTGAAACTTATGGTTTTTCTATAAAAGATCAGTTTTGGGGCTTAACACCAGCCGAATTTAAAAAATTGCTTGATGACAACGGATTAACTGCGCCAAGCGGTCACTACGGTTTAGGCAGTTATTTAACCGATGGAAACACTGAGGAATTAAAAGCAGCAATTGCAGCGGCTAAAGTGTTGGGAAGTGAATATGTAACCATTCCCTGGTTAGATGAAAGCATCAGAAAAAGTGCTGAGGACTACAAAAAAATTGCAGTTAAAATCAACGAAGCCGGAAAACTGGCGAAAGAAGCGGGTATCAGGTTAGCTTACCACAACCACAATTTCGAATTCGAGAAACAAGGTGATACCACTGGTTACGAAATCCTGTTAAAAGGAACCGATAAAAACCTTGTTGATTTCGAACTTGATTTATATTGGGTAGTACGCTCAGGTAACGATCCGATCAAATTATTTAAAGAAAATCCAGGCCGTTTTACCATGTGGCATGTTAAAGATATGGATAAAGCAGATCCGGCATTAAATGCAGAAGTAGGAACAGGCTCGATTAACTTCAAACCTATTTTTGCGGATGCAAAACTTTCGGGTATGAAACACTTCTTTGTAGAGCACGAAACCAATTACAAGCCAAACCCGATGGAATCTGTTGCAGCAAGCTGCGCATATATTAAAAAAGAAATTATTTAAATTTAAGAGATGAATTCAAGAAGAACATTCTTAAAACAGGCAGGATTAGCTGCCGGAGCGGCATTGTTAATTCCGTCGTTTGCTTTTGATAAAGTAAATAAAAATATTGGTCTACAATTGTACTCTTTACGTAACGAACTGCCAAAAGATGTAAAAGGCATCATCGAAAAAGTAGCACAAGCCGGCTATAAGGAAGTAGAGACCTATGGTTTTGCTAATGGAAAATTCTGGGGCTTAACGCCAAAAGAATTTAAAGCACTGTTAGATGCAAATGGTTTAAAAGCACCAAGTGGCCATTATCATATGGATGATTTTGTAAAAACCGGAAAAACAGACAGATTAAAAGCCGATATCGAATCTTCAGCAGCCATTGGTGGCAAATTCTTTACCATTGCCGGTGCACATGTAGATATGAGCAAAGGTGTAGATGGTTTCAAGAAAACGGCTGATGATTTTAATAAGGTTGCTGAAATTGCAAAAGCATCTGGTTTAAAATTCGCTTACCACAACCACGATTTCGAATTTAAAAAATTAGGTGATACCACCGGTTACGATGTTTACTTAAGCGAAACTGATAAAAACCTGGTAAATTTCGAAATGGATTTATACTGGGTAGTACGCTCAGGTAACGATCCTTTAGCCTTGTTTAAAAAATACCCGGGCCGTTTCCCAATGTGGCATGTGAAAGATATGGACAAAGCCAAACCAGAATGGAATACCGAAGTTGGCAAAGGTGCTATTGATTTTAAAAGCATTTTTGCCCAGGCAAAATTATCTGGTATGCAACACTTTTTTGTAGAGCACGAAACCAATTATCAACCTGATCCGGTAGGTTCGATCAAAACAAGCTGCGATTATATTAAAGCTAATTTGATTTAATTTACTAACCCTCGCAGTTTTTTAAACGGCATGGCCCTCATTAAGGCTATTACACCGAATTGAATCTGCGAGGGTTATAAAAAAAGAATTTCTAATGGCAAACTGATTTGGGCGTTACCCTTTCCCCTGAAATACGGGAAAGGGTCGGGCTTTTCAGGGCTGCGCTTTTCTCCGGTACCAATAAAAAATTGGCACTAAATCCTTACAATCCCTAACGCGGATTTACCGAATTAAAATTTCCTCTATTATTAGAAAGACTGCCCTCAGTTATTTAAACCTGATAGAACGGCAATACTTTTTAATTGCAATGACCATAAATTTTGACCGTTATTGTTTAAAAAGATTATAGTGATAGCAGGGCCTTCGCAACCGATATGCACAGGAACCTGCTTTCCAAAACAAAGAACGACAATTTTTAATGTGGTTTTTTACTGCCCAAAACTTTATACGCTAAGCCTTATTTTCTATTGAAAAAGTAAGATTTTAAATATTAAAAGCAAATTTAATTGGTAACAATGGGGATATAAGCTTAATTTTTAGCATATTTGGGCTTATATCAAATGTTTAATAATATATAATTAAAATTTAAAATGAAAGTAGCAGTAGTAGGTGCCACCGGATTGGTAGGCACTGTCATGTTAAAAGTATTGGAGGAAAGAAATTTCCCTTTAACAGAGTTGATTCCCGTAGCATCAGAAAAGAGTGTTGGTAAGGAAATTACTTTTAAGGGTAAGAAGTTCCCAATTGTTAGCATGGATACTGCAATCAGCATGAAACCAGATATCGCTTTGTTTTCTGCAGGTGGAAATACTTCATTAGAGCATGCTCCACGTTTTAAAGAAGCGGGAACAACTGTTATTGATAATTCATCTGCCTGGAGAATGGATCCTGCAATTAAATTAATTGTACCGGAAGTTAATGCACACGAGCTTTCTATCGATAACAAAATCATTGCTAACCCGAATTGTTCTACCATTCAAATGGTTGTGGTTTTAAAACCTTTGCACGATAAATACAAAATTAAACGTGTGGTGGTTTCTACTTACCAATCGGTTACCGGTACAGGTGTTAAAGCAGTTGAACAATTAATGAATGAGCGTAAAGGCGTTGATGGTCCTAAAGCTTATCCGTACGAAATTGATTTAAATGTTCTTCCTCATATTGATGTTTTCATGGAGAACGGATATACCAAAGAAGAAATGAAAATGGTGAAGGAAACCAACAAAATCATGAGCGACGATAGCATTAAAGTTACGGCTACTACGGTTCGTATCCCGGTAATGGGCGGTCACTCAGAATCGGTAAACATTGAGTTTGAAAATGATTTCGATTTAGCTGAAGTGCGTAGTATTTTAGAAAAATCACCAGGCATAATCGTTGTTGATGATGTTGCCAACCTAAAATATCCAATGCCAAAAGATGCGCATGAAAAAGATGAAGTTTTTGTAGGCCGTATCCGCAGAGATGAGTCGGCACCAAAAGCATTAAACCTTTGGATTGTTGCCGATAACTTACGCAAGGGTGCTGCAACCAATGCCGTTCAGATTGCCGAATACCTGATTCAAAAAGAATTGGTTTAATCAATAAATTTAAATAAAAGCCTCGATTTATCGGGGCTTTTTTATGCGCGCTCCAATCATGAAACATATCCCCATTGCTTTAATTTACACCAGGTTATTAATTGGTTTCGGGATTATTTTACTTAGCCTTTTCCATGCCAATCACTATTCTTTTCTTGCGATTACATTATTATCGATCGGTTTATTAACCGATGTTTTCGACGGAATAATTGCCAGAAAGCTCAATATCTCTTCAGAAAAGTTACGCCGTTTAGACTCCAGTATTGACCAGGTATTTTTCATTTCGGTTGCAGTAGCGACTTATCTTCAATGCCCCGATTTCTTTAAGGCCAACCTGGTAAAACTGATTGTACTCGGTGCTTTTGAGGCCTCAACTTATGCTTTAAGCTACATCAAATTTAAAAAGGAAATTGCCACACATTCGATCGGCGCCAAAGTTTGGACCTTAATTTTATTTGCTACCCTGGTCGAAATTATGGTGCATTGCGAATCAGTGGTGCTATTTGAGCTTTGCCTTTGGATTGGTCTGGCCACCAGATTAGAAATACTTGCCATTGTTTTCACCCTGAAAAAATGGACAAATGATGTGCCTACTATTTATCACGCTGTAAAACTCAGACAGGGAAAAGATATTAAACGCAATAAACTGTTTAATGGGTAACTCAGTTAAAACATATAAAACAGCGACCGTAATCACTAAATTATATATAAAAAAGAGATTGTAATCACTAAATTATATATAAAAAAGAGATTAGCTTTAAATTTGATTATATTTGTTATCGAAAACGAAATCATGAAATGATCATTAGAAGTTTGCAAACTCATATCGAATCTAAGTTTTTTAAACAAAAAGCAATTATAGTTACAGGCGCAAGGCAGGTAGGTAAAACCACTATGTTAAAACAGCTGGTCGATAAAACAGGATTACCTTTTGTTTTCCTAAACTGCGACGAAGCTAACGTCCGCGCAACCCTAACAGATATCAGCATCGAACGGCTAAAATCAATTATTGGGTCGAATAAATTTATTTTTATCGACGAAGCACAACGTGTTACAAATATTGGTTTAACATTAAAATTAATAGTCGATAATTTTACCCATGTACAACTTTTGGTTACAGGTTCTTCATCTTTAGATCTGGCTGTTGGCATCAAAGAGTCATTAACCGGAAGAAAATTTGAATATCACCTCTTTCCATTTTCAGTAGCAGAGCTTGTTGAAGATACAAACCTGCTTGCAGAAGAACAGGCATTAGAAAAAAGATTAATTTATGGCTCTTATCCTGATGCCATCAATTATCCAGCGGAAGAAAAAGAGTTATTGCTGAACTTAACCAATAGTTATCTTTTTAAAGATATTTTATCGCTTACAGGCATTAGAAAACCTTTGCAACTCGAAAAATTGGTACAAGCCTTAGCGTTGCAGATTGGTAATGAAGTATCGTACACTGAGCTCGGCCAAATGATTGAAGCAGATAAACTAACCGTTGAGCGTTACATCGATCTTTTAGAACAGTGTTTTGTTGTATTCAGGTTAGGTGCATACAGCAGTAACCTCCGGAACGAAATAAAGAAGAGCAAAAAAATATACTTCTATGATACAGGGATTCGCAATGCAGTAATTGAAAATTTCAGTATGCTCGGATTGAGACAGGATGCTGCTCAGCTTTTCGAAAATTATATCGTTTCAGAATATATAAAGGCCAGTAACAATAAAAGAAAACATGCGAAATATTATTTTTGGCGTAGTTTTCAACAGCAGGAAATTGATTTAATAGAAGAAATTGATGGAAAAATTAATGCAATAGAAATCAAATGGAACGAAAATAAAAAAGTCAGGTTTCCATCAACCTTTTTAGATGCATACAACACCAATGAAACACACTTTATAAATAAATCTAATTATACCAGCTTTCTGATATAATCTTTGCCAATAAAAAATGAAATTTATCAAATTATTAATCCTATTCATTTTCTCAGCAATTGCTACAATTGCTCAAAATAGAATCCAAAATCTAGAAAAAGCTTTCAATAGTTTATTAAATGATGAACAGGCCAAACATGCCATTGTCTCACTTTGTGTTTTAGATGCCAATACAGGGAAAACATTATTTGCTAAAAACGAGCAAATTGGCCTGGCTACCGCTTCTACCCTAAAAACCATTACTGCGGCCACTGCTTTCAGTATTTTAGGAAAGGATTTTCAATTTCAAACCACGCTGGCCTATACCGGAACAATTACTACAGATGGCATATTAAAAGGAAATCTGATCATTATTGGCAATGGCGACCCAACATTGGGATCGTGGCGTTATCAAAACAAAGAAAATGCGGTTTTAACGCAATGGGTTGCTGCCATAAAATCGGCAGGGATTAAAAAAATTGAAGGGGCAGTAATTGGTGACGATCGTATTTTCGGTACCCAAACTACACCCGAAGGTTGGGTTTGGCAAGATATTGGCAATTATTATGGTGCCGGAACTTCTGGTTTAGCCTGGCGCGAAAATCAATTCGACATCCATTTAAAACCTGGAAGTACCACATCGGATGAAGTAAAAATTGTAAAAACAGTTCCTGCTACTCCTTATGTGCAGCTGGTAAATGAATTAAAAACGGGTAGCTCGGGATCGGGTGACCGCGCTTATGCTTTCTTGCCTCCTTATAGTAATACGGCTTATATCCGCGGCAGCTGGGGCATGGGCATCGCAAAATCGGGGATTTCAGTTGCCCTACCCGACCCTGCTTTTGATTGCGCATACCGTTTGCAGGATACCCTGAAAAGATTGGGCATTTCGACTAACCAACAAGCCACAACAGCCCGGTTAATGCTATTAAACAATCAGGTAATTCCTTCGGTTACACAAAAGATAAACACCATAAGCTCTCCCAGTTTAAGCGAAATCACTTATTGGTTTTTAAAGAAAAGCATTAACCTGTATGGCGAAACACTTTTAAAAACCATTGCAATAAAATCGGGTAAGACAGCTACAACAAGTAAAGGTGCTGAAACCGAGATCAATTTCTGGGCGGATAAGGGCATCGATAAAACGGCCCTCAACATCATTGATGGCAGTGGACTCTCTCCAGGCGATAGAATAACAACTTCGGCAATGGCCAGTGTACTTTTTCAAATCCAAAAGGAAAACTGGTTTCCTGATTTCTATAAAGCTTTGCCAGAATACAATGGTATGAAAATTAAAAGCGGAACCATAAATGATGTTTCGGCATTTGCCGGTTACCATACCGATGCTGCAGGGAATAAATACGTTTTGGTGATCAACATCAATAATTATAGCGGAAGTGGAATTAACAAGAAGTTATTCAACGTATTAGATGAATTGAAGTAAGACCATATACAAACTTGCTTTGATTTTTAAAATTGTGTATTTTTGGTATATGGAAATAACAATCGACATAGGTTATGAACAATTGTTAGCAGCGATAAAAAAACTTCCTGCTGCAAAAATCAAGCAATTAAAGTCTGTTTTAAATGATGAATTTATTAAGCAGAAAGCATCAAAAGATCTATCAGAATTTCAGATTTTTTTACTTACCGCCCCGACTATGAGTGAAGAACAGCATAAGCAGTATCAAGCTGATAGAAAAAACTTCAATTCATGGAGAACGAAATAGTCTGCCTAGACACTTCTATTTTAATTGATTTTTATCGAAAAAAACTCAAAGAAAAAAGCGCCTTTATAAGCTGGCCAAAATTTATAATCTTTTTGCTGTATCAATTATTACCGAATACGAAATTATGATTGGTACCAAAACAGAAGAAATTGAATTTTGGAAAGATTTCTTCGAACGTGTAACCATAATTCCTTTTGATAAGAGTGCCAATAACATTGCAATCGAAATCACAAAGCAAACTAAAGCGAAATAGTAGTTTAATTGAAATTCCGGATATTTTTATAGCTGCAACTGCCCTATCCAGAAAAATAAAAATTGCCACACTCAACAAAAAGCACTTCGAAAGAATTAATGATTTAGAATTGATTGCAGTATAATCCAAACTATCATCAAAGCGTTATATTGTAAGAAGATAAGAAGCTGTTCAGGGCATTAGATGAATTGAAGCAATCTCAACGCAAAACACCATTACCCAGGTAATTACAATAAAATAAAATCCAGGCGACACTAATATTAATCGGAATAAGGATTAATCCAAAGCCGAACATGATGCACAGGTAAAACAGGAAAAACAGGCAAAAAACCCATATTAGAAATCCCTTAATCTGCATTGCATTTAACATGAGTAAACTTCTGAATAGCATTATTACAGAAAATGCAAATAACATTAATGTAAGCGATGTTAAAATGCCAAAGCTGCTGAATAACCAACCCATTTCAGGCAGTAATAAAACAAGATAGTTTAAACAAAAGCTAAAAAACACTTTCCCCTTAGCAAAAGGAAAGTTTGGTAAAAAGGATAAGTACCTATTGTTAAAGATCTTCTCCTGATAAATAAGCACAACATGAGCAACAACAATACAAGTGGTGATGAGCATCAATAATCTTGAATCATCTTTAAGGTCAGTAAAAACTAGCAATATACTCGAAATCAGCACCCAGGAAAAAAATTTGGTAAGGATGTATGCCAGCTTCAATTGATTGAAAACCTGAAAACTATACAATAAAAAAACGGGCTTGTTCCATTTTCGACTAATTCTGATCAACCAATCTGGTTTAGCGGCCTCGATTAAACGATTGCTTTCATTTAAATAGATATAGGCACTGGCCATAATCAGAAGCACCTGAAAAAGTAAAATCCCAATAGAAATCAGGTAGAACCCAAATATCAATCCTATGGTTATTGCATACAGCGTATAACTTAAAACCGGGATAAATAGGCAAGTCTGTATGGTAAACCAATGCTTAAACTGTTGTTTTTTGTTTGATGCGGTAAAACTGTAATACAGAAACTCATGCTGAGGCAAAGCCATTTGATTTAAAACATATTTCAAGCTTTTATAAGCATAAAGTGAACTTCCTATCAGGTAAAAAGCTAAAATGAGTGGATTACTCACGATACTAATGGTAAAGAAAAATTGCCAGAAATCAATTTGCTCTGGCCTAACCGTACCCAACGTATTGATAAATAAACAATAACTGACCAATATCACGAAAATGAATACCAGCATACCTGCGTGGGTACGGTAAAATCCATCAACGAATATTTTCTTTAAGGCAGTATTTGGAAGCAACAACATTAAAAATTCAGTGTTATTTTTTTATCTTCAATATTAATCTGTTTTATTCCTGGCAGTTTTGACTCATCCAACGGCTGATGCGACGACAACAAAAAACTAATTTTTTCATTTTGGTGTTTTTCGTTGATCCAACGGTATAATATTTCTAAAGATTCTACATCAATTGTATTTAAAGGTTCGTCTAATAAAATCAATTTAGGTCGTCCTAAAAAAGCCAAAACCAACGACAACTTTTTTAACATCCCACTTGAATAGGAACCCAGGGGATTATGTATGTAAGATTTCATTCCCATTTCAGTAATTAAAGTCTCTTCCTGATCAGGAATAGCTCCCTTTGCTTTCGCGAAAAGATCGACCATTTCAAATCCGGTTAAAAATTCAGGGTATAGCGGCTCAGCTTCAGCAAAATTTACCAGCCTTCGATAAGAAACGCCATGGTTTTTCAAATAAATAGTGCCGATGGCTATATCTCCGTTAAAAGATAATATGCCGGCAATTGCTTTCAGCAGGGTGCTTTTTCCTGATCCATTACTGCCTTTTATCCAGAAAATACCCTCGGGAATTTTAATATTATCTATCTTTAAAACAAGATGATTGAAATAAGATTTTTCAAACTGATTGAAGTGTAACATAAAATCATTTTATTTCTGACTTTATTTTTAATCAAAAGTTACAGGCCTTACTTATCCCGATAAAATTAGATACGATGCAATTAGTTTTACGCCCTTACAAAGCCAGTGATCTTGAAAGTTTGGTTAAATACGCCAATAATTTTAATATTTCGAAAAACTTAACCAATAAATTCCCTTTCCCTTATGAAAAAAAAGATGGCGAAGCTTTTATTCAACTGGCCTTAAGTCACAAACCATTACAAATCAAAGCCATTGTAGTCAATAATGAAGTAATTGGGTCGATAGGTGTACATCAACTGACTGATATTTATAGTAAAAGTGCGGAAATCGGCTACTGGATTGCTGAAGATTTTTGGGGCAAGGGTATCGTTCCACTTGCTGTTAAAGAAATGTTGAGGTATGGTTTCGAAACATTTGATATTGAAAGGATTTTTGCACGTACTTCTCATGTAAACTTAGCGTCGCAACAGGTTTTAAAAAAAGCAGGTTTTATTTTCGAGGCGGAGTTGAAAGGAACCATTTTTAAAAACGGCGAATATTTTGATGAATTAATTTTTGGATTCAGGAAACATCAGCTCAGCTCAGAACAACATTAAAACATTTTGTTAAAGCCGAAGCTTATTGCGTAAATTAGTACAAACCAAAAACAACAAAGCAATGAAATTATTCAACAAAATTACAGCACTGTTTATCATGCTATTAGGTGTGGTAGATCTAGCAAACGCACAGGATTTAAAAATACCGCAACCCAGTAGCGGGCAAACCATTATCCAGGATTTTGGATTAGGCAAAATTACTTTAACCTACTCCCGTCCAAATGTAAAGGGCCGAAAAATATTTGGCGGCATGGAACCCATGGGCGTGGTTTGGCGTACAGGAGCAAACGCCGCTACACGTATTAAATTTACCGATGATGTTAAAATTGAAGGGAAAGACTTGCCTGCCGGCGAATATGCTTTATTCAGTATACCTGATAAAAATGAATGGACCGTTATTTTTAACAAAACCGCTAATCAATGGGGCGCCTACGAGTACAAGGAAAGTGGCGATGCACTACGTGTAAAAGTAAAAACAATAGCTTTAAAGGATAAAGTGGAAACCCTTACCATGCAATTTTCGACTGTTAGCGAAACTTCTGCAACGTTAAATATGATGTGGGAGAACAATGCCTTTGCCATTAATATTACGACTTCTATTGATGAAAAAGTGATGGCCAATATTGCTGAAGCGATGAAAGGCGAAAAAAAGCCATACTATAATGCAGCAATGTATTATTATCAAAATGGAAAAGATTTAAAAACTGCATTAGAATGGATGAGTGAAGTAGAAAAATCGGATATGAAAGCCCCCTGGTTTAAATACTGGAAAGGCCGTATTCAACTAAAAATGGGTGATAAAGCCGGTGCAGAAGCTAGCGCTAAAGCGGGCCTGGCTTTAGCAACTGAAGCAAAAGTAGATGAATATATACGCTTAAATTCTCAATTATTGGCTGAAGCTAAAAAATAAAGAATCGTCATTTCGACTGTAGCGGAGAAATCTATCTGCATGATATTGTACATAGATCTCTCTCCCGAAAATTCGGGACTGTGCTTCAGTCGAGATGACGACATTCATCCGGCATTACAGATAGCCAATATTAACTTAAAATTAACCGTTGGTTAACTTGAACAACTATCATAACATTAACCCTCAAAAGGCTTTATTTATTTAAAAAATATACTAACTTTGATGTTGCGCTTAGTAATTGTACTTTGTACACTAAGCAGATTAAAAAATCAACAAAAAATTAAATAAAAATGAGCATAATCGTTAATGTCCATGCCAGACAAATTCTCGATTCGAGAGGCAATCCAACAGTAGAAGTAGAAGTTGTAACAGAAGCAGGCGCTTTTGGCCGTGCTGCTGTACCAAGCGGTGCATCTACTGGACAATATGAGGCTGTTGAATTACGTGATGGTGATAAATCTACATATTTAGGTAAAGGTGTTTTAAAAGCTGTAGAAAATGTAAATACTAAAATTGCGGATGCATTAAGAGGTATTGATGTTTTTGAGCAAAATACAATTGATAAAATCATGTTGGACCTAGATGGTACCGAAAACAAAGGTAACTTAGGTGCTAACGCCATTTTAGGTGTTTCTTTGGCTGCTGCTAAAGCTGCCGCTGATGAAATCGGTCAACCATTATACCGTTACATTGGTGGTGTTAATGCAAACACTTTACCAATCCCGATGATGAATATCATTAATGGTGGTTCTCACTCTGATGCCCCTATCGCATTTCAGGAATTTATGATTATGCCAGTTGGCGCTCCTTCTTTCTCTGAGGCTTTACGTTGGGGAACTGAAGTTTTCCATAGCTTGAAAAAAATTCTTCACGATAGAGGTTTATCTACAGCAGTAGGTGACGAAGGTGGTTTTGCACCAACTTTCGATGGTACTGAAGATGCAATTGAAACGGTATTAAAAGCAATTGAAACTGCTGGTTACAAACCAGGTGCTCAAATCTGTTTAGCTTTAGACTGTGCATCATCTGAGTTTTACAAAGATGGTAAATATGACTATACTAAATTTGAAGGCGCTACTGGCGTAATTCGTTCAAGCGAAGAGCAGGCACAATATTTAGCTGATCTTTCTGCAAAATATCCAATTATCTCTATTGAAGATGGTATGGACGAAAACGACTGGACTGGCTGGAAAAGTTTAACAGATAAAATTGGTGACCATGTTCAATTGGTTGGTGATGATTTATTTGTAACTAACGTTACGCGTTTACAACGTGGTATCGACGAAGATACAGCTAACTCAATCTTAGTAAAAGTTAACCAGATTGGTTCTTTAACTGAAACCATAAATGCGGTAACTTTAGCGCAAAACAGCGGTTATACTTCGGTAATGAGTCACCGTTCTGGCGAAACAGAAGATGTTACGATTGCTGATTTAGCTGTTGCATTAAACTGCGGACAGATTAAAACCGGTTCTGCATCACGTTCAGACAGGATTGCAAAATACAATCAATTATTACGTATTGAAGAAGAATTAGGTGAAAACGCTCGTTTCATCGGTTCAAAATTTAAATACGCTAAGAAATAATCCCTAAATCCCCTAAAGGGGACTAAGAATAATGCCAAAAAGCCCCTTTAGGGGTTTGGGGTGTTAACAAGTTGAAAAACTTATTTGTAAAACATCCGGAGATTTTAAATCTTCGGATGTTTTTATTTACATTTACGTCATTGCGAGGCACGAAGCAATCTTACTACCTTGAGTTTGACTGATAAAAACTTATTGCTTTGAGATTGCTTCGTACCTCGCAATGACGATTTTTTGAGAAATATATGAAACGTTTAATAGATCTTTTCCGCAACAAATATTTCCTTGCTACTGTCGCTTTTGCGATGTGGATGCTATTTTTCGATAAAAACGATATGATGTCGCAGTACGAATACCGCAGCCAGGCCAATAAACTGCAGGAAGAGAAGGAATATTTCGAGAAAGAGACTGCCCAGGTTAAAAAAGATTTAAACGAGCTGAATACCAACCTCAATACCGCTGAAAAATTTGCCCGCGAAAAATACTTCATGAAAAAAGACAATGAAGATGTTTTCGTGATTATCCAGGAAGAGAAGAAGGATTAGCGTATGGCGCTGGGCGTTTAGCGTTTAAGTTATCTTCCTTTAGTCACGTCCTCCTGAACTTGTTTCAGGATCTAAAGCAAAAGAATTTTGATTGGCTGTTTGCAGTCAGCAATTTAACCATTCAACAATTTATCAGTTAACCGATTAATCCATTCAAACAGTTAACCAATCGAATGCTCCACATCCTCTACATTATTGCTATAACAGCTGAAGCCATGACCGCAGCACTTTCTGCCGGCCGACGTGACATGGATTGGGTTGGTGTTTGCATTATCGCCTGGGTTACAGCATTGGGTGGCGGAACGGTTAGAAATGTATTGTTTGGCCATTACCCGATGAGCTGGGTGGAACATCCGGAATATTTGGTAATTACTGCGGTGGCAGCTTTACTCGCTGCATTTATTGCCTCCATTATGACTAAACTCAAAAAACTCTTTCTTTACCTTGATGCTTTAGGATTGGTGGTTTTCACCATTATTGGCTGTCAGGTTGCGCAGCAAATTCACCTGCCTTATTTAATTGTACTTTTTAGCGGAATGATTACCGGTTGTGCAGGCGGCGTACTTCGTGATGTACTTTGTAATGAGGTTCCCTTTCTTTTCAGAAAAGAGATTTATGCCAGTGCAGCAATTGTTACCGGTGCGGTGTATATCGGCATAGAACATTTTCACGGAAGCGAAATGCTGGCAACCATTACAGCTGCTATTATTGGATTAACTTTAAGGTTACTTTCTATCCGTTTCGAATGGCATATGCCGAAGTTTGTTTACAGGGATGAATGGCACTAGGTTAGTCTTTATGTGGCGTCAGGTGTTACCACCTGACTGCACATTCAACAACCAGGACTATCATTCAAAAATATCTCTATAATCAATCATTTTGACAATATTTTCAGGACTATCTAAGTAAAATGCGGCACTACTGTACTGATAACCCTCAGGATATTCACTCAAATTCCAATGAGATTGTAATGGATTTTGATGAATATATTCCAGTTTAATTTCCAAAAGTTCTTTACTATCTATCCAAACATCATCAAATCTATCTTCCCAAACTTTAAAGACTTGTTTATCATTTTCAACTCTTATCAAATTTAGCAGGGGGCTGCCGCTGTATTGCAGATACTTTCGAATCTCAAAAGCACAAAACTTTTTCAAATCGCGCATACTATCCGATAATTTATTTTCTTCGTTGAAATAAAATAAAACATGAAGGTGATTAGGCATGATTACATAACCAAGAATTGAAATCTTATATTTTATAGCAATAAAATTTAAACTATTGGCAATTATTAATTTGCACGAACTACTCTCAAGAAGTCTTAAATGTTTATAGCAACTGGTAGTCACGAAAAAACATTTTTTCTCCAGAAATAACCCTCTATTTCTTAACCCCATACCTATTACAAAATTGAACCTATAGCGGTGCCAGATTTTACCATCTGACACTTTCAAATTAATCAAATACCATCGGATTACTCATCAATTTTAAGATATTATATCAGTCAGATGGTAACATCTGACTGCACACTCATAGACCAAACATCATCCATCTTACATCCTTACATTTTACCTCATCTAAAGTTCTCCATTTCGCTTCCTTAAAAACCACTCTGTACCTAGTAAAATCAAAATTAAACCGAACAGCCATTTCATACTGATCAGTTCGTCGTATTTACGGTCTTCGTAACTGATGGTTTTAATATTTTCGTTTTTAGCAATTTCATCAGCTATTTTGAGCAGGTTTTCGGGCATAAACAGCTTACCATTGCTTTGTTTCGACATCGTATTTAAAAGCTGATGATTGGCTGTGGTTTGCTGAAATTCTGCAATCAGCGCATTTACATAGAAGCTACCCGTAGCTGTGAATTTTTTTCCGCCCAGTTCGGTATTGGCTAAATAAGAATAATTACCTGCAGGCATGGTTCCCGCATCTAACTGATAAGCATTTTCAGTTTTAGAAAAAATATAGTTAAATACTTTACCCGCTTCATTTTTAACCTGAAGGTTAACTTCCGGTTCATTGACAGGCTGATAGCTATCGTTATAAAGCGTGCCGTTAAACTGAATGGTTTCATTTTCATCATAAGCTGATTTCGAGGTAAATACCTTAAACCTCCGTTTATCATCTTTAACAGATAGGTATTGAACGGTTTTCGAAATCAGGTCGTTTAAAACTGATTGATTACTTTCATTTTCAGCCTCCGAAAGTTTCCATCGCCAAAGCCCCTCTCCCATTAAATAGCCCGTCTTTAAACCATTTTCATTTGCAAAGAATAACAATGGCTGCTGTGTGCTAACTTTGCCGATACGCTGATTAAAAACAGGTGTGGCGCCTGCATTTACAGTTAACCTTCCAAACGGACTGAGCAGCGGATCGAAAGATGAAAACTGTTTTTTATCTTCTTCTGTGAGATTGAAACTGGTAAAACCATTGGCAAAATCGGCATATACTTCCTGGATCGAACCATTGGCAGAACCTAAGTTGACCTGGTTTTGCATTTGATTGAAAGCGTTTACATTACTTTGCGCACCTAAAATGTACCAGATCGGTTTTTTTAAACCTGTTAACTTCTTTAAAAACGCAGCTGAGATATTCTGCGCATCGGGTAACTGATACAATACGATTAAATCGAATTTAGATGGATCTGTTGCACTTAAATCATCAGCAAGGGCAAGTTTAGCCTCGTAATGTTTATTGAGCGAAATAGCCTCCTTTAACACTCCTAAATCGGGGTGTGGTGCAGCTGCTGCGAGTAATACTTTCTGCCTGCCATCAATCACTTCTACATAAAAAGTCTGGGCATTATTTCTGGTTGTAATTTCATTTGCTAAAGCGCCCAGCTGAACGGTATATTTCTGAACACCGATTTTACCTGCGTGAATCTTAACGGGAACCGTTTTAACAAAGGAGCTTCCATTAATGATTACATTTTGTTGCTCAATCTTTGCGCCGTTTTGACTAACCGTTAAAGAAGTGCTTTCGCCATTGCTTTGAAAAGCCTGAACCTGGACTTCGATCGTAAAATCGTCATCCAGATAAACAATATTGTTGTAATTTACATTCGAAATCAATACGTCACGCTTTGGAATACTATCACCCAGGGCAATCGTATAAACCGGCGCATTGATCTGGTTTACGCTATACAGCGGATTTCCGCCATGATTAAAAATACCGTCGGTTGCTAAAATAATGGCACCAACATTTCGATTGGTATATTCATCTCTAATTTTCTGAAAAAAAGCGGAGGCATCGGTTAATTTCCCCTGATTTTTAAAATCGAAACCATCTGCCACCTGATCACCAAAGTGAAATGTTTTCACCTCGTATTTGTCTGATAGTTTATCCTGTAAGGTTTTAAGGTGTTGTTCATATAACTTTTGATCGAAACCAGCTGCTTTAACTTGTCCTACAGAGAGCGAATTATCCTGTCCGATAATAATAACAGGTTTATCTAAGGTATAATTTAATGTTCTGATGAGGGGGGCAAATATCAACCACGAAATGGTAGTTACCACAATAATCCGTAAGGCAGTTAAGCCATATTGCAGTTTTTTATCTAAATTTTTGTTGCCACGATAAAGCAACCAGGCATACAGTACACCTAACGCCAGGCAACCCAGAAAAAATAAAATAGAAGTACCCGAAAAAAAACCAGTCATAATTCATAAAGATGGTAATTTTGGGGAAATTTTCAAGGTTATTTGTCAATTGGTTCAATGGTTCATTAGCCATTAGTTCATTAGTAATGGCTTATCGACTACATCAAGTGGCCTATCTGCTTCTAACACTATACGCCAAACGCTTTCCGCTATGCCATTCTATGTGTTGATGATTAAATATTAGTACTAAAAAAGATAATTCATTAGCTTTAGCCAAACCAAAATTTATGAAATTTATCTGTCTAACATTTCTGCTATCTCTAAGCCTTATGGTGAATGCCCAAAACAATTTTAAAGCCACACAAATTAAATTTGAAAGAGTGGAAAAGGCCTACAATGAAAAGTGGGAAACACTGAAAAAATTTGTTAGGGCTGGTGGATACGGTGATCAATTTTCCATGGTCATCAATGCTTACAAAACAGAAGGCAAACTGGAAGTATGGTTAAAGAATAATTCGGCTAAAACCTATTCATTGTTCAGAACCTACGATTTTTGTGCCCATTCTGGTACCATTGGCCCGAAAGTAATTGAAGGCGATGGACAAACGCCTGAAGGTTTCTATTACGTTAATGTTTTTAATCCGATGAGCAATTTCCATCTATCGTTGGGTGTTAACTATCCAAATACAGTAGATTATGCAAGAACCGGAAAAGATAGAAAACCAGGAAGTGATATCTACATCCACGGCAACTGTGTAACCGTGGGTTGCATTCCCCTAACAGACGAAAAAATTAAAGAAGTTTATATTTTAGGTGTTGAAGCCAGAAATGCAGGTCAGGAGAAGATTCCGGTTAACATCTATCCCTTCAAAATGACCGATGGAAATATGAAGAAGTACATTGCTTTATTCCCTGTGCAGGCCAGCTTTTGGAAATCGCTGCAACCAGGTTATTTAGCTTTCGAGAAGAATAAAATGCCTGCAAATATTACTGAAGTTAAAGGGCGATATTTTATAAAGTAACAAAAGAAGTCAAGTTTTTCATGGCAAACCGGCCATTAAAACTTGACTTCTTAATATTTCTATGGCTTAAGAAAGAAAACCCTCCACCTTAAGCCTTCTAACCCTATACCTTCCTTAAAGCATTCCGCCGCAAACCGATAACGTTTGGCCTGTTACATAAGCACTCATATCTGAGGCTAAGAACACACAAACATTGGCTATATCTTCTGTTTCTCCGGCACGTTTTAATGGAATATCTTTTTCCCATCCTTCAACAACTTTCGGATCAAGGATATCTGTCATTTCGGTACGGATAAAACCTGGTGCTACGACGTTGGCACGGATATTTCTCGAACCTAGTTCTTTAGCGATCGATTTGGTAAAACCGATGATCCCGGCTTTAGAAGCAGCATAATTTGCTTGTCCACCATTACCTGTAGTACCCACAATAGAACCCATATTGATAAAAACACCTTTACGGGCTTTCATCATTACTTTAGAAGCGGCCTTGGTTACGTTGAAAATCGATTTTAAGTTAATGTTGATCACATCATCCCAGTTTTCTTCGCTCATACGCATCAATAAACCATCTTTGGTAATTCCAGCGTTATTTACTACGATATCAATCGTACCAAACTCTGCTACAATATCGTTGATTAATTGCTCAGCTTCAGCAAATTTAGAAGCATCAGAACGATAACCTTTAACTTTTGTTCCGAAGCTTTGTAATTCCTGTTCTAAAGCTTCACCTTTTTCTACTGATGATAAATAGGTAAAAGCTACATTAGCGCCCTGCTCGGCAAATTTTTCAGCTATTTTACGGCCAATCCCTTTCGATGCGCCTGTAACTAATGCTGTTTTTCCTTCTAATAATTTCATAACCCCTAAATCCCCTAAAGGGGACTTTTATATAATTTATAAAAACTTAATTGTGGTAAAGTTAACAACTCTACCGAGATATTGTTAAATTGTTTCATTGCTAGATTGTTTAACAACTGGAAACTATCAACTGTTAATTGCAAACTAAACCGCAGGTTCCTGCTGACTCAAACAGTGAAAGCTTCCCAACCCCCAGATAATATCAACTGAATTGATACCAATCACTTTCCGGTCAGGGAAGCAACCTTGAATAATAGCTAAAGCTTTCTGGTCGTTTACATCATCAAAAACCGGAACAATTACCGCTGCATTGGCAATGTAAAAATTTGCATATGAGGCAGGTAAACGGGTATCTTCATGAATAACCGGCGATGGCATAGGCAACTCTACAATATTCAATGCCCTGCCATCTTTTAGTTTCATCGCCTTTAAAGCCGCTAAGTTTTCTTGTAACAGCAGGTAATTTTCATCCAGCGGATTACTTTCTACAACCGTTAAAACCGTATCTTCATTTACAAAACGGGTGATATCGTCAATGTGGCCATCGGTATCGTCGCCAATAATTCCATCGCCCAGCCATAACACCTGTTCTTGTCCGTAATACTCAAGCAAATATTGCTCAATTTGCGCTTTGGTTAAATGCGGATTACGGTTTTCGTTCAATAAACAGGCAGTGGTAGTTAAAATCGTCCCAGCGCCATTAAATTCTACCGAACCACCTTCCATCACAATATCGGGTGTAAATAAAGGCAGTTTAAAATGATTGGCAATTTTTGTCGGAACCACATCATCCAGGTCAAATGGCGGATATTTACCACCCCAGGCATTATATCCCCAATCGACAACAGCTTTTTCATTTCCTTTTAACAAAAATGCAGGTCCATGGTCGCGGCACCAGGCATCGTTGGTTTCATTGAAATAAAATTCTATCTGGTTTAAATCGGCGTCTACTTTTGTTAATTCAGAAACCGCAAAAGCTTTCATTTCTTCATCCTTAACATTGATGCGTACCTTTTCACCTTCAGCAACAGCTTTAATAAACTGGCAATATGGTTCGTATATCGTTTCGATTTTATCTGGCCAGGAAGCTTCTTTATGCGGCCAGCTCAACCAGGTTGCCTCATGTTTAGCCCATTCGGCAGGAAAAGCATAACCTTGCTGCTTTGGAGAATAATCGAATTGATTAATATTTAAATCTTTTCTTGGAGGAAAATTTGACATAATTTTTAAGTCCGAAAGTCGGGTGTCCGAAGTCGGATGATTTAGTGTTTTATTGTTTAGTCCGAAAGTCGGGTGTCCGAAGCCGGATGATTTAATGTTTTAGCTATAGACCGAATATCATCGGAGTTCGGTCTTCCGACCCCTTACTAAATTAATTTAACGATTTGATTAATGCAGAAGTCATGATCAAAATTTCTTCACAGGATTGATAGTGTTTCTGAAATATTTCTTCATTAATATAACCTCTTCTTATTGCAAGATGTAGGCAATTCACAACCTCAATATCTGACCTTAAGGCATAACCTAAAAATTTCTTGAACTCAGGATTACTTTGACCAGTGCTTCCTTCAGCAATATTCATTGAAATAGAATCTGCAGCCCGCTTTACCTGAGATGTTAAAACATAAATCTCTTCTTTTGGAAAAGTTTTTGTCATTTTATCAATCTCATCAGCTAAATCTAAAGCTTTTTGCCAAACCTTGAGTTTTTCAAATTTGAATGCCATAATTAAGTCCGAAGGTCAGATGTCCGAAGTTATCATTTATTAGAAATAGACTATACAAATTACAATTTCTTATAATACAATCCAAACCAATGATCTACGTTCCCAGAGTTGTTAATGAATTTCAAACTAGCCATCACGCCTGGTATGCTCTTTGACTTCCGTCTTCGGTCTCCCGACCTCCGACTTTTCTAATCCCCGTCAATATATCTTTTGGTAATCGGCTGGTAAGAATCGATCCTTCTATCTCTTAAAAAAGGCCAGTGTTTACGGAAGAAATCAGATTCTGATAAATCTAATTCAACCACTTCGGTTTCTTCTAAATCGTGTGAAGCTAAATAAAGTAGTTTGCCTTGTCCGTTGGTAGCGAAACTTCCGCCCCAGAATTTCATGGCACCATCTTGCTCAAAACCCACACGGTTTACGCTGACTACGGGAACACCGTTTGCAACCGCATGCGAACGTTGGATGGTTTGCCATGCATTGTATTGATCCTGATTAGTTTCTTCATCCTGATCGGTAGCCCAGCCAATTGCAGTTGGATAGAACATAATATCAGCTCCCATCAAGGCTGTGATGCGCGAAGCTTCAGGATACCATTGATCCCAGCAGATCAGGATACCGATTTTGGCAAATTTCGTTTCGAAAACCTTATAACCTAAATCGCCTGGTGTGAAGTAAAATTTTTCGTAAAAAGCAGGATCATCAGGAATATGCATTTTGCGATATTTACCTAAATATGAACCATCAGCATCTAAAACGGCTGTAGTATTGTGGTATAAACCTTCCGCACGTTTCTCAAACAAAGAAGCAATAATGACCACGCCTAATTCTTTGGCTACCACTTGCAAAGCATCGGTAGATGGACCCGGAATAGCTTCTGCCAGATCAAAATTATCGTAATCTTCAACATCGCAGAAATACAGCGAAGTAAAAAGCTCTTGCAAACACACAATCTGCGCACCTTTTGCTGCCGCTTCCCTTACTTTCGCAATCGCTTTATCTAAATTTTCCTGCTTATCTTTAGTACAACTCATTTGCACTAAGCCAACTTTTACTTTCTTCATATTTTTGAAATGAGAGAATGAGAGAATGATAAAATGATTGAATGCTTAATGTAAGGCCATTCACTCACTCAAAATTCAGTCATTCAAAATTAGGCTGCAAAGTTACTAAAAAGGTTGAAGGTATAAAGGTTGAAGATGTAAGGTTTGTATAAAAAAATGAGAAAAGAGTTGGTTGTATTTTGAATAGTTATTGGTTGGGCTATTATTAATAGATTAAGCAAAAAGTTCGTCATCTCCTTTGGATCGAAGTCTCGAACTTTCGGAAAGAGATCTATCTCTTAGATTTCTCGACTTCGTTGCTCTCCGCTCGAAATGACGATATTTCGGGGTTGATTGTAATAAAACAAAGAAAGCCCCAACTTACGCTGAGGCTTTCCTTTTTAATTTAAAGACCAATTATGGATTAATGTTATCTTTTTTAGGTTTTGGTTTGGTTTCTACAATTTCTGCAACGGCTACCACTTCTTTACGTGTCTGAGGATCCATTAATTCCATCAGTTTTAAGCCCAGCAAGCCATCCATTGCCGAACCGCCATGATTACCTCCATTGCCGCCAATTAACACATCAGGGATCAGTTTCACATTACCTTTTGATAACTCTTCGGTAATTTTGTAACGGGTAAAGTTTTCACCGCCCAAAGCTTTCACCGCAAGTTCATATGCTTCTGCAGTTGATTTACCTACCGCTAAAATTTTACCCGCCTCGGCGCTACCGGTTAACGAAATCTGTTCGGCCTCTGCTGAAGCCCTTAATTTAATCGCTTCCGAATCTGCCTGTGCCCTTGCTTTGGTTGCTTCGGCCTCGGCATGGGCCCTCATTTTTGTGGCTTCAGCTTCTGCGCCCACAGCCAGTTTTACACCGGCAGCATCACCTTCCGATTTTTTCACGGTTGCACTTGCCGTGCGTTCGGCAATCTCTACACTTTGTTGCGCTTTCACAATATCTTTCTGCATATCGGCAATCGCCGTTTCTTTCTCCATCCCCTGGCGTGTTTCCTGTGCCTGTTTCTGGGTTTCGTAAGTAACCTTTTGCTCTTCTGCAATTTTACGGTCGGTTAAAGTTTTCATTAACGACTCTGGCGGAACAATGTCACCGATCAGCGTATCAACCGCATTTACGTTATATTCGTCAAGTACCTTGCGGATATGTTCTTTAGCTGATTCCTGACGCTCTTTACGGGTACTCAAGAAAGCAATCACATCACTTCCCTGGGCCGAGTTACGGAAATAGTTACCAATGGTGGGTTCTAAAACCTGCGAAACCAGGTTAACCATGTTACCAAAACGTGCAATTACTTTAGGCGCTTCTGTAGTGGGCACGTGGATAATCTGTGCCACATCCAAATTAAACGGGAAACCATCTCTTGAACGTACGGTAATGGTCGACAGGTTTTTATCCAAATTGTGTGCTTCACTACGTGCTGACGCCCAGTTTAACACTAAATTGGTTGTTGGCACCAGTTCTACTTTCATAATGTATTTGTTAATCGGGTATTTTCCGGGGCCAAGTGGTTCCAGCCAAACGCCTTTAGAACCTTTTCCCACGATATTACCGTGTTTAAAATCGGCACCGGTTAAATCATTTCCATCGGTACCAATAAACGAGATTACCACGCCTACATAACCGATTGCGATTTCGGTCATCGGAATTTCCTCCAGCTGAATGGCCCATGGGTTAAGGTTGTAAGATCCTGCTAAAATGACCTGGGGCTGTAAACCACGGTTGCCACCTTGTTTAATAAAGGCATCGAAATCCTGGAAATTGTTGTGTCCATCAACCAGTTTACCGGCAATCTGGTTGGCCTCAATCGGCAGTCCATCCAACGTGGTTACAATACCCACCATACTTTCCTGTATCCTGACCATATCGGTAACGGAAACCTGGAACAACATGGTATTGATACGATAAGAACCCGAGGTAATGTAAGAAGTCTGCCGGCCTCGCTGCCCGCCATTTTCGAGAAACTTCACTGCATCCTGAAAATTATCAGATTCTACTTTTTGCCCTAGGATATTCCCTGTCGGGATTTCCGAGCCGTCTTTGGCCATGATGAGTCCGATTTTACCTTCTGGAATAACGGTAAACTGTTCCATGGTTACACTATACTGCCAAAACCACATTCCGAAATACAATCCCGGGGCGAGCGTTTTTCCCTGAAAACCAGCCTCACCTTTGATGGCAATGATGCGCCCGTCGGGCAATTCCCGATCAGCACCAAAGAGCACGAATTTTTTGGTAATTAAGCCGATCCTGTCTTCGGGAACAATAACCATCCCGAATAAGAAACGTAAAATATATTTGTATAAAACTAAGCACAACAGTGCCACTAAAACCCACCAATAGTTAGAAATGAGCGATTCCATAATTTATATTATTTTTCTGTTTTTTTTAGCTTAATAAACCATTTATTAAGCATGATATGGACAGCAAATAGTATGCTTTGTTACTATTTTTAACACTTATTTTTAAACTATTTTTTATTGATTTTAAGGCCTCAAAGATGACTCAGGATTGATTTTAACCAAAATACCAACTGCAGATGACATTTTTGCCAATAACCGAACTGAACGCTTATAAACACTAAAAACTAACCTTTTAGGTTCTCCTGAATACCCGGGGAAATTTTAAATGTATAAACTACAATTAAAAGGAAAAAGTCGTCCTTTTTTAGACCTATACAATTGACCGAATTGGAGTACAGTAATTGATCTGTTTTGGGTTTTACGCAAGAGAAAAATACCTTGATATAAATTTGCCCAGAAGAGCAGAACCCAGGTAACCTAAACCCGATTGCACGAATGCGCCCGATTTAAGGGTTTATCTTTGTTGTTTTATGGGTAGCTTGCCTGTTTCACAGGTTTGATCGGGGCAGAAGGGAAAGCGGGACTGGAACTAACCTAAGCACACAGAAACCTGCTTTTCAAATGATTTACGAACAGAGACACGAAAATCACAAGGTTTTATACACCAATCTCTTCACGGTATTCCTGTTGTAATTCGAATAAACATTTGGCACAAAGACAGCCATCGTACAATTCAGAGATGTATTGGACTTCGTTTATACTCAGCTGTACCACACTACACTGGCATTTGGTATAAGAATTTGCCTTGCACTCAATAGCACCATTACACCGCTCGCAGGGAATGATTTCGTGTTTGGCGCTATGAATAGTTGAAGACATCTTTAAAGTTCAATTGTTTATGGGTTCATTTAGTCATTAACTAATGAAACCAATACAAAAGTATAAACAAAAAATAAGGTTTTGAGCGTTTGCCCAAAACCTTAAATAATACGAACGTAAAAATGTTAAAATGCAGATTCCATTTTAGCATTGATATGGGTATGGGTGAGGTTATATTCTTCGTTGATACCTGCAGTTAAGGGGATGCTACTTTCTGCAACATGCTCATCCTGCCTTACTATTGGCCCATTTTTAGCCAATTCGCTGCCTACTACTTTAGATTTGAAGAACGGCCAGGCCAGTTGGGCATACCACTCATCACCTTCATAATGCGAAATGCCATAAGCTTTAGGATACTTTCTGCTGATGAATGCGGTATCGAAAATGATATCCCACAGGAAAAACATGTTACCAAAATTACCTTTATAATAACCTATCCCATCATCTGTTGATGCCGCATGGTGCGCATGATGTGTGGCGGGGGTTGATATTACCCGCTCGAACACCCAGGCAATAGGATGTAATACTTTGTACTTATAAAAAGGTTTATCCCAGGGAATGCTCGAGTGTGCAAAGGTTACAATAGCTCCTTTTATACCTTTTACCACCACTGCCGGAATACCTAAGCCTAAATAGACCAGCGCAGTAGTTAAATAGGTTTGAGAAAAAAACAAACTATAAATTACATTTTGCCTGCTGGCCATCGCCATACCCATGTACGGCGCCGAGTGGTGTGTACGATGGAAACGCCATAACCATGGAATTTCATGGTGTAAACGGTGGTACCAATATTGCGTCAAATCATCGGCAACTGCGATAATTGCGCAGCCCCACCAAAATGGAACCCACTCAAATTCATTTTTTAAATTTGGTAATACCGCAGGTAAAAACTTTAATCCATAATAGGCTACTACCGGTCTAATGACTAATTTGGGCAAAATGAAACAGGCAATATCTGTATAGCGCTCGCCTTTTGGCCATTTGCCTTTGTAAAGCCCAAAAGAGAACTCGAGTACCCCGATTACAAAAACTAAAAACGGAAATCCGATTCCATTGAGGTTTTCTATTATTTTTTTGATAAAATCAATCGCTTCCATTTTCGCTATTTGTTTTTAAGGTTGAAGGTTTATTAACCGTAGCTTTTTTGTGCTCCCATGGTCTCTCTCCGGTAATGTAAAAAGTGGTGAACATAAGCGCTATGGGTAAAAAAAAGATAAACAGACTTAAGCCAGCGTTTCGCCATATTTTCTGTCTGGATTCTAATGACATTTTCATTTTTTATAATTTGTTTTTAAAGGTGATGAAGCCGTCATGATTTATTCCATGACCTGGTCTTGAAAATCATGACGGTTCCATCATCAAGGTTATTTTACAGGTGAAATAATGGTATTACTGGCGTTTGATTTAGATTTAGGGAGCAATTTTGGAGCAGCCCATAAGCTGCCAAAAATGATAGCAAATGGCACTAAGGTAACCACAATCCCTAAAAGGATTTTCTTGCCAAGAATTTTTACATCTGAAATAGTCATCTTAATTTTTTAAAGTGATCATTTATACTTATTTCTTTATTGTTTCGCTGCTGGTTGTTGTATTTGTAGCCTGCGTTTTTTGATGAATACGCTGATTGGTTACATCATCCCAGGTGATATAAGGATACAAATTGTATTTTTGGGCCTGCACCTCAAACAGCGCTTTCAATTCTGCTAACTTTTTCGGGTCTTTTTTTGCCAGGTCAATTCGTTCATTAAAATCTTCGTTTAGATTGTACAGTTCCCATTCACCTTCTCCGTATTTTCTCGTAGTTGCGCCGCTCGCTTTTTCCGGACCGAAAATTCCATCGCGGTTAAAACTCAACGCGGCCTTCCATCCATCTTTATAAATAGATCTTGCACCGAAAATGTAGTAGTGCTGTACGGTGTGGCGTGAGGCAGCTTTGGCATTATCAAAACTGTAGGCCAATGAAGTACCTTGAAGCGTATCCTGCTTAATCCCGCGAATAAATTCCGGATTTTTAATACCTACATATTCAAGGGTGGTGGGAAGGATATCAATCACATGGCCGTATTGTGTACGTAATGTTCCTTTATCTTTAATCCCCTTAGGATAATAAACAATTAACGGATTACGTGTGCCGCCCTCGCTATTGGCATCTTGTTTCCAGGCTTTAAAAGGTGTGTTTAATGCCTGTGCCCAGCCTAACGGATAATTGCCCACGGTATTTTCTGGCGTACCTACCTTAGCTAAATTGGCATAGTTATAATCCACAGATTCTTCTTCTGTTAATGGTTTTGGCGCTTTTGTACCTGCTGCCACATAACCTTTATCGATCACTCCATTTTGCGTACCTTCTTTACTTGCACCGTTATCGCCAATAATTACAAAAACTAAAGTATTTTCCAATTGCTGTGACGTTTTAAGGTAATCAATCAATCTTCCAACTTCGTAATCAGTATAAGTTAAATAGGCTGCGTAAACTTCCATAAAACGAGCATACACTTTACGCTGCTTATCGGATAACTTATCCCAGGCCAAAATATTCGGGTTACGTTCTGGCAAAACGGTATTTTGTGGAATAATGCCCGATTTCTTTTCTTGTGCAAAAATTTCCTGCCGGAAATTATCCCATCCCTTATCGAATTTACCTTTGTACAAATCCCTAAACTCATCAGGCACCTGGTGCGGTGAATGTGTTGCACCCGGCGCATAGTATAAGAAAAATGGCTTACCAGACTTTACCGCTTGCTGGCGTTTCAAATAAGAAATGGCCTTGTCGGTAATCTGAGCAGTTAAATGGCGACCATCTGGCGTAACATGGGCGTTATCTTCAACTAAGTCTGGTTTGTATTGATCTGTAGCGGAGCCTAAAAACCCGAAGAAATGGTCAAACCCTTTCCCCAGTGGCCAACGATCAAATGGCCCTACATCTGTTGCATCCTCATCTGGTGTTAAACCATATTTTCCTACGGCAAAGGTATTGTATCCATTTTCTCTTAATATTTCGGCGGCTGTTCCTTTATCAGAAGGGATTCTTCCATCCCAACCTGGAAAACCGGCAGACATACGGGTATGTGCAAAACCGCCCATATGCACCGCATGAGAATTTCTCCCGGTTAATAAAGCAGATCTGGTAGGTGCGCAAATTGCGGTAGTATGAAAATTGGTGTAACGTAAGCCATCTTTGGCCAAAGCGTCAAAAGTTGGGGTATTGATTAAGCCTCCAAAAGTAGTGGTCGCACCAAATCCAACATCGTCTATTAAAATCCAAAGTACATTTGGCGCATTTGCCGGGGCCTTTATTGGGTCTGTCCAGTATTCTTTTGATTCCGCAAGCGTGCGACCGATTACCCCTTTAAAAGGTTCTTGTTGTTGCGTAATATTTTGTGCAGCAACCTGATTAGCTACAAAGCTAGCGGTGATTGCTGTTAAGATTAAAAATTTCTTCATGTTTTTTTGAGTTAAGTTTTTAGCTATTATTTTGATGAAGCGATAGCGCCAGCAGGTTTGTTTTGGCTAACCGCAGCAGAAATTTCTTGGGTTGAAGCCTGACCTACTTTTTGCCAAACCAGTTTTCCATCTTTGTAAAGCAGTAGCGTAGGCAAGCTTTTGATATTTTTTTCTTTAACTAATTTTGCCTGCTCGTAAGATTCGATTTTAATGATTTTAGCACCAAAACTTTTTTGGTTTTCCAGCGAATCCAAAACAGGAACCAGTTTTTTGCAAGAACCACAATATTTAGAACCAAAATCTATCAGCACCACTTTTGCAGATTGCGTTAGCTTGTTATAGGCCGCTGTTGTGATTGCTGCTTGTTTGGTATGATCTTCAATGGGATAACCCGAGCCTATCCATTTACTAAAACCGCCATCAAGCACCCAAACATCTTTGAATCCCTTTTCCTTTAATACTTTAGCTAAAGAATTGCTTCTTCCGCTACCGATGGAATAAATTACAATAGGCTTTTGACCAGTTAATTGTTTTAAGTCTTTTTGGTAATCTGCACCTGCGGGATTGATGTTTACAGCGCCTTTGATGTGGCTCTGCTGAAATTCTTCTGCCGATCTGGCATCAATTACCTGAGCCTGTGCTTTATTGATCTTTTCTGCAATTTGGGCGAAAGATGGCGTAGTTTGCGCTTTTGCAACACCTATATACAGGATCATTGCCATTAAGTTTACGATTGTTTTTTTCATGGGTTTTAAGTTTTAATTTTTAGTAAATCCTTTGGTAACCAGACTATCCAGCCCACCAATATTATAAACCTTAGCGTAACCCAGGTTCAGCAGCGAATCGGTCGCTAAGCCACTTCTATGGCCAGACCTGCAGTACAAATAAATTGGTTTTGTTTTATCGAGCTGGGCAATGTTTTTTAAAAAGTCAGGACTTTTAACATCGATGTTTTGGGCATGTTTTAAATGGGCTTTTTGGAATTCTTCAGTACTTCTAACATCTACCAGGTAGGCACTGCCATTTGAAATCTCCTTTAATATTTGTGGGGTAACCAGTTTGGTTGATGAAACAGCAGTTTTAGCCAGTTTCGGGTGATCTTTTACTGCTTTTTGTGCAAAAGTTACTGCACTTAACAACAGCAGTGTAAACAAAATCTGAATCTTTTTCATATCTATTTTTCTAGGAATTAAACTGTTAAAATCTTTAGCTTATTTAATTACCAACCTGGGTTTTGCTTTAACAATGGATTATTCTCTATTTCTGCCTGTGGAATTGGATACAACCGGTTTTTTTCAGTGGCTATTGTTTTGCCAACTTTGTGCAGGCTTGATACGAAAATTGAATTACCAGCGGCATCTTTCTCTCTGATCAAATCGAACCAACGTTCATATTCATAAACTAACTCTAAGCGCCGATCGAGATACAAGGCATCTCTAAATGCGTTTTTGTCTGGTGTGTTAATTAAACTAAGTGCACCCAGCCCTGCTCTTCCTCTTACCCGGTTTAACGAACTGAAAGCTTTTGCGCTTGGCCCGTTCAGTTCATTCTCTGCCTCTGCATGAATTAATAATAGATCTGCATAGCGCAAAATATTTACATTAGCTGCTGCCTCTGCGGTTAAAGTAGTAGAATTGGGATCCCAAAATTTATTAAAGAATGGCGTCAGTTCTGCAGTAGGTAGAGGGTCGGTAGTTTTGTAAACATAAGTTTTACCATCAATACCTAAGGAGTACAAATTGCCGTTTGTTGGGCTTTGGAAGGCTTTTACAAAAGTTGCATCCCTTCTTTTATCAGCGGGTGTGTATAACTTGTAAATACTGAAATATTTGTCGGTACCTACGGTGTAATACCTCACCATATGTGCGTAATTGCCGCTTAAACCTGGAACATTGCTTAAAATTGCCCTCGAAGTTTCGTTATTGCCCTGCCCTTGAGAGTTAGATTTAAATTGCACCGAAAATATATGCTCTTTACCGTTTTTTGTAGCTGGCAAAAAAGCATCTGCATAGTTATCAAACAAACCATAACCGTAATTTCCTGTTCCCCCATCCGCAGGCGAAAGCACTTCCTCAGCCAGGCGGACTGCATCAGCATATTTTGCCGTAATATTTAAGGGTTGCGATGCTTCAGTTAAGTACACTTTAGCCAGCAAAGCTTTTGCAGCACCCTTTGTTGCTCTGCCCACATTTGGCGATACATAAGTTGCCGGCAAATCGATGGCGGCTTCGATTAAATCTTTTTCAATTTGACCATAAACTTGTTGGGGCGTAGATTTTGCAATTGCATAATCAGAAGCTTTGATAAATTCTTGTTGCGCAGTAATTAAAGGCACGCCGCCAAACAACCTGACCAGGTTGAAATAATACAATGCCCTTAAAAATTTAGCTTCTGCAATTAATCTGCTTTTTAAAGTTGCATCAAATGCAATGGTTGGTATTCTATCTATTGCAATATTCGCCCTTCGGATAGTCGCATAATGTTGTTGCCAGATTTCGTAAACCCTTAAATTGCCAGATGAATGAGATAAAACCGATAAGGAACGTACGTCGGCATTGGTAGCACCCGGTCCTGGATCTTCATCATCATCGGCCATGTTCATTCCCGTATTAAATAGCGTGTTGTAGGGTGTTTGCAATATGCCCGAAGCACCGGCAACACCCTGATTTAGTGAGAAATAAACGGCATTAACTGCATTTATCGCATCTGCCTGTGTTTTGTAATATTCGTTTTCCTGCAGCAATCCATCTGGATTTTCTGTCAGAAACTTCTTGCACGATACCGTTGAAAGTATCGCCAATGATAATGCTGTATATTTTAAAATTTTCATTTTTTTAATTCTTATAAACTTAGAGATAGACCAAACTGCACAGATTTACTATTCGGATATACACCATTATCAACCCCGGCAGCTAATAAACTTTGTCCGTTTACACTTGCCTCAGGATCAAAACCAGTATATTTTGTCCAGGTAACCAAGTTGGCACCAGAAACATAGATCCTGATATTTTGGGTTTTAATTTTAGCAGCAATGTGCTTTGGCAACGTATAACCTAACGATACGTTTTTCAAACGCAAGTAACTTGAGCTCTCTATAAAGCGATCAGAAATAGTGATAGCCGGATCTTGAAATGCTGCTTTTACATCGGTGTTTGTATTGCTTGGTGTCCATCTATTAAGTAATTCCGTAGATCCGTTTACATAACCGGTACCCAACTCCAGGTTTGCTCTATTTTGGTTGTATAACTTTCCGCCTACGTTAGCCTGTAGAAAAACATTTACATCGAAACCTTTATAGCTGAATGTATTGGTTAATCCGGCCAAAAAACCCGGCTGATTAGCAATAACGATACGATCATCGCCCTGGGTAATTTTCCCATCGCCGTTTAAGTCTTTATATTTTTGGCCTCCGGCCGATTTGTTTGCCTGTGGCGTAAGGGGCACATCGCCAGCTTGAATAACGCCATCGGTTTGATACACGATAAACGAACCTAAGGGATAACCTACCTTAGCAATTGAAGCAGCGTTGTTGTCCGGAATATATTGGCTTACACCATCGCCCAGGCTCAGCACTTTATTTCTGTTAACAGAGAAAAGTGCAGTGCTACTCCATTTAAATTCATTGATAAAATTTCTTGTTGTTAACGAAAGCTCAATTCCCTTGTTTGCTACCTCACCAATGTTCTGATAAACAACAGATGCCTGTGTATTAAACGGATCAGACAAACCAGAAGTTCCGGGAACCGATCTGCTCAACAATAAATCGGTTGTCTTTTTGTAATAGTAATCAGCAGTTATCGCAATGCGGTTATCAAATAAACCTAAATCGAAGCCTGCATCTATTTGTAAGGTTTTTTCCCATCCCAAATTTGGATTACCCACATTTCTTGGTGCAAAACCTGCCACGGTTGCATTCGAGAAGTTATATCTGTAATAGCCAATTTGTCCTAACGATGAGTATGGAGGGATATTTTGATTACCTGTATAACCCGCACTCAAGCGCACTTTCAGTTGGCTAATTTTTTTCCATTCTTTGGCGAAAGATTCGCTGGTTATGTTCCAGCCAAAAGCTGCCGATGGGAAATAACCCCATTTGTTGCCTTCACCAAAACGCGATGAACCATCTGCACGTAAAGTTAAGGTTGCCAGATAACGGCCATCAAACACATAATTTACACGACCTAAATAGGAGGCTAATGCCCATTGGATAGCAGTTGAAGATGCCGGGCGTTGCGTTACGCCGGTACCTATATTATTGTAGGTATATTCATCTGTTGCAAAGCCTGCGCCCTCTGCTACCGCACCTTTGGTATTGGATTTTTGAGCGGTAAAACCGGCAACCGCATTTATTTTATGCTTCTCGGCAAATGTCTTATCGTAGCTTAGGGTATTTTCATTTAACCAGGATGATGTGAACAAACTACCTACAGTAGCAACGCCACTTAATGCCTGTCCCTCGCCAGTGGTAATTGGTAAATAACGATTTTGCTTATTGTCCGTTACATCAGCACCAAACAAAATTTTTGCTTTTAAGCCCTCCACAATGGTATATTCAGCAGAAACGTTACCTAAAAAACGATTGGTTTTTGTCTGGTTAATTTGATTATACAAAGAGTTGATTGGATTTTGCAAAGCCGACTCAAAGGGGCTGATGACTACAAATGTGCCATCGTTCTTATAAATAGGTAAAGATGGTGGCGTAAGTAATAGGTTACCTACAATATTAGCTGGTGCCACATTTGCCGTGGTGCTACTTCCAATTACACTGGCAAAAATCCTCAGTCTTTTATTATACTCATGGTCTATATTTAATCTACCCGCGTACCTGGTAAAATTGGTATTCTGCAATACACCTTCCTGGTTAAAATAGTTGCCAGACAATGCAAAACGTGTACGTTCAGAGCCAGAAAGGATTGAAATGTTATGGTTTTGTACAGGTGCATCTCTAAATGCAGCTGCCTGCCAATCGGTACCCACACCAGTAGTATCTAAACCATAACCACTTACCGATGGAATGACCAGATTTTTACCTGAATTTTTAGCCGCATCTTTACGTAGTGCCCACCATTGCGCACCATTTAACAAAGGCAATGTTCGGATTACACTTTGACTGCCGTAATAACCATCGTAATTAATTGATGGCTTGCTGGGTTTACCCGTTTTGGTCGTGATAATAACTACACCATTGGCTCCCCTGGAGCCATAAATGGCCGTAGCTGAGGCATCCTTCAATACATCGATAGATTCGATATCTTCAGCACTCAAAAAAGACATTGGGTTTATTTTTGCGCCGTTGGTTACGCCTGCGTCTGCAGCAGTATTGTCGTTATTTATTGGAAAACCATCAATTACATAAAGCGGATCACTACCAGCAGTAATAGAGTTGCTACCCCTGATTTGCACGCTAACTCCCCCACCAGGTTGTCCGGAAGTTTGCGTTACCTGAATACCAGAAACTGTACCTTGCAACAAGCGCTCAGGCGAACTTACTGGTAAACTTTTCAGTTCATCTAATTTTACAGATGCAATGGCTCCGGTTAAGTCTTTACGCTTCTGTGTACCGTAGCCCACCACAACAATTTCGTTCAGTTGTCCATTTTCCTCTTTTAATAAGATATTTACAGGACTTCCATCCACTATTAATTCTTGTTTTTGATAGCCTATATAGCTAACGACTAAAGTATATGGGAATTTTTGCCCGGTAATGAAACTAAATATTCCTTGTGCATTTGTTTGTGCAACGTGAGTTGTACCTTTAATTTGAACAGAGACACCAATTAAGGGGTCTTTAGTTTTCTCATCTAATACAGTACCTACTAATTTAGATTGTACTAATGGGATTGTCTGTTGCGCTTTAACGGTTACAGAAAGCCCCAGGTTTAATGCAATACCAGTTGCCAATAACATTAAAGTATAGCAAATTTGACTTCGGTAATTAGTTGTTAATGCGTTTCGTCTTTTATCGCAAAGGCTTGATGTCTCCCTTCGCTTTCGGTTATTATTCATGATTAGTTTTTATGGGGATTTAAGGGATTTCAATAACGAAACCCTTGTTTTTAAAAATTTTTGTTTGGAATTTATTACGCAACACGCGGCCACCCCAGGCTTTAAATAGCATGAGTTAGCTTAACGAAACCGGCTGAAAGCTATTGGATTATTTACATGAAATAATCTTAGCCCGGACTGGCGTATCTGATTTTATTGGAATGGAATGAACGGCCTAGTTAGGCATTCGACAATAGCCCCAACAACTTAGGGTACCTCTATTTTTAGAAAAGATTTTTTGCACCTGCAAGGTTAAAGCAAGATGACATGATGAGGGTAAGGAAAATTTTTCCATATATTTGACTGTTTTTGTTAATGGTACAATTAATTAAAACAAAGAATTCTTAATCAGTAATGTGATTGGCGTTACGTACTGATTTTATTCTAATTAGCGGGGGTTAACGCCCCTGCTTTTTACACTTCAATTTTCTTTTTAAATCTTGTGCAAAGATAATAGTTATTTCCCTATAAGCAAGTAATTCTATAGATTTAGTAGTCTTTATTTTTTCATGTCATTATTTAATCCATTAAATGTCTTTTTTTGCACTAAAAATATGATTGGTTGCTAAGGTTATTGCGATGGAGCCGACTAACAAGTACAAAAGTATGGTGGGACCAGTAGTTATTTTTTATTTCATCAAAAAGGTTTTGAGCGTTTGCCCAAAACCTCTACGTTATAATTACTTTTAAGGAACTATAGTTACATTTAGCTTTCTTAAACTAGTTTAAGTTTTTCTTGCCAGGTACTGTTCATCTTTGTATAGCACAATTTATCCTAGCAAAGATTATGAAAATAGTAGTTATCGGCGGTACCGGCCTTATTGGTAACCAAATCGTAAATCAATTACAAAACAGCGGACATGAGGTGATCGCTGCCTCGCCCAATAAAGGAGTGAACACACTTACCGGCGAAGGTTTAAAAGAAGTATTGCAAGGGGCACAGGTAGTGATAGATGTATCTAACTCGCCATCTTTTGAAGATACTGCCGTAATGAACTTTTTCAAAACTTCCAATGAAAACCTGTTGCCTATGGCAAAGGCAGCTGGGGTACAGCATCATATTGCCTTATCTGTAGTGGGTACCCAAAAACTCCAGGCCAGCGGTTATTTTCGTGCCAAACAAGTCCAGGAAGACTTGATCAAAGCATCAGGCATCCCCTATACGCTTGTTCATGCTACCCAGTTTTTTGAATTTGCCGGAGGCATTGTTCAAATGAGCATCACTGATGGAAAAGTAATCCTACCTGCAGCCAATATTCAACCTATCGCCAGTAAAGATGTAGCTGCTTTTATGGCCAAAATAGCTTTGGAAAAGCCCGCTAACCAAATTCTTGAAATTGGCGGACCTGAAAAATATGATATGGCCATATGGATAAGGCAATACTTGCAGGCCACTCACCAAAATGATGAGGTAACATCTGATGTTGAGGCGCCATACTCGGGAGCATTGTTAACTGCCGACACGTTAGTGCCCGAAGCGGCTGTTTTTCTTGGTGAAACCCATTACACTGATTGGATTGCGATTACTAAAAATCAGCGATAAAAAAAGCCCGATACAATATGTACCGGGCTTTTGTATTTGGAGGATGTTTTAGATGATCTCCTTTAAGATTCTATCTTGAGGAGATCCTAAACAACCTTAGTATGACGATTGCTCGGGACTAGCCTGAGCAGCTGATACAGCCTTCTTCCATTGAACAAACTGGTCCGTCAACGATTTCTTCAGCAACCTGGTCTTGTGTCATTTCAGCTGGGATAACCGCTTCAATGGCTTTACCACCCTGGTTCTCTACCGTAAATTTAACGGCTTGAGAAGCTGCCTGTGTACGCAAGTAATACATACCGGTTTTTAAACCTTTCTCCCATGCGTAGAAGTGCATTGAAGTTAATTTTGAAGTATTTGGTGCGTTTACGAACAAGTTTAATGATTGCGATTGGCAGATATAGGCGCCACGGTCGGCAGCCATATCGATGATGTTACGCATTTTGATCTCCCAAACGGTTTTATACAATTCTTTAATGTAATCTGGAATTGAATCAATCGCCTGGATTGAACCGTTAGCCAATATGATTTGGTTTTTCATATCGTTGTTCCATAAACCTAATGCCACTAAATCTTTCAATAAGTGTTTGTTTACCACTACAAACTCTCCACTTAATACACGGCGGGTGTAAATGTTAGAAGTATATGGTTCAAAACACTCGTTGTTACCTAAAATTTGAGAAGTAGATGCAGTTGGCATTGGTGCAACCAATAAGGAGTTATACACCCCATCTTTAACTACTTTTTTGCGCAATGCATTCCAGTCCCAACGACCGCTATCTGGTGTAACATTCCATAAATCGAACTGGAATTTACCTTTTGATAGTGGAGAACCTTTAAATGTTTGGTAAGGACCATGTTTCACCGCTAAATCGTGTGAAGCCGTCATCGAAGCAAAATAAATCGTTTCGAAAATATCTTTATTTAAACGTTTAGCCTCATCACTTTCGAAAGGTAAACGCAATAAGATAAAGGCATCAGCCAAACCTTGCACACCTAAACCAACCGGACGGTGACGCATGTTTGAGTTTTCGGCTTCTGGTACCGGGTAATAGTTATGATCGATGATTTTGTTCAGGTTTAAAGTGGCCTGATAAGTTACATCGTATAATTTTTGGTGATCGAAAGCACCGTTGATTACGAAACGAGGCAATGCCAATGAAGCTAAGTTACAAACTGCAACCTCATCTTTAGAAGTGTACTCGATAATTTCGGTACACAGGTTAGAACTCTTAATGGTACCTAAGTTCTGTTGGTTAGATTTGCTGTTCGCTGCATCTTTAAACAACATATATGGTGTACCGGTTTCGATTTGCGAATCTAAAATAGCAAACCAAAGCTCCTGTGCTTTAATGGTTTTACGGCCACGGCCTTCAGCTTCGTATTTAGTATATAAATCTTCAAATTCCTTGCCGAAACAATCTGCTAAACCTGGTGCTTCGTGCGGGCAGAATAATGTCCAATCGCCATTATCTTTAACACGTTGCATAAACAAATCGTTAATCCAAAGGGCATAGAACAAATCACGTGCACGCATTTCTTCTTTACCGTGGTTTTTACGCAAGTCTAAGAATTCGAAAACATCGGCATGCCAAGGCTCTAAATAAATAGCAAAGGCGCCTTTACGTTTACCTCCACCCTGATCTACGTAACGGGCAGTATCGTTAAATACACGTAACATTGGGATAATACCGTTACTTGTACCGTTTGTACCACCAATGTACGAGCCAGTTGCACGGATATTGTGGATACTTAAACCAATACCACCAGCACTTTGCGAAATTTTAGCGGTTTGTTTTAATGTATCGTAAATACCTTCGATGCTATCGTCCTGCATGGTTAACAAGAAACATGATGACATTTGAGGTTTTGGGGTAGCGGCGTTAAATAAAGTTGGCGTAGCATGTGTAAACCAACGCTCACTCATTAAGTTATAGGTTTTGATGGCACTTTCGATATCTTCTTTATGGATACCAACAGAAACACGCATAAATAAATGTTGCGGGCGTTCTACAATCTGTCCGTTAACTTTTAAAAGGTAAGATTTTTCTAAAGTTTTAAAACCGAAATAATCGAAACCGAAATCGCGGTCGTAAATGATAGAACTATCTAAAATGTCCTTGTTTTTTTCTATAATCTCATAAACATCATCAGCGATAAGAGGTGCCTCTTTCTGCGCTTTCGGGTCGAAATATTCGTACAACATTTTCATCGTACCCGAGAATGATTTAGTGGTGTTTTTATGCAAGTTCGAAACCGCAATACGCGATGCCAGCAAAGCATAATCAGGATGTTTGGTTGTTAACGATGCAGCTGTTTCTGCAGCAAGGTTATCCAACTCAGATGTAGTTACACCATCGTATAAACCTTCGATCACCTTTTTGGCTACATCGATTGGATCTACCAGATCTGAATTTAAACTATAGCACAACTTTTGAATACGAGCTGTGATTTTGTCAAATTGCACCGCTTCTTTGCGGCCATCTCTTTTTAGTACGAACATATTTTATGAGATTTAAGTTTTTTATTAAGTCGTGATTATCAAGCGTCAAGACTTAATCATCACTTTTGTATTTTTTATTATTTATTTAATCAGTATCAAGATTTATGTGGCGGGGTATTAAGATAATACCTTTCGCCCGCTACCTTAAAAGTCCTCGTCTAAAGAGAACGCCTGTTTGTTATTATCAGCAGAGGTTAATACACCACTTTTCTGATAATCGCCAACACGTTTTTCGAAGAAATTGGTTTTACCCTGCAATGAAATCATTTCCATAAAATCGAATGGATTGGTTGCATTATAGATTTTTTTGTAACCCAGCTCCTGTAACCATCTGTCGGCCACAAACTCAATATATTGGCTCATTAATTTGGCATTCATACCAATTAGCGCTACTGGTAAGGCATCGGTAATAAATTCTTTTTCAATTTCTACCGCATCACTAATGATTCCGTGAACTGCTTCTTCGCTTAATTTATTGCTCAGCATGCTGTACAATAAACAGGCAAATTCGCAGTGTGAGCCTTCGTCTCTCGAGATCAACTCGTTACTGAAAGTTAAACCTGGCATTAAGCCACGTTTTTTCAACCAGAAAATAGAGCAGAAACTTCCGCTGAAGAAAATACCTTCAACCGCAGCAAATGCCACTAAACGTTCGGCAAAAGTTCCGTTTTCAATCCAGCGTAAAGCCCATTCTGCTTTTCTTTTTACTGCAGGAACAGTATCAATCGCGTGGAACAAACGGTCTTTTTCTTCAGGATCTTTAATATAAGTATCGATTAACAGGGCGTAGGTTTCGGCATGAATGTTTTCCATCATAATCTGGAAACCATAAAAACAACGTGCTTCTGGCAATTGCACCTCACTCATGAAGTTTACTGCAAGATTTTCGTTCACGATACCATCACTAGCAGAAAAGAAAGCAAGGATGTGAGAAATGAAATGTCTTTCGCCATCATTTAAATTGTCCCAGTGTTTCTGATCGTCAGAAAGATCAATCTCTTCTGCAGTCCAAAAACTAGCTTCGGTCTTTTTATACATTTCCCAAATTGCCGGATACTTAATCGGCAAAAGCACAAATCTATCTTTGTTTTCTTGTAGTAATAATTCCTGTTCCATACGCTGATATTTTTAATTCTATTTTTTTAACAGAGCCGACAAAGGCACGCATCCATCAATTTTATATGATGATTGTAATGTCTTTTATCAAAACGCTGTTGTGAAAGTGCTAACCCTATTGCCTGGCAAACAACTGAGTTTTTAGTTAGGAAAATTTAAAATTGCAATCAGAGTGATATACGTATAAATTACTAAAAACTAAGCTTTTATATTTGTTTTCAAGCGCAAGAAGTTAAAGAACTTTGTTATAACAAATATATATACGGTGGCCCTTTTTTGTGAACCAAAGTTGTTAACACCCTACCCAATTGCTGGGGAAAAACGATCAGCCAAATATCATTTTCAAGCGAAAAAAAAGCTAATCGTTTCTTTTCAAGGGTTTAGCAAACCAAAATGAGTGTTAATAACTTAAATTTGAGGGGTATAATAAGCCCTGAATAGAGCTAAAAAGAGTATTACTCAACCGTGTAACTCAGGCTTACTTTAGCAATGCCTTTACGATAGATACCAATCTGTTTTGCAGCACGTTCAGACAAATCTATCGCTAATCTTTTAGAGAATGGACCACGGTCATTTACCTTTACAACGACTGATTTTCCGTTATCTGGATTGGTTACGGTAACGAGGGTGCCGAATGGCAGGGTACGGTGGGCGGCCGTTAATTTTTTTGCCCTGTATTTAGCGCCGCTGGTGGTTCGGCGGCCTTCGAATTTTCTGTGATAATAAGTGGCGAGAACTGTTTTTTTGATACTATCTGGTTCGTTTGATGAATCAGAATCTTGTGCTTTACCTAGTAAAAACAGGAAACAAAAACTTAATAACAGCAGATACTTCATAGGCTAAATTTTCTTTATCGAGCCTGCAAATATAAGCATTTAGTTTATAATCAACAATTTGTGGAAAAACAGCGCTATTTTGTGCATTAAAAAAGGCGTACAGCTTGTCGCCATACGCCTCTACCTAACCCTTCTACATCCACCTTATTTTTTATCCGGCACGAAATTCATGGAGATTGAATTTACACAATGACGGGTGTCTTTATTGGTAAATCCTTCGCCCAAAAACACGTGACCTAAATGCGCACCACAGTTGGCGCAAACAATTTCTGTACGCGAACCATCGGCATCAGGAATACGCTTTACAGCGCCTTTAATTTCATCGTCGAAAGCAGGCCAGCCACAATGTGCATCGAACTTACTTTCCGAACGGTATAAGGCCGCATTACAACGTTTACAGGTATAAGTTCCTTTATCTGTTGTATGTTCGTATTTACCTGTACCAGGGTATTCTGTACCTTTATTTACAATTACTCTCTCTTCTTCGGGTGTTAATGGATTCCAGTTCATTTTCTTCTTTGGTATGATTTGTTCTGTTTCCTTCGATTGTTTTACGGCTTTCTTATCTTGCTTTTGCGCACAAGCTGAAACACCTGTTATTAAAACAACAGCAGAAAGCAAAAATAGTTTATTTAACATCGTTTTCATATCTCAATATACGTTATAGATTCTGTTTTGGTTTATTGGTTTAGTGCTTTGTATGAGTGTTTACAAAGGGATGATAATTTAGCTGGGAGTTGCGAGTTTTCAGTTGGGAGTTGACAGTTTTAGGCGCAGAACCTCACCCTGACAAAGTTTGGGCGATATGTTCATTTTCTGCATGTCCCTCTCCAGGAGGAGAGGGAGGTTAACAAACCTTAGCGCAATCGAGGTTAAAACCTATTACAATTTAAAACCTATTCTTTTCAGTGCTTCTGTGTTTCCGTGGCAACTAATTTTCCTCCTATGTTTCTGCGGCACCATGTAAAAACAAAAAGCGTCCCGAACTTAATCGAAACGCTTTTCTATAATGAGATTTTTAAATCTTATTTGGCTAATTCTTCTGCCATTGCAGCACCGATTTCAGCAGGACTTTCTACAACACGGATACCACACTCGCGCATGATTTTCATTTTTGCAGCTGCAGTATCGTCAGCACCACCAACAATAGCACCAGCATGGCCCATTCTACGTCCCGGAGGCGCAGTTTGACCAGCGATGAAACCTACAACAGGTTTAGTACCGTTTTCTTTAATCCAACGGGCAGCTTCAGCTTCCATTCCACCACCAATTTCACCAATCATGATGATACCGTGAGTTTCAGGATCGTTCATTAATAATTTAACTGCTTCTACAGTTGGTGTTCCGATAATCGGGTCACCACCGATACCGATAGCCGTTGTAATACCTAAACCCGCTTTAACCACCTGGTCTACTGCTTCGTAAGTTAAAGTTCCTGATTTAGAAACCACACCTACGTGACCTTTTTTGAAGATAAAACCTGGCATGATACCAATTTTAGCTTCATCAGCAGTAATTACACCCGGACAGTTAGGGCCGATAAGGGTAACATCGCGATCAGCAATATATTCTTTAACCTGAATCATATCCTTAGTCGGGATACCTTCAGTAATACAAACAATAACTTTAATACCGCCTTCGGCAGCTTCCATAATTGCATCAGCAGCAAAAGCTGGTGGTACAAAAATGATAGATACATTTGCACCCGTTTTATCAACGGCATCTTTAACAGTATTAAAAACAGGCTTTTCTAAATGCAATTGCCCACCTTTGCCAGGCGTTACACCACCAACTACGTTTGTACCATAGGCCAGCATCTGCTCAGCGTGGTAAGTTCCTTCGTTTCCGGTAAAACCCTGAACGATAACCTTAGAATCTTTATTTACTAAAACGCTCATGTATCAATATTTTTTTTGTGCAAAGCTAATATTATTGAACTGGAATTCAAATCTAAAACCACATTATTTAGTCTGTTTTTTCAGTAAAATGTAAGGAAATGGTTTATGGCTGCTGTAGCCCGCTATATAGATTGTAATAGCAAAATGAATAGGAAACATTTAGACTAAAGACTAAAGTGGAAAGACTAAAGTTACAGGCGTGCCTTAGGCGCTATAACAGCAGCAAACCTTTCGGTTATAAACCTGACAGCAACGAGCATCCCGATTTTTCATCGGGATAAAGTGAATGGCAGGGCCGAACCCGACCTAAGAATGGCAAACCGTTCGTTTTCAAATCAAAAATATTGGTGCTTAGGATTAGGAAATGAGCAGTTCAGCGCTTTTGGAGAGCGGGTTTAGTAACAAAGTGCTGGTGCTTGTGGCAACATCCATGCAAAACGCCTAAATTTACTTTTTGAGCTGAAAAACTAAAGATAAAGACTACTTATAAACCCATATGATCAAAAAATTAATCCCTATCGCCGCTGTTTTCGTTACTGCTTTCATTTCTATTAATGCACGTGCGCAGAATAATGATACGACTAAATATATCCTTCAAAACGATGTTGAAGTAACCAAAGAAGAACCAGGAACACACAATGGCGGTGGTAAAACCATTGGTTTTAACTTTTTTAGTGAGGCTAAAAGCCTGAAAACCGTATTTAAAAAACGTATTTTAAAATCGGGTTCTGCTATAGGTTACCATTTGCAAAAAGAAGATGAAATTTATTATGTGCTCAGTGGAAACGGAACCATGCAAATGAATGGGAAAACCTTTGCAGTTAAACCTGGTGATGCCATTTTAACCCGTCCGGGCAGCTCACATGGTATTGCTCCAAATGCAGGTAACGACCTGACTATTTTGATTGTTTACGAAAAGAAATGATGATATTCGGGAAATCAGGGGTTTCGACTCTGCAGACCGAAAAAAACAGCGCACACATTACCAAAAATGGAATTAGAAAAGCATTACACCAATAGAACGGGCTGGCTAAGGGCAGCGGTACTTGGTGCCAACGATGGCATAATTTCTACAACCAGTCTGGTTATTGGTATTGCCGCAGCCAGCGATACGAGGAGCCCAATTGTACTGGCGGCACTGGCGGGTCTGGTTGCAGGTGCATTATCGATGGCTGCTGGTGAATATGTTTCGGTAAGTTCGCAGTCGGATATTGAAAAGGCTGATCTGGCCCGTGAGAAAATAGAACTCGAAACCATGCCCGAATTGGAGCTGAAAGAGCTCGCCAAGATATATGTTGCACAAGGACTGGATGAAGATCTGGCCATGCAGGTAGCCATAAAACTGACGGAAAAGGATGCCTTGGCCACACATGCAAGAGATGAACTGGGCATTAACGAAATTACCCAACCCAAGCCACTTCAAGCCGCTTTTGCCTCGGGCGCATCTTTCATTAGCGGTGGCATCCTACCCTTTCTTGTTGCTTTTCTTGCTCCTATCAAATCGATGGTGTTTTATCAATATGGTTTCGCCATTGTGTTTTTGGCTTTATCAGGCGCAATTGCAGCAAAGGCAGGAGGCTCTGGTATGATTAAAGGAGTATTACGGATCTGTTTCTGGGGAACTGTTGCCATGGCAGTAACCGCTTTGGTTGGATACCTCTTTGACACTAAGATCAGTTAACAGTGCTCAGCTGGTATTTTACAGTTTTGCGTTCCAGACCTGCAATAGCTCGTCACCTACATTCTTAAAAAATCACACAAACGTTTGCTCTAATTTTTGATGAATATTTTACTTAATTTTCATCAACAACAATAATCTAACAACGTAAACTCAACATCACATGAAAAAAGCATTTCTGTTCTTTTGCAGTTTTAGCACCTGGGTAATATCTTATGCACAACAATTTAAAATGCCTGCAAATAAAGTTTTCGAATATGTAAACGAGCAGCGCATTGATGCACAAAAAAAAGAATTTGAGCGATTCTCTTATAGCTTCCATTCGTTAGATAAAAAAGAAGGAGAAGATAATTTATTTGAATTTAAAATCTCAGGGGCAGTGATTAAGGGAGGTCAAATTTTCAAAACAATACTTCATACAGACAGCATCAGGAATGCCAATTTGAATTCCAACGATGGCTTAATTACGCTGGCATTATTAAACAAACCCCTAGTGGTGCAAGTAAGCCCAAAAGGAAAAGTAATCAGTATTAAAGGAGCTAAAGAAGCCCTGGAACTAGCTTTCGAAAAATGGGAGATAAAAAAAGAATTTTCTAGTTCTTTTGTAAACGAAGGCTGTAAATCGTTAAATAAAAAGATACAGGAATTATTTTTTCAGTTCCCTGACTTACCTTTAAAAGCATCTGCAAAGTGGCCTGATGGCAGTGGAAACCTCACCTACACTGTTGATAAAATTAAAGATAACGTTTATTACGTCAGTGCAGTTAACACGGAAAGCAGAAATTATCAGGTAAAAGCAACTTATCAGCTCGAATATCCATCTGGATTGATCAGAAACTACCAGCACAATACTTCCATCAATGATGCTGGAGAAGTTTTTAAAATAAATCATTTCATTAATATCAGTAATATAATCAGTAACAAAAAGATAGATACGGCCTGGATTAATATGGCTGTAAAATTGAGTTATTGGAGTAGTAGCCTAAGAAAGACGGGTAATGAATATGACTCTATTAAAGCAGTAACGGCTTTTAAAACTTACGATAAAATGTTTGCCAATGATCAGTATTATACTGTTCAAAAATTAGGAATTATTCAGCAATTGGGGAATTATAAAATCTATGATGGCTTATTGTTAAAAGCACCGAACGAATACATTAAAAATGAAGGTTCACATCTTCACAATAAATTGCAGGAGGTTATAGATCGTGGTAATGCGACCGAAGCTTACGAATTATGCCAGTACCTTTATAAATCAAATCCAAATTCATTTAGAGGCTGGATACAGAACTCCCTTGCCCAGAAATTCATCATCTCATCTCAGTTTGAAGGAAGGGATAAAGTAGAAAAAAACAGCTATGAGCTTTTAACACTGTTTCAACAGGACAAAAAGATATACAATAAAAACATTGCTCCATTATACTTATGGACATTGGCTAAGAAAAACCCCAATAATATCCCACTGCTGCTGCAAACAGCAAAAAACATAGGTACCCTGGATGTTAAAGAAGGTAATGCAGGCAGATACGCACTGCTTATCTGCAAAATGTTATTTAATAAGGGCAAAAAGACCGAAGCTGAGCTTTTGCTTGCGGGTACTACACAAAAATTATACAAAGCAACAATAGATACTTTAAATAATACACGTTTTGCCCAGCAAAACCTATTGGCTTATGCCTATTTTTTAAAATACCAGCGAGAAGCCAAAAAAGACAGTATTAATGCGATGAAATACCTTGCTCTGGCAGCTCAATTTTCGCCAAAAAGCACGAAAGAAAAGTCGCATGATAGCTTCTATGACCGTGTGTTTCTAAAATCGAAGGAAAGTTACCGGGAAGATTACTTAAACAAGATATTGGTCAGTAAAGATGATGATCAGTTTTTAAGCTTACTTAAGGAAGATATTAATACCAACCCAGATAATTTAACAACCATGCAAAGCCTTTTTACTAAAAGATTTGCAGAAAAAAGTTTTAAGGATTTTTTTGTAAAAGATGTAGTTGAGCATTGGCAAAAAGCACCGGAGTTCTCGTTAAAATATGGTGATAGCATTTCATACCGTTCCGAATCGTTTAAAAATAAGTGGACGGTACTCGATTTCTGGGGCACCTGGTGCGGTCCATGTAGAGAAGAAATGCCAAAGGTAAATAAGTTCTATGAGGAGTCGAAAACAGGCAAACATGGCAATGTTAATTTTTTGAGTATTGCCTGCCATGACTCACAAATAGCGGTTGCAGGTTATCTTAAAGAAAACAAATTTTCTATTCCGGTAGCCATATCAGACGACATTGTACAAAGGAATTATAAAATTGATGGTTATCCTTCAAAAATTTTAATCTCTCCAAGTGGTAAAATGATCAACATCGAATTTGGAAAAGATTGGCTGGACATTTTAAAATCTTTCCAGGCTATTTCGGATTAAAAAAGAATAATGCAAAAAGCCGTTCTGATGTAAAATCGGAACGGCTTTCTGATCATGTATATTTCAGACTAAAGGCTTTTGGTCTCAGTCTTAGGACTATCTGCTTTAGGTTTTGGTTCCGTTTTCCAGGCTTTTACCCACTCGGCCTGGGCAGCTTCATCATGGAAGGTCCATGCAACGAAACGGCTGATTTTTTGTCCCTGGCTCATTTGAACGGTGGTTACCTCGAAAGCATTTGCTTTCACCAATGCGCTATAGATACTTTTTAAATTGGCACTTTTTGATACCAATGAAGTAAACCATAACACCTGATTTTTGATCTGCTCGCTCTGGATAATCATTTGTTCTACAAAAACACGCTCACCACCCGGGCACCAAAGCTCGGCCTTGTTACCCCCAAAATTTAATACGTGTTTTACTTCTTTTTCGTTACCACCCAGGTTACGCCATTTCTGACGGGTACCTTGCTCGGCTTCTTTTAAAGAAGCATGAAACGGTGGATTACAAACCACGGCATCGAACCTTTCTTTACCGCCTACAACACCTCTGAAAATGCCCATTTTTGAAGATTGCTGACGGATTTCTACTGCCCCCTGTAAGGGTTTGTTGGCTTCAATAATACGTTTTGCCGAATCAACTGAAAGTGGATCGATCTCAGAACCTACGAAACTCCAGCCATATTCCTGGTGACCGATAATGGGGTAAATACAGTTGGCCCCTACACCAATATCCAATACATTAATATTGGCTCCTTTAGGGTTTTTACCTTTATTGCTCGACCCCAAAAGATCAGCAACATAGTGGATATAATCGGCCCGGCCGGGAATTGGCGGACAAAGAAAATCGGCAGGGATATCCCATTGCGAAATGTTATAAAAATACTTCAACAACGCTCTGTTAAGTGCTTTAACGGCACTTTGATCTGCAAAATCGATAGAATCGTCATTATGTTCGTTTTTAAAAACGAAACGTTTTAATTCTTTTGAGGTTGCTGTAAGTTGTTTGAAATTGTAACGCGAACGGTGTTTGTTGCGTGGGTGTAACTCGCTTTTTTCTTTGCGGTTATTTTGTTCTTCTTGAGCCAATGTGCTATGGATTAATTAAACAAGCTGTGTGCATGTTTCTGCTGCAAAGGTACATAAAAAAGGTTGAAGGTGTGAAGGCTGAGGGTAGAAGGCTTTTGCATGTGCTATAAAAACAAAGATTTACTATGACATAAATACAAGAAATTTTCCGTGATTTCTGTGCTTCTTTGGCTAAATTATCTGCACCCAGAACTGAAAACTCACAACTGATAGCTCCAAACTACACTTCTTCTGCTTTTTCTATCATTGCGGGTTGAATAGCTTTTAAATACTTCTGCTCATCAAACTGCTTTTCACTTTTAGCAATTACGATGGTAGCCACACCGTTTCCAATTACGTTGGTTATCGCTCTGGCTTCGCTCATAAAACGATCTACACCGATTAATATCGAAATATGTTCAATCGGCATAATTTTTAAGGCCGTTAAGGTTGATACCAAAACAATAAAACCACTACCAGTTACCCCTGCAGCACCTTTTGAAGTAACCATGAGCACGCCTAAAACGGTGATCTGCTGTCCATGTGTTAAATCGACATGAAAAACCTGGCAGAGAAATATAACGGCCATGGCCAGATAAATTGCCGTTCCATCCAGGTTGAATGAATAACCCGTAGGAATAACCAAACCAACAACCGATTTATCGCAACCGATGGCTTCCATTTTCTGCATCATACTCGGCAAGGCAGATTCTGATGAAGAGGTACCTAATACAATTAAAATTTCCTGACGAATATACTTCAGGTAAGCCCAGAGGCTAAAGTTATAGTAACGGCAAATTCCGTTTAAAATCACAAAGATAAACAGGAAGCAGGTTAAATAAACCGAACCCATAAGTTTGGCCATGCCCACTATACTTTCCAGACCATGAGTACCAATGCTGAAAGCCATTCCGCCGAAAGCACCAATTGGTGCTAAACGCATAATCAGCTTCATAATTTTAAATAACACCTTCGATATTTTATCAAAGGCATTCAAAACTGCGGTACCTTCGCCACCCAGTTTATTCAGCCCATAACCAAAAAGAATGGCAAACAATAAAATCTGCAAAATATTGCCTTCGGCAAATGAGGCTATGATATTATGCGGAATAATATGCAGAAAGAACTCGGCCCAATTCATGTCTTTTGCCTGCTCGGCATAACCTGCAATTTTGGTTGCATCGCCAGCCTTAGCAATCATTCCGGCACCTGGCTTTAAAACATTGGCTACCAATAAACCAATTGCAATGGCTACTGTGCTCACAATTTCGAAATATAACAATGCCTTACCACCTACCCTGCCCACCTTTTTCATATCGCCCATATGTGCAATACCTAAAACGATGGTAAAGAAAATAATTGGTGCAATTAACATGCTAATCAGGTTAATAAAACCCTGACTGATTAATTTAGCGGTGGGTGCAAAACCAGGAAAGTAAGCACCAACGTAGATTCCAATGATGATGGCCAATAAAACCTGAAAGGTTAAATTGGAAAATACTTTCTTTATAAATTCTGTAACTGTCATTTACCTGGTGTGAGTAAGGAAAGATATGCGTATTTTTCTATTTAGTGGCACAATAGCTTAAAACCCGACTTTAAAAGCGATTTCGTTATTTATAAATACTGACTTCAATTTTACCGTCAGCTGTTATGGTACCCCTGTACATTCCTTCGGTATTAAAAGGCAGTGCTACATTACCTTTTTTATCTAAAGCAATTAAGCCACCATCGCCCCCCATTTTTCCTACTTTATCTAAAGCTGTTTTAGAAGCTTCGGCAACTGATAAACCCTTGTATTCCATTAAATCGGAGATGGTTTTGGCCACTACATTGCGGATGTAAAATTCGCCCCAACCGGTACAGGAAATACCAGCTGTTTCGTTATTGCAATAGGTACCGGCACCAATAATAGGCGCATCGCCCACCCGTCCATATTTTTTGTTGGTCATACCACCGGTTGAGGTTCCTGCAGCTAAGTTGCCCGCTTGATCTAAGGCCACACAACCCACCGTACCAAATTTATAATCGTGATTTTTGCTTCCCAATAATTCCGATTTCTTGTTTCCATGATCGAGTACTGCTTTTGTTGAATCTTCTTTAATGGCTTTTTGCAAACCATCCCAGCGCTCTTTAGTCCAGAAGTATTTTGGATCTACGATTTCCAGTCCTACTTCTTTAGCAAACTGCTCAGCACCCGCACCCACCATCATCACGTGTTCCGATTTTTCCATCACAGCCCTTGCTGCAGAAATTGGATTTTTAATGGTGGTTACACCGGCAACCGATCCTGCCATTAAAGTTTTACCATCCATTATTGCCGCATCAAGTTCGTTTCTGCCATCATGCGTAAAAACGGCCCCTTTCCCCGCATTAAAGTGAGGATCGTTTTCCATCACATGAATCGTGGCTTCTACCGCATCCATACTGCTTTTTCCTGCTTTAATTTCGGCATAACCTGCCTGCAAGGCTTGTGTTAAAACAGCAATATAGGCGGCCTCCTTTTCGGCAGTCATATTCTTTTTGAGAATGGTGCCGGCACCGCCGTGAATAACCATAACATATTTTTTCTGTTGAGCAGAAACTTGCAGGGTTAAAGCTGAAAACAAGAATAAGGCAAGTAATTTTAACCGTTTCATCTTCCTATGGGGTTTAAGAAGCTGTTAAATTAAGAAAATCCTCGGGAATAAATGTGTTTAAACTTTAGCTATCCCTTTGGACGAGAATTGCAGATCGTAAAGCTTTTTATAGTAACCATTTAGTTTTAACAACTGCTGATGCGTTCCTTTTTCTTTAATCTCCCCTTTATCGAGCACAATAATCTGATCAGCCTTTTGAATGGTGGATAAGCGGTGAGCAATTACGATCGAGGTTCGGCCTTCCATTAAATTATCAATGGCTTTCTGGATCAGTAATTCGGTTTCGGTATCAACTGATGAGGTAGCTTCATCTAAAACCAAAATAGCCGGATTGTGCACCAGCGCACGGATAAACGAAATTAACTGCGCCTGTCCTGCTGAAAGCGTAGCGCCTCTTTCCATCACATTGTACTGATAAGCACCAGGTAAACGCTCGATAAAATCGTGTGCACCTACTTTTTTGGCCGCATTAACCACTTCTGCTATCGTAATTTCGGGATTATTAAGGGTGATATTGTTTAAAATGGTGTCTGAAAATAAGAAAACATCCTGCAGCACGGTAGCAATGTGACTTCTCAGGTAATCGAGGTCAAAATCTTCGATGCGGATACCATCAACCGTAATATCCCCTTTTTTCACTTCATAAAAGCGGTTCAGGATATTGATGGTAGATGATTTTCCTGCCCCGGTTGCACCAACCAAAGCCACGGTTTCGCCAGCTTTTACTTCAAAGCTGAGGTCTTTCAGCACATAATTTTCATCATTGTAGGCAAACCATACCTTTTCGAATTTAATATTTCCTTCTAATTTTGCAGGCCTTTGTGTTCCCTCATTTGATGTGGTCTCATCAGTATCTAAAACTTTAAAAACACGTTCGGCACCAACCATACCCATCTGCAGGGTGTTAAACTTATCTGCCAGCTGGCGGATTGGTGTAAATACCATACCCAGGTACATGATAAACTGGGTGATGGTTCCGGGTGTTACATTCAGGGGTTTGGAAAGAATGCTTTTTGCGCCATACCATACCAATAAGCCCAGCGACATGGCCGAAATTAACTCTACTACCGGAAAAAAGATAGAATAATACCAGTTAGAACGAATATTGGCATCGCGATAACGTTTATTAATCGCGTAGAACTTTCTGTACTCCTGTTTCTCTCTCGCAAAGTATTGAACGATAGAAACACCTGTAATGTGTTCCTGTAAAAAGGTATTCAGGTTAGAAACCTCATTCCTGATTTCCTGAAAGGCCACTTTAATCGCTTGCTGAAATTTCCGGGTAGCCATAATCAACAAAGGAATGGGTAAAAGCACCACCAAACTCAATTGCCAATCGGTGTACAACATTACACACACAATTACCACCACCTGCAAACTATCGCCAATCATGGAGATTAAACCTTCCGAAAAGATATCAGCAATGGTTTCCAGGTCTGAAACTGTTCTGGTTATTAATTGTCCGATGGGTGTTTTATCGAAAAATTTAAGGCGGAGTTTGGTAATATGGTTAAAAACATTGATCCGAAGGTCGCGGATAACCGATTGTCCCAGGGTATTGGTTAAAAGCGTATGGTTATATTGGATCAGGGTCTGTAAAATCAACATAAAGACCATCAACATGGTCATGTTGACCAGCCCGGAATAATTCCCGGCTAAAATATAATGATCGAGCGTATACTTAATTAAAAACGGACGTACGGGAGAAATGGCCGCGAGCAGAATGGTTAAAATAACCGACCATACAAAAACAGCACGATAAGGCTTTACGTATTGAAAAATACGTTTCAGTAATCCGGTGTTGTATACGTCGCCTGTAACTGCCATTTTAGGGTTTAGGGTGTAAGGTTTAGGGTATAAAGCCTTACACTGTTTTAAAATTTTAAATTATACTATCTTTTTGTTGTAATTCACTTTTTTTATGGCGGTTGCTGCACCTTCCAACTTAAACCCTTCTACCTTATATAAGGTTTTGGGGTTAAGGTCCTACGTATCTTACACAAATTTCAATAAAGGAAAAGTTTATCTTGTAAAGCGGTCGCCAAACCTTTTACCTTACACCTTTAACCTTCTACCTTATATAAGGGTATTCTATCTTCACTAAGTACAAACCGCAGGCTGGCACCGATTGTCCGGCGTTACTGCGGTTTTTACTTTCTATTATTGCTTTAAAATCCGTTAAATTTATTTCCTTTTTACCAATCTGCACCAGGGTACCCATTATAGCCCTTACCATGTTCCGTAAAAAGCGATCGGCCTGAATGGTAAAAACCAGTCCATCTTCCTGTTCTTCGAAAACGGCTTTGGTTACTTTACAGTTATTGGTAAAGGTTTGCGTATTTGACTTACTGAAGCACGAAAAATCAGTATAATTTAATAACAATGCTGCAGCGCCATTCATCGCTTCTACATCCAGTTGATCTTTAACCAACCAAGATCGGTTAAGTTTAAAAGGATTTTTTTCGAAGTGTACATAATATTTATAAGCACGGGCAGTTGCATCAAAGCGGGCATGCGCATCATCATGCACGGGTATTATTTTTTTTGCAGCAATTTGATAGGGCAACATGGCATTGATGCCCGTTACTGCGTTTAAAACTTTTGCCTCTTCTACACCTTCCACATCAAAATGCGCATAAAAATCAGTGGCATGTACGCCGGCATCCGTTCTGCCGCAGCCCAATGTTTCGATAGCTTGCCTAAAAAAAACAGACATAGCCTTATCTAACAATTCCTGAACGGTAATTGCATTAGGTTGTGTTTGCCAGCCATGGTATAAGCTGCCATCATAAGCCAGTTGGATGAAATACCTTTTTTTACTCAAAGCGATGCAAAAATACTTTTTTCCTTTTATTTAGGAGGAAAGCGCTTCACATTTATTCGTAACAGCCCTCACTAAGGTTTAGCGGTATTTTTTTCGTCAAACTGCCATTTATTATTGTAAAAACCAGCCAGCTTAATGCCTTTACTTCCTTCTTTAGGTAACTCAGACGAAAATATCATAAAATCAGGGAAACCGCTGCCGCCTGCAAAATACTGGTTGGCATAAGCAGCTTTCATGCCGGTTACTCCGGTGCTGGCCACTACCCCGATCAATAATTTATTATCCTGTTGTGGCCAAATGTAATATGCCGCTAAATCATCTCCTTTCCAGCTGCCTTGTCCTGTGGTTATTTGCGAATTGCTTATCTGTATCGGGCAATCTTTCAGTAATGTTTTCCAGGCTGTATTATTTTCGGAATTTCCGTACAAAATAATATTACGCCCCTGGTATTTTGATGCCGAAAATTCTTTATCCATGATGATATCAATTGCGCCGTTACCACGGTAATACCAACTTTCAGCATCGTATTTGGCTTTATTTAAATTAGCCTGATTGGCTTCGGCACTACCTTTTGTGCCCACTACAAAAACCATTTTATGATTAAATGCTTCTTTAAAAGTGCCGTATCGTAACGGGTTTTTATCTCTTTTATCAATTTTGGTAATAATTTGCCATGCCTCGTTATTTTTCTCTAAAAACAGGGTATCATTAACACTTTGTGTGGTATAATTAATCACCGTTAAGCTATCTAAAGTAATTTTTATAGGTGTTTTTGCACCAAAATCGGTTAAAGCCAATTTTAAAAGGGCAACATTTTCGGTTTTACCCACAATGCTTGATAACTTCCTGTCGCGCGTTAACATGATGCGGCTATATTGTAAAGGTTGCGTTTGCTGATAAATAGTGGCCCAGCGATAAGTAGCCGAAATCCCCGGACTTGATGTTGTAAAATCAATGCGGTTTACCGCCGAATCGGTAGCAATAGTATGCCACTTAAAAAAATTAAAAATAGGTGGCCAATCTACACTTTGATCGCCAAACCAGTGTTCACCTCCGGGATATTCGTAATAACTAAAATCGGCATGGAAGCCTGAAAGCAATTTCTTCATTTGTCTGGCGTAACTAACAGGAACGACCTTATCGGCATCGCCATGCAAAATATAAACACCTAATGGGGTATAATTAGTGGCCAGTTTTGGAACATCGCTTTGATTACCCGCCCTTAACAGCATTCTTTCCACTATATTTTTACTGCTATCCGGAATTTTACCATCGGCAGAACCATAATCTTTTAGCGAAGCATAACCTGCAGCAGGTGCAATAGCCGCCCATTTATCGGGATAAGTGGCCCCTAAAAACCAGGTGCCGTGCCCACCCATAGAATGACCCGTGAGGTAAATCTGTTTATCACTTGGTTTAAACTGATCTTTAGCCAATGCCAACACTTCTAAAGCGTCCTGGCGACCCCAGTCTTCCCAATTAAAACCACGTGGCCTGCGGTTAGTGGCCGCCACTACTGTTCCCCAATCTTTAGATTTATAAGCTTTTGCCTGACCAATGGCTTCTACACCAGCACCATGTACCGATAGAAATAATGCTGAATTTGGTTTCCAGCCATTAAGTTGCGGGGTAACCGCGAAATACTGCAAGCTGCCATCAATTTTGCTGATAAAAGTCTGTTTATGGGTTGATGAATTGGCCAAAGCTTCAATTACAATCGTCTTCTGATCAACACTTGTTTTGTTCTGCAACAGTTGTATTTCGAGATTATAATTACCTGGTGTGGTTATGGCGCTTGCATCTAATTCAAAAATTACCTTCCGCATGCTCAGTTTTGCAATGCGCGAAATGGCTATTTCCTGCTGTTTGCCATTTAAAACGGTTTTGATATGCAAATCGTTAAAATCTTTTAAAGAAGAATTACTTACCGTTAATGCCCCCTTTAGCACACCATTTGCCTGATTGAGCACGATGCTGGGCAAAGTCACATCATCTGTGTGGAGGAGTAACTTTTTAGCGTTAATAATAATCATGGGCAAGATGCTGGCACCTCTTACAAAAAGTTCGTTTACCCCTTTTTTTAATTGAACCGGAATATTCATGTAACCCGACGCATAAGGGTCGCCCATGTGTGGTGTACCATTGAAAAACAAACTATTACCGCCGATTACATTCAAAATGGCGGTTTGTTCTTTAGGAGAGGTATAAGTTATGTAGATATAATCAGAACCTCTATCTATACTGCCTGGATTGAGGAAAGGATTATTTGTTGTTTGAAAAGATCTCCTCGAGAATGCACTAAAACGCCCGTTGGCATCTGCTTTAATGGCTTTCCACAATACTTTTTGTCCATCTTTACCTGCTGAAAATGCTCCGTTTTCGGTTGGCTTTTCTAATTTTCCATTAGCCATTTGCCAGGCCAGCAAATCGGTATAAGTGGCTTCACGGCCATAGCGGGTTCCGCTGGCTACCGTTAATGCTTTTTCAAATTTAAGGGTATCTTGTGCAAAGGTATTTGCTGCAGCAAGTAAGAACATTAGAAAAAGTAAGTTTTTTAGCATAAATCGTTTTATTAGTCTGGTTGATCAAAGTTAATCGATTTAAAAGACTGCCACTGTAGAACTGTTAGATGTAATACCTTTTTTACTCAAGGCGATCTAAAAATTACTTTTTTACTCTTGTTAAGTAGTGAGACAAATTGGAACTCAATATATTTTACGTTAAAAACATCAAATAGCTACAAAAAATTATATTTTTATAACCTCTCAGCATCTAAAACGCGCCATGAAAATTAAAAACACTATTATTTTACTCATCTTTCCTTTTATTATTGCTGCCTGCGCAGGCTCTAAATCAGTTTCGAAAAAGGGAAAACAAGACGACCGATTTTCATCAGGAAAGGTTGATAGCATAAGGGATTATTTATCTGCGATATCCAACAAACCCGTAAAAGACACGGTGTTCATTAAATACGATTTCAATCACGAAAGCTGCTGGGATGCCCTTGATCAGCAGACGGATAACTATATTGCTAAAATTATCATTTCTACAAACGATTTTATTTCGAAGTATAAGAATGCACACCCAGGTACTTCTGTATATCAAATTAAGGAGAGTGGCAAAAGCTTTAACAAACTTGTACTCTGGAATAACAAAATTATCACGGATGGTGGTTACCTCAGAAAAAATATATTTACAAAGAAAATTACTTGCGGAACATCGTTAATATTGTATCCTGACGGATCTTACAAATTCTATTACGGTGATCCCCATTTCATGGCATTACAGCCAAGCAAAAAATGATGTATTCACAATTATGAGTTTAGTTAAATTGCAAGCAAAAGCAATTTTATCTAAGTTTGCTTTTAAATTATTAAACCAACATGATACAAAGAATACAATCGATCTGGCTTTTTTTAGCAGCATTAACCTTGGTTTTAATGTTGTTTTTACCCATTGCAACTAAAAATAGTGCCGGAACAACATCAGCGGTATACACTACCGGCTTATATCAAACTTTAACCATTAAAGCTGGTGTAGGTCTTAAAACCCAATCTTTTTTACCTTTAATCATTACCAATATCGCTGTTGCATTTATTTGTTTAATGAATATCTTTAACTACAAAAGAAGAAGTTTTCAGAAACGCATTGCGATTATATCAATTGTATTAATTGGTGGTTTTGCCTTTTGGTGCAGTGTTTATGCCAAAAAACTGCCAGGTGGTATTGAAGGTGCCAGTTTCGGTGTTGGCGCTTATTTGCCTGCATTAGCTATTTTATTTATTGTACTGGCTATTTTCGGCATTAATAAAGACGAAAGGTTAATCCGTTCGGCTGAAAGGTTAAGATAACTTGCTTATGGCTTACAGAAATACATTTGCTGTTCTTATTATTTGTCTCTGTTTTTCGTGCAAAAAAGGCGGAAGCAAAGCAGAGATAAATTTCCCGTTAATGCTGCAAACCGAAAATCTGGTTAAAAAATCGGATACACGTTTATTTACAGCAAACGGCGAAATAAAAGACCAAAACATTATTAAGCAATTTATTAAAAACGAAAGTAGCTTTATTATACCAGATCATTACGTTGCAGATGGAAGCAGTCTGTTTTTTTCAGCTAGCGATGCAGCAACAATTGACGGAAATGTAAATTATACGGTAATAAAAGACGGCGATTTAATACTGTTCTACTCGCCAAAAACCGTGTTAACCAATAATCAGCTCGTGGACCAGATTTTTAAATACCGCGCACCAATAAGTCCTATTCCAACTCAGAATGGATACAACTACATTACACAGGAAGTAAGGGTTGCCCGGGGAAATTATGATCAATTTTCATTTTCAAGAACGGTATTTTTGCTAAAACGCGGAACCACCTCAAAACAATCGGGAATTGCATTTAACGATATTGCCGATGACGTTGTGACCAAACTGAGTGCTCAGGATACGCTCGCATATTTAGAAACTGCACTCATTATGGCTCGTTAAAGACCATCTAAATAAAACCGTTTGATGGTACTGATGTGGTAAACTCAAATTTTTACCTCCAGCCCTGCCAACTAAACCCGGTTGGAGTGAAAATCCTTTTGAAACCTGAAAGGTTTAAAAAGATTGAAACGGAAAACGGGACTGATGCAACCTAAGCCCCACTGCAGCCGCTTTCCAAATAAAAAGCAACTGTCTCTATTACAATCACGACCTCAACTTAAACCAGCCCCATCCCACCTTTTCCATCATCCATCTTACATCCACTGTTACTTCCTTATTTTCAAATATTTAGCCTAAAAAACTATTTACTTGATTATCTGTGAAATACGGAATATTAACCGTACCTTTGCGGCTCAATTAAAAATAAAAAGACGAATGACAAACCCATTTCAATTATTGGGGATAAGTGATGACGTCGTTAATGCCGTAAAGGATCTTGGATTTGAAACTCCAACACCTATTCAGGAGCAAAGTATTCCTGTACTGTTAGAAGGCACTAATGATTTTGTTGGTTTGGCCCAAACAGGAACAGGAAAAACAGCCGCATTTGGTTTGCCGCTGTTAGAACTAATCGATTTTAAAGTTAATAAACCACAGGCATTGATTTTATGCCCTACCCGTGAGTTATGCTTGCAAATCGCTAACGACCTTAAAAACTTTTCTAAAAACGTTGCTAATGCCCACGTTGTTGCCGTTTACGGTGGCGCGAACATTATGCAACAACTACGCGAAATACGCCAAGGCGTTCAGATCGTAGTGGCCACGCCCGGCCGTATGTTGGATATCATTGGCCGTAAAGCCATTGACTTCACTAACGTTAAATATGTTGTGCTTGATGAAGCTGACGAGATGTTGAACATGGGTTTCCAGGACGACATTAACGACATTTTATCAACTACTCCTGATGACAAAAAAACCTGGTTATTCTCGGCTACCATGCCTGCAGAAGTTCGCCGTATAGCTAAAAACTACATGGATAACCCTGTTGAATTAACCATGGGCACAAAAAATACAGGTAACGTAAACATCGAACACGAATATTACATTGTTCGTGCTCGTGATAAATATGCTGCCTTAAAACGTATTGTAGATTTTAACCCTGAAATTTTTGCCGTAGTATTTTGTAAAACCAAATTGGATACACAGGATGTTGCCGAGCACTTAATTAAAGATGGTTACAATGCTGATGCTTTACACGGCGATTTATCGCAACAACAACGTGATAAAGTAATGCAACGTTTCCGTGAGCGTAACATGCAGTTGTTAATTGCTACTGATGTTGCCGCACGTGGTATCGATGTAAATAATGTAACACACGTAGTAAACTATTCTTTACCTGACGAAATTGAAAGTTATACCCACCGTTCTGGCCGTACTGGTCGTGCTGGTAAAACAGGTATTTCGATCTGTATCATCAACTCTAAAGAATTAGGCAAAATCCGCCAGTTAGAGCGCATTATTGGTAAACAATTTACCAAAGCTGAGCTACCTACAGGATTTGACGTTTGTGAAAAACAATTATTCTCTTTAGTACACAAAGTACATAACGTAGAAGTTAACAACGAACAGATTGATCAGTACATCCCTCGTATTATGGATGAATTTGCTGATTTAAGCAAAGAAGATGTAATTAAACGTTTTGCATCTTTAGAGTTTAACCGTTTCTTAGATTACTATTCTAAAGCGCCTGATTTAAACGCTGCAGTTGGCGATGATCGTGGTGCGGACAGAGGCGAAAGAGGTGGACGTGGACGTGGTAGCGAAGGTTACACCCGTTTGTTCATCAACTTAGGTTCTGTAGATGAGTTTACCCGCGGCGATATGTTATCATTTATCTGTAACAACGGTAAAATTGGTGGCAAAAGCGTTGGTAAAATCGATCTAAAAGGTGTTTTCTCTTTCTTTGAAGTAGAAGACGATGTAGCTGACAAAGTTTTTGAAGGCTTTAAATCTGTTGAGTTTAACGGACGTCAGGTACGTATCGAGAAAAGCGGAGACGGTGGTCGTGGTGAAGGTGCTGGCGAAAGACGCGGTGGCGGTGAAAGACGTAGCGGTGGTTTCGGCGGAGAACGCAGAAGCGGCGGTGGCGGTGGTTACCGTGGCGGAGGCGACAGAAGAAGTTCTGGCGGTGGTAGCGGAAGACGCGAAGGCGGAAACAGCGGTGGCGGTTTCAGAGATTTCTCTGGACGTAGCCGTGACGACAAAGGTGGTAACACCGGAGGTCCACGCAGAGAAGGCGGAAACCGTGAAGGCGGTGAACGCAGAAAAAAATGGTAAATCACTAAACCAAATATTTTACAGCCGTCCCGATTTTTCGGGGCGGCTTTTTTTTGTTTTTAAATATGTTATATTTATTTAATTCAATAATTGATAAAAGATTGGCGTATTTGTTTATCTCGCCGCCAGACACTAACAGATAGTGTTTTTCGTAATTGATTAGGATATGAGTTCAGCATATAGTTGCATAATTACAAAAGAGAAAATTATAATCTCAGAAAATGTACCGCATTTTAAAATAGATGATGTGATTACTGTCCCTATCGATGTAAGTAACTATGCTATTGAGGAGTTTATAGAAGTATTCGGCATAAACAAAAAGCCATTCCCATTAAAAATAAACGATTTATATAACGGTTACGATGATGTATCACTCACAGAAGATAATGTAAGCAGAATTTTAGAAATAATTGATTTACTAAATCTTCGGGGAAAATCTTTTATCCTTTTTCATGAGTCGGATTGGGCCGATATTCCTGACGCCCATACAGAAGCAGCATTTTCTGGAGGTGAATTAGTAGAAGATGGATATTATATGGAATCTGATGATGGGAATGAAAACTGCAAGTATGGGAATGCCTTTACAAAATCAGGCATTTTAGCATCTAAAGTTTATTACGACAGGAGTTATTATGATGCAATAACAGCCTACATCGAAAATATATTTAAACCGGGCATATGGCGGGTCTTGTAATCATTATCGTTGGCGTATCCATAGTATTTTTTATATTATGGGGAGTTTGGATCCAAATGAAATATGAGAGGGATACTAATCTGATACAGAAAAGGAGAATTTATCTCGATGGCGGTATATCGATTCAAGATAGTCTAAGGCTAAAGTTCAAAACGGATGATGTATATATTTATACTGAAAATACTTGGATAGTAACTGTAAAAACAGATTTATGCCATACCCATTATCATGTAAATAACAATGGGAAAATTTTAGCAGAAACTAATATAAAGGGTTCTATTTATGCTATGTATAAATGCAACAAGCTTTTTATAGTATCAGATGATGATATTACTGCCAAGGTTTATAAATGGAGCGAAAATCAATTATATGGGGCAGTAGATGATAGCTTTAATGTAACAATCCCAATTATTTATAATAAGTTGGATGCACTGGAAGATAATTTTGTAGTGGCAACCAAAAATGGTGTTTCAGGGGTTTATAATCCCATTAACGAATTGGTTGTACCAATTGGATATGAAAAAATTGTTCAAGATGTAAAATGCAAACTAATAATCGGTTTTTCTGCAGGTGTTTATGATATATATGAATACGATGGTAAGAAAATAAAATCGCTTGATTATGATAGGATTTATCTTAATTCTAAAGATAATTTGGTAAAATCCAATGCCTTAATAAATCCTGAAGATCTTTCTGTTGGTTACAGTTTGGTAAAAGCTAAAACTTTTAAGAGAAGTGCAAACAACAAAGATTATAAAGCCGTTGATGCACAATTATTAAATGGAAAATGGGGTTTGCTGGATAATGAATACAATGAATTGATTCCACCCACATACAACCTTTTGTACAATGGTCCTAGCGCCGCATTAGCTATGACAGGGGAATTAAATATTAGGGCGGCTGATTTGTGGCCAGGCATGAGCGCATATTATTTATCAAATGGTGGAAAATGGGGAGTAGTGGGTCTCCACAATGAAGAGCTCATACCGATTTTATATGATTGGATAGATTTTACCCCGAACGAAAATTTATTTTTAGTAAACCATTATGGGCAAATGTTCTATCTAAAAACGGCAAACAGACCGGGGTTCTGGGGTATTTCTGGCGGAAAATGGGGCTTAGTTGATCGTAATAACCAAATTAAGGTTTCAATTGATTACGATGTGATTAAAATTGAAGATCATCAAATTCTCTTTCAGAAAAGTGATAAGAAAGAAATTGACTTGGGTTTAAGCTACGTAACTTTTCCGATTTAAAATTGCCCTTGGCAATAAAACCCTTCTTAATATTCATTATATCTATTGCAGTAGTATGATCTAACATAATATATTGTTTGATTTATCTCTTATACAAAATCAAAAAATCCTATATTTAACGTTTAGATATACTAAACAAGATCATGCGTTTTTTAAAGTTTTTCTTCCTTTTATTACCACTATTTGTAGTTAATAATCTTTCTGCCCAGCAAAGCAGTTCAAGCCAAAAAATGCAATGGTTTGCCGATGCCAAACTGGGTATTTTCATCCATTGGGGTATTTATTCAGTTAATGGCATTTCCGAATCGTGGTCGTTTTTTAACAATTACATTAACCACGATGCTTACATGAAACAGCTTAATGGTTTTACGGCAGCAAAATATAAACCTGAAGAATGGGTAAACCTGATTAAAGAAAGCGGTGCCAAATACGCGGTAATTACTACCAAACACCATGATGGCGTGGCCCTTTGGGACAGTAAAGCTCCTTTAGCCACCACAACCTTAAAAAATAGTGCTGCAAAAAAAGATTTAATCACGCCGTTTGTAACTGAACTCAAAAAGTCTGGTTTGAAAACAGGTTTATATTTTTCATTACCTGATTGGAGTTATCCGGATTACGATGGTTTTACCCGCGACAGAAAACGTTACGATTATAAACAGGATGCACCACGTTTTACAAAGTTTCAGCATTATTTCCAGGGCCAGTTAAACGATCTGTCGGCCAAATACAATCCCGATTTATTATGGTTTGATGGCGATTGGGAGCATAGCGGCGAAGAATGGCAGGCCAAAAACATATTGACAAATTTACGCAAGGTAAACCAGAACATCATTATCAACTCCCGCCTCAACGGCCATGGCGATTACGATACACCAGAACAAGGTGTCCCGGTGGTAAAACCGAGTTCACCAGAGTGGGAACTTTGTTATACCATGAACGATTCATGGGGTTATCAACCTTACGACAATCACTATAAATCATCAAATATGATTATCCGCACCCTTGTTGATTGTATCAGCATGGGCGGCAACTTATTGCTTGATATTGGACCAAAAGCTGATGGAACTATTGCACCAGAGCAGGTTAAAATTTTAAAAGATTTAGGCCGCTGGACAAAAAAACATGGCGAAGCCATTTACGGAACACAAACCGGCATCACTAAAAAACATTTCAATGGAAAAACCGCACTTTCGAAAGATAAGAAAACCCTTTTCCTTTACCTCGATTATAAAACGAATGAAGGCATTGTGCTAACAGGTCTAAAATCAAAAGTAAAAAACATGCAATTAGTTGGCGGCGGTCAGGTAAAATTCGCCAACATTAGCGCTTCAGATTATGTTTTCAATATCCCTTCAACTGATTTTGATCAGGATGTAACCGTAGTAAAAGTAAATTTTGATGAGCCTGTTGCGCTTATTGAAACCGAAAATGAAGCCATTTCATTAAAATATTTATTTACAGCAAATAATAAACAGCATGCTGCTGCTTACAAGCTGAAACAGTTAGCGGCCACGTTGGATAAGGGTATCAATATTTTTAACGAAACCAATTTAGCGGCAGATGGGATGGATTTCAACGCGAATATTAAACCTCTTGACCAAACCGTGAACAATTGGGTAATCAAAAATGCGGAGGCCTTATACAAAACAACAGAAGGAATTCCGGCAGGACATTACCAGGGTAACACCGCACTTTCTGCCGATAAACAAACCCTTTATTTATTTGTAGAAGGTACACCAACCGGCCCAATTGCGATTAAAGGCTTAAAAAACAACATCAGCAGGATCAGGATTGTAGGTGAAGGTACTATGCTTCCGCACGAAATTTATAACAAACTGTACTGGAGCAAAATACCGGGGATTGTTTACATTCCGGTGCCTAAAGATAAACTAGATCCCGAATTAACAGTAATTGCGGTGCTTTTAGATAGCCCGATTGATTTGTACCGTGAAAAAGTTGGTGCGATAGAAAGCAATCTTTAATATTTTCTATCCTAAAGATCCCTCGACTCCGCTCAGGATGACGGCTATATGGAAATTCCGTGATTCTGTGCTTCCGTGGCAAAAAATTATTTAACAATTGTAAAATAGTGGCGCGACTTTACGATTATCCTTAAATTGCATTACTTTCGCACATCATGCAGGCAAAATATATCTCATATCAGGAAACCGGATCATTTTCAAAACTGGTTTTAGATTATATTAACGACGAAGAACAGCTTAAAGCTTTTTATAGTTATCGTCCTGATATGGAGGGCCTGGCCAAAGCAATTGAGCATCGAAATTTCTCAGGGAACAGAGAAACTTTAGTTAAGGTTTTACAAGATCAGTACCAGCATTTACAGCCCAATAAATCGGTTACCAAAAATATAGAACTTTTAGGCTCGGCGAATACCTTTACGGTTACAACCGGCCACCAGCTGAACCTTTTTACCGGGCCACTTTATTTTATTTACAAAATTGTAACCACCATTAATTTAGCCATCGAGTTAAAAATGGCCCATCCTGATCAAAATTTTGTCCCGGTTTATTGGATGGCAACAGAGGATCATGATTTTGATGAAATTAACCATGTAAGTGTTGATGAAAAGAACATCAGCTGGATACAACAAACCAACGGTGCCACCGGAAGATTAAGCACCCAAACCGTTGCCGCAGCAGTAACCGCATATAAGGGTTATCTTGGTATCTCTAAAAACGGGAAACGGATTGCCAAGTTAGTAGAACAGGCCTATTTGCAACACGATAATTTAGCCGATGCCACCCGGTTTTTGGTGAACAACCTGTTCGAGAAATATGGTTTGGTGATTGTAAATGCAGATGATGCCCAATTAAAAAAACAATTCGCGCATATTATTACCGAAGATATTATTCAGCATAACAGTTCGAAAAATATTGAAAAGAGCTCAAAAAACCTGGAAGATTTAGGTTATAAAACGCAGGTGAATGGTCGTGATATTAACTTCTTTTACCTGATTGATAATCTCCGCGAACGCCTGATTTTTGAAAATGGCAAATATCTGGTCAATCATACCGATATCAGTTTTACCGAAGAAACACTAAAAGCAGAAATCGAGGCACATCCTGAGCGGTTTAGCCCAAACGTGGTGATGCGCCCCATGTACCAGGAAGTTATTTTACCCAACCTGGCTTATATTGGTGGTGGTGCAGAAGTAGCTTACTGGATGCAGTTAAAAGCAAATTTCGACTTTTACCAAGTTGATTTTCCGGTTTTACTCTTGCGTAATTCGGCTTTATTGATTGATAAACGCAGTGCCCAGAATTTATATCATTTAGGTTTCTCTCTGGAAGATATTTTCTTACCTGTTGAAGAACTAAAAAATATTTGGGTAAAGCGTAATACCACGGCATTGTTGAGTTTAGCCGATGAAACCAGAGCCATTAACAGCATTTTCGATCAGATTAAACTAAATGCCTATAAAATCGACAAAACGCTTTCTGTTTCTACTGATACGGCAAAACAACGAACCAATCATTTATTGGCGAACCTGGAAAAGAAACTATTCCGTGCCGAGAAAAGAAAACATGAAACGGCATTGCTACAGATAGATAATGTAAAGAAAAGGCTTTTCCCGAATGGAACACTGCAGGAAAGAATCTTGAATATTGCGCCCATGTATGTGAATTATGGCGAAGATTTTCTTTCTTCGTGTATAGAAAACTTCGAACCACTAGGTGGCGATTTTACTGTTTTATTACCATAATATTAGTCCTAAGTCCCGAGTCGGAAGTCGATAGTCGACAATCCGAAGCTAAACTCTTGATACCTGCTACTAAATACTATCAACTTGTTACCCAAACTTGATACTTAAAATGAACTTCATCACTTTCACCGAAACCAATCTCAGGGCTTTTACTTTTAACGTTTTTAAAAAAATGGGCTGCTCTGATGAACATGCCGATTTAGCAACCGATGTATTAATCCGCTCAGATTTACGTGGCATCGACTCTCATGGTGTTGCACGTTTAAGTGGCTATGTACGCCTTTGGGAAAAGAAAAGAATCAATGCCACACCTGATATTAAAATCGTACACGAAACGCCTACCACAGCCACAGTAGATGGTGATGCAGGTTTAGGTTTGGTTGTAGCGCCTTTCGCGATGAAAATTGCTATCGAAAAAGCAGAAAAATACGGTAGCGGATGGGTATCGGTTAAAAACTCCAATCACTTTGGAATTGCCGGTTACCATGCTTTAATGGCTGTAGAAAAAGATATGATTGGTATTAGCATGACCAATGCAAGCCCCCTGGTGGCACCTACTTATGCCAACGAACGTTTACTGGGCACAAACCCGATGTGTTACGCTTTCCCAGCCGGAAAATATCCACCTGTAATTGTAGATATGGCTACTGCCGCAGCAGCAAATGGCAAATTGGAAATTGCCCAACGTGCTAATAAAAGTATTCCTGATGGCTGGGTTCAGGATAAAAGCGGAGTAAACTCTACTGACCCTAACGAATTAAAAAATGGCGGTTCACTTTTACCTTTGGGTAGCGATAAAGACCATGGCAGTCATAAAGGTTATGGATTGAGTGCTACGGTTGATATTTTATCAGCGGTACTGTCTGGTGCTAATTATGGTCCCTGGGTGCCTCCTTTTGTGGCTTTTTTAGAACCATCGGCAAATCCGGTTGGTGAAGGATTAGGCCATTTTTTAGGCGCCATGCGTGTAGATGGCTTCAGACCGGCTGCAGACTTTAAAGATCATCTGGATAATTGGGTAGAACGCTTTAAAAGTGCAAAAACGATCGATCCTGACAAAAAAGTAATCATCCCCGGCGAACCTGAACATGAATTTGAGCAGGAAAGAAAAATTAGTGGCATTCCGTTAATTGATGTAGTGGTAAAGGACCTGAATGAGCTTGCGGTGAAATTGGGTATTGATGGCTTGAGTTAATAGTTTGATGGTTGATAGACCATCGTCGATTTATGTAACCGCAAAGTACGCTGAGATAAGGTGCTAGGTTAGCAAAGCTGGGTTGGCAATTCTATTTTTTTTATCTTAAAAACCCCTTGGACTACGCTAGTATTGACATATTCTTATAGAAAGTCGTCATTCCCGCGCAGGCGGGAACCACGCAGTGCTCAGCAAAGCTAATCTTAAAGCTTATTGCATTACGATTCCCAATCAAGTTGGGAATGACGATTCCACGCCATAAATTATCCCTCAGGATGACAACGACATGGAAATTTCGTTTTCCGTGCTTCCTGCCCGATCGGCAATGCGGGCGCGGCAAAAATCCCGAACATAAAAAAGCCGCAGATTTAACCAAGATCTGCGGCAACTATTACTTGATATGGTTTATACCCAACCATAGGGGGTGTTTTTTTAAGGCTTAACTGTTAAGTTATCTTTTAAATAAAGTGCCTTGCTGGATGATCCGATCATGATTCGATATTCACCTGGTGCTACTCCCCAAACATTATTAATATCGAGTGTTTGAAGCACTTCTTTATCCAGTTTGAATGAAATGACCTTTGTTTCACCTGCCTTTAAATGTATCCGCTGAAAAGCCCTCAGTGCAAGAACCGGTTGTGCCCATTTGCTTAACAGTGGTCTCATGTACAACTGCACCACTTCTTCACCATCGTAACTGCCTGTATTTTTAAGTTCGAAACTAACTATAGCGGTTTCATTTTTAGCGATACTTTTGCGGTTAAACTTTAAATTGCTGTAAGAAAAGTTGGTATAACTTAACCCATATCCAAATGGAAAAAGTGGCTCGCCGCTTAAGTTATTATAATCATCGCCTCTTCCGGTAGGCTTGTGGTTGTAAACCAGGGGTAGCTGCGATTCATCAATCGGGTAGGTTATTGGCAATTTTCCTGATGGATTTACTTTTCCAAGCAATACATCTGCAACGGCAGCCCCACCAGCTTCGCCCGGGTACCACACATTTAACACAGCGCTTACTTGATTTAGCCAGGGTTGCATATTGATGGCGCTTCCACCGGTTAATACCACTACAATTGGTTTCCCTGTTTTTGCAAGTTCTTCCAATAACAGTTCCTGGTTACCAGGCAGGTTTAACATCGCGCGATCTAAAAACTCACCTTCTTTTATGCCTGCAACAAATACGATTACATCGTTATTTTTTGCGGCCTTTACTGCGTCGGCTATTTCGTTTGATTTCCTGATGTCATAATCCCAGATCAGTTTGATTTTACCATTTCCTTTAGGCTCAAAAAACTCGACCTTAATTGCATACTCTTTATTTTTCTCGAAATGAAACGGAACTGTCTTTATACTGAAAGACTTTTTGTCCCAGTTATCGATAATCAATTGGTTATTCAGGTATAATCGGTAACCATCGTTACCTTCCAATCCGATATTAACCTCAGCATTTTGTGGTACTTTAATTTTACCATTCCATCTTACCGAATAATCATCCAGCTGGAGTTGTTCATTAGGCGGATATAATGTCCAGCTGAAATTAACAACCTTATCATTTACTTCTTTAATGGGTTTCCCTGTGAATTGAAGTCCTTTGTAGTAACTTCCGGTTAATCCTGCTTTTTGATTAACAGAAAGGAACTGGCTATCTATTGGAATATAAGATTGCAACTCGCGGCTACTCCCTTTTAAATAAGTAATCTCCATATTTCCGGATGCGGCACTTTTAAGTCCATCCATAATATTTACTTTATTATTTCCTGTTCCGCTGTAGCCCCCTAACCTGGCTTCAATTGCATCTTCACCCAATAATAGAATGCGTTTGGTACTTTTTAGCGGAAGGGTGTTGTTATCATTTTTTAGGAGCACGAAAGATTTTAAGGCCGCTTCTTTGGCCAGATGATGGTTACTTTGATCGCTTAACATCTTTTCGGCAATACTTTCATCTACATACGGATGTTCGAACAGCCCAAGTTCGAATTTCGCTTTCAAAACCCTGGCAAGCGCATCATCTATTCTCGATTTAGGAATGCTGCCATCCAAAAATGCAGGTAGAAAAAGTTTGTAATGGTTATAATCTACCTGAAAAATTACATCAAGGCCAGCATTAATCGATTGCGCCGTTGCATCTTTATAATCTTTAGCGGTAAAATGTAATACATTGGCCCCGCCAACGGCACCCGCATCAGAAATGACGAACCCTTTAAAACCCCATTCAGTTTTTAGTTTAGTGGTAAGCAACCACTTGTTTGAAGTAGCTGGAGTACCGAAAACACTGTTATAGGAAGTCATTAACGAACGGATACCCACATTTTTAACTCCATCTTCAAAAGCTGGAAAGTGAATTTCTTCTAAAAAATGTTTATCCATTTCAATCGGATAACTATCGCGACCACCATCGCCAACATTGGCAATAAAATGTTTTGGGGTAACAATAATATTCTGCTTTTCTATGGCATTCATAAATGCATGCCCCAGAACGGTTGTTAGATAAGGATCTTCACCATAGGTTTCTTCTACCCTGCCCCATCTTACATCGGTAGCCATATTGATTACAGGCGCCAGAAGATCTCTCAAACCTCGAGCCCTTGCCTCATGGGCAATAGCCGTCCCGATTTTGGCCACTAAAGCCGTATCGAAACTTGCAGCCAAACCAATTGACTGTGGAAAAGCGGTAGCGCCTTGCCTAACCAAGCCGTGTAAAGCTTCATCAAATGGAATGATGGGGATGCCCAGGCGGGTTTCCTCCACAAAATATTTTTGAATTTTATTGACCTTTTTAGCCAGAGAAAGTCCGTCTTCTGAGGTATTGTAGGTTAACATTTGCTGTGCATTACCACTTCCTTGCGCAGCTGCACTTACCTGCAGACCAAAAATCCCATGTTTAAACTGGTCTTTGTTCTTTTCGGTTACATCACCGGGAATCATAAATAACTGCCAGAATTTCTCTTCCGGAGTCATTCTCGAAATGAGGTCTTTTACCCTCAAATCGACACTTAATTTTGAATTTTTATAGGGTAAAGATTGTCCCTTTTTAACTTGCGCAAAAAGGCTGCTGCAAAAAAACAATGCAGGCAATAAGTATAGGTATCTTCTCAGTTTCGGCATTACTAATTAATTGGTTTCGGGCGTAAAAGAAAAAGTCAAGGCTATTTTCTCGTCAGTTTTAGGAAGATTGAAATGTACCTTGCCCTCTTTTAGTGTCCATTTTACCTTTTGACTGGTACTTAAAATGGTAATTGGACTTCCTTTTTTAGGCATACTTCCCTGCCAGGAAATTTCATTACCCGGTGTATTGCCAAGCAAACTAATGCCGTAAATAGTTTTACCATCTTTACTTTGCGTAAACCAGTTTTGCCCATCATGATAATTTTTGGTGATCCGTGTTCCGTATATGGCAGCACCATTTTTACTGGTCCATTTACCTATTTCATCGAGTTTTGTAATTACATCTTCAGGTAGTGTTCCATCTGCCTTAGGACCAATGCCTAAAAGTAAACTTCCACCTTTGGCAACTATTTCTACCAGTTTATGAACCACTTCGCCAGCTGATTTATATCGGTCGTTGGGTACGAAACCCCATGCACCGCCTAAAGTCATACAGCTTTCCCATGGATAATCCAATTGATTTTCGGGGATTTTCTGCTCCGGGGTCTGGTAGTTTTCAAACTGCCCATGTACGGTACGATCTACCACAATTAAACCAGGCTGTACTTTTCTGGCATCAGCGGCAATCTTAGGCATATCAATGTCCTGACTCCAATCGGGAATAGGTGCTCCCCATGAAAGTACTTCTTTATTTACGCTATTGCGCGGACGTACCCATCCACCATCGAGCCATAAAATATCAATGCTTCCGTAATTATTCATTAACTCACCAATCTGGTTCTGGGTATAGCTTTTAAACTTGTTCCAGCGCCATTGGTTCTTTCTGATATCGTAATTGTTATTTCTATCTGCAGTGGCATATTTGTCCCACCAATAATATTGAGAATGCCAGTCTGGTTTAGAAAAATATGCACCAATCATAAAGTTTTCTTTGCGGAAAGCATCGAACACATATTTGGCTACGTCTTTTCTTGCATTGGTTGCAAAAGGACCTTTGGCTATGCTATAATCAGATTCTTTGGTATCGAACATGGCAAAACCATCGTGATGTTTGGTGGTAAACACCAGGTATTTCATTCCGGCACTTTTACCTGCCTTAGCCCATTGTTCGGGGTTGAATTTTATAGGGTTAAATTTTTCGCTTAAACCCCAATACCATTTTTTATAATCTTCGTATTTTATGGTACTGTCTCTGCCAATCCAATCTTCAGAGCAGATGGACCAGGATTCAATAATCCCTGGAACGGCATAAATTCCCCAGTGGATAATCATTCCAAACTTTTTATCCTGCCAGGTATCGAGCTTCTTTTTAACTGCATCATCTTTTGGCCATTCGTAAATCTCCGACTGGGGCATAATATCGTTCTGTTGAGCAGAAGAATTAAATGCGAAGAGCGCAAAGCAGAAAAGGAAGCAAATTTTTATTTTCATAATTAAGTTGTAAAAATCCCGGCCAAAAATTGGCCGGGACATTGTGTTTAATCAAATCGTTGTGCAACTAAGGCATCCAATAAACTTTGGTTAACATTTGTGTAGTTGGATTTGCACCGCCTGTTTGAGCTTGCCAATTTGCATTGTTATTGGTACTCTCATCATCAGGGTATGGCAATTTGTTTATAACAGCAGGTGTATAATTTGCATCTTTAGGTGTTAAGCCTGTTCTCCTCACTATGGCCCATGCCTCAGCAGGTTCGAACATGGTTGCCAACCAAGCCTGAGTTGCTATTTTTTTAAGCGCGTCTGCATCATTTGCCCCATTATAAAGTACCGCAGGATTAGTTAGGAAAGCGGTCATCTGTAAAGCGGTTGGTGCTGTCGGTTTGGTTAACCAACGTGCCGCATTCTGTGTATAGGCATACCAGAAATTAACTGAAGAAGTTATTCCAGCCTCGTATTCAGTTTTAGCCAATGCTGTATTTTTAGCTACTCCCATACCACGTTGATAAACTTCTGCTTTTAAGAAATGGACATCAGACTCGGTAATAATCAGGTAAGGAAAATAAACCTCATCGTACGCAATAAAATAATTGAAGGCCGAAAACTTGTTATTTGGATTACTGCCGAAAGGTTTCCTCATTTTTGTATCATCATTTGGATAGGGTGTACCACCATCGGCAATAGATCTATCTTGCGGTTGAGCTGCCCACTGGTTAGCATCATTTGTTTGAAAATAAACATACACCCTTGGATCGAAAATACCCGAGCCGTCAGTATTATTATTACTCGACATTTGTGCCCATACATTAGAACTCATTCGCATGTTAGATACAGAAGTTTCTCTAAAGGTATACCATTGGCGCTCTGTTACTACTGCCGGGGTAACCAAACTTGGCCAAAAGCCAAAGTTATTCCTGTCGAGACTCGCTGCTGATTGATTATTTGGAAGTGGTTTATTTCCACCCACAACATCAGCTAAAATTTCTGAAGCCAGTGTTTGTTCTTTGCCATAAAGGCGCACAGCATAACGTAATCTTAATGCATTGGCAAATTTTCGGTAGGCATCCAGATCATTCTTCAGGAACGAATCGGAAGAACTGATATTAGTTTGGTCTGTAGCATTGGAAATACCATCAGCTGCAGCTTTCAGATCCGCTAAAACACTTCTGTAAACATCTATCTGCTTATCGTATTTAGGTCTGTAAAACTCCGTTCCACTACTTGCAGAAGCAGCAGCACTGTATGGAATATCACCATAATAATCTAACATATGCAAGGTTTTTGAAGCCATCATAATGTTTGCCATGTACTTCACATTATTAAAAACCTGTGGATTGGCTTGCTCACTAATTTTTTTCAACAAAGCCTTATAATTAAACAAAGCAGGGTAATAATTCCTCCACAGGCTGGAAGTATAATTTAAATAGGGAGCCTGAATATTCTGTACACCTTGTTGATTAGTAATTGGATAGAATAAACTCACATACAAGGTGTTATCTTCATCTGTTAAGCCTTTTGCAATGCCATTAAATAAACCAGGTATAGAAACGGTAGCCACACTCGATTCTTTATAAGGGGTATTAATTTCTTCAAAGCCCTTTTTACATGAAGTACCATTAGCTATCATTCCGATAACCAATAAGCTATATATTATTTTTTGATTTCTTTTCATTTTAGTAAGATTTAATTATAGCGAGGTTTTGATCGAAAATCCAAATGAACGAACTATTGGAACAGAAGAAAATTCGATTCCCTGCATGTTACCAATCCCGTTTACACCTTCAGGATTCAATCCTTTCGGAATGCTCGTATAGATGTAAAATAGATCGCGGCCAACTAATGAAAGACTTAAATTTTGGATAAATTTTGTTTTTTGAATAAGCTTAGCTGGCACCTGATAAGTTAGTGCAACTTCTCTCAACTTAACCCATGTATTTTCGAAAACGGATGCAGACCTTGGTAATCCTAAGTGATTCCATGATCCATAAGTACCCAGATAATACCAGGCTGGGTTTACTACATTTGTATTAGGTGTTCCATTAGCATATACTCCACCGAAACTAATCCCAGTGTTAGCCGTTGTACCATCAGGGTATACCAACGGTAGACCTCCACCATTACGTTCTTTAACTGTCTCTTCCAACAAACCGTTACCCATCGCTGCACCATAAGTACCAAAGAAAGTATCGCCACCTATTTTTGCATCAACCATCGCATATAGCGAGAAGCTCTTATATCTGAACGTATTGCTAACGCCACCCGTTAGCTTTGGCTGCGAATTACCGATAGGCACTTCATTAGGTGTTAATACCCATTGTGTACCTGCAGTGTAGGTTTTACCATTAACAGTGTATGTCATTACCTGTCCATTGGCACCTGTTGCATCTTTTACTACTTTCTGTCCGTTTAAGTAAGTGAAATCTTTTCCATAGATCGTTCCATAGTTATCGCCCACTTTTACCCTTTGAGATATTCCGTTTCCTCCGAAAAACGATCCTAACTGAAGATCATTAATACCCTCCGACAATGCTAAAACTTTAGTACTCGAAGTGGCTCCATTTACAGAAATATTCCAGCTAAAATCTTTTGATGTAATAGGCGTTGCGTTGACAATAAATTCAAAACCCTTGTTACCAAGCGATCCGTTATTAATCTGAATGCTGTTAAAACCAGAAGATACTGGTAATGGCGTTGAAAGGATCTGGTTAAATGTCTTCATACTATAAGCAGTCAATTCTACATTTAGCCTATTCTTTAAGAAACCTAAATTAAGGCCTAGCTCGTAAGAACGCGTTCTCTGAGGTTTTATCCCATCAAATTTTAAAGTTGAAGGATAGGTTTGAGCTGCCTGTCCATTGTATGCAGAGGTGTTGATCAGGTTAAAAATAGAGTAAGGATCTGCGTCACTACCTGTTTCGGCATAAGAAAACGTAAATTTACCAAAGCTTAACCAAGGTGTAGCCGTTTGCATCCCTTTAATACCTTCAGTGAAAACATAACTTAAGTTAGCTGAAGGATAGAAATAAGAGTTATACTGGTCTGCCAATGCAGAAGACCAATCGTTTCGGCCAGTAACCTGTAAGAACAGATAATTATTATATGATAAATCTAAAAATCCGTATGCAGAGTTTATTTTCTTTCCATATCTGATTTCATTTGCAGCAGCAGGTGGATTAGCACCATTATCCAAAGAGAAAATATAAGGTTTGATGAAATTACCACTGGTACCGTTACTTACTGTATAATCATTTCTATAATAAGATTCTACCCCGCCAGTTAAACTACCATTAATAGATTTATTAAATAAATTATCCTTATGTAATCTGGCAAAAGCACTTAAGTTGCGGTTTAAACTTTTTGCCATAGCTTGTCCGTAATAGCCAGTTGTACCCTGGATATTTTTAGGGTAATTTCTGATTTCGGTAACATCATTAGAGTTATCTAAACCACCCTGCCCAGTAATTGTTAACCAGTCGGTTACATCAGCAATAATTTTTGCCCCACCAATTAACTGATTTCTATTAAAGGTTGTATTATTATTGGTCAAATTCCAAAAAGAATTAGCCATATAGCTATAATAAGGATAAGCTGGTGAACCTGCAGGAAAATTACTTCCATTGGTTACATCACGTTGAGAACCATCAGCGGCAAAATTGTTCATTTGCTCTACATCCGACCTGTAATCTCTGGTTGCAGCATATGAGAAGCCAGCAAGGTAAGATCCTGAGCCCACAGGAGGAGTATTTAATCGCTGATAATTGATGTAACTTCCTGTAATCTCTGCCGATACTTTTTTGCTTACTTTAATACTTGAGCCAACATTAAATGTATTGGTATTAAAATTACTATTTAAAATATTTGCCTTGTTATCGTCTCGTGTATACGAAAATCTTGCTGTTCCAAAATCTCCACCTCCAGATATCGAAACATTATGCTGACTTACCGATCCATCAGGAAAATAGGCTTTCCAGTTGTCGGGTTGAGCAGAATAAGGCCTTAACACCCCATCGTACCATAACACGGGCTGATTGTCAAATCTTGGTCCCCATGATAATCCACTAGGGAAAGAAATTAAATCCCAAGCTTGCGTGCTGTTCGAATATGGAAGCATTCCGTATGCGCCTGTTTTATAGTCACCCGCAGCATAACTTCCGGTATATGTTCCAATCTGGTAACGTTGACCAGATCCGTTTGTTGGGAACTGTTTATTTTGATCGGCAGTCCACATCGAACCAACTAATCCAGAACCATATTCATTTTGAAAATCTAAAAACTGATAGGCTTTTGTTCCCCTGGTTGAGTAAGAATAATCTATCCCTAATCCATTTCTCTTTTCGCCTTTTTTACGCGTTACTAAAATTACGCCATTCGCACCTCTGGCACCATAAAGTGCAGCAGCAGCAGGCCCTTTCAACACTGTGATATTTTCTATATCATCAGGATTTATAAAATTTAATCCGGTTCCCCAATCGTTGTAAACACTCACATCTGCTCCTTGTGCCGTACCTACTGCGCCTCCGGCACTATTGTTACCATTATTATTTAGTGGATCATTATTTAAAGCAACCCCATCAACAATAATAAGCGCCCTATTATCACCTGTTAACGAAGTATTTCCTCTGATAACGACACGTGAGGAACCGCCTTCTACACCACCTGATGCCTGAGTGATATTCAAGCCGGCCACTTTCCCCATTAAGCCCTGTGCAATTGTTGGGGCTTGCGCAATGGTCAAGTTAGCTCCGGAAACTGTTTGTGTTGCATATCCTAATGATCGCTTTTCTCTTTTAACGCCTAAAGCTGTGGTCACCTGAACTTCATCCAGGCTGTTAGTAGATGATTCTAACCTAACATTTACTGTTGAAGATGCGCCAACAGTAATTTCTTTTGAAACATAACCGACAGATCTAAAAACAAGGACATTTCCTTCTGTCGCAGAAATAGAGAATTTACCCCCAGCGTCTGTCTGGGTAGCTTTGGTTGTGCCTTTAATAGAGACACTTACACCTGGTATTGGTCCAGATGCTTCCACTACCGTACCGGTAATGGTTTTTTGCGCAAAAGCGGTTATTGTCAAAAAGGTTAACAAAAACACACTTAAGCACTTTAAGTACATTTTTTTCATAATTCGTTTAGGTTAGTATTGGTTAAAGTTGGTTCAAAATTTGGTTTAGTGGTTCTTTTTTACTCCCTCATAGTATTGGTTATTAGTTAAAAATTATTTTAATTATTTGCTTGGTTTTCTTTATTCAAACAGGCTATTTTCGACCATCAAACTGGCTGCAGCCAATAATTCAGCTTCATCGCTTAGGCTTGAACATTTAATTTCCGTTTGTTCAGCTACCCGGGGTATACAAAATTCGTTAATGGCCTGTTGTATCGGCGGCAGAAGCATTTTCCCTGCTTTTGCACCACGTCCACTTAACACAATACGCTCAGGATTCATAATATGGATTAAAGTGGCTAATCCTTTACCAATCTGAAATGCGGCATCAGCTAATATAGAAATGGCCACAGGATCCTGTTTTACAACTGCGTTTAAGAAATGATCGACATGGCTTTTACTTTTATCATTAAAAAGCGTTTTTAAACTTGTTTCTTCTCCGTTTTTTACGGCTTCTTCTGCTTTCTGAACCATCACCAAAAGCGATGTTTCCACTTCAAGGCACCCGCGTTTACCACAAGAGCATAAGGTATTTGAATTAGATAAAGGAATATGACTAAACTCACCTGCGTAGCCGCTACTGCCCCGGTATAATTTGCCATTAATAATCATCCCTAAACCTGTACCCCAGCCAATATTCACAACGAGTACATCTTTTAAATTTCTTGCTTCACCAAAGTTTAATTCAGCTAAGGCGATCAAACTCGAGTCGTTATCTATGTAAACTGGTAATCTTAGTTTTTTAGCGAGATAGTCTTGCAGACTTATATCGTTTTCAACCTGCATAAACGAATAGTTCATTCCTTTTTCTGCATTCACAAAACCCGGCATGCCAATACCAATCCCCAATAAATTTTCTTTATCGATTGTTGATTTTTTAATACAATGATCAATGAATTCAATTAAAGTATCGGCACTTTTACTTTGGGTCATATCTAAATCGATCACCTGCGTTGGCAAAACCTGGTGATTGGACAAATCATATATGGTTAACTGACTCGTTAACTGATCCATGGCTACGGCTATTATATACCTCTTATAATCGGGGTTTAATAAAAAATTTAAAGGGCGGCGGCCTCCGGTAGATGGTGCCAATCCCTGCTCTATAATTAAACCATCCTCTATTAATGCATTTACAGTCGATGTAATTAAAGGCAAACTCTTTTTAGTGCGTTTACTTAAATCGGTTAGGGATGATTTCTTTTTATAATAAAGCAGTTTAATGATGTCGGCCCTTAATCGTTGTGCTTTCTTAATAGTTGCTGACATTTTTAATTTGGTTTATATAAATTTATAAAAAAAAGAAAAGAAAAGCAATCTTTTTAAAAAAATTAAAAAGAAAGTTATTTTATGGCAAATTAACCAAACCATGATGCTGGTTTGTTATTTAAATGCAGGAAGACTCAGCGTATCAGATAATTTTAACTTTTCTGAAAAGCTGAGGTTAATTATGGTTCACTAACAGACAAGTGTTCATCATCATCTTTATATGGCAAATACAGGATGATCAAAGTCATCATTTCATCAATACTTTTCATTTCTCCTCCACCATAAATATTTCTGGGCGGGTTAAATAAATTTTTTGGATTATTTTTCGAATTGTCATATGTCCCTTCAATAACCAAATAAGAATCTTTAGGTATGATTACGGGTTTCTGATATTTATAAAGTTCCTGCCAGTTAAAATCCCATTTTGGAATAGATATGAGTTTTATAGTATCTTTTTGCGGGCTAATTGCATAAGCTTTAAAATCTTTACCAAGCAAATGCATATGAGGCCAAACACCCAAAATCGATTGCTTTTCCGGATTGGTGATTTTTAACCTGAAAGAACGAATGCTATCTGCGGGAATCATAAAGTATGGGGTTATTTCCTCTTCTGCTATCCCACCAGAACCCAAGTTCACTACATCAATAACTCTTTCAACAGGTTGTTTTGTAAAAAAGAAGTTAATAGAAGAAAAATCTACTTCATCTTTACCTGTAGGTGCGTAATGCATTGTTAAAAGAATTACACCTCTTTTAGGCATTAACCAGCCAATATTCTTCGGATAAGATTCGTACTTTGTTCCCGGAATCCATCCGCCATAATAAATCATGTTACTTTTATAGATATTGTAGGCAGAAAAGCTATCTTCATTAGTTTCACCAACTGTTGTGTTGATAAACTCAGGAGATTTATCTAAGGGAATATTATCCGGCACATCATAAATAGCAAAATTAGCATGGTGAATTACTTTTCTGTTTTTAGAAACAAATTCGATGGCTTCAACATTTTGTGTCCTGGCAAATTGAAAAGGGATTTTAAAAACAATAAACCTTTCCTTGTTATCTCCTTTAATAGCAAAAGGCTTGGTCATATTTAAAACGGCATCAGGCTTACGATGGTAGCTAGTACCTGAATGGTATTTTGTTAGAATAGCAGTTGCCAATTTATTAGGTGTACCAGCAGGCATTTTATCATCAATCCAATCAATGATGATTTTTTTCTCAGCATCTGTTAGTTTTCTATTTCCCTGGAAAGGGATTTCAGCATAATGATCATCTGCTTTCCATGGCGGCATATAGCCCGATTTTATTACTTTCTTAATAAACGATGCTCTCTTGGAAACATCTTCATAAGAAATCAAAGGAAATGGCCCTGCTTCTCCAGCCCGATGGCAGGAGGTACATTTATTATAGATAATTGGCGCTACATCTTCATAGAAAGTTTTTTTTTGAGCATAAACAAAATTTAAGTTTATCAAAAACAAGATTGGTAAAATTATTTTCCTCATTTATCTAAAGATCATTAATATAACAGCCAATTGGCTTTGTAGCACTAATTGTAATTTTTTTATTCATCTCAAGCGCTTCTATTGCATCAGCAAGGAAATGTTTTGATACCATTTGCCTTTGTTGACCTAATTCAATTATTTTATCATCCACCAGTCCGGAATAAGCGATATTCCCCTTGGCGCTTAACAAAACAACCTGGGGAGTTACCGTGCCATTCAATAACTGAGTTAAGTGTTTCTTGTCATCCTGAATAGTTGTAAATAACACTTTATAATCTTTAATAAAAGCTTTAATATCTTTTAGTGTATAAGATTTCCCTGGAAATACGCCTATAAACTCACAATTTTTATAGGTATTTTTTAGTCGGTTCAGCTCAGGTATATAATTTCTGCTTAAAGGACACTCTGGTGAAAGAAAGATGAATACTGTATTTTTATAACTTTTTATCGCTTGTTTTGTGCTTACAGAAATCGGGTTAATAATCTTCACCTGCGGCCATAATCCTGTTTCCTGAACATGAAAGCGCTGAGCTGACACATCATTCAAAAAGATTATGCAAAATAGAACTGATATGATAAATACAATGCGATTTCTCATTTTTAAAGCTAATTAAAATGGCCGGATATACCGGCCATTTTCACTTAATAAAGATAATAATAACTTATGGCATATCCCACCAAACACGTCCTTTAACATCAGTTGGTTGTCCAAAATAAGACTCTTTAGCCATTTCTGCGATTGCACTTTGCTTATTTGCAAAATTAGCATCACCGGCCAACGGGAAGTTGATTACAAACCTTCTAGGTATTGGTTGCACCTGACCTGAGAATGTAAAATCTTCTACCACCAATGCCGTTTGCGCATTAGGCATGCCCGTTCTTTTAAGCAGTGCCCAACATTCGTTATAGTTTTTATAGAAGTTAAGGTACTGCTGAATTAAAATTTGTTCTAAGCCTTTTGCCGGATTATAAACGATTTCTGGTTTAGCTTTGTAGGCTGTAACCGCATTAGGATCCAGAGCAGCATAATCGGCTAAAGCTGCAGCTTTAGCTATTCTATCGTAAGTAGTGATAGATGCATCAATTCCCTTATAATACCATTCAGAAGCGTTCTCGCTTGTTATATTTCTTGCAGCTAATTCGGCACGTAGAAAACAGATATCAGCATAGGTTAGTATTAAAAATGTTGCCGACCCCGTACCTGAGCTGAGTGCTGGCGTGAACATACGATATTGAATTGCAGATATCGTATCTAAATTACCGCTCTTGATTACAACAGGGCTAAAGAATTTTTGCTTAGCTGGGATTGTATTTGCATCCGGGCTTGTAAACTGACCATAATAGCGTCTTGAATCGAAAACCGAGTTTGCTGGTATTTTCCCTTCAGTTTTAGCTGCATCAAAGTTTTCTTGTGTCCATGAATTTTTTTGGTAAAACAATGGTAATCTTGGATCGTTGTTTCTCCACATAAAATCCACTGTTCCATTTGCTCCATAAGCACCCGATGCACTAACATCCCAGTTACCTGCACCAATAAAATTACTTCCAGCTTTTAATGACCAATCGTCATCTGGTGAAGCCATTAAATCAGCTGCACTGTTTGTTAATATATCAGTTGCTATTGCTTTAAGTTTTGCCGGATCTTTTTTAGATAAGCGCATGGCAATTAATAAACGTAAGCTAGTTGCCGCTTTAATCCATTGAGGTATCGAACCTTGATAATATAAGTCGTTACTTCCCAAGCTAACCTGAGGTACCGCAGGCTGAGCTTTCAAAACTGCTACTGCATCTTTCAGCGTTTTCTCAAAACTATTGTACAGATTCTGTTGCGTATCGTAAACAGGTGTAAAAGTACCATTATATCTGGCCTGAAAAGCTTCAGTATATGGGATACTTCCGTTGCCATCAGTTACAAACCAAGCCTCGTAAACCTTTAGTATTTCTGCAATGGTTTTCATTTGCACATACCTTGGTTTTTGATCATCAGCAAGTTTTTCTATGGTTTTTTGAACATCAACCAGCAGGTTTCCAGAACTGTTGTAAAACCTTCCATACCGTTGGTTTATATTTCCTATTCCATCTGTAATTGTACTTGTATTACCTGTTAAGCCAACCATTTGTCTTGTCCACCTCGATACACCTCTATAGTTTTCATAGAAAGCTTCAAAGCTATCATCATGCCAATTGGTTACCGCTTTGGTAAAAAGTGGTTCTGGTGCTATTGCAATAACCGCATCAGGATTAGTATTATATTCAGCAAATTTTTCTTTGCTGCAAGAATATATTAAAAGTGTTGAGCTTATAAACGCCGACACTATAACAACATTATATTTTGAATATTTCATAATATCAATTTTATAAAAAACAGTGATTAAAAACTACCATTAATACCTAAACCAAATGTTCTAACATAAGGGGTACCGCCACCTAAAAATGCTCCACCAGCTCCAGTACTTGTAAAGTCATTAACATTTAGGTTATCTGGTGCATTGTTGTATAGAAAACCAATATTTCTGGCACTAGCATAAACCTTAACCCCATTCATTTTTATTTTAGATACAAATGCTTTTGGCAGATCGTATGATAAAGTGATATCTCTCACGGCAACCCATGATGATTTGAAAGCACCACGTTCTCTGATACCATTACCCCATCCATTTGAGTTATTATAGTATCTCCAGGTTATGGTCGGAATTCTTAATCCTTTATCGATAGCTTGCTGATGACTCATACCACCTACGTTAACGCCATTTATCATCGTTCCATCTGCAAATACACCATCTAAAACTACCCCAACCTCTTGGTTTCCGGCCTCAGTATAAGCTGTACCACCATTTTCAACAGTACGGCCAAACAATGTATTTTTTAGATTACCAGTTTGACTACCGTAAAAATAAGTATCAGAAAATACATAACCACCAAATTTAGCATCAATCAACGCACTCAATGACAATGATTTGTAAGTAATTACATTTCTAATGCTACCATAGAATTTTGGTAATGTAGAACCAATAGTACTCTCTGTTTCTAATCCATTTGCATAGTTAGATGCTCTGGTATAAAATGCACCTCCTGTACCTGCTGGAGAAATTACACGTTTACCATTATTTGGATTGTCGATTGGATTTCCATTTGCATCTCTTGCCTGGTATTTGGCATAACCATAAGCTGCTACCAATGTAGAATATTCGCCACCTACTTTAGCTACAGTTCTGATACCATCGCCACCTTCTAACTGTACTGTTGTTACTCCAGGTGCTAATGAGATAATTTTCGTTCTATTTCTGGTATAATTGAAGTAAGTATCCCAAGAGAATGATCCAGTTTTAATTGGGGTGCCAGAAAGCATTAATTCAATACCCTGATCCTGAACATCTCCACTGTTGATTAGTGTATTTTGCACACCTGACTCAAACGGAACAGACAGGTTGATAATTTGATTTCTTGTGTTTTTTCTGTAAGCCGTAAAATCCAAGCCTAATCTGTTATTAAGCATTTTTAGTTCAACACCAATTTCTTTACTATATGCTCTTAATGGCTTAAGGTTCAGGTTACCCAATGTTTGGCTATCAAACCCGTACTGCTCGATATTCGCAGCATTTGCACCAAGCGCCTGGTAATTTCCATTTTTTAAATAATAACCTGTATTTGCTCGGTAAACACTTGTACCTCCTCCAGTTATTGAATAAGAAGCGCGTAATTTACCATAAGAGAATATAGTAGGCATTTTAAAAGCATCAGTAAAAATCCATGCTAAATCCGCTCCAGGATAGAAATAACTGTAATTTCCTGTTCCGTTAGAATAAACTAAAGTAGAGTTCCATTCTTTACGTCCGTATAAGTTTAATGTTAACCAGTTTTTGTAACCAATGCTACCTTGTGCATAAGACGCAAAAACCTGTGTAATATTAGGTGCTCCTTCACTAACACTTGGCGTGTTGATTGAATTGGTAAGTCTAAACTGTCTAGGAACCCTTAAACCACCAGACGTGCCGTAACTTGCACTTTTACTTTGAGAACGTACTATTTCAGATCCTAATTGCAGAAACAAATCAAAATCGCTTACTTTATGCGTTAAGTTTAAACCTGCTCTATATCTACTATCGATAACATTTCGGATTCCCGAGCCATAATATCCTCCCTTAAAGCCTGGATCTTGTCCAAGTTCTCTGTCTTCTTTCACCGTATTGTACCAGTTTAGTGATGCACTGGTTTCAAGCTGTAACCATTTGGTAAAATTGGTTTTTGCATTAATAGTACCTCTAAAGTTATTTTCGTTCTGAATTTGGCTAAATTCATTTAACCTAAAAAACAATTGGTTGGTACCAAAAGGATCTGTAGTACTTCTTCCTCCGTTAACAGGATCAATATAGTTCTGTTTCCAATAATCTAAATCAAAATTGGTAGGATAACCCCATGTTAAGCCGTAGATAAGACTGTTATCTCCAAAAATCCTTTGTGGGTTAAACCCTCTTGCATTAGAATAAGATACAGTTGCATCCATTAATATTGCATTAGCTAAACGCTGCGTACCCCTGAAATTAAAGGTATGTCTATTTAACTTATTTAATGGGCTTATCCCTTTACTGAAATTATTAGCATAAGAAAAACGAAAAGTAGTTTTTTCATTTCCTCCCTGCATGGAAACATTACTATTCACATAACGTCCTGTTTCGTACAAACTTAGAGGATTGTTTAAAACGCTATTGCTAATCTGTCTTCCATCAATGTCTAAAATTGTAGATCCGTCTAACTTCGGACCGAAACTAAAACCATAAGAAGCTGAATTTATCTGGTTCATTCCGTTCGCTCCTTTAATAAAATCTCGCGGAGTAAATCCAGATCCATATTCCTGCTGCATATCAGGTAATGCATATGCATCATCAAATGTTTCATCATGGCTAAATGAGATGCCCAATCCTTTTTGAGAATAACCTTTTTTAGTTGTGATTAATATTACGCCATTTACTGCTCTACTTCCATAAAGCGCAGTTACAGAACCGCCTTTTAAAACAGAAATACTTTCAATATCATCTGAATTAATGTTTTTTAACACATTTCCAAAATCCTGATCACCAGCTCTTGATGGAACAACAACATCATCCGACAGCATAATACCATCCACTACAATTAAAGGTGTATTTTCTGAGCCATATAAACTCGATGCACCTCTTATTTGAAATTTTGGACTAGATTGTGGTCCACCAGCACCTGGCTGAACCATCATCCCTGGTACCAATCCTTGTAACGCTGCGATGGGATTTGTTGTATTGGCAGCACGTATCTGGTCTCCTTTGATATTATTCATCGAGTAACCCAAACTCCTTTTATTCCTTTCTTCACCCAAACCTGTTACAACTACCTCACCCAATGCTTTCGCATCATCCAATAATGTAACATTGATTGTATTGTTATCCCCTACCGACACTTCCTTACTCAGGTAGCCTAAATATTTAAAAACAATGATTGAATTTGATGGTACTGATAATGTGTACTTTCCTTCTGATGAGGTAGAAGTTCCTTTGGTCGTTCCCTTTAGGAAAACACTTACGCCCGCTAATGGCAGACCCTGGTTGTCCGTTACAGTACCAGAAACGGTTTTTTGCGCAAAAGCAGAAATTGTTGCCATACATAACAACAAAATACTTAAGCTAGTTAAGTAAATTTTTTTCATAATCTGTTTGGTAATGGTTAGTTAAATTGATTAGTTACTTTACTCAGTATTAATTATTAATCCATCGTGCTACGCTCTAAATAGCAAAAAAATTAACTATAGGGCTACTGATAACCCTGGTTTTTGTCAGAAGAAGTGAATATGAATATACGGTTAGATTTTTACATGTTTTTTACTAACTGCTGACATAACAAACTTATGAAAAAAAAACATAAACAATGAAAACTTTTTAATTTTTTTAAAAAGGTGATTTTGACACAAAAAAAGCCTGCATGATGCAGGCTTTTTTCTAAAAAATTATCGTATAAATTAATGGATACCCATAAACAATCTGCTCCACCTTATTTTATGTAGGAAAGATGCCGTACTATCCCAGCTCATCCAAACAAATAAAGCTTTACCTACGATATGGTCTTCAGGCACAAAACCCCAATAGCGCGAATCGGCCGAATTGTGGCGGTTATCACCCATCATCCAGTAATAGTCCATTTTAAAAGTATAAGTGGTGGCTACCTTGTCATTAATATACCAAACACCAGCTTTTTGCTCTACTTTGTTTCCTTCGTAGGTTCTAATGGCCCTGTAATACAGTGGCATGGTATTGCTATCGATTTTAACGGTCCATCCTTTTGAAGGGATTTTAATCGGTCCGAAGTTATCCCTGTTCCAAACCCTGTTTGGATCGTTAGGGAAAACACCACCTGGAACAGCTCCGGCAGGATCAGGACTTAAGCTTACTGATTTTACAAAATCAAAGGTTTTCAGTTTCTCTGCAATTTCGGGTGAGGCATCTAAAATATAAGTATTCGTAGCCACCGCTGGTGCACCACCTAAATTTAAATTAAATTCATCAAGCGCTGCGTAATTAAAGTCCATGGTTTTAAACTCGATGCGGTATGGCATCATACCGGTGTTTTTTAAAGGCTCATTTTTGCCATTTACATTGGCAATACCGTTGCTCATCGAAATGACATCGCCCGGAATACCAATACATCTTTTAATAAAGTTTTCACGTTTATCAACCGGACGGTCTATGATCGTAAATGTGCTTCTCACCTGCTGCCTGCCCATGCTCCGTTCTAAAGCATAGTAACTTTCTGCCTGGTTTTCTACAGCAACGGTATCTCCTTCGGGAAAGTTAAATACCACGACATCGTTTCTTTTAATTTTAGATAAACCTGGTAAACGGTGATATTTCCATTGTACGCCATCCCAGTAAGCTTTGGTTGAAGTGGTTAGCGGCATGGTATGATGCGCAAAAGGGAAAGCTACAGGTGTCATCGGAATACGTGCACCGTAGTTAACTTTACTTACAAAAAGGAAATCGCCAATCAGCAAAGATCTTTCCATCGAACCAGATGGTATGGTGTAAGCCTCGATAAAAAATACGCGGATGATGGTTGCGGCTACTACTGCAAAAACAATTGCATCGACCCACTCGCGGGTTTTAGTTTTTTTCTTCTTTGGGGCATCTTTTTTTCGCTGCCAGAATTTATAATTCATATATCTTATTTTTGGTTTGCGATTTATTTAATCGGTTACCTGTTATCTTTCGTTGATTTCACAGATTTATTTTTGACTGGGTAAATCTGTTAACTGTTTAAATTGATTATCTAAAAATTGCCAATTGTTAACTGAAAACTATCTTCTATTCAAAAATATCAGTAATACTGAAAAATCCTTTTTTATCTTTTAACCACTCTGCTGCTACTACAGCGCCTAAAGCAAATCCTGCTCTGTTATGGGCGGTATGTTTAATTTCTATTTCATCAACCTCACTACTGTAAATTACAGTATGTGTGCCTGGAATATTTTCTATCCTATGCGATTCTATCAGCAATTGTTCTGCTTTCGGAAATAATTCAACATCAGTTCCTACCACTTCGTTTAACCACTCCTGTTTTCTGTCCAGGTTATCTACAATCCCTTCTGCAAGGGTAATGGCTGTACCACTTGGTGCATCCAGTTTTTGTGTATGGTGAATTTCCTCTACCTGAACCTCGTAGGCAGGATAGTTATTCATCAGCTTGGCCAGCGTTTGATTCAGCTTAAAGAATAAATTTACGCCAATACTAAAGTTAGACCCATAAAGTAAGGTATTGTTACTGTTGTTGCAATCATCTTTTACTTCCTGAAGTTTGCCATACCAACCAGTTGTACCCACTACTATGGGCACATTGGCATCAAAACAAGCATCAATATTTTTTAAAACCGAATCAGGTGTACTAAAATCGATGGCTACATCAGCTGATTTTAAATTTTGTCTGGTTAAATCTTCCTGATTATCGATCGTTATTTTTAAAACAATTTCGTGGCCACGTTCTACAGCAAATTTTTCGATAATCTGCCCCATTTTACCGTATCCTAAAAGCGCAAGTTTCATCTGTTTATAGTTTAGTTTTAATTGTGATGAAGCGATCAGATTTTTCGAATGCAGTTGTTTTAATGGTGTTCAAGCAGGCTTGAGCCATTTAATCATCCCAATGTGGTTTGAAAAATCATGATGGTTTTATCTGTTTATATTTATTTCAGTTTTTATTCTTATTTTTTGTGCTTAACCTGAACTGGCAAAACATCATAATTTCAAATATAGTATCCTATATGGCGTATCATGAAGTTTTTGTTATTAAAATGTTAGTGATAGTTTTAACGCTGGTGTTGCATTGAAACCATACATCGAATTGGTATTAATCATCGATGGCATTACCTTAAAAGAAAGGTTATCATCAATATTGAAGAAATGCAAACGGGCTGCAACATAGGCATCTACGATATTGGCGAAATAAACCAAACCATAAGAGAACAATACAATCTGTTTATTTCTTCTATAGGTATCTTTACGCTGGGTGATGCCTGAAGTAGAATAACGGCTACCAAAAGGACCATTAGGATCAGGTTGGTCACTATGCGAATCGCGATACTGTAACTCGGTTAGGGCTAAATTATATTGTTTGCTACTTTCGATGTACGACATGGTCAGCACGGTTATTCCACCGTATATACCTGCAATTTTAGTACTTGTATACAATTTCTGCCATATCTGACTTTTACCCGCCCTTGTACCATAACCGTCGCTAAGCAATTGCATATTGTACAATTGCCCCCAGCCCGGTATAATCATCGATCTGAAAACTGCCTTTCTACCGGCAACCTTACCCGGATTAACATACTTGGCTTTCATTGAGTCCTTTCGGGTCATCGGTTTTTTAGCCGCAGTATCTAATGATTTAGATAATTTAATTTTCGAAGTATCAGCAGGTTTTAATACCGTATCCTTAACCTGCGCTGAGGCTAAGTTTACAAGAAAAAATGTAAATGCAGTAACCAGTATTAAAAGCTTAGTCTTTTGCATTACCAGTCTAATAACTCTAAAATTCGGTTTAAGTCGTCATCACTCATAAAAGGGATTTCTATTGCCCCTTTACCATTCTGACTTACTTTTAACTTTACACGGGTGGCAAATTTAGAGGCCAGATCGTCCTGTAATTTTTGATATTGAAAAGAAACGGCTTTTTCTTTCGATTTTTCGCCGGCTTTTAAAGGCACATGCTGTAAATTACGTACAAGCTCTTCTACCTTACGTACCGATAATCCTTTTTCTAAAATTTCCTGGTGAATAAACAGTTGCTTGTCAACACCATCCACATTAATTAAGGCCCTTGCGTGCCCCATACTAATTTTCTGATCGCGGATGGAAGCTTGAATAGCCGGCGGAAGTTTTAATAAACGCAGGTAATTGGTTACCGTTGTACGGTTTTTACCTACACGTTCGCCTAATTGCTCTTGTTTTAAACCTACTTCATCAATCATCCGCTGGAAACTCAATGCGACTTCAATCGCATTTAAATTTTCACGCTGAATATTTTCGATCAGGGCCATTTCCAGCATCTGCTGGTCGTTGGCACTGCGGATGTAAGCAGGAATCTGGGTTAAACCAGCAAGCTTGGAAGCCCTGAACCTACGCTCACCAGAAATAAGCTGATATTTGTTTGCGGCCAGTTTTCTAACCGTAATGGGTTGTATTAAACCTTGCACCTTAATCGAATCGGCAAGCTCGTTTAAAGCTACCTGGTCAAATTCGGTACGGGGCTGGTATGGATTGGTTTCAACTTCAGTTAAACTTACGTGACTGATATTACCAATCTGCTCAGTTTCGCTAACAGCATTTACCTGCTGTTTCGGCGGATGAGCAGATTCGCTATCATCTAAAAGCGCACTTAACCCTCTTCCTAAACCTGTTTTTCGCTGAAAAGATGTCATCTATAATTTATAAAGTTGCTGTTCCTATGTTTTCTTCTTCCTTTAAAAGGCCGTTTTTCTTTACAATTTCGCGTGCAAGGTTCAGGTAATTAATGGCGCCTTTGCAATTCGCATCGTGCATAATTACCGAAACGCCATAACTAGGCGCTTCACTTAAACGTGTATTACGCTGAATAATGGTATCGAAAACCAGTTCGTGGAAATGCGTTTTCACCTCTTCTACCACCTGGTTTGATAAACGTAAACGCACATCGTACATGGTTAATAAAATACCTTCAATTTCCAGATCAGGGTTTAAACGGTTCTGAACAATTTTGATGGTATTTAATAACTTACCCAAACCTTCCAATGCGAAATACTCACACTGAACCGGGATAATCACCGAATCGGCTGCTGTTAAAGCATTGATGGTGATTAAACCTAGGGATGGAGAACAATCGATAATAATAAAATCATACTGATCTTTGATTTTCTCCAACACCGCTTTCATTTTATACTCGCGGTTATTCAGGTTAATCATCTCAATTTCCGCCCCAACCAGATCGATGTGGGCAGGCAATAAATCTAAATTTGGTGTATCCGTTTTTTGGATGGCCTGTAAAGGATCGATATCATTAATGATACACTCATAAATACTATCTTTAATATTCCGGGGATCGAAACCGATACCTGAAGTCGAATTTGCCTGAGGATCAGCATCAACCAGTAAAGTTTTGTATTCTAGTACGGCCAAACTCGCAGCCAGGTTTATAGATGAAGTTGTTTTACCAACACCACCTTTTTGATTTGCTAATGCAATAATTTTGCTCATCTATGTATCCGAAATTTACTTAACGTTTATTTGGGCTGTGTTATTTATGCGTTTTAATTGGCAAAAAGTTCTATTTTTGCGTTGTTTACGGCCTTTTTCACAATCAGCTAAGATACAAACTATATGGCAATTTTAGCAAGAAGCGTGTTTGGGTTTTACACATCTTATTAACAATTATCCATGATCACAATTATAGCCGCTACCAACAGGCCCAATAGCAATACGCTAAAAGTTGCCAAATATTACCATAAGCAACTAAAAGAAAAAGGAGCTGATGCCAATTTGTTCAGCCTGGAGCACCTGCCTATAGATGTTTTGAATACGGATATGTACGGCAAACGATCAGAAGCTTTTCAGGAAATCCAGAACATGATTAATAACACCGAAAAGTTTTTGTTTATCATGCCAGAGTATAATGGAAGCTACCCAGGTGTGCTAAAAGTATTAATAGATGCCTGTAATTTTCCTGATAGTTTTTATGATAAAAAGGCCGCTTTAGTTGGTATTTCTTCTGGCAAATATGGCAATATCCGCGGGGTAGATCATTTTACAGGCGTTTGCCATTATATCCATCTGCATATCCTACCCTTACGTTTGCACATCCCGAATATTAAAACCGAATTAGACGCCGAGGGCAATTTAAGCCAGCCCGATACCATTAAGTTCACCAACGAGCAGATTGAGAAGTTTATTAAATTCTAATCTTCATTCATTTTTCTGCAACTTGCAACCCCAAATCTTAGTACAGACTTTGCCACCTAAACCCGATGGCAGCGGCACGCAGTAAAGCGCACAGCGGGAATGCTTCAACCTAAATGTTACTAAATCTGCTTTCCAAAAAAAATAAAGGGTTCATTTTTATTAAAGTTTTGTTTGTTAGGAAAAGCAGCACCTGTATTTCATATGAGCGTCACTCCTGCTTTCTGTTACAAGTCCTCGCTGCGCTGTGGGCTTTTCACGTCAATCAGGTCTAAAAACAAAAGGCAGTGCTTTAAGCTTCCAGAGCAATATTCTATTATAATGAAAGGATTTATTTCGCAGCCCCAAATCTTAGTACAGACCGTGCCACCTAAACCCGATGGCAGCGGCACGCAGTAAAGCGTACAGCGGGAATGTTTCAACCTAAATGCTGCCAAATCTGCTTTCCAAAAAAAATAAAGGGTTCATTTTTAATAAAGTTTTGTTTGTTTGGAAAAGCAGTGCCTGTATTTCATATGAGTGTCACTCCTGCTTTCTGTTACAAGTCCTCGCTGCGCTGTGGGCTTTTCACGTCAATCAGGTTTAGGAACGTAAAACAGTGCATCAAACCTTCCGAAACAATACTTCAAAATGGCAAAAACCCTTCCAAAATGAAAAGGTTTTTTGCGGCATTTTTTTTCTGATAAATAGAAAAACATTTCTATCACACTAAAAAACAACAAGTTAATGAAGCTACTAAACCCATTGGCATCACAATTGACCCTACGCCATTTATATTAATCAGCTGTTGTATCATTTGATAAAGAAACAAATCCAATTAAACCATATTTTTACTACAAAACCGTATAGATAAATTTAGGAATACGCAAACCAAATAACTTTGCTTTCTTTTGCGAAAAACTTTCTACCCTTTGCGGTTAAACTAAAAAAAGCCATGAAACCATCAATGATTTACAAAACTTCACAATAAATAAGTAAATCATGATAGCTTCATCACCATTAAAAAAAATAAAAACAGATGAAAATCAAGACCAAACTCCGCCTCGGATTCGGGTTTCTCTTTATAATCGTTTTATCCTTCGGATTAATTGCGCTCTTTTACTTAAATGAGCTTTCCGACAAATCGAAGGTGATCCTTAAAGACAACTACAAATCGTTGAAATATGTTGCCGCCATGCGCAATGTAATCGATCAGCATCCTTTTCCATTAAACAGCACGCAACAGGCAATATTTACTGAAAACCTAAAAAATGAGGGTTTAAACATTACCGAACCCGGTGAAAAAGCGGCTTTCCAGAAATTAGAAATCGCTTTTAATGTGCTTAACGATTCGCAATCATCAGCCATTAAAGCAAACAGCATCAAAGATTTACGCGTAGCACTCCAAAATATCGAGCAGGTAAATATGAAAGCCATTTACGATAAAAATGAGCTGGCCAACGAAGCTTCCTCAAGAGCCAACCTGTACATTATGATTGCCGCTACCTTGAGCTTTATTATACTCTTTACTTTTATTGTCAACTTTCCGGGTTTTGTGGCCAATCCATTGGCCGAATTTAGTGCTGCCATTAAACAGATCAGTCGTAAAAATTATAAACAACGTTTGCATTTCGAAAATGATGATGAGTTTACCGAACTGGCAGACTCCTTTAATGGAATGGTGGTTAAGTTAAACGAATGGGAAAACAGCAACTTATCTAAAATTAAATCAGAAAAATCGCGCATCGAGGCCATTATCGCGCAAATGCAGGATGCCATTATCGGCCTAAATGAAAAAGGTGAGGTATTATTCTTAAATCACCTGGCTGCCAAGTTGATGAGTTTGGATGAAGATAAAGTTATTGGTCAGAATGTGGCTGAACTGATGCAAAAAAACGAGCTGCTTAAACGGATCATTAAACCCGAAACGAATGACAATACCTTAAAAATTTATGCCGATGATAAAGAATCTTATTTCCTGTTGGAAAACCGCGAAATTATCATCCCAAATTATGAAGAACAGGACGAAAATACATTAATTGCCTCATCTAAATCTGCCGGGAGTGTTTACACTTTAAAAAACATTACACAGTTTAAAGAACTCGATGAAGCCAAAACAAATTTTATCGCCACGGTTTCGCACGAGTTAAAAACACCACTATCGTCTATCAAAATGAGTTTGAAATTGCTTAACGATGAGCGTGTAGGCGCGATGAACGACGAGCAGCACGAACTACTCAATCACATCCAAGAAGATAGCGACCGACTGCTCAAAATCACCAGCGAACTTTTAGATCTTTCGCAAGTAGAAACGGGTAATTTAAAACTTACTTTTGCCATCACCCAACCAGAAGAAATTGTTCAATATGCCATCGATGCGGTTAAGTTTCAGGCCGAGCAAAAATCAATTGAACTGGTACTCAACTGCGATCAGAATTTACCGAGCGTGAATGCCGATATCCAGAAAACAGCCTGGGTAATGGTTAACTTTTTATCCAATGCCTTGCGTTATAGTTCCGAAAAATCGAAAGTAATCATCGATATTTTCCAAAAGGATAAATTTATAGAATTCTCGGTCCGCGATTTTGGGAAAGGTATTGACGAAAAATACCAGAAACGATTATTCGACAGGTATTTTCAGGTGCCTACCGATGGTCAGAATAAATCAGGCTCCGGATTGGGACTGGCCATTTCTAAAGATTTTATTGAAGCCGAAAATGGAAAAATATGGGTGGTAAGTGCCATTGGAGAAGGCAGTAAGTTTTGTTTTAGTTTGCCTGTTGTGGAGTAGATTCCGTGTTTTTAACCGCAAAGGGCGCAAAGTTTAAGGCAGAGCACACAGGGAAAAGATGGATGATGGAAAATGGAAGATGGAAAACGCACCGCCAACCGCTCAACGCCACGCGCTTACACAATATACGGTTCCATTTCCTTATCAATGCTTTTACGCAGCTCCATTAATTTAATGGCATAGCCATGCATGGCAATTTCTTTTTCGGTTTTGGGCTTAAAAGCTGGGATTGCTTTTGGTTGTCCATCATCGTCAACGGCAACAAAAACAATAATACAATGTGTATTCTTAACAAAATCGGTCTGCCCTACTGGTTTAGAAAAAGCATCAACAGCAATGTGCATACTGGTTTTGCCTGTATAAATAATACGTGCTTCCATTTTAACCAGGTGACCGATATGCACCGGGTGAAAAAACCTGATTCCCCCAACATAAACCGTTACACAATAAGTCTGGCTCCACTGTAAAGCACAGGCAAAAGCAGCCTGATCAATCCATTTCATCATCATACCTCCATGTACCTTACCGCCATAATTAACATCAGAAGGTTCGCTTAAAAATTGAAGTTCGATATGGTTTTTGGTTCTGGGCATGGTAATATTTTGTTAAAAATTGCTTGGTTTTAATGTCTTTGCTAAGATATTATAAAATAAGTTATTTCCCGCAATCAGCTGTTATGATCTGTCAAGGTGACTCGACACAATTAACTGCCAATTACAAAAATAATCCCGCAGATTTAAGATGATTAACGCAAATTGATTATTTTTCTGCGGCTGTCAGTGAGATCTGCGGGAAAGAACTCTCTTAGCTGTCGTCATCCTGAGTTCATCTCAAGATCTAACCAGTATGATAGATACTGAAATAAATTTTTAATCCGTATTTATCTGTGTACATCCGTGGCAAAAAACAATAAAAAAAGTCGTAGCGAGACGCTATGACTAGAAGCAGCGGTCGTCATCCTGAGTTCATCTCAGGATCTAACCAGCATGATAGATACTGAAATAAATTTTTAATCCGTGTTTATCTGTGTGCATCCGTGGCTAAAAACAATAAAAAAAGTCGTAGCGAGACGCTACGACTAGAAGCAGCGGTCGTCATCCTGAGTTCATCTCAGGATCTAACCAGCATGATAGATCCTGAAATAAATTTTTAATCCGTATTTATCTGTGTACATCCGTGGCAAAAAAACAATAAAAAAAGTCGTAGCAAGACGCTACGACTGGAAACAGTGTCAGTTGATAACAAATGACACCACTTACTTAATTTATTTCGCCATAATACTAATCGCGTATCCTCCACCAGGTGCACAATACTGCGATAATTTCGTTTTGTTGCTTACCTCCATTTTACGAATGGTGTAGGCTTTAGGATTGGTTTCATAATGGGCATCTTTAGCATCAGCATAAATGGTTGCAGTATATTTTTTACCTGGATCTAAAAAGCTAAAATCGATTTTAGAGGTTCGGGCTACCTCATCATTGGTGCGGCCAACAAACCAGTTATTTTTACCTTTCGCCTTACGCGCAAAAGTAATGTAATCACCAGGTTCTGCTTCTAAAACTTTGGTATCGTCCCAATCTACTGCCACATCTTTAATAAACTGAAAAGCATCCATGTACTTATTATACGTTTCAGGCAAATCGGCAGCCATTTGCAGCGGACTATACATGGTAACATAAAGTGCCAGCTGGCGCGCCAATGTACTGTGTACAAAAGAGGTGTTTTCAGGATTGTAAACACTTACTTTGGTTTCGAAAATACCAGGGGTATAATCCATTGGTCCGCCAATTAAACGTGTAAAGGGCAAAATCGTAGTATGATCGGCATTGTTGCCACCAAAAGCTTCGTATTCTGTTCCCCTGGCCGATTCGTTTCCAATTAAATTCGGGTAAGTACGCGCCAGACCTGTCGGGCGAACCGCTTCGTGTGCATTCACCATAATTTTATATTCAGCAGCCTTTTGGATGGCATATAGATAATGATTGTTTAACCATTGGCCATAATGATGCTCTCCTCTTGGGATCATGTTGCCTACATAACCACTTTTAACGGCATCATAACCATTGGCTTTCATAAATTTATAAGCCGTATCCAAATGGCGTTCGTAGTTCCTTACCGATGAAGAAGTTTCGTGGTGCATAATCATTTTAATGCCTTTGCTCGCCGCATAACGGTGCAGTTCTTTTACATCGAAATCGGGATAGGGCGTTACAAAATCAAACACATCATCTTTTGTTTTACCGAACCAATCTTCCCAGCCTTCGTTCCAACCTTCAACCAACACCGCATCCAATCCGTTTTTAGCAGCAAAATCGATGTACTCTTTTACATGTGCGGTATTTGCAGCGTGTTTTCCATTAGGTTTAGTTTTTGCATAATCGGTTACGCCTAATTGCACACTGGTTAAATCATTATAGGCCCAGGTACTTTTGCCTGTAATCATCTCCCACCAAACACCTACGTACTTGGTTGGTTTTATCCACGATACATCTTTAAATTTTGTTGGTTCGTTTAAGTTATAGGTTAATTTTGAGGTCAAAATATCACCTGCTTTATCGCTCACGATAATGGTTCTCCAGGGCGATAAACAAGGCGCCTGCATATAACCTTTATCGCCAATGGCATCAGGCGTTAACCACGATTCTAAAACCATATTTTTATCATCAAGATTTAACGACATTAAAGAATAATTGATCAAGGCTGCCTCATGGATATTGATGTATAAACCATCTTTACTCTTCATCATTAAAGGTGTTTGTAAACCGGTTGGCGAAAAAGTGGTCTGTGATGCATTTGGTGTTACCGCGGCCTTCATTTTACCACGTACTTCTGATAAGTTTGACGTTACTGTACTGTATTCCTGTGTATCATAATCGCCCGGAAGCCAAAATGCTTTATGATCGCCAGCCAGGGCAAACTGCGTTTTCTCTTCTTTAATAACAAAGTAAGCTAAATTCTTTTGCTCAGGGAATTCATATCTAAAACCCAAACCATCGTTAAACAGGCGTAAACGCACAATAATATAACGGTTAGTTTCTTTTTGTGTTAAAGTTACGGCCAGTTCGTTATAATGATTTACAATTTCTTTTACCTCGCCCCAAACTGGTTTCCAGGTTTCGTTAAATGCACTGGTCTTAGTATCAGTAATAGTGAAACCATCCAGTAACGATTTGCCATCTTTAAGTTCAAGCCCCAGTTTGCTGGTTTTTATCACGTCTTTTCCTTTATACTTTAAGCTATAGGTAGGTACTCCCCCTTCAGCCAAGGCAAAGCTGGCCGCCAGATTGCCATCCGGCGACTTCAAACTTTCTCCGGGAACGTTCCCGAAAACATTCCCCAAAAAAAGCACAGTGCATATTAAAGTAAGGATTGTAAAGCGGTTAAAGAATTGGTCTAGTTTTTTATTCATATCATCATTTATTAATTATTACTATTTATATCACATTTGAACCTGCAGGTTCTGGTTTACTCAGCACCGAAAAGATATTTATTGTCCATACCTCTCAGGTTTCGAAACCCGAGAGGCTTAAACAGCCGATAATTTACTCTAAAAGCAAGGTATCATCATCTTCATCGGTTAAGCTCAGCTGTACACTATCGCTACCGGCAATGCCTTCTATCGAACCGCGGATGTGGGTTGCATTTAACAATACTTTTTCCAACTGTTTTTCACGTGCTTTCCATAAACGTTCCATAGCGTCACGCTCGCGTTGTATAGATAATTTCATGCTCATAAAACCTTCTCTAATGGCTTTCCATTGTTCTGAAAACTCTGCTCCCATTAAATAATCGTAAAGCATATGCATTTTTTCGCCACGGTTTTCCTGCGATTTTACAGCGCCAGCGAGGCGCAAAATCCCCTCACGTAACACATAAGCCACAGCGTTTACTTCTTCGAAAGAACAAATCCAAACCCCGTCGCGCTGCCCGAAACAATCCATGCCTTTAGGGTAACATTGACTTACGATTACCGCTACATCAATGCCCATGCTGCGCATATCTTTCTTCAGTTTTTCGATCCAGTCGCCGCCAAAATCTTTGGTACGCTTGCTTTCGTAAATTATTTTACCACATTCCTGGCCGAATTGGTTGCGCACCACCTGTACACAATCTGCGCCACGCACGCCTTTACCAACTTCTTCAATTAAATCGAAAGGATAATTGGTACGCAGCAGTTCTTCTAAAATCAGTTCCTGTACTTCCCCCTGCAATTGCATACTGCCCTGCTCTGCCTTGCGTTTCATTTCTTCGGCCAGTTTTTTCTGATCGTCGAGCTGTTTTTCCAGTTCCTTTAAACGCAACTGGTGTTCGGTATCTTTAATACTATTTTTTTCTGCCTCTTGCTTACGAATCAGTTCTACCAACTCATTACGCTGCTCTTGCATTTTACGTTGAAAGGCAAGTTCCATTTCTTCTTCTTTTACTTTAAGGCTTTCCTCGCGGCGTAAAAACTCCAGTTCCTTTTCACGGGCTAGCTTCAGTTTTTCGGCATTATCTTTCGCATTACCTTCCAGCATTTGCAGTTTGGTTTCAAAATCTGCCGAAATACTTTTACGCAGATTTTCCTCCAAATCATCCTTAAGCCTGGTTTTCTCTTCTGCGAGTTTAGCATCAAAAGCTTTCAACTGCTGCTGTTTTTCTGATTCAAAAACCTGCAGTTTGCGTTGATATTCTTCATCTTTCTGCCTTGCATAAGCCGCCGCTTTCTCACGTAGCTCTTTCTTATAATCTTCGGCCATTGCTTCTTCCATCGGAAAAACATGGGCACAGTTGGGGCATTTTATCTCGGTAGGCATAAATTATTTTTTTACCACAGCGAACGCTTGGGTTTCGACAAAGATATTAAAGCTTTTTATGATTATATAAAGGAGTTTTGCACCGTCTACTTAAAGCACCTTCGATCTGATTTCGTGACCAGCGGCTAAAATTTTGCTCACCGGACATTTCGCTGCTATTTCTTCCAATCTGATTTTTTGTTCTTCGGTAAGTACCCCTGTACAGGTAATTTCTTCAAAAAATATGGTTTCACCATTTTCGGTATCAATGTTTACTTCCACTTCAATTTTATCAATAGGCCATTCTTTTCTATCAGCATACATTCTTAAAGTAATGGCTACACACGAAGCCAAAGAAGCCATTAATAATCCTTTTGGTGCAAATCCTTTATGTGTTCCACCCAATTCTAAAGGTTCGTCTACTATAATATCATGAGAGCCATTACTTACCGAACATGCATAGTGTTCCCTGTTTATTGTTGCTTTTACCATTTATAAGATATTTTAAATATTAAACTTACCAAATATTATGCTTTATTGCGATTTGGTTTAGATTTTACGAAACATTATATGATGGCGTTTGTTCTTTTTAAAAATGCTACGTTATGAAATACAGAAAGTTAATCGGAAAATACTTAAAGCACGAATCAGATAACAGTGCAAAAATAGCACTTGCCTTAGTGGCTGGTTTAGCAGCGGGCGCAGTAATTAGTATTTTATTTGCCCCTGACAGTGGTGCAGGTACCCGTGGAAAAATTGCCGGCGGAGCCAGAAATCTTCGTTACGGATTTCAGGACAAATACAATCTTTTAAAAGAGAAAGTTTTTGGTGTAGAAGCCATTGAAGATGATATTGTTGAGCATGAAGTGCCACATTTTAAACATACTGTTCCGAAGAAACGCAAATCGGATGTGAAGGAAATTTTAGAAAATGCGCACGAAAACGGTCAGGTACAGGAAGGCCAGGGATAAAAATATAAAGACATGAACTGGTTATTGGCACGCATTAATTAATACATGCCAAAACCTTTTACCGTTTAAACAATTTCTTAGTTTTACAGGATAATGTCAATATATGATTTTTATCCTCTCGAAGATTTTATCTTTTCTCATTAAACCAATAGTATGGGTTTTTGTGCTTTTGATTTTTGCAATAGCAGCAAAACAGCCTCAACAAAGGAAAAGGTATCTAGTCTGTGTATTGATTGTTTTCTGCTTTTTTTCTAATTCATTTATTGTCGGGAGAATACTCAACAGTTACGAATCTGGCTATCCGAAGGCGGAGCAATATGACGTCGGAATAGTACTGGGCGGTTTCTCAGGTTTAAATAAACGAAATAATGAAATTGCTTTTAATTGGGCAGGCGATCGCTTGTTTCAAGCCATTGCGCTTTATAAGAAAGGACAGATTAAGCAGATATTGCTTAGTGGTGGAAGTGCAAATTTAATAGACCGACAAGTAAAGGAAGCTGATTTAGCCGTTAAATACCTAAAACTGATTGGCCTTCCTGATTCTGCAATCCTGATTGAAAACCAGAGTAGAAATACGGTCGAAAATGCCAGATATAGTCTGGCACTCATCAGGAAAAAGAATCCTAAAGCTAAAATTATGGTGATTACCAGTGCCTGGCACATCCCAAGGGCAAAACTAATTTTCGATAAACAAACTCAGTCCAAGATTGCATATTACCCAACCAATTTTTCCGGAAATACAGATTTTGAATTAAGTGATTTCATTATCCCAAATGCCAGTGCATTAGGCGCATGGGAAATGTTATTTAAAGAATGGATTGGATTGGCTGTAGACCGCTCGAGAAGCTAATTCTTCAGAAAGGTTAATTATTTAAATCGGTTAACTGGTTAATTGTTAAAACTAATCAGCATAAATTGGCAATTAACCGGTTTAAACAATTTATACATTTAACCCCAAAGCCTATCCCTCAATCGCTTTCCAAAGCATATCTTTCAGCTCCAGAATATTTTTCTCTGCTACTGACGAAATAAATATAGATGGAATATTCGGCAGATCCTGTTTCATCTCTTCCATTAGTTCTTCATCTAACATATCCGATTTGGTAATGGCTAAAACATGAGGTTTCTGCATTAATTCAGGATTGTAAGATTCTAGTTCACTTTTAAGAATTTCGTATTCTTCTTTGATCGAACGGCTTGTATCAGCCGGAACCATGAATAACAATACCGAATTACGTTCAATATGGCGTAAGAAACGGTAGCCTAAACCTTTACCTTTTGATGCACCCTCAATAATTCCTGGAATATCGGCCATTACAAAAGATTTTCCGCCTCTATAACTTACAATGCCCAGATTAGGCACAATAGTGGTAAAAGGATAATCAGCAATTTCTGGCTTAGCCGCCGAAACGACCGAGAGTAAAGTAGATTTACCGGCATTTGGGAAACCAACCAAACCAACATCAGCTAAAACTTTTAATTCTAAAATGTTCCAAACCTCTTGTCCCTGCTCACCTGGCTGTGCAAAACGAGGTGTTTGCTGAACGGAGTTTTTAAAATGTGCGTTACCCAAACCACCACGACCACCGGCTGTTAGAATTTTGGTTTCGCCATCTTTGGTAATTTCGAAAAGGATTTCTCCGGTTTCAGCATCTTTGGCAATGGTACCCAGTGGAACCTCCAGAATTTCATCCTTACCTTGTTTACCGAATTTATGGGAACTACCACCTGCTCCACCATCTTCAGCGATAATGTGCTTACGGTATTTAAGGTGTAATAATGTCCAGATATGGATACTGCCTTTAACGATAATATGGCCACCGCGACCACCATCACCGCCATCGGGCCCACCCATTGAGGTTAAAATATCACGATGCAAATGTGCCGAACCTGCCCCGCCCTTACCAGAACGGCAACAAATTTTTACATAATCTACGAAATTCGAACCCTGTGACATATTTTAATGTTGAAATGTTAATACTGGAACGTTGAAACAACAATTCCCTTAAAATTAAAGAGTTATAACGTTTTAACATTATAACTCCTTTTTATGTTTTTAATAATGGATCAGGGATTAATTAAAGCCTTTTCCTTTATACTTACTATATGAACTTTATACTTTATACTGATCAATTACCGCGCAAAGATCATTATATACGGTTTCTATTTCACCAATTCCGTTTACTTTATTCAACTTTCCCTGCTCTTCATAATAAGGTAATACATGGATGGTTTTATCAAAGTATTCTGAAATCCGTTTTTTCAATTTTTCAGCGTCATCATCCGGACGGCCGCTGGTTTTATGACGCTCAGCAATACGTTTTGTTAACTCGTCCTGATCAACATCTAAAGCAATCACACCAGCAATCTTACTGCCTTTACGCTCTAAAAATAAATCAAGCTCAATTGCTTGCGGAACGGTACGCGGAAATCCATCAAACACAAATCCTTTAGCATCAGGATTTTTATCTACCTCTTCTTCAAGCATGGCAATTGTAATGGCATCAGGAACCAATTCTCCATCAGCTAACAATTGACTCACTTTTTTTCCTAATTCTGTTTCTCCTTTAACGTGTGCTCTAAAAAGATCGCCTGTTGAAACGTGTACCAACTGATATTTTGCAATCAGCTTTTCAGATTGGGTGCCTTTACCCGCCCCTGGAGGGCCAAAGAGAACTAAATTAAGCATTCAAGTTGTTTAGGTTGTCTTCAAAAATTAAAAAAGCCTTATTCCTATGGCTCTGTTAAAAGTAATTTTCAAATCACTGATTAATAGGATTAGACATTGTTTACTTTCAAGGCTGCAAATATATAATTATTAATTTAGATGCCATTTAAAATTGAGAATTTATTTAAAAAAGGGCTATTTTAATGACATTTATTTTATTCTACAAAGAATCTTGTGCCATTTTTACATTTAACAGAATTTTCTTCAAATACCAGGCAGCCAGACCAAACAATCCTTTTACCGATCTTTTGAAGATGTTTTAATGTTTTGTATCGCCCCCCATTCATTATACTGTATCGGCACATATATTCCAATTGTTAACAATCAAAAAACGGTTGGCCAAAGGTGGGTGGGCATTTCGGCAAAAATGGCCGCCCGTTGCGCATTTAAACTATGAAAACACTTAATTAATTTTATGATTTCTGCCTTAAGTATAACAAGCTAATTAAGATGTTTTTATATTTTTTTTTAAAATAAATTTGTTTAGTTATTATAAACACGATATATTAGATTTGTAAACACAATATATTAGATTTATAAATTAAATCATCAGCCTATGCTCTCAATCTCCAATATCCACTACAATCTTATTCTTTAGAATAAATGGCACTTTTTTGATGTCATGCTTGTTAGTATTTAATTGTTAAACCAAATATCATCCTATGATACGCTCTATAAAGAGTGCAGGGAATACTGTATACGTATTGTACTCACTAATTAGTAAATTAAAGATTCCTGTTAGTTCTTTTACAATAGAAAAGGATTTACTTGATCATCCTGATTATCCAAGTATGCTCGCTTAGTGATTGCCTGGCCTCCTGGAATGTGCCCATTGAGGCTATTAAAGTCGATAAAGGAATTTGTGCCGTCGTTTACAACAAGATCACATACTGTAGAATAGGCTTTAAATGATTGATATAGTCTAATTAATAAAAAATACGAGAACTGAGCAATTAAATACCCCGATCAGTTTTAATGGAGAAACGAATGCCGTAACCGAAAAACAAAAACAATGGTGTAACATGACTGAAATTGCCTTTACGCCTACAATTTAAATTACTGGCTATAAGCTAGTAGAGCCTTTTAGGCTAGAAGATATCAAGTATTTGATAAACTAATACAGATTGATACTATCAATCAAGCAAAATATAAACTTAAAAACAAAATAGCGGCAACCAAACATTTCGTAAAAAGAACAGCTGCCCAAGGGGCAACTGAACCAGGTAATTGTTCACAAGCCCATGAGCATGCCCACCATAGAGGTACAATAATTAACAGAATTCAAAATTAAGCTTTTTACTGTTTTTTGAATGTAATAAAACAGACTAACGATGAAAAAATTAAGTTTAAAATCGAATGCCTTTAATAAAGGAGAAGTATTAACAAGAACACAATTAAAAAAAGTATTGGGGGGTGATGGAAGTGAAGATTTCGGGGGTGGAAGTGGTGATATCTCGAAGATTAAGGCTTGTGAGACTTTCGCTATGGGTGATTGCTGTACCTTTATAACTAACGGTATAGAATACCCGGGGAAATGTAGTTCATATATGGCGAGTGAAAAATATTGTTCAACTTTCAGTCGTTGCTAATTAACCTCATCCAATTTTTTTTGTAGTTTTTGATGAAAATTAAAAACGCGAGTTTTTAGCAGAATGTATGCAAATAATTGATGCTTCTAGCAAATCTTTTAAAAGGTTTGCTAGTTTTAAATCAAAAAAATATGATCAAAATAAGAAAATTACATCATTATGGCGTATTGAGCTTTTTATTCTTACTATTATTTAAGCCATCTGTAGGCATGGTAATAGATACACCTGTTATAAAAGAGGGTATTGCAAAGTTAACGGGAACAATAACAGTTCAAAATAATACAAGTAGCGAGAGTATTTATGTAAATATTACTGTTCCACATCCAATCTCTGGAGAGTTTGTTAAATATAAAACATTGGTTGATCGAACTGGAAAATTCGCAATTGATGTTGATGTTGAGACATCGATTTGCTTGACTAGGTTTTACACAAGTTTAGACCCAGATAAAGCACTTCTCGTCAAATTGAAGAGTGGTGATCTTACAAACATTAATCTCGCCTACGATTCAAGTTTTGACATTGAACATGTTGAGGTAACCCCCAACATGAATAAGCAAGATGTGCTCCGTTACTTCGGCCTCATAGGTGAAATGATTGAATTTAAGTCAGACAGTTTCCTTGATCAGCCTTATCATAAACCAACAGATTATTTTTTAGAATATACCAAAAATGTTTTATCCGAGAGATTGGCTGTAGTACGAAATGACACCTTAATCTCAAAAGAATTAAAAAAAATATTGTCAAACGATTTTCGCCTATTTCTATATAATAACTCTGTATTCGATTATGAGGTTCAAATGAAGAGAAATTATCGCGCAACCAATGGTGATAAAAACACGGAGCCCGTTAGCCAAAATATTGACAGACTCTTTTTTCGTTTTTTGAAAGACTTTAATCTCAATGATCATCAATATTTGTATGCTTCTACCTTCCTTGAATTTCAAAAATCAATTCTCCAAGATAGAACATTGGGACTACCTTTGATAGGAGACAGTGATATTCCCTCTTGGCTGAACAAGGTGAAAGCTATTTTATCAGATTTGGTTGGATTCAAGGACGGCCAATACTATGATATTTTGGCGGCCAATGCTTATGGCATACAGCTCAACGAACAAGTAAGACCGTTAAGCCAGATACAAAAGGAAAATATCAAAAAATATTGGAAGGGGGGAGATATTGCAAAAATATTACTTCGAAAAGACCAGCAGGTTGTTGGACTGGATAAATACAAATCACCTATTGTTATCAATGATATCTCGTCAATTCCTAATGATAAGGTTATAGAAAAAATAGTTTCTAAATATAAAAACAAGGTTGTTTTAATTGACCTTTGGGCAACCTGGTGTATTCCTTGCCTAACTGCTATGCAGGAATTCAGAAGTGCAAAAGGTGAATTCCATGACAAGGATGTGGTGTTTGTCTATCTAACGAATGCGTCTTCGCCCCGAACCGTATGGGAAGAAAAAATTAAGGGTATAGGCAGTGAACATTATTACCTGAATGATTCCCAGTGGGAGTACGTTATGAATCATTTTGAGTTCAAGTATATTCCATCATATCTTTTATATAACAAGAAAGGGCTACTCATCAAGAAAAATTCAGCTTTCCCTGGAAGTGACAAAGTGAAAGAGATGATTAATGGGCTGTTGTAAAATGAGCAAAACTCTTTCTGAAAATGATAAAACGAAATTGCCTCCTGACCAATAGTTATTGGTTAATTGAAGATAACTTTTCCCTTTTTAATAAGGGAAAGACAATACAGAACAAATTTAAAAATTATACTACTAAAAAGTTTAAACTAACATGAAAAAGCTAAAATTAAACACAAATGCCTTTAATAAAGGTGAGATGCTAACAAGAGCACAATTGAAAAAAGTAATTGGGGGCGATGGAAGTGGTTCAGGTAGCGGTAATACATATTTTTGTCAGTGTGCCGATGGAAACCACATAACCATTGCAGATGCTCCTTCGGAGCAAGCGGCTAGAGAAATAGCGGCTTCAATTTGTAAGCCATACTTAGTAAACTGTTACCCTAGCTAGTAGCCAAACTGAATTGGAAACCTAAAGTTGTTAATGTATGCTAATGGAACCTTATGGGCTAGAAGATATTTGGTATTTGATAAACTAATACAGATTAATATTATCAATCCAGAAGAATTCTTTTGAAGATTTTTTTGAAATAGGAAATGCTATCGGAGATGCAAAATTGGTATTGTTAGGGGAGCAATCTCATGGAAATGGAGCTACTTTTGCAGCAAAATCAAGGTTGATTAAATACAGGATTTATTGTATTAGCATTTGAGGCCGATTTTTTTTTACATTAAAGACAGTCAGGATCAACGAATGGGAATAAATAGCATTTGGGGCGTAGCTGAAGAATGTAATGAGCTGCTTAATAACTATATTCCAGCGACAAATTCAACAGATACACCACTAGTCATTTCCGGAATTGACAATCAATTTTACAGACAAATGGGTAGTAACAGGCTAAAAGATTTTTTAAAAATAGCCTTCAAGTCAGATTCTTTTGATCAAGATATTTCTCCTACCATGGATAAAGATTTTTATAGTTCCTGGGATTCATTGCAGTCTTCTTTGGTTAAAAATCAAGAACAGCTATTAAATCCATCAGCATCCTATCTTTCGTTATTGGACAAATATGAGGCTTCTCTTTCAAGCTTACTTTCTTTACCGACCAAAAAATCAGATAGTTTTGGTTTTCAGGTTATTAAAAACACACAAGCTTTCAATAACCAAACCCAACCTATTCAAGGATCTTATTTCATGTATAATTCAGTTCGTGACAGTAGGATGACTGAAAATATACATTGGCTGATGACTAACAAATTCAAAAATCAAAAAATAATTGTATGGGCGGTCAACAGCCATATGTCCAAGCAGCCATATTGAATTTCATGCGTCCATCCATTTCACCTAATGGGAAGCTTTCTCGGACCAAAATTTCGGAAAGAGGATATCTATACTATTGGTTTTACTTCCAGGGGAGGGGGACATAGCATATGCAGGACTATAAAGCTCAGCAAACCGCTGGCTTCAAATAGGGAAAGCTGGATACCGGATGAGATCAGTATGCTTTCCTCGATCTTAAAAAAAGAACAGATCTTACTAATGAAAGTTTTACGATTCAGGTTTTTTGGCCATGGAAATTTAAAAATGAACTGGCAGGCCAAATTCGATGAGATATTTTATATTAAAGAAATATATCCGTCCCATACGGTTAAGAAATAGCGGCTACGGAGTTGTAAAGTAAAATTACCCTTTCCTCATCAAACTCTCTTTTTTCAGTTTATAACAAATTAGTACAGTTAAACTAAACAATAAATACTATATATCGTAAATATACAATTAAGCCCTTTTAAACCACTCTTATGCTAATTTTCAGTATTAAATCACGATGTGAGGAGGCTAGCAATGAAAGTCTCAAAAGTCAATTAAAGATAATTCCTATAGCTATAGGATTTTACGATGAACAGTCTTCATCATTAAATGCCACAAGATCTTGACCAATGAGAAAAATACTTGTTAAAAGCACAGGTTTCTGGCAAACAGACGAGGAGATGTTAATAACGATGAAGGATTATGGATTTGGGAGTACTCAATGGAAAAATATTGAGTTTACTGCTGGTAGCAAATACGACAAACTCATCATTTTGACCAGGCCATTTTGCGAGGACATGGATTATGATGAAAGAAAAGCTATAACATTTCTTACTGAACCATTGGCATCTGGCAATATTAAGCCGCATAAAACCTCCTTCATCTCTCCCTTATCTTTATTAGGTTGGACCTTGACAGATAAGTCAAGAAGAATGTTGACAGAAAGGGGAAGGAGGATAAAAAAAACGGAACTTTTATCCTCTGTAATAAGTGATTTATGTTATTTGGATGGACATTTAGCAAGACTTCAGTTTATTCAAGCCTTTGATGAACTCATTGAAGGTGGATTCGACCTTTGGGGCAAAAATAGTAGCGGTAATTTCTTCCAAACTATCAAATCGTATAAAGGTCCAATCAGGGATAAATATAATGCGCTCTTGAAATACAAATATCATATCAATTGTGAAAATTCATTTGACAAAAATTACTATACCGAAAAATTATTAGACCCCATTTTGTCAGAGACTTTATGTTTTTATGACGGATGTACCAATATAGATTCATTTATTGACGAAAGGGCATATGTGAAGTTAGATATCAGGAATATTGAAGCATCAATTGACACAATTGCAAAATCAATCAACGACAATGATTGGAGAAATAGAATTCGTTATATACGCCAGCAAAAAGAACGTCTCCTAACAGATCTTAACCCACTTAATATAATATGGATGGCGGTAAATGAGATGGATATAATTAAAGAGTGTACGTTGTAATTTTTTTTAAAACTGAAAACTAAATTATGTAAAATGGACCACAGGATTAAGAGTATTCTGCTAACTGGGCTGTCAGGAGCTGGAAAAACTACAATTGCATATAAACTATCAAGTATACTAACCGATCACAACTCTTCATTTACCGTATTGGATGGAGACGATCTAAGAACAGGATTAAATAGTGATTTAAAATTTAGTAAGGAAGACAGAACTGAGAATGCGAGAAGAATTGCAGAAGTAGCAAAATTATTTTATTCAAATGGAATAATACCCATTATATCAATTATCGCCCCCTATGAACAGGACAGAGAAATGATGCGCAAAATTATTGGATCTGAAAATTTCTTGGAGGTCTTTGTGGATTGTCCAATAGCGGTATGTAGATCCAGAGATCCTAAAGGTCTATATCAACAGGCCGAACAAGGAATAATAAAGGAATTTACAGGTGTTTCTGCTGCATACGAAATCCCAAAACACCCGGACTTTGTTATCAACACTAATGGTACCGTAAAAGAAGAGTCGCTATACGATTTGATAGAAAAAATATATAAATAAAAAGAATATGATGTACAAAAATGAGGCTTCAAAAGCCATACCGATTACTCCTGCGGTATTGAAGAAACTAAATCATGTTGATTTCCCGTATTTAATCAGCTTTCCTCGTACCGGCAGCCATTGGCTACGTTTAATTATGGAGTTATACTTTGAAAAACCCGCACTGACAAGGGCTTTCTATTATTTTGACGCTGTCGACTTTACCTGTTTGCACCATCACGATATTGATCTTGAACTTAAACCAAAAAACGTAATATATCTTCATAGGGATGCGGTAGAAACAGTCTTCTCTCAATTGACATACCATGGATTAGACTTAAATAATCCAGAAAATGTATTCTTCTGGACGAATAGCTACGGAGCGCATTTAAAAAAATGGCTTAAAGATGACAATTTTACAACGAAGAAAACTGTGATTTCGTATCAAAATCTGTTGATGGATCTTGATAAGGAGTTTATTAAAATCTGTGATCACTTTGATCTTCCATTCAGCAGAGAAAAACTGTCTTCGATAAAAGATTTAGTCACAAAAGAACATCTTAAAAATAAAACCCAGCATGATCTAAAAGTTGTAAATAATTCACATGAATATGATCTAAAAAAGAAAGAATTTATCGAATTAAACTCAGTTGTTATCAATCAAATAATAACAGATATTACAACATAAAAACTATAACTCTGAATAAATTTATCCCTTTAAAAACCGCTCTATGTTGATTTATAACATTAATCCCGAAAGTGAAGAAACAAAAAGTCCAGATCCATACACTCATTTAATCACAATAATTCCTGTAGATGTAAAATTTCACGGAGAAGGTTCACCATTATCTCTGGACAATGAATATATGTTCTCCAGATACGGATTTCGTCTTTCCAAATATGAATGCGACCAGTTCAATACTCATCATGAAATCTGGACGGAATTTAAAAAATCTGATGCTCCTTTCTGCTTAATTATTAATGAATATGCTAGCGTAAAATTTCCTCAAGAAGAAGATCTTACAAAGATAAATGACAAGCTAAGGGAAAGTCTAGATTGGGATATCTTTTTTCCTTTTGAGCGATCAGTTGTAGAGGATAGCAGTGAGTTTGAACCCGGCTATCTTTTAGGATGCTATTGGGGTGTTGATGCATATTTTATTAGCCGTAGAGGTGCGGATAAGCTTTTAGAAATAAGTGTAATAAGACAGCCATTGGATGAAGAAATTTTAACTAAGTCTATATCAGGAGAACTTGAGGTATATAGCGAAGAAACTGATCATTTCAATTTACAAGAGAATGTTCTACACAAGAAAGAAAGAAGATTGGCGATGAAGGATGCTATTTTTCAATCGCCAGCCTGGTCATTAGAAACTAAAGTTATGATACAAAAGATAATGCATATCATAAGCAATGTCGCAAATGACAATAATATTGAATTGATACTCTGCGATGGTTCGCTGCTTGGACAAATAAGACATGGTGGTATTATGCCCTGGGATGATGATGTAGATTTAGGGTTAAATATGAATGACTTTGCAAAGTTTAGCGCAGTTGTAAAGAGCCAGACAACATTAACGTCATCAATTTGCTATTGGGGTTCAGCTAGAGTGCCATATTACAAGATCTGGGATGAAGGTGGTCAGCCTATAGAGAGATATTCATACACTTTCCCTTTCGTTGATATTTGGTTTTTTACTGATGAGGAAGAGCAGATTGTGTTTGAAGCTGGAACCGTCTATCCAAAAGCTATTTATTATCCTTTATCAGAAACTTTATTTGAAGGCAGCTTGTTCAAATTACCTGCCAAACCTCAGGAGTGTCTGGATATTTCTTATAAAGACTGGAGAAATAAAGTTCAAGTGTTCTCATGGTCCCATCAACTTGAACAAAATTCTATCGTTCCTTTAGCTATGGACATTAATGTTGATGCCGATGGACGAATTATTGATGAGAGGTAATAATAGTGTTATCTCTCTTAGTTTGCAAATTTCATATAAAAATCCCGCACTTCGTAAATTCTCCTCAACTTTGATTCAGAATCTTTAAACAACTCATCTACCGACAAACCTTTAGTATTTCTTACACCAATAGATATATCTGAATAACCGAAATCTCTTTGAACAGATATAAACGGAAAAATGACCATTTTACTACTTGTCATCTCTGAAAATTTTCCGTCCGCAGTGTCATCCATTTTATCAAAAGGCTCCTTTAGTATATCATCAAAAAACTGCCGATAAATAACTAAAAATTGTGTACTCCAGAAATTGTCTACCCAGCAAAGCCCATCATTTATCGGAACAGCATTTTTAAATCCCCCCACCCCGCCAATCAGCATTTTTGCCCCTTTTTCACTTGCTTTAATTATGGCTTCAATAAGTTCTCTTTTCGAATAGTTTTCAGTGAATTGATGGTCATCTTCACAAATAATGATGACATCATCATCGCTCTTCAAAGCCATTTCTATAATCTTCACAATACTCTGCCACAGACCCAGAGCACCCTTTTTATTTTCGCATGCCTTTACAATATTTACTTCAAATTCGTTTTTGCCCTTAAATTGATCTTTGATATGGAGTAGCCGATCAGTGCGACTTTCTATATTTATAACATACACAGGTAGAACTACACCTTGATATTCGTCCATTTGATTCATTTTGTTAATAATTTTCTAAATTATAAAATGTATATACGCTTTTTAAATGGCTTAGTTTCTCCAATGAATCAGAAAATAGCTGAGTTACACGACCACTCGCATTATTCTTTGCAGTAACATCCGAATAACCAAATTCTTTTTGCGAAGAAATAAATGGGTAGATCAAGAGCTTATTTTTAGTCAAGGCTGAAATCTTGTAATCCGCTGCGTCTGTTTCTCCAAAATCTGCAGTTAATATCGTATCAAAAAATTTACGATAAATAATTGTGAATTGCAGACCAGAAAATCTATCAACCCAAAATAAATCTGAAGAGACTTGAAGGGCTGATTCATACCAGCTTATCCCCCCCAGCAAAATATCTGCGTCTTTTAGTTTCGCTTCCCTAATCCTCGCCCATAGAAATTCTTTATCATAATGTTCGGTAAATTCATGATCATCTTCACAAATAAGTATGTATTCATCCTGATGGCTCAATGTTGAAATTATTTGTTTTAAAGTCTCCCACAACCCTATAGCGCCTACTTTATGCTCGCAGGCTTCGACAAGGCTCACATTGAATTCATCGCGACCGTGAAACTGTTGTGCAACGTGCTCACGTCTATCAACTCTATGTTTCAAATTGATAATACAAGTCTTAATATCTTTCTTATTCATTTTAATTACTATAAAAGTGGTGCTTTGTCAGTTCTTTTGTTAATCTCCTGGATAAGTTGTGTGGAGGAAATACCTTTTGTGTAAGTCACCAATTTAAAGATACCTCTGTCCAATGCAACTTTATAATATTTTTCTATTTGTTCAGGACTAAAGTCATCGCCATGAACTACTAAACCTATATTGTAACTATCCAAAATATCTTCTGTTAAAATACCAACACCGTTTATAGTAGCGTGTACATATTTACAGGACTCAACCACCGCATATCTGCTCTTTTCAGGGATTAATGGCTCTCTTTTGTAGCTCATCACAAATTCATCATCATGAACTCCTACAATAAGGCGTCCGAACGAAGCTGCTTTTCTTAGAAAATTAATATGCCCTTCATGAAATAAATCAAATACTCCATCGACATACACGTTAATTATTTTTGACATAATTTTATCATTCTATGGTTTTTTAACAAAGCTTTCACTAATTACTATTCAACATCTTGGTAATATTCCTCATAAACCTTTTCAACAAAGAACTTTCCTCAGTAATAATCTCCGCATCAGCCTGCATTCCGTTCTTGAGTACAATCTTATGCTTAGGATCCTTGTTCTCATACCTTTCGAAACTGATCTTGGCAATAAAGATGCTATCCTTGAATGCCACGTCCGAGATATAATTGACCTTACCTCTGATGAGTCCGTACTGCTCAAAAGGAAAGCTTTTCATTTTCACGAGCGTTTGTTGACCGGTTTTCACCTTACCCATATTGTATTGGGGTATATGCACCTCTCCAAAGAAATCAGTATTTGCCGGATTGATCATAAAGAGTTCCTCTCCGCTATTTACCGTCTGATTTTCCTGTACAATACCCGCATAGCTAACTTTACCATCAACCGGTGCCCGCATGATGTACTGGTTGATCCAGCCATCTGTTTCGGTGATCATATTACTTAATGATTGCACAAACTTTGCTTTTTCGTCCTCTATTGTATGCTCCAGCTCCAGTATCTCCTTCTGCTTGGTTGCATAACTGGTATTGTTGTTCAGTAAAGAGGTGGAGCTTTGCTGCAAAGGATACTGCCCCGACAAGTATTTATTCTCCTGTTGCCTGTATTCACTGGTAGAAACAACCCCCTTTTGATAAAGCTTTTTATAGGCTTCAAATTCATGTTTTACATTCGCATATTCCTTGTCCTGAACCTGTCGTTGAGAAATAATTTGCTCTTTTAATTTAACAATCTCTTTCAAATCCTGCTCCAGGTACTTCTTCTTATTCAGGTAATATCCGTCCTTTTGGGCCGAATTAAACTGAAGGTATTGCTGGTAAAAATTCTGATAAGCACCCTGCAGCTCTCCTAGGTTTAGCCCTTTCAGCAGCGGGCTTTCAACCATACCCGAACTGTTCAGTTCCAGATTAAGCTGGGTTAGCATTTCATGGAACTTTAGGACATCGCTATGCTTTGCAGTACTCTCGATAAAAGCTAGAGGTTGGCTTCGCTTTACCGTTTCTCCTTCTTTAGATAGCAAAACGACTATTTTACCCGTCTGTCTGACAAACACTGCTTTAGGCGCATTTAGCGAATTGACCTTTAATGTAGTTTTTACGACATCGGGATATTGTATAAAGGCCGAAACGCCCACAATAGCCAGCAGGATTCCAAAGATCAGGGTAATGCCCCTTCTCAATATCCATGAGGGAACTGCAGTAATGATTTCCTGAACTTCTTCGCTGTTTACTTCCAGCCCATTCAGCCTGGTATCTACCAATTTCTCTTCTTTTAGATCCATTTTATACTCCCAGTTCCAGTTGATTTTTTACCAGTTGATAATATTCCCCATTGCTATTGACCAGTTGCTGGTGGGTTCCCTGTTCTATAATGATTCCTTTATCCAATACGATAATGTTATCCGCATTCTTTACGGTGCTGAGGCGATGGGCAACCACAACCACTGTCCGGCCTTTAAAGAAGGTCTCCAGATTCTCCATAATGACTTTCTCATTATTGGCATCCAGCGCATTAGTCGCTTCATCAAAGAAGATGTATTCCGGATCTTTATATACAGCCCTTGCAATCAGCATCCGCTGGCGCTGCCCTTGGCTGATCCCGTTTCCGGCGGCACCGATCTTAGTATTCAGACCTAAGGGCAATTCTTCGATAAATTCACTGATGTTAGCCACTTTAACGGCGTGAAGCAATTTGGTCATATCAGGATATTCATCACCTACTGCTATATTGCGTGCAATGGTATCAGAGAAGATAAAACCATCCTGCATCACAATGCCGCATTTACCCCGCCAGTAGCGGTAGCCGATCTGCTGCATGTGGGTATTACCTACTTTAATTTCTCCTTTTTGAGGTTCATAGAATCTTAGTAAAAGCTTTAAAATAGTGGTCTTCCCACTTCCACTCATCCCCACTATGGCAGTGGTTTTACCTTCAGGGATCTGTAAAGTTACGTCCCGTAACACAGGTTCATCACCAGCGCCCGGATAGGTAAATGTTATGTTCTGCAAAGCAATACTTTTATTCAGAGGCAATTCGTGCAAAAAATTCTTTACTACAGGCTCTTCGTCTTCCAGTTCATGAATCTCATTTAAGCGCTCTAAACTAATCTTTGCATCCTGAAAGGATTGCAGAAATCCCAGCAATTGCTCTATTGGGCTATTCAATTGCCCCACTATATATTGAATGGCCATCATCGCCCCCAAGGTTAGCTGCCCATCAATTACTGCTTTTGCTACCATAAAAGTGATTAGGATATTCTTCCCTTCATTTATAAAGAAAGTGCCGAACTGCTGGTATTGCCCCAGCGCTAGGCTTTTCACACTAAACTTAAAAAGTCCCGCCTGAATTCTTTCCCACTCCCAACGTTTTTGCTGTTCACAGTTGTTAAGTTTGATCTCCTGCATACCGCCAATGAGCTGAACGATGTTGCTTTGGTTTTCTGAGGAGATATCGAAACGCTTGAAATCAAGCTCCCGTCTTTTCTTTAAAAAGAAAACGACCCAGAAGCTGTAGATTATACTACTTATTACAAATATGATAAAAATGTTAATGTTATAATAGGCAATTACAAAAGAGAAAATGACCAGGTTGAAAAGCGAAAAGATCGTGCTCAGCGAAGATCCTGTTAAAAAGCTTTGAATCCTGCTTTGGTCACTCATCCGCTGCATGATGTCTCCTGTCATTTTGGTCTCAAAGAAGCTCATCGGGAGCTTCATCAGCTTGATCAGAAAGTCGGTGAGAATAGAGATATTGATCCTTGTGGTCATGTGCAATAGTATCCAGGAACGGATAAAATCAACGCTCATACGGCCCAGGAATAGCATGGTCTGGGCGATCAGGACAATGTAAACAAAGTTCAGGTTACGCGTATTGATCCCGATATCTACAACAGACTGCGTCAGGAAGGGTAGTATAAGCTGCATTAAACTTCCAACTCCCAGCCCGACAAATAACTGTACTATGAGTTGTCTATATTTAAAAAGATAGCCTAACATGTAAGTCAGGTTCAATCCTTTTTCAGGGTCGCCACCTTGTCTGTAAAAATCAGGACTGGGCGCAATTATCAATGCAATCCCCTCTGAACGCCCGTTATTCTGGGTACTCAGCCAGTGCTTTAAAAATTCGGCCTCTTTGTATAGAATTAGCCCTCTGGCAGGGTCTGAAATATGGTAAACATTTTTAGAGGAACCTGATATTTTGTACAGCACCACAAAGTGGTTCTGCTTCCAGTGTATGATACAGGGCAGATCTATTTCCTTTAGCTGTTCCACGCCAAATCTTATCCCAGTGGTACGAAAGCCGATCTTCTCTGCGGCCTCACTAATGCCTAACAGGGATACCCCCTGCCTATTGATCCCTGAGATCTCCCGCAGCCTTTGAAGGGTATAATTACGGCCGTAGTGTTTAGCGATCATACGCAAGCAAGTCGGACCACAGTCCATTTGGTCCGGTTGTTTATAGTGTGGGAACTTTTTCAAGGAAACTGGTATTAATTATATAATTGATATTATTTTAATATTCATCAAACAAGGAACCTATATTTAAGTAAGCATTTTGCATAGTCTCTAAACGCATTATAGACCTTTTAAACAAATTTTGCCCAAGCTCGGGCATTTCATTATTACTGCTAGTAATGTTCGAATATCCAAAAATCACGTTTCTGTGATATAAAGGCAACAATAGAATTTTTCGTCTAGTAATCTCGGATAGCATTCTAGCTACGGTATCAAATTCGTTAAAAGGTTCTGTAATAATTGCTTGGAAAAATCCCTTATAAATATCCAAAAACTGTGTAAAATAAAAAGTGTTCATCCACAACCTGTTAGGAGCTAGAGGTACAACATGTTGAAAACCGCCTACACCACCAGATAATATACAAATTCCTTGTTCATGAGCTTCAATGATATTTCTTTTTAGATACTGACATGAGTAATCATTAGTGAATTCATGATCGTCTTTACATATTATAATCACATTCTCATCATTCTCCATAGCAATTTTGCTAGTTTTGACGATGCTCTGCCATAAATCCGTAGCTCCTAAATTGTCCTCGCAGCTTCAACAATAGCACCCTTCAGCATATTAAATGGTTTAGCTCCCCCTATGAACACGCAGGATTTCATACCCTAAAAATCTTTTCAGTTGGATACCTCCCCTTTCGAAAAGGCAGAAGAATTTGAACTTAATTTTTTCATACTTTTGATTAGAATCTAGTGATTAAATTTTGTAGCCCTGCCACGCCGGGTTATCTCAAGCGGCATGTTTTTATAACATCATGCTTGTTATGGGCTGTTCTGTTTCAATTGGCAGTCCCTTTTTTGTACAAAAAAATCTTTTTACACCAGTAAATATTTGATATCGTCTAATCCATAAGGATCAACAAGTTTATATCCATTAATAAAAATTGTAGGTGTAAAAGAAACTTCTGCCATTTCACACCATTCCTTTTGTCTCTGTGTTGCTATTTCGAGATTTTCATTTTTAGTAACTGGATATTTTTCTGCCCAATTGTCGTAATTCTTGCTGCTTTGACCATACCATTCGTTTAAAGCATCCTCTACAAGGATCTTATCCTTTGAAAAACTTAAAGCTGTGATATGTCTGGCCACCTTTGTACGCTCGTCATTTTCGTGATTTGCTGTGGTGAATAAAACTTTCAGTTGAATGTCATCACGCTGACTCAACCACTCATCAATTGTTTTATGTGCTGTACCACATGGCCCGCAAAATGGATTGCTTACCATAGTAATTGTGGTTTCCGCTTCAGGGTTTCCCAAAACAATCGGCATCAAATCATCTGAAACAGAATACTTAATTTGTGAGCTTAGGAGTTGATTAAATAGCGTACTGTTGTATTTAAATTTCTTCAATTGTTGATTTAAAGGCCTCACTTGTTCAGATTTTAACAAATAAGGTTTAATAAATGACCAAATTGCAACGGGCATCAAAAAACAAAGTATAAAGCTAAATATATCAGATAACCCTATATTCAAAGATTGAAATGACAGATCAGATACAAAAAAGGTCACCGCCTCTATCCACAGCAAGGCCTGAATTGAACAACATAACACACACCAGTTTTTTATTTTAAACTGATAGCCAATTGAATATAACGTATATGGCAAACATAAAATATTCAACCAGGCTAACAGTTCAATACCCGAGGGATTAATTAACAAGCAAACTAAGGATCCTGCGAAATAGAACATACCAACCTCACTCCAACTTAACCAGTTGGTGACTTTAGCTGCATCTGACTTTAAGATAGCATTACAATCATTCTTCTTGCCCATGCTACATAAGTTTTGTATAAATGGATTGTTGGCATTTATACTGTGCATTAATAAAAGTGCACTTACTCCTACACCTGCTAGTTTAAGCAAGACCAGTCCTATATAAAAGAGACTGGAACTTCCGAGATTTATAGCATAAAACACACTAAATAGTAACATCAATACCAGAAAAGGCAAACGAGCTTCATTCAATAAGCCCTTGATCATCGACTGCTTATATTCCTTTTCACCACTTATCTCATTCTTTTCTGCACACAACATCACCCCATCCCAGAATTTAAGGAATTCAGATAAACCTAAATTTTCCATTTTTTCTTTTTCATTACTGAGAATAACCGTGTCTTGTTGAATTCCATGAACTAGAACGAACTCTCCCCCTTCTCTTTTTAAATGCGCAATAAATGGCAGAGGTAATTCTTTGACGTCACAAGTTCCTGGATCGACTTTAAAAGCCTCATTGGGCACATTCCAGGAGGTCAGGCAATCACTAAGCGCGAGCATACTTGGATAATCAGGATGATCAAGTAAATCCTTTTCTATTGTAAAAGAACTAACAGGAATCTTTAATTTACTAATTAGTGAGTGCAATACGTATACAGTATTCCCTGCACTCTTTATAGAGCGTATCATAGGATGATATTTAGTTTAACAATTAAATACTAACAAGCATGACATCAAAAAAGTGCCATTTATTCTAAAGAATAAGATTGTAGTAGATATTAGAGATTGAGAGCATAGGCTGATGATTTAATTTATAAATCTAATATATTGTGTTTATAAATCTAATATATTGTGTTTATAATAACTAAACAAATTTATTTAAAAAAAATATAAAAACATCTTAATTAGCTTGTTATACTTAAGGCAGAAATCATAAAATTAATTAAGTGTTTTCACCCCGGAAGCTTCTTTAGCGCCGGTCTTCAGCTCCTGCTTGCAGAAGAAGATAACATTTACCAAAGCTTGAAAATAAGGGGGCGGCCTATACTCCAATAAAACAAAAGAAGGCAAATTTGTTTTCCGGATAACCCCTTTTGGCTACTCAAAAATAGATGAGCCGAGGGATCGAAGGATTATCAATGACGAAGAGCAAGCTAAAATTATACGTTATGTCTACGATGCCTGTTTAAAAAACACCTCTTTGTACATTATCAAGGAAAAAGCCATAGAAATGGGTTATGATAGAAAAGGCAATATGACTATAGAAACCATTTTAACAAACTCATTTTATGCTGGCCTTCTCTGTGCAAAAGCGTTTAAAGAACATCCGGAAGGCCTTTTCCCTGGCATACACGAACCAATTATTGATATGGTTACCTGGAAAATGGTACAGAGCAAGCTTAAAAAACCAACAAACATAGAACCATAATTGATGATGCAATTCCCTTAAGAGGAATATTAAAATGCCATTGCGGTAATTTCCTCACAGGAGCCGCTTCTCGTGGTAAGTCTGGAAAATACTTTCATTACTACAAATGCAGGTTCTCCAAACATAACAATATCAGTGCAAAAAAAGCACACGATCAATTTGACAAAATTTTAGAACTGATGAGCTTGCCGTCTGCTGAAATAACCAAAATCAGGGACTCGGCAAAAGGAGAAATCCAACAGGAACTGGATAATAACAGGAACAGACTGGCACAGAAAAAGAGTGAACTGGAAGCTGAAAAAGCACTGCTGTATTCGATTGAGGAAAAATATATCAAAAATGAAATTGATCAGGAAACCTACCGCAGGTGGTTTAACGTTTACAAAGAGAAAATCGATGTATTGGAAACCGCTGTGCTAAGGCTTGGCAATACTTCTAACGAGGCATTCATTATCCTTGATCGACGAATAGAACTTCTTTCGGACATTAAATACATTTACAATAAATCGGATACCTTGGAAAAAAGAGAGTTTATAGATCTGGTGTTCGACTCAAATCTTTACTATGAAAATGGTATTTATCGAACACCTATGATGTTAGACTCACATCAGGTAACAAATTGAAAATGAGATATTTAATCTTGATAATTATTGAAAAAAAAAGGGAGAATTTTTCAATTCTCCCTTCAGGTGCACTTGTAGGGATTCGAACCCCAAACCTTCTCATCCGTAGTGAGATGCTCTATCCAATTGAGCTACAAATGCGTTTCCGTATCGTTAACGGACTGCAAAGGTATAATTTGATATTTTAATTTCCAATTAAATTTTAAAAAAATCTGAAAATAATTCTTTGCAGAATAAGCTTTATGCGCTTAATGCATCATTAATTGCTTTAAAATCAGGCAAATCATGGGCATCTTCCAAAACTTCTGCATAAGCTACTTTTCCTTCTTCATCGATTACAAAAGCTGCTCTTTTAGAAACTCCTTTCAATCCGAACACAAATTCATCATAAAAAGCACCATAAGCTGCTGACACTTCTTTGTTAAAATCAGACAATAAAGGAAACTGGTAACTTTGCACTTCTTTAAACTTAGCCAAAGAGAACGGAGAATCAACTGAAATGCCGATTACCTGTGCATTTATTCCTTCATAATAACTGAAATTATCACGCATGGTGCATAATTGTTCGGTACACGTTCCGGTAAAAGCCATCGGGAAAAAATGAATAATTACTTTTTTGCCTTTGAAACCAGAAAGCGAAATTTCTGTCAAATCAGAAGTGTATAATTTAAAATCGGGGGCGGTATCGCCAACTTGTAATGCCATTATGTCTTTTTTTATGGGTTAAATATATTGTTAAATTGCTTGATTGCTTTGACTCTTGACTCAAGACTTTAGACTCAAAACGAACCTTTCATCTGTTGGTCTAAAATTACCAATCCCTCTTCAAAACTATGCGGACGGTAATCTAAATCTCTAATCGTCTTATCCAAAACAAAACCTGTTCTAATTGGTCGTTTGGCCGTTTGGTTTAAACTTGCAGAACTGATTTCATTAATAAAAGATTGATCAAGACCCCAATAATCGGCAACTTTTCGCACTAAATCTGCAATACTCATGTAATCTTTACCAGACACATGGTAAATTCCACTTGCGTTTTTTTCTACAGCCAACAAGCAGGCTTCTGCTAAATCCTCAGCCAAAGTGGGCATACGCCATTGGTCTTTTACTACATTAATACGCGATGCTTTTTCTAAAGCCCCTTTGGCCCAGAGTACAATATTGCTTCGGCTCATATCGCTAGTGATCCCATATACCAATATAGTTCTTAAGATTACCCAATTTGCTTTTGAGTTTTTCAACAGCTCTTCTGCCAGTACTTCCGATTCGCCGTAATAACTTACCGGATTAACAGCATCTTCTTCTTTATAAGGCCCATCAGCACCATCAAAAACAAAATCAGTACTTAAATGAATCAACTGAATATTTTTTTCTTCACATATTGTTATTAATGTTTGAACGGCATCTACATTTAACTGGTGACAAAGTTCTTTATTAGCCTCGCAGGCATCAACATTGGTCATCGCAGCAGTGTGCACAATGGCGTCAGGTTTGTATCTTCCAATAACTTCCCTAACCTGATCAGCCTTTAAAATATCCATTTCTGCATATTCATAGCCGTCCTTTACCGGATAGCGGTTTTCGCCTTTTGAAGTGGCTACGAGCTTCACCCTTTTTTCGGCAAGTACTTTTTCAGTTAATTTCTGCCCTAAAAGGCCGTTGCTGCCTGTTGTTAAAATGGTTTTCATATGATCAATATATTTAATGATGTAAATGTCAGAATAAATTAGGCCTCAATAAAAAACTTCTTTTTTTTTTTAAATTTCCATTCTTATTTAAGGAGTTGATGTAAAATTTCAAGGGGTTGGTGTAAAATTTCAAATTAAAAAACATTCGACTTTCAGATTTCATCATTCAAAAAGTCCATCCTGACGTCATCTAAAGCATACTTTCAAAAAGATAACAGCTGAAACAGCTTAAACTAAAGATTTGGTTATACATTATTTAAGTAATAGTTTCGTTACCAAAATCACATTATAAATTAAAACAATTCTAAAAAATGAAACAAAATCTAAAAAAACGCTCACTAAAAACCTTCTTAATTTTGATCACAATTTCAATAGGAATGATTAGCTGTAAAAAGGATCGAGTCGCTCAAACTCCTGAACTATCAAAAAACTTTACAACCAAAGAAGAGGCTAAGCTTTACTTAAATAAAAAGCTAAATGAATATGGCATTATCATCGCTAAACTTGCACAAAATCCAGCGATGAAAAAATTGGTTAACGAAAGAGTCGCTCAAAAATTTGACGGGGATTATAATGTACTTTTAAATGACTTAGTAAAGCCACAATCGTCTGAAATGCTAAGTTTAAAAAAGAGTTTAAACATGAGCACCAATCCAATACCTACTACCCCGGGCGACCCCGTTCAAGTAGTAGATCTTCAAGTGTTACAACAAGCATTAACAGAACCTTTGCAAGTAAATGGCGAAACATTATATCCACAAATCTACATTCCCTTTTTTGAAGAACACGAACAAGTGGCGGAGCCAATAGACCCAGTAGAACCAGGTGACCCAGGAACTCCAATCGAACCAGACCCTTGCTTAAATGCAATTCCTAATCAACTAGAACCTGTTTACGCAAACCCTGTCATTGTAGCATATGATGGAGAAGAATTAGCAGCACAAGAAGTTGTTACGGGTTATACTTATGATCAGAATGGAATAATTGTTGAAAACATACCTGTTGATGAATGTTTTGCTAAGCGGCATAGGGTATGGGTTATTACCTTAAATGAACGCGTAAATAGTACAGGAGTAATTCCACCAACAACAAGTGGACCAAGCCCTACTACACCAACCATACAGAGACCTGTAGTTTTTATGCCTACTTTGACCATTAAAACTCATAAAGAACCATGGTTAAAAGGCGCAAGTGAAATAAATATGAAATATGCGTTCAGCTGGGCAGATTTAAACAATCCATCAACAGGATCAAAAGAGATAACCTATTTCATCGATAATTATTACAGGACGCTCAGTACTGCATACTCAGGTGGTATAAGCAATTTCCCAGATGGCGCATACGACAATATTCCTATCAGAACATTCAGTGTAAAGGAAATAAATAAGAAAAGGGAAATAAATATTGATTTTACATATGCTCCTTTATCGAGATCTAAGGGCAGTAGCTATTATTTTCCAGAAAGTGGCGATTACATATACCTTGTTATATATGAGGAAGATGCTGGTTTTTGGGATATGTTAGAAGGTTATGATACAGTAAATGCTTACGGAGTACCTTTCCAAATATTAAGCGACGATGACCCTTATCTTCTTGGGAAATTTAAGATCGTATCCAAAGACTTGGTAAATAGCTCAGGTACAAATATTGGCAATGTAACAATAGACAATGACGTAATAAAGTTTGTTTCAAGATATAGATAAATGAAAAAAAATCAATTATTTCTTTTAATTGCACTTATATCGCTATTTGCAAACAAGCTAAGTGCTCAGGAAACCAAAAAAAATAATGTTTACGCCGAGCTACTTGGCAATGGAATTATCTACACTATCAATTATGACAGGATAATCCCAATTTCAGATCAATTAAAATTGGCCCCAAGAATAGGTTTTGAGTTTTTACCAAGAATAAAAAGGAATAATAAGACATTTGGACAAAAATATGGTAATTGGTCTTTTCCTTTTGAGTTAAATCTTTTGTGGGCAAAAAAACCTCAAAGCAAAAATTTTGCAGAAGTAGGATTTGGTATTGGTTTGTTTAGTATGATAGAAGGATACAGCCTCAATCAAAATGACGAAATAACAGACACACATTTCAAAATGGCAAAGGTATCAACTTTCAGATTAGGCTTTCGACATCAAAAACCAGAAGGAGGCTTAATGTACCGCGCAGGCCTTTTAGTTAAATTATCACAAGATGATTTTTCGAAAAGTCGCGTTGGAGATGATCTTTTTTATCGATTATGGCCAGGCTTTAGTATAGGTTATAATTTTTAAGACACACCACCTCTTCAATCCCCTAAAAATGATAGATTTTTAGGGGATTTTTTCATTAAAAGTTGGCAACATTTAACATGTTGAAAAAATTTATAATATATATTTAAAATTAAGTAAGAATAACTTAACTTTGCCAACCGAATTGGAGCCCCTGTAAACAGCTTTAATTCATTGACTGTAATAAATTTACTCACAACAGATATGCCTAACTTAGGAAAAATAGCACAAATTATCGGCCCAGTGGTTGACGTTAGCTTTGCTAATGATGCCCATCTACCTAAAATTTTTGATGCGTTAGAGATAACGAAAGAAAATGGACAAAAAATTGTTTTAGAAGTTCAACAGCACTTAGGTGAAGACCGCGTACGTGCGATCTCAATGGACTCTACAGACGGTTTAGTTCGTGGAATGGACGTAGTTGATACTGGTGCTGCGATTAAAATGCCAGTTGGCGACCAAATTAAAGGTCGTTTATTTAATGTAGTTGGTGAAGCGATTGACGGTATCAACACAGTTGATAAAACAGACGGTCGCCCTATCCATGCAACTCCTCCTAAGTTTGAAGATTTATCTACTGAAACTGAGGTGCTTTTTACAGGTATCAAAGTAATCGATTTATTAGAGCCTTATGCAAAAGGTGGTAAAATTGGTTTATTCGGTGGTGCTGGAGTAGGTAAAACAGTATTAATTATGGAGTTGGTTAACAACATCGCAAAAGCTTATGCTGGTTTATCAGTGTTCGCAGGTGTTGGTGAGCGTACTCGTGAGGGTAACGATTTACTTCGTGAGTTTATCGAGTCAGGTGTAATTAACTATGGTGACGAATTCTTACACTCAATGGAAAAAGGTGGATGGGATTTGAAAGCTGTTGATACTGAAAAATTAAAAGAGTCTAAAGCAACATTGGTTTTCGGTCAAATGAACGAGCCTCCTGGTGCACGTGCACGTGTGGCATTATCAGGATTAACGGTTGCAGAATATTTCCGTGATGGTGATGGCGAAGGTGCTGGAAAAGACATCCTTTTCTTCGTTGATAACATCTTCCGTTTTACACAGGCAGGTTCTGAGGTATCGGCTCTATTAGGTCGTATGCCATCAGCCGTGGGTTACCAACCAACATTGGCAACTGAGATGGGTTTAATGCAAGAGCGTATTACTTCAACAAAACGTGGATCGATTACATCAGTACAAGCGGTATATGTACCAGCGGATGATTTAACTGACCCGGCTCCGGCAACAACTTTTGCCCACTTAGATGCAACTACCGTACTTTCACGTAAAATTGCCGAGTTAGGTATTTATCCTGCAGTAGATCCATTAGATTCTACTTCACGTATCCTTTCTCCTGCTGTATTAGGTGATGAGCACTATAACACTGCACAACGTGTTAAAGAAACTTTACAACGTTACAAAGAATTACAGGATATCATCGCGATCTTAGGTATGGACGAATTATCTGAAGAAGATAAATTAGTAGTATCAAGAGCACGTCGTGTTCAGCGTTTCTTATCTCAACCTTTCCACGTAGCTGAGCAATTTACCGGCTTAAAAGGCGTATTGGTTGACATTAAAGATACCATCAAAGGATTTAACATGATCATGGATGGTGAAGTTGATGAGTATCCAGAAGCTGCATTTAACTTGGTTGGTAGCATTGAAGATGCGATCGAAAAAGGTAAAAAATTATTAGCAGAAGCGAACTAAGAAACGCGTTAAGCATTAAGGGCTAAGCGTTTTAACGCGCTGTGCTCTACGCTCCACGCCAAACTAAAAAAAGAATGAATTTAGAAATATTAACTCCAGATAAAAAAGTTTTCGAAGGTGAAGTAACAGCAGTTACGGTTCCTGGTACTTTAGGTTCTTTCCAGATTTTAAAAGACCACGCCCCTATCATCTCTACTTTAGAAGATGGAGAAGTTATTATAAAAGCAAACAAAGCTGATGAGCAACGCTTTTTTATTAAAGGCGGTGTAGTTGAAGCGATCCACAACAAAATTGTGGTTTTAGCCGAAGGTATCGCTTAAGCAAAATAATTAAACATTTAGAAAGCCTCCCGATTTAAAAATCCGGGAGGCTTTTTGTTTATCTGCCTACTTAACAAAACCACAAACAGCCGCAGTAAACTCCTTATTCTTTTCATAATAAAGCATATGCGAACCATTTATCTGCACTACTGTCTGGTTCGGAAACCTGTAATTTTTATAATAATCCAGGCCAACCGCATGGTCGTCCTTACCCGCTATAATTAAGGTAGCGGTTTTAATCTCGCTGGTCAGTAAAGCATAATTTTTAAAATACTCCGGGTATTTCTGAATTCTTGTATGATCCATTAATGGCATAAAAAGCGTCATTCCAAAATCTGATGTCCGCTTGTATGAACTTTCAATGCTATCCATTTTAACAATGGTATTTACATCATTGGCAATATATTTATATCCGAGATGTGCTGCACTCAGTTTCTTTCTGACCAAAGCCGCTTGATCCATTAATTTTTTAAAATCAGTTTCACGAATAGTGGTGTCTTTTTTCAATAATTTATAACCAAAAGTTATTTGTTCCTGCAGCTGCCCCGGATTCATAAAATGGGATATTGTATTCGCCATGATCATACCAGATAAATGTTCGGGATATTTAAGCGCGTAATTAATGGCCAATATACCACCAAAAGAATGACTAAGCAGGTATACTTTTTCTACTCCCAATTTTAACCGCAGTTCTTCAACATCCTGAACAAGCCGGTCTAAACTATAATTCTTTGCATTTTGCGAGTGACCAGATCCTCTTTGATCGAGATAAACCATCGTTAAACATTTCTCGAGCTTGGCGCCACCCATTTTTTCAAAAGAAAGAAAATCCTGACCAGGTCCTCCATGCAAATAGATACAAACCGGTCCTTTGCCCGCTACCTTAACAGATAACTTTACCGTATCAGAAGTTAAAATGGTTTGATTGCCCTTCTTAAGATTGAGTGTCGAATTGGTCGAAGAACAACTGCCGAATAATCCGATTAAAAGAATCGAAAAGATATAAATTATTTTCATCGCGATAGTTTATGCGATTAAATTACATAACTATTTCCAATAAGTAGTAAATGGTATAATGGTAACTGCGTACCCATATAAAAGCTTGAATTTTTCCTTACATTTTTACAGCAAAATATCGGCTAAATTTTCAATTTTCAGCGCACTTTTGGTCATTTTAGGCAGAAAAATAGAAAATTTATAATGCAAGCATAACAAACAGACCGTATACCGTTTTGATATTTAGTCTAAGGCTATCGGCATTAAATAACTAATACAACCCTGATTAAGAATAATATTTCGATTATAACTAAATTATAAGAATAATATATTGATTTAACTTTTTTCTGATTTCTCTTGCATATTAATGAACCAAAAACTAAATTGGTTTTTATAAACAATAAGATAATAATGACCACTCAGCATAACATCTTTTCTACATATACTACTGCAAAAGCAGCTGGCAATGTAGTGCTGTTACCTGTCATTTTACTTAACCTCCTACTCCTAAACATTTTATGGGGTAACAAGCGGACGCAGTTTAAATAGATTTTAAAAAACTAAATATACCTAAAGCGTCCCGATACAAACGGGACGCTTTTTTTAAATAACAAAACACAGTATTATGAAATACTATAATTCTAATACGATTATTTACCTTGATGGACAGTTTGAAAAGGCTGTAAATAGCAGTACTGACCTTTACGGACAGTCGCTACACTACGGTTATGCTGCTTTCGAGGGTATTAGAGCCTATAAAACGCACAACGGCAACCGTATTTTCAAAGCTGCCGCACATTTCGACCGCTTAGAGCGTTCTTGCCAGCTGGCAAACATTCCTTTCCCATGGGATAAACAAGAATTAATTGCTGCGACCTATAAATTACTTCAGTTAAATAAACTGAAAGATGCTTATATCCGCCCTTTGGTATTTTGCCACCCGAACATGAAATTAAACGAACCGAGTGGAGTTTCGATCTTAATCTGTGCCTGGGAATGGGATGCATATTCTGGCAACAAATTATTAAAATTAACCGTTTCCGATTACGAGAGACCAAACCCAAAATCAATTCCAATGGAAGCGAAATTGAGTGGAAACTATGTTAATTCTATTTTAGCTACTACAGCCGCAAATATTAAAGGTTACGATGAAGCTTTGCTTTTAGATATGCATGGCTTTGTTGCTGAAGCATCTGGAGCCAATATCTTCCTCGAAAAAGACGGGAAATTATTTACCCCATCTTTAGGGAACATTTTACCAGGCATTACCCGTGCAACTGTAAAAGAGCTTTGCACTGTTTTGGATATAGAGTGTATTGAAAAGAAACTAACCATAGAAGATCTTAAAAATGCCGACAGCGCTTTCTTATGCGGAACAGCAACAGAGATAGCCGGCATTGCTTCAATTGATGATATCGTTTATCGTCCAATATGGAGAGAATCTATTGGTTATACCATACAACGTGCCTATAAAAACCTGGTATTGGAAAAAGTAAATTACGAGGTGATTATTTAAAGTTAATTAATAGATCATAGTTAAATGGTTGATAGCCAATTCGGCCATAAACCATGAGTCAAAAAACCATCAACCAAAAATAAATAAGATCCAAAAAGCAGATGACTGAAGAAATCAATCAACACTTCCCGAAGGCCTACCAGCAAATTAATGGTGCAACAAAAGCATCAGGATTTGACATGGCATCTGATGTGTTGACCTGCTCTTTACTCAGAACACTTGCAGCCACCAAACCTTCAGGTAAATTTCTGGAGCTTGGAACCGGAACAGGTTTATCTACTTCCTGGATTTTAGATGGTTTAGATCAGGATAGTACACTTACCTCGATTGATAACGACGCTAAATTTTTAGCCATTGCCAAAACATTTCTTAGCAGCGACGATCGTTTAACATTGGTTGATACCGATGGTGCGGAGTGGATAGAAAAGAATAAAGACAAAAAGTTCGATTATATTTTTGCTGATACCTGGCATGGAAAATATTTGCTTTTAGATGAGGCGATATCCATGCTTAACACCGGTGGACTTTATATCATTGATGATATGCTGCCCCAATCCAATTGGCCTGATGGTCATCAGGATAAGGCAATTAAATTGATCAAAGATTTAGAATCCCGTGATGACCTGCAATTAACCAAGCAGGTTTGGGCAACAGGAATTGTAATTGGCGTAAAAAAATAAATAAGATTAAAATAGTTCTTTGCTTTTTTTAAATAGTTAGTATGTTTGTGATTCATCAAAGACATGAATATAAACACAAACATTATTAGCAACCTAATTATTGTCATTTCTCAAAAGAGAGGTGGAAATCGTTGCGTATAATATAAAAAATATACCATATCGAAACCGCCTCCCAAAAAGAGGCGGTTTTTTTTTGCCTCGAAAAGAAATAATTGAAATACAACAGCATACATACACTTTTAAACAATGAGCGAATTAAACAAGTACAGTAAAACATTTACACAAGACCCAACACAACCGGCAGCGCAAGCTATGCTTTACGGAATCGGATTAACTGATGCTGATATGGCTAAAGCACAGGTCGGTATTGCAAGTATGGGTTACGATGGTAACACCTGCAATATGCACCTTAACGATCTTGCAAAAGATGTAAAAAAAGGGGTCTGGAAGAATGATTTAGTGGGCTTGGTTTTTAACACCATTGGAGTGAGTGATGGAATGAGCAACGGTACAGATGGTATGCGTTACTCGCTGGTAAGTCGCGATGTAATCGCCGATAGTATCGAAACCATTTGCGGTGGCCAATATTATGATGGAATTATCTCTATCCCTGGCTGTGATAAAAATATGCCTGGTGCCATTATGGCGATGGCACGCTTAGATCGTCCTTCAATTATGGTTTATGGTGGTACAATTGCTCCCGGACATTACAAAGGCGAAGAATTGAACATCGTTTCAGCTTTCGAGGCTTTGGGGCAGAAAATATGTGGCAACCTTTCTGAGGAAGACTATCAGGGCATCATAAAACATACTTGCCCTGGTGCAGGTGCTTGTGGAGGGATGTATACGGCAAACACTATGGCATCAGCAATTGAGGCTTTAGGTATGAGTTTGCCTTATTCATCTTCAAATCCAGCAATCAGCGAGGAGAAAAAACAAGAATGTTTAGATGCGGGTAAATACATTAAAATTTTATTAGAGAAAGATATCAAACCATCTGATATCATGACGAGAAAAGCATTCGAAAATGCCATTCGTTCTATTATCATTTTAGGTGGCAGTACCAATGCAGTACTACATTTTATTGCAATGGGTAAAGCCATCGGCATCGAAATCACCCAGGATGATTTCCAGCGCATGAGCGACGTAACACCAGTACTTGCAGATTTCAAACCTAGCGGAAAATACTTAATGCAGGATCTACATCAATATGGTGGTATCCCGGCGGTATTGAAATATTTATTAAACGAGGGTTTGTTGCATGGCGATTGCCTGACCGTAACCGGAAAAACTGTAGCTGAGAATTTGGCTGATGTAAAATCGATTATGGATTATGATCAAAAAATCATTCAGAAGCTAAGTGAGCCAATTAAGGCAACAGGTCACTTGCAGATTCTTTATGGAAACCTGGCAGAAAAAGGCTCAGTAGCAAAAATCAGTGGAAAAGAAGGTGAAAAATTCGAAGGTCCTGCACGTGTATTTGATGGTGAGCACGATTTAATCGCGGGAATTTCAAGCGGACGTGTTCAGCCTGGTGATGTAATTGTAATTAAAAATTCTGGTCCGGTAGGTGCACCAGGTATGCCGGAAATGTTAAAACCAACCTCAGCCATTATTGGTGCAGGTTTAGGTAAATCGGTGGCTTTAATTACTGATGGACGTTTCTCAGGTGGTACGCACGGTTTTGTGGTTGGACACATCACCCCTGAATCTTACAAAGGTGGTTTAATTGGCTTAGTGGAAGATGAAGACCGGATTTTGATTGATGCGGTAAACAACATCATCAACCTGCAAGTAAGTGATGAAGTGATTGCCGAGCGTAAAAAAAACTATGTGCAACCAGCATTAAAAGTAACAAAAGGTGTTTTATATAAATATGCTAAAACAGTTTCAGACGCAGCGAGTGGCTGTGTAACTGACGAATATTAAAATCAAAAAATCATCCCCCAGATTAATTGATTACTAAGAAAATAGATTATGCAAATAATTAAAAGTATTCAGAATAGGATTTATGAAATCCGGGGAGAAAGGGTAATGCTCGATTTTGATCTGGCATCACTTTATGAAGTGGAGACAAGAGTATTAAATCAGGCTGTAAAGCGTAATATCAAACGTTTTCCAGAAGATTTTATGTTTCAGTTGACTCCTGCAGAATTTGAAAATATAAAATTTCAAATAGAAGCGATTAACCAGGGTGCATCATCACAAATTGTGATAAAGGATCACCCCAACTTGAAATCACAAATTGTGATTTCAAGTTGGGGTGGCACCAGAAAGTTACCTTATGCCTTTACCGAGCAAGGGGTAGCCATGTTAAGCGGTGTTGTAAATAGCGACAAAGCCATTAACATGAACATTGCCATTATGAGGGCTTTTGTTGATGTTCGTAAAATTTTGCTGAAACAAAGCAACCTTAACGAACAATTAACAGAAATTAAAGAACGGATTGGTGAACATGATGTTCAGCTAAATGAGCTTTATGATGCAATGGAAAACTTAATTGATGAAAAAATTGCACAAATAAAGTGGAAAGACAGAGAAAGAATTGGGTTTAAAATTAAAGAATAGTAGAACCGCAAAAACATAACTATGGAAACTGCACAAGATACAATACAACAAAACGAGGCGAAAGCAGAAACCTCAAAAACCTTATTCAAAGGAACAGGCTCGCAGGTTTTGTTGAATGGATTAATTGAAGAAGGTGTAACCACCATTTTCGGTTATCCGGGAGGAGCAATCATGCCTATTTATGACGCTCTTTATGATTATGCCGATAAATTAGAACACATACTGGTTCGCCATGAGCAAGGTGGTATCCATGCTGCTCAGGGTTTTGCACGTGCAAGCGGCGAAGTGGGTGTTGTTTTCGCCACCAGCGGACCAGGTGCAACCAATCTGGTTACTGGTTTAGCAGATGCACAGATAGACAGTACGCCATTGGTTTGTATCACCGGACAGGTTTTCGCCCACTTATTGGGAACAGATGCCTTTCAGGAAACCGATGTGATTAACATTACCACTCCGGTTACCAAATGGAACTATCAGGTTACTGATGCGAAAGAGATTCAAGAGGTACTGGCTAAAGCTTTTTACATCGCTAAAAGCGGCAGACCAGGCCCGGTTTTAATCGACATAACCAAAAACGCACAATTACAGCTGGAGGAATTTCCTGAGTATGTAAAATGCAACCACATTCGCAGTTATCGCCCGAAACCAAAAGTTAGGGTTGAATATATCGAGCAGGCAGCCGAATTAATCAACTCAGCTAAAAAACCATTCGTATTATTCGGACAAGGGGTTATTTTAGGTAGTGCTGAAGAAGAATTTAAAGCATTTATTGATAAAACCGGAATTCCTGCTGCATGGACCATTATGGGTGAAGGTGCTATTCCAACTTCGCATCCATTAAATGTAGGTATGTTGGGTATGCATGGTAATTACGGACCAAATGTGTTAACCAACGAAGCCGATGTAATTATTGCCATCGGTATGCGTTTTGATGACCGTGTAACCGGCCGTTTAGATAAATATGCCAAACAAGCTAGAGTAGTGCATTTGGATATCGATCCTGCGGAGATTGATAAAAATGTTAAAGCCGAAGTTGGTGTTTGGGGCGATTGTAAAGAAACCTTACCCCTGTTAACCAATTTAGTTAACGAAAATAAACACGAAGATTGGTTGGCTAAGTTCAGACAGTACAATCAGGAGGAAATTGATCAGGTCATTACTCCAGAACTTTACCCAACAGGTGATGAAATGACCATGGGCGAAGTATTGCGCAACATCAATGAAATTTGTGGTGGCGATGCCGTAATTGTTACTGACGTTGGTCAGCACCAGATGGTAGCCTGCCGTTATGCTAAATTCAATAATACCCGTAGCAACATCACATCAGGTGGTTTAGGTACAATGGGTTTTGGTTTACCAGCTGCAATTGGGGCTAAATATGGTGCACCTGATAAAACCGTTATTGCCATTATTGGTGATGGTGGTTTCCAGATGACGCCTCAGGAATTGGGTACCATTATGCAATTCGGTGCGGCAGTAAAAATCCTGATCCTGAACAACCGCTTTTTAGGTATGGTTCGCCAATGGCAACAACTGTTTCATGATAAACGCTATTCTTTTGTAAATATCACCAGTCCTGATTTTGTGGCTTTAGCAAAATCGTATTACATCGAAGCCAGCAAAGTTGATGAACGTGCAAACTTAAGACAGGCATTAGAAACCATGATCAACCATGAAGGTTCTTACTTATTAGAAGTAATGGTTGGTAGAGAAAACAATGTTTTCCCAATGGTTCCACAAGGAATGAGTGTAAGCGAAATCAGGCTGAAATAAGGTAGAAGGTTCAAAGGCCTAAGGTTTAAGGTAAAAAAGAAATTATCATGAGTACTGAAAATACAATAGAACATAAAATAGATAAAGCCGATTTAGACGGAAAGCAGGAATATACCATTACGGTTTATGCTGAAAACCGCATCGGTTTATTAAACAGGATTGCAATTATTTTCTCCAAAAGGAAAATCAACATCGAAAGCTTAAATACTTCTCCATCAGAAATTGATGGGATACACCGTTTCAATATCGTCATCCACGAAGGTTACGAAGTGGTGAGAAAGCTAGCCCGCCAGATTGAAAAACAGATTGAGGTATTGAAAGTTTATTTCAACACCAACGAAGAAATTATCTGGCAGGAACTGGCGCTTTACAAAGTTTCTACTGATGAAATTGCAGAAAAAGTAACGGTAGAGCGTTTATTGAGACAGTACGGCGCCAGTGCGGTAGTGATCCGTAAAGATTATACTGTTTTTGCGGTAACGGGGCACAGGGAAGAAACGGATGCTTTGGTAAAAGCTTTGGAGCCTTACGAACTGATTGAATTTGTTCGTTCTGCCAGAGTAGCCATTATTAAAGACAGTGCCGGTTTCCACGAAAAACTGAAAGAATTTGAAGCTTTCGAACCAGGTGAAGAATTGGTAGAAAACGAGTTTTTAGAAAAAGGACAGAAGATTTTCACGATGTAAACCATAACAAATCCGTCATTGCGAGGAGGAACGACGAAGCAATTTTTTAGATGAGTTCAAATAGATTGCTTCGGCTCACACAAACCCAGCCTCGAAACGACGAAAAATGAGAATATGAAATGCAATAAAGCCATACCGATTTTAAGAATGTTCGATTACGATAAAGCAGTTGAATTTTACGTGAACTGGTTAGGCTTTAAAATAGACTGGGAACATACTTTTGAAGAAAATACCCCGGTTTATATGCAGATTTCGTTAAATGGCATTGAATTACATTTGAGCGAGCATCATGGAGACAGTTCTCCTGGTGCACATGTTTATGTTGACTGTGTAGGTTTAAAGGAATTCCATAAAGAAATAACAGCAAAGAATTACAAATACAACAGACCAGGTTTGGAGAAAACTTTTTACGGAACCTGGGCCGTAACCGTAAACGATCCGTTCTTTAACAAGATTACCTTTAACGAAGAATTAACCGAAGCTGAAAAACAAAACGATAATTAGATAGATACAGCATATAATATGATGAACCAGATATTTGATTTTATAATCAACTCGCGCAAGGCATTTATTCAGCTAATAGATGGTTTAACAATCGAAGAATTGAATAAAATTCCTGATGGTTATAACAACAACATCATCTGGAATTTCGGCCACATTGTAGTGAGTACACAAACACTTTGCTATGTGCGCACGGGTGTACTACAAGATGCTGCTTCGGTAAAATTTAACGAGTATTATAAAAAGGATACCAAGCCATCTTATACGGTAACTGAAGAAGAAGTAGCAGAATTGAAAGCCATCGCATTTGCGAGCATTGAAAAAATAAAAGAAGATTATGCAAATGGAAAATTTTCGAACATCACTCCTTTCACAACCGCTACCTATGGTGTACAGATGAATAGCATAGAAGAAATTCTGATCACAACCATTGGTCATGATAACGTACATTATGGTTACGCATGGGCGTTAAAGAAAGTATTGTAAGGGATGGAAGATGTGAGATGGAAAATGGATAAAAAAATCTGTGTAATCAAACCATCTGTGCAATCAACCCGAATTAAAAAACAAAATATAATTGATAATTAAATAGAAATTAACCAATAAAAAACAATGGCAAATTATTTTAACACATTACCTCTTAGAGAAAAATTAAACCAATTAGGTGTTTGCGACTTCATGGACAGTTCTGAATTTTTAGACGGCGTTAATGCACTAAAAGGCAAAAAACTGGTAATTGTAGGTTGTGGCGCTCAAGGCTTAAACCAAGGTTTAAATTTAAGAGATAGTGGTTTAGATGTAAGCTACACTTTACGTAAGGAAGCAATAGAAGGCAAACGCGATTCTTGGAAAAATGCAACTGAAAACAATTTTACAGTTGGCACTTACGAAGAACTGATTCCGAATGCAGATGTAGTAATTAACCTTACTCCTGATAAACAACACACTGCTGTTGTAAATGCAATTATGCCTTTAATGAAAGAAGGTGCTACTTTATTATATTCTCACGGTTTCAATATCGTAGAAGAAGGTATGCAGATCCGTAAAGATTTAACCGTGATTATGGTTGCACCTAAATGCCCGGGTAGCGAGGTTAGAGCAGAATATGTTCGTGGTTTTGGTGTTCCTACCTTAATTGCTGTTCACCCTGAAAACGATCCTCAAGGTAAAGGATTGGCACAGGCAAAAGCATATTGCGCTGGTACAGGTGGTCATAGAGCTGGTGTGTTAAAATCATCATTCGTAGCTGAAGTGAAATCTGATTTAATGGGCGAGCAAACCATCCTTTGTGGTTTGTTACAAACAGGTTCTATCCTATCATTCGATAAAATGGTAGAAAAAGGAATCGACGCAGGTTATGCTTCTAAATTGGTACAATATGGTGTTGAAGTAATTACAGAAGCCTTAAAACAAGGTGGTATTACTGCGATGATGGACAGATTAAGCAACGTGGCTAAAATCAAAGCTTTCGAAATTTCAGAAGAATTGAAAGATATTATGCGTCCATTATTCCAAAAACACCAGGATGATATTATGAGTGGCGAATTTAGCCGTACCATGATGGAAGACTGGGCGAATGGCGATAAAAATTTATTAAAATGGAGAGCTGAAACTGGCGAAACCGCTTTCGAAAAAACACCAGCAGGTGATGTTAAAATCGGCGAGCAAGAATATTTTGATAACTATACTTTAATGGTTGCTTTTGTTCGTGCCGGTGTTGAATTGGCTTTCGAAACCATGGTACAGGCAGGTATTAAACCAGAATCGGCTTACTACGAATCATTACACGAAACACCACTTATTGCCAACACCATTGCACGTAAAAAATTATTCGAAATGAACCGCGTAATTTCTGATACTGCTGAATATGGTTGCTATTTATTCGATCAGGCTTGTAAACCACTTTTAGGTGATTTCATGAAAAAAGTAGATACTGATTTAGTGGGTAAAAATTTCAACGAAGGTAAAGATGGCGCAGTTGACAACAGAAAATTAATTGATATCAACGAGGCGATCCGTTCACACGAAGTAGAACAAATCGGAGCTACTTTGCGTAAGGCAATGACCGCTATGAAAGCGATTAAAACAGCATAACCTCACCCCTAAATCCCCTCTCCTAAAAGAGAGGGGACTTTGGACAGGTCTTATAAAAATAATAATTACAAACTTAAATTCCCCCTTTAGGGGGCTAGGGGGTTAAAATGTCAAAAACATTAGTAGAAAAAATTTGGGATGCTCACGTTGTAAAAAGTGAAGAAGGATTTCCTGATATTTTATACATTGATACACACTTAATACACGAGGTAACCTCTCCGCAGGCATTTGATGGTTTGCGCAAAAGAGGCTTACCTGTTTTTCGTCCGAAGCAGACTGTAGCAACTGCCGATCATAATGTACCTACATTAAATCAATTGTTGCCGATTAAAGAGGAGCTTTCGCGCTATCAGGTTGATATGTTAACGAAAAACTGCGCAGAATTTGGAGTAGAGCTTTATGGTTTAGGGCATCCTTTTCAAGGCATTGTGCACGTTATCGGTCCTGAATTGGGTATCACTTTACCAGGTAAAACAATGGTTTGCGGCGATAGCCATACCTCCACCCATGGTGCTTTTGGTGCCATTGCATTTGGTATCGGTACTTCGCAGGTGGAGCAGGTTTTCGCAACACAATGTTTATTGCAGTCGAAACCTAAAACCATGAAAATTGAGGTAAACGGTGAACTTGGAAAAGGTGTTGGGGCAAAAGATATTATCCTATACATTATTGCCAAAATTTCTGCCGCTGGCGGTACAGGTTATTTTATCGAATATGCAGGTTCGGCAATTGAGGCTTTAAGTATGGAAGCCCGTATGACGATCTGTAACATGAGTATCGAAATGGGTGCACGTGGTGGATTAATTGCACCAGACCAAACCACTTTCGATTACATTAAAGGAAGAGAATTTGCGCCTGCAGGCGAAGAGTGGGATAAAGCTTTAGCTTATTGGAAAACATTATACAGCGATGCTGATGCGAAATTCGATAGCGTTTTAACCTTCGATGCTGCAGATATTGCTCCAATGATTACCTATGGTACCAACCCTGGAATGGGAATGGGCATTCAGGAACATATTCCGGCAACTGGTGCACAACCAGAAAAAGAAAAACTTTCGTACCAGAAAGCATTGGATTATATGGGCTTTGATGACGATTCATCTTTGATCGGAAAACCGGTTGATTATGTGTTCATTGGAAGCTGTACCAACTCTCGCATTGAAGATTTACGAGAAGTTGCCGATTTTGTTAAAGATAAACGCAAAGCAGATAATGTGACCGTTTGGATTGTTCCGGGATCGAAACAAGTAGAACAACAAGCTAAAAACGAAGGTTTGGATAAAATTTTCGAAGCCGCTGGTTTCCAGTTACGCGAGCCGGGTTGCAGTGCCTGTTTAGGAATGAATGAAGATAAAATTCCAGCAGGTAAATATTGTGTATCAACATCGAACAGAAACTTTGAAGGTAGACAAGGACAAAATGCACGTACCTTATTGGCTAGTCCACTTACCGCAGCAGCAGCAGCCGTAACAGGAAAAATTACCGACGTAAGGGATTTGTTGGATAAAGTAGAAGGTTAACCCCTAAATCCCCTAAAGGGGACTTTAGCAAGATGAATAATAATATTACCAGCACTCAATTTAAAGCCCCCTTAAGGGGGTTGGGGGTTCTAGAAGTTGCCATATTAAATGTAAAAGCTGGATTATCAGCTGATTTTGAGAAAGCTTTTAACGAAGCGCAAAAAATCATTTCTTCGATGGAAGGTTACATTTCGCATCAGCTTCAAAAATGTGTAGAGGTAGAAAATAAATATATCCTGCTGGTAAACTGGAAAACACTGGAGGCACATACCGAAGGTTTCCGAGGATCAGCAGAATACCAGGATTGGAAAAAGTTATTACATCACTTTTATGATCCTTTTCCAACAGTTGAACACTTTACCAGAGTAGAAGACTGAGGATTATTATAAATATTAAATCAATGAAATCGCCCCTCAATCGGTGAAATCATTTAAATCTGTGTAATCATCATTAAAAAATGAAAAAATTCACAAAATTAACATCGGCAGTAGTGCCTTTAAACATAGAGAACATCGATACCGACCAGATTATCCCTGCGCGGTTTCTAAAAGCGACTACCCGCGAGGGTTTTGGTGAAAACTTGTTCCGCGATTGGCGTTATGAGAACGATAACCAGCCTAAAGCTGATTTCGTGATGAATAATCCTACCTACAGCGGTCAGGTTTTAGTAGCCGGAAAAAACTTTGGTTGTGGCAGTAGTCGCGAGCATGCTGCATGGGCTATTCAAGATGCTGGTTTTGATGCCGTAATCAGCAGTTTCTTTGCAGACATCTTTAAAGGAAATGCTTTGAACAATGGTTTATTACCCATCCAGGTAAGTGATGAGTTCCTGGCGCAGATTTTCAAAGCGGTTGACAACAATCCAAAATCGGCCTTAGAAGTTGATTTAGAAAATCAAACCGTTACCATAGTAGAAACTGGTGCTCAGGAATCATTTGAGATCAACCCTTACAAAAAATCGTGTTTGATCAATGGTTATGATGATATCGATTTCATCTTAAACCAAAAACAATTAATTGAAGAATTTGAAGAAGGTAGAAGGTAAAAGCCTGAAGGCCTGAAAAAGGTATAAGACTAAAGCATAAAGACCAAAGTAAAAAAATCAGCGTATCATCCCGAAAGGAGAAAAATAATGTTTAAACCATTCCTTCACATACAGAATTTAAACTTAAGTTACAGCAATAAAGCGGTGCTAAAGGATTTGTATTGGGAAATGAATATTGGCGAAAGTTATGTAATAGGTGGTAAAAGCGGAACCGGAAAAACATCGTTAGCAAAAGCAATTGCAGGCTTGATTCAAATTCAGGGAAACATAGAAATTGATTTCGATGATTCGAGTAAACTCCACGGAGAAGTGCTTTATGTAGAAAGCTGGTATCAGTTTAAAAATTTAGAGGGCGTTGCCAATTTTTATTACCAACAACGTTATACCAGTCAGCAGGCAAAAGAAACGTTAACCGTTCATGCCGAATTGGTTAGTTATGGTAAAGAAAAAGGCTTGCACTTCGATCAGGTTGAACCCATTTTAGAAGCATTAGGATTTGCAACATTCGCCAGTTCACAATTAATCGAATTATCCAGTGGTGAACATAAAAAACTGCAACTGGTTAAAGCCTTATGGTTAAAACCACAATTGCTTATTATAGACCAACCGTATACTGGCCTTGATGCTGCTTCGCGTAAAAACCTGAACATTTTACTGGATCAGGTTTCCGAAGAAGGTGTTCAATTGATCTTGATCTGTAATGAGACCGAATTACCAACCAGCATCAATTCTTTTGCTGAGATAAGAGATGGACAGCTTGTTAAGGTGGAGACTCTGGAAAGTGTGGCAAACACGGAAATCCACTTGAGGAAAATTCCGGCTTTCTTAAAAGAATCGCCTGTTTACAGTTCTCAAGAAATTGTGAAAATGGTTAATGTAAACATTAGCTATGGCGAGAAACAGGTTTTAAAAAATATCAACTGGGAAATTAAGGCTGGAGAAAAATGGCTTTTACAAGGCCATAACGGTTCAGGGAAATCTACTTTACTAAGCCTGGTAAATGGCGACCACCCCCAATCTTATGCCAACGAACTGTATTTATTTGGCAACAGACGCGGAAGTGGCGAAAGCATATGGGATATCAAGCAGCATATCGGATTGATATCGCCCGAGTTTCACTGGTATTTCGATGCCACTGCGACCGTTTGGCAGAGTATTGCCTCGGGCTTTTACGATACGGTAGGCTTATTTCAGGTATTGCCCTACACTAAAAGTACACAGGTTGATGAACTTGTAGCATATTTTGGATTAACCGAAAACAAAAATGAATTATTAACCGCACTTCCACTCGGTAAACAACGATTGGTATTGTTAGCGCGGACGATTATAAAAAATCCGGAACTATTAATTCTGGACGAACCTTGCCAGGGTTTAGACCAGCAGCAAACACGACATTTTAACCAGTTGGTTGATGAATTGTGCAGCAATGGGATGACCTTAATTTATGTTGGCCATTTTGAATCGCAGCTGCCAGCCTGCATAGAAAAAAGAATATTGTTAGAAAAAGGCGAAGTAAAAGTCGTCGAAACTATACTAGAAAACGTTTAGTACAATGAAGAAGAACATTTTAGTAATACCTGGAGATGGTATTGGACCCGAAGTGACCACTTGGGGAAAAGCAGCGTTAGAAAAAATTGCCGAGATTTTTGGCCATGAATTTGTGTTTGAAGAGGCCTTAATGGGCCATGCGGCTATTGAAGTTACTGGTGAACCTTTACCAGACGAAACTTTAGAAAAAGCAAGACAAAGTGATGCAATCCTCTTTGGGGCAATAGGCCACGCCAAATATGATAACGACCCTAGTTTAAAAGTTAGACCAGAACAGGGTTTGCTTAAAATCCGTAAGGAACTGGGTTTATTTGCCAATCTACGCCCGATATTACTATTTGATGAACTTCTTCAGGCATCAAGCATCAAACCGGAAATTTTGAGAGGAACCGATATTTTATTCTTCCGCGAATTAACCGGTGACGTATACTTTGGCGAAAAGACACGTTCAGAAGATCGCAATACGGCTTCAGATTTGATGATTTACCACCGTTACGAAGTAGAACGTATTGCACATAAAGCTTACCAGGCGGCACAGCAACGTAACAAAAGATTATGTTCAGTAGATAAAGCAAATGTTTTAGAAAGTTCCCGCCTATGGCGCGAAACTGTTCAGGAAATTGCAAAACAATATCCTGACGTAGAAACCGAGCATATGTTTATCGATAATGCAGCCATGCAATTGATCAAAAACCCTAAAAAATTCGACGTGGTTTTAACGGCCAATTTATTTGGCGATATTTTGACAGATGAGGCTTCGCAAATTGCAGGTTCAATGGGTATGCTGGCTTCTGCATCTGTTGGCGAAAGCACAGGTTTCTTCGAGCCTATCCATGGCTCTGCACACGATATTGCTGGTAAAGATTTAGCCAATCCATTGGCTTCTATCCTATCGGCAGCATTAATGTTAGAAATTGGATTCGGACTAAAAGAAGAAGCCAAATTATTGGTTGATACCATCGACCAGGTATTGAAAGAAGGCTTTAGAACACATGATATTGCCGACCAAAGTACCAACCGATTTAAAGTTTTAGGCACAGCCGAAATGGGCAAATTGGTCCTTAAATTCTTATCTCAAAAATTAATCACTTCCTAAACTTAAGATTATGATTCACGACCCGAACAAAGTTTATATTTTCGACACGACATTGCGTGACGGTGAGCAGGTTCCAGGCTGCCAGTTAGATACAAACCAAAAAGTAGAAATCGCTAAATCACTTGAGCTTTTAGGTGTTGATGTGATTGAGGCTGGTTTTCCTGTATCTAGTCCGGGAGATTTTAATAGCGTAATTGAATTATCAAAAGCGGTAACCAACCCCATTATCTGCGCATTAACCCGTGCAAATAAAAACGATATTGATGTTGCTGCTGATGCTTTACGTTATGCAAAAAGACCGCGTATCCACACCGGGATTGGTTCATCCGATTTCCACATTAAACATAAATTTAACAGTACACGCGAAGAAATTTTAGAACGTGCGGTTGAAGCCGTAAGATATTCGAAAAAATTTGTGGAAGATGTTGAGTTTTATGCAGAAGATGCCGGTCGTGCTGATATTGAATTTTTAGCCAAAATGGTTGAAGCAGTTATTGCTGCCGGTGCAACTGTGGTTAATATTCCCGATACGAACGGCTATTGTTTGCCAGACCAATATGGTTCGAAAATCCTTTTCTTAAAAGAAAACGTAAAAAATATCGACAAAGCCATTATCTCTGTGCACTGCCACAACGATTTAGGCCTGGCTACAGCGAACTCTATCGCAGGTTTGCAAAATGGTGCACGCCAGGTAGAATGTACCATTAACGGTATCGGAGAGCGTGCAGGCAATACATCAATGGAAGAAGTCGTCATGATTTTGAAAACGCACAAGATTTTAGGCTTAAACACCCAGATTGATGCGACCCGTTTCTATGAAATGAGCCACATGGTGCGTAACCAGATGAATATGCCGGTGCAACCGAACAAAGCAATTGTGGGTGGAAATGCATTTTCACATAGTTCAGGTATCCACCAGGATGGTTTCTTGAAAAACCGCGAGAACTACGAAATTATTAAACCAGAAGATGTTGGTTTCCCTGATGCAACTATTGTGTTAACTGCAAGAAGCGGTCGCCATGCTTTAAAACACCATTTAGACCGTTTAGGCCATAAATTGGAAAAAGATCATTTAGATATTGTTTACAAACAATTCCTGGTTTTGGCTGATAGCAAACAAGGTATAAACGATCAGGATTTAAACCAATTGGTTGCTTTGCATTTGGCTTAAAAAGCCAAAGGTTAAAGACCAATCTAAAGCAATCGGCGAATTGCCTTAAAAACTTTGAGGGGTGTCCCCCTTTGGAGGGGGCAGGGGGAGGATTTAAGTTTGAAACACAAGCTTGCTCCCTAAACCTGATTGGAATGGGCATGAAGCGCAGCGGAATAAAATGTAAAGCAGGACTGCAATAACCAATAGAACACCGAAGCCTGTTTTACAAAAAATATATAAGTGAAATTAAGTCTTGACTAAAATCTCACTTCTTGAAACTAAATTATGAATACAACAACACCGAATACATTAGATTTTCAATCTGCATCGCAACGGTTAAAAGGCGTGGTAAAACGTACGCCTTTAGAGTTTAATGCCGGGCTTTCTGCGCATTACAATGCCAATATTTATCTAAAAAGAGAAGACCTGCAGATTGTACGCTCATACAAATTACGTGGTGCCTACAATAAAATTAGCTCTTTGCCACAAGATGCATTAATTAACGGTGTAGTTTGTGCGAGTGCAGGTAACCATGCACAAGGTGTAGCTTATTCATGCAAAAAACTTGGTATTAAGGGCGTTATTTTTATGCCAGAAATTACACCGAAACAAAAGGTTAAACAAACTTACATGTTTGGTGGCGACAATGTTGAAGTTGTTCTAGTGGGCGATACTTTTGACGATTGTTTAAAAGAAGCTTTGGCCTATAGTGCTGAAAAATCGGCTACTTTTATTCCACCTTTTGATGATGAAAAAGTAATTGAAGGACAGGCAACGGTTGGTGTAGAAATTTATGAAGATCTGCCTGATTTGGATATGATTGTAATGCCTGTTGGTGGCGGGGGTTTAGCATCAGGTGTAAGCGCTTATATGAAAACCGTTAAACCTGAAGTGAAACTGGTTGGTGTTGAGCCGCTGGGTGCACCATCAATGGTTACGGCGATGGAATATGGCGGCCCTTTTACCTTAGAAGAGATAGATCGTTTTGTGGATGGTGCCGCTGTAAAAAGAATTGGCCACATCACCTATGAATATTGTAAGGAGCTGCTGGATCAGATGCATTTAATTCCTGAAGGAAAGATCTGTACAACCATATTAAAGTTGTACAATGAAGATGCCATTGTAGTTGAACCTGCCGGAGCACTCTCTGTGGCTGCATTAGATCAGCTTAAAGACCAGATTACAGGTAAAACGGTGGTTTGTATTGTAAGCGGTGGAAATAACGACATTGAGCGCATGCAGGAGATTAAAGAGAAATCGTTACTTTTCGAAGGCTTGAAACATTATTTCATTGTACGTTTTCCGCAAAGACCAGGTGCTTTAAAATTATTTGTAAACGAGGTTTTAGGTCCACAGGATGATATTACCCGTTTCGAGTTTATTAAAAAAACAAACAAAGAAAATGGCCCCGCCTTGGTTGGTATCGAACTTTCTAATAAAAACGATTATGCCAGTTTATTACAGCGCATGAAAGATTTTAAATTTGAAATTATCGAATTAAACCAGGACCAAACTTTGTTTGAATATTTGGTTTAAGGATTTTAACCACAGCGAACAAAGAGTTTTTTCACATCGTATACAAAGTAGGAGTCGTCATTCCCAACTTGATTGGGAATCTTAAAGCTTATTGCATTACGATTCCCGCTTTCGTGGGAATGACGATCGATTATTCTAATTTGTCATCCTGAGCCTGTCGAAGGACAATCAAGATGTTTCGACAAGCTCAACATGACATAACTTATAAAAAATGAATTTCAAAGACTTAAGCAACAAAGCATTAATTTCTGACAATGATATCAATTGGGAAGATTTAGGCGGAGGCATTAAACGCAAAATTATGGCTTATGATGATCAGCTGATGTTGGTTAAAGTAGACTTTGAAAAAGATGCCATTGGTACCATTCATAATCACCCTCATTTGCAAATGAGTTATGTAGCAAAAGGAAGTTTTGAGGTGAGCATGGGTGATGATAAAAAAGTCTTAAACGAAGGCGACGTTTTCTTTGCGCCATCAAATGTATTCCATGGCGTGGTTTGTTTAACAGCTGGATTACTAATTGATATTTTTAATCCACATAGGGAAGATTTTATAAAATAAGACAGAGGTCGGGAAGTTTGGGTATATATTAATAAATGCCGTCATTTCGAACGGAGTGCAAAGCAGTCGAGAACCACCTAGTGCTCAGCGAAGCTAAACCTGTCTCGAGACATTTTTGATTTAGATCTCACCAGTTCACTGCGCTTCAGTCGAGAAGACGTGATCTAGTGTGTCGATCGCTAGGAACCTTCCGTCTTAAACCTTTTACCTCCCACCTCAATCAAAGGTAAACCGCACATTCTTATAGCCCAATCCTTCAATAATCGGTTTAAGTACTGTTGTAGCATTGGTTTTGGTTTGCGTTAAAATGGTTGATTTTTTAACGTCAGCAGTAATTTGCCTTTCAGCGGCTTTATACGCTTCGTCTACTAAATCAGCTTCACGAAAGAAAGCCATTTTCGTATCATAAACACGAGAGTTTTTATGATCTATTTTTACATAACATATTTCAGGCTGTGGTAAATTTACTACAGCAGTGTCCGCCTCAATATCAATATCTTCGCGGGTAATTTTCGTTAAATCGATACAGCCTACGGCTTCAGCCTTAACAATCAGTAATACGCTGGCTTCGGGCAAAAAATCCGTTTTATTTTTGTGTTCTAAAACATCGCTAATCTGGTATCTTACCAGCTCTAATTTGCCAATAGCTTCAATTTTATCGACCAAAAGCTGGTGTTTACTTTCTACAGAGGTATTGATACTAAACTTTTTAGAGATAAATAAATACCCTGCAACGACTAAAATTAACCAGGGTAAGAGGCGAAAGAAGAGCTTCATCATAAGAAAAATAGGGTGCTAATATTTGTGTATTTAATCTGTTGCACAATAATTAATCCATAAATCTCTGATTTATTTTTTTTGGCAGCAGATTTGTAATAGCCATATCACACACACAAATAAAAACTAATCACAATGAAAAAACTTACCATCTTAATGCTTTGCATAGCCACACTAGGTCTGGCTTCTTGCAAAAAAGACACTATTGTTCAACCGAGCAACGCAATTTTAACTGTAGTTAGAGATATTTCTGCTAATGCCTGGGTATTAAGTAGTGATGGAAAAACATTTTCCGCGAATATTGCCGTTCCAGAAATAGACCAGTTCCATATTGATAATGAAGGAACGTTAGTTTACATTTCTTACAATAGCGGCGCAAGTTACATTGCACTACCATTTGTTTATAATGTAGATGCTTATAGTTATGAGGTATACAAAGGCGGCGTATCTATTGATGTACAAAGCTCAGATTACCAGGCCACAACTCCAATAAAACCAACATCAACAGTAAGGGTTAAGATAGTCCTTGTTGGAAACGATTTATAGTTAATATTTTAAAACGCTAAAAAACGACTAATGTTAAATTGAACGTGGTCGTTTTTTTTTGTGCCTCATTATTCCCACATTAAAAAGTCACGGATGTAAATATGTTGTATCCCTTGATAGGTATTGCCACTAAATTGACTATTGGTAATCAGATATTTAGGGTAATTATTTTCAATCTGAAGCAGGTTTTCAAATTCGCGTCTAATTGTTGCTTCATCTTCTAATTTTAAGGCTACCTGAATATAAATAAATTCACCTTTGCGTTCACCGATAAAATCGATCTCTTTTGTATTCATGGTACCTACTTTTATTTTATAGCCTAGGTATAAAAGGTGGTTATATACAACATTTTCGAGCAACTTACCTAAATCCTGTGGTCTATATCCAATAATGGCATTCCTAATACCCGTATTTTCAAAATAGAATTTACTCCCGGTTTCAAAAATTCTTTTCCCAATAATATCATAGCGGTCTACCTCATGAATAATATAGGCATTTACCAAATACCTGGTATAAGTTTGTATTTGATTAGGTGCTAATTTTGTTTGTTGAGATTTAAGAAAATCACTTATTTTTTTCGCAGAAAACAAGCTTCCAATATTATCGGCCAGGAAAAGAACAAGCTTCTCCAGGAAATTACTATTTCTCAAATTATACCTTGAAACAACATCTCTAAATAAAATAGTGGAATAAATGCTATTAAGATATTCGAAAGCCTGATCATTTAAAGTAAGGTTGATCAGATAAGGTAAGCCACCATATTTAAAATAATGTTCCATATTTTTATCACTATCCTTCAATTTATGAAACCATAAAAATTCAGCATATGATAAACTGTAAATGGGAAACTCAACGTATCTTCCGCTTAAATAAGTAGCCAATTCGCCTGAAAGCATTTTGGCATTACTACCTGTAATGTAAATATCGTTATTTTGATAGAGCAAAAGTGATCTTAACGCTTTTTCAAAATCAGTAATTTCCTGTATTTCATCTATAAAAATATAATTATGTAAATCAGGTTTTACCTTTGATAAGATGTAATTATTCAGATCATTTGCATTTTGAATAAAATCGAACTGTAAATCTTCCTTATTGATGTAAATAATATTTGCATTATTATCCTTTTCAATAATATTGTTTATAATCTGAAAAATCAGATAACTTTTTCCCACCCTACGTTGCCCTGTCAGCACCTTAATCAGATTTTTACGTATAAAAGGTTCTATTTGGGATATATATCTATTTCGATTTAAAATGTTATCAGGTATATTCATACTACAATCGTAATTACAATTAAATCAAATATAACAAAAAGTTATAATTACAATTATAACTTTTCAAATAAACATATAAATTATAATTACACTTAAAACGTTAAAAAACGACTAATGTTCAATTGAACGTAGTCGTTTTTTTTGTGCGCTCCTCTGTTCAGTTGTATTGCACGGATGCTGACGCCATTTCTTTCTAAAAGCAGCTCGTCATAAAAACCTTTGTAGTACACATCTTTTACTTCAAACCGTCTGCTGCTCCAACTATTGCTTATTTCGGCCCATTCAGGGTAAAATACCACCGAATTTCTTTGTGTTTTTAAACCAATTTTTTCAGCATCAGCTTGAGATAAAACCACAGCATTACCTAAAATCTGGGCCGTATAAATATGTTTTGGATGCTGATAAATTTCGGAAGGTTTTCCTGTTTGCAACAGTTCTCCGTTTTTCAGGATCAGTAACTGGTCGGCCAGAAATAAACCGTCGGCCGGATCGTGTGAAACCAAAATTACGGTAACACCGGTTTCTGAGGCTACTCGTTTAATATCCGCCCTGAGCTGGTTCTTAAGCAGGGCATCTACCTGGCTGAAGGGCTCGTCTAAAAGTAAAACCTGTGTATCGGCCACCATGGCTTTTGCTATAGCCACACGCTGCTGCTCTCCCCCACTCAGTTCAATAATTTTTTTATTTTGAAGTGGTAAAATCCGCAGGTGCTCCATAATCTGGAGCGTTTTCTCGGCTTTGGTTTTAAGGTCGGTATTCGATAACTGTGAGGCAATATTATCGTAAACCTTGGCATAAATATTTAATGAAAAATCCTGTGTAACCATTTTCATTTGCTTATGACCCGGGATAAGTTGTTCATCAGGTCCCTTAACCCTTTTATCTTCGAAAAAGATTTCACCTTCATCGGTTTTCAACAGCCCGTAAATGGATTTCAGTAAGGTCGATTTTCCGCTTCCGCTCTCGCCAATAATGGCCACTACATCACCTTGTTTAATCTCGAAACTTACATTTTTAATTCCGCCGGCCTGTTCTGCCTGATATTGCTTGGTTAAATTTTTAACACTGATTATGGTATTGCTCACGTGGTAAAGATAAGAAAAAGGTAGAGGGTTTTAAGGAGCAGGGTTTAAGCGTAAACAAAATTACACGTGTGTTATATTTTATTTTTGCACGTATACAGACATCTATGTATCTTTACATCAATATATCTTGACATCAGTAATTATAGAGCCATGAACACTAAACTAACCTTAACCATAGATAAGTCTGTAATTAAACAAGCTAAAGCTTATGCAGAACAGCAAGGCAGAAGCCTGTCTGCGGTGGTAGAAAATTATTTAAAAGCTGTAACCAAAAGGGAAGAAGTCGCGAGCAAAGATGATGAGCTCCCGCCAATAGTGAAATCGTTAAAAGGTGCATTTAAAATGTCTCCAGATTTTAACTATAAAGAAGAATTAAATAAAATCAGAGAAGAGCGATATCAAAAATACCTGAATAATGAAAATCAGTAATGTATTAATAGATTCAGATATTATTCTTGACTATTTTCTTGATAGAAAACCTTTTTCTGATGATTCATCAAAAGTTTTAGCATTGTGTGAGATTGGAAAACTAAAAGGTTTTGTAACTGGGATCGCTATTGCTAACATCTATTATTTATTAAGAAAAGAACATAGCCCTAAATCGATATTACAAGGCATAAAGGATTTATTAAACTTTTTGGATGTAATAATTGTGAACAAAGAGGTTATCTTACAATCCATCGATTCCGACTTTTCTGATTTTGAAGATGCCCTCCAGAATTTTTCTGCTGAAAACCATGGATCAATTAATGTTATAGTTACGCGAAATACTAAAGACTACAAAAAAAGTAAACTAAGTGTGCTAACCCCTACGATGTTTCTAAAAACATTATAAAACAAAAAATCCTGTCTCGCCTAACCGAAACAGGATCTGTTTTATTTGTGCATTAATTTTCTCTGCCCATTGGGAGAATTTATTGTCCCATTTAGGGGATTTAGGGGTTAATTCAAGCCAAAGGTAACCCCGAAGCTCATGTTCTTTAAACCAGCTTGCTGTGCGGTAGTAAACATATCGTTAAAGTAATATTTGGTAAATAAACCTATACCACCATAACCAAACCTAATGGTTCCGCCGTAACGAACCGATTGAAAGTGATAGCTATCATATTGTTTTTCTTTACCACGTTCCTCACTTATCTGTTTAATTTTTCCGTTTAACAAAAAGCTCACCTCCGGGCCTAAAACCAGGTAAAATCTTTTGCTGTTTTTGTTTTCGCTAGTACGGAATTCGAAGTTTAAAGGAATATGCACATAGCTACTCGAGAAACGGTTTTTTGAAAAATGTACAGGCGCCTGATCGGTGTATACAAATTCGTTAGAATTTTTAGCAATGGTAATATCTTTTCTTAAGCGAATTAATGTCCAGTCGAATCCCCCTGCTACATAAATTTTAAAGTTAGAGTTGAAACGGTAGCCCAATTGTAACACATCGAAAGAGAATGTACTGGTTTTACCACCTTTATAATCCAAAAAATCGTTGTTTGGAGATAAGTTAAAGCTGCCATTGTCGATTAATCTGGAGAAGCCCAAATCAACCCTTGTAAAAGTAATTCCACCTACGAAACGTCCTTTTTTAACTGAATCTGCAGCTTTGGTTTTAATGATGATGCCATGTCCTTCACTATAATCCATTTTCTTTTTGGTACTATCCTGTTGAGCAAAAGCACCTGGAGCCATAACACCGGCAAGCCCGCTTACCAAAAGTGTTGTATAAATTAGACGTTTCATATCTGTGTGTTTGTTATGTTAATTGTTGTAAAGTTTAAAAGTTGCAATGTTGAATATTATAAAGGTTGTAATGTTAGCTCCTGATAACTAAAAACTGTCAATTGTAAACCGAAAACGGCTATTTCTTCCGTTTACCTATTTTAAATGGGCCAATATTTATCGATGCCAAAGAAGAATCATCATCATCAGTACGGAACTGGATCAGTTTGTCTTTTCTTTTATCCATTTTGTTAACAATCAGGTTTACCACGTCGCCAACATTACGAATGCCTTTATTGCTTTGCTCATTATCGTTAACAGGCTCATCTGTTTTAACACTTGTAGGATTAGCAACAATTAAGGTTTCCTCTTTTGGCTGCAAAATCGCCTCCTCAATTTTTGTTTTAATATCTTTTTTAGGTTCCTCAACTTTGGCTATTGCGGTTTCCTGCTTTTGCATCTCAGGCGCAGTAATTATCGTTTGTTTTTCCTTTTCTATAACCGGTTTCATTTCCTGTTTTTCCTTTGTTTTGGCAATGGCGCTCGCTGCCTTAGGCTGAACTGGTAAAACTGGTGCGATATTTTCAACTGGCTCAACAATCTTTGCTACAGTATCTTTAACCATCGGTTCTTGCACTGTTGGCTTAGTTTTTTCAATGGTGTTACTGGCCAATTTCTTGCCTCCATCGGTATTTTGTTGTTGATAAACCAAAATTCCTAGTGTAGCAATTAATAACACCGCTGCTGCCGATAACCAATAAACAGGTATGATCCTTTTTTTCTTAGGCGCTATTTCGCTTTCGATATTGCTCCATAAATCCCTCGAGGGTGTTACTTCAGCGTCAGCAAAAGCATCCTTAAATAACTGATCAAAATCCTTATCCCGTATAGGTTGCATAACCAAATCCCTCCATTTTTATAATTTCTTCTTTTAATATTGCTCTTGCCCTCGACAATTGCGATTTACTCGCGCCTTCTGAGATACCGAGCGTTTCTCCAATTTCTTTGTGCGAATAACCTTCTATTACATACATGTTAAAAACCATGCGGTAACCATCTGCCAGTTTTTGTATCACCTTCATTAAATCCTGCATCCCTAAGGTGCCGAAATCAAATCCGGTTGATGGTTGCTCGTAAGCTTCATCTATTTCTACTACGTTTAAGCTGCGTAAATTTTTACGGTAACTCTCAATCGCAGTATTCACCATTACTCTCCTAATCCAACCTTCAAAAGAACCATCACCTCTATACTCTTTTATTTTTTGAAAGATTTTAATGTAGCCCATCTGCAGCACATCTTCGGCCTCCATCCTGTCTTTGGCGTAGCGCATACAAACGGCCAACATTTTCGATGCCGTTTGCTTGTAAAGCAGCTCCTGCATCTTCCGGTCGCCAGCTTTGCAGCCTTCCATCAAATCGTTTATCGTATAGCTTCGCGTCAATTTCATTGTGTGTTTGTATATAGAAGATGGCAGATTACAAACAATGGTTGCATGAGGAGAGAAAAAAAGTTAAATAAAGTTAAAATCAGAATCACATCTATTGATTATCAAATAGATATGATTAAAATATTTTCCAAGAAAGATATAGATTTTTGTTTTGGAAAGCAATGGCAGGCGCATTTTTGAAACGTTAGTCCTGCTATTCGTTACAATCTTTTTTATACTGCTGTCATGCTGAGGCACGAAGCATCTGTTTCATTGGTTGCGGATGCTTCGTACCTCAGCATGACACCATATTGAAGGTTGCTGCAGAAAAAAAGATTTTCACTGCTATCAGGTTTAGGAATTTGAGTTAGTGCTTAAAATTTATTATGAGTTTAATCACCCTCAACCTTTCTACCTTCTACCTTCCCTCCTTTTTCACTTTAAACAATTTAAAATCCTGTTTGTAGGTTAAGAAAAATGAGTGATTAAACTGAAGTTGTTTATCGGTATGATCTAAATCGATATGTGGTTCGAAACGCACATCAAGATATAAATGCGGAATTAATTCTTTTTGGTAAGCATAACGCAGCGAAACAATGTTTCTGGCGCTTTGCTTCAAGCCTGGACTATATAGATTATCAGATACCGATTCGTATAATGGCATCCCTTTAATTGAAATAAAATTATTACCCTTCCAGTAAGAAGCTACCAGGCTTCCCCATTTACTTTCTATACCGGCGTTTAGCCATAAGCCAAAACCACCCTGGTAGGCTCTTCTTTTATCCGGTGAAAAATCTTTATAAACCGCTATGTAGTTATCGGTATATACCTGTTTAATATTGCTATTGATATCTTTATGCAGTTTTATACCCGTTGCGCCATTAAACATGGTCGTAATCGGGATTTCTTTAAGTACATCAATCTGTCCACCCTGGTGGAAAGCCAAAAACTGTGCTGGAATACTCAATTTCCAGTCATCATTTTTAATTAAAAAGCTTTCAGTTGATAAACCTCCGATAATTTCTTCTTTTGCCGGATCGCCTTTATAAATCATTTTCTGCCAGGCTATCCAGGCATCTAAAGTAAATTTTTCACGCTCCACCAATAACTGTGTTCCATATTCAATCGGTGTGGTTATGGTTCTTTCGAAATCATACAGCGGCTCAATATATTTGTGTTGAATGTTGCCTTCTAAACTTCCAAAAATTAAGGTGAGGTTTCTTTTATGGTATTTTACGCTAAACAAAGGTTTCGCATCTGAGACCCCGTTCCGGCCAAAGTCCTTTCTGATAAATGCACCCGCGGTGATGGCCAGATTTGGATGCGCATAATAAACAATTTGTGGCTGCAACTGCGTGCCGTACAAAGTATAACCATCATGAAAATCGTTGGTATACTCGTAATTACGAACGTAGTTTAAATTGTAAAAATTGAAGTGAACCTCGTTGGTTAAGCTGCTATCGGGGCGGATTCTATTTTCAAAAGCCAATTGATTAAACTGAGCCGAAGCGAAATAAGTACTAAAAAGAAAAGATATGAAGAGTAAGGTCTTTTTCAGACCTGTAGATGTAAACATGCGCTTTGATTTTATCGCCCAAATTTAGAATAGTTTTTGGTTTATTTAACCGCAAAGAACGCGAAGTTTACGCAAAGGAAACAAAGTTAATAGGGGTTGATCACTAAGGCACAAAGAACACAAAGCTTTTTTTAATACCTTTAATTAAAAATAATATTCTTGGTGGCTTAGTGACTTTGTGGTACAGAGATTATTCTCCACGTTTCTTACGATAGTTCTTGTACAGTTTAACTGCAATCATAATGGCCATCGCTACCCCCATAATACCAATTAAACCATAAATCCAGTTAATGGCATTTTTAAGAATCACCACAAATACAATAGCAATCATAAATATGGTCGCCAGCTCACGCCACAACCTCAATTGAAAACTGCTTAGCTTATATTGATTGTTTTTAAGCTGTTTAACGAGGTTTTGACAGATGAAATGATAGATGAGTAAGCCAACAACAAAAGCAAGCTTCACCCACATCCAATCGGCCTGCAGCAAGCCCTGATTTAAAGTTAACATAGATGCGCCTGCCAAAACAGAAATAATCATGGCAGGAGTGGCAATAATTTTCCATAAAGTGGCCTCCATTTTAACAAACTGCTTTTGAAGAATACTTTTTTCGGGTTCGGGTTTATCGTTCGCTTCTGTATGGTAAATAAAAAGGCTCAGGATATAAAACAATCCAGCCATCCAGCTAATTACAAATACAATATGCACTGCTTTGAAATATTGGTAATATGGCAGTAAGGCTTCTATCATTTAATCTTATTCAAAATATAATTGTCCAACCAATTTGGAACATTAAGAACTTCCAGATTCAAAATTCCATCTTTAATGTTTCCAACAAAGTCATGTTTTATTCCTGAATTGTCCCAAAGATAAGTTTCATCTGCCTTTTTAAGCATATCGATTAATAAGTCCATTGTCAAAAAGTAACGCTTCTCAATCTTTTCTGCCTCAACTAAATGGCCGCCTTTCAAAATCCTATCCTTTACACGCTCTAAATTCATCTTTGGCGTTTCAGTACCTATAAAATAAAGATAGACCTTATAATTATTACGATGAGCAAAATCAATAAGCTCTAATTTTGAAGGATGTGAAAATACGGTTTCGAAGCTGAATGATTTTTTACTTCTGATTAATGAATATCGAATAAAATCTGCTATAATCGCAAAATGATAAGAATTGTAAACCGTTGCAAATGTTATATTTTTAACAACAACATTTTCTCTAACAATTAAATTCCAACTGTCTTTACTGAAACCTGCTTTTGTAAAAAGTCCACTTTGAAAACAAAATGACTCAAAATCCTCGTTCTTAGCATCTATTTCAAAATCAGATAAGTTGAGAAAATTTTTCTTCTTAAACTCTTCTTCCAATAAATCTGCATTAACAAAAATTCTGGTAGAAAAATAGCTCGATTTTATAGAATCAAATAAAGTAGTTTTACCCGAGCCATTAGGACCGGCAAAAATTCTCAATTTCGGCTGTTGGGGCATTAAAAAAGTTTAATTCTCTTTGCAGAAACCCTTCTTCTATTAAAATTACCTTCTGCTACCTTAACTGTATCACCGTTATTGAATGTTCTATAAACACCATCCGCTTTAACTTCGGTTCTACCTAAATTTAAGGCATCAACAACCCTAAGAACATCTTCCATCTTCTTATTAACTGCTCTAATTAATTGTTTAATCGGCAGCTTATCCTCATCACTTAAAGATTTAACAGTCATATTATTGGAGTTATATAGCTAATATACAAAAATCAAATGATTCGTTTAATACCTAAACTCCTTCACCACCTCAATTGCATACTTCACATTATCGAAAGGAATATCTGGCATAATACCGTGACCTAAATTGAAGATAAAACCTTCCGTACCGCGCATGCGTTCGAATAATTTATGAATCTGTGCTTTAATTACCGCTTTATCTGCGTATAAAATATGTGGGTCTAAATTTCCCTGAACGGCAATACCAGCTGGCAAAGCATTTTTAATGTTCAATAAATCAGCGTTCCAGTCAACTGAAATCACATCTGGTTTAGCTTCTGCCATAATCGGTGCAAAAACCGAACTTCCTTTACAGAAAGAAATCACCGGGATATCTTTTCTGTTCAAGTTAGCAATGATTTCCTGGATGTAGCGGTGAGAAAATTCCTGGTAATCATTCCATGATAAAGCAAGCGCCCAACTGTCGAAAATTTGAACAGCGTTAACACCAGCAGCAATCTGAAGATTCAGGTAATCAGCCGTTACTTTGGCAATTTTAGCTAAAAGTTTATGAGCCAGCTCTGGTTGATTGTGAATAAATAGTTTGGTTAATTTAAAATCTTTAGAAGAACCACCTTCAATTAAATAACTCATTACCGTAAATGGTGCACCTGCAAAACCGATTAATGGAATTCTGCTATCTAATCGTTGTTGAATTACTTTAATCGCATCAGCAACATATTGCAATTCATCTAAACAATCAACATTTAAGTTTTCGATGTCTTTAGCCGTACGTACAGGATTGGCAAACTTAGGTCCTACACCTTGGGTAAAACTCAAATCGCCACCCATGGCCTCACCCGTTACCAAAATGTCACAGAATAAAATCGCAGCATCAATATCCAACAAATCAACAGGTAACATGGTCACATCTGCTGCAATTTCAGGGGTTTTGCACATCTCTAAAAAAGAGTATTTGTTTTTAATTTCCCAATATTGTGGCATAAAACGACCTGCCTGACGCATCATCCATACTGGTGGGCGTTCGGTTTGTTTTGAAAATGCTGCGTCTAAAAATAAGTTATTCTTCATGATTTGTATTTGGTATCTCACTAATCGTCACCCTGAATTCAGTTCAGGGTCTTAATAATAAACAAATGCTGAACTAAATTTACTGCGTAGTTTTCGGCTTCGCGACAGGTCAGCATGACGAGTGGGCTAAAAATTTTAATTTTGCAAAGGTATAAATAAAAAAAAAACGAAGTACCTTTTTATCAAAAACTGGTGCTTCGTTTGTTCAAAATGACAATACTAATATTATAATTTGCTTATTTCTTTTTCAATTTTAACGATAATGTCTTTCGAGCGTTGCGTTTCGGCAAGTTCTTTGGCCAATTTGGTATACGCTTCTGCCCTTTCCTTATCTTTCTTCCGCAAAGCCAGGTTAGCTAAATGGATCAGTACATATGATTTTTCATTTTTACCGCCCACCGGAAAACGGCTGGCCAACTGAAAATGATACTCAGCTTTATCGTAATCTTCTTCCTTTAAAGCCATATTGCCCTGCATAAATTCGTAATAACCTCTTCGGCTTTTGGCCAGGCGTTCTGGCTTAACCACCTCAGCCAATAAAGCTTTGGTTTTGCCGAATTCGTTATTCTTAAAATGCTTCGATGCCATCAAAACCGAACTGTGCTTAAAATGGCTCCAAACAACAAAGGCAAATAACAGCCCTGAAACAGCAGCCAGCTGGTATTGATGATAAAAAACACAAACCAATCCAGCAAGCACAAAAACGGCCATTAAAGCATATCTGCCCTTATTATTGTACATTAATGACTATCAGTAAATTTATAGCCTACACCACGGATAGAGTGGAAATAAACAGGATTTTTTTGATCTGGTTCGAAATACTTACGGAACGTTAAAATAAAGTTATCAATCGTTCTGGTTGATGGATAAACATCATAATTCCAAACGGTTTCTAAAATCTGCTCTCTAGAAACCGCATCGTTTTTACGCTCGATTAATAGTTTCAGCAACATCGTTTCCTTTTTGGTTAAAGGTGTGATGGTACCATCATCATGTTTCAGTTCGAAAGAGTTAAAATAGATTGTTTTATCACCGATCTTGTAAGAATTTAATTCTTTTAAATCATCAGATTTTAAACTGCGTTTAACTAAGATACCTACACGAAGAATTAATTCCTCTAAGTTGAAAGGTTTAACCAAATAATCGTCAGCACCTTTTTTCAAACCTAAAACACGGTCTTCTGAAGTGTTTTTAGCTGTTAAAAACATAATTGGAACTTCTGCATTCTCTAAACGGATTGTTTCGCAAACCTGGAAACCATCCATTTCAGGCAACATTACATCTAAAATAATTAGATTGAAGCGTTCTTCTTTAAAAATTTTAAGAGCGGTTTTGCCATCTTTAACGGCGTGAACTTTATAACCCTCAAGTTCGAGGTTTAATTTGATAGCATCTAACAAGTGATCCTCGTCTTCTACCAATAGAATTCTTAATTTTTGTGACATAATTGAGATTAACTAAATGTTACTTCAAAAATACTTCCTTGAGGCAGATTGTCTTTTACTGTAATATCTGCATCATGGTATTGTAAAACCTCTTTCACAATAAACAAGCCTAAACCTGTTCCTTTCGCTTTTCTGACATTCTCGTTACCAACGCGGTAAAACTTATCAAATATCAACATTTTTTCGGCATCTGAAATACCCGGTCCCTGATCCATCACACTTAATTGAATATGCCCATCAACCTTGTTTAAATGCACATTTATCTCATCACATGGGTTAGAATACTTCACCGCATTCTCAATTAAATTGGTTACTACTGACGATAAGGCAAATTTGTCACCTACCACCTGCAAATTTGGCTGAATTTTGGCATTGATAATCTGTTCGCATCCACAAGAATGAACCTGTAGTCTATCTGTAATTTTATACACTAATTCGGAGAAGTTAAATTCCTCTTTAGGGAAAGTATAGGAACGGTTTTCAATCTTGGTGGCCAGCAACATATTTTCGACCAGATCATCCAAGCGTTCAATATCTTTTAACGAATTGTTCAGCAATGAAGTTTGGCGCGCTTTATCCAAATCCCGTTTAACAATGGTTTGGATAGAAAGTTTTATTGCCGCCAAAGGTGATTTCAACTCGTGTGTAATCGACATCAGGAAGTTCTGCTGCTGTTCCCTTAATTTATCTTCACGTTTTAACGATTGGTGAAGAAAATAACCGCCAATACAGAGCAAAAACAAAAATACCGAACCTTCGCCCATAATCATGGTCATGCGGCTTGGCTGCAAACGCACCACCAATGTTCCCCACGAAATGAGTTGAATCAGTGCATAAAGCAATAATGCGTAAAATATGATAATGGATTTCTTCATTCCCTTCGGTTGATTACACAGATTTTTGGATGACACAGATTATTTTCTCGTCCGTCATTGCGAGGAGGAATGACGATCTTTCAAACAAACTTATTTCTTAAATACCAGATCTAACGCTTCAAAAATAGCACGTTTCGCTTTCTCTAATTCGATCTTAGTATGTGCTGAAGATACGAAACCAACTTCATATCCCGATGGCCCTAAATAAATTCCTCTATTTAATAACTCCCGGTGCATAATTTTAAATTTCTCCATGCTGCCTGCATCAATATCATCAGCCGACTGGATTTTATCTTTATCCGTAAAAGCAAACCAGAAGATAGAACCAATGGTAAATACTTTAAATTTATAATTACGTGCGGTTGCAAAACGCTGAATACTGGCCACAAATTCTTGCGCTTTGGCATTCAAATCTTTGTAAAAGCTTGATTTGTTCAGTTCTGTTAAAGTGGCAATGCCCGCTGCCATGGCCACCGGATTTCCAGATAGTGTTCCGGCCTGATAAACCCCGCCATCAGGAGAGATATGTGCCATAATTTCAGCACGTGCACCATACATCCCAACAGGTAAGCCACCGCCTATAATTTTGCCATAAGTAACAATATCAGGTGTAACACCGTAATGGGCAGCTGCGCCTTCAAAACCTACCCTGAAACCGGTAATCACTTCATCAAAAATCAGAAGGGAACCGTTATCCGTACAGATTTTACGCAAGAAATGAATATATTCTTCATCCTGGATAATTAAACCATTATTTGCCGGAATACCTTCAATAATTACCGCAGCAATCTGATCTTTAAACTGGGCAAAAGCTTGCTCGATAGCCGTTTTATCGTTTAAAGGCACAACAATGGTTTCTTCGGCAAAAGATTTTGGCACACCTGCAGAAGAAGTTTCGCCAAAAGTAACCAAACCTGAACCTGCTTTAACCAAAAGCGAATCGCTATGACCGTGGTAACAACCTTCGAATTTTAAAATTTTATCACGACTGGTAAAACCTCTTGCCAAACGTATCGCCGACATTACCGCTTCGGTACCAGAACTCGTAAAACGGATTTTCTCAACAAAACGGTTGTTTTTGATAATCAGCTCAGCCAATTCATTTTCTAAAGCTGTTGGTGCCCCGAAGCTCATTCCGTTCTGCATTACCTCGGTAACTTTCTCGCGGATTTTAGGATTGTTATGTCCCAAAATTAATGGTCCCCAGCTGCCACAGAAATCGATAAACTGATTGCCATCAGCATCCCATATATAACAGCCGTCACCTTTTTCAATAAAAAGAGGTGTACCGTAAACCGATTTAAAAGCTCTTACCGGCGAGTTTACCCCACCAGGGAAATACGTTTTTGATTTCTCGTATAACTCGGCAGATTTTACCCTCGAAATATCAGGTTTACTTCCTGTATTTACCGGAATATCGGCTTCGTTGCCTGAAAACATTTTTTTTAATGAATCTAACATCTTTTGTTAAGGTATGAGGCAAAAGGTTTAAGGTTTAAGGCACAAAGCCTAAGCTTATAAAACACTAAATACCTATTTATTGTGTATGAAATGGAAATATCGGATTAGCAAGGAAAACCCTAAGCCTTAAACCCTCTACCTTCCACCTCTATAGCCAATTGTTATTTAAAATATCTTTAATGTGATATGTAGTAATAATACTTGCGCCAGCACGGGCAAAGGCATGCATGGTTTCCATCACTACTTTTTGTTCGTCTATCCAGCCACGTTCGGCAGCTGCTTTTACCATTGAGTATTCACCCGAAACGTTGTAAACTGCAATTGGTAAATTGGTATCTTGTTTTAACCGTTGGATAATATCCAAATAGGCTAAACCTGGTTTCACCATTAACACGTCAGCACCTTCTTGTTCATCTAAAGCAGCTTCGCGCAGCGCCTCCAACGGGTTTCTGAAATCCATTTGATAAGCCTTTCTGTCGCCTTTACTTGGCGCACAGTCTGCAGCCTCTCTAAAAGGACCATAATAGGCAGAAGCAAATTTTGTAGCGTGGCTCATAATGGCTGCATTTACAAAACCGTTTTCATCTAAAAGATTACGCATCGCTTCAATCCGGCCATCCATCATATCCGATGGAGCAAACATATCCGCACCAGCTTCGGCATGCGTTAAAGCCATTTTTGCAATTACTTCAACCGTTTTATCGTTTTGAACATAATCGTTTTCTAAAATACCACAATGACCGTGCGTGGTATAAGAACAAACGCAAACATCGGTAATGACATATAAATCATCTCCGAATTGTTTTTTGAGCTCACGAACCGCCGTTGGCACCAAAGAATGATCGTGATAAGCAGACTTCGCATCTTCCGATTTTTCATCACCAACACCAAAAAGCATAATTTTGTTAAGGCCTTTTTTCATTCCAGCCTCAACATCTTTTACCAGCGTATCAACCGAATAGTGGTTCACCCCTGGCATGGCATCGATAGCGTGGGTTACATTATTGCCTGGCACCACAAAATAAGGGTACACAAACATATCTTTCGATAACCGTGTTTCGGCTACCATCTCTCTCACTAAAGGATTTTTCCTTAATCTGCGCGGACGATTTAACATTTTTTCAAGTATTTAGTATCAAGAGCTGAAGTATCGACATTTTTGTATCGAGTATCAAGACTTGAATATCCTATATTTTTTTCTTTCGGATTGATTACACAGATTAGATAATTACACAGATTTTTGGATTTCATAAATGGTTTCCGCTGATTTGTGCCTTTTACCTTACACCCTAAACCTTCTACCTCAACTATCTCATCTCTATCCCAAAAACTGCTTCAGCCAATCCAATTTCATCAGGCGAATATGGCAATGCATACTTCACGCCCATTTCATCAAATTTCTTACCGGTAGAATTTCCGATGGCGATTACCTGCTGGCCGGGTTCTAATAAATTATCAGCGAAATAAGCATCAACATTTGATGGACTGGTAAAAATCAATACATCTGCATAACTTTGATCAATATCATCTTCTATTACCGTTTCGTAAATTGGCAGATCGATTATTTTAGCATCAGCCGGTAATGATTTTTGAATCGATTGTAAAGAATCCTGTGCTCTTGGAAACAATATTTGCTGACCGCCAACCAATTGCGCAAAATCTTCTGCAACTTCGGTAATATCGCCACTCTCGCCAACAAAATCGGCAAAATGACCAAACTTACGCAAAGCATCTTCCGAACCTCTTCCCACTACACCAAATTTCGTTTTCTTTGGCAATACTGGTTTTAAGTTGAAAAAATATTCTACACTATTGCGGCTACTGAAGAAAACCCAATCCACATGTCTTAAGATAAACTGATCTAAAACAGTTACGATCGGGAACGTACGGATTAACGAACGTCCTTCTATTTCAATATTATTATTTTCTAATGCCCTACGGAAATAACTGTGTTCGCCAATCTCGCGCGAGATGAAAACCTTTGCGGGTTTCTTTCTTTCTACATTAAATTTGGCTACAATTTTTTCTGCCAAACCTTCGGTACTTTCTGCACGTAAAAACAAACGCTCAGGAAAATGATCAGCAGTTTCGGCCTTTGAAGTCCAAATTTCGAATTTTCCGTTTTCCTTTTTACAATAACAACCTAAAGGCATGTGGCAACCACCTTCGAAAAGGTTTAAAACCTTACGTTCTACAGTTACAGTCTCTGCCGTTTCCGGATCATGCAGTTTTTGTAGTGCATCAAAAAGTTCGGTATCGTTTTCCCTGATCTGAATAGCCAAGGCTCCCTGTGCAGGTGCCGGTATAAACTCAGTGGTTTCCAATTCTTCCACATGTAAATCGCTCACATCAAGATTTAAGCGCTTCACACCAGCCTTAGCAATTAAGATGGCATCGTAATCTTCATCACGAAGTTTTTGGATACGGGTAGGCACATTTCCACGTAGATCTTCAACTTCTAAATCGGGGCGTAAGCCCAATAACTGCGCTTTACGGCGATTAGATGAAGTACCAACCATCGCTCCTTTTTTTAACGAAAGCTTCTGCGAAACATCTACACAATCTTTTAAAATCAAAAGATATTCACTTGCTTCTTCACGTGGTGGTAAGGCAGCAATAATCAATCCTTCGGGATGTGCAGTGGGTAAATCTTTAAGGCAATGTACAGCCAGGTCAATTGTTCCACCCAAAAGCTCTTCTTCCAGTTCTTTGGTAAAAAAGCCTTTGCCTTCCAGTTTATCTAATCTTAAATTCAGGATTTTATCGCCCTGCGTTTTAATGATTTTTATTTCTGCTTCTATTCCAATTGCAGCCAATTCATCTTTTATATGATTTGCTTGCCATAAAGCCAGGTCGCTACCGCGTGTTCCAATGGTTAATTTCTTCACTATAAAGGTTAAATGAGTTGCAAATTTAATTTAATTAGTGGTTTATACCATGAATTGTTTAAAAATGAGACAGTGAGGTTACAGAATAGGGAATTTAAAGGATTTCTGTGACATTACGCAATCGGTTTGTCATTCTGAGCGCAGCGAAGAATCGCTAAGCGACACACGTTCCCCATAAATAAAATTTAAATGTTATTTATGTTATATGGCAGTTGAACCATATCAAGAATGTAAGATGATTGCAAGAAAGATGCTGAAACAAGTTCAGCATGACGACAAGGGAATTGGTTTCAGGATTTAGCTAAAAGACACAAAAGATATTTGGACTTAGCGTTCTTTGCGGTAAAACCTTAAGATTGATTGACCAGAATTTCTTTGGCCATCACCATCGGAACGCTGATGTATTTTTTCTCCATGTAGTTCATCACACGTTCTAAAACTTCGCGCGAGGCCTCATCCATCTGACTAATTTCGTCGGCAAACACACCGTTTATGGCTGTATTCTTGATTTCTTTAATCTTTCTTGGCACTTCCTGCATCGCCAGTTCGATACGACGTTGTTTTAAAACAGAGAAAAATTCGGTAATGTTGTTGCTTATAATTTCTTCGGCATGCACCAGTTCGTTATAACGTTCCTGGATGTTTTTGCGAGCCACCTCTTTCAGCGATTCTACTTCAATATAATGTACCGGGTTGTTATGGATCACCGCAGGGGTAACATCATTTGGGATCGCCAAATCTACAATTACCTTTTTACCTTGATCGCCATTTAACAGTTTAGCGTATAACGCTTCGGTAATAATCGCCTCGGTAGAACCGGTACAGGTAATGATTACATCAAATCCTTCGTTAAAATCTTCAAGTGCGGCTAAAGGATAAGCCTTACCACCCAGCTCTCCTGCCAAAGCTTCGGCTTTAGAAAACGTACGGTTGAAAATCGAGAAATTAGAGTATTTATGTTTGTTAAGGTATTTTGCAATATTTTGGTTGGTTTCGCCAGCACCAATAATCAAGATACGTGAGTTGCCACACATATTTAACTCTTTTAACTTACGGTACGCCAATGAAACAACAGAAACCGGATTTTTTGAAATATTGGTGTGCGTATAAACTTCTTTTGCGGTTTTAACCACGCGGTCCATAATCATACGCATGTAATCGCCTGTAAATCCTGCATCACGACAGTTTTCGTAAGCTTTACGGATCTGAGCAAGAATTTCCTTTTCACCTACCACCAAACTCTCTAAAGAGCACGATGTTCTCAGTAAATGGTTAAAAGCCTCCTCATTTTCGTAAACAGAAACATTATCAAGAAAACGCTCCATAAATTCAGGAGGCAGTCCCATGTCTAAAACAGTCAGGAATCTGGTTACAAATTCCTTGTCGGTTTTCTCTTTGGTAAGGAAAACAAACTCTACACGGTTACATGTTCCAATATAAAAAATTTCGCTAACGGGAAGTTCTGCTTGAACATTCTTCAACCTGCTATCTAAACTCTGATCACAAATAACTAATTTCCCTAAAGATTTCAGGTCGATGTGGTGATGCGTAAAAGCTATTACTTTTAAATATTCCAAGTGCTTCCGTTATTAACTATTATCGGGATACAAAAGTAACATGGTGAAGGCATGTGACTGTCATTAACCTGTAATTTACATCAATTTAGAACGGTTTTAAATAAAGGACTTAAAGATTAATCAAAGCATATTGATTTACATGAACAAACCAATCCGCATCATTTTTCTTTGGATTTACGCCCTCTTCTACGTTCTGGCTGGATGTAACCACTTTTTATCCACTGCAGTATATTACGTAATTATGCCAAAATGGTTGCCTGCTCCTGGCTTTTTAATTTACTTTTCGGGGATATTGGAAATTGTTTTTGGGCTTTTATTGTTGATTAAGAAGACCAGAAAGCTAGCAGCACTGTTAATTATACTGATGTTGATTGCCTTTTTACCCGCGCATATCTACATGATCCGGATGGCGCCGTTCATATTGGGTAAAATACTGGTCACGCCGCTTATTGCATGGGTAAGATTGCCTTTGCAGTTCCTCTTTATCAGCTGGGCATGGTATTATTACGCTAAAGAATAATTTATAATGTATTCTTTTTTGAAGCGCAATGTCAGTGAGAATAGGAAAGGTTTTGTCCTGCTGTACATTCCAATCCTTTTGGATAAACCTGGCGAAACAACAATTTACCCTATCCAAAAGGGATTTCCATTTCCATCAGGGCTATTATTCTCACAGTTGTGGTCAATATGCTTCTGTTTTAAACACAAAAAATACACAACAAAATAAGATTTCGTAGGTTTATAATCTATACCAATTCCTTAAATTATGATTACACAAAGCAATTTTAGCCTGAGTGGTGCTGACGGAAAATTAATTATCGGCGATATTACTTTCGATGAGAAAAACCCTAATACCCCCATTGTACTTTTTGTACATGGCTTTAAAGGCTTTAAAGATTGGGGTGCACACAATTTAGTGGCCCGGTATTTTGCCAGCAACGGTTATCGCTATGTTAAGTTCAATTTATCGCATAGTGGAGTTCCGGTTGATGATCCGAAAGATGTAACTGATATGGATGCTTTTGCCAGCAATACCGTATCGAAAGAACTATTTGACCTCAATGCGGTGCTCGATTTTATCGAAAAAGCCTATGGTAGAGACACCAAGGTGAACCTGATAGGCCATAGTCGTGGTGGTGGATTATCAATCATCGAGGCTGCTAACGACTTAAGAATTAACAAACTGATTACCTGGAGCGCCATTGGCGATTTTAGCAGTCTGTGGAAAAAAGAACAGGAAGCTGAGTGGAAAAAGAATGGCAGAATATTCGTTACCAATGCCCGTACCAAAGAGCAGATGCCATTAAATGTTACCTTACTGGAAGATTTTAAAGAAAATGCAGCAGCACTGAATATTTTAGATGCAGCAAAACGTGTAAACATTCCCTGGTTAATTGTTCATGGCGATGATGATGTGAATGTGCCTTTTGAAACTGCACAAAATTTGGCAGAGGCCAACCCAAATAGCAGACTAGTTAAAATTGAAGGTGCCAATCACGTTTATGGTGCTACGCAGCCCTACACCAACGAAACTTTGCCATCGCTTTTATTTAAGGTTTGCGAAAAGGTAATCACTTTTATAAACGAAGAATAAATTAATTATCTTGGGCTATTATAAATCATGGCTCAAGATAAAATTAACCTCTCAGGCTTTAATCAAGCCATATTTAAGCAGATCTTAATTGGATTAACGTTATCTTTCTGTTTTATTATTTCTTTTGATAGTAATTTTTCACCTGTCAAATTAAAAGCCGAGCTTATTAATGATTCTGAAGGGCATCGCTCAAAAAACGGAAGAGCACATATTTTTACCGCACAAACCTCTAATAAAAAATACAAAATCCCAGCCCAGCTTTTTAATATCATAAACGAAAATGATTCGCTGTTAATCTATAGGTCAAAAATAACCGGCATTATCTTATATTATGGTTTGCGGAAACCTGATGTAATTATTGTTTGTAAAGCTCGGTTTTTTAAGGATGATTTTTTTGGACTAATCACCAGTACTTTGGGCATTTTACTTGCGATAATTCTTTATTTCAATAATAAATTAGCACAAAACGTTACACTTCAGGGAATTTTAGTCTTTTTGATTATCATTTCTTTGGTTTTCCTAAGAAACTACTTCGGTGGAAATTATTTATGGGAGTTCTAATTTTTTCAATGTTAATCATCCCCTCTTCTCACAAAATTACGCATATCACTTCCGCTTGGGCTTTGGAAGATTTCGAGATCAAAATAAGGCACCGCAGCCAGCAAGTGATCAAAGATATCCGCAGCAACTTCTTCAAAACGTTTTAAGCCTTTTTCTTTTGAGAATACATAAATCTCAATGGGAAGACCGTTTTCTGTAGCCTGTAACTGACGCACCATGAAGGTTAAATCGGTATTAATATGCGGATTGCTCTCCAGGTATTTTTCTGCATACACCCTGAAAGTCCCGATATTGGTCATGTGGCGACCGTTAACCAAATTGTTCGGGTTTACCGTATTTTCAGCATTGTATCGCTCTATAAATTGCTGTGTTTCTTTCAGGTAATCTTTCAGAAAATCGATGCTTTGCAGCCTCCCAATCAATTCTTCATCGCAGAATTTAATGCTCGAAATTTTAATATTGATGTGGCGTTTAATCCTCCTCCCCTCACTTTCTTCCATCGCACGCCAGTTTTTGAACGACTCACTTACAATGGCATAACTCGGTACAATGGTTACCGTTTTATCCCAGTTTCTTACTTTAATGGTAGTTAAATTAATTTCGGTTACCTCGCCATCGGCACCATATTTTTCTACGGTAATCCAGTCGCCTACCCTCACCAGATCGATAGCACTCATCTGTACTGAAGCCACAAAACCTAAAATCGGATCCCTGAAAATCAAAATAAAAACAGCTGTAACGGCTCCAAATCCGCCGAAAACATATAACGGCGATTCGCCCAGGATAATCGACAGGATGAGCACAAAACCAACAATGTAAAACACAATTTTGGCTACCTGTTTGTAACTCCGAACAGGTTTATCGGCATATTTCTTTGATGATTCCATGATGGAAACCAAAGCATTCAGAAATGCATTTACGGCAAACATCACCGCTAAAACCATGTAGATTTTAGCAAATATTAAAGCATAAAACAGCCAGTTTTTAAAATCGATAAAAAGATAGGGAACAACATTATAAATGATGTAGGCCCCAAATATTAAAGCAAAAGCCCTGAAAACCCTAAACTCAAACAAAGCTTTTTGCCAGTCTGACTTTGTTTTGGCACTTTTTACCACACCGATAAAAACCTGCCGGGTTAAAAATATGGTGATGAACAGAAATAAAACAACCCCAATAAGGCCTATAAAAAAATAAGAATAAATGAGTTCGCCACCGGCAAGGCCTTTGCCAGCGAGCCAGTTTCTAAGTTCGATAAAAAGGGATTGAAACTCCGGGATATTCATTAAGGCAATTTAGGATTTATTGGTCAGAAATTAAACGGCATAGCATTGATTGCTTTTCGAGTGTCATGTTGAGCTTGTCGAAACACATTTTACAAAACTTAAGGTTCTTCGACAAGCTCAGAATGAGATATAGCATCATTATACGAAACTCCTCGATCTGTGTCCTCACAGATCAAGGAATAAGTGTTTCTACAGATTCTTCGCTGCGCTCAGAATGACAATATTGTGGTTTGTGGGAACACAAACCACGGCATGCATTTTAAACTTTTTCTACCCAGTTGCCGTCATCTTTGATAATGTCGATCAGTTCGTCTAAGGCATAGGCAGTCGTTACATTTTTCTTTACCACTTCTTTACCGCGGTATAAAGTAATTTTATCGGGGCCAGTACCCACGTAACCGTAATCGGCATCAGCCATTTCGCCCGGACCATTGACGATACAGCCCATGATACCGATTTTTATTCCTTTTAAGTGGTCGGTGCGGGAGCGGATCAACTGTGTGGTTTCCTGCAAGTCGAAAAGTGTTCTACCACAGCTTGGACAAGAGATGTATTCCGTTTTACTGATACGGGTACGCGTAGCCTGCAAAATTCCAAAACTGGTTGAATTAATCAGCGAAAGGTTTTGACCTTGTGCATCAATCCACACGCCATCTCCAAAGCCATCAGTAAACAAAGCGCCGATATCAGTTGCAGCATAAAGCATTAAATGATCGGCATCTACATCCTGGTAAGTTCTTTTTACTATAACCGGAATCTGGATGTTTTTCTCCTGTAAAGCAACAAAAAATGTTCTTTGCTCGGCCATGCCGTGTGTTGCAGAAGTCTCTAAAATTAAAACAACCGTACTATCTAACTGTGCAATTGTTGCATTGCTAAATTGTTTTGCATCAATCTGGATGAAATTCAAAAATTCATCTTTATGATCAGCGCTGTTAAACTCTTCAAAAGAAAATAAAGGGTGGCAGTTATTTTTATCTTGAAGTTTTAACCAGGTTTGGTAATTGTAAATTTGCTTTAAATTCCCCGGAAAAGAAAAAGATGGCAAATTATCTCCTAAAAAGGCTAAATCGCAAGCCTGATCAGCCAAATTATACTTGTCTAAACCTGCGCTGTAATTGTAACCGACAGCACTTAAAAAGTAAGGGTCTTTTAAATTTTCCTTCGAAACATCGATCATCACTACCGGATGATGATGGCCGCCAATGTGCTGAACAGGGCTAGTAATACGGCGGTTGTATTCGTAAGGATTGTAAGTTGGGCGTGGAGCGTTTAGTGTAAGGCGTATATTATTCGACTCCGGACTTCCGACTTCAGACTTCGGACTCCTTAAAGCATAACGGTCTGCCAAAGCCTTAGCTACTGGTGCTTCAAATTCAGGATCTTCGGTTAACGAAACACGAATGGTATCGCCCAAGCCATCTTCTAATAGGGTTCCAATACCAACGGCTGATTTAATACGGCCATCTTCTCCATCACCGGCTTCAGTAACGCCTAAATGCAAAGGATAATTCATCCCCTCTTTAGCCATGGTTTCTACCAGCAAACGATAGGCCTGAACCATCACCTGGGTATTGCTGGCTTTCATCGAGATCACCAGGTTATAATAATTCTGGTCTTCGCACATGCGGATAAATTCCATTGCCGACTCAACCATTCCGCGCGGCGTATCGCCATAATGGCTCATAATCCTGTCTGAAAGCGACCCGTGGTTGGTGCCGATGCGCATGGCAGTGCCATACTCTTTACAAATTTTTACTAAGGGAATAAACTTTTTGTAAATCCGGCTTAGTTCTGCATTATAGGCATCCTGCGTATATTCTATATTCTCGAATTTCTTTTTATCTGCATAATTGCCTGGGTTAACCCTTACCTTTTCTACTATACGCGCGGCCATTTCGGCTGCATTAGGCGTAAAATGGATATCGGCAATTAATGGCACATTATAACCTCGGAAGCGTAGTTCTTTTTTAATATTGGCCAGATTTTCAGCTTCTTTAATGCTTGGTGCAGTGATGCGCACATATTCGCAACCTGATTCTACCATGCGGATCGTCTGCTCTACGGTACCCAAAGTATCCATGGTATCGGTAGTCGTCATCGATTGGATCCGGATTGGATTATGCCCACCTAAGGCGATATCACCGATGTTCACTTCACGGGTTAAATACCTCGAATAAGCGGTTAAACTGTTGCAATATCCGCCAGCCAGATCATGTTTTGCCAATATATTTTCCATCTGTTTGCAAAGATAAGGATTGTTGGAATGTTTTAATGTTGGAATGTTGTAATTAAATCGACCTGATCTTATAACAAAAAATCAAAGTTTTTTTTTGGAAATGAAAGAGTAGCAGTACTTGGCAATTGCAGTCCCGCTCCCGCTTTGATCGGGTTTATTTTTTAGCGGTAGATGGGTTTGGCACCATTGCACCAGCCCAAGTTTAATAAACGGGATGGCAGCGGCATCCTCCGATTTTTCATCGGAGATAAAGCGTACAGCCCGACTAACGAAAATAACTGCATTGACTTTGCTTTTCTAACTTAGATCAACCTGTCTTTGATCACCAAAGTATTGGCAGCAATATCGTGCCAGCACTGGTTTTTCTTATTCAAAAAGCTATACAAATAACCAAAGAAAACAGGAATTACAGATAATATTTTAGAAAAATTCCTGACCAGAGAAATACCAAACGAAACCCGGCTGCCCTCTAAATCGGTTACTTTAATATTGAGGAGTTTTTTACCAATGGTGGCCTGACTGGCTGATGCTTCGGCAATACTGCCATAAATAAGTTTAATGATAAATATGGATGGGAACGGAATGAGAAAAGCCATAATCCGCTGATCTTTGCCTTCGATAAAAATATAGCTCGTTAAAATAATGATGCTATATATTCCAAAAATAATAAAGTGATCTATCACCGATGCCAGCAGCCTTTGATCGAAAGCGGCAAAATATTGAGGCGCAGTTTTTTGATAGCTAAAACCCAAAAGCTCACGCAATTCGGGAATTGCATGAGCTTCTTTATAATCGTCCATTCCGGGTTTACGTATAAAAGTATTCGCACTGATGTTTAAATCTTTCAGTTCGGTTAAATTATACGGGCCTTGTGGCTTTCCATTAATTACTACAATATATTGATCAGGATTCATTAGATTGGATCAGGATTATGAGATTCTAGGACGGTAAGATCAGCATTTTATAAAGATTCCGTTAATGAAGCCTTACGCCTTCTACCTTCTAACCTTCAACCTTTCTAGTATCTGCTTACTTCAAAGTTACTCAATCCACCATCTAAATTAATAAAGATTTTTTTTGTCGAGGCTTTATAATTCGAGGTTTCATAAACACCATCGCTCAATTTTTCGAAACCATCGAAATCTTTAGCTGATAAACCGGTTTTGGTTTTAATCCGGCAACCTGAGTTGGCAGGCACCTTAATTTTTACATCGGCCACACCAGATTTCACTATTACATCGGTTATGGGCAATAAATCTCCGAATTTAATATCTAAAGCTGCTGCTCCCCCATCAAAACGGAAGGTGCGTACTTTGTAACTGGCAAAATCGAAGTTTGCTTCGCCAGCGCCCAGTTTCATTAAAATATCCCAGTTGGCCTCTTTATTTAATTTAAAGTTAACATCGTTATCACCATCGCCAAAGTTCCATTTGTTCTTTTTATCATCCATCTGGAAAGTAAGCACGGTAGCGCTATCCGTAAGCAATTTCTTTAAAGAGAAGTTACCATGTTTTTTCTTTACATCGGCATTGATCAACTCAGTGGTTTCGCCATCCAGATTAAATGAGATGCCTCCTCCAGAAATATTTAATACCGTTTTTTTCGCATTATCTGCAGCTACAAAGGGCTCGGATAAACTCAAATGATTATACGAAGTGTCGTTATCATTATTGTCATCATCGTTGTCGCCATTATTGTGTTCGATATTAATGTCGACATCTTTTTTAAAATGACGTCCCCACCAATTGCCACGCTCCGGAACCTGCTGTCCTTTATAAAAAAGAAACGACAAGGCCACCACTAAAACGCCAATAGAAATGATACTGCCTGTTTGCGAATTGTTTTTATTGAACAGGATATTTAAGCCTGCAATAATTAAGAATACCGGCCAAAAGCTCCAAACATTGCGCCAATAAAAATTGATTACGCCAAAGTTTTCGAGTAGAAGTACACCGCCAATAAAAAGCAGGATAATACCCCAAATTAATCTATCTAATTTCATTTTATTTATACTTGAGGGTTAGCGGATGTTGAATTATCGTCTTTATTAACAGGTGTTGCAGGTTCATTTTCTACAACAGTTTCTGTAAAATCGGCAGTTTTTTTCTGCTCAGCTTCCTGTTGGTTCTGAAAGGCCGCCCAATCGTTTTTTCTTTTTGATTTGGCAATAATACTTACACCCAGTGCAATAAATATCAATGGCCACATGTACCTGAATAAATTGCGGATACTAAACCAATCGGGTATAAAATCCATTTCGCGCATTAGGAAAAAACAGCCTATTACTAACAATACTAATCCACCTATCGTGCGGCCAGTATCACTAGATTTGTTGAATTTATCGAAATTGGGCTGGGTTTCGAAAGGTGTTTTCTGCCCGCCATCAACAGGTTGCGTCCAATTTTGATTTCCTGCATTAGCAGGTCCGGCAAAAGGATCGGCCGTTCCAAATGGTTGTGCATTTGGATTTTTATTACCGAAGTAATCGTTAAACTTTGAGAACCTTGCTGCCGGATCGTTATTAACCGGAACAATAATCCACATAATTATATAGGCTATTAAGCCGCCGCCAGCCATAAATATAGCCGATAATGCAAACAATAATCTAATTATGGTAACCTCCACCTGCATGTAATCTGCAAGTCCTGAAGCTACACCGGCAATCATCTTATCGTGTTCGTTTCTAAAAAGCTTCTTTTCCATAACGTTGTTCATTTTGTGTTTAAAAATCAAGCGGAGTAATCAAAACCTCATCTACATTTACCCCTTTACTTAAGTTTAAAATGGTAAATAAAGTTTCTGCAATATCTTCAGGCTGTACAAATTTTTCATCCGGAATTGTTGTTCCTTCCCACGATGAAGTTTTGGTAGAGCCTGGCAAAAAAGCAGTGACTTTAACATTGTGAGGTGCTAACTCTTGCCGCAATACATGATTAAGACTTAACATCGCTGCTTTTGTTACACTATAACTGCCTCCATTTTTTACAGGTGCTTTACTGGCCACCGAACAGATGTTGAATATATGGCCCCGCTTCGCTGAGCGCATTTTTCTGCCAAAAAATTTACTGATGTAATAACCGGCATTCGTATTTAAATGTTGTTGCTTTTCGAATGTTTCGTCATCCTCATCAAGCAGGCAGCCGGGTAAAAAGATCCCCACATTGTTTACTAAAACATCTACCTGATCTAAATTTATAGCTGTAGAATTTAAAAAAGCATACACTTCTTCTTTAACTGAACAATCGGCTGCCTGAGTAAAAACAGCATTCCCATAAGGGGTTAGTTCTTGTTTTAACTTTTCAAGTTCGTTTAAACCCCTTGCTACCAAAACTAAATCGTATCCATTTTGGGCAAATTTAATCGCAATAGCTCTACCAATTCCTTTAGTTGCTCCGGTTATTACAGCTTTCATTATTTATGGTTTAATTTTTGTTAACAAAAAACCATATTTATATTCAAAACCACGAATATTTTTGCAATTAGCAAAGAGCGACAAATTTTTATCGTTTCTTTGTAGTAGTATAGAACGATCATTTAAATTAAGCAAATACATACGGAATGAATTTTACCAATTTCGGCAGATACATCCTGCTACTCAAGTCTGTATTCAGAAAGCCGGAAAAACTGAAAATATACCTGAAAGAAATCGCCAAACAAATGGATTATGTTGGTGTAGGCTCTTTAGGTTTAATTGCGATTATCTCTACTTTTATCGGTGCGGTAATGACTTTACAAATTGCTTTCCAACTGGTTAGCGATTTTATTCCAAAAACAATTATTGGTTCTGTAAACCGCGACTCCAGTATATTGGAGTTAAGCCCAACCATTAGTGCAATTGTACTGGCAGGAAAAATCGGATCGGCCATTTCATCAGAAATTGGTTCAATGCGTGTTACGGAACAGATTGATGCCTTAGAAATTATGGGTATAAATGCACCTGGATATCTCATCCTCCCTAAAATTATTTCAGGCATAACGATGGTACCCATGTTGGTTATCATTTCTATGTTCTTAAGTATTACCGGTGGATATATTGGCGGTTCTATTTCTGGTGCTGTTACTCCGGCTGAATATATTCAAGGTATAACTACTGATTTTAATCCTTACACCATTACCGTGGCTTTGGTGAAGGCATTTGTATTTGGTTTCATTATTACCTCAGTTCCGGCTTACGAAGGTTTTTATGTTCGTGGTGGTGCTTTAGAAGTTTCGCAGGCCAGTACCAGAGCAGTTGTAATTAGCTGTATCTCTATTCTTGTTTGCGATTATTTAGTTACTCAACTTTTATTGTAATGATCGAAATTAAAGATATTTATAAATCGTTCTCCGGAAATGATGTATTACAAGGCATTTCCGGAAAGTTTGAAGAAGGTGTAACCAATTTAATTATCGGTGGTTCCGGATCAGGAAAAACAACTTTACTGAAATGTATGGTGGGTTTGCATCAGCCAGATTCGGGCTCGGTACTTTACGATGGTCGTGATTTTACACCCATGACCTACGAGCAACGTATCGAGGTACGTAAAGAAATTGGCATGTTATTTCAAGGCTCTGCCTTGTTCGATAGTATGACAGTTGAAGAAAACATCATGTTTCCTCTAAATATGTTTACTGATCAAAGCAGAAAAGAAAAGCTTGAAAGAGTTGATTTTTGTTTAGAACGCGTAAATCTTGCAGGTAAAAACAAATTGTTCCCGGCAGAGTTATCGGGTGGAATGAAAAAACGTGTAGGTATTGCGCGTGCCATTTCGATGAACCCGAAGTATTTGTTCTGTGATGAGCCAAACTCGGGTTTAGATCCAAAAACTTCAATCGTAATTGATGAGTTGATCCAGGAAATTACAGAAGAATATAAAACCACTACAATTGTAGTAACACACGATATGAACTCGGTAATGGGTATTGGCGATTATATTTTGTTCCTGCATGAAGGAAAGAAATTCTGGGAAGGCAGCAACAAGGAAATTGCACATACCGACATTAAAGAATTAAACGATTTCGTATTCGCCAGCCGCTTCATGAAAGCTGCAAAAGATAAATTTTAAGAAAATTCTTATATTTGTATATGACTACGGCCACAAAAAATATCATTCACAAATTGGAAACCTTACCAGAAAGCATGGTAAACGAGGTAGAAGATTTTATTGATTTTTTAAAAGCTAAACATTCGAAGAGTTTTCCAAAGTCAAAAAGCGAACAAAAAAACATTGTTGAAGAACCAAAAAGCTTATACGGCGCTGCAAAAGGCCTTTTTATTATCCCTAAAGATTTTAACGAGCCATTAGATGACTTAAAAGAGTATATGTAATGCGGCTTCTGCTAGATACTCATATTTTTATCTCCTTAATTAATGAAGATAATGGTCTTGAAGTATCAGTAATAAACAGCATTGAAGATACTAAGAATGATAAGTTCATAAGCATTGCCAGTTTATGGGAAATCATTATTAAACTTAATATAGGAAAGCTAATTGTTACCAGAGACTTGGATGAAATGTATGCAGTAATAGATCAATTTAACCTGTCTGTTTTAAACATACAAAAACACCACTTCGACAAATATTTAGCCTTACCGCTAATTCACAGGGACCCTTTTGACAGATTGATTATTTCACAAGCATTAGCAGATAAGCTAATCCTGATAACTGATGATCAATACATCAAAAATTATCCTAATTTAAAGCTATTTTAAATACATGATACAATTACTTGCCCCAACCCACTGGAAAGATTATGAACTGATAGATTGCGGGGATTTTGAAAAATTAGAACGTTTTGGAAATGTAACCCTTATCCGTCCTGAACCTCAGGCCGTATGGAAAAAAACATACTCCGAACAGGATTGGAAAAAAGCGGCCAATATTACTTTCAGGGGGCGCTCGGCTACTTCTGGTGAATGGGTTAAAAAAAATCAATCAATCCCAGATCGCTGGCATGTAGAATATAAAAACAACGAAGTGGGTATTAAACTCCGCTTAGGCTTAACCTCTTTCAAACATGTAGGCGTATTCCCTGAGCAGGCTGTAAACTGGGACTTTATTTCTGCTTCGATTAAAAAATTTAAAACGCCACAGCCTAAAGTTTTAAATCTTTTTGCCTACACTGGTGCGGCATCACTAATTGCCAATGCGGCAGGTGCCGAAACTACTCACGTAGATTCAATTAAACAGGTGGTTACCTGGGCAAATGAAAACCAGGAACTTTCGGGATTGAAAGATACCCGGTGGATGGTAGAAGATGCTTTAAAATTTGTTAAAAAAGAGCTTAAAAGAGGCAAAAAATACAACGGAATCATATTAGATCCACCTGCTTACGGCCACGGGCCTAATGGCGAAAAGTGGAAACTCGAAGATCATATCCAGGAAATGATGCAGGATGTAGTACAACTGCTGGATGAAAAAGAACATTTCTTAATCTTAAATACTTACTCTTTAGGTTTTTCGTCGGTAATTGTAGAAAATTTAATCCGCACATCATTCCCATCTGTTAAAAACCTCGAAACAGGAGAACTGTTTTTACAGGCCACATCGGGCATTAAATTGCCTCTGGGTGTTTTTGGCAAATTCTGCAATGTGTAAATGTTGATTACTTTATTTTAAACTACCAGATTTCCACCCTACTTTCATCAAAACAGATTCGGAAAACTGTTTAAACTTTAATTACTTATAATATCTATGAAATTCCCTCAATTAGCAGGCACACTAATACTTGGTTTTGCCGCAATCAGCTTATTTGCCAACTGTAATTCAGATGGTAAGAGCAGTGGCGGTATCGGTAAAATCTTTTCATCTGATTCAACCAAAAAGAAAACAGACTCAACGGTTAACGTAATGAAACCGGTTGATCCAAAGCTTTACGATTCGCTGGTAAAGAAACTGGCAAACGGAGATACTACCGGAAGATGGCCGGTAAAAAAACAACCTTATCCTTTAGCCGGAGCGATTTTACCTTTTAAACGCATTGTTGTTTATTACGGAAACCTGCATTCGAAAAAAATGGGTGCACTTGGCGAATATGCACCTAAAGAAATGTGGCAGCGTTTAAATGCTGAGGTTAAACATTGGGAAAAAGCTGATCCTTCTACGCCGGTACAACCAGGCCTGCACTATATTGCTGCAGTAGCCAGCGGAACACCAGGTAAAGATGGAAAATACATCAACAGAATGGGTAATAAACAGATTGATTCTGTTTTAAAAATTGCCAAAATGCAACCTAACACCATTGTATTCCTGGATCTTCAGGTCGCTTTAAGTACCATAAAAGCTGAGTTGCCACACATTGCAAAATACCTTGAACTGCCATATGTTCATTTGGGTATTGATCCGGAATTTTCAATGAAAGACGGATCATTACCAGGTAAAAAAATTGGCACCTACGATGCTGCCGATGTTAATTATGTAACCGGCTATTTAGCAGATATTGTTAAAAAATACAATTTGCCTCCAAAAGTTTTTGTATTGCACCGTTTTACAAAGAAGATGGTAACCAATTCGCCTAATATTAAATTACGTCCTGAGGTGCAGGTGGTAATGCATATGGATGGATGGGGCGAACCGGAATTAAAAAAAGGTACTTATCGCCACTTTATACAGAGCGAACCAGTACAGTTTACCGGCTTCAAGCTATTTTATAAAAATGATTTAAAGAAAGAGCCTAAGCGTTTGATGACTCCTGAAGAGCTATTAAGGCTTACGCCAAAACCGATATATATCCAATATCAATAAATTTGAAAGCCTGTAATAACCATTACAGGCTTTTTATTTGCCTTCTGCATAGATACATTTCTTAATGTATTATCCTAAATGGTTATCCAAACAGCTTCTACTTAAAACTTACAGGAATAATCGGTAAGCAACCAATCTTTAATATCAAAAAAATGTCTTTTTTTGATTGATTAAAAATTGGATTAGATTTTATATACGTAGGATATGCAAACAGCAACATTTGGCGGAGGCTGCTTTTGGTGCACCGAAGCCGTTTTTCAGACGTTAAATGGGGTAAGCCAGGTTACATCGGGCTACATGGGGGGAGATTTAAAGCATCCTACCTATATGGAAATTTGTAATGGCGATACCGGTCATGCAGAAGTGATTCAAATCGAATTTGATGAAAATGTCATTTCGTTCAATGAACTTCTATTGGTATTTTTTAAAACCCATAACCCAACAACCTTAAACAGGCAGGGAAATGATGTTGGTACACAATATCGCTCCGTGGTTTTTTACGAAAATGAAGATCAGAAAAAGCAGACGGAAGAAATGATAGCAGATTTAACCCGCCAGCAGATTTTCGACAAACCTATTGCAACAGAAGTTTCGCCCGCAGTTGAATTTTATGAAGCTGAAGACTATCATCAGAACTATTTCAACCACAATCAGGGGAAACCTTATTGCGCATTTGTGATACAACCAAAACTGAATAAGTTCGCTACTGATTTTAAAGATAAAATTAAGCCAGAGCTTTTGGAATAGTTAAATTTCGAAGGTAAGTAAGGCATGCTGACTTGCAGTATGGATATCTCTCCAAACCCTATTAATTTCTGATTCTTTTTTTGCTGCCTCTAGACCGCAGTATGGAAATAAAGTAGCTGCCGACTTCCAGCAGGCATGGGCCAGTTTACGACTAATTGAACTCACCTCAATTAGCTTGTCTTCATCGATTTCGCCATCATCCATTAACTGATCCCAGGATTCATCAAAGGTATGGTAGAATTTTGTACGAAGATTTAACACTTCTTCTTTACAACGGTTAAGCTCACCGTTAAAAAACAAAATTTGTGCATCACTATATCTCCCTAATCCAGAACGCGAATAAAAAGATTGTTCTACCAGTTTAATAAAATGATTGGTCATGCCTAAACTATTTACCGTTAAAGTAGTTTCTGCCAGCTGTAAAAAGGGATAATCAAAGCCGGCATCTTTCACCTCGATGTGCTGGTTAATTTTAAAGGTCCTGTTTTCATCAACATTCAAATCGCAAACTTCGAAAGCATGACTTCCTGTGGCTATTAAACCGAAGTACGACCAACCCGGCAAAATATTTACTTCCTCTTTTTTAAGGATGAATGATGTAATTTCAGGTTCTCCGTTTTCATCCAAAATATCATCACCATTTTCATTTTTAAGTGTGCAGTTGGCAGTAAATATGGTTGCGTGCAATGCACCGCTGGCATAACTCCATTTTCCGTTAAGCAGATAACCCGCTTGTGTTTTAATGGCTACCCCACCCACAGCACCACTCCCCGCAAAACAAACTTCACGGTCGGCAAAAATCTCTTCAGCCAGTTCAGGATTTAAGAAGCCGGCAAACCAACCTGCACCGGCACAAAGTGTGATGGTCCAGCCTAAACTGCCATCGGCTCCAGCCAATTCTTCTTCCAGCCTTAAAATTTCGGGCAGTTTTTTGTTTGGTCCTCCGTAAATTTCGGGTACAAAAAGTTTAAACCAATTTTCCTGATATGCCAGCTCCAGAATTTCGGGATGAAGTTTACCCATTTCTTCTGAACGTGCAGCATAAGTTTTTACTTTTTCCTGCCAGGTGGTGCTTAATGTTTCTTGCATGATTTTTTTGCTTTGGGTAAGAAGATAATTAAGCCAGTTTGAGTTTGCTTTTGTTAATGATCTTCTTCCAGTCTAAAAACCCAAATATGGCTACGGTAAACAAAAACGTAGTTAAACAGGCCATGAGTGGAAGCTTTTTATGAAACAGCAACGGAATGGCCACAATATTAGAAATATTCAGGAAAATCCAGTTTTCGATTTTACGCTTGGCTAACAGCCACATGCCTGCCCAGGCTGTAGAAGATACAAAGGCATCAAAAACAGGCACATCCGAATCGGTATAATGCCTCAATATAAGGTAAAGCACCCCGAAACCAATAACAGAAATTAAAACGGCAATGGTTAATTCGTTATTGCTCGACCACGAAACCTGGTTTTCTCCATCCTGTTTTCTTTTTTTCCAGATTATCCAGCCGTATACGCTCATCACCAGATAATAAATACTGAGTAAGGTTTCTGCGTACAGCTTTACATTTAAGAGTAGAAACATCGATAACAGGATCGAAATTATTCCGGTTGGATAAAGCCAGATACTATTTTTCTTCGCCAATAAAACCTCAGATACCCCAAAACCCACAGCCAGCCATTCAATTAATGAGGTGTGTAAAATCTGCTCCTGAAAAAGCTTAAACCAATCTTGAAAATTCATTTACAATAATTTGCTTTGCAGCCGGTAAAATAATTAGATACCGTTTTCGGGGCGAAACAGTTTTGTAAATTTTAACCTCTTCCTACGGCGGCATTACCCGCATCAGGTTCATTAGAAGGTGTAAGGTTTGAGGTTTAGGGCCTAAGGGTTAAACCCTATACCTTAAACCTTTTGGCTTAAGCCTCTAAATGGGTATAATCTCAGCAAATTGATGGCAACAGACATTGCAACATCAAAAAGCACCCCTTTGAGCAAGGCAAATATAAGAAATAATAATCAGTGACCACCTATCTGTTCTTTTTCATCCAGATGATTAAATATCACGGGCTACATTTAAAAATAACACTATCTAACCATAATTAATTAATTTCGAAGCAGCAAGTTTCAAAAAAAATCTTCTTTTTTGTTTTTACAACACAAAAGAACACCAATAAACTATTTAAATCTTAAAACCATGATAAACCTTAATTTTAAAAAAGGTAAATTATTCAAACTTCCTATTTTATTATTTCCACTGGCTTTTTCTGCTTTTGCACAAGAAAAAAACGAAACTGCTAAAACCCTTCCTGTATTTAAAGATGGTGAGGCACAGGTTGTAACCTTATTTGATACACCCGACAAGTGGATCCGAAATGATTTATGGGTAGAAACTACTTTTGATACCGATGGCGATGGAAAACCTGACCGTATGCATATTGATGTAACACGTCCTTACCAAACCGAAACAGAGGGCTTAAAACTCCCTGTTATTTACGAATCAAGTCCTTATTATGCCGGAACCGCCGGAAATGAGAAGGGCGTGTTTTGGGATGTAAAACACGAAATTGGCGAAAAATCATCCGTAACTCGTGTACACCCGGAGGTAATACGTACAGGTAAAAGACCAATTATATCGAACTCCTTAATCAGGGAATGGGTGAAAAGGGGATTTATTGTGGTACACTCTTCATCACCCGGCACCGGACTATCGCAAGGATCGCCAACAGTAGGTGGAATAAACGAGTCGCTGGCTCCAAAAGCCGTTATCGAATGGCTGGGCGGAAAGGATAATGGTTATACTACTGCAGATGGAAACGAAAAAGTTAAAGCTTACTGGAGTACCGGAAATGTTGGAATGACAGGAACTTCGTATAACGGAACCATACCGCTAGCCGCAGCAACTACCGGAGTTGATGGGTTAAAAGCAATCATTCCCATTGCACCAAACACCTCCTATTACCATTACTACCGCTCAAATGGCTTAGTAAGAAGTCCGGGTGGATATTTAGGAGAAGATGTTGATGTGTTATACGATTACATACACAGTGGCGCTGAAGATAAAAGAGCCTATGGAAATAAAACGATAAGAGATGGCGAGATGGCCCAGGGAATGGATCGCATAACTGGCGATTATAATAATTTTTGGGCAGGTAGAGATTATTTAAATGCCATGAAACCGATGAAAGCAGCCTTACTGATGTCGCACGGTTTTAACGACTGGAATGTAATGCCTGAACATAGCTATAGGATTTATAAAGCAGCCGAGGCCAAAGGTTTACCTGTACAGATTTTTTATCACCAGCAAGGACACGGTGGTCCGCCACCTATGAAAATGATGAACAGGTGGTTTACCCGTTATTTGTTTGGAATCGAAAATGGTGTAGAGAAAGATCCCAAAGCCTGGATCGTAAGGGAAAATCAACCCAATTCGAATCCAACACCATATGCCGATTACCCAAACCCAGATGCCAGTAATGTAAAACTTTACCTGGGAGCTGGCGGAAAGAACCAAGGAAGCCTATATACCGCTAAACAACAGAAACAAGCCGCTGAAATTTTGACAGATGACGTTTCTTTTTCAGGTAGCGACCTCGCAAAAGCCGAGAATTCAGAACACCGCTTGCTTTATGTAAGTCCTACATTAAAAGAAGCTGTTCACCTATCAGGCTTAACACAATTTACTGTTAAGCTGGCCAGCAATAAACCAGCCGCCAATTTCTCGGTTTGGTTAGTTGCTTTACCCTGGACGGAAGGAAACGGCGTAAAATTAATGGATAATGTAATTACACGTGGCTGGGCCGATCCTCAAAACAATAAGTCGCTAAGCGAAAGTGCACCTTTAACACCCGGAAAGTTTTATGAACTCAAATTTAATCTTCAGCCAGATGATCAGATTATACCTGCAGGTAAGAAAATTGCCCTGATGATTTTTTCGAGTGATAAAGAATTTACGCTTTGGCCAAAAGCCGGAACACAGCTAACCATTGATTTAAATGCAACCACACTTACTTTACCTGTAGTTGGTGGGATTAGTGCATTTGAAAAAGCGATAAAATAGTAACGATTAATTAAAATAAGTTTTAGCCAATATAGCACCATAAATCACATGATTTCGGATGCTATATTGGCTTTTTATTATCTCCTGATGGCCATCAAACGATGTTAAGCTTAAAGAGCTCACCGCGAAGGAGTTCCCTTGGAACATACGGGCTGAATGAGGATCTAATTATTTAAAATAACCCCAGCTGCCCTTTATCGTCAATATCGATATCATCCGGATTGGTGATCTCGAAATCTATTTTTTTAACAGGTTTTTCTTCTGCCTCGGGTTTATCTTCCGTTTTAACTTCTTCTTTTTTAACAGGTGCAGGTTCTGGCTTAGGTTTTTCCTCCACTGGCTTTTCTACCGCAGCAGGTTTTTCTTTTACTTCTGGTTGATCAGCTTTAACTGCAGGCACTTCTGCACGTTCGAATTTTGGCTTTGGCTGCACGACAACAGGTTCATCCTTAATTATTGCTTCAGGCTGCTCGTTATCCGTTACCGTTTCTTCATTGCTCACTTCTTCATCAGCCGCTGGTTCCTCATCCTCACTTTCTTCAACCGTTTTTTCTTCTGGTTCTTCAATGGCTACCTCAGGCTCTTCTAACACCACTTTTTGTACATCATGTGGCGATAGCCGATTGCCATTTGCTTTTAAACCTTTAACATCAATCAGTTCTGCCAGGGTTAAATCCAAAGTTTCAGGAATTTGGGTTTTGCCTTTTAAAACATCAACGATAATTTTCGCTGCCGGATTAGAGGTAAGGAACAATAGCCTCGATTTCTGCTCCTCGCTGATGAAAATGGTTTTTCGGCCAACGGATTGCAGTTCAAATGCAAAACGTTTGATAAAATAGTTCTGCGCCTTGCCTTCGAAATGAACAGCCGCAAAAATCCGCTCCGGATCAAATTTCTGAATCAAAATCAGTCCATCATCAAAGTGATTGCTAAGTTCGAAAGAACTTAATTCATAGTAACCATCTTTATGAACCTGTAAAATACGATCATCGCCATCAAATTCACCCAGGTATTTTCCACGGCCATCCACATTTAGGCGTTTTAATAAATCATCGTACCAGATTTTCAGACCTGATAAAGTAGAAACGCCTTTACTCTTCAAAATGATTTTTTTGACCGGATATTTCGAAATGATATTTCCCTGCGATCCACGCCCTTTAATGGCCACTTCTGCAAAATCCTGATCGAACTGAAGCTTGCGCAGTTTAGAATGCGGTTTCAGGGCAACGTTCACCACCTCAGCCTCACCATTCGGGTTCGCGGTAAAATATAAAACCTTCGAACCTTTCGATCCTTTGGTTAAATCGTATTCCTTATCGCGTGTTACCCCAACTACGGCAAACCTTTTTATATACGATGTACCACTTGCACCATCTTTATAAATCATGTTATAAATGGTACGCTCATCGTTTTTCTTAAATACCTGGGCGTGAATAATGCCTTTGCCCACAAAGGTTTTATCGGCTACCTTGGTGATGATGCATTTACCATCTTCACGGAAGACAATTATTTCATCGATATCCGAACAATCGGCCACAAATTCATCCTTACGTAAACCCGATCCGATAAATCCATCCTCCCGGTTCATGTATAGCTTCACGTTGGCCAGTGCCACCTTCGAAGCCTCTACCCGATCAAACAAACGGATTTCGGTTTTACGTTCTCTTCCCTTCCCGTATTTATCTTTCAGTTTCTGGTACCAGGCAATGGCGTAATCAGTAAGGTGTTTTAAATGATTTTTAACCACCTTAATCTCATCTTCCAGATTTTTCATCTGCTCATCGGCCTTTTTCACATCAAAACGGGTGATGCTACTCATGGGTTTATCAATCAGCTTCTTAAAATCCTCAGGTAAAATTTCGCGGTAAAGCGAAGGTTTAAACGGATCGAATAAAATGTGTAATACCTCAACTACGGTTTCAAAATTGGTTGAGTTTTCATATTCAGGATTTTTATACATCCCCTCCTGAATAAATATTTTAAGTAATGAACTAAAGAAAATTTTCTCCTGCAACTCGTGCAGGCGAATCTCCAGCTCTCTTTTTAATAAATTTTTAGTGTGTTTTGTATTTTCAATCAGGATATCGTTTACACTCAAAAAGAGTGGCTTATCACCTTGAATAATACAGGTATTTGGCGAGATCGACACCTCACAGGCCGTAAAAGCATAAAGTGCATCAATGGTTACATCAGGTGAAATACCCGGTGCCAGGTGCACTACAATTTCTACATTGGCCGCCGTGTTATCCTCAATTTTTTTAATCTTGATTTTGCCTTTATCATTGGCCGATAAAATACTATCGATAACCGAACCGGTGGTGGTACTGAACGGCACTTCGCTAATCACCAATGTCTTTTTATCTTTCTCGGTTATTTTTGCACGCACGCGGATTTTACCTCCACGCTGTCCTTCATTATAATTCGAGAAATCGGCCATACCACCCGTAAAGAAATCGGGCAATATATTGGGGCGCACGCCTCTCAGCGCATCTATCGAAGCATCAAGCAGTTCGATAAAATTGTGTGGCATTACCTTGGTCGCCAAACCCACCGCAATACCTTCAGCCCCCTGCGCCAATAACAAAGGGAATTTTACCGGTAAAGTTATCGGTTCGTTGTTACGCCCGTCGTAACTGAGTTGCCATTCGGTAGTATCGGGGTTAAACACCACATCGTTGGCAAATTTCGATAAACGTGCTTCAATATAACGGGGTGCCGCAGCACTATCGCCAGTAACCGGATCACCCCAGTTACCCTGCATATCAATCAATAAATCTTTCTGACCAATCTGCACCATGGCATCACCAATAGAAGCATCACCATGCGGGTGATATTTCATGGTGTTACCGATTACGTTGGCCGCCTTATTAAAACGCCCATCATCCATCTCCTTAAGCGAGTGCATAATGCGTCGTTGAACAGGCTTTAGTCCATCGTTAATGTGCGGAACGGCCCTATCGAGAATTACATAAGACGCATAATCGAGAAACCAGTTTTCGTATAAACCGTTGATTGGGGTTATGGTATGTTTGTGCTCTTCGTTTACGTTTTGATCTAATTCTTCACTCATTTATTTACAAAAATTGGCAGCCGTAAATATAATAAAAATGATTTCATAGAATGAAGAGAGGTTATTCACATTTCAAGATCGAAAATTTGTTAAAAAACAAGGGCAAGCTGCGTTTTCCTTAGCGCTTGCTGTCATTCCTGCGCAGGCGGGAATTTAATGTTTGGATATTATAAAATGATTGTTCATCCTGTCGACTGGTGTCTCATCTGCCGAAATCTAAACTTGTTTGTGTCGATTTGGAAAGCAGGGTTCCACAGGTTTTGTGAATGTTTCCACCGGCTTTCCGATGCGATCTTTTTTGCCCCCCTGCTCAGCCCGGCACAGCAAAAAGGATCTCCTCTTCAATCCGGTTTAGCAAAATCGTTTGTGCTCCTATTGCGGGCTGAAGGATGTATAGAATGCCCCCAACTCCTCTTAAATATAAGGAGGAGCTGGATTGCGTGATAAATTTTAATGTTGGCGGCATTCCCGCGCAGGCCTATTGTGTGAATACATTTTTAGGGTTAGATTTTATAGGGCGTTGTGCTAAGCTAACCTTAATAGCCCATAGCTTTAACCGAAGAACGCCGTCAATCCCAAGTGGCAGGAGAATCAAAAAAACAGGTGCACAAATAATATAGTCAGCATTACCAAACCTGAAACGCAGTGGTTTTGTGTTCAACAATCATGATTCCAAGGTTAAAAGGTATTGAACACAAAACGAAGTGCCGCTGTTTTTTTGATGAGCCTGGGGCAGTGAGAAGCCACCTTGCTGGATTGACAAAGCGCTTTGGGTACTTTGGCGCTCCAAAGTAGCATGCCCCTGCGGCATAGAGCAGAAAAAACTTTATATTATCTGTGTCACGACGGTAGGAAGCTGATCGGTAGTGTGATCTGCAAAATAACGCTTTAATTATAGATTTCTCGACTGCGTTGCACTCCGCTCGAAATGACGATTCGCATGAGGGTACTCATCTCCCGAAAAAATATTGCACTACTCCTCCCCCAACAACACACCCGAAACGTTCCATGCGCTTGAGCTCGAACCTTCAGGCTTACCCATCGGGATGGTTACTTTTATGGTGTGTGGCCCGGCTTTTAAATCACCCAAACTGATCCATTCAGGGTTCGTAACGGTTCCCGGGCACCAGTTCGAACGGCTTAAATCTGATGAAGAAAGACCAGTTTCGAAATTACCAGAGGCAGGGTTCGATAACCGGTACGAACCACAATCCTGTCGCCATGGCGTAAAAGCGAATGCTTCCTTTTCATCCAGCCAGATGGTATTTTTTCTAGGCACAAATTCGTCGCCATTCCCCCAGCCACCATGACCAGTTGTAATGTAACGCAATTTGGCATCTTTTAAGTCTTTTGCTAAGGTAAAGGAAACTTCCAAACCTTTATCGCTGCTAAACATGGTTGCATACTCCTGACCAGCCATTTCCATTACATTGGTCGAATTAAACAAGGGCAAAATCACTTCTTTGGCTTCTTTTTGTCTTCCACCATTGTGCAGTGTAATATTTAAAGAAACTTTATGGCCGCCCTTATCATAGTTACCAACAAAAACCGCAACCCAAACTTCCTTGCCATTGACCAGCGGAAACAATTCTGAAACATCCTGCCTGTAGTAAACTTTCTCCGCCCAGTTTTTATCCTTCAATTTTAAAGTATTGTATTTGCCCACACCAAAAGGAGTAAAAAAGCGCATCAATTCTATAACCGGGTTATAATTTGCGGTGGCCACAACGCCCTGGTATTTCTTTCCATTGCCATTATCGTAAACAGGCAGGTCTTTAACAGAATTTTTAAGCGCATCCATTAAACTGATCTGTTTGTCTGTCGGGATGATAAATACCGAGCCTGTTCTATCATAGGCATCGCCATTCGATTGTTCAGTTAAATCCACAAAAACATTGGGTTTGGACTGCAGCTGCGGAAATTTAACTTTCCTCGCAATCACTGTTCCTCCCGCAAAACGGAATACAGAATCGTTAGATTGTGGTTTATCAATAAAATTAACGGTTTCGTTATTAAAAATACTTAGTGTGGTAAACCTGCTTTTCCAAAGTAAATCTTTATAGGTTAATCCATCAGTAAGCTTAGCACTTACTTGTTGCAAATCGATTGGTTTCGAATTTTTAACTGCTTCGATTTTTGTAGCCGTTACATAGCTGCTTCCATTACGCACCTGCTCTAAAACCAAACCAAGGTTCTGGCCCAAACTGGTTGGCGCAGCTTTTATCCCCGCATCGGTGGTATACCACAAGTCTATTCTATTGGAATTGACTACCGTTGTGGCCTTTTTACAGGTATAACCCAAAATCACTTTGGTTTCGCTGCTCAATTCAAAGGTTTGCTTGCCAATTGCTGTACTATCGGCGGTTGCAATCTGTTTATCCGCACTTAAATCGGCCACCTGAAACAAAATTTGAGCAGGTTTCGCAACAATGCTCTGTTCGTAAGGGTATTTTGCTTTATGATCAAGAATAGCAGCATTGCTGATTAAATTCTGATTTACCGAAGCCAGTATCACTGTAGCATTCCGGTCTTCTTTCGGTTTGCCATCAGAAGATCGGAAATAAACTATTTTATAAACTACGTTACTTTTAAGTAAGACCTGGGCGTTTGCACCAAAAGAAATAAAAAGGAAAAATGTAAGGATGTAGAGATGTTTCATTGTGGTTAAAAAACCAAATATAGAAAATAAGTCGGAGGTCCGGGGTTGGAGGTCAGAAGAAAGAAGTATGTCAATCCGGACTGAAGCAAAGTTCCGAATATTTAGGAGACAGATCTATCTGGAAATCTGATTTCAATTACTGGTTTGCTTTGTAAAATTTGAACGACTTTTTTCTAAAAGGGTCGTCGCCCTGAATTCATTTCAGGGTCTTTCATGCTAAAAAGATGCTGATCCCGAAGCTTCGGGACAGCATGACAAATTGCGTTACTCCGCTCAAAATAACAGCCTGTTCTACATCCGTGGTCTGTAATTCCCCACACTACTCTTAAGTTTATTTACTTCAGTGCAATACTCATATCTATTACAACTGAAAATTGTAAATACCAAATCGATTCTGCGTTGATCACCTTAAATCAGCGGGAATAAATGTAAAAAATACCCCGCAGATCACACAGATTTCCGCAGATTTTAAAAATCTATTACACAGTTTATTCAACAGATGCCGGCACGCTCAAAATTACCAGCTCCACGCTCAAAACTCTCAGCCGTACGCATTAAATTCGAACTGCTGACTGAAACGACTAACTAAAAACTGATAATTGCCAACTAAAAACTGCCAACTGAACTAACTATCTTTCCAATCTATCCTCTACAAAAGCAAAAGGCAGTAAACTCTTTACACTGGGCACTTTTAGTATTTCTCCGTTTAAGCAATAAAAAATCACTTCAATCGGTGCATTTTGTTTACGTTCAAACTCTGCCATCACCTGCAAACAACCACCACAAGAGGTAACGGGTTTCAAAATCTCAAAGTTATCCGTCTGGGCGGTTATGGCCATACTTTCAATCACCGCATTTGGATAGGTAGCGCCAATGGTAAAAAGGGCAACGCGCTCTGCACAAAGTCCTGAGGGATAGGCTAAATTTTCCTGATTGCTTCCCAGTACCGTTTCGCCAGAGGCCAGGCGGATTGCCGTACCCACCCTAAATTTAGAATAAGGAGAATATGAAGTATTTAAAGCCTGTTCGGCAAGTGCACAAAGCGTTCTATCTGCCAATGTTAATTCTGCAATACTTTCGTATTGTTCAAAAGATATATTTAGATTTATTGAATTCATTTGTAACTAATTATGAAACCGCCAATGTTAAATTTTTATAGCGGGCGAACAATTTAAGTTATTTTTTGTATTATTTAGTAAAAAGTGCCTTAAAATTAATTTTAGTGGCATGCTTTTGGCATTTATCAAACACCAAACACGCTTAGCTTTGAATAGATACGTACGTAAAAGTCTCAAAATTTTATTGTGGGTAATTGCTTCCATCATCATCCTGGTTGTTGGTTTAGCACTATCTTTAAATATTCCTGCCGTTCAGAATTTCGTTAAGGGTAAAGCCATAAACTATCTTAAAAACAAAACCAAAACAGAAGTCAGTTTGGAAAGCATTAAAATTGCCTTGCCAAAAGACGTAGTTTTAAATAAATTTTATATCGAAGACCGCAAAGGCGATACCTTGTTATATGCCGAAAAACTGGCCGTTGATATCAGTCTGTTTAAACTGTTAAAAAATACGGTCGAGGTCAATAACATCGAACTCAAAAATGTACGTGCAAATGTGAAACGTATCAGTCCTGATACCACCTTTAATTTTTCTTTCCTGGTTGATGCTTTTGCAAGTGACCAAAAAAAGCCAGAAGAGAAAGTAAAAAAAGACACGACCTCTACCCTTAAATTTTCTGTTGATAAAGTTTCTTTCGAAGATATAGGCATCAACTATCGTGATGATGTGGCTGGTAACGACGTGAAATTATACCTTGGTGCATTTAAAACTAAAATCAAAGATTTCGATTTAGCCAATCAGCATTATGTTATTAAAGAGTTAAGCCTGGTCAATACCTCATTACGTTATTTACAGCAAAAACCCTTAGTCCATCTGGTACAACACCTTACCAACAGTGTTGATAGCAGTGAGAAGGAACAGGGCAAATTACCATTAATTGAAGTGCAGAACTTCATTTTCAGTAAGGTAAAGGTAAATTACGACGATCAGCTATCCACAACCAAAGCTGTTGCCGATGTAAACGATCTGGGTTTGGTGAACCTGAAAGTAGATTTAACCAATAGTAAATATGCTGTTGATGATGCCCATTTAAACAAATCGAATATTCTCTTTGCTTTTAAACCTGCGCCGACTAACGATTTAAAGAAAGTTAAGGATACCGTAGTGCCCGAAAAATCGCCTCTGGGTTTGATTATTAAAAGTATCAGTCTGGCCGATAACAATGTTCAGTTCGATAATCTTGGGGCAAAACCTGCTGCCAAAGGCATGGACTTTAACCACCTCAAAATTACCCAGCTTAATTTAGGTGCTGGTGATGTAGCTTATAGTGCTGCAGGTATAAAAGCGAATGTTAAAAACGGATCGTTAAAAGAGAAAAGTGGGTTCGTATTGGATCAGTTGCGGGGTGATGCAGTGTATAACGATAAACAGATTAAACTGAGTAATTTCATTTTAAAGACGCCAAATACTTCAATCGAAAATGCGACGGAATTAAATTTTACCTCAATGGAGGATTTAACCAAACATCCCGAACGTGTAAAATTAAATCTGGCCTTTAAAAACACCAGCATTGGGTTAAAAGATGCCAGTTTTTTCAGCGATGCCATTCCAGCCAATTACCGCAACGAAAAAATAAAACTGAATGCTGATGTTAATGGCTATCTGAATAACCTGAACATTCCAAAACTGCAGATTAGCGGATTGAAAAATACCCAGATTGATATCAGTGGAAAAGCAAAAGGTTTGCCCGACATCAAAAAAACCTATCTCGATTTAAATATTAAAAAACTTCATGTTACCAAAGGGGATATTTTGGTGGCCGTACCTAAAAAATCTTTGCCTCCAACCATCGAATTGCCAAATGTAATTGATGCCAAAGGTAATTTTAAAGGTTCGATGACCGATTTTAATACCAATTTAAATATCCAGACCGATATGGGTGGCGCTATTTTGGTGGCCGGGATGAAAGGTCCTAAAGGTAAAGAAAGTTATAAGGCCGATATCAGTTTAAACAACTTTAATGTAGGCAGGCTTTTAAAAATGCAGCCTAAATTGGGCAGGGTTTCGGTTAAAGCAAATGTTGCAGGTACAGGACTCGATCCTAAAAAGATTAATGCAAAATTTAACGCTAAGGTGATTAGTGCTTACTATAACAAATATACCTATCGTAATTTAAACCTTGCCGGCAATTACAGCAACCAGAACATCAGCATTAAAAGCAGCATGCCCGATAGCAATGCCAACTTTAATTTAGATGCGAAAGTGAATCTGGCAGGAAAATATCCAGCCGTAAAAGCCGATTTAAATTTGAAGCAGGTAAACTTGCAGGCTTTAAACTTTAGTCCGACGGTATTAAGTGCAGCAGGTCTGGTTAAAGTAGACCTGGCTACCGCCGATGCCGATTATTTGAACGGTTCGGTTGATATCACCAGCCTGCAACTGGTAAAAGACAAACAAAAGATTAATGTGGATACGATTTCCATCCGTGCAAGATCAACCACTACTGAAAATGAATTGACCTTAAAATCTGAAATATTATCGGCAAAAATTGATGGCAAATACCAACTGACCAAAGTAGGCGATGCCATCATCAACGAAATTAACAAATACTACGCTTTCGGTACGGTTGCTAAAGTTCCCGACCAAAGGCTAAGGTTTTTTGTGCAGGTATACGACTCTAAATTATTAAAGGAATTTGTACCGGAATTAACCGTATTCAAACAATCGCAGTTTTACGGATTAATTGATACACAAAAAGACAGCTTACAGATTAAGGGTAATTTCCCTCAGGTGGTATATGGCGATTTTAAAGTAGATACCACAGTTTTAAACATCAATAATGACAATAATAAATTAGCCTATAGCTTAACGGTTAAAAGTCTTCAAAGCCCGTCGATTGCACTTTTCAATACAGAAGTAAGTGGCGATGCAGCCAATAACAACTTAGGGGTTAATATCTTCCTTCGGGATAGGCAGCTTAAAAACAAATATGTAATTGGTGGTACTTTCCAGTCGATTAACAAGGATTTTAAATTCACTTTAGATCCACAAAAACTATTGCTCGATTATCAGAAGTGGGTGGTTTCGCAAGATAATTACATTCAGTTTGGCGCATCAGGCATATTGGTTAATCAATTTCAGATCAGCAACAGTGGTCAGTCGCTTTCCATCAACAGCAATCCTACTGAGCCAAATGCACCGCTAGCCGTAGCGTTTAAAGATTTCCAGCTGGAAACCTTAACCAAATTTGCAGAAACCGATACCACTTTGGTTGGTGGCCGTTTAAACGGAACGGCGAATGTTAAAGACCTGGCCGGTACACCAAAATTTGAGGCGAACTTAACCATTGATCAATTGCGTTATCAAAAAGATCAATTAGGTACCTTACGCCTCGCCGTAAACAACAACACCGAAAATGCTTTCGAGGTAAATGTTGCCTTAACCGGCGTGCATGAGTTGAGGGTTAATGGCTTTTATTATACCGCTCCGGAAAGTGCTTTAGATCTTACCGTAAATATTGATAAGATTGAAATGAAAAACATCGAAAGTTTATCTGCAGGCCAGCTTAAAAATGGCACAGGTACCTTAACCGGAGCGCTTACCGTTAAAGGTGCGTTAACAGCGCCCAAAATACTCGGCGATTTAACTTTCAATAATGCAGGCATCAAAGTGGCTTATGTAAATTCGTATTTCCGTATGCCAAATGAGAAAATATCGTTTACAAATGAGGGCATCAGTTTTAACAACTTTACACTGATCGATTCCTTAAATCAAAAAGCAACCATAAACGGAAAGGTTTACACCACCGATTTTAAAAACTACCGCTTCGGTTTAGATATCAGAATGAACAATTTCAGGACGATTAATTCTACTGCAGCCGATAATGATATGATTTATGGAACGGTATTTTTAACCAGTAATATCAAAGTACGCGGAGATTTAAACCAGCCGGATGTAAACATGAATATCAATGTAAACAAGGGTACTAAATTTTTCTTCGCTTTGCCTTCAAGTGATCCCGCGATTATTGATCAGGAAGGTATCGTGCAGTTTATTGATGCCGATGCACCTCCCTTTAACGGACAAAAAGCTTTAAAAGTTGACAGCATCAGCAAATCGCCAATTAAAGGCTTAAATCTTGTGGCCGATGTAAAAGTAGATCCTGAAGCAGAACTGAATGTGGTTGTAGATCCATCTACTGGCGATAACTTAAAAGTGAGGGGCAACGCCGACTTAAATGTAACGATGGATCCTAGTGGTAAAATCAGCATGACCGGTCGCTACGAAATAGTTGACGGTTCATACAATTTAACGCTGGCTGTAGTAAAAAAAGAATTTAAACTGGTTAAAGGAAGTACCATTATCTGGACGGGTGAACCTACTTCAGCAACTGCCAATATTACGGCATTGTACGAAGTTAACGCAGCGCCTATCGATCTGTTAAATCAACCGGATCTTTACGAGGCCAGAACAAAACTACCTTTTCAGGTTTATTTAATGATAAAAGGCGAATTATTAAAGCCAACCATTTCATTTAAACTCGACTTACCAGAAAACGAACGTGGTGCTTTAAATGGTCAGGTTTATACCAAATTGATTAATGTAAACCGCGATGAAAGTGAGTTGAACAAACAGGTTCTTTCTTTACTTGCCTTAAACAGGTTTATTGCAAATAATCCTTTCCAAAGTCTGGCCGGTGGTGGCGGTGGGGTTTCTACGCTTGCCCGTTCGAGTGTAAGTAAACTGTTAACCGAGCAATTGAATAATTTAACTTCCGACTTAATTCAGGGCGTTGATCTTAATTTTGGCGTAAATTCGTCTGAAGATTATTCAACCGGTTCAATGCAGCAAAAAACCGACCTGGAAGTTGGCTTATCTAAAAAACTCTTAAATGATCGGTTAACCGTTAGCGTAGGAAGTTCATTTGCTTTAGAAGGACCACAGGCGCCAGGAGAAAAATCGACCAATATTGCCGGAAATGTGAACGTAGAATATGCGCTATCTGCCGATGGAAGATACCGGTTAAGGGCTTACCGCCGAAACCAGAACGATATGATTGTACAGGGGCAAATTGTTGAAACAGGCCTGGGCTTTACGCTGGTGGTAGATTACAATAAATTCAGAGAAATTTTTCAGAAGAAAAGAATAAGAAGAATAAGAAACATTGAACAGAAAGCACAAGATGAGAAAACTAATTAGACCTCTTTTATTTTTATTGGCCTGTTTAGTTTGGGCGGCTTGCAGCAGTACCAAATCCTTAAAACCAGGACAAATTTTGTATACCGGTGCTGAGGTAAAAATCAATCCTGATTCATCAGGAAAAATTGATAATGAAAAACAGATTAAAACCGATCTGGAGGCTAAAACAAGACCACGTCCCAATAAGTCGATTTTGGGTATAAAATTTAAACTGGGCATTTACAATCTCGCTGGCGAGCCCAAAAAGCCTAAAGGTTTTAGAAACTGGCTGCGCCGGCAAGGGGAAGCACCTGTATTATTGAATGATGTAAAGCTGAAATACAATAATGATGTATTATCCAGTTACCTTATTAGTGAAGGCTATTTACAGGCAAATGTTACTGGCGATACCGTTGTGAAAGAAAAAAAGGGTAAAGCCATTTATACTGCAGTTACCGGACAACGCTATAAAATTAACAAGATTAATTTCCCGCCCGATTCTGGGGTGCTTACCAAAATCATCAATGCCAACAAAAACAAAACTTTGCTAAAAGTTGGCGATTATTATGATATCGATACCTATAAAAATGAACGGATCAGGATTGATAACGACCTGAAAGAAAATGGCTACTTTTATTTCAGTCCCGATTATTTAATTATGCAGGTGGATAGCACCATTGGCAAAAACCTCGTTAACGTTTCGGTTAAGGTTAAAGATATTGCGCCAGATGCAGCATTAAAACCATACACCATCAAAAACATTAACATATATCCTAATTATTCGTTAAGGAGAGATACGACACTCAGAAAATTAAAGCCGTTACAGTATAACGATTTCAATATCTACGATGACCGGAATACGTTTAAACCAAAACTTTTCGACCGTTTGGTATTCTTTCAAAAAGGCGAACCTTATAACCGTAAAGATCATAACCAATCGTTAAACCGCATGGTAAATGTAGGCGCCTTTCAGGATGTAAGGGCTGAATTTTTACCGGTTGATAGTTTCAGAAATAATCAGCTCGACCTGAATATTTATTTAACGCCTTTAAAGAAAAACTCACTGACCTTTTCGGTTGTCGGAACGAGTAAATCGAACAATTTTGTGGGTTCGGAAGTGAAAGTAACCCAAACCACCAGAAACCTGTTTAGAAATGCAGAACAATTAGACTTGAGTGTTAGTGGTGGTTTCGAAACGCAAACCAAAGGAACTTCATTAGGCAAAAACTCCTTGTCGTTAACGGCCGAAGGAAAATTAACCTTCCCCAGGTTTATTGTGCCTTTTTACAAACCAAATAGCACCAATGCTTTCATCCCGAAAACCATTGCTTCGCTGTCTTACCAGATGCTAAACCGTGGTTCTGAATATACTTTGCATGCAGTTAAAGGACAGTATGGTTACAACTTTAAAGAAAACCTGTACAAAGAGCATAATTTTAATCCGATCTCGATTAGTTATGTTTCTACTTCTTTCCCATCTGATACAACTGAAGAGAGAATATATGCACAAAACCCATTGCTGAGAACGACATTAGAAAGTCAGTTTATTATTGGCAGTAACTATAATTTCACCTATACCAACCAGATGGAAGATAGCCGCAGAAATAACACCTATTTCTTTGGCGGGTTAGAAACGGGTGGTAACGTTTGGGGCCTGTTTACCCCGAAGGATGAAAATGGCCAGCGATCTATCTTTAACAAAGCATTAACGCAGTTTATTAGGGTTGAAGCCGATTTAAGAGATTATTATAAAATTACCAGAAACTTAATCTGGGCAAACCGCTTAAACCTGGGTTATGGGTATGCCTATGGAAACTCAACTTCACTCCCATTTGTAAAACAGTTTTTTGCCGGGGGTAGTAATGATATCAGGGCTTTCCCGGCCAGAACCTTAGGCCCGGGAACTTACAAAGTTCGAGATGATGCTCTTTTTGCCGATCAGGGTGGTGATATTAAGTTAATGCTCAACTCAGAACTAAGGTTTAAGATCGTAAGTGTACTCTATGGTGCCTTATTTGTTGATGCCGGAAATATCTGGCTAAGAAAAGAAGATCTTGGAGAACCTGGCAAACCTGAGACGGCAAGACTTGGATCAGGCTTTAAATTAAAAAACGCTTTTAACGAATTGGCGGTGGGTACTGGCGCAGGCTTAAGGGTAGATGTCAGCATTTTTGTAGTCCGTTTAGATGTGGCCTTCCCTGTGCGTAAACCTTACTTACCAGAAGGACAAAGATGGGTGTTTGATGATATTGCCTTCGGTAATAAGGATTGGCGTAAGCAGAATTTAATTTTTAACATTGGGATAGGATATCCGTTTTAATTTTTCGATGAGAGTACTTCATAAGATCAAATATTTCTTCATTGCGTTATATCATCTTTTCGTTGCTGCCGGAAAAGGTTTTGTAGAAGATAGGGTAACTAAATTAAGTGCTTCGCTTGCTTATTACACTATTTTTTCACTTACACCGCTTATTATTATCATGTTATCCGCCGCTACCCTATTTTTTGGCGACAAAAGAAATGAGGAAACAAGAGTTCAGTTTTATGGACAGGTGACCGAAATGGTTGGCAAAGAGGCAGCTACACAAATTCAGGGTTTTGTAGAACATGCCAATAAATCAGGCCAGTCTACCCTTGGTTTAATTATTGGGATAGGCACATTGATTATTGGTTCAACTGCTATTTTTATTGAGATACAAGATAGCATCAACATGATTTGGAAAGTAAAGGCTGTGCCCAAAAAAGGCTGGATAAAAATGCTTTCTAACAGGTTATTGTCTTTCTCTTTAATTGTTTCGATGGGCTTTCTATTGCTGGTATCGCTGGTGGTTAACACCGTTGTAGTAGGTCTGGGTTCTAAATTGGGCAACCTACTCTCGCAAAGCAAGATAGACGAAGTAATCCCCGTTGCAAACGACACCATGGCCATTCTGATTTACATTTTAAACAATGTAATTACGCTTGCTGCCGTTACCGCTGTATTTGCGGTTATATTTAAAGTATTACCCGATGTAATTATCCGTTGGAAATCGGCAATAATTGGTGCACTGTTTACTGCGGTTCTTTTCAGTTTGGGTAAATACCTGATCGGGATTTATATCGAAAAGGGGAACCCGGGCTCGGCCTTTGGAGCAGCCAGTTCGATTATTGTTATTTTATTGTGGATTTATTATACCTCGATTATACTCTACTTCGGCGCTGAATTTACACAGGCTTATGCCGAAAAATACGATAATGGCATCTCTCCAAGTAAATATGCGGTGTTTACCAAAATCACTATTGTTGAAAAAAAGGTAGATGTATTACCTCCGCAACACCCTGAAGATACGGTGAATGTACCTAAAGAATAATTAACCGTTAGTATGATCATGACAAGTTTTGGCAGATCGTCATTCCCAACTTGATTGGGAATCCTAATGCAATAAGCTTTAAGATTCCCGCCTGCGCGGGAATGACGACCAATCCTTTACAATCTGTCATTGGTAATTAAACTTGACTTCTTTTTTTATGCTACTTCGTCAGTAATCACTTTAGGTTCCTCCGTTACTTCATCCTTCTCTACCCTCAGGTTACGGATAATGTGCTGCTGCCTGTCGGGTGTATTTTTGCCCATATAATATTCAAGCAAACTTTTTATTGTTTGGTCTTTCAAAATAACCGGGTCTAACCTGATATCTTTTCCGATAAACAAGCCAAATTCATCAGGCGAAATTTCGCCTAAACCTTTAAACCGGGTAATTTCTGGTTTATTGCCGAGTTTTTCGATCGCATTTTTGCGTTCTTCATCGCTATAGCAATAAATGGTTTCCTTTTTATTCCTAACCCTGAAAAGCGGTGTCTGTAAAATATAAACATGGCCTGCTTTAACCAGATCGGGGAAAAACTGAAGAAAGAAAGTCATCATCAACAAACGGATGTGCATGCCATCCACATCGGCATCAGTTGCAATTACAATATTGTTATAATGTAAACCTTCTAAACCATCCTCGATATTTAAAGCGTGCTGGAGCAGGTTAAATTCTTCGTTTTCGTAAACTACTTTTTTGGTTAATTCATAACAGTTTAAGGGTTTACCCTTTAAACTAAATACCGCCTGGCAATCCACATCACGTGATTTTGTGATGGAACCCGATGCCGAATCTCCCTCGGTAATAAACAAAGTGGTTTCGTAACGTTTCTCGTGTGTGGTATTAAAATGCACCTTACAATCGCGCAGTTTTTTATTGTGTAGCGAGGCCTTTTTTGCCCTGTCGTTTGCCAGTTTTTTAATACCTGCAATATCTTTACGCTCGCGTTCCGATTGCATAATTCTTTTCAGCAGCGCATCAGCCACATCCGGATTTTTATGCAGGTAATCATCAAGTTCTTTTTTAACAAAATCGTTAATAAAAGTTGCTACAGATGGGCCTTCCGGTCCCATGTTTTGCGAACCCAGTTTTGTTTTGGTTTGCGATTCGAAAACCGGCTCCTGTACACGTACAGAAATTGCCGCGATAATGGATGAACGCACATCGGCCGCATCAAACTCTTTTTTGAAAAACTCCCTAACAGTTTTCACTACCGCCGCCCTAAAAGCCGCCTGGTGGGTTCCACCCTGTGTGGTGTGCTGTCCGTTGACAAACGAGTGGTAATCTTCGCCATATTGCTGCCCGTGGGTCATTGCAATTTCGATATCTGGCCCAATCATATGGATAATCGGGTAACGGATTTCCTCTGGCTTATTAAATTTAGAAAGCAAATCGTAAAGACCCCGCTCCGAAAAATATTTCTGGTTATTGAAATTTACCGTTAAACCGGTATTTAAGAACACGTAGTTCCAAACCATACTCTCCACAAAATCAGGAATATAGTGGTAGTTCCTGAAAATGGTTTCATCCGGATAAAAAGTAATGGCTGTACCATTACGCTGAGTAGTATCGATAACAGGTTGCTCGGTTACAATTTCCCCTTTAGAAAACTCAACTTTCTTCGTTTTTCCATCACGATACGATTGTACGGTAAAGCTGGTAGAAAGCGCATTAACGGCCTTCGTACCCACCCCATTTAAACCTACCGATTTTTGGAAGGCATTACTATCGTATTTACCACCCGTATTAATTTTGCTTACACAATCGATCACTTTACCTAATGGAATACCACGGCCATAATCGCGTACATTTACTTTTTGCTCCGAAAGCGTAATTTCGATGGTTTTTCCAGTGCCCATCACAAACTCATCGATAGAGTTATCTACAATTTCTTTTAGCAAAACGTAAATACCGTCGTCCTGAGCAGAACCATCGCCAAGTTTACCAATGTACATCCCCGGACGAAGCCTGATGTGCTCTTTCCAATCTAATGAACGAATACTGTCGTCGTTATAAATTACTTCTGCCATACTGTGTTTATCTGTTCATCACTTGAAAACTCTGCATTTTTTTGACTTGCAAAGCGACAAAACCGAGCGATTTCGGTGCATGCCTTAAATCAACATGACAAATTTGTAGAAATAAATCCGATCTCAAAAACATGAAAAGCTTAGAATAGCTAATTTCAAATCTCCTGTTCAGAAATATCATACAATAATAGATTTATTCCATGAGGCTAGCAAAAGAAAGTTTCCACAAAAATATGGAGGAGGTATAATGTAAGATGGATGATGGTGATTCATGAATTCATTGGTTCATTTGATTACCTGATTAATTCCTGTTGAGAACTGCTAATTGTCAATTGCAACTGTTTAATAATATGGAGGAGGTGTAATGTAAGATGGATGTTGGTGATTCATGGATTCATTGGTTCATTTGATTACCTGGTTAATTCCTGTTGAGAACTGCTAATTGTCAATGGCTAACTGCTTAAAAATATGGAGGAGGTATAATGTAA
>NZ_JBWJIF010000006.1:0-257684 GCF_056490665.1 Pedobacter folensis
CAAAGCTGTACCCGAAGCCAGGGCTGTTCCGCCTGTTGCCTGTGTATACCATTTAACTGAAGTCCCTGCCGCAGCTAAATTCGCAACTGTAGCATTCGAGATTTCGCAGAAAGTCTGGTTGCTTGCCGTTGGTGCTGGTGTAGCCGTGATCGTTACGGTGATCTGTGCACGGGTTGCACTTTCGCAACTGTTTAAAGTCTGGCTGGCATAATAAGTGCCATTAGTCAAAGCTGTACCCGAAGCTAAGGCAGTTCCACCTGTTGCCTGGGTATACCATTTAACTGAAGTTCCTGCCGCCGCTAAATTCGCAACTGTAGCATTGGAGATTTCGCAGAAAGTCTGGTTGCTTGCCGTTGGTGCTGGTGTAGCTGTGATCGTTACCGTGATCTGTGCACGGCTTGCACTTTCACAACTGTTTAAAGTCTGACTGGCATAATAAGTGCCATTGGTCAAAGCTGTACCCGAAGCCAGGGCTGTTCCGCCTGTTGCCTGGGTATACCATTTAACTGAAGTCCCTGCTGCAGCTAAATTGGCAACCGTAGCATTCGAGATTTCGCAGAAAGTCTGGTTGCTTGCCGTTGGTGCTGGTGTAGCTGTTCTTACAATCACATCGAAAGTAAAAGTAGCGCCGCTACAACCATTATAAATTGGTGTTACGGTATATCTTACAGTGGCATCGGCTCCCGAAGTGTTTGTTAAGGTTTGCGAAATTGGCGCATTAACCGCAGTAGATTGATTCGAAAACCCCGAGGCTGTTCCGTTTGCTAAAGCTGCTGTCCAGGTATAGCTTGTTCCATTTACATTACTATTTGGCGTAACACTAAACGCAGATGCAGAACAGATGCTTGTTCCGCTTGCTGTAGCCGTAAGCGTTGGCACCACATATACAGTAATAGTGAAAGCATTACCCGAACATGATGAATAAGTAGGCGTAACCATGTAGGTTGCCGTTTGTAATGTTGTACCCGAATTGGTTAAGGTTTGATTAACCGAAAGCTGATCATTACCAGCAGTTCCGCCAGTAATATTTGCAGAAGAAAGCGTCGGACTAGACCATGTGTAGGTTGTTCCATTAGGCACATCAATTGGTGCAAAAGTAAAACTACCTGTTTTACAGATGTAATAAGTTTGGTTAGCAATTACCGGACGAGGTGTTACCGTTACATTTGCTGTTCCTGAAGCGGCATTGCTACAGCCTCCACCAGAAACAATTGCTCTGTAAAGCGTAGTTGCAGCAATATTGCTATAATTTAAAGTTGTTGTGGTATTTGCAATTGTCGTCCAGTTTATACCATTATCTGTTGATGATTCCCAACGCACCACAGTTGAAGGCGCACCAGATAAGGTCAATGTTCCGTTTGAACCTGAACATACGGTAGCCGACCCGCTAATCGTTCCTGTCGAATTAATCGTTACGGTATGATTTGCTGTTTTAGTTCCGCATATCCCTACAGCAGTCGCCATAATCGTTGCAGTACCATTATAAACAGACGACCAGGTTACCGCACCGGTATTGGCATTAACTACACCGGAATTTGCCGGACTAATGCTATAGGTAATTCCAGTCGCGTTGCTGGCTGTTGCCGAATAGGTTTGTGTACCGAAGCCCTGACAGCGGGATGAGGTAGCACCTAGCGCAAAAACGGGGGTAGTTACCTGAGGACTTACAACGATAGATCCTGTTGCATTAATAACCGTAACAGATGGGGACGCATATGTTGCCCTTACCGTATAATTATAATTGCCAGCATTAGATACCGTCCCAGCATCAATAGTTAAAATAGTATTTCCATTGGAAGTTGTGGTTCCATAATTCAGCCCTGATGAACCTAAACCTGTTACTAAAACGATAGGTGTTCCTGTAATCAGATATTGGATTGCTGTTGTAGTTCCACCAACACAGATCGATTGGTTATCTGTTCCCGTAGCCGATGTTAATGAAATATTTACCGGTGTAACACTTGCCGAAGCGGTATTATTTGACAATACAGGATCTGCCTGTGGTCCGGTTACTGTTGCAGTATTATTGTAATTTCCAGAATTATTAACCTTAGCGGTTATAGTAAGCGTAAGGCTCTGACCGGCATTCATACTTCCAATCGACCACAAACCTGTAGTTGGATCGTAAGATGTTCCGGTAGCGGCCACACTTGAAACATAAGTATATCCGGAAGGAAGCAAATCTGTTGCCGAAACGGCTATTGCATTACCTGTACCCGTAACTGTACCTGAAGCAACGTTCGAATTTTTTACGGTGATGGTAAAATTAACCGTCCCTCCTTTTGCTGGTGATGTATCGTCAACCGCTTTGGTTAAAATCAAGTCAACATTACATAAGGCAATGGTTACCGGCAGCGATTGTGAACTGATTCCGCAATCTAATGTCGACGTGATGGTATAAGAACCAGAAACTGTGGCCTGATAGGTCCTCGCAGTTGCACCCGCAATAGCCACTCCATTTAGATACCATTGAAAAGGAGCATTACTATTGGCATCGGCACTTAATAGCGCAGATGCACAATCGGCTTGTGCAAAGGTTGGTTTTAGTGCTTTCTCCGGAAATGGGGAAAGAAAATTCGACATCGAAAAACCACCACCCGATTGTACCATGGCAACAGTCCATCTGGTATTACTGCTTAAATAAAATGAATTTGGGTTGCCAATATTCGTATTCTCAAAATCGATAGCATAAGCACCAGAACTTCCCAATTGTCTACGTACCCCCACCCCAGGGATAGTTTCCACATCTGTATTGTTAAATGCCGGCGAACCTCCGTTGGTGGTTAGATAGATTTTATCAGTAGAACTTTTGGTAATCAGATAAGCGAAGTATGGCAAATCTCCCAGATTATTACCTCTAAACTTGTAGGTTTCTGCTTTTAACGAACCTCCACAGGCACTCAGCGGTGCTAAAGTAGCTATATCAACTTCACATTGATTTGCAGTACCCGAATAGGCTACTACATTTTTTGTTGCTACAATCCTCGACCCCGAAGATGCATCCCCCACCTGAACGTTTCCTGTATTGGTTCCAGTAGATACGCCATTGGGAAAAGTGATAAAACTTCCCTCAGCAATGAGGTTATAGGTATTGGTTGATTGCAATACACCATTATGATCAAAATTAGATACGGTCACATTGGTGTTCGCTTCTGAAGCTATAATAGTTGTTTGTTCAGCCGTATTATTTCCTTTTCCCCTGATCACCACATATTCATTGCCCAAAGAAGAAATTGGAGGAACCGGATTATAAGCACCATCACCACAGGCTTCTGGCGCATCTACGTTTATTCCGGTATTCATTACAACAGGGCCTGATGTTTCCACCAAACTCCCCATAGCAGCCTGTAAAATATAACTTTGACCGGCATTTAATGTGGTAATAGCGGTACCATTAAGTTTGATTGTGGTATTATTTTCGATCGCCAGAATACTATATACCGGCCGCTTGGTAGAAACACTGGCTGCCACGCCATTCAAATCGCCATCGCGATAATAACCTACCCTAAAAGCATTACCAACAGCAGCATCTCCAAAGCTGAATAATGAAGCATTCCCTTTAATATACTGATCATTGGTAGAGCTATATGCACCAGCAGGAATATCGTCAGAAGCTACGTTCCTGATATTTACCGCAATTGGATTGTTACCGGTAACAATAATTCCTGCAGCATTAAGTATCGTATTCAGGCTGTTTTTTGCCAAACCAACCGGATCACCGGCAAACCTGTAAACTGCCGGGTTGCCGGGAGTGGGTGTTAAAGTCGTGATTGAACTTCCATCACTTTTCTTAATGGTTGCAGTAGTTCCGGCAGTATTGGTGGAAATGACAATTTCATTGGCGCTACTCCAATATTGCCATGGTGCAGGAGCAATATAGTGTGTTTTGTAAGTTTGCGCAGTAGCTGAAGAATAAGAAACCAGTAAAAATAACGACAATGCCATTAGTTTGAACCTTGTTTCTTTTTGAAAACTGAAGAGAAAGCGTTGTATAATTTTATTCATTTTCCACCTGGAAATAATTGGTTAATCACTGCATGTAAATGATCTCATCCGATGAGCACAAAATCTTCCTAAAAAGGTTGTTTTTCAATAAAAATTTCTCTTTATAGGATGCAGTAAAAACCGCGTTTGTACGCTGATTATAAAACACTTTTGAAGAGATAGAGACTATTATAAAATGCCGTTTTTAAGGGCGGCAAAAGTATGTTATTTTTAACACTCCTGCAAGTACCAAAAAACCACAATATTGTTAACGATTTTTGTACTTAAATTGTCAAAAACTGTATTACCAATACTACAAAGTAAACAAAAAAAGAAATTAACTTTTACTATGCTGGCATACAACAACCAGTCTGCGAAGTGTTTTTTTGATATTAATCAACAACTATCTAATCACATGTAGTATTTATACTACTGATTAAAACTAGAAATGTAATTTTCAGGCATAAACAAAAAGGGTTTAAGATCTGTTAAAATCCTAAACCCTTCACCTTAAAAAAAGCAAGAAAATAAATCGAATGATAAGAATTAAATCTTCGCCCTGATCCTACTCAATGTTTCGAGCCTGATGGCTAAAAAAGAAGCAATATGTTTTAAAGAAACGCGGTTAATTAAATCAGGGAAGGAGAGTAAAAACCGTTTATATCTTTTCTCGGCTGACGAAATCCGGCACAGGTAAGCACGCTCTTCTGCCGAGCGGTAATACAACTCCATCATCTTTCTGCCAACGATATTCGCTTCCGGAAAATTTTCATAAAGATATTCGGATAATACATGCGGGATAGCAACTAAATCTACATCTTCTAATGCCTGTAAATACTCTTCCGAATCGCCATCTATCCACAAATTACGTATGGTACCTACCACTTCATTCTCTTTGGCAATCCATGTGGTAATCTCGTTATCTCCATCTTTTATAAAACCCCTCACCACACCTTTAACAATTAAAAAAAGGAACTTGTTGCGATCAACAGGTGAAACGAGGTATTTATTCTTTTTGTAGCTGATTGGAAAAGTGTGCTGGTTAATCCGCTTTTCTATTTCATCATTAAGCGGGTGAAATTTCTTGAAAATTGAGACTAGTGGCGAAAAATTGTTGTATTTCTTCCACCTATCTTCATCAGATAAATTAACTGCAATCATAGCGAAACTGTTGGGATAGACACAATCCTGCTAAACCGAAGCAAGACCACTATGTAAGTATAGGAAGATTGAATTGAAAAAAAGAATTTTTTTTTGACATTTCTCAATTTCACTAAGCTTATAACAGCTTTTCTACACCCAGGCCAAATAAAGCAAAATCATACTTCACCGGATCGGACGGATCAAACTGTTTCAAATTCTCGGTTAATTCAATTGCGGTCAACCAATCCGTTTGCTTTCTGTTAATCAGCCCAAGCAACCGCCCTACCCGATCTACGTGCACATCGCAGGGACAAATCAGATCTTTAGGCTGAAGTGTATTCCAGATACCAAAATCGACACCCTTTTGATCTACCCTAACCATCCACCGCAAAAACATGTTTAAACGTTTACAGGTAGATTTTTGCTTCGGTGAGGAAATATGTTTCTTCGTGCGGTGAGGAAAATCTTCCAGGGAGAAAAAATACTGCCTGAAATGGTTCAGTGCCTGTTCTATTGAAAAGTTAAGATCAGCAGCATAACATACTTCAGAGGCATAAGTTATTTCTGGTTTTACAGGTGAAACGGCTAAATACTCCGCACGAAAAACATCTTGCCCAGGCACAAATGCCTGCTCTAAACTATCGTAGTTTTGATAGTGCTGTTTAAAAAACGAGATGAAATACAGTAAATCGGTATCGTTAAATGTGCGGTGTTTAAAGTTCAGCAGACGTTTTAAATCGCCATCGGTATGATGAACAACAAAATCGTAAGGTGCATTATCCATCCGCGCAAGCAGTTCCTTACATTTATTAATAATGGTTTTCCGCTGCCCCCAGGCTAAAACTGCAGCAAAAAAGCCTGCAATTTCTATATCCTGTTTTTTTTCGAAAAGATGGGGAATACAAACCGGATCGTTTGCTATAAAATCTGGCTGATTGTATTGTTCAACTTTACTATCCAGAAAATTCTTTAACTCCAGAAATTGCATGATTAGTTTTGTTTAGACGTAAACAGCAGCACAATTGCGGCCATTTAAACCGGATTGAAACGGTATCCTTTTTTGTTTTTCCTCATTTTGATGAAATAGATACCTCCACAAAAAAGATTTAGTGTAAAGCCGGACGAGCACTAATGCTGGCACAGCCTGGCTTTACAAAAAGAAAAACCGGACAGGTATTTATGACCTGCCCAATTGAAATATTATGCCAATGCATTAGCCAGATCTTCTAAAAGATCGTCGATATCTTCTACGCCCACACTTAAACGAAGTAAGTTATCGGTTACCCCTACTTTCTCTCTTTCTTCTTTCGGAATAGAGCCATGCGTCATCGTTGCAGGGTGATTAATCAGCGATTCGACACCACCTAATGATTCGGCCAGGGTGAACACTTTAAAATTAGAAGAAATTCTAAAAGTTTCTTCCAGATCAGCACCCTTTAGCGTGATCGAAATCATCCCACCGAAACCACGCATTTGTTTCTTAGCGACATCATGGTTAGGATGGTCTTCAAAACCCGGCCAATAGATTTTATCAACCTTTGGATGTGTTTTTAAATAATGTGCAATACGCTCCCCATTTTCGCAATGTGCTTTCATGCGAAGATGAAGCGTTTTAATCCCTCTCAAAACTAAAAAAGCATCCTGCGGACCTGGTGTTGCACCACAGGCGTTGTAAATGAACCAAAGATCTTTATACAATTGCTCATCATTGGTTACCAAAGCACCCATCACCACGTCAGAGTGGCCACCAATATATTTAGTAACCGAATGCATCACAATATCAGCGCCGAGATCGATCGGGTTTTGTAAATAGGGCGATGCAAATGTATTATCAACAGTAAGGATTAAGTTTTTCTCTTTCGTAATTTTTGCCACCCCTTCAATATCGATAATCTGCATGGTCGGATTAGTAGGTGTTTCAATCCAAACCAATTTGGTTTTATCGTTGATGTACGGCAATATATTCTCTGGTTTAGAAAGATCCAGAAAGTGGAATTTGATACCGTATTTAGTAAAGATTTTGGTAAAAATACGGTACGAACCTCCATACAAATCATTACCGGTAATCACTTCATCGCCTGGTTGCAATAACTTTAATACGGCATCTGTTGCCCCCATTCCACTCGAGAAAGCCAGACCATATTTAGCATTTTCTAAGGCAGCTAAACAATCTTCCAAAGCTTTACGCGTTGGGTTGGTTCCTCTCGAATACTCGTAGCCCTTATTATCTCCGGGAGATTTTTGCCAATAGGTAGAAGTTTGGTATATCGGTGTCATTACCGCACCGGTGGTTGGATCAGGCTCTTGACCTGCATGTATAGCTTTAGTTGCGAATTTCATTTTTATAATATAGAGATGATTAACAAGTATCGAAATAAGATTTCAAAACATCCCACATCCCGATACTATTTTACATTAAAATTTAAAATCGTTAGCCAGAAGGAGCAAAATTTCTAACTAACGACTTCAAAACTTATTTTTAAAGAGATTGCAGGGAGACTCCAAACGCCAAGCGCCCAACTCAGGACTAATTAATACGCTCTTGCGAACAACACTCTTTGTGTAGATGGTTTTCCTGAATAAATACAAACACCATCTTCCAGTTTATTGTCTAGAGGAATACAACGAATGGTAGCTTTTGTTTCTTCTTTTATTTTTTGCTCAGTTTCCGGCGTTCCATCCCAATGTGCTGAAATAAAACCAGCTTTGGTATCTAACAATTCCTGAAACTCAGTATAACTGTTGGCTTCAGTAATATGCTCATCACGATAAGCCAATGCCTTATTGAACATACTTTGCTGAATATCTTCCAGTAGTTTGATGATGTAAATATCCAATCCTTCCTGAGGAACAGTTTGTTTCACCTTGGTATCTCTTCGGGCAATTTCGACTGTTTTATTTTCTAAATCGCGGCCACCAATGGCAATACGGATGGGCACACCCTTCAACTCATAATCAGCGAACTTAAATCCAGGGCGCTGTGTATCCCGATCATCATATTTAACCGAAACCCCCAGGCCTTTTAAACGCATGGTTAATTCGTTTACATAGGTAGAGATTTTGGCTAAATCTTCGTCACCTTTGTAAATTGGTACAATAACCACTTGAATTGGTGCTAATTTCGGTGGAATAATCAAGCCTGAATCATCACTGTGTGCCATAATCAAAGCCCCCATTAAACGTGTAGAAACACCCCATGAAGTAGCCCAAACATGGTCTAATTTCCCGTCTTTACCTGTAAACTTAACATCAAAAGCTTTGGCAAAATTCTGCCCTAAAAAGTGAGAAGTACCTGCCTGTAAAGCTTTGCCATCTTGCATTAAAGCCTCAATACAATAAGTATCTAAAGCACCTGCAAATCTTTCATTTGGCGATTTACGACCTCTGATTACTGGAACGGCCAACCAATTTTCGGCAAAATCGGCATAGATATGTAACATACGTTCTGTTTCCTCGATTGCCTCTTCTGCTGTAGCATGCGCGGTATGCCCTTCCTGCCACAAAAATTCGGCTGTACGCAGAAACAACCTGGTACGCATTTCCCATCTGACCACATTCGCCCATTGATTGATCAATATGGGTAGATCACGGTAGGATTGGATCCATCCTTTATAGGTGTTCCAAATAATGGTTTCGGAAGTTGGGCGGACAATTAATTCCTCCTCTAATTTTGCAGTTTCATCAACCACAATATTTCCGTTACCGTCATTTTTAAGGCGGTAATGTGTTACCACTGCACATTCTGTCGCAAAACCCTCAACGTGAGAAGCTTCCTTAGAGAAAAATGACTTTGGGATGAATAATGGAAAATAGGCATTCTGATGGCCTGTATCCTTAAACATCTTATCTAAAACAGCCTGCATTTTTTCCCATATAGCATACCCATTTGGCTTTATAACCATACAACCACGCACAGCAGAGTGCTCTGCTAAATCTGCTTTTAACACAATATCATTATACCACTGGGAATAATCTGCTTCTCTACTTGTAATTTCTTTGCTCATGTTATGTATTTGGAACGTAATTTGTATGTTAAAAAGTGTAAAATTCGATGGCAAATTTATAAATTTATGCCTACAAACGATTAACAAAATAATATCAATTATTTTATATCATTTTTTTTGACTAAATAAATAGTTAATAATTAGTTACTTTTGAAACTGTTTATTAAATTCGTGAACACACACAACTAAATATAAACACAATGAAACCAATTAAATTTTTACCCATTGTAATGATTGCTGCTGCAGGGTTGGTGGCATCATGCTCTACATCAAAATTGGCTCAAACTAAGCCAGCAGATGATGTTTATAACTCTGTAGCAAAAGCTAGAGAGGTTGAAGTAATTGCTCCCCCTCAACGTCAGCAGGCACAAAACCAGGCTCAGGGACAGGAAGAATACGATGAATATTATGGAACCAGTAATCCTTATTACGATATGGATTACTCATCTAGAATAAACCGTTTTTATAATGGTTATAGCTTTCAAGGCTACTACGACCCTTACTTTGACAATTATTATTACGGAAACAGTTACGGTGCTTCAAACTATTTAGGTTATGGCCTGGGCTGGAACAGCGGATACGGTTTAGGTGGCTGGGGCGGTAGCTTTGGTTATGGCAGTATCTGGAGCAATCCGTTTTATTATGGCAACTTTGGTTACGGCTGGAACAATCCTTATGGCTGGAACTCCTGGGGACCATATTCATACTACGACCGTTACGGTTGGGGCGGTGGATACTACGGCGGTGGCTGGGGTATCGGCGGCGGCTATTATGGTGGTGGTGGTTTCGCCAACAGAGGTGGTTCTTACAGACCAAGGCCAGGAAGCAATGATAGAGGTGTGCCAAGATACGGTGGCAATACAAACGCCGGAAACGCTGGCAGACCGAGCAGATCGGGTGTAAGCAATCCAAATGGCGGCGTAGGTTATGTACCAAATAATAATGCAGGTAGACCAACCAGAAGCCAGGCTAATGGTAACTATGCTCAACCTCAGGGCTCGCAAGCTGGCAGACCGACCAGGAATGACAGTTATAGTCCTCAAGGTACTCAAAGTAGCAGACCTACCAGAAACGAAACTTACACACCTTCACAACCTACCAGAACCGAGAGCAGACCTAGCTACTCTCCTCCTCCATCAAGTGGCGGCGGAAATAGTGGTGGTGGTTCAACCGGCGGTGGCGGCGGTGGTGGTGGTTCAAGACCATCTAGAGCAGGAAGAGGTTAATTTAAATTTAAACACACAACATGAAAAAATATATTTTAGCTTCACTAGTAGCTACAGTAGCTGCTATGGGAACGTCATACGCCCAAAGTTATGCACCTGATGCATTCCGTTTCTCTCAAACCAATTATGGTAGCTCTGCCCGATTTAAAGGAATGGGTGGTGCACAAATTGGGGTTGGTGGCGATATCGGTTCAATTAATGCAAACCCCGCGGGATTAGGCCTCTTCACCAAATCAGAGTTTAGCCTTACGCCAGAATTTAATTCAGTTTCTAATAACAGTGCTTATTTAGGCAATAATACAAAAGCCAATAAAAGTCAGATTAACCTGAATAATATCGGTGTGGTATTTTACAGTCCGGCAGCAAGAATGAAAGGTGCTGATGTGAACAAAGGACTGGTAAGTACAGTATTTGGCTTAAGTTATACCCGGAATAACGATTTCTTAAATAACATCAACTATAACGGAACAAATAGCAATAGCTCAATAAGAGATGCTTATGTTGACCAGGCCAATGGTGGTGGAATTGATAATTCGATAGCCGGTGATGCATACGACAGTTATTTAATCAATAAAAATGCAACGAACTACCCAAACCGATATTCTGCAGAGCCTTACAACAATGCGAGTTTTAAACAGAATTGGGATGAATCGAGATTAGGTTCAACTTCAGAATTTAACGTTGCAGGAGCCCTTAACTTTGGCAACAAAGTATATATTGGCGCAACCGCTAGTTTTGTTAATGTAAAATACATCAGTGATGCCACTTTTACTGAATCGGGTATTGTGAACTCTTTTGATGATGGCTTACCAATTCCTGCGTATACCGGAAATGAAAATTATAACTTAACCCATTTCAGAAACCAGGAAACAAAAGGTGGTGGTTTTAATTTAAAACTGGGGATGATTTTCAGACCAGTTAATGAATTAAGAATCGGCATCAATTTTCAAACACCAACCTGGATGAATGTTGAAGATAATACTGCTGAAACCTTACAGGCAAATTTAGCAGGAAATGCAACAAATGCACCTTCTAGTTCAAATAATCCAACTAAATATTATACGTTCAGTTATAACTTACGTACGCCATTAAAAGCTTCGGCTGGTATTAGTTATGTAATAGGTGGTACTGCATTAATATCTGCAGATGTGGATTATGTAGATTATGCTTCGATGCGTTTTTCTGATGTGGATGGATATGACCGTAATACCATAAACGATAATAATGCTTTCATTAAAGAATCGTATAAAGAGGCGATTAACTACAGGGTTGGTGCTGAAGTAAAAGTTACTAACGAGTTTAGCTTAAGAGCAGGTTATGGCGTAAATGGAAACGGCGTTAAAGGTGGTGACAATAAATTTTATCAGGGTCAATACTACACCGGTGGTATTGGATACCGTATCGATAACTATTATTTCGATTTAGCCTATCAGAACTACAAAACAAATTTCAGCTCAAGCCCTTATTTATTAGACGATTATACAGAACCTGTTGCAGATGTTAAAAGCAATAGAAACAACGTATTCTTGACTTTTGGTGTAAGATTTTAAGCGCTAACACTAGCATATCAAAAAAGGCATCAGTAAATTTACTGATGCCTTTTTTGTTTATTCCAATTAACATCTACCCTATAAAATCCTTAACGTTATAGCTCTAAATCACCTGTTAAGCAAAGAATTCGCTTAAATTTTAACTATACCATTTTTAACGGCATAAAGTGCCAGGCCGGTACGGCTTTTTAATTGTAGTTTTTCACATAAAGAATTTCTATAACCATCAATAGTACGTGGACTCACAAACATTTCAGCTGCAATTTCATTATAGGTTTTTTCAGTGCAGGTATATTTTAAAAATTCCATCTCCCGCTCTGTTAATTTCACAAAATCGGATATCTTTGAACCTGATGACAATGCACTTAACGACTGCATGACCTTCCTTGTAACCAAATCATTGTAGAAATATCCTTTACTCATTACTTCATCAAAAGCACGTTTTAGCTCTTCCGGTTCAGCATCTTTTAACACATAGCCTTTAGCGCCATTGGTTATCATTTTAATAATAGCACCTTCGGCATCCATGGTACTCAAAGCAAGTATATTTACCTCAGGGTGATTGATGCGAAGCCAGGAAGCGGTACTGTAACCATCCATCTCGGGCATATTGATATCAAGCAGCACAATGTCGGGCACTCCATAGATCTTGAGTTGCTGCATAAGATCTTTTCCGTTTGCAGCTTCGAATAGTATTTTGTAATCCGGGAAATAGCTGATTAGGGCTGCCATTCCTTTTCTGAACAGGACGTGGTCGTCAACCAGGGCTATATTTTTAATTTGATCAGACATAAGGGATGATTAGTATGATATGAGTTCCATGATTAATAACACTGGAAATGGTAGCTTCTCCCATAATCAGGGCTGTACGCTTTATAATATTCTGAAGTCCGAGTCCAGTTTCTATTTTATCTTTTCCAGCTGAGCTGAATCCGATGCCATTATCTTCAATACTTATTTTAAACCGCTCTTTTAAAAAATCAAAACCAATGTTGATTATAGTGGCATCTGCATGTTTAAGTATATTTTGCAGGCTTTCCTGCACGATACGGAAAATGATAATTTTCTTTTGTTCAGCAATTTGCTGTTCATCACCTGTTACCACTACATTACATTTAAGAACGCCTGCCTTTGCTATCCGCTGCAGCTCCTGCTCTACAGCCTGCAACAAGGTAAGTTCCTGTATGCGGCTTGTACTCAAACTTTTTGCGATATCCCGCAAATCGGTAAGCGCATTTCCAACATTGCCCTTAATTTCCATAATTAACGGTCTATTGCTCGTCTCATTTTGTTCTACAACGCTCAATTGCAGTTTGGCCAGGCTCAATAACTGGCCTACATTATCATGTATTTCCTGGCTTATGGTATCAAAAGTTTGCTCCTGCATCTCCAAACGCGATTGAAGGAGCTGTTCTGCATATTGTTTTTCCATCTCCCCCTTTTCCTTTGCGTACTGAAATTTCTTTTTCTGAAAATAGAGCATCAGGAAAACGATTGCTGTTGAAAGAAACAGAAATATAAATGAGGTGAGTAATACCCCTAAGAATACTTCATTGTACTGGTCTTTTTGCATAGAAAAGCGTAAGTAAACAAAGAATACATAATAATATTAGCAACCTGAAGGCCCATCTGAAGCTTCATAATCAGTGAAGGATAATTCGTTCTGAGAAAGTTAAATACCCCCATAAAAGGCAGCTCACAAGAATAAAAAATAATAATTCCAAGTGCAATCCAGAATTCACCACAACTGCTGAGCGATATATCCTCTACTGAAGTTAACAATTGATAACAATAAATCAATGCCCAAACAATGGTAATGGTACCACCAACCAAAAAAACGTAACTGTTCCATTCGGTAATCTTAAAGATAAAGAAAACACATATATACCAAAATACAGGAAAAAGAATCATGAAAACCGATATTAGCTTTTTTACGAATGCAGAAATAATAATTTCCCTAAAAAAATAAGCAAACACCAAAAACTCAACCAGCATAACGATATTGTATTGCGGTAATACATTATTGTCTTTAATCAGCCTTCTAAAAAACACTACACTTATTTCTACAAGCAAAACATAAGGCAATAACAAAATAATACCTTTTAGATGAATCGGAAATTCCTTACGAAATTTCATTATTCCTGCTATTGTTGCTACAGTCAGTGATGCTATGTAAAAATAAGTTAGTATGGACATGTTGACTTAATTAAATTTCATAATCTAATACAGCCATATTATCATTGGTGGGTGGCGGCGGAGCTGGTACACCGGTATCGAAAGTATCTCCAAAGAATCTCTCCTTATTTCTTCTTGTAGCTTCAAGCCTTTCTTTAAATTCTACAGGGTCGATATCTTCAATTCCAATATCATTTTTCCCAGACATAAAGGTAAAACCAATAGTAAGTCTTTTGTGGTATTGAATTTTTTTAGAAAAAAGGTCAATATAATCCGCATCAGTATATGATGTAAAACGAACACCAAATCCGGTAGCAACGCTAGAATGTGTCGACATTTGATATCTTATTTCGTTAGTTATTGATTTTATTTGCTTTAAAGAGAAAAATATATGTTTAGTTTCTTTGCAAGGATCATTGGTATCCATTGTATATTTTGAAAGTGTATCTCTTTTATTCTTCTGATAATTATGTACCCATGTTCTTGCGCTGTCAACTCCAATGGTGACTAAAATATCATCTTTAAATGCATAGTAATTTCCAACATCGATATTCTTTTTACCTACAGTAGCCGTAAAAATAAGGGTGAGCTTTCCACAACCACCTGATTTTATCGGTTGTGATGCAAAATAAACACGAACCCCTGTCGTTGTATCTTTATTTGGCTTATTAATAATGAGTGAATCTAAAAAATTAGCCGCCGCTTCTATACCTTTAAAATTGAGACCTTTAGCCTCATTCAAACTCTCTTCTTTCATTGTCATCGCATCTAAAATTTGGTATTTATGCCTGTAAAACCAATTTTGCCTTTTTTCACTTTCAATTTTTGTAACATAGGTAACTGGTAAAGGGATTGTATCTGCCGCAATTGAAATTTTCGCCTGCTGATTTCTACATGATGTAAGTGTTAATGAGATGGAACAAATAAATAGTCCCCCCCATCTGACTGTTTTTTTGAAGTCAATTAATTTTAGATAATTCATAGCTTTTAATTTAGTTTGAGGTTTATAAAATAGTTTGTACCTAAATATACATGAACCTTATTTGAATTTAAAAGAACAGATATAGGTTAATAGTAATGTGAATTTTAATTTTTCTTTTGAAATACTGCCTTCCAACATCTTTTAAACTATTTTCTAGTTATAGCCTTCCTTGCCATTTATTTTAAAATACCGCGATTTTACGGTACACCATTGCGCTTTTCACGCGTATAAATTCGCATGTTTTCACGCTTGATTTAGATATAAGCTCAATGGTAGTTTTGGATAAGAAAATGGCTGAACAAAAATTCATCTTTTTATAAAGTCCGCCTTACCTAAAAGCGGCAAATTAATTAGGCAGGAACCAAAAACTAAAATCATGACAAAACTATCATTAAACAAGGTTGAAACCTTTATTAAAGGTCTCGATCAAAACCCTCAACTAAAGCAGCAATTCGATGCTGACCCAAAGGATACATTAATTAAAAATACAGCTATAAATCCTAAAAATGATGTTTGGATTTATAGGTTAGTTGTAGCTGCCTTAAGTCTGGTTGTGATAATTATAACAACGGGTATTCTTACCAACATTCAAGCAATACAAGAAGCCGACAAGGTGATTACTATTATTGCATCTTTAGCTTCCGCAGCTATTGGCGCATTAGCGGGATTGTTAGCACCATCACCTGGAACTGAAGAACAGTCATAAACATTAATACATTATAAAACACTTCAAATCAATCATTTAATTAACTCAATCATGGCAAAAGGAATCTCATTACACATTGGTCTCAATTACGTAGACCCAATTCATTATTCAGGCTGGGACGGCAAACTGAATGCTGCTGAATATGATGCAAACGATATGTATTTAATAGCAAAATCCCAAGGAATACAAGCTTCTAAATTGATTAGAACTGAGGCAACAAGAAATGCAGTCATTTCTTCAATCAAAAAAGCTGCTACAACTTTAACCACAAATGATTTATTCGTAATCACGTATTCTGGGCATGGTGGACAAGTACCAGATGTAAATGGAGATGAAGATGATAGCTTAGATGAAACATGGTGTTTATTTGATGGGCAATTAATTGATGACGAGTTGCATGAATTATGGAATTCATTCCAGAAAGGGGTGCGTATCTTAGTTATATCTGATAGTTGCCATAGTGGCACAATTACAAAAATGGCACTAAACTGTACCCAGCTAGTTAAAGGCCTGGCACAAAAATTTATGCCCGACGAAATTGCGGCAACAACATATTTCAATCATCAGGAATTTTATGATAATATCCTCAAAAAGATCAAAGGCGTAGATCCACAAAACATCAAGGCAAGTGTGAAATTAATCTCGGGATGTCAAGATAGTCAATATTCCTATGATGGCCCTTTTAATGGTCGGTTTACCGGAGCGTTAAAAAAGGTTTGGAATGGTGGAAAGTTTAGTGGTAACTACCTGTCTTTTCATAAACAGATTATGAATTCATTGCCACCAGAGCAAACTCCGAATTATTATAATACAGGTCAGCAAAACCTGGTCTTCGATAATCAGAAACCATTTCTAATTTAAAAGATTATGAAAAATATAATTTTATTGATTTCACTATTTTTTATATCAATATCTTCAATCAGGGCACAAAAGACACTGGATTTTCATGGTCAAAAAATAACAGATTCAAGAATCTACATTATTTTAAATGGCACTGAAATAGAATGCTTCACATACAACACCTCACAAGATGGCAAATTCAAAATCAAGAACAACGAGAAATTTTCTTTAATGAATGGCAATAACTGCAATATCTATATGGATTGGCTAAATCCACTGAAATACCAAATTATTTGGAAAGATAGCATCTCAATTGATGGTAGAGATAAGATTGTTAAAGATTTTGTTGATTTACTTGCAGGTCAGTTTGGATCTACAGTAACTTCTTTAAATAAATCTAAAAATATGGATAACCTGAAAAGATCGATACAAATCCTTAAAAGTAAAGAAACTCCCCTGATTGGACTTGATAAGGGCTTTAACAGTTTAGATTTAACTTCATTATTTGTTCAGATCAATTTAAGTATTAAAGATTTAACTGAAGAAGAAAGAAAAAAGATAAATGAGTTAATCCCTTTTCTGGTTACACTGGATGAAGCTAATAATAAGAATATATCAGATGAGTTAGATAATCTTTTTATTGAATTTTTTAATGAATCGGATCCTGTTGAAGCTAAAAGTAAAGTTGAAAAATATAAAATCATAAATAAAGACTATGAATTATATTTTAAAAATGATATTGAGGCAAATCTTAAATTAATTGCAAATAAACTTACTGAACTAAAAATATCAAACCAGTTACTCAATTCATTGGTAAACTTATCTGTAAATAAGTTTACCAATGAAGTAAAATCAAACCTGGTAAAGAACAGGGCTTTGGTAAGTAAATTAAATCCAATAATTACACTTGTAAATAATTCCTTACTAGACAAATCAATCCATCCTTTCACCACCAATTATTACAAGATAAAGGACATCACATTCAATGATGGTGAAAAACTCGAAACATCGGTTAGAATTTCACAATTTAAGTACGATGATGAAAAAAAGGATTTTATCAAAGAAAAAGACATTGTTTCAAAAAAAATGCTCTTTGAAAAATATGATTTCTTTGCCATTACTGTTAGTACAGGGTTATTTTATACAAGCAGTACATTAAAAGGCTATGGGATATCAAATAATGGAAATGGTCAATTTAATATTGTTGAGGATGATATAACAAAAAATGGTGTTGCTCCAGCATTATTCTTAAATTTCAATTTCGGCATTAATTCCAGATACTTCTCTCCTTTGATCCAGCTAGGTATTGACCCTACTAAAAAAAGGCCACTTATGTTAGCGGGTGGTGGATTTTCTATACCTAGTGCTAGAATTGCATTTTCAGCTGGCCCTATCTGGACCTGGAACCAAAGTTTGAATAAGCTTTCTATTGGACAGACAATAGATTCTACAACAGATCTCGAGCAAGATATCAAATATAAATTCGAAATTGAACCAAAAGGTTGGTACTTGGGAATACAATATAATTTCTAATAATGCTTAAAACATCAAATAATCCCAAATAACGCTTTCCCCTCTTTACCCAACTCATCAACCTGAGCCTCTACCACTGCATCCTTGATCAACTCGGGTGCGTGGTGAGGCTTTTTCCTGGCATCGATAATCAACGAGCCTTTACAGCCCCAGTGTTTATTGATGGTAAAATCATTAATACCATATATATCTGCCGCTGGGTTACTCCTTGTAAAAGCTACCCAAACCAGATTATCAATGTTAGCAGCCGTAAACGTTGCATCATCTGCCAATATAATCAAAGGCAGGCCCGATAAATCCTGACTCATTAAAGCCATGTTCAATAAAGCAATTTCGGCGGCTGTTTTCTCAGGGTTTAAATATTTGTTGCTTTCCAAAACCAAAATACCTGGAATGGCTATTTTTGGCTGATAGAATCCATCGCTTAATGTCAACGCCTCCGGAATTTCATCCCACAGTTCACGTCGCTTATCCCCTGCTGCTGCAATTACAACCTTCGATCCGCTGTTTAATCCATCGCCACTATAATCAAGCGTATCAATAGTGGTATTGGTATAAAAGTGAACATCTCTCGTTAAATCAATCCTTTCTAAAATGTGGGTTAGAAAGGCTTCTATATGATGTGTGCTTAAGTGCAGGTCATCTTCTTTGGCTGCAATAAACAGGTATTTAGCCAAACTCAGTTGGTTTTTCCCTAAAATATGGTTGGCTATGGTTAAAATTTCCTGTGGTCTGCGCGCTTTTAAATATGGGGTATAACGTTCGCTACCAATGGCAAAAAGCAAAGGATGAACGCCGGCAGCATCAACCGCATGAACTTCTTTTAAACCATGTATTTCCTGCGGTATTGCCGAGCCTGTAATTTCATGGATCAAAGCCCCAAAACTGGTATCCTCCTGCGGTGGGCGGCCAACAACCGTAAACGACCAAATGGCATCCTTTTTATGATAGACGTTGTGCACCTTCATCAAAGGAAAAGGATGCGTTAAACTGTAATAACCCAGGTGATCGCCAAAAGGCCCTTCTGGTTTATTTTCGTTCGGATAAACGGTTCCGGTAATGATAAAATCGGCATCTGCCGAGATGCAAAAGCCTTCGTCATCGTAAAAATAACGAAATCTTCTGTCGCCTAAAGCACCAGCAAAAGTCATTTCGGATAAGCCTTCAGGCAAAGGCATTACAGCAGCTAAAGGGTGTGACGGAGGTCCGCCAACAAAAATGCTCACTTTTAAGGGTTGACCCAGTGCATTGGCTTTCGATTGGTGCACCCCAATCCCCCTGTGAATCTGATAGTGTAATCCAATCTCCTGGTCCTGAATATAATCGTTCCCACCTAACTGGATGCGGTACATGCCCAGGTTTGCATTTAAAACACCTGGTTTATCTACATCCTCGGTATAAACTTGTGGCATGGTTACAAAAGGGCCACCATCCATAGGCCAGTTTACGATCTGTGGCAGCTGGCTGATACTGGTTTTTAAAAATTTGCTTTTTGCAGAAGGTGTTTTAAGTGGTAAGGCCGATAAAGCCGACATGGCAGAACCCGCATATTTGAAAGGATTTTTCAACGCTTTTATAGGGTCGTTCCGTAAGGCCACCAACTGCTGTACTTTTGGCAAAGTATCTCTAAAAATAAACTTCGACCGTTCTAAAGTTCCAAACAAGTTTGAAACAGCAGGAAAAGGACTTCCTTTAACTTTTTCGAATAAAATAGCTGGTCCTTTATTTTCATAAACCCTTAAATGGATGGCTGCCATTTCTAAATAGGGATCTACTTCTTCTTTTATTCTGATTAAATGACCGTGCTTTTCAAGATCGGATACACATTCTGCTAAACTTTTGTACGCCATGCCCAAAGATAAATAATTAGATTTTTTCAGAAACAAAAAAGCCTCATATAAGCAGATTTTACAATTAAGCTACTTACATGAGGCTTTTAACCTAAATTTTTAATGTTATTTTTTTCCTGCAAAAGAACGTAACATCCAGGTATTTTTCTCTTTAAACTGCATAAAACGATTAACCATATCGTTAGAGCCATCATCTCCGGCAGCATCTGTAGCTTCTAAAAGTTCTCTTTCCAACTCAATTAACGAGGCCATATCATCTAAAATGGCGTCAACCATATCGAGGTCTTTTAACCCAATGGTATCAATCTCTTTAATTTTAGATTCTTTGATATAATCGGCAAAACGGCTGTGTGGTGCTTTACCCAGGGTTAATACACGTTCGGCTATTTCATCAATAGTTAACTGTGCGTTGGTATATAATTCTTCAAACTTAACATGTAAAGTAAAAAAGTTTTGTCCTTTAATGTTCCAGTGGCAACCTCTTAATTTTTGATAATGAATGTGGTAATTAGCCAAATAATCGTTTAACAGATCTACAACTGGTTTAACTTCTTTCTCGTTTAAGCTTATTTCTTTAGCGTCCATTTTTTTATTATTTATGATGTATTTTAATGTCTGAGTAACAACTCAAATTTATAAAAGTTTTGCTCAAAAATCGCTTTTGAACAATACCTTATTTATAAGATCGTTTAATATTCAATGTTGTACAAAATAACAATTTTATAAACATTTGTTAATGAATAGCATATTGATATTACGAAGCTAAAGTCATCTAATTTTTACTAAAAAACGAACAACAGAACTTAAGATGGTTAACAATATTATTCGTATAATTGCTCCCTTTGACTAAGAAATTTACATAAAAATAAATGCATAAAATATATTTATCTGCTGTAGTGTTATTTGCCTTAAACATTGCAAATGCCAAAGCCAGTACAGTGAGAGACTCTATCGGTGTAGAAAATAATAAAGGCAAAAAACTGATTGTTCATCAAACCGTAGCAAAAGACACTTATTATTCTATAGGAAGAAGATATAATGTTTTGCCTAAAGATATCATGAGCTTTAATGATAACAAATACCTTCAGGTTGGGGTAATTATTAAGGTACCTACCAATATCCCTTTTACGGGTAATGGTTCGTCGAATACCGCACCAAACACATCAACTTCAAATGTTATCGAACATACCATAAAGCCAAAAGAAAATTTAAATATGCTGGCCGAAAAATATGGCACAACTATAAATGAGATTAAGGCTTTAAACAACCTCAGCGGAAATAATTTAAGTATTGGCCAGGTTTTAAAAATTCCTGCAAAAAACACAGAACAGACTGGTACTTCAGCTCCGGTAACACCACCTGCAAAAAACAATACGGAGACTGCAACAGCGAATACCTCATCGGCAGATCAAACCATGATTGAGCATACGGTGGCACCAAAAGAGTTTTTAGGCAAAATAGCCGAAAAATATGGTACCACAGTTGAAGAGGTAAAAAAAGCCAATAACCTTTCGGGAAACAACCTGCGCATTGGGCAGAAACTTAAAATTCCGGCAACAAAAAATATCGACGAAAACAAGGTAGTAGCTGCTGCAGAAGAAAAACCAGTACAGGAAAACAAATCTGCAGATGCTGCCGGTACACATACGGTTTTAAGAAACGAAACCATTTTCACCATCGCCAAACAATATGGCATTACGGCTTACCAGATTAGAAAACTGAACGATTTACCCGATAATGCCATTACCATTGGTCAGGTTTTAAAAGTACCCGGAGGTATCATTACGGATGTTCAGGTTCCAAAAGAAAAGCAGGCAGAAGCTAAAGTTAAAGAGGTAGAAGCAAAAGTTAAAGAAGCCCCTGCAGCAAAAGAAGAGAGTTTTATCCATACCGTGGCTACCGGAGAAAACATTTTTACCATTGCTAAAAAATATAATTTAACCGCTTATCAGATCAGAACGGCAAACAAACTTGAAGATAATGCCATTAAAGTTGATCAGAAACTGATCATTCCTAAACCGCCACAACCTAAATCGGTGAACGATTTATCGAAAGAGGAACAGGAAAATGAACCAGATAGCACAATGGTTAAAGACCCTAAACTTCGCCGCGATCCGAGCGTATATGGCTTAAGTCAGATCGAAGAAAAAGGTACCGCAGTTTGGATTGCAGATCAGGATCTTGATGGCACAAAAATGTTGGTTTTACACCGTACAGCACCTGTAGGCAGGGTAATTAAGATTACCAATCCCATGACCAACCGTACTACCTTTGCCAAAGTTGTTGGTAAATTTACAGAGAACGAATCCACAAAAGATGTTATCATTGTAATGACTAAAGCGGTAGCCGATTCATTGGGTGCTTTAGACAAACGTTTTTTCTGCAATTTAACCTATAGTGCTCAATGAGTTTGAACAAAAAGCCATTTATAATTGGTATTGCCGGTGGTAGCGGATCGGGTAAAACATTTTTCTTAAACTGCTTTCTTCATCATTTTAAACAGGATGAAGTAACACTCGTATCGCAAGATGACTATTATATTCCTGCAGGCGAAATGACTCAGGAAGAAAATAAACTATATAATTTCGATCTCCCCTCAACAATTGATAGCGAGCAGTTTTTGAGAGACATTAAGCAATTGATGAGTGGCGAAGTGGTTTATAAAAAAGAATATAACTTCAACAATCCATTAGCTGTTGTTAAAATACTGGAGATCAAATCGGCTCCAATTATTATTGTTGAAGGGCTTTTTATCCTCCACTTTAAAGAAATTGCGGCATTATTAGATCATACCATTTTTGTTGATGCGGATGAGCAGGTGGCTTTAGATCGCCGTATAAAAAGAGATGGTTTAGAGCGTGGTTACCCTGAAGAAGATGTATTGTACAAATGGCATAACCACGTGGTACCTGCCTATAAAGAGTATTTATTACCCTACCGCGACCAGTGCAATAAGGTGGTCATGAATAATACCAATGAACCTGAAGAAATTATCGGTATCACAGAGGATATTTCGAATGATTTAAGAAACAGTATTTTAGTTGATATACAATAAATATCAAAGAAGTCAAGTTTTTAAAAACTTGACTTCTTTTTTGTAGGTAATCATAATGCCTGGATAGGCTTACAGTATACATTAAGGTTCCAGCGTGTGCGGGAATGACGACCGTTTTTTAGCATCAGCCACCAGTTTAATCCAGTCTCATTTCCGGGATGTCTCCTTCAACAATCAATCTCCCTGCTGTAGATTGTTGTATAAATTCGATACTTACACCAGGTGCACGTTCTAAAAGTTTAAAACCACCTTCAGGTAGAATATCTAAAACCGCCAGTTCAGTTACAATTTTTTTAATGCATTTTACCCCGGTTAATGGCAAAGTACATTTTGGTAACAATTTGCTTTCTCCAGCTTTATTAATGTGCTGCATTGCCACAATAATGTTTTTGGCTGAAGCCACCAGATCCATCGCTCCACCCATTCCTTTTACCATTTTCCCAGGTATTTTCCAGTTGGCAATGTCACCATTTTCTGATACCTCCATGGCTCCGAGAATAGTTAAATCCACTTTTTGCGCACGGATCATCCCAAAACTCATGGCCGAATCAAAAATAGATGAGCCTGGCAAGGTGGTAATGGTTTGTTTCCCCGCGTTAATTAAATCGGCATCTTCCTCTCCCTCAAAAGGAAATGGTCCCATGCCTAATAAACCGTTTTCTGACTGTAATACTACGTTAATTCCCTTTGGAATATAATTGGCCACCAAAGTAGGTATGCCGATACCAAGGTTAACATAGTATCCGTCTTTTATTTCTTTAGCAATACGCTGTGCAATTTCTTCTTTTGAAAACATAAATAAATGTAAATGAATGAATTTGAATGATAGAATGAGTAGAATGATCAGAATCTGCAAGCCGACCTCGGACTCCGGACTTCAGACTTCGGACTTTCTAACTGTCCGCTGTTCAATTCTTTTCTCATAATCTTTACCCTGGAAAATGCGGTGAACATAAATACCAGGCGTATGAATATAATCCGGGTCTAGTTCACCTGCTTCTACCAATTCTTCTACCTCGGCAATGGTTATTTTACCTGCCATAGCCATAACCGGATTAAAATTCCGACTGGTAGACCTGAAGATTAAATTCCCGGCGGTATCGCCTTTCCAGGCTTTAACAATTGCAAAATCGGCATCAAATGCATATTCCATCAAATAATCCTTACCATCAAAATTGCGTATTTCTTTGCCTTCTGCCACTTCCGTACCGACTCCTGCAGGTGTAAAAATTGCTGGCATCCCATACCCGGCTGCCAGGCAACGGGTAGCTAAAGTACCTTGTGGGATAAGGTCTACCTCGAGTTCACCACTCAGCAATTGTCGTTCAAATTCTGCATTTTCACCTACATAAGAAGAAATCATTTTTTTAACCTGGCGTTGTTTCAGCATTAAACCAATACCAAAATCATCAACCCCCGCATTATTAGAGATACAGGTTAAATTTTTCACCTGTTTGTTGACCAAAGCTTTTATGCAATTTTCCGGAATACCACAAAGCCCAAAACCACCGAGCATGAGGGTCACACCATCTGATATATCTTTGATAGCCTCTTCAGCTCCAGATACCACTTTATTTATCATCTTATGAATTTTTGGTTAGTTCGCTAAATTACAAATTGCCTTCAAAATTGCTGCATTTAAAATTTTTAAATCTACCTGGAATGTTAATTAATTGGAATTAATCTAAATAACTATTACCTTTGTGCTGCAATGATTTACGAGAGAGAAGAAAGTCTATTCATATTACCCACCGACCCTGAATTTCAAAAGGGCATGGGTTTTATTTTCAGCTGTACCGCTGAGCACAAAAAGTGCTGTGAGAAATTTAAAAAAGGTAAACGCTGTAAAAAGTGTCCGGGGCGGAAAAAATAATTCGTCTACTTCGCTATTTCCACTATTTTATCGTCGCTTCCATTACTGGTACAGATATAAATTTTCCCTTCAGATGATTGACAAATCGCCCTGATCCTGCCATAAGTATTCACATAAAAATCTTTCGTTCCTGTGATTTTTGTTTGTGCATCATCCAATTTAAGCTGCATTAACTTAGTTCCTTTTAATACAGCCAGCAACAACGAATTTTTAAACTGCGGAATATAATCGGAATTGTAATAAGCCAAACCGCTGGGTGCAATGGTTGGTGTCCAATTGATTAGCGGCTCTGCCACATTGTTCGAACTGCAAAACGACTGCTCCCCGCTTTCATTACAATAACCTTTAATATTTGGCCATCCATAATTTCTTCCCTTTTCAATGATATTAATCTCATCATCAGAATCAGGTCCATGTTCTGAAGAGAAAATTTTATTGCCCACCTGGGTCAATCCTTGTGCATTTCGATGCCCTAGAGACCAAAGCGGGTTATTGGGATATGGATTATCGGCAGGGATAGTGCCATCTAAATTTATCCTTAAGATTTTCCCTGCTAAAGAATTAACATTTTGAGGATTGCCAGTATCAGCAGCATCACCGGTACTGATAAAAAGTTTACCACCGCTGATCAGCAAACGTGAACCATTATGGATAGAAGCAGCAGGAATCTGATCCAATAAAACCTGAGGACTTGTTAAACCTCCTCCGCTGTAGGTATAACGTACAACCTTGGCTTTATAGGTGCTTCCATAGCCATAAACGACATAAACATAAGGATTGCCGGCAAAATCGGGATGTAATGTCATTCCAAGCAGGCCACCTTCTCCGTTAGTCCGTACTTCAGTGATGGTAAGTAAGGGTGTTACTTGTCCGTTTGCAGGATTTAAACGGCTAATTTTACCTGCTTTTTCGGTAAACCAGATAAAATTATCCGGTCCGTATACCATCTCCCACGGGAGACTTAATCCGGAAACAACTACTTTTGATTTGAGATCTACATCAGGCAAGGTACCTGGATCTTCATTATCATCACCATTCTTTTTGCAGTTTGTAACGAATAGCATTACAAACAAGCAGAGTAGTATTGCCCTCATAACCGTAACGTTTTAGAAATAACAACGTTACGGTTATAAAGTTTTATTGTTTTACTGGGCGGACGTCATTTCGAGCGAAGCACAGCGCAGCCGGGAACAACGAAGTGCTCAGCGTAGCTAAATCTAACTCGAGATAGATCTCTCCATTCCACTGCGTTTCAGTCGAGATGACGATTACATCAGTATTTTACCCACTTATCGTCATCCCAGCGCATGAGCGGATCTTATAATCAAAGTATTATAAGGCATTAAGGTTCCCAATCAAGTTGGGAATGACGCCTACACGAGAACAGATGAGTTTTCCATTTTCCATCCTCCATCTCACTCCTTCCATCAATTCAAATACACATACGTAATCCCATCCCCGCCTCTATCAGCGTGTTCATCTTCCATCCTGTTTACCTGACTATATTTACGCAAGTATTCCCTGATCATTTTCCTCAGAATTCCATCACCTTTTCCGTGGATTAGTTTAATGGATGGGAAACCGAGCATAATGGCCTTATCTAAATATTTCTCTACTTCGAACAAGGCATCTTCTGTACGTTTTCCACGAAGGTCGAGTTCGGCCCTAAAGCCCGATACAGCCTCGTTCATCCGCCCTGCAAATGAGTTCGCACTGCTTTGGATTACTTTTTTAGCTTCACGGTTACTTACCTTTTGAACGCGGTTCTTTTTCACCGTCGATCGTAAATCGCCTATGGCCAAAACCAGTTCGTTGCGGTTAATCTCTAAAACCTGACCAATGGTTTCACTATCGATAAATTTCACTAAATCACCAATTTCAATTTCACCACCCACAACGACCTGCACTGGTTTAGGTCGTTCTTTCGGAACCGTATTTTTAACCAGTTCTTTTTGCAAATTCTGGCGAAGTTCTTTCGTTACTTCTTTATCAGCTTGCTTTTCCTTAATCTCCGCAATGGTATTCTCGACCAGTTTATTGGCATTTTTAATAATATTCTGCGCTTCCTGCTTCGCCTCCTTAATCAGCACCTTTTTGTTTTCCTCTAAAAATGCTTTTAACTTTTCATTTTCTGCAACCAGGTTTTTGGCTTTATTCTGTTGGTTGGCCAGGCTTACTTTGGCATCGTAAACATTTTTCTTTTCGCGCTCCAGATCAACCAGCATGGTATCTACCCGATTCTGGTTCGAGCCTGTTTTTTCTTTCGCCAGCTGGATAACTTCCTTAGGCAAACCAATATTCTGCGCAATTTCGAAAGCATAAGAACTTCCTGGTTTACCCATTTCTAAAACGTAGAGCGGTTTCATTTTGGCATTATCGAAAAGCATGGAAGCATTTTCCAAACCAGGGGTATTACCTGCAAAGAGCTTTAAATTAGAATAGTGGGTGGTAATTACCCCCCTCACCTTTTTATTGTTCAATACCTCTAAAACAGCCTCGGCCATTGGCCCGCCAAACTGCGGATCGGTACCGGTACCAAACTCATCAATCAGCACCATCGTTTTTGGCGAAGCATGTTCTACAAAATAGCGCATCTTTTTCAGGTGTGCACTATACGTACTCAAATCACTTTCTATCGATTGATCATCGCCGATATCGGCAAAAATATTTTCAAAAATACCCACTTCGCTGTTTGCATCAACCGGAATCAATAGACCTGTTTGCAACATAATCTGCAAAAGGCCAACCGTTTTCATACAAACCGATTTACCGCCGGCATTTGGTCCTGATACCAATACCACCCGGGTTTCGGCATCGATATGAATATTTAAAGGTGTAACGGTTTTCTTTTCGGCAGCAAATGAGATCGACAACAATGGGTGTCTGGCATTTATCAGCCTGGTTTTAGGTTCTTTTAACAAACCGGGCATTTCAGCTTCAATATCCATGGCAAATAAAGCCTTGGCTCGAACAAAATCCAGTTTGGTCAGGAAACCATGATAAGAAAGCAATAATGGCGAATACGGGCGTAAATCATCCGTTAAAGCAATTAAAATCTTAATAATTTCACGGCGTTTATCAAATTCTAAATCGCGTAGCTTATTATTTAGCGTAAAAACTTCTTCAGGCTCAATATAAACGGTCTGCCCTGTCGCCGATTCATCGTGTACAAAGCCTTTCAGCTTACGTTTATTTTCGGCCAAAACCGGTATACACATCCTGCCATCACGAATGGTTAAACTACCATCGGCAACCCAATTATTGGCAATAGCCTGTTTGTAAATCGAATCCATGCGCTTACGCACATCTTGCTCTGCTTTGGAAATGGCAGAGGTAATCTCCTGCAATTCTTTTGATGCATTGGGTTTGATCTTTCCTTTGGCATCGATTACGGTTTCGATCTTACGGAGGATTGTTTTTTCGATGGGTAAATGCTCAAACAAAGCTTCGAGTGTGGGGTATACTTCTGCACGTTCTTCGAAAAAACGAAGTACCGAGAAAACAGTATGCAATGAAGTATATACCTGAAACCACTCATCCTCTAAAAGGTAAGTGCCTTCAACCCTGATTTTTTCAACCAGCGATTTAATATCAAAAAAGGTATTAATCTGTAGCGGTTCCTGATTTTGCAGGATGCTCTTAAATTCGTTTGTTTGACGTAAAAATTTATCAATCTGATCAAAACGGTTCATCACCTGCATCTTCTCTACCATTGTTTGCCCCATAGGGCTTAAACAATGTTTGCTAATCAGTTGCCTGATCTCTACAAAACCTAAACGTTCTAAACAGTTTTCGGGATATAACATATTAGTGTACTATAGCTGGAGTTGGGGTTGTAACCACTTCCGGTGCCCCAGCTTTTTTTATATTTATGAGTGAATCGGCCTGCTTTTTCTTCTTTGCAATTTCAGCAACTGCTTTAACTTTTGACAAGGAATCTGGTTTCATTTTTTTTCTGATCGCAAGAGAATCGGCCTTAAATTTCTTTGCAATCACCAACGAGTCGGCTTTAAATTTCTTTTTCTTAATCATTAAATCGGCTAACTCAGTTCCTTTTTTTTGCCTGGCTAAAGCTTTTTGAATGTTTTTATACATTGCTTCCAGCTCTTTAGGGTTGGTGTTATACCAAATTAAACTCCTGTTATATTCGGCAGAATCCGTTTCAAATTTTTTATAAATCCCCTTATAATAAGCTGCAGCCACCTTCTTTGCTGAATCTACCATGTAAATACTGGAAAGGTAGCCATCTACAATGTGCATATCGTATAAAATCTTCTCCATTTTATCGGGTTTAATAATGCCATCAGGTATGCCAGGCTTACAGCCAAACCATAATATAGCAGTCATTAAAACCCATATTAATCTCTTCATGCTTAATTTAAATATTATTTTTTGCCCAAATTGCGGCAAGGTTATTAATTTTACCAAAAATAGTTATAAATGAGCATAGCTGATAATCTTAAACAATATAAAAGCGAAGTTGAAGCAGACGGGGTTAAACTCATTGCAGTTTCCAAAACACAACCAGTAGAATCAATTTTAGAAGCATACAATGCCGGACAGCGCATTTTTGGAGAAAACCATGTACAGGAAATGGTTGATAAACAGGCGCAACTCCCTAATGATATCGAATGGCACCTTATTGGCCATTTACAAAGCAATAAGGTAAAATACATTGCCCCATTTGTCCAACTTATCCACGGCGTAGACAGTTTGAAATTGCTCCAGGAAATCAACAAACAAGCCGCTAAAAACAAACGCGTAATTGATTGTTTATTACAGGTTTATATCGCTGATGAAGACACTAAATTCGGACTTGGTTTTGATGAAGTGATCGAACTGTTACGTGCCGAAGAGTTTGCTGAATTGAAAAATATCCGTATTGTAGGTCTAATGGGAATTGCCACCAATACCAGGAACGAAAAGCAGATTACGACCGAGTTTCATGAACTGAAAGTATTTTTTGATGGTATTAAAGTGAGCTTCTTCCGTAAAGATGATGCTTTTAAAGAAATATCTACCGGAATGAGCGCAGATTATAAAATCGCCATAGAAGAAGGAAGTACAATGGTGCGTATTGGTAGCAGTATTTTCGGCAAAAGGGTAATTAAACATTTCAAAAACGACATTACAACCAATTAATATGGATTTTAACATCAGGTTTGCAACCGCTGAAGACTGTCCGAGAATATTAGAGTTAATTAATGAGCTGGCCGTTTATGAGCGTGCTCCGGAAGAAGTAACGGTTAGTTTAGACCATTTTATTGATGCTGGCTTTGGCGAAAATCCGGTTTGGAAAGCTTACGTAGCTGAAGTAAATGATACGGTAGTGGGCTTTGCATTATATTACACGCGTTATTCTACCTGGAAAGGATGCAGATTATACCTCGAAGATTTTATTGTAACCGAAGAATTTAGGGGAAAAGGCCTGGGCAAGGTATTATTCGAAAAAGTAATAGAAGAAGCCAAAAACGGTAATTACAGTGGCATGGTTTGGCAAGTGTTAGACTGGAATGAACCTGCAATTAATTTTTACAACAAATATAAAGCACATTTAGAAAGTGGCTGGTTAAACGCGGCTTTCTCTAAAGAACAAATCAAGGCATTTTAATATGGATATTTTTAAGTTTGGTGGTGCCTCGGTAAAAGATGCAGATGGAGTGAAAAATGTGGCCAATATTGTCCGCGATTACAAAAAAGGAAACCTACTGATTGTAATTTCGGCGATGGGTAAGATCACTGATAAACTGGAAAAGTTAACGCAGGCATTCTTATCACAAAATGATGAAGCGCATGCAATTTTTGATGAGATTAAACATTTCCATTTCAGCATTATTGATGAACTGTTTCAAGGCAAAGCCAATCCGGTTTATGATGATGTAGCGAACACCTTTGTTGAAATTGACTGGTTGATTGAAGATGAACCCGATAACAATGAAGATTATATTTATGATCAGATTGTATCTATCGGTGAAGTGGTTTCTACGAAAATTGTGGCGGCCTGGTTAAACGAAACCGGCAATAAAACCCTTTGGGCTGATGCCAGGAACTATATCCAAACGGATAATAGCTACCGTGAAGGAAAAGTAGACTGGGCTAAAACCAATCAGATGATACAAAAAGATTTATTGCCGTTTTTAAACGACAACATTATTGTAACACAAGGCTTTATTGGTGGTACCAGCGAAAACTACACGACAACTTTAGGTCGGGAAGGTTCTGATTACTCGGCTGCAATATTTGCCTCCTGTTTAAATGCTGCTGCACTAACCATCTGGAAAGATGTTCCCGGTGTATTAAATGCTGACCCGAAATGGTTTGATGAAACAGAGAAAATTGCCCAGTTATCTTACCACGATGCAATAGAGCTTACCTATTATGGTGCAACGGTAATACACCCAAAAACTATAAAACCACTTCAAAATAAAGGTATTCCACTTTTTGTAAGGTCATTTATCCAGCCGGAAGGTTCAGGAACGGCAATTACCAAAGAAAATAACCCATTGCCTATCCCCTCTTTTATTTTTAAGGTGAATCAGGCATTGATTTCTATCTTCCCAAAGGATTATTCTTTTATTATCGAAGAAAATCTGAGCAATATTTTTGAACTTTTTCATACGCACAGGATCAAAATCAACACCATGCTCAATTCTGCGATCAGCTTTTCGGTCAGCGTTGATGATCATCCGACTCAGATTGAAAAACTGATCAAAGACCTGTCGGAAGAATTTACCGTAAAATACAATAAGGGCCTGGAGCTGGTAACCATCCGTTATTATAACCAACAAACGATAGATCGAGTAACAGTGGATAAAGATATCTTATTAGAAGTGAAGAGCCGCCATACCTGTCAGATGGTGATGAAAAATAAATCCGCATAGAATTGGTCATTGTGAGCATTAAATGTGTTCGTCATTTCGACCGCAGTGGAGAAACCTATCTAAATAGATTTCTCCATTTCGTTGCACTACAGTCGAAATGACGATCTCTTTTGAAATAACCGATTAACACATGAACAATAAACTTTTAGCTAAAGCTGTACAAGATTATATCAATGCACATTTGAATGCGGATGTAAATCAGATTGCTTTAGCAAAAAGTCCGTTCGAAGGTATTACGGCAGCCGAACTGGCCACCCAGATTACCGCAAAAAGAAAATCGGAAAAGAAATTACCAACCTGGTTTAATACGAAAGATATTTATTATCCCCCAGTACTATCCATCGAACAAACTTCTTCTGAAATTACTGCTCAATATAAATCTAAACTTGCCAAAGGCAATACTTTAATAGATATAACCGGAGGCTTTGGAATAGACAGTTATTACTTTGCAAAACAGATAAAAGCGGTTACGCATTGCGAAATCAATCCCGAACTCTCCACAATCGCACAACACAATGCTCAGGCTTTACAAGCCACAAATATCGAATTTAAAGCAGAAGATGGAATTGCTTATATCCAGACCAGTGATACATCATTTGATACCATTTATGTAGATCCTGCCCGAAGAGCCGAAAAAGGAAAAGTTTTCATGCTAAAAGACTGCACACCAGATGTTGCAAGCAACCTGGATGCCTTATTAGAAAAATCTTCGAGAATAATGATCAAAACTGCCCCATTACTCGATATTTCTGCGGGATTATCAGAATTGAAACAGGTAAGTGAAATCCATATTGTCAGTGTGAAAAATGAGTGCAAAGAACTTTTATGGATCATCGATAAAGATTACAATGACGACACGAAAATTATCGCTGTAACTTTAAATAACGGCATTGAAAAAGATTTTTCCTTTTATAAATCTGCTTCAAATGGTTCGGTGCAGTTTACAGACAATTTAAACATTGGCAATTACCTGTACGAACCAGATGCTGCTTTACTAAAATCAGGTGCTTTTAATTTAATTGGCAGCACCTACGATCTCTCAAAATTACATCCTCAAACACAGCTTTTTAGTTCGGCAATAGCAAATGAAGATTTCTCCGGCAGGATTTTTAAAATTGAAGCTGTACTCACGACCACAGCTCTTAAGAAACAAGGTAATTTAAAAGGAAATGTAATTGTGCGGAATTATCCGGCAAAGCCTGAAGATTTGGTTAAGAAATATAAAATTAAAGCAGATCAGGATCAGTTTTTAATTTTCACCAAAGTCGCCAATGGCGAAAACATTGTGATTAAAGCGTCGATTATTCAATACTATTAAGGAGTTCAATGATCATTCATAGTTTGCTTTACGTCATGCTGAACTTGTTTCAGCATCTTTATAAGCAGCCCCTGAAATAAATTCAGGGTGACGAACCATTTAATACAAAAAGCCTCTCAACTGAAAGGCTTTTTGTAGGGATGAAGAAATAATTATGATATTATTACTTAAACTTTCTTAACGTTTACTGCTTGTAAACCTTTTCTGCCTTCAGCTACTTCAAATTCTACTGTGTCGTTTTCTTTCAAGCTTTCGATTCCACCTAAAACATCTTTAAAATGTACAAATAAGTCTTTATTGTCTTCTTGCACAATAAATCCAAAGCCTTTTTGAGTGTTAAACCATTTAACTTTTCCGGTTGCCATAAAAAAATAAAAATTGTATAAAATAAATAAACATTTTACGCCTTGATCAGCATTTCATTTAACCAATTGCGTATTAATATGAATAAAACAACCAGTTTAAGCGTTAATATTGAAACAAAACTACCAAATATAATAATTTACGAATATAATGCAAGCCATTTCGGGCCATTCAACAAGAATGTTGCGTTTCTAATTAAATTTTCTTTGAACTACTTATTTGGCTGAGGTGTGGTACGTAAATACGGTTTGATTACCTGATGTCCTTTAGGAAATTTAGCCGGAATATCTTCAGTTTTAATGCTGTTTACCACAATTACATCTTCACCATCTTTCCAGTCGGCCGGTGTAGCTACACTATAATTTGCCGTAAGCTGTAAAGAATCAATTACCCGTAATACTTCATTAAAATTTCTGCCGGTTGATGCCGGATAAGTAATGGTTAACTTCACCTTTTTATCAGGACTGATTACGAACAATGACCGAACGGTTAACGTTTCGGAAGCATTTGGGTGAATCATATCGTATAGATTTGCCACTGTTTTATCTGGATCGGCAATAATTGGAAATTCTACAGATGTATGCTGCGTTTCGTTAATATCGTTAATCCAACCTTTATGCGACTCAGCAGAATCAACACTTAGTGCCAGAACTTTAACGTTTCTTTTTTCAAACTCACCTTTTAAAGCTGCAGTTCTACCCAGTTCTGTGGTACAAACAGGGGTATAATCGGCAGGGTGCGAAAACAATACGCCCCAGCTATCGCCTAAATAATCGTAAAAATCTATTTCACCAATGGATGTGTTGGCTTGGAAATTCGGTGCGGTATCGCCTAATCTTATACTCATGATATTATTAAATTTAAATTTGACTAAAACAAATCTAAACAATAGTATAGTAAATACATAGACTTAATATTAATTTAAGACCTCCAAATTACAATTCCAACAAAAAACCCTGAAGAAGCAATCTCCAGGGTTTAAGAATATTAATTTGTTTGGGGTATTACATTTAGTATGCTTTTATCATAAATACATAATCTTGTATTTTTTCAATCTGTTTGGTCCGTTTTAAACCAGACAGCAAGCTTTTTTTGCTGGCAGAAAGTTTATTTACACCTAATGAATCCTGAGGAATAGCCCTCATCGCTTCTAAAATATATTTTGATTTAATGGCAAAGGCTGCACCTTCGGTCTGATCTGGCTTACCACTAATAATACCAACCAAATTTCCGTTATTATCTAAAACAGGGCCGCCGCTATTTCCAGGATTAACTGAAATGGCTACCTGATACTGAGTGGTATCTCCAATAAAACCATTTTTAGAACTCACATAACCCTCTCCAAGTACAGCATCATCTTTTGGATAACCTAAGGTATATACAATTTCGCCTATGTTACTTGTATTCCTTTTAATGGTGTAAGGAATAGAAGATAAGTTACTGAAGTGTTTATCGTTTATTTTAAGAATGGCGATATCGTTTTGAGGATCTGTATAAACCGATTTTACTTTAAACGATTCTCCTTTACTGTTTTGCACATATAAAGAATCAGCACCATTAATAATATGCAGGTTGGTTAGGATGTAACCATTTGTAGAAATGGCAAAACCAGTACCCCCAAAACTATTCTGTGCATTTGGCTTATCAGAAGTGGTATTATTATGCTTAATTTTTCTGATTAAGCTATTTTGTGTTTTAATGGCATTATTTACCTGATTACTTAACTGTCTGTAGCGCTCAGCCTGTTGCGTATTATGTTGGATAGAGTAAATAGAAACCAGAGAGAGTACCACGAAAGATGCGGCAACTGCAATAGCAGATTTATGTTTGCGCCATAACTGAACCACACGTGAAGGATGAGGCCTAAGCGTAGAGGCCAAACTTTCCACATCAATTTCGGCATGAATATGATTCAACTGCTCTTTTAAGCGTAACTGCTCAGCAAATATCCCCATAGATTCTAAAAAGAACTTATGTGAAACTACTTTATGATCTACTGTGGCATCATTACGACGTAACTGTTCAAAAGCTTCAGTTTCCTGTGCATTAAGTTTACCTAAAAGATAATCTTCAATAATTGCATCTAACTCCAAATCGTTTCTCATTTCAAATTATGGTTGAAAAAATATTTTCTTTAACCTTTGCAGGCATTTATATTTCTGCGTTTTTGCATTATCGGTATTGGTATAGCCGAACTTTTCGCAGATATCCTGCATGGATAAATTGTGGATATAAAAATCCTGAATAATGGTTTTACAAGGTTCGCCCAGGTGATCGAGTGCGGATTGCATTTTTACAAAAGCAGCATCTTTCTCTTCGTGGTGTTCTACATCTTCCTCAACAGCAAATACATCTTCATAATCGGTAATACTACCGGTTTTTTTACTGTTTAGGCTAAGTTTCTTTAGCCAAATACGCCTGCAAACCGAATAGATATAAGTTTTCAGTTTGCTGCTGAGCTCAAAATTACCTGCCTTAATTTTGTTATATAAAATGATTATGCCTTCCTGGTAAACGTCTTTTGCATCATCTTCATCACCGTTATTATTCAGGATAAACTGCAAAACCATCGCATAATAAGCCTTGTATAACTTGTTAAGTGTATCTTCTGAGTTATTTAGAATACCTAAAATAACCTCTCTATCTGTTGGAACTGAACTCTTTAAACTGTTATTCACTAGTTAATACATTTTTCTATAAATAGTAACCCAATATTAGACAAAAAAATATTTATAGCTACTATAATTGCTTAATACAAACTTAAAGCAAACGGTAACCCAATATGCCGAAAAAAAATATTTTAACTTTTTTGTAAATTATCGGGTTACCTTTTTACCTTTGCGGCATTAATAAGAAATTAATTACTTAAAAAAATTCAAAAATGAAAAATGCATTCAAATTAGGCTTTTTAGCTTTAGCTTTATCTTTATCAGTTGTTGCTTGTAACTCAGAAAAAAAAGCTGAAGGTGCTGATACAACTTTAACTGATTCTTCTACTATCGTTACTGATACTACTGCAAAAGATACTACAGTTAAAGATTCTACAGTAAAAGATACTACTGTAAAAACTACTACAACTACAGAAGAAGTTAAACACTAGTCTAACTTTACTTATAAAAAAAGGCTCCTGATCTAGCATCAGGAGCCTTTTTTATTTTTTTTTATTTTTTTGGGTTACCTTTTCGGGTTACCGGTATTAAGGATAAATTAATTAATTACTTAAAAAATACTCAAAAATGAAAAATGCATTCAAATTAGGCTTTTTAGCTTTAGCTTTATCTTTATCAGTTGTTGCTTGTAACTCAGAAAAAAAAGCTGAAGGTACTGATACAACAGCTACAGATTCTTCAACTATCGTTACTGATACTACTGCAAAAGATACTACAGTTAAAGATTCTACAGTAAAAGATACTACTGTAAAAACTACTACAGAAAAAACTGAAGTTAAACACTAGTCTAACTTACTTATAAGAAGAGCCTCCCGATGTAAATCAGGGAGGCTTTTTTATTTTATCAAAATTAAAAGGGTTACCTTTTAACATTTTAGGTATTAACAGTAGATTTAACCCTAAAACTAAGATCAAAATGAAAAATGCATTCAAATTAGGCTTTTTAGCCCTTGCTTTATCTTTAACAGTAGCTGCTTGTGGCGAATCAGGTAAAAAAGCTGATGGCGCTGATACAACAGTTACAGATTCTTCAACTATTATTACTGACACAACTGCTGTTGATACTACGGTAAAAGATTCTACAGTAAAAGATACTACTGTAAAAGCGACTACTACTACTGAAGAAGTAAAACACTAATTTATTTCACAATTTTTTATAAAAAAGCTCACGATTTCAAAATCGTGAGCTTTTTTATTTAGGATAAACGGATTAATTTTTAAGTATTTTATATAAATTAGCATTAATTAACTTTTCAAAACCAAACAAATTAAGAAAAAAAATGAAAAATGCATTTAAATTCGGCTTTTTAGCTTTGGCGCTATCTCTATCTGTTGTTGCCTGTAACTCAGAAAAAAAAGCTGAAGGTGGCGATTCATCTGCCGTTGATACTTCAGTTGTTGATACCACAGTAAAAGATACCACAGTAAAAGACACAACCGTTAAAGACACTACAGCAACTGATACAACTAAAAAATAGTTTATCGGTTACCGAAAAAAGGCCTTAGAAATACTAAGGTCTTTTTTATTTATATTAATTTCTAGCAATCAAGACCTTAAAATCCATCAATTGTAGTAAATTTGCGGCAAAAATATAATCCGCATAATGAATTTAACATCACTACAAGCTATTTCACCAGTTGATGGTCGTTACAGAAAAACAACCGAAAGTTTAGCTGCTTACTTTTCTGAAGAAGCTTTAATCAAATACCGTGTTTTTGTAGAAATCGAATATTTTATCGCACTTTGCGAAATCAACTTGCCTGGCTTAGAAAATTTTGACCGAAATCTTTATGCTGAATTACGCAAAATCCACGAAAATTTCTCAGAAGTTGACGCTTTAGAAATTAAAGAAACTGAAAAGGTAACCAATCATGATGTTAAAGCTGTTGAATATTTTATCAAAAGTAAATTCGACGCCTTATCACTTCAAAATTATAAAGAGTTTATCCACTTTGGCTTAACCTCTCAGGATATTAATAACACGGCCATCCCATATTCAATAAAACTGGCATTGAATGACAGCTATTATCCGGCAATTAACACTTTAATCGAAAAAATAAATGCCCTGGCTACCGAGTGGAAGGATATTCCGATGTTGGCACACACACATGGACAGCCAGCCTCTCCTACCAAGTTGGGTAAAGAGTTTTTGGTTTTTGCTGAGCGTTTGGCTATTCAGGTAGAAAGTTTAAAAAACATTCCGAATAGTGCAAAATTTGGTGGCGCTACCGGCAACTTCAATGCACACCATATTGCTTACCCTGAGGTTAACTGGGTTAATTTTTCGAACCAGTTTGTTAACGAGACTTTAGGTCTGACACGTGCACAGCATACGACTCAAATTGAACATTACGATCAGTTTGCAGCGCAATGCGATGCCTTAAAACGTATCAATAACATTATTATAGATTTAGACCGCGATATCTGGACTTATATTTCTAAAAACTACTTCAAACAGAAAATCAAAGCAGGAGAAATTGGTTCATCGGCCATGCCGCATAAAGTTAACCCAATCGATTTTGAAAACGCTGAAGGAAATGCCGGAATTGCCAATGCTTTATTCGAGTTTTTCGCCGCTAAATTACCAATCTCACGTTTACAGAGAGACTTAACCGACTCTACTGTGTTAAGAAACGTAGGTGTTCCTTTCGGACATACCTTAATTGCCATTAACTCTACGCTACGTGGATTAAACAAAATTTTATTAAATGAAGCTGCTTTACATGCCGATTTAGACGAGAACTGGGCGGTTGTGGCCGAAGCGATTCAAACGATTTTAAGAAGAGAGAACTACCCTAACCCTTACGAAGCCTTAAAAGAATTAACCAGAACAAATTCAAAAATCAATGCAGCAAGTATTGCCGAATTTATTGAAGGTTTAGCCGTTTCCGAAGCTGTTAAAGTACAATTGAGAACCATTACACCTTTTAATTATACCGGCGTTTTCTAGTCAAATTAAATTGACGTTAAGCAGACAGCTAACCAAGGTTTTATTAGTGAGTAATTGTTAATTTTGTTTATTCAAATTGATTAAGACATGACGATTAACGTATATACAGAACAGACTCCAAATCCAGCGACCATGAAATTCATGGTAAACAAGCTGTTAATAAACGGCAGTGAGGATTTTGCAACAAAAGAGAGTGCAGAGCATTCGCCTTTTGCCAAAGAGTTATTTAAGTTCAACTTTGTTTCTGGCGTTTTTTTCGCCAGCAATTTTGTGACCATCACCAAAACAGATGATGCAGAATGGGCTGATATTGAAGCTATTTTAAAAGAATTTGTTAAAGGAGCTGTAGAATCTGAATTAAAAATTAAAGAAGCAACTACCGAAGAAGCACCTGCTTTTGAAGGTACTGAAACTGAAATTAAAATTCAGCAGATTCTACACGATTATGTACGTCCGGCTGTTGAGCAGGATGGTGGTGCAATTACATACAAATCTTTTGATGAAGGTGTGGTTACCGTAGAGCTGCGTGGCTCTTGCAGTGGTTGTCCGTCTTCTACCATTACGCTTAAATCGGGTATCCAAAACTTATTGCAAAGAATGGTACCTGAAGTTACAGAAGTGGTTTCTGAAGCGCTTTAAAATTGTGCATTTTTCATAGTATATATAGTGAAAAGGTCCCGATGAGAATCGGGACCTTTTTTTTGTTATCGTGTTGTTAAGGCTCGTCATGCTGAATTTATTTCAGCATCTTCAAGAAAAGACCCTTAAATAAATTCAGGGTGACGGCATTAATTAAAATACCGTTTAATCGCAGCCAACATTTCATCTGTAAGTTTACCATTGGTAGCCAATATTTCCCTTTTTTCAAAGTAATCATTTCCACCGGCGAAATCGTATACCTCTCCTCCTGCCTGCTGCACAATAAAACATCCGGCTGCAAAATCCCATTGCTGTAGATTGTATTCAAAAAAAGCATCGAAACGTCCGCAGGCTGTATATACCAAATCTATTGCCGCTGCACCAATTCTACGTACCCCATGGCTTTTCTGCATCATCTCCGTCAGTAATTTTAAGTACTGAGGTTGTTTATCAAACTGATAATATGGGAAGCCTGTGGCCAACAAACTCGATTTCAGATCAGGATTAGCGGAAACTTTAATTTCTTTCTTATTCATAAGCGCAGGTCCGCCTTTATACGAATAAAACATTTCTCCCCTGTTTAATTCATAAACCACGCCAATAACGGGCAATCCATCTTCATAAAGCGCTACGCTAATGCCGTAAGCCGGAATGCCATGGATAAAATTGGTGGTACCATCCAAGGGGTCAATTATCCACGTATAGGTTTTACCTGTGCGGTTAATCGTTTTCTCTTCGGTTATAAAACCTGCATCGGGAATTAATTTTTCGAGATTTTGAACCAGTTTCTGCTCTGCTGTTTTATCAACATAAGAAACCATATCATTTAATCCTTTATATTCTATTTTTTGAACATCAAACTGCATCGCTTCTTTACGGATAAAATTTCCGGTAAGCCTTACAATCGATATCACCTTTGTGCACAGTAATTCGTAATTCATAGCTATTTAACAATAAAACGAGGCGTTTATCGGATGATAAATGAACTTATAAAAATTTTTAAGCCAGTTGATTCTTGTTCCTTAAGGCATAAGCACTTAGTGCAATACCGCCAACAACAAGAAAAGTGGAAATCATTTCTGCCTGAGTAAAAGACAGACCAAAAACATGATATTTTGAGTTTACACGAATTAATTCGATGCAGAAACGCTCCAAACCGTTTAAGATCATGTAAATACCAAACATTAAACCCGGTGCTTTTATTTTATCCCTGATCTTCCACAAGAAGGCAAAAAGGATTAAACAGATAATGACTTCGTAAATCGGTGTTGGATATACACCCTGCGCCAATTCGTTACAAAACTTACCGGTACAACCAGGAATTGGAATGCCTTCTCCTACCACGTTATTCGGGTATTTGTACGACCACAACCAATCTGGCAACCAGGAAAATGGTTTTGGATTATTATTGACAATACCCCAGTCGCCATCTCCAGCTAAGTGGCAACCAATACGGCCCACAGCATAAGCCAGCATCATTCCCGGCCCGCCTACGTCAAGCATATGCAGCGGTTTAATGCCGTTTCTTTTGGCAATAATTAATACAGCCGCTCCACCACAAATTAAACCACCATAAAAAGTTAAACCGCTAAATGACAATAACCGCTCGATAGGATGTTGAACAAAATCATCCCAATACTCTAAATTATCGAAAAATTTAGCGCCTAAAAAACCCCAGATGGCTGCCCAAACAATCAGGTTGCTCATCGTTTGGTATGGATGGATGGTTACCTGTGTTTCTTTTGGCTTATCCAGCTTGTGTTTATTCTTTTCGGTATAATCCCAGTAAGCAAACAAACCGGCAAAAAACAAACCACCAATGATATTTCCTTTGGTCGACATTAAAATCGACTGTGCATCGTTTACAAAAAGTTTATAGTTCAACAACGCATAAACCAGTTTATAACCAATAACGAAGCCGAAAAGGCCATTCATGATCAGTTCAGATGTGGTAGCAGGTTTACCCACCACAATTGTTTTTTTAATGGGGTGAAGTATGCCTAACGCTTCTTTACGCTTAAGTTCTTTGGTAAAAGCCCAGTAGCCAGCAACAAAAGCGAGCGCTACAAAAACACCAAAAGTATTAAACGGAAGCGGTAAATTAATGCCGAATAAATATTCTAAGAAATGTGAAACGGTAGGAAACATACAAATAATTTGTTGCGAAGATAGGAAAGAAAGACCAAAGCTGAAAGATTAAAGAGGAAAGCTTAAAGACTAAAGGAGAAAGGCTTCAAGCTCAAACTGGAAAGACCAAAGTTGATCGTTAATAGCTAGAAAAAGTATGTAAATCTCTTTGTTTTTTTTGAAAAGAAAGGTTCTGTTGTTATCGGTTAGTACAGTCCTGCGCTCCGCTTTACTCACCCGATTGAAAAAATCGGGATTCGTGCCCGCTCCGATCAGGTTTAATTAAATTATTACAGTAGTTCTTAGGTAAAATTAAAGAAGAATATCAATTCCATCATCCATCTTACCTCATCCATCTTACATCTTACATCATCAAAGATCTTTCAACTCCGCTCAGAATGGACCGACAATGGTATTATAGACTTCGGACTGAGGACTTCCGACTAAGGACTAAACTAATGATGTGCGTGAACAGTTTCCAGCTCAGCTACTTCCACTTCTCCATCGGCAGTAATTTCTAAAAGCTTAACCGCTTTCAATTCATTTACCATTACCGGATCGTATTTGGCGCGTACTTTTACATAGTTCTTGGTAAAACCATGCATGTAACCCGATTTCTGATCCGCTTCGAAAAGCACTTCAGCTTCAGTATCCATTTGAGATTCGTAGAAAGCCCTGCGTTTTTTATCAGATAAAATATGGAGCATTTTACTGCGCTCATTACGCTCGCTGCCAGCCACAACACCTTTCATTTCGGCTGCAGCAGTTAATTCGCGCTCCGAGTAAGTAAATACGTGCAGATAAGAAATATCAAGCTGATTTAAGAACTGATAGGTATCCAGGAAATCTTCTTTCGTTTCACCAGGGAAGCCAACAATTACATCTACGCCAATACAACAATGCGGCATTACCTCCTTAATTTTGGCAACACGCTCCACATACAAATCGCTACGGTAACGACGGCGCATTAAACCCAAAATTTTATCAGAACCCGATTGCAGGGGAATATGGAAATGCGGGACAAACCTTTTTGAAGTAGATACAAACTGAATGATCTCATTGCTCAAAAGATTTGGTTCAATAGATGAAATGCGGATTCTTTCAATTCCTTCTACCTCATCTAAAGCTTTAACCAGGTCGAAAAATTTATCTTCACGCTGGCCATTTCTAATGCCGAAATCGCCAAGATTTACACCGGTCAAAACAATTTCCTTTACACCGCCTTCTGCAATCATTTTTGCACGGTTAACCACATTTTCGATGGTATCGCTACGGCTAGCACCGCGTGCTAAAGGAATGGTACAGTAGGTACAAGGATAATCGCAACCATCCTGCACTTTCAAAAAAGTACGTGTTCTATCGCCAATTGAATAAGAGGCAATAAAATTATGATTTACTTTCTCTATATTTTGTTGATGGATAAGGGTTTTCGGTTGCTTGGTTAAATCGGTAATATATTCTACTATCCTGAATTTTTCTGCAGCACCCAAAACCATATCAACGCCTTCTATTTCGGCAATTTCCTGCGGTTTTAGCTGCGCATAACAACCCACAATGGTTACAAAAGCATTAGGAGAATATTTTAAAGCTTCCTTAACAACTTTACGGCATTTTTTATCAGCATGCTCAGTAACAGAACAGGTATTGATTACATAAACATCAGCCTGGTCCTGAAATTCTACTACGGCATAACCTGCATCGGTAAATAAACGACCGATGGTGGATGTTTCAGAGAAATTGAGTTTACAACCTAATGTATAAAATGCGACCTTTTTCATTGAGGCTGCAAAGATAGGAAATTTGTTCGGAGTTGTTGGTTTTGAGTTTTGAGAACTGACAAATTACAGACTATAAATTGTTTGGAACACAGATTGTAGTACCATCTTTTAAACGTTGTTCATGCATGCCTTCTGGGCAAGCTCTTTTTTCACAGCCAAACAAACAGATAACTGAAGCGAACAAAACAACTACAATAAAGCTTAATTTTAACATGAGTGTCGGCTACTTAGTTTGAGTTATATAATTTAATGCATTCTTTTACAGCTTCAAAACTATAACTATCATCTTTTTTAAATTTCTCTAACAGTTCGGGTTTATCACTGATTCTATCTTTACGTTCAGTGCGAGAGCCAAAGATATGGTTACTCTTTACCTCCAACAGTTCTCCATTTTCTTTACTTGCATACCAAACGATATCAACCTGATTATTACCAGTCTGTCTATAATATTCAAACAAATCAATTTTGCCCTTAACTAATCTTTGTAAAAAATCAGGGCTTCTTTTATCGGGGCGTACTTTAACCAGATAATTTATCTCTTTTTCTACTTTATAAAACTCTTTTGTTTCACGGATTGGGATCTTATTAAAGCTGGTGCCTCCTTCGGGCTTAAATCTATAAAAACCAATAAATTGTTTTTTTATTTCGCCTTTTAAAGTGTCGTTTTTTGAATTAATTAGAAAATCCTGCTGAGCATTAACCTGAGAAAAAAAAGTGCATAACATTGCGCAGCATAAGATAGAGCGTAAAAATAGTTTCATGATATTGGTTTAATCGGCCAAAAATATCTAAACTTTGGTAAAATACCAACTACTTCTCCTGCCACCGGTAACTTTCCTGTTCGAAACCTGCCAGGTCTAACACCCTGCTAATTACCGTTCCGGCAACTTCTTCTATCGTTTGAGGCAAACTGTAAAAAGATGGATTGGCGGGGCAAATGATTCCGCCCGCTTCAGTTACTGCTTTCATGTTATTGATATGGATTAAGCTAAACGGGGTATCTCTTACTACAGCTATTAATTTCCTCCGTTCTTTTAACACCACATCTGCAGCCCTCGAAATCAAATCGTTCGATATGCCGTGTGCCACCCTACCCAAAGTACCCATAGAACAGGGAACGATAATCATGGTATCATATTTTGCCGATCCCGAGGCAAAAGGGGCATTAAAATCGTTTTTGTTATAAAAGGTAAAGTCTTTAAAAAGGTTATAATCCTGGTTCCCCAGTTCGAATTGCCAAACCGCTTTTGCATTATCGCTCATCACTACACCAACCGCCTCCATCTGATCTTTTAATTTTAACAACTGGTCAAATAAAACCTTTGCATAAATAGAACCACTGGCACCAGTAACCGCAACAATCACTTTCTTTTTTATCATAACACAAAAATAGTTTTTCTAAATCCATTAAAACAAAAAAGGGCCAGAACATTGTTCTGACCCTACATCTACCTATGAAAAACATACCCTCGAAAGGGTAAGAACAAATATATATAAATTTTTAAAAAAATGTAAGTGAGAAATGTTAAATCGCTTAAATCGAATATTTAATTCAAAAACACAATGTAACATACTGATTACCAAATAAATAATTTTCTTAAAAAATGTATAAAAACTTTTTTTCTGCTTAAAAAGACACCATTTTTAACAAAATAAAGCTTAAGATTGTCTTACAAATCAGTCATAATCGCCAAGTAAAGCCCTAATTCATCTTTTCGTTTTTCATTTTATGCTTTAAACTTTACATTTTTTTGATATTGATCTAACATAAAATAAAATCGATTGCATAAAAATATCAAGGCGGTTTTTAAAAACTTAATCATCTTTACAGGCTTTAAATTTTCTTACACCAAAGCCAATTTCGATCGTACGCGGCTTAATGTTTCCAGGCGCATACATAAAAATGAGGCAATATATTTAAGTGGAACCCGATCTACCAGTTCAGGATAGGATTTAATAAAGCGGATATACCTTTTTTCTGCTGATTGTAACCTCGAAATGAGCGCCCTTTCGCAAGCTTGTAAATAGTGAAGCTGTGTTACTTTTCGGCCGATATAATTGGCTATATGATAATTTAAATATAGTTGTTTCGACATGGTATGTGGAATGGCAATTGCCACAACGTCTTCTAAAGCCTGTACATACCCGTCAATGGCCTCATTATTATTCCAAACATTACACACATTTCCTACCAATTCATTTTCTTTCGCAATCCAGGTGGTAATTTCTTTATCCTCATCTTTCATATACCCCCTGGTAATCCCGTTAAGGATGAGGTACACATATTTATCGTGGTGCAACGGGGAAGAAATAAATTTGTTTTTTTTAAAAGTAACCGGAAAAGTTTCGTTATTGATGATAAATTCCATGTCCGGGGTCAAATCATGAAATGATCTAAAAACGGTAATTAATGGCGAAAAACCATTAAATGGCAACCACTTATCTTGGGTATTATAGTCGTATTCGGGATTCATGATCTTTATCTATTGTGTAACTGCTACTAATATTTATTGAAGAACAAACGAAATAATATCTACCTTTTTTTATAACACCCATCCATCTGAAATGTTTTAAGCTTAGCAGACCAGACACATCTCACAAGATCACTAGCCACTGAAATACAAGAACTTACAAACAATTAAAAAGGAAATCCACTTACAAGTTATACCATTTTGTATGATAAATATTATGCCATCTTTAGAATTCGGTTGGCGATTAACTGCCTAACGATTATATTTGGGAAAGTGTCAACTTAAATTTATGATAGATTTAGCCTCTCCATTCTTAAAAGCACTGTTAAAACATTCTAAAAACCCGATAATCATTTTTAAAGTGAAACCGATATTGGTGGTGGTAGAACATAACGATGCTTACCAGGCTTTAATAGCGCGGGTGGGTGGCAAATTAAAATTCTATGATATTAACATTATCCCAAACCTCCTGTCTGATACTGAAAAGGTAATCCTGGTTAAAACCGTTCAGAAAGTGAGCGACCTTAAAGAAAAGCACACGCTGGTTATTCATCCCATTTATTCTAATTCGCCAAACGTAAAATGGGAATTGGAATTTTCGCCGGTATTACAAAACGATCGTCCGGTTGAATACATCATTTGTTCATTAAGGGAAATTCCATTGGATGAAAACGACCTTGAGCATATTTTATTCGAACTTTCTGAAAGTGAAGCCCGTTTTAGGGGATTTTTCGAGCAGGCCCCTTTGGGCATGTGTGTATTAAAAGGTCCGGCACTTATTACAGAATATGCAAACGATAACATCTTAAAACTTTGGAATAAAAGCAGAAAAGAAGTAATCGGGATTCCGCAGGAAGAGGCACGGCCAGAACTCGAAAAACAGCAGGCACTTGTAGAGCGTGTAAAAGATATTTTTAAAAACGGACAACCTTTAACGCTTAATGAATTAAAGCTTTCAACACCGGTTTCTGACGGCTATTTCATCGCATTTTATGAACCCTTAAAAAACGACAAAAATGAAGTAACCCGGATTTTAGTCATTATTAAGGATATTACAGAGCAGGTAAATTTCAAAAAAGAACTACTTAAAGCTAAAGACATCCTAAAAATAGCTATGGATGCATCAGAAATGGGTTCATGGAATATCGATCTGGAAAGTAAACAGGTGCTTTTATCCGAAAGGGCGCAACAAATTTATGAACTGGAAAATAACAGGCTGGGTATAGAAGAAGCCAAATCATTGATCAGCCCGGAAGACATGGGGCATCTTACCAGCAGTATTAGGCGTGCCTTACACCTCCGGAGTGCTTTTAATGTCGAATACCAAATTAACCTGAACGGCATAAGCGCAAAAAGCAAATGGTTAAGAACGGCGGGAAAAGCTTATTACAATGAAGAAGGAAAAGCCGTTTATATTGCTGGCGCCGTTTTGGATATTACAGAACATAAACAGGATGAAATTAGGAAAAACGACTTTATCGGCATGGTAAGCCATGAGCTTAAAACACCCTTAACATCCTTAAGCGCATACATACAACTTTTACAGTATAAATTTAAAGAGACCGATAACGATTTTACCATTCAGATACTGGATAAGGTAAATGTTCAGTTAAAGCGGATGTCGTTAATGATTGATGGTTTTTTAAATGTATCCTTATTAGAATCGGGCAAAATTTTATTAAACAAAACAAATTTTAACCTTGTTGATTTAATTAAAACCATCGCTGAGGAAAATAGAACTGTTTTACCCAGCCATTTTATCCAGGTGATTGGTTCAGAAGAAATGATTGTATATGCGGATATCGAAAAAATTGGCAATGTGATCAATAACCTGATTGGCAATGCAGCGAAATACTCAAAAAAAGAATCTTTAATTGCCATAAAGTGCGAAATACAAAAAGGTTATGTAATTGTTAGCGTGGAAGATGAAGGCATAGGCATTAAAGAAAATGATATCCCCAGACTTTTTGACCGTTTTTATCGTGTAGAGAGTCCTGACACTAAAACAATTGCAGGATTTGGAGTAGGCCTGTACATTTGTGCCGAAGTAATAGAAAGGCATGAAGGAAAAATTTGGGTAGAAAGCAAATTCGGGGAAGGTTCTACATTTTATTTCAGTCTACCTATATCAAATGATTAATGATATCGTATAAAATTTATTGCGAAGTAATTAAGCCCTGATTTCTGCCATTGCTAACTTAACTTTAACGGCTGCTAAGCCATGCTCGCCTAATTCTATCTCAAAAATTACTTTCGAATTTATATTAATTTGACCAGATACGTTATCTAACTGAAAGTGAATATCCTGGCCATTTTCATCAATAATGATCCCATGTCCGTATTCAAAATCAATCTGAGTAACCTCACCCTTCCTCATATCGCCCATTACAGAGTATTTTTTTTTATAAATAATGGACAATTATAGTCAATTTACGTATAATTAAAAATACATAAATTCATTTTTTTGAACAATTATTAATTTGATCAGGCAATTTTAATGACTACTAAAACGAATTAACGACACCAGATAGAATCATTCCTCTGTTTTGTTATAAATAAAAAAACTAAGATAAAATTTTAAACAGCTGTTATACAGCTTGTTATTTCAAATAAAAAAATCTATTTTTATAGAACCAAATCGAGCTTGTGCGTGTTACTAACTGAATTAATCATCCCAATTATGAAAAATCTCACCCAAACCCCGAGCCTTAAAGAAGAAATCATCTTATTATCCGAAGAAACAGACCGAAATTATTGGGCAAACCGCTTAGGCGTAAGTTCTGAAGTTTTAAAATCTGCAGTACGGGCAACAAGAAGTATTATGTTAAATCAAATCGCGGCTTATTTAAGCCAGCAAAAAAATAAAATCAGTATTTCTTGATTTTATTTGTCAGTGTATATCTGATTAGAAATTTATTTTTCATTTTAGAAAAGTATTAACACTGGCAGGTGCTTTTTGTATTTGACTGGGATTGTTTTAAGCTTTGCATCAATGTACTGGTTCTTTACACACAAAGCAGAAAGCTTTTTATAAACCAGGGCGATGCTGCTGAGTAAACAATTAAATCTAGATAAGAAAGTTCTTAAAGCTTATTTAAGAACTTTCTTATTTTAAATGTAACCATTACTTTAATCTGCCTGTACAATAAGCTAATAAATGGGCTGGCTCTTTTAAGCTTTTTTTGACGCTTAGACTATCTTTGATATGATCTACGGCCTTTCCAAGCTTCTCTTGTAAAAGATCAAGCATATCCACCATATTTTCAGGCGCAATGTTTAGTGATAATACGGGATAATATTTATCCTCCAGGTCTTTCTTCTGACCATTCGTTACCAAGTCAAATGTCCATTCTTCGTTTGCCGAAAAACCATATTCATGTCTGGTGTTATTTAGTTCGTACAAAAAATCCTTTGCCTGAGCCCGTTGGTCGCTATTTACCATTTTTACCAGGTTTTTTAGCGAAAAGATCAATTTCAGTTTTTACCGATTTACCTTTTCCCGATTGATAATCTGAGGGCGCTTTTTTGTTTACACTTGCCTCTTTCTTTTTGTCTCTACTCATTGCATTAAACGATTACAGTTTCATAAGACCCATCATCATTGCATAAACAATTCGGTGATCGGAATACCCATTTAAGATTAGCGCATACCGCTATGGTAAATCAGTGAGAGAAAAGTGTTGTAAAAGATTACTGATATAACCAAATATACATTTATAATCAGGTATAATCGTCATATCAATATGGTTATCGAGATATATTTTACCTGCGGTAACGGTGCCAGACCCTATACCATTTTTTATTATTGGGATAACTGCGGTGTGAGGTCCTGTTGTTTACTATAATGGCCACCAGAAGTAAAATACTCGCGCCGGATAATACCGGGCATAATACATACAGGTAACCTAAAGATTGGATTTTGGCAGATCCGATGTTGGCTATCAGTGCGGTTGCCCCACCCGGGGGATGCAGTGTTTTGGTGATCTGCATCAATACAATCGATAAAGAAACCGACAAAGCAGAAGATAACCACACTTCGCCGGGAATAAGTTTGTGGATAGTAACGCCTACCAAGGCACAAAGCACATGCCCACCGATTAAATTCCTCGGCTGTGCCAGCGGGCTATTAATAATCCCATAAATAAGTACAGATGAGGCTCCAAATGAACCGATTAGAAATAAATTATCGTTGGCCGTAAAATATTTGGAATGGAGTAAGCCGATAATGCCAATACCTAAAAATGCGCCTATAAATGTCCAAACGTGTTCTTTAAAATCAACTAAAGTTTCTTTATACACAATATATTTTGCTGTCCGAAGGTGTCTTCTTATCCGTTTTCTCATAACCACATAATGGAGCGCGTGCAAAATTAGCAAAATATTAGGCAGAAGTTGAAAGCTGTTTATACAAAAAAGGGTCGGAAAAATAAATTCCAACCCTTTATATGCTTAATTATTTGCTTTTATTTTTGAGATTGCTCAGGCGCTTTTCCGATCAGATCCATAAACTGATCTAATTTAGGGGTAATAATAATTTGTGTACGTCTGTTTTTCGCTTTTCCGCCTGCGGTGGTATTATCGGCAATTGGATTAAATTCTCCACGTCCACCAGCAGTTAAACGTTTGGGATCGACAGCATACTTAGTTTGCAATACCTGAACTACTGATGAAGCACGTAAAGCACTTAAATCCCAGTTGTTGCGGATATTGGTTTGCGCGATAGGCACATTATCGGTATTACCTTCAATCAATACATCGTAGGTATCATAGTCTTTAATAATTTTGGCAATTTTGCTAAGCGTTTCTCCAGCTTTATCAGACACTTCGTAACTACCTGATTTATACAACATGTTATCGGCTAAAGAGATGTATACTACGCCTTTAAGTACCTGCACATCAACATCACCCAGTTCTTCCCTGCTTAACGATCGTGTTAAGTTATTCGTTAACACCATATTAAGCGAGTCGCTTTTGTTTTTCGCATTAACGAGTTGTTTGATGTATTTATTTGAGCTATTAATCTCATCAACCAGTTTTGAAATGTTAACATTTCCCTGGCTACTAGAATTTAAACATTTGTTCAAAGCATCTTGTAAGGCGGTTACATTGGCTTTTTCTGATGCGATTTGCTCCTCTAAACTTTTAACCCTACTGGTGCTGCCACTAAGCTCACGCTGGCTGTCCTGGTATTTATTGCTTAACTCCTGATTTCTTTCTCTCAGCTTTGCATAAGTATCCTGCAGTTCGGCATATTTCTTATTGCTTACACAACCTGCAGCGAGTGCAAGGGTAAAGAGCATTATGGGTATTGATTTGTATAATTTCATAATTTACTTTATTTATTGATAATACATTAACAAATTCCTTGCCGCAATGTTTAAAATCGCCTTGGGCTGACGTTAAAAAGCGTTAATCTTCACTGAATCGAAACTTGCCAATGCTTTATATGTTCTTAATCCTATACTACCAGAGGGGTATTGATTATCTGTTGCAGAAAGAACGGGCTGAGCTGATCCGTTAATAAAAATATCAAATTTATCTCCCTTCGCCACTATCTTTAAGGTATACATTTTGTTCATTTCAACAGGATATTTTCCTGAACTGATCACGGTCCATTTTTGCCCGCCTGCTTTCCCTAATACTACCGTTCCATTGAGTTGATCCAAACCCACGTAATAGCCTTCGTAAGCATCTGGGCCAATTGCCGGATGAGAAACCCTGAACATTAAACCTGCATCGCCTGCAGTATTGATTTTAACATCTGCCTGATAAGTAAAATCTTTAAAGTCTGTTCCATTAGCCACATATTTAGATCCATTTATGCCATAACCACCAGAACCTGCGTTGGATGCCGCGTTAACCTGTCCATCTTTCCAAAACCAGCCACCACCATAAAAAACCCAGTTGCTCGCCATTCCCTGATCAAAATTTTCAACCAAAGTTTTATTTATTTTTTTTGGCTGACCGATGACAGGAAAACAGCTCAACCGTATATTTTCAGATCCGTAAGGTACAAGGGTAATTTCTTCCAGTTTTTCGGCAGATGCAATTGGACTAAAGGGCACATCAAAAGCGGCCACCTTATTGTAGCTTAGGCCCCATGATGGAATCTTTTTTGCCCGAACCTTTAATTTAACCGGTGCATTTTCTGCAATAAAAGGGTTTTCTGGCATTGTGGAGTTCAACACGCTCACCTTACTTAAGTTACCTTTATCCAATACCAGGCCATAGTTCCATGCTGATTCAGGACGGATTTCGTAATCTGTAAAGCCAGCAACCGGATGCGTTTTGGTGACCTTATTTACGGCCTTAATTTCCAGGGCATAAACCATAGGGCCGCGTTCTACACTTAGCGAATTGTTTACTTGTACCTGGGTGGTAACCTGCATCGGAAAATCCAGCTCTAACTGATCCTGATCTTTCCATTCACGGGCTATGGTAAACATTTCTCCTGCTTTTACGCTTTTTAATATTGTTCCATTTAATTTTATACCTGGTTTTACACTCCAGTTCGGGATCCTTAAAATCAAAGGAAAGGATACCGAACTGGTAAGTTCTACTTTTAACCTGATCTTTTCTTCGAAAGGGTAATTGGTTTCTTCAGTAATTTTAATTTTTTTGTTCCCGGCTACCACAGTTTCTATTTCCATCGGGCCATAGGTAATGACCGCCAATCCCTTTTCAGGAGTAGCCACTACACTGCTTTTTACAAAATAAGGCCAGCCCATGTGCATATTATAACGGCAGCAGCCATAACCTGAATAGGGACTAGAAACGATCCCTGAGCTATAATCCTGATTAAAGCCATGCTCTCCATGAATACTTTGAACCTGATTAGGTAATGTATAATACGAGTGGTTTTTAAAATCCCGGTTAAATTGCGCCGGCAAAGCATTAAAAGCTATTTTTTCCAACTGATCGCCAATTTTCGCATCATGAATAACCTTTGCGGCAGTTTCTAAACTTTGCATCCATTCTACCACGGTGCAGGTTTCTACACCTTCAATACTGCTGGTACCCGCCAGGAATTCAGTTCCAGAGCCTAAACCTTCCGGCTGACCGTGGTCGTGCATAATGTGAGCGACGCCTTTAGAAAGTGCTTCCAGATTAGCAGGAAGATCCTGAACTTGTGCATAAACCACTGGAAATTTTAAGGCCTGGGCCACATTAACCATATGTTTCGGTTGAAAATCATCACCGAAAAAGTAAAATCCGTTGTTACTATAAATATCTATCCAGGGGTAAGCCTGTTGTTTTAACTTTTCTACCAGCTTTAATAAATCCTGATCACCGGTTTTATTGTAAAGCCAAATGGCTATTTCCATATTATCGCCGGCTCTTGATTTAGCCCATTCTTTTAATGGATCAGCATCGAGGTTGTCGAGTTCGTATTTAAAATATTTGGAGAGAAAGGGAATAACCCTTTTATCATTTGTGGCTTCGTAATAGCTTTGCAAAGCATACATCATTGGCATGCGCGGCCACCAATCTTTCATTTTCGGTGGACCGAATAATCCGTTGGCTTGTTGATTGTTCAACGTCCAATCGATATACTTTTGTGCTTTCGCTTTCAGTATAGGATCATCCAAGGTATAAGCCAATGCCACTAAACCTTTAACATAATAAGGTACCCGCTCCCATCCGTTTCCATCGCCCCCCAGCCAATCGGAATTTTTGCCCAGATTATCTTTTTCCGGGTATAGCGCTTCTGCCATTCCTGTTGCACCGTCTCTTTGCTGTTCCAGCTGCTTTAACAACCATCCTTTGGCTTTAATACTGCCTATAGGCAATTGCACATAAACATGTTGTTTTAGCGGTGCCTTATTGAACTCCGTTAAATGTTGAGCATTCGAAGTATAAATAGATAGACAGGAAACCAGCAGATAGACTGAGGCAAATATTCTTTTCATAAAAGGATTATTGGTTAGACAATATTTCATAAAAATAATAAATATGGGCGAATATTAAAACGATTTAGTAACCTAGATTCAAATAATTAAAAAACGATATCCAGTTGGGCCAATGCAAGTGTAAATGATGAGGATAAAAAATTGAGTGATAAAAAATTATACAGTTAGCAAAGCCAGAGGTTTACACCAAGATTGTGATATATGCCTGTTTTTAGCGCGTTGTGGTCAGCACTGACCTGGTTCGCCCATCAGGTTTTTGGTGGAAACGGAGATTAGTTCTATATTAGATTCAGAGAGCGTTAATTTAGAATCGGGGGATAGCCATTGGTTATTCCCCGTTCTTATTTTTAAGCAAATATTTTATATTGAAATGCTTGTACAGCTGGCAGAAATTACTTTCCATTCTTCTTTAACTTTGCCCCAAACCCTTAACCATTGATATTTGCCGTTCAGCAGTAAATCGGCATAATTTCCTTTAATAAAAAGGCTTGCAGAAACAATAACAATAGATTCAAAAACACGTATTTCCCGCTTGGATACATTGATTTTGGTAATTTTTATCCTGCCGCTCCGGTAAGCATCCAGGTCCATCTCTTTATCCAACACATTTCCATACTGATCGTGAAAGAGCATCCCATCGGCAAACAATAAATCGAGTGTGTTCAGGTCTGTTTTTTTAAACCCATCTAATAATTTTTCTTCCAAGTCGGCAATCAGGAGAATGGTTTCCTGGTCTGATAAGGTATTTGGCATAATTTCCGGTTAGCCAGTAAAAATATAAAGTAAGCCACAAAGAATAGTGCAACTTTAAATATTGCCTGCATTGCACGGATTTCACCTCACATATTGCACAAATTTTTATGAATTACTTTTTCGCAAAGGTAATGCCCTGCCAGGTATCTGTTCTGAATGGTGATGCCGGCAAGCCATCGTTACTCACCAGGTTACATACGGGATTATTTCCCCATGCATAACGAACGGCAACAGGATTAGCCACCTGAGGACTACTAACTATAATCTGATTGCCCAGGATGCTGGCTTTGGCCCAATAAAATTTCTTATCTGCCCCAGCGATGGCGAAACCTGTTAGTGCTTCTCCATCCGCAGTTTTTAATCCGTTTTGGCTATTGCCAAAGGTTAAAACGATCTGTTTTCCTTCAATTTTATTTGATTGATAAACCGGGCCAGCATAGTTTATTTTTTGTCCATAGGTTTTAGCCAGCGCAATTAATGCCAGCCTTCTGCCCACCTCCTGTTTATTTTTGGGGTGGATATCTTTTGCATCACCAATATCAATAATAGTTGCCATGCCTGTATTTGGCAAAGCAAGTGTTTTTTGCTGTGCCTCCCTAAGCTCTGCCCATGCAGATTCTATTGGTTTTTGATCAATCTGCATAAAATTGGCTAATTGAACAAAATAGAAAGGAAAATCGCCCTGCGCCCATTTCTGCCGCCAATCTTTAATCATCGTGGGAAATAATTCGCGATATTGATAAGCCCTATCAGCATTACTTTCGCCCTGGTACCAGATAGCTCCTTTAATGGAGAATTGCTGGTAAGGGTGAACCATGGCATTATATAAAACGGTTGGTCGGTTAGGGCCATTTTCTTCGGAAGGTTTAGGCTCAATATTTTTAAAATCCAAACCTATTTTATATTTCCACTCACCAGCTAAGGAAATTTTATCTGCAGCACCATTTGTTAAATTTAAATCTTTAATATCACCGTATATTCCACCGCCTCCTCCGCTATCAAAAACCCTGACAGTGATGGTATTTTCACCAACTTTAAGCAAGTTAGCTGGTATAGTATATTTTCTTTCAATGTTATAACCTACCGTTTCGCCAACTTTTACACCATTTATATAAGTAATGTCGTTATCATCAATAGTACCCAAATTAAGCTTTGCCCCATCCCTTTTCCAGTTTTCGGGAATTGTAATCTTTTTTGTAAACCAAACCACACCATCGAAATTTTTAAGCGCTGCATCTTCCCACAAGGTTGGCAAAGTCATATTTTTCCAGCTGGCACTTTCTGTCAATGCCCATTTCATCTGCCCGTCTTGATTACCTGAATCTTTATCGTTAGTGATTTTAACCCAATTGTAGAGCTTTTCTTCATAGGAAATTGTTGATGGATTTTTAGCTGATTGCTGAATCTTATCAACTGCAGCTGAGAAATCCGCCATCTTTTTTAACGATTCGGCACTTGTCCACGCTTCAGCAATTGTTCCTCCCCACGAGGTATGGATCAGTCCAATCGGAATTTTGGTTTTTTCATACACTTCGCGTGCAAAGAAATAAGCCGTTGAAGAAAACTCTGCAATGTACTTAGGGTTGCATTCCTGCCAACCACCATTAGCCACTTTGGCATCATTAAGCGGGAAATTACTGGTCACATGCTCTGCCTGTAATAAACGGATATTTGGATATTGAGCTGCTGCAATTTCTTTTTCACTATTGAGGATTTTGCCCCAGCCTGCCAATGGCATTTCCATGTTCGATTGTCCGGAGCAGATCCACACATCGCCAATTAATACATTATTGAGCACCAACAATTCTCCATCTGATATGGTGATGGTATAGGGCCCTCCATAACCCGGCGTTGCCACTTTAATTTTCCAATTACCACCGGCATCGGCAATAGCGCCATAATTAATTTTATTCCACGAAACCGTTACTTTAACTGCTTTACCCGCATCAGTTTTACCCCAGATTGCTGCATTGTTTTTTTGTTGTAAAACCATGTTATTGCTAAAAACTGAGGGCAATAAAATTTTAGCCTGTATAAACTGAGAGGTGAAAAGTAAAAACGCGATGAGAAGTATAGATTTTAACCTGGGGATGCTCATATTTTAACCTATTATTTGATGATTAGAAAGCGAATGTACATTTTCTGATGGTCAACATCAATATATATGCCTGCTCTTCACAAATTTATGATAAAAATGAGGCAAAATTCATACAATTAGTTTGGGTAAGAACATCATTTTGCTTATTTTGCAGGTCTAAAAGAACAGCTCTGGATTTAAGATTTATTGACCCAAATGTTCTCTCAAATTAAAGAATTAATGGTTAAGATTTTCATAGGTGGCCTTCCTGACAATATCCAGGAGATGGATTTGGCAATATTGGTTAGCCTTCATGGCAGGGTAGAAACAATTAAAATTGTTCGCGACAGGGCGACGGGCAAATGTAAAGGCTATGCTTTTTTGGAAATTTACAGTCTTCCAGATGCTAAAAACATTGTATCAACCTTAAATGGCGAAACTTTTAAAGGGAATGTCATTACAGTTAAAATATCTGAAGAGGAAAGCGGTGTTCAGGCAGCAAAGCCAAAAGCCAACCAGGCTTTTAAAAGCAAAAGACCCCGGTTACAGCGTTAGTTTCTGATTAAAGTTTTCTTTGTTATAATTTTCCAGTATTTTAAGCTATCGCCTCGTTTCAGCAATTAATTTAGCGTTTTTTTTGTTGACCATTAAGAATTGAAGATCATTAAGGATTTCTTCAATAAATCTAAATGTATTTATCAATCTGAGACTGCTTACAGCGTTAATTTCTCATTAAAGCGTTCCTTTTGTTATAATTTTCCAGTTTTTTTTTTAAAAAAAGAGATACTGCCTCGTTTCAGCAATTAATTTAGCATTTTTTTGTTGACCATTAAGAATTGAAGAACATGAAGGATTTCTTCATTAAATTTAAATGTACTAATCGCAGTAGAATTCCAGGCATCCTCCACGTTTCATCGGTAAATTTATTTTGATCAGAAACTTTTTAATTCAGTTCTAAACCTATATTTTGCATTAAGTGTTTCGACATTTATTAAAAAACGCGTTTTGCAGATATGGAAAATTATGCCATTGTAATATTTATTTTAGCGGTGATGATTGGCCTTTCTGCTATCGCCGATCGAATTAAAATCCCCTATCCTATTTTATTGATTATAGCTGGAATTGCAGTGGGTTTTGTACCATCTTTACCACCAATTGATATTAATCCTGAAATTATATTTTTGATATTCCTACCGCCATTGCTTTACGATGCTGCCTTTAATATCTCATTTAAGGAATTTAAAACCAATATCAATACCATATTTGCACTTGCCATTACGCTGGTTTTTATCACCGCTATTGGTATTGCTGTAGTGGCGCATTATATGATTCCGGGGATGAGCTGGCCGGTATCTTTTGTATTGGGCGCCATTCTTTCGGCTACTGATGCGGTTGCGGCGATGAGTATTACCAAAGGACTCGGTTTATCGCACAAAACCAACACCATTTTGGAGGGTGAAAGTTTAGTTAACGATGCTTCTGCACTGGTAGCCTATCGTTTTGCTGTTGCCGCGGTAACCGGAACAGCCTTTGTATTTTGGAAAGCGTCTCTCGAATTTGCCCTTTTAATGGCAGGTGGATTCTTAATCGGCGTGGTGATGTCGAGAATTTTGGCATTTATCATTAAGAGGATCCACAACAACCGCCTGGCAACCATTAGCTTTATGTTATTGATGCCTTTTGTTACCTATTTAATTGCGGAACAAGTACATGTTTCGGGGGTTATTGCCGTGGTTATTTTAGGATTGGGCATATCCAGGTTTAGCAACAAGGTATTTCCGGAGCAGCTTAAAAATCAATCGAAAAACATCTGGGACATTATTATCTTTTTATTGAACGGCCTGATTTTCATCTTAATCGGTTTACAGTTCCCTTATGTATACAAAAATATCAACAGTACAGATATTCTACCTTACATTGCTTATTCGCTGGTGATTACCATTGTAGCGTTGTTACTGCGGATGGCACGTGTTTTCCTGCAAAAATTTAATCTTCAAAAAGCTTTTCAAAAAGGGAAACACCGCATTACAGAAGACGCATTGCTCGATTTCAAAAACAGTTTAATTATTAGCTGGTCGGGAATGAGGGGTATTGTTTCACTGGCCATTGCCATTGGCTTACCTGCTACCTTATCGGATGGCAGTGCATTTCCACAGCGAAATGCCATTATCTTTATATCCGTTGTGGTGGTCCTGTTTACCCTGATCGGACAAGGGCTTACTTTACCATGGTTGGTAAAAAAACTGGCTACTGAAGAGGATTAATAGCTAGTCCTTAGCGCAAGTTATAAAGCCATTGTCAATTTAACTTGTTTTACAGGAAAGATGCTGAAATAAATTCAGCATGACGATTACAAGAGAAAGTTCTCTTCCTGAACTTGTTTCAGGATCTTTAGGACAGCATACTTCATTATTAAGGGTTTAAGAACATTAAGGTTTAAATTTAATAGCACCGTCTTCATGAACTTGTTTCAGGATCTTTAAGACGGCATACTTTACCATTAAGGATTTAAGAACATTAAAGCTTAAATTTAATAGTACCGTCTTCCTGAACTTGTTTCAGGATCTTTAGGATGGCGCATACTTCATCATTAAGGATTTAAGAACATTAAGGTTTAAATTTAATAGCACTGTCTTCTTGAACTTGTTTCAGGATCTTTAGGACGACATACTTCATCATTAAGGGTTTAAGAACATTAAGGCTTAATAGCACCGTCTTCCTGAACTTGTTTCAGGATCTTTAGGACGGCATACTTCACCATTAAGGGTTTAAGAACATTAAGGTTTAAATTTAATAGCACCGTCTTCCTGAACTTGTTTCAGGATCTTTAGGACGGCATACTTCACCATTAAGGATTTAAGAAAATTAAGGGTTTAATTTACAAGCGAGCACATTTAAACAAAAAAGGGATTAAATCTTAAGATTTAATCCCTTTTCATTGCTATAACTTATGATTTACCAGTATACACTGTAAAGTGCAACTAATAATCCGATGATAATTAAAGCACCCACTGCAAAACTGGTAGAAGTTTTAAACATCTTCGCATCAATGGCCAATCCTTTTGCTTCTGCTTCAGCTTTGTTGCTCAACATACTGATGATGTACATACCAATAATACAGAATACAAACACGAAGCCCATACGGTCTAAAAATGGAATTTCATAAACGCCAGCTGCGTTTTTAACAGAGAAACCCATACCCGATAACCAGGAAAGATCGGTAAGGTTAGGTAAGAATTTAAGTAAAATCGATAAGCCGAAACCGCCAATGGTGGCGAATAATGCAGCAGTTGAAGTTGTTCTTTTCCAGAAGAAACCTAAAATAAACATGGCAAAAATACCCGGAGAAACAAAACCCGTATACTCCTGAATATATTGGAAACCACCTTTTTTATCGATTCCTAAATGTGGTGCAATTAATACGCCAAGAATCATCGCTACAATGATCGAAATTTTACCTGTAGTTACCAGGTTTTTCTCTGTGGCATCAGTTCTTAATACTTTTTTATAAATATCTAAAGTAAAAATAGTTGCAATACTGTTTGCCTTACCAGCCAAAGAAGCTACAACCGCAGCGGTTAATGCGGCAAAGGAAAGTCCTTTTAATCCGGCAGGAAGTAAGTTTAACAAGACCGGATACGCACGATCTGGGTTTACAGCTCCATCCTGAAGCATTTCTGACTGAAAGGCTCCATCTTTAAATAAAACATAAGCGGCAATACCCGGTAATACGACAATAATTGGCATTAATAATTTCAAGAATGCCGCGAAAAGAATACCTCCACGGGCAGTCTCCAGGTTAGCACCTAAAGCACGTTGCGTGATGTATTGGTTACAGCCCCAATAGTTTAAGTTCACAATCCACATACCACCTACCAGCACACTTAAACCAGGTAAATCGATATAATTTTCGTTCTCCGGTTTTAAAATCATGTGAAAATGTTCAGATGCCTTTGAAGTCATTAAGCTATAACCTTCGAAAATACCAGATGTTCCATAGTGGGTAGATACAAGGTTTAAAGCTAGATAAGTAGTGGCCAAACCACCCAGAATGAGGAAAAACACCTGGATCACATCGGTATACCCAATAACTTTCATTCCACCTAGTGTAATGATAATGGCAAAACCTGCAATGGCGTACATGCAGAAACTGAGATCGAAACCAGAAATACTGCTCACCGCTAAAGCACCTAAGTAAAGTATAGAGGTTAAGTTAACTACAACATAAAGTAATAGCCAGAAAACAGCCATAATCATGGCCACTGTACCATTATAACGCTGATGCAAAAACTGCGGCATGGTGGCAATTTTGTTTTTCAGGTAAACCGGAATGAAAAATACCGCGACAACCACTAGTGTTGCTGCGCCCATCCATTCGTACGTTGCAATGGCAAGACCCATTTTAAAGCCTGATCCGCTCATACCGATAAACTGCTCGGCTGAAATATTCGAGGCGATTAACGATGCGCCAATAGCCCACCAGGTTAAAGAGCCTTCAGCAAGAAAATAATCTTTAGAACCCGTAGATTCAGACTTTTTCTTATTGTAAATGTAGAGCCCGTAAGCGGCTACAATAACGAAGTAGATTGCAAATACAATGTAATCCTTCGTGTCTAATAAGTTGTTTTTCATTGATTTATTTTGGTTAGTATAACTTGGGTTGTTTAAATTTTAATTGAATAAACTGGTTCCGTTATCGGTTTGAACAGTGTAGGAATCAAGTTTGAGCCCGAATTGTAATAAATATTTTGAAGATAACTCTTCAACTAAATCGGCAATTTTTTCTTCTTTCACAATATTGATGGTACAACCACCAAAACCACCGCCCATCATTCTGGCACCCAGCACATAATCTAATGGTTTAACCGCTTCAACCAGGAAATCCAATTCTTTACAACTTACTTCGTAATCTTTGCTTAAACCTTCGTGTGTTTCGAACATCAGCTTACCTAAGGCTTGTAAATTACCGTTCTCCAACTGTTCAGCTGCTGTTAATAAACGCCCGATTTCTTCTACTACAAAACGGCACTTATTATACACTTCTAAGTCCATTGGCTTAACATAGGTTTCTAACATGGTTAAGTCTACATCACGAAGGGTACTTACATTTGGATAATGCGCCTTTACCCAGGCTACACCTTGCTCGCACTGTGATCTTCTTTTGTTATAAGCCGAATCGGCTAGTGCATGTTTTACATTGGTATTTAGAAGCAAAAGTTTATAACCATCCAATTTTAAAGGAATGTAAATATGCTTCATCGATCGGCAATCGAGCATAATGGCTTGATCTTTCTTGCCAAATACCGAGGCAAACTGATCCATAATACCGCAGTTAACCCCGGCAAAAGTTTGTTCGGCTTTTTGTGCAATTAATGCGATATCCATCCTGGAAACAGAAAGCGAAAAAAGTTGATCGAGTGCAAATCCGGTTGCACATTCTACAGCAGCCGATGATGATAAACCTGCGCCCAAAGGCACATCGCCATCGATATAAAAGTTAAAGCCACCCAACTGGTAACCTCTTTCCTTTAACTGATCGGCAATCCCTAAAATATAGTTTGCCCAGCTATTTTCTGATTTCTTTAAACTGTTTATCGATGAAATATCAAACTGCTGATAGCTCTCTGAAAATAAATGTATTTCATCGTCTTCTCTTTTTGATATGGCGACATAAATGGCCTTATCAATAGCAGCAGGCATTACAAAACCACCATTATAATCGGTATGTTCTCCAATAATATTGATCCTTCCCGGCGAACGCACCAAAATAGGCTCAGCGTTGAAAAGTTTTTTAAATGTATTTTTTAAATGTTGTGCATTCATTATTTAATATTTTTAGTTTTAAACCTTGCTGATTTTATAGTGTGTTGCAGACATTTCTTTTAAACGGTTTGCGGCAAACTCAGGGGTAATATCACGTTGAGGATTGGCCAACATCTCATAACCCACCATAAACTTTTTAACTGATGCCGAGCGCAATAACGGCGGATAGAAATGCATATGCCAATGCCATTCAGGGTAATAGCCATTGTTTACCGGCGCCTGGTGCATGCCGGCAGAATATGGAAAAGAAGTTTCGAACAGGTTATCATATTTGGTTGTTAATACCTTAATGGCTTCAGCTAACGATTCCTTTTCGGCTTCTGTAAACAACCTAATGCTATTTACATGGCGTTTGCTAATAATCATCGTTTCGTATGGCCATACTGCCCAGAAAGGAACAAGCACGGCAAAATGATCGTTTTCGAATATAATGCGCTCCTTTTTCTTCTGTTCTAATTTAAGGTAATCGGATAATAAGCTCCTTTTATGAATAGCATAGTAAGATTTCTGGCGTTCGGTTTCTTTGGCGATTTCCAGTGGAATATCGCCCTGCGACCAGATCTGACCATGTGGGTGTGGATTGCTACAGCCCATTATTTCGCCCTTGTTCTCAAAAATCTGGATGTATTTGATCCAATTGTTTTCAGCCAGACTATTAAATTCATTCTGCCAAACATTTACCACAGCAGTTATTGCTTTAACACTCATCTCGGGAAGTGTAAGGTGGTGTTTAGGGCTAAAACTGATTACCTTACAAAGTCCCCTCTGGTTACTGGCTACCAATAAATCATGTTCATTCATATTACCGGCTGGTGTATCTTCAAGCAGCGCGGCAAAATCATTGTTAAAAACAAAGCTTTCGGTATATTCCGGATTGCTATCGCCATCTGCCCTACTATTACCCGGACATAAGTAGCATTTAGGGTCGTATTCCGGACGATTATCTGGTGTGACGTCTTCAACCTTACCCTGCCAAGGCCTTTTTGTACGGTGCGGAGATACTAAAACCCATTCGCCGGTTAAGATATTTAACCTGGTGTGTGGATTACTGTCGAGTTCGAATGTTTGGTTCATCTTCTTATTTTCAATTGGTTAGAAACACGAAAGCTATTTTAGCTTAGCTTATCTACGCCGCTAAAATATAAAATAATTATTAATTGTCAAAATGACAATTAATAATTATTTTTATATTCGTGAAAATTTGAACATATTAAGCCCTTTAAAATCCCGGATAAAAATGATTGAATATTCCAGACAGCCACATTATCTTGTTGCCGTTGACTGCATCGTATTTGGATTTGATGGAGAACATCTTAAAATTCTATTGGTTAAACGAGGTTTAGAGCCCGAAATAAATAAATGGAGTTTAATGGGCGGTTTTGTAGGCGCTGACGAAAGCCCGGATGATGCGGCAAACAGGGTGCTCAAGAAAATGACCGGTTTAGAAGGCGTTTACCTAGAGCAGATGCAAATATATGGAGAGCCTGCCCGCGACCCTATTGAACGCACATTATCTGTTGGCTATTTTGCTTTAATTGATATCCATAAATATGAAACACAGCTGAATGACGATTATGAGGCCGAATGGTTCCTGATTAATGACAGGCCAAAACTTATTTTCGATCATGACCAAATGGTTGCTGACGCCAGAAAAAAACTAAGGTATAAAGCTGCCCTTCATCCTATTTTGTTCGAGATGCTGCCGAAAAAATTTACGATTCCACAATTGCATATTCTTTTCGAGGAAGTAAATGATACTAAGATTGATACCAGAAATTTCAGCCGTAAAATTACCTCTACCGGACTATTGATTAAGATGGCTGAAAAAGACAGAACAGGATCTAAAAAAGGGGCATTCTATTTTAAACTAGATAAAAAGAAATACCATGCTAATTCGCAGGCCTTCTTAAACTTAATGCCAAATTTAAAGGTTTAAATCTTTGTTAAAATTTAAAAATCAATTTCAGAAATATAACTTCTTCTAAAAAACGTCGTTATAGCTGTAATCATTTATTAGTATGTTTGGGCAACAAACACACAATAAACTTAAATTAATTTTAAACATGAACATTACCAAAAACCTTTTATTTAGTACGCTCCTAGCTTTGTTTACCCTTACCATGTATGCTTGTAAAACAAAAAAACTGGTTGCAAAACCAGCGCCGGCACCCGTTGAGAAACCAGCACCTCCGGTAGAAGAGAAAAAAGCAGCACCTGCACCGCAGAAAGAAGAAACCCCGGCTCCCGTTGAAAAGCCAAACTTTAATTTAGATAATATCCAGTTTGAGTTTAATTCTTTCGTACTTAAAACATCATCATTCTCTATTTTAGATAAAGCTGTTGCCGAAATGAAAAAATCGCCAAACACAAAATTCATTCTTAACGGCCATTCATCTGCCGAAGGCACACCAGAGCACAACATGCAACTTTCTGTTGACCGTGCAAACGCAGTAAAATCGTACTTCATAAACGCAGGTTTAAGCGGAAATAATTTCACAGTTGTTGGTCACGGCGAGAAAGAGCCGATCAGCAGCAATACCAGCGAAGAAGGCAGAATACTGAACAGAAGGACTGAAATAAAAGTTCAGAATTAATTCTTTTTAAAACAACAAAAAGAGCCATGGTTTAATTTCCATGGCTCTTTTTGTTTCGAATAAACGTATCAGGTTTTAAAAACCTGATAGGTTTACACAGGATGACAATTGGAAAAGCATTTATTTCTGATAAACCCTAACGTAATCTACTTCCATTCTGTTGGGGAATTTAGTATCATTTAACAATCCACCGTTCATACCACCCATGGCCAGATCAAATAAGATATAATGCTGTTGTTTAAAAGGATGAAAATCGGAGCCATCATCATTTTTGAGGTCGCTTAAATTGGTTTTATTCAGGAGTATCCCATCTACAGATAAGCTAATGGCTTCGCTGTCCCAATCCATACGCCAGATATGAAACGCTTCTGCCCATTTTTTTCCACCCAATTCGGTTATGGTTTTGGTATTGCTAAACCATTTTGGCTTTCTATTGGCGCCTAAACTAGCAATATTGGCCAGTAATTTTCCGCGGTAGTATTCCATAATATCAATTTCGCCGTTGGCAGGCCAGCGGCCTTTTACACCAAGTGTCCAAAATGCCGGCCAGAGTCCATCCGAGATATCAATCTTTCCCCTCATTTCGAATCGTCCATACTGCCAGCTCTGTAAACCTTTGGTGATGATACAGGCAGAAGTATAGGTTATGTTTTTAGGTTTTTTACGCCAATCGTTGCTTCCTTCTACATAAAGCGGATTAGGTTTCACTTCTTTCCTTGCTTCAATAATCAGCTTGCCATCTTTGCAGAAAGCATTTTCTGGCTGGTACCATTGTAATTCTTCATTACGCACAAAACCTTTTTCATAATCCCAATTGGCCGGATTTGGCGCTCCATCTTTTTCAAACTCATCACTCCAAACCAGTTTATAACCTTCTTTAGCATAAAGGTTTGAAACATTTTGATTCTTTTTGATCGCACAGGATTGCATGAAAATGGCTAACAAAACAATAAGAGAGAATGAGATTCTATTTTGCATGGGTAATTTCTTAATTATAGTACAATTTAACTAAAAACTTAATTTAAAAAATACCGGATCGCCAAAAAAAGACGACCCGATACACTAACCATATCAAATTAATAGCCGGGGTTTTGAAGCATTGAAGGCATCTTCGAAACTTCCGACTGTGGGATTGGCATTAAATAATGTTGTGGGTTAAATACATGCTGACGGATGGTATTCACCACCTGATAGGTATACACATTCCCTGTTTTGGTAATATTAATCGCTTTATTAAAACCATTGTTTACATCAACCGCAATTTTCCATCTTCTAATGTCGTTCCAACGGTGATCTTCATTCATTAGTTCAATACGGCGCTCATTCTGAATCACAGCTCTCATTTCATCAACGGACATATTAGCCTTTAAACCATATAAATTATCGCTACCTGCAGTTATGCCTGCGCGTTTACGGATAGCCACTAATTTTGGATATGCCAGTGCTGTTTGTCCGGTTTCGTTAATGGCTTCGGCATAGTTTAATAAAATTTCTGCATAGCGGATTAACGGCCAGCCCCTTTCGGTATTGAAAGAACTGTTGCTCGAAATATTCTCATCGCACATTTTACGGGCATAATAACCCGTTGTGGTTGGCCCGGTTCCGTTAGACGTATAACCATCAGTTGGAGCGCCATTATAAGTATTTACCACAATTTTAGTACTGGTTGTGGTACTGTAATATAGCGATTGATTGTAAATAATCGAATACCCGAATCTGGGATCGCGGTTTGTGTAAGGGTTTGCGGCATCATAACCAGAAGTAGGGTCGGTAATTGCTTTTCCATTTTTCATTGGGAAAGCAGCAGCCAGTTGCTGTGTTGGCGTAGAGTTTTTTGCCCCTCCCCTTGATGGTGGATTGTAATAACCTTCAAAATCGCGGTTAGATGGCCTGTTAAAGGTGAAAATATATTCAGAATTAACCCTTTTTAAGAACACATTGTAAAAACCGTAACCCGGAGCAGTAACATTATCTTCAAATAAACTGTAGGTACCGGTATTAATCAGTGCTTCTGCCGCGTCGGCTGCTTTTTGCCAACGGGCTACGCTATAACTCGGATAACTTACAATTGGTTTTACAGCTGCCGAAGCCTGTGCTATAGCACCACCATTAAACAATGGACTGGCAGCATACAATAAAACCCTCGATTTTAATGCCAAGCAAGCTCCTTTTGTTGCCCGCCCATAATCCTGCTCTGCATAGTCGGCAGTAACGGGTAAAGTATTGGCCGCAGCATCGAGCTCAGAAGTAATGTAATTAACGGATTCGTCAAACGATGACCGGGGAAGATCGATCACATCGGTAATGCCATAAACATTATCTCCTTCAAGCGGTATCCCACCAAAATTGATCAGCAGTAAATGATAATACCATGCCCGCAGGAATTTCAGTTCGCCGGTAATGCGTTTCTTTTTTGCTTCTGAAAGTGGAATAACAGGCAATTTAGATAACATCAGGTTTACCCTACGGATATTGGCGTAAGGAGTTGTCCAAAAATCGGGTAAACCACCCCCACTCCAAAAATTGGTTGGCGAAAGTGTTCCATTGTACATGATTACCGCGTTCTGGGTTGGCCCTGAATAGGCGTATTCGGCATCATCAGTAGCCATTTCGGTATTTCCGTGGCTGCTAAAGCGTCCTTTTGCAAAACTATAAGATGAAGCACTATAAATCTGGGTAAGAAAGCGGATAGATTTTAAACTATCTGAAAACACCGAAGCTTCAGTTTCTCCTGTATCTGCTTTGCTATCTAAGAAATCGCTATTTTTTTTACATGCTGCTATTGAAGCACATAAACCTATCATTAATATTATTTTTTTCATGTCAATCAATTATCAAAACGTAACACTTAAACCTAAATTGATCATTTTTTGCGGTGGATATTTAATCCTGTCCTGCCCTGAATTCGATTCCGGATCGAATTGATAACGTTTATCCAAACTCGACCAGGTGAGGAGGTTATATCCGTTGATGTAGGTACGAATGTTCTGCACTTTTAATCTTTCAGTCAGCTTTTGAGGGAAATTATAACTGAACTCTGCATTTTTCAAACGGAGGTAATTTCCTGATACCAACCAAAATGTAGATGGATAAGCTGAAGGACTGCTTAAACCAGGGCTTAAAGAAAGCAATGGATATTGTGCTGCATCGCCAAGTGCTGGAGTCCACGAGTTTTGGTGGATCGAAGTTAAATTAGAGGCAAATGCCTGAATGGCTTCTGCTACCCCACGAACATTAAAGTTGGTTGCGGCCTGGAACAATAAACTTAAACCAAAGTTTTTATAATTGGTCCGAAGTTCCAAACCATAATTTGTATTGGGCAAATTCGGATTTCCGTTTATAGACATATCGTAACCATCAATTTTACCATCACCATTTAAATCGGCATATTTTAAATCGCCAATTCTAGGTGCAGTTTGAGGTACAGGACTTGAAGCAATATCGGCAGCAGAAGTGTAGAAACCAATCCACTGATAAGTTAAAATCTGACCGATACTAGTTCCTGTAAATGCCTGATAAGGATAAGCTGGCAAAGGTTCATCACGATAGAGGATTTTATTTTTGGCCAATGAGTAGTTTGCCCTCACAGAGAAATCGACATTTCCGATTTTATCCCTGTAGCTGATCTCGATCTCACCACCCTGGTTTTGTACTTTACCTAAATTTACCGGCGGCAAGCCCACACCAAAAATTGATGAAACTGTTCCTCTTGAAGTTAAAATATCGCTCCTTACATTATGGAACAAATCGATAGAACCTGTGATCTTGCTTCCGAACAAGCCAAATTCCATCGCCACATCTGCTTTCTTTTCTTTTTCCCAGCTTACATCATCATTACCCAATGTACCTTCTGAAAGTCCGGTTTGTGTATTATCTGAATAACCGAACGATGCATTGCCTCCATTGCTGTAATTTTGCTGATAGTAGTAGTTAAAGCCATCACCAATGCGGTCGTTACCTACAATACCATAAGAACCCCTAAATTTTAAAAAATCGATAAATTTTACATTGTCCTTCCAGAATTTCTCGTTCGACACCACCCATCCGGCAGATGCCGCAGGAAAAAACCCATACTTTTTCTTGCTCACAAAACGATCTGAGCCATTATAGGCTGCATTAAACTGAAATAAATATTTATCGGCATAATCATAACCTACACGGCCGGTATAACCTTTAAAGTTGTTAGGCACAAAATTATAAACTGCGTTATCATTATATTTAATGACGGTATTGATATTGGTTAATGCCGTTCCGTAAACATGGTGGCTGTTAAAACTTCTATCGTAATTTAATATGGCTTGAGTAGTTAAGTTTCTGATGGTACTGCCTGCATTGTAGCCGATAAAATACCTTCTTACGCGGTAAATATTCGGATCTCTGGGTTCGTAAGTATTGTTGTCTGAATTGTAGATAAAAGATGGAAACTGATCTCTCGTCATACTTCTGGTATAATCGTATGTACTGGCATAAGAAAGCACACCTTTTATCGAAAGTCCTTTGGTAATAAAATCTAATTTCTGGTTCACATTGGCTACTAAATTCATGTTATTACCATATTTGCGGTTATAACCGTAATGTGTAATCCTTCCCACAATGTTATTCTGATTGTAGTTTGGATTCTCATCTCTTTGCCACTTACTATAACCAAAAGTTCCGTCAGGATTATAAACCGGGTAGTTAAATGGCGCCAGCGAAGCGAAACTTACGTAATCGTAAAAAATATCGTTATAACCAAAAGCACTACCGATGTTATTGGTATTGGTTACGCCCAAATTACCATATAAATCAATTCGGATATCCATGGTATTGGTTGCCTTAATATCCAGATTTGAACGGTAATTGTACCGGTTATAGTAAAAGTTAGAATTTACACCTTGTTCTTCCCCATAATTCCGCAACATACCATCCTGGTATAAAAAGCCTGCAGAAACAAAGTATTTTACTTTTTCTGTACCGCCGGAGATATCGAAATTGCCTTTTAGCTGACTGCTGAAATCCTTGAATAAAATCTTTTTCCAATCGTTGTTCGGGTGACCGTAGGGATCAGATCCGTCCTGATATTTCTGCAGATCGTTTTCGGTAAATCTTGGTGCCAAACCATCATTTGCCTTGGCCTGGTTATATAATTTTGCCGATTCGTAAGCATCTAAAAACTTAGGCATAACTGTAGGCTGCATTACACTATATTCGCTTCTAAAAGTAATCTGTGGTGTACCCAGTTTCCCTCTGCGTGTGGTTACCACCACTACCCCGTTTGCACCCTTGATACCATAAATTGCCGTAGTTGCAGCATCTTTAAGGATACTGATGTTTTCTACCTCGTTGGCGTCGATGGCTGCAAACTGCTCCGGACTGTATTCAATATCATCTACAATGATTAAAGGTGTGGTAGAACCACCATTGTACGAACTGATACCCCTGATAAAAAATGTTGCACCATCTGATCCCGGTGCACCAGAACGTTGTTGAGAAAAGAAGCCCGGTAACCTGCCCACCAGGGTGTTTTGTAAACTGGCAGACGGATTTTGACGGATATCAGCTCCTGTTATGGTACTCATGGATCCGGTTAAGGTTATTTTTTTCTGTTTACCGTAGCCGATAACCACCACCTGCTCTAAACCCTGTACATCATCTTCTAACTGCACATTAACGGTTTTTCTGTTGCCAACCACGACTTCTTTTGGTGTAGCGCCAACAAATGAAACCACTATGATACCGCTGGTTCCCTTTAACCTAAGGGTATAATTTCCCTTTGCATCGGTAACCACCCCATTGGTTGCCAAGCCCTTCTCTTTCACAGAAGCGCCTGATATGGGGCCTGTAGCATCGCTAACGGTTCCCGATACGACCTGGTTTTGTGCCATAACCAAATTGGAGGTTAAAAGCACAAGCAACACCAGTAAATATTGATATATATATTTCATGTTATGATCTTATATTGGATTTGTACTGATTTACCAACCTTCGTTTTGAAGCAGTTGACTGTTTTTGGTTGTTTCGGCATACGGTACCGGCATGTGGTAGAGTTTATTGGTAAAAATGGAAGTCACTACCGGAATATTCTCGTACGTAAAAGTGTTATTGGCATTTTTGGTGATTTTGGTTCCATTCAATGCCCCACTAAGAACGGTTGGTGCAATTTTCCACCTGCGGATATCCCAGAAACGGTGTTCTTCAAAAGCCAGCTCTACCCTTCTTTCATTCATAATCAGTGTTCTCATACTCTCCTGTGAAATTCCTACCGGAATACCATAACGCGTGTTTGCGCCTGCTGTTATTCCTGCCCTGGTACGTAAAAGGATAATCTGCTTAACGGCATCTTCTGTTCTACCTACCTCATTTAATGCTTCAGCATAATTCAGTATAATTTCGGCATATCTGAAAATGATGAAGTTGTGCGATTGGTTGGTATAGGTACTATTGGTAGCAAAATTCCCCATAAACTTGCGCAGGTAGTAACCTGTTCGGGTTTGTACAGTTGTTCCACCCGGCTTATCCAAACCACCCTCGTAGGTTTGTACCCCTCGGTTCAGCCAGTTTACGCCATTATAAAAAATGGTATAATCTAACCGGAGATCTCTATTGGTGTAAGGCGCCACCGGATTGTAACCTGATGCCGCATCGTTAATGGGCAAGCCATTCCTCATGGTAAACGCATTCACCAAATCTGCCGTTGGACTTGTTCTACCATTACTTAATGCAGGTGCTCCATAACCAGATGGTGCATTGGTGGTTTCGATACCCGTATTTACTGCAGCCTGTTTGCTCAGGATAACTTCAGTATTTTTATTGGTTAAAAACACATTGTTGAATACCGGCTGTAACTGGTAATAATTTAAAGCATTGAGTTCTACTGCAGCATCAATTACTTTTTGCCAACGGCTAGCGTCAGCTGTTGGATAACCTGTCAAGACTTTTAATGTTCCGTTTGATTCTACACCGCCACCATTGTACAATGGACTTGCCGCATACAAATAAGCCCTGCATTTTAAGGCTATTGCTGCTCCTTTCGGAATCCTGCCCCAATCAGAAGTGGTATAATTTGCACCTGTTTCTAATCTTAAGCTGTCTTTAACTGCATCACATTCGCTAATGATATAATTTATGCAATCAGCAAAACTGTTTCTTGGCAATTCGAGGTTATCTTCAAGCGTGAAAACCTTGTTACCGATTAACGGAACGCCACCATATCTTTTCAACAGTTCGAAATATAATAATGCCCTAATGTACCTGGCCTCTGCCCTCCAATATTGTTTGGTCAGCGCAGCAATCGGCACCACATTAATATTGGCCAGAAAAATATTGGCTGCCCTAATGCCATAATAACTATTTCCCCAATAAGGATCAGGATTGTTGAGCGTACTTATCCTGCCATTTGTAAAATATTCTACCTGGGTATTGTTTCTTGACGGAATGGCATCTCCGGAGGCTGCATCTAAAAAATCACCATCTATCCGGTTAAAACCACTCGGTATATAGTTGTATACACTGTTTAAAAAGAAACCTGCCACAGTTCCGTTTTTATCCTGATCATCCCAAACTAAATCTGCCTGGATCCAATCGCGCGGCTCGGTTTCTACCTTTTTACATGAGGTAATGGCCATAGCCACCTGAAAGCCAAATAACGCCAGTATGATATATTGTTTAAAATTTTTCATGTGATTAAAGTTTAATGTTGATACCCATGTTGATCGATCGCTGAATTGGATAGCTTCCATTGTACACCTCCGGATCTACTCGATCATAAGCGGCAAGTGTTACTAAATTGGTCCCATTGCCAAATACCCTGATGCTCTGCAGACCTATCTTCCTGGCCCAATGGTTTGGAATGGTATAACCTACCTCAACATTTTTTAAGCGTGCATAATTGCCCGAGTGTTGCCAGAAAGTAGAAGTAGCTTCGTTATTGATATTTGTACCAATCGATAATCTGGGCATTGTAGCGGTACCTGCCGTTTGAGGCGTCCAGCGGTCGAGATTTTGTTCCCAGGCCTGTCCGAAACCATTATTTTGAAAAGCCCACTCTGTATTTCCGCTCAGGTAAATGGTGCGGTTCATCGCACCTTGTATCAATGCACTAAAATCGAATCCTTTAAACTGGAAACCTAAGTTTAAACCATAATAGAACAATGGTTTTGCATTCCCGATTGCGGTTTGATCCAGCTGGTTGATGATCCCATCACCATTCAGATCGCGGTATTTAATATCTCCAGGCTGTGCGGTATAACCTTCCAATTTAGCGCTGCCATTTACTTCAGCAGTATTTTGGAATAAACCATCGGCGATGTACCCAAAACGCTGACCAACGGCTTGCCCTGTTCTGGCCATCCAAGGGAAAGGTTGGTTCACCTCATTCTGGTAAAGCACTTTGGATTGTTGTAACCCACCGGTAGCGGCAATGTAATAGCTAAATTCATTCACCGTTTGCTGGAAATTCAATTTAAAATCCCATCCGGTATATCTGCTCTGCCCAATATTTTCTAAAGGGTAGTTCTGCCCGATAAGTGCAGAGTTTTTACCTCTTTGCATCAACAGGTCATAATATTTATCACGATAATATTCAGCCGTAAAACTGAGCTTGTTATCTAAAATCGCTCCCTGTAAACCTATATTAAACTTGTTTGCTTTTTCCCATGTAATATTCGGATTGGCTAAAGGTTGTTCATAAATACTGGTATTGGAACCTGGAGTAGCGCCAAAATAAGTAGCTGCTCCATCAAAATACCTTTGGATGTACACAAAGTAACCAGGATTATCGTTCCCCGTTTTGCCGTAAGAACCATATAGTTTTAAGCTGCTCAGCCATTTGGTATCTTTTAAAAAGTTTTCTTTATTGATGTTCCAGGCTAAAGCCATAGCCGGAAAAAATCCATACTTATAATCACCTGATGGCGGATAATAATTAGAACCATTGTATCCAAAAGCCAGATCGGCAACATATTTCTCATCGAAATTATACGATGCCTTTCCCGAAATCCCCTGTACGGTATAAGGAAGATCGGAACCCGTAAATGAGTTATCGTGGTTAGCCAATAAAACAGCACTTACGCCATGTTTGTTAAAATTACGGTCGTAACCAAGTGTTAGCTCCTCGTAATCTGAATGGCCCTGGTAATTAATGCCTGTGTAGTTATTTTGTGTACCAATGGTACCATATTGCGTATAAGCTTTGGTAGTTGGATTATAGAAAAAACTGGCAAACGATTTCTGTCTGTAAGTATTTTCAGATAATGTTGCAAAAATTGATGCTTTAGCTTTTAACCAAAGACCTTTTGTAATTTCATCGAATGTTCTTTTTAAGAATAAATCTGCTGATACATCTCTTTTATAGGTACCAACATAACCAGAAGCAATGGCCTGAGCATAAATATTGTTCTGATAAGAAGATGTTGTTGCGAAACTTCCATTTGGATTATAAACCGGATATGCGTTCGCAGGAGTTGCATAAATGGAATTCAAAATCGATTGTGAACCAAAACCGGCTGAATTTGCGGTATAACCAGACTCATTTCCGTTAATTAAACGTCCCATTAAATTAATACCTGCCGATAGTTTCTTGTTGATCTGCAGATCGACATTAGAACGGATTACATAACTTTTGTAGGTATTGTCTGTATCATAGGTGTTGAGGTCTGAATTTTTAAAAAGTCCGTTTTGATCTACATGCTCAACAGCGACAAAGTATTTCCCAAAATCGTTACCGCCCGATACATTTAAGGTATAATGATTAAAACGTGAAGTGGGTTTAGTTACCAAATCTTTCCAGTCTACATCGGGGTGGCCTTGCGGATCACTGCCTGTTTGGTAAGCCTGTAAATCGGCAGCAGTATAAACCGGAGTTAAACCATCATTTACCCTGGCCTCATTGTATAAAGTGGCGTATTGAAATGAATTTAAGCCTTGTGGAAGTTTAAGTGATTTTTGAAATGCAGTTTGCGCAGTAAATGAAATGAGCTGTTTTGCTTTGGCGCCCCTTCTGGTGGTGATTAAAATTGCACCACTTGCACCTTTTACACCTAACATTGCTGTTGAAACGGCATCTTTCAATACGGTAATCGACTCGATCTCTTCCATATTAAAAATGGTAAGCGGTCTTGGTATACCGTCGACAATAACTACCGGGTTTTGTCCTCTTAGCGACATTGTAACGGCATCAGAACCTAAAGAACCGAGCGAAAGTAATGAAGCAGTTCCATCAGTTCGTCCTTCGGAACCTAATCTGCCCGAATTTTGATTGGTATATAAACCTGCTAAACGACCCGTAATGGCCGATTTTATAGAAGTTACCGGCGTTTTGGTTAAATCTGTGGTATAAACAGCATCAGTTGCCATGGTAGATAACGATTGCTTAACCGTTTGATCATAAAGTGTTCTCACTGGCTTTAGTGCAGCAACTCCAGGGTTTTTACTGCTCACCACAATCACATTTTGGCCTTTCCTAATCTCAAGTTTTAATACCAATGCATTTGAAGCATAAACTTCAATCAGATCACCAGTGCCATAGCTTAATGGAGCAATACCGTTGATATCGGTAACAGCACTGGTTTTATTCTTTGTATTAACAAGCTTAGCACCTACAAGTGGGAGCTGATTTTCATCAACAAGGTAGAGCGATGGGGCCTTTTGCAGTGTATCAATATGCTGCTTAAAACTCAGGACAAGTTTAGCCTCGTTGGAAGCTTGTGCCGGGATAATTTTAAACAGCAATAAAAACACAACTGAAAATTTCAGGAGTAATTTTTTTTGCATACTAGGGATGGTTGGTTAAAAAATTCTGCTCAGGTGAGCGGGTTTGTTTAATGGTTATTTAAAGAAAAAAATTAGTTAGATGTTTTTCAGTAGTCGTGATGTGCTTTAAAAAAAATGTCGTTTGTTTTTGCTCATATCTTATTGGTTTTATTATTTGGTTGTAACAAAGTAACCATAAAAAAACCCCTCAATTGAGGGGTAATACGGTAATTAATAGGGGTTAAATTGTTACTTTTTGCCAAATTTAGGCCTTTAACACCAATTTTTAAGATTTTTAAACGTTTAATCTACGTTTAATTTTTTAAGTGTATTTAAGATTGGTTGATCAATTGCTTTTAAAATATTTTGATCGGGTTTAAGTAGTTCCAAAACTGTAATATCATTCTTGCCTTTTTTTAACCATTCCTGAGGAACATAAAGCGTTTGTTGCGGACCAATTGCCCAGTACTTTCCTAAATTGTGTCCGTTAACCCATACGACGCCTTTTCCCCAATCGGTCATATCTAAATAAGTATCTGCAACAGTCGAAATCTGGAAGGATCCTTTCTGTAATGTTGGCCCGTTTCCATTTGCTTTTGATGGACTAGTAATGGTCAAGCGATCGTTGCTAAAAGGAAAGCCATAGATCGACCAGTTTTTAACTTCGGCACCATTAAAAGTTACCTGTTCGGTAATTCCTTTTTTATTCTCTAATAAATACTTTCCAAAGTTTACCCGTCCCATATTTTCAACAAAAATATCGAGCTGTACCTCTCCTGCCGGAAGATCTAAAGACAGGGTGTTTTGGTTTAACCTGCGGTCTAAAATACCTGCCCTTTTTTGGTTGATAAAAATCAGCGCATAATCGCGTAATTGTTTAAGCTGCAATTGGCCTTTTTTCCCGCCCTGAATGGTGGTGCGGTATAACACATAGCCATAGTCCTGCTTAAGGTCTTCAAAAGTTAAGGGCGTGATATTTTTCACAGCTTTTGGCAGTGCATTAAACAAAGTAACTTTACTGGTTAGTTTAAAAGGCGCAATCGCGATACTTGGTTTAGCTGCAGGGATTGGTGGCAAACTTTGCCCTGCCGGAAGATGTTTTTCGATTACACTTCTAAAAGCCCTGAATTTATCGGTTACGTTCCCAGCCTCATTTAAAGGCGCGTCGTAATCATAACTACTGGTTTGTGGTTCGTATGGAGAAATATCCTTGTAGTTAGCACCATTCATAAAACTGCGGGTTGTACCGCCATGAAACATGTACATGTTGATCGAAATGCCCGCTGCTAAAACAGCATCTAATTTTTTGGTGTATTGCACAGCAGGAACGGTGTGGTGCGCTGTTCCCCACCAATCGAACCATGCAGGGTACCACTCCGCTATAAAATACGGACCTTTGCCATCATGGTTTTCATTTACCAGCTGCCTGATTTTTGCCGGATCATCGATCCCGTTTACTGCGGGTAATAAACCAGCTAAATGACCGTCTTTTACATCAGCAGCCGGATCGCAGGTATAAAGCAATCCATCGAAGCCTGCCTCGATAAACATTTTTCTGTTGATATCTAAATAATTTTTATCAGCAGCATAAGAACCGTATTCGTTCTCTACCTGCACCATAATGATGTTACCGCCATGGTTAATCTGCAATGGGGCCAGTTGTTTCCCTACCTCAAGGATATATTTTTTATACTCATCCAGGTATTGTTTTTCGGTACTTCTTACTACAAGGCCTTTTTCATTCTGTAACCAATATGGGTAACCGCCAAACTCCCATTCAGCACAAACGTAAGGACTTGGCCTTAAAATCACCCAAAGTCCCTCCTGCTGGGCAATTTTCACAAATTCGGCGATGTTGTTATTGCCGGAAAAATCGAATTTTCCTTTTTGTGGCTCATGCAGATTCCAGAACACGTAGGTACCAATGGTGTTTAGCCCCATGGCTTTGGCCATTTTCATCCGGGCCCGCCAGGCTTCTTTTGGTACACGGGGATAATGTAACTCGCCAGAAATTATCTGGAAAGGTTTATCATCCAGCAAAAAATCCGATTCTCCCAATTTAAACGTGTGTTTGGCTTGCTGGCCAAAAGCGGTTAAGGAGAAACACATCGCCACCAACCATAATAATTTTACTTTCATTTTGAACTGTTTTTTTTGATGACCTGGATTTTTTAGGCAAAAGGGTTCCTAATTTGCGTATTTCTCCGCAATCCATCATCTGGGTTTTATATAAAAATTTTGTTTTTCTCTACTTTTTAAACACGCTCAGATTCCATTCGTCTGCCCAGTTTATCGAAATTTTATCGCCTTCAAATTTGATCGGCAACCATAAATAACGGCCATCGATGGCATTTTTGGGTTCCCATTTATCGGCCATAAAAATAAACTCTCCTTTTTTGCCCGGGGCAGGAAGTACATGTGTGCTCTGACCGCCGTAGGTTAATTTAGCACCCTCGCCCTGACAAGGGTTCCCCATATACGTCCAGGGACCCCAGATGGAATTTGATTTAAACCATCGTGCCGGATTTGGTGCCCAGCCTGTACAACCCGAACCAACCATGTAATAAACGCCGTTTTTCTTAAATAAGGCTGGTGCTTCTGTTTGTTGCCCCACATAAATCCTGATAAATTTTCCGGTGTGGCCTAAATAATCGGGGGTTAATTCTGCTAAATGAAGCGTAAAATTCTCTTCTGAAGAAAATATGTGATAAGCTTTTCCGTCATCATCTACAAAAACAGTCATATCTCTGGCCATCTGTCCACCAGCTAAATCCCTACAGAAAAAACCATCGCTCTTATTTGCTGGTTTTTCGCAATTTACCTGATCTTTTTCTGGTGTTCCTTCAGCATAGAAAGGCATTTTACCTGGATTTGGGCGGTAACTTTTGATAAAAGTATATGGCCCTGTTGGGCGATCGGCCACTGCAACACCTGATCTTGCCGCTGCATAACCTTTACCCAAAAGCTCCAGGTGAAACCACATCACAAACTTTTTGGTTTTTTTGTTGTATACCACTTTTGGACGCTCCAGAATACAACCTTTAGCAATATCACTTTTCAGGTCTTCAGAAACCGGAAGTGCAATACCTTCATCTTTCCAATTGTATAAATCTTTTGAAGAATAACAATGTACACCTACCTGCGCTGTATTTCCTTTTTCGCCTTCAATTTTATGCTCTCCAAACCAATAATAGGTTCCTTTATATTCTACAATGCCACCACCGTGTGCATTAATATGAACGCCTTTATTATCTTTCCAAATTTTTCCTGGCGTAAAAGAAGTATAGGCCTGTTGTGCTGAAATGTTTCCGTTTAGCAACAAAACAAAGGCGATAAATCCTAAAACAAAACTGATTCTCTTATTCATCATGTTAATCAATAATTTTAATGTTTTAAAGATGGAATTTACATAACATCTTCTTAATTATGTAGTTATCTGATATTTAATTAATTAGTTATTTTAAACTTGCACTGTGATCATTTTCAAAATTTTCTCCACTCCAGATTTTTTGCGCACTCCATTTCTCTGCAGCGTTTGCCCAAAAGGGATCCGTTTCTGACAAGCCCAATGGCAAAAAGATATTTGAAGCGATGTAAGGACTACCCTGGTTGTTATAAAAATCGCCCAGATTGGGTTGATCACCATATAAACCAATGGTTAACCAACCGTTTTTATAGGTACCAGGACTTTCTAAAGTTTTTTTGATGACGGCGGTTAAAGCGCAACGGACCTGTGCCGGACTTAACTGTTTTGGTAATGCCTTTCTCCAGGCCATATCGGCCAAATGATGAAATGCTGCACCACGGTAAATGATAGAACGACCAGTTGCAGGATAAGTGCCATCAGCATTGATTAATCGCTCCTGAATTACCGCATATCGTTCGTTCCGCTTTTTAATTTTATCGAACATTTCTTTATAACTGTTCGTTTTAGCACCAATGATATTGGCCAAAGTAGCCAGATAAGGGTGGATAACATAACTGTTGTAATAATCGAAAGCGAAGGATGTTCCATCGGTGTACATGCCATCCCCTGTATACCATTGCTCCATTTGTTGCAAGGCATAATCAACCCGCATGGGATCCCAGCTGTAACCAAATTTGGCCAGAAAAGCTTCGTTCATAGCAGAGAACAATAACCAGTTAGAAAAAACAGGCTTAAATCTTCTGGTGGTAATGATCGATTTCATCATCAGCTCCTGGTTTCTCTTATCCAGGTTTTCCCATAACCAGGGCGCACGAACCAGCGCCAATGCGACATAAGACGCATCTACCAGTTGCTGCCCGCCGATATCGAAATTCATAAAATCTTTGGCATTTGAATCCAATGCATTTTTTAACCCTTGAAGCGCCCATTCGCGATATTGTTTACGTAAAGCCACTTCTTCTGCCGAACCTCCTTCTAACTGTAACCATGGCGCAATACCACTTAAAACCCTGCCCAAAACCTCGACATATTGTACCTTAATGCGGTGTTCTTTATTATCAATATGGATAGAGGTAGCCTTAGGCATTGCAATCCGCAGGCTATCTTTAGCCAGGTTATATAAAACAGGTTTCACCATCTTATCCATTTGCTGCAACCAGAACTGCCTGTCGGTTAAAACTGCGCTTTTGGTGTTTTTGGCTTTCTTTTGTGCAAATACAGTTCCGCCAATCAATGTGATGAGTATAGCTGTAATGCAGATATTTCTTAATTTCATTTGTGTTAAAATTTAATTTTTATTCGATAAATAGCGGTACATTTCGCTTCCTGCCAATAAAAAGGCCCCCACACCAAAATTAGCAGTAGAATTTACATCAACCACCTGACCCGGAATGGCTTTCTCCCCTATCGGTTGTACATAACCCAGTTTACCATTAGGTTGTAATGCGGTTTTGCTTAGGTATGCCCATGCTTTTTGTGCTGCAGGTAAGTATTTTTTTTCTTTTAAATAGCCATTGTTAATCCCCCATAGCAAACCGTAAGTAAAAAAGGCTGTACCACTGGTTTCTGGTCCCGGCGCGTGTTGCGCATCGAGGATGCTTCTGGTCCAATAGCCTTCTGCCTGCTGGCTTTTAACAATTGCTTTGGCCATATTCCGGTACTTGGTTAAATATTCATTGCGATGCGGATCGTTAAGGGGCAGATCTTTCAACACTTTCGCCAAACCTGCAAATACCCAACCATCACCCCTTGCCCAAAAATCTTTTTTACCATTGGCACTTTTATGTTTTGGATAAACATATTTGGCATCGCGATAATAAAGTTTTTCCTTTTTATCGTACATGATATTGTTGGCATACCTAAAATATTCGTACAGTTTATCCAGGTATTTTTGATCGCCAGTTACCTTATAAAGTTTGGTCATCACTGGCATTACCATGTACAAGCCATCAGCCCACCACCAATAATCGCTGTTTGGTGTACTCATTTCGTATTGCATCACCTCTTTTGCCCTTGCAATTTTATATTCTTCGGGTTTTAAGTGATAGAGATCGATATAGGTTTGAAAGCAGATTTGCCAATCGCCAAACAACACATATTCATCTGTTTCGCCGTATTTATATTTCCATTTGGATTTATCGGTCGATTTTGCACCCATCCATTGGTTATGAACGGCCCAGTCTTCTGAATATTTACGGTAAGTTTCGTTTCTGGTAATTCCGTAAAGTTCCATATTCCCGGTATGGTAAGCAGCATGATCCCAAAAAGCACGTACTTCGGGTTTATTGTTATTTTGCCAATAGGTATTTGCGCGGTTAAGCATTTCGAGCACTTCTTCTTTTGAAAGTGCAGGTTGTGCATTTACCACAATGCTGCTAAAAAACAACCATAAAAAAAGGGCCTGATATAATCTTAATTTCATTAGTGTATGGGTTTAATGCCGTTTACTGTTGGTACTACAGGTTTAATGGTTCCATCTGCGTTAAATTCCATCTTATCGATGCAAACCTCGCGGTTATACCCTGCAGCTCTTCCCATCGAAATGCCTTTTGGCCTGGTAAAGCGATGGTAAACCATGTACCATTCGTCTTTTCCGTTGACTTTGATCACGCTGTTATGCCCTGTGCCGTAAATACCTTGTGTTACATCTTTGGCCAGAATCAGGTTATTTTCCGGAATGGTTATTTTACCCGTAGGTGAATCAGAAAAACCATAACGTACCCTATAATTTTCGCTCCGGGTATCATCTTCCGACCATAAGAAGTAATATTTTCCATTGCGATAAAAAACTTCCGTACCTTCTCTAAAACCGTTGTTTGGCGTAATGATTTTAATCGCATTGGTATCAATCGAAACCATATCGTCATTTAATGGTGCAACCGCCATATAACCATTTCCCCAATAGAGATAACTTTTATGTGTTTGAGGATCGTTAAACACATCCGGGTCAATCTCCTGACCACCTTTAATCCCTTTTGGTTTACCAGAAATTAAAGCCTTTCCACTGTCCTTAAACGGGCCCGCCGGATCATCAGCAACAGCAACTCCAATTTTCTGGGCCGCTGTAAAATAATAGAAATACTTGTACTCACCATTAATCTTTTTTTCGATGATGGTAGGTGCCCAGGCATTCTTTTTTTCCCAGGAAACGTCTTTTTCAAGGTCTAATATTTTGCCTTCATCTTTCCAGTTCACCAGATCGGTAGATGAAAAACTTTTAAAATAGGTGCCGCTCCAATTCGTAAAACCATCACTGGTTGGATAGATGTAATATTTCGAAGTTTTATTGGAATATAAAATTTCAGGATCTGCATAATAACCTTTTAGCACAGGATTATTAGCTACGGAAACGTTTACCTCGTAAGTTTTAGCTTGCTGACCGGCAATGTTTAGCTTAATTTTCACAGGACCTTTAGAAAAATCGAGTTTTCCTTTTGGTGTAATGCTGATTTGATTAAAGGTATTAAACTGCGGATCGAAAGCCTTTAAATCTGTCCCATAGTTTACAGGCAAATCAACTTTTTGGTTTACACTATCTAAAACCATATTATTTTGATTGATGGCCTTATTTTCTGCACTAAGCAAAACAGACCCGATGCTGTACCACTGATGGAGCAACCGGTTTAACTCTTGTTGATTAATTGGCAAAATAGTGCCATGCCGAGGGTGAAAATCCATCGTAATATCCTGATCCACTACACTAAAATTTGCCAGATCTTTGCTTTCGGTAAACTGATAGCGGCCTTTCATGTACACATCGTACATCAGGATATATTCGTCACTCTGGTTCAGTTTAAAAACGCCCGCTCCTTCAACCGCTTCTTTGGTTTGCTGCAAATATTTATCCTGCAGCACATAACCTGTTGTTAGCTGATCAGAAACCGCTTTTTTAATGCCATTACCATTACCTTCTGTTTTAAAGAACAGATTGTATTTTCCTTTATCGTAGATAATATCTCCATCAATACAAGAGCCATTGGTTGGACTAAAAAAGAGCTGCTTCGGAACGGTTTCCAGGTCGGTAAAATCAGCATTGGCGTAAGCATAATAAATTTTATCGGGATCATCGCCATGTTTCATCGACCAATAAACCATATATTTTTTGGCAATTTTATCATAAATGGTCTGCGGTGCCCAAACGCGGAGTAAATTTTCGTTATTTGGAAAACGTTTTTGAATATTAACCACTGCCGATGTCCAATGGATCAAATCATTCGATTTCAACAATACCATGGCTCTGTTAGCATTCCATCCATTTGCTGAAACCATATCGGTAGCCACCATATAAAAGGTTTTGCCATCCTCACCACGTAAAATATGTGGATCGCGTACACCTCCGGTACTGCTGATCTTTTCAGAAGAAATAACCGGATTATTATTATTTAAGGCTTTGAAGTGGTAACCATCGGTGCTTACAGCAAAACGGATTGCTTCTTCTGCTTTAGCGTTGCCGGTAAAATAGGTAAATAAATAAGCTGTGTTTTCTTTGGATGCCCCGGTCGTTTTTTTGCTTTGTGCCTGTACCAGATTTACGGATACCATAAACAAAACAGCAAGCAGGGAAAAGTTATATTTTACAATAGGATATTTCATTTCAACATTAATTCGTTATTTATCTTTCGGTTTCCAATCCAGGGCCTGCACTATTGTCGGTGCCTGGCTGGCCTTTCCTTCGCCATCTATCTGGGTAACATGCTGTAAAAACAGACTCAAAATCCCTTTACTTTTCCAAAGTTCGGTATCATAAGTGGGTTCCCAATCACCAACGCTTTTTTGAGTAAGGTCTTTAATCTTCCAGTTTCCTGTTCCAAGCTGATCATTCAAAGCAATGGAAACTTTGTTTCCCCGTTCAGCATCTCTGAACAACAATCCCGCAGCATATTGTTTTCCATTTGGCCAAACGATAATCTGTGGCCTCGAAATCGGAATCTGTTTGGTACCGCCTCCACTTAAACTAAAAGCCGTTTTTCTAAAATTAAGGTTACTGACTTCCCAATGGTTACCGGTTTTAAAAACCAGGTGATATTGTGGTATAGTCTCGTTCGTATCGCGCCAGTAGCCTGCAATAAATACATTGCCCTTGGCATCAGCAAACATCGACGTTTGGTTGATCAGCTCACTTTTTTGCGGAATTTTAAGCGCATATTCGGCATTAGATGCCGTAATGGGCAGGCTATATTTTTCATTGGTAGATTTTAACCAGCTTAGTCCGCCATCCGTAGATTTAGCATAACATAAATCGTGGTTACTGGCTACATCAGGGCTTTCGCGCCACACCCACGATAAATGGATGGTTCCAGCCTGATCTACTGCCACCTGCCAATAGGCATTTCGCTGTCCTTCGCCATCAATCATCCCATCCTGTACACGCGTCCACTTTTTAGTCTTCAGGCTATAACGGTTGATCATCAGGTTTCCATTTCCGGAGCCCCCATCACGGTAAAAAAACAGAAGATCGCCATTGGCTAGTTTGTAAAACTCTGGATAACTAACTTTATTTTCTTTTGCAGAAAGCATAGTTTCCTTGGTCCCTAAAGTTAGGGAACCTGCTGAAACCGATTTTGCATAATTTAAATTGTTGTTATGCTGACCCCAGGCCATATGGAGGAAACCATCGCCATCTATCATGATGCTAATTGATTTATGGGCATCGGTCGCATCACCTTTATAGGGGGTGGTAACTACTGTCCAGCGGGTTGAGCCAATTTTGCGTTTAGCCAATACCACATTTTGTTCCTGATCATAATAAGCGGCATATTGGCTATCTTTAAAACTGACCAAAGAATTTTTACGAAAAATAACAGCATTTACCGAGTTGTTTGCCCATCCGTTACTGGCAATGGTACTCAGTTGTGTTTCTTGTGCAGTACTCACCAGGCTGATGCCGATGAATGTACAGATTAGATATATACTTTTATTTAGCAATTGATACATTATACGGTTAGGCTGCTCAGTCTTTACATTTGGTGAAGCCGAAGTACCGAATTTTTTAAGCTTTACACAGGGGGCTAAATCATACTTTGCAGGGGGCGTTTTAAGATAAACAGCTTTAAAAGCCCAAAATAGCGTAACTTTTATGTAGTGGCATTAATATTATAGTATTTATGAAAACTTTTCCGGTGTTTCTTTATAAATTCCGATGGCGTTAATTTAAACAGTTTTTGAAACTGTTCTCTAAAGTATTTACTATCATTTATGCCTACCCTAAAAGCGGCTTCGTTAATATTCAGATTGGTATTGATTAACAATTCGGCAGCCTTTCTTAACCGGATAAACCGGATAAAACCATTTACAGACTGACCCGAAGTGGCTTTAATTCTTTTGTAAAGATTAGAATGGCTCATGCCCAGATCAGATGCCAGTATTTTTACATTAAAACTATCTTCCATCAGATTTTCTTCAATAATCATAATGCATTTTTGAAGAAAACCTTTGTCCTCCTGCGATACTTTATGGGCATCACTCTTTAAGGTTATTTCATTGTAAAAATAAGACTGAAGATTGGTCCTGTTTTTAATAATGCTGTTAATTTTAGCTGTAAATAGCTCCCTATCAAAGGGTTTGCTGATAAAATCGTAGGCACCCACTTCTATTCCTTTAAGTTTTACCTCCGGACTCGGGTCGCCGGTTAGCAGAATTACCGGAATATGGCTCAGGGCAGAATCGTCTTTAATGGCCTTACAGAGTTCGATACCATTAAGGCCATCCATGTTTACATCAGAGATCACAATATCAGGTAAATATTCTTTACAGCGTTTTAGTCCATCGGTACCGTTTTCGGCTTTATAAATTTTGAAATTTTCCTGAAAAATGTGCCTAATGTAATCAATAATTTCAGGGTTATCATCAATCACTAAAATTGAGTGCAGATCTGAGATGAGCAATTGGAGGTTACCCACATGCTCTGTATCGTTATTTTCTGCTTCTTCCTCTTGCGCGATGAGCTCATTTACATAGGTTAATTCGTTTTGAAAAACACCGCTATGCTGCAAATTGGGTTCTCCTACCGGAATATCGATCAAAAATATGGTACCCATCCCCTGGTTAGAGCGGAACGAAATTTTCCCTTTATGTAATTCTACAAAGTTTTTGGCCAGGTAGAGCCCAATACCGAAACCCATCTTCAGCGATTCGTTCGACATTACCTTATAAAATTTATCGAACAACTTTTCGCCCACATGCGCCGGAATCCCAGGACCACTATCGCTCACCTCAATCTGCACACGCATGCCAAGGGTTTTAACACTAAATTTCACAAAACCGCCTTTTGGCGTAAACTTAAGTGCATTAGAAAGCAGGTTAAAAAAAACAATTTCGAGTTTGTCTTTATCTGCATAAATATCTAGTTCTTCTTCCTCACACTCAAAAGTATATTCGATGTGATTTTGTTTTGCCAGATAGTTAAAGCAGAGAAAAATTTCGTTCGTAAACTTGTACAGGTTGATCCTTACAATTTTCAAGGTATCATTTTCACTTTCCGTCTTTCTAAATAGCAATAACTGATCTACCAGGCTTAACAAACGCCTTGAATTGCGGTAAACTATATTTAAATCGTTCTTTTCTGGTCCCGGATCTTTTTTAAGGATAATATCTTTAATCGGATTAACAATTAAGGTTAAGGGCGTTCTCAGTTCATGTGAAATATTGGTAAAGAAATTCAGTTTTTTCTCATTCAGATCCTTTTCACGCTCCATTTTAAGGTTGGTAATTTCTACTTCATGTTTCAATCTTCTCTGGCGGTTGCGGTAAGTTTGAAAAAGGTAAAATATGGACGATCCGATAATAAGATAGATGGTATAGGCCCACCAGGTACGGTACCAGGGTGGTAAAATCCTAATCACTACAATTTTTTCATTGTTGCTCCAGGCGCCTTCAGTATCGGTACTTTTAATATGGAGCTTATATTCGCCTTCATTTAACCTGGAATAATAGGCCGTACTTAACTTGTTTACATAATTCCAGTCTCTGTCCCAGCCTTCCAGGTAGTAGGCATAAGAAATCTGATCCTGAAAGGAGAATTCTATTGCGGCATAATCGATAGAAATCACGGCATCACTAAACGGAATTTCTATGCGTGCCAAATTAATAACAGAGATATCGTTATAAGCTGAATCCTGATCAAGCGGAATATTGTTGATCCTAAAATCGGTTAGCACCATTTTAGGTATGCGCTTATTTTTCTTGATGCTATCGGGCGAAAACAAGTTAAAGCCCCCAATCCCGCCAAATAAAAAATTACCGTTGGAGAGTTTTAATGCTGCGTTATAATTAAACTGATTGCTTTGTAAACCATCGGTAGCATAATAATTTTTAAAACTGTGGTGCCTAACATCAAATCTGGATAAGCCATTGTAGGTACTACACCATAAATTACCTTGTGCATCCTGAAGGATATTAAGCACCGAATTACTTGGTAATCCATCACTCTGGATGTACCGCTTTATTTTTTTCGTTTCCGGATCAAAAAGTAGTAAACCTCCACCTTCGGTGCCGATCCATATCTGGTGATTAAAATCTTCCTGAATGGCCCTAATGGCAAAGTTGATCTTCGTATAGTTGTGTTTTTTGTTTACCGGATCGATTTCGATCAGTTCGGTATAGTTTCCCGCCCAAAGCCTGCCCTTCGAATCCTGAAATAAACTGTGAATATCCTTTAGTTTAGGATCGAAAAGTTCAAATTTATCGACGCTTTTATTGTAACGATACAATGCGCCACCTTTTGTGGTACCCACCCAGATATTTTGTTGTTTATCTTGATAAAGTTTCCAGATATTAATATCGTCAACACCTTTAGAGGTATTGTAACAGTTATAGTGGACAAATTTTCCAGTTGCTTTATTAAAACGATCTATCCCGCCGCTAAAACTGGCCACCCAGACATTGTGGTCTGCATCATTTAAAATACTGGTAACAAAATTACTGGTTAAAGAATTTGGATCGCTGGTTTTTGCATAATTGGCAAAAGTATTTAGCTTTCGGTTCCAAACACTTAAACCACCTCCATCAGTCCCGATCCAAATGTTTTTGTTTTCATCTTCGCTAAAAGAGAGCACAAAATTATTAATTAGAGAATTACTTTTTAGCGGGTCATGTTTAATGGTGGTAAACTGCTCATTTTCGGTATCAATGATATTTACCCCACCACGTAGGGTTGCAATCCACTTTCTCGATTCATGGTCTTCGTAAACCTGTGCAACAGAATTACTGCTGAGCAAACCTTTTTCTTTTCCTGCAGACAGGTAACTTGTTTTTTGATTTTTGGTATCGTAAACGGCTACCCCGCCTCCATCAGTCGAAATCCAGAGTCTTTGTTGCCGATCTAACAACAAACCCATAATGTTCTCATTGTTTAAATGCTGGTTAAACTTGCTGATGCTAGCTTTTACTTTATCAAACTGAAAAAGTCCGCGTTCTGTTCCAAGCCAGAGCGTTTGCTTAGTGTCTTTCGTAATACAAGTTGCCGAGCTTAGGGCAGCAGTTACTAAACGAACTTTATTTTGGTCTTTATCATACTTACAAAGCCCCACATCCTTAATAAAAAGCCAGAGGGTTTGATCATCATCAATATATAAAGCCTTTACTGTAAAGTCGAAATTTTTACCAAATGGGATTCTTTCTGCCAGGCTGCTGTTCTTTTTGAGCATGAAAAGGCCTTTTTCTTCGGTAGCTACATAAACAGCCAAAGCCTGACTTATGGCAATGGAATTAATGGCATAACTTACCTCATTTTTGCGTCCCTTATCTAAATAAATCAATTGATGAAACCTGGAATCGGCATAATCATAATAGGAAATTCCCTTTTGTGTACCTACCCAAACCCTGTTTTTCGCATCCCCATTCAGTACTGTAATGTGATTATTGACCAGTGAATGCTCATCTCCCCATCCATTTCTAAAAACCTTAAAATGATAACCATCGTAACGGTTTAATCCGTCATAGGTACCCATCCACATAAACCCAAAATGGTCCAGGTATAATGAGTTTACCACATTATTAGACAGGCCACTTTCTACACCCAAATATTTAAGGGGAATAGCTGTAGACTGGGCAAAACAAATGCCTGTACCCATCCATAAAAAAAATATGAAGCAAGCAGTTTTTTTTTGAATAAGGAGCATAGAAATAAACCTACCGTGGCATACCTGGTATGAAACGAATATACATATTTTCCTAAAAAATTAGCTAGCGCTCCTGGCCTGGTAAACAATAAGATTTTTTCTATGCTGAAACACAGCACTATTGAGGTAATATTCGGGCTACTTTTTTCTTTTTCGCCTGTATTTTAACCACCTCATCATAGGGAACAACACCTGCAAATGCAGCCCAATTCTGGTATGCTTGAGTTAATTCTGCAACTTTGGCCGGCATTTTTGCAGCCAGATCATTTAATTCGGATCTATCCTTGCTTAAATCGTATAGTTCCCATTTAACCGGTTGACCGGCGCTGTATTCGCTTACCAGTTTGAAGTTTCCTGATCTAACAGCGGCATTACCTTCGTGCTCCCAGAAAATTGGTTGCTGATGCACCGGCAATTCTTTGCCTTGTATTAATGGTAACAGGCTTTTTCCCTGAAGCGGAATAATTGGATTTCCTTTATACTGGCTAGGATATTTTGCCTGGGCCACATCAACAATCGTAGCCATAATATCGGGCAGAAAACCATACTGATCAGTAAAATGCCCCAATGAACTTTTAGGTATTGCTTTTGGCCAGTGTACAATCAGTGGTGTACTAATACCACCTTCATTTACCCAGTGTTTGTATTTTTTAAACGGTGTGTTAGAAGCATTGGCCCAGGATTGACCATAACTGAGCATATAGCCTAATTTAGTACCCAAATTTTGAGGTAAACCACCGCCAAGTTCACCACCTTCGGCACATGCACCATTATCAGAAAGGAAAAAGATTAAGGTATTATCTAACTCACCCGTGGCCTCAAGCGTTTTAATTACGCGGCCAATGTTCTGGTCCATGCGATCGATCTGTGCTGCATATAATGCCATGCGATGATCCATTTCATCTTGCTTTTCAGGCGAAAGTTTATCCCAGTCTGCGCCATCATCCTCACTCAATAGCGAATTACCGCTTATTACACCCAGCTTTTTCATGCGCTCATACCTTTCGCGCCGAAGTGCCTTCCAGCCATTTTTATATTTACCTCTGTATTTCTGAACATCTGCGGCTAATGCATTTAATGGCCAATGTGGACTGGTATAAGCCAGGTACATAAAGAAAGGGGCTTTACTTTCCTTTTTGTTTTCATCTAAAAACTTTATTGCATAGTCGGTAAGTGCATCTGTAAGGTAAAAATTTTCGCCTTCTGGTGCTATTTTATGGTTCATGAGCATTAAGCCGCGGCCACCAGATGGATTAAAATAATTTGTTGCGCCTGCCAGTAAACCGTAATATTTATCGAAACCACGCTGCAAAGGCCATCTTTGTTCGCCATGATAGCCTACATGCCATTTACCGCTCATTAAAGTTTGGTAACCTTTTGTTTTTAACACTTCGGCGATGGTTACACATTTATTGTTTAAACTGCCCTGGTAACCAGGCAAGTTATAATTGAAACTTGTACTGTCTTCCGGATCGTTAGACATATGCCCGATACCCGCCTGATGTGGATATAGCCCGGTTAATAATGAAGCCCTGGTTGGGCAACACCTGGCACTGTTGTAAAATTGCCTGAAACGGAGACCGCCCGCAGCAAGCTTATCCAAATTTGGTGTAGCGACCTCACTGCCATAACAACCTATATCGGCAAAGCCCATATCATCGGCCATTATCAATAAAATATTTGGTGCTTTTACCGGAAGAGATACTTTTGGTTTGGTACCACTAAAGAAAATTAGAAGAGCGAGACAACTAAAGATTGAAAAAAGTTTATTCATGATCAGGTTTACAGTAAAACTTTATTAAATTGACAGTATAAAATCGAACTATTTAGGTTTAAATAACCAGCATAATAGTCGAAAAAGACTTAACTACCTATAGATATTCCAGGTAAGAATAAATCCGTATTATTTCCCTTTACACAATAACTTGATTTTTGAATTTGAGACAAAAATCCTATTAAAAAATGCTATCTAAGCCTATTTTTGCTCATTATGACACGTATTGATGCGATGACTCCAATCCAAAGATTGGAACAACTAAAGGTTGGCGATGTTATTTCCGATGCATTAGGTAGTTCTGGTGCCATTAAAAGTATTGAAGTTTTAAAAGGCAAAACTTTTTTAACCTACTATTTCAGAATCAAATCGGGCAAACTTATACTAGCCTTAAGGTAATAACTTGCAAAAAAAGCCTTTTCAAATCTATACAAAATAGATAGATTTAATATACATAAATTTGAAATATTCTTAATCTACTGTTTTTAAGGACGATACATGGATTCTAGAAAATTAACAGGCGGGAATTTTAACCAATTAAACAGGCAACTCGATAAAAAAGGTTGTACCGCTAACGGGCTTACGTTCAAACCAGATTTTGCCTCCATGGGCTTTAACAATTTGTCTGGATATCGCTAAACCAAGCCCGAAAGGTTGTTCTCCGGCCGTTCCAGGACGTCTGGCTTCTGTAAACATGTCGAAAATTTTATCTTCTATTTCAACAGGGATGCCAATGCCTTCATCAGCTACTCCTATCCTTAAATAACCGGCACCTTCTTCCATTCTCACCTCAATTGTAGCCCCATTAGGACTAAATTTGATTGCATTGGTAATCAGGTTACTGATAACCCTCCAAAGTTTTTCCCTACTGGCTAAGAGTATTACCGGTTTAACATGCAATATAAGATGTTGTCCTTTTGCTTCGATATTACTTTGTAACAGTGAAACACAATACCGCAACATTTCGGCTAAATCAATTGGTTGCTTGCTTAGCATTTCTGTTTTGAACTGCGTTTGCAGTAAATCGTTCACCAGTTCGAGCGAATCTTTACTTGAACTTTGAATTACCCTGAGCATTTTCTGGTCTGCATCCGAACGCCCTGTCTCTTCTATCATTAATGAGGTAATGGAATATATACCAGCAATTGGGCTACGCAGATCGTGGGCTACAATTTTTAACATATTGGTATTATCGGCCTGACTTTGCTCCAGTGCATTAAGTGTTTCGCGCATCTGGTTGTTCTGATTGGCCATCTGCTCATTTAGCTTATGTATGCGTTTTAAGTTTTTCCTGATCACAATGATCACCACTAGGGCAAGTAAACAGGCAATAGCTGTTATAACCAATAAGGTATTTTGATATTTAGATCGCTCTACTAAAGCATCTATCTGTTGTTCTTTAAGTGCATAATCAAGATAATCTACACTGGATATGTTATTGATTTTATCCTGCTCTTCTTGCAATAGAATTAACTTGTGGCTATATATGGCCGCAGTGCTATTATCGCCTTTAAGGGTATAAAAATCGAATAATTTTCTGGCCAGTATCTTACTGTAAATTAGAAAGCCATTTTTATCAGCAATGGCAAGCCCTCTTTTATATTGGTTAACGGCTAATGTTTCATCCTTTGCCATTAACTGATCACCCAGGTCTAACAGCATGTCCATTGATACGTAATAGAGCTTTTGATTAATTGCGCTATCCAACGCCTTTTGAAGGAACGCTATTCCCCGCTGAAATTCTCCGTTTGCAATGAACTCATCTGCAATAAGCTGATCAATAGCCAGTAATGTTCTTTTGTCGTTATATTTTAAAGCAATACCCTTCGCTTTGTTAATGCATTTTGCTTTATCCACAGCTTTAAACTTGTTCGGATAAATTAAAAGATAGTTGTAAATAACGAGCGACATGATGGAATCCTGCCTCAGCTCCTTACCTTTTTTAACAGCTACATTAAACCATTGTACCGCACGCTGATCTTTATCAAATTCTTTGTAAACCATGGCAATATTCATGGTTGTTTGTACAACATTGATAGAATCTTTAATCTTGCTGTAAACGGTATGGGCTTCGTTGTAATAACGTAGGGCAAGTTGCAGGTCGCCCTTAATATCAAAAAAGACGCCTAAATTATTCAGCGCATCTGCTTTGCCTTTAGCATAATCGAGCCTGATTGCAATTTCACGGGCCCGGCGGGTATAATAAAAAGTACTATCTACATTTTTCTCATACATTAACATTCCAAGTCTGTTTAATGCATCCACATATTTAAGACTATCGCCAATGGTTTTCATCGATATCTTTATTCGCGCTATTTCGGATAACTGGGCAAAGCCAGCTAAACGCAAAAAAAGCAGCAAACAGATAAAAAGAAAACCCTTTCTTATCATAAACGCTAATTAACTATGATCAATTTACTTGAAGTAAGTATAAGCATATTTTCAAATGTTTAACTTAATTTTAATAACCGAAAGTTTTTGAACAGCAGTAAGATTTAATGCTGATTAAGTTATTTAACATCAGAGTGCCCAAGATTCATGGCTGGATTCACTTCATCACGAATAAGCTGTTTCAATTCTTTAATTTCAGGAAAACGCTGCATCTGTTTTCTATCAAAAATTAGTTTTTCACCAACCAAAATATTAAAAACACCAGGTGTTTCACTCGGAATTAAGGTCACGCCTTTTACCTCATCAACAAATGTGGTTAAAATCTCTTGAGCCATATAAGCCGAACGCAGCATCCAGCCACATTTGGGGCAATAGGTAATGCTAACGAGTGGTTTCTCCATTTTTATTTTTTTTTTACAAGGGTACAAAAAATATGGAGGGATGGAAAATTGATGAAGAAAAAAATGGATGATGGAATGTGCGAAAAACTGCGATAATGATATCTTTTGCCTTGTAGATCAGCATCAAATTGCTAAAGTTGTTCATGCCTTTTATGGTCAGCTAAACCACACTGAACAAAATGAACTAAACAAGTTTGCCCCTTAAAATGTTGTCAAAAAAGAAAAGGGTAGCCACATCCGTGTTTACCCCTTTCCAATTACTCCCGTGTTAGAGGAACTATAATTACACCGATAAGGCAATTTTTGTTTGCTTTATCTACATAATCATACACCTCAAGTCTGAAAAACAGATAGTAAAATCACTGTTTTTATTTGAAGCGATATTTTTGATTCGCTCAAATCACCCTTTAATTTGTCTTCAATGGCCACCTAAAAGTAAACGCTTAACTGTTAATTTAGGACATAATTTAGTCTGTATGAATAAGAATGCTTTAGTAGCCAGTATTGAGATAAACCAACCGGTTAACCTGGTATGGGAAATCTGGAATGAGCCCGAACACATTGCTAAATGGAATGCGCCATCTGGTGAATGGATCAATGAGAAAATTGAAAATAACCTGATCGAAGGTGGTGGCTTTCTATATGTAATGGTGAGGAAAGATGGAAGTGAGCGTTTTGATTTTAGCGGCACTTATACTGAAATTATTCAACATAAGCGCATTGCTTATACATTGGATGACAATAGAAAAAGCCTGATTACCTTCACAGGAAGTAACCCGGTTACGCTCACCGAAACATTTGAACCTGTTGCAGATCTTGATCTGACCATGCAACAGGAATTCTGTCAGTCGGGACTGAACCAGCTGAAAGCCTATGCTGAGCAGCTTGCTTAAATGACTTCAAGCTCTAGTACAGAACTGGTTTCGCTACGATTCAGGTACCATTTTAAACCCGAGTTCATCAAACTTTCGCCCGTATAAACCTGATCGTTATCCGGGCATTTTGATTTACTGCCCGGCAACAGGTTGATTTCTCTGATCCGGTATCTCTTTTGCGCATCCAGCCCTTTTAAAATTAGCGTAGGGTAGTTTTGGGCTTCGCTTACCGTTAAATTATAGGCAAATAACACGGCTTTATTCATCGTGCTATCAACATACATCAACGCCGCACTATTGGTGTGATAAGGTGATACCAGCCTGTACAAATCACCATAATTGATTACGGGCTGTAATCTTTTGTAGTTTTCTACCGTAATTTTACTCAGTGCGAGGTCTTTTTCGTTTAATTTTTTCACCTGGATATCAAAACCCATTTTACCAGACATGGCCACATCCAGCTTAAATTTAATCGGTTGTTTGCCCCATTCGGTAACGTGGTTGCAAATGGTGAGTGCCGGGAAGAAATAGGAATATCCCCATTGGATTTTTATACGGTCGAATGGATTCGTATTATCGCTGGCCCAAAATTCATTAAAATACTTCATGGCACCATACTCTACCCTAGCGCCTCCGCTTGCACAAAGCATCAGCTCCAGGTTGGGGTATTTGGCTCTTACGGCATCCAATACCTGATACAGCCCCTGTGTGTATTTAACAAACATGGCATTTTGATCTTTCCCCATAAAAACACTGTAAGGATTGCTCATGATCCTGTTACAGTCCCATTTCATGTAGGTGATGCCCGGCGCTTCTTTCATTAAATTATCGATTACGCCAAATACAAAATCCTGCACCTTCGGGTTGGTCAGATCGAGCACCAGCTGTGTCCGCTGAAGGTCTTCAGGGCGGTTTGGTGTTTTCAGTACCCAATCCGGATGTTTTTCGTACAATTCACTCTTTGGGTTGACCATTTCCGGTTCGATCCATATCCCAAAGTTAATTTCTTTATTTCTGGCCTCTTTAACCAGATAACCGATGCCATTTGTTAATTTGCGTTTGTTCACTTCCCAATCGCCAAGGCCAGCCTTATCGTTATCGCGTGGATATTTGTTTGCAAACCAGCCATCATCCAGTAAAAACAGATCAACTCCTAGCTTTTTTGCGCCATCAAATAAATTAACAAGGGTATCCTGATTGAATTTAAAATAAGTGGCTTCCCAGTTGTTAAGTAAAGTCTGCCTGCGCTGATCGCCTTTCCAAATGCCATATTTAACGGCCCAGTGATGAAAATTGCGGCTCATCTGCCCCTGTCCGCCATTGGTATAGGTAAAGATAAAATGCGGGGTACTTAAACTTTGTTTATTTTTAAGGCGATAATCTGATGCATAAGCATTAATGCCACAGATTACCTTTAACGCATCGCCGAGGCGCGAATTATTTTTAAATGTTTCGAACTGGAGGTTAAAATTGCCGCTCCAGGCCAAAGAGCCGCCAAATACCTCTCCCTGGTTTTCATCTTCAAGCTTCTGTTTGCTGAGCATAAACGATGATAAACCGTTTTCAACTGTTTTTACACCCAGTTTCGACTGAATGCTGTAAAGTCCGTTAGGCAATAAAAATTCTTCCATCTGTGCCTCAATTCCCCAGTCGCCATTAAAACGGGTCAGGTAATTGGTTGCTCCCGGAAAGTTCAAAAATGCCGATGCGTAGCGGTGCAGCACCACATCACCTTTTTCCTGATTGTCTATTTCGTTCCAGGTTTCGATTATATTTTCCTTTTGATAAGCCTTGTAATGTAGGTTTACAAAAAAATTATAGGCAGGATCTTTTAAACGGATAATGGTTTCGGTTACGTTACCTGCTGTTTTTACAGCTGATGATACAAACCCGAGTTGTAACGACATATTCCCATCGGCATGGGTTACCTCTATCGCTGGCTCCTGTAAATAAGTGGCGCCACCGGTTGCAAAAGCAGGCAATTCATAAGTACTTGCAGGCCTGTAAGCTGCCGAATCCTGAAGTTTTTTACCGAAATAAGTTTGTTCTAACTGTTTCTGATTATTGACATGATATACCAGTGCCGAATGATCGGTACTAATAACAATTTTTTGAGCGTAAGTATTCGAACCCAAACAAAATGCCAGGGTTAGCGCTAAATAAATGTGGATGCTGCGTTTCATTCGCTTGTGTTGTCTCTATAAAATAAAGATCAAAACTTGCAAAAAAATACAGATCGTAATGATTTGTAATTATCAGGTTTAAGCGAAATATTAACTATTTATGATCAGATAGCAGCTATTTAAACGTGTTACAAGCACAAATTTACCCACGGGCAAGAACAGGTTTCGCTTTTCTGGGCTTTTTCCTTTTCTTCCACCAGATGATGAAACCCGTAACCGGCAAACTCGCTGCAACCAAAGCTGCTAAAAGAGAAAGAATTTTATTTGGCAACCCCAAAAGCCTGCCCGTATGCAGATCGTAATTGGTGGCTTCAATTAAATCGGCGCCATTAAAATCTTTATACAGTTTAGCCCTGGTCATTGTACCCGTGGCTTCTTCGTAAAAAAAAGTATTCTGCTTACGTGCCCAACGGTACGGATAGATCATCCTTAACCGTAATTCGCCCTTACCACGAAGTGAAAAACTAGTGGAAATAGCCCCGGGATATTTAATTTTAGCTTCAGTATAAATTTTATTGTAACGTACAGGTACCGAATCGATGTGTTTAGGTTTGGATAAAACAATAGCTTTGCCTTGCGCTAATTTACTCCCGGTAAAAAAGCTCGCTGCATTTTTCACCCCTTTAAAAGCAAAGTACAAACCACTTAATGCAGTAACCAATAACACAAGTGATGCATAAAAACCCAATACATTGTGTAAATCGTAATTCAGCCGTTTAAATGAGGCTTTTCTTTTAATGGTTAAAGATTGTTTTAATAAGCGCATTTGGCCGGGAAACCAGAGTACCAGTCCCGTAATTAGCATCAGCACAAAAATAACTACCGACCACTGCATAATAAATTGGCCGGTTTTACCCAGCAATAGCGAGGTATGGATATGTTCTACCACCTGGAGCCAATCTTCGCCACCTTTTTTTACCAAAGCGGCATTGTAGGGGTTAAAATAATAAACGATGCCTTTTTTTGTGGTAATTTCTACTGTGGCGTTTGAAAACCCGTCTTCAATCCTGATCAGCCTTAACTGGTCTTTGGGCGATAATTTTTCGAAGCTGGAAATGATATGATCTAAACCTACAAAAGGCTTCTGTTGAAGCCCTACGTAGCGAAAATCTTTTTGTGTAAGCTCCCTGATCTCTTCTTCAAAGATATACAGTGCGCCAGTTATACTAATAATAAATACCACCAGGCCAGTGGCCAGGCCGAGCCAGAGGTGAATGTTCCTGATGGTATTTTTAAAATTCTTATTTTTCATTGCCTAAAAAGCGTAGCCTAACGACAGGTTAAATCTACGTCCATTGCCCCTCACATAATTTACATTGCTGCCATAAAACTGAGAAATGGCAGGATAATAAACTTTATTCAGTAAATTTTCTACACCTACCGATAATTTTAAAGGTGGTGTAACCTGATATACTGCGGCAACATTAAATAAGTTGAAGGCTTTTACCGGACCTTCGCCGATTAAATATTTACCTGCAGCATTGGTTTTAAAACGGTCGCGATTTCCTACACGCATCCAGTTTACATCCAAACTTAAGTTTTTAATCCCTGAATATTTAAGATAAACCGTAGTTTTTGATGGCGGGATACGCGTTGTGTTTAAATACACATCTTTCTCTCCGTTAAAATTACCATCATCATCTACATCGCCTTTTCCTTCTACCTGTGCATAGTTACCACCAATGCTCAGCGCTTTTAAAACCTGATAATCGGCCTGGATTTCAAATCCATATACACGCTCCGGAATACGTTGAGAGATATAAGTACCATTTACTTCCAAAAGATTGGCACCCAGTTTAGAAGTGCTGTAGTAATAAGCTGCACTGAAATTCAGTTTACCTAAGGTACTGCTAAAACCAGCTTCGTAATTGTTTACAATAATTGGTTTAGTTTCTAACTGCGATAAAGTATTGCTTTTTGCTGCCCTTAACACCCTGCCTAGCTCGAATACCGAGAACGACTGCGCATAACTGATAAATGGATTAAAAAACTTGAATTTTGAATAACGTGCACCAGCATTAAATACTAAAGCATTGTAATTTAATTTACCGCCCTGTACCGCTATACTTCCTGCACCGTTTGCACCAGTTGCCAGGGTGTTAAAATCGTCTACATCAATATTAATATTTTCGACCCTTAAACCTCCTTTAATGGTTAAATCATTAATTAGGGTTGCAGAAGCCTGTAAGTAAGGTGCAAAGTTTACCATATTCATGTTAGGTACCCATAAACGACCATCAGTTAGACTTTGAGCCGTTTTATCATTCATTAAATCCAAACCATAGTTCAGTTGCATCGGCACCTGTTCTGTAATGTTGAAAGGTGTGTTCAGGTTTACCCTTGCGCCCTTTTTGGTTGAAGTAATAGCCGATTGGCCGCTTCCGAAAAATGATGCTGAGTTAGAATAAATGGTATAAAAATCCTGGTAATATACATTGGCAGTTAAATCAGTTTTACCAAAAATCTGCTGATTCGTATACTGTAAATTAGCATTATGGTTAAACCTTGTTCCTTCATCTTCACCCAGTCTTGTTCCGTAAATACCAATGGCCGGCGATTGGCCATAAACGCCATCTTTGGTTAAATATTTAGAATGCTGTCTGGAGCTAAAGTAATTGTACATCACCTGCAAACGCTGTTTTGGAGTAAAGTTATAGCCCAGTTTTACAAAACCATTGTAAGATTTGGTTTCGCCTAAGCCATATTCAGGCGAGATAACCAGGCCTTCAGCATCGCGGAAAACACCGGTTTTTTCGAACATACCGCTTACCAGATAATCAAATTTATCCGCTTTACCGTAAAGCTGCTGCGAAAAGCGGTAACCAATGGTACTATCGCCTTTTAAGTTTCCTGTAATTCCGGCTTGAGAATAACCTCCGAATGATTTTCCTTTGTCAGCTTTTTTAGTAATGTAGTTAATCAAACCACCTTCAGCACCATTACCGTAAATGGCGGTGGCACCTTTAATCACTTCAACACGCTCAATAACCGAAGGATCGATACTGCGGATATCCCTTCCTCCTGCTCTTAATGGCGTAGACTGTGGAATACCATCAATTAACACGAGTACATTTCTCCCACGTAAAGTCTGACCAGAGTTACCCGTTTGATTAGTAGAAAAACCTAATCCAGGTACGCTGTACGAAAGGATGTTAGCCAAATTTGGACTAATGGTTGATTGTGTATTTAATTCCTTAGCAGTAAGTACCGTTACTGATGATGGTGTTTGCGATAAGGATTCTGGCCTTCTGCTTGCCGAAACAATCACATCATTAAGTTCTGCGTGTTGTTCTTTCAAAACAAATGTTACCTGTGTGGTATCGTTTGCAGTAACCGATACACCTTGTTCAACCTGATCGTAACCTGTAATCGAAACCCTGATTAGTTGGTTACCGGCAGGAACAGCTGTTAATTTAAAGGCACCTGTTTTATCTGAAGTACTTTTAAGGTTCTGTTTTCTAACCTGTATGTTGGCAAAAGGTATACTATTCCCTAACGAATCGACAACTTTTCCGCTAATTGTCCCCTTCCCTGTTTGGGCAAAGAGTGAAATTGTGATTAGCATCAAAAGAGCCGTGGCAAAAAATTTTATGTATTGGTGTTTCATGCAATTTTTAAATTTCGGCAAAGCTAGCATTATTTAGACTCGTTAAAAATAATAATTCAAAAAAGATACCTATATGGCGTTTAATCATGCAGCATTTTAAAATAAATAAGGCATAAGCTTTAATTTATTTGATATTTGTGTTAAACTATTCAGAGTAAAAAAGATGCTGGACACCAAGATGAAGTACGCAATAATCACCGGAGCAAGTAAAGGTATTGGCAAATCGATGGCCATTGCATTGGCGAAAAGAAAAATTAATCTGCTGCTTATCTCCCGCTCGGCTGATGAATTGAGTGCTTTACAAACCGCTCTTAAAAACCAATATGAGGTTGAAGTGCATATCCTGGCAATCGATCTTAGCCAGGCTGAAGCCCCAAAAGCAGTATACAACTGGATCACAGAAAAGAATTACGCCGTTCATATCCTGATTAATAATGCAGGTTACGGATTGTGGGGGAAATTTGGAGAACTGGATTTAAGTGCCCAGTTAGAAATGTGCCAGTTAAACATGACTACGGTAACTTCATTGTGCCATTTATTGCTTCCAGTCCTTTCAGCAGAAAAAAAAGCTTATATACTCAATGTTTGCAGTACTGCAGCCTACCAGGCGGTACCAACTCTGGCCATTTATTCGGCAACTAAAGCTTTTGTTTTATCCTTTACAAGGGCATTAAGGTTCGAACTTAAAGATGGTCCTGTTTCGGTGAGCTGTATAAGTCCTGGGCCTGTTGATACCGGCTTTGCACACCGTGCCGGATTAGATGCCTTTAGCAAAATGGCAGAGAAATTTAATATGAAACCCGATGAAGTAGCAGAAATTGCCATAAAAGGAATGTTCGCCGGGAAATCTGAAATTATTCCAGGTTTTACCAATATCATCAGCGTATATGCCAATAGGATTTTGCCAAAAGGATTTATCGAAAAAATGGCCGCTGGGATTTATAAGACTTAAGAAGTCCGGAAGTCAGGGGTCGGAGGTCCGGATAGAATGGCTTAAATGGAAATCATGTTTTTATTTATTTGAAAATGAAAGGGCAGTTATTCTTGGCGGTTTGCAGTCCTGCTTTTGGTACAAGTTCCGATGAAAAATCGGGAGCTTTCCCCGTCAATCAGGTTTAGGAACAAAGGTTAGCGCAGCATAAAAACTTAAAAACAGGCTTGAATTTGTCCTCTAGCCCCGGTTGCAACGTTACCCTGCAGCAACGAAGAATGAGGAAGCGAAGCGTATAAGCGGAAAACGGGCACACACTTACTGCTTTGCACAGCTATTGCGCTTCGAAAAAGAAGAAAGTCATTTAATAAAATTAGCCAGCCGGATAATGGAAATATCTTATTTAATGCTCCTGCCTAAGCCATCAATTTACTTCTCCAAAAAAATATTTTAAAATATTTCCAATTAAATTCTTTGGAATATTAAAAATATGTTACGTTTGTATTAAATACTACTAATTCTATAGATTATGTCGAATAAAACATTTGTGTTTTATTTTCCTTCAGTACCGAACCACTCGCGAATGCGAATGTGCTGTTGCTGCGCATAATTCTAACTCCAATTTATCCTTTTCATAATCATTAAATTTCGACACATGGCAACATCGTATCCAACCTTTACCCTATCTGAACAATTAACAGCACAACAGCTCGACTTTTTTAACACGCATGGATTTATCCATTTCAAAAATTTTATCAAACCCGAAACCGTAAACGCCATTATCGATGCTTCTAAACAGGTTGAACAAAAGTGGATTGAGCAAGATATTAAAAAAATAAACGGTGTGCCGATTAAATATGGGAAAGATCTTGATGGTTCGTCCATTGTACAGCGTTTTGCTTTTATCAACCAGCAACACCAAACTTTAAGCGGTTTGTTATTAGATCCACGGTTTAATGCATTGCTTCAACTGGCAGGTGAAGGTGCTCGTCTGGGTACCGAAGAAAAAGATGGCATGGTGTTTAACCACTACATTAACGGGCCGGAAAGTAAGTTCAGTAAAATGGGCTGGCATACAGATGGTTTAAGGGATATTTTCTATGGCGCTAAACTAAACCCAATGCTCAATGTAGGCATTCACCTGAGTACCTTAAAACCTGAAAACGGCGGGTTAAAAATTATTCCGGGTACCCATAAACAGAGTATTTACCAAATGCTTTTCCGCAAAAAATACTTTCTGGATAACAAACCCGATGCTGAAGAGGTATCGATACTACCCGAAGCAGGAGATTTAACCATCCACGATGGAAGGCTGTGGCACAGGGTTGCAGAATCGGCCATTCATGGTGAGGAAAGCAGAAGACGTGTGATCTATGTTCCAATTATTGCGGGTAAATACGCACCAAAAAATGAGAATAGTCCAACTGTATTTTACCAGCGCTTTGCAGGCATAGTTAAATAATTGATGTTATTTGTACTCGCATTCACTTACCTGGTCAGATCAGGGAAGCTAAAGCAAATCAGTGGTTTTGCTAAGGGAATACCGAAGAAAATCAGTTTAAAATTTTATCGACCAGAAACCGCTATGTTGATTGGCTTTATATTAGTGGGGTATTAAATTGGAGGCTATTATTAAAGAGAAAGAAGCGAATACAGCACATAAAAGGGTATTTTCAGACCGCGAACGAACCAATATGTTGCGTAAGGGTGAGCAAAGGTTAATCTTATTTTTGCTTAAAAAAGTTCCAGACTGGATTACGCCAAATATAATGACGGGTATTGGCATGTTTGGATCATTAATTGTTTTTTTGGCCTTTGTTTTAGGCAGTTTTTATTCCAGAAATAATTTACTGATCGGCATTTTAGGCCTGATCATCAATTGGCTTGGCGATTCGCTTGATGGCAGACTGGCCTATTACCGTAAGATCGCCCGAAAATGGTATGGCTTTGCACTTGACATTGTGATGGATTGGCTCAGCATTATCCTCATTGGCTTAGGCTATTACTTTTATGCCAGCGGAACCACACAGATTTTCGCATTTTTATTTGTGGTACTTTATGGCTGGTCGATGATTATTAGTCAGCTCCGCTATAAAATAACCGGTTTTTATCAAATCGATTCAGGGCATTTAGGCCCAACGGAGTTACGTGTAATTATTTCATTTATCCTTATTATTGAAACATTAATTGCAGGCAGCATCACCTATTTTGCCATCGTCGTAACCCTATTGTTATTGGTCATCAATATTATCGATACGCTTAAACTCTTAAAAGCAGGCGATGCCAAAGACAGGGAGGAAAAAGAATGATCAGCTGGGCATCGGTTAAACTTTTTCTGAAAGCGCAGGTATCGGCTTTTTCTGGTGGTGTTACCGATTATGGTTTGATGATACTGTTAACCGAGTGGTTGCACATCCATTTTACCATTTCTATTTTAATTTCCGGAACCCTGGGTGGGTTAGTTAATTTTTGCATTAACCGTTTTTGGGCTTTTAAAAGTAACGATGGTTATCACAGTTCTACCACTGGTCAGCTCATCCGTTTTTTTACCGTGGTGCTGGGCAGTATCTCGTTAAAATCTGGCGGTACCTTTTTGCTGCACCAAAGCTTAAATATAGATTATAAAATCGGCAGGCTTTTAATTGACAGTATCGTTTCTTATGGTTTTAACTATCCGCTAATGAAATATTGGGTATTTAAAATGAATCGCCTGGACGCGAGCTGCCCTGATGAAACAGGCGATTGCTTTGAAAGTCTTGGCAAAAAACAAATCGTTTAACCACAAATCTTTTGGCAAAACGCCTCAAAAAAGGCTGTATCATAGATAGAATTGTCATCCTGAGCCTGTCGAAGGATCTATTAAATACGCTTTAAGGTGTTTCGACTACTTGTCCCGATTCTTCGGGAAGCTGAACATGACCGCATCTAAAGTAAAATCGCATTTATCAAACGTTTGCGCGTTATCCAATACGAATCTCATCCGTTAAAAAATAACAGATGAGATGAAGTGTAAAAAAGGTAAGAGGAATGTCCAGCCCAAACGATGAAGCATAAAAACTGAACACCTTGCCTTTACCTTATTAGTTTAATATTGTTTTAGAGTCTATTACTCTATTTTCGTTAATCTGCTTAATAATTTCTTCAAATTTCGATTCTTTGGCAATGTACTTATTCAATAAATCGATCTGATTTAAGCCCCTTACCAAATTGTGCCCCGGATAATTCGTTTTATAGTAAATGTCGCCATTTAAGAAATCGGCTATAAACCTTACTGCCTGCATGTAAATCATAAATTTACCCGAATAAATAAAGAATTGTTTTTCGGTAAAGGCCAAAACCTGGTCCATTTCTTCCATGTAGCCTTTATGTATGGCGGCAAAAACATCTTCTCTGATGGCTATTTTGCTAAAATCCTTTTCTTCTTCGTTAGCCTCTGACAGATAAGTACGCATCATATCCCCTACATCGCTAATAAAGTAGCCTGGCATTACGGTATCTAAATCAATTACACATAAACCCACGCCGGTTTCGGCCTGTAGCAGTACATTGCTAATTTTGGTATCGTGGTGTACCACACGCAAATTAAGCGCACCGCTATCTACCATGTGTACATACTGCTCTTCTATATCGTAATGTCTGATAATCTCTTCTATAGCAAACTTTGCCTCACCAATCCTTTCTTCACCAGCTTGTTCTAAAGCTTTTTTAAACTGCTCTACACGTAAAGGCAGGTTATGAAAATCTTCGATGGTGGGCTTTAATTTTTGTACGTTGAAGGCACAAAGCATCCTGGTAAATTTACCAAACTGCTTGGCAGCGTGATAAGCCTGCTCAGGTTCATGTACAAAATCAATAGAGCAAGAATTTTCCACAAATGGAAAAATCCTGTAAAAGTGATCGTCGAGAACCACAAAATCATCTCCATTTGCTGCCGTAATTGGGGCAACAAACAAGTATTTAGGGGCTGTTTGATCGAGATATTTTTTTATTGTCTCAATATTTTGAGCAATATTTTGAGGCTGGCGAAAAACTTCCGTATTCACCTCTTGCAGGATATAGGCTAATCCCTCACCGTAAACTTTCCAGGTATGGTTAATTAAGCCCGAGCCGAAAGGTTCAATTTTAAATTTTTCTGCGTTAAGTCCATAAGCACCTAATACTGCTTGAAACATAAGATGGTAATATATTTGAATGAAAATTGTTCCGGGAAATCAATAAAATATGATGGTCCGGATAAAGTTGCTTATTAAATAATGCGGGTAAGCCATATGGCATTACCCGCACACGGGACTAAAAACCGCTATCGTCTAAAGCGAAAGTATTTTTACGATCTTTCCATTTACCTTTTGTAAAATCAGGGAATTTTTGTGGCATATTTCCTTCTTTTAACGATTTGGTAGAAAGTGGCATAATTACACTCATGGTAACTGAATCATATACGTCAATAGGTGTTTGTTTTTTCTGTTTTACCGCTTCGATAAATCCATTAAATACAAACCAATCCATACCACCGTGACCAGCACCTACAGCTTCTTTTTCATATTTTTTCCAAAGTGGGTGATCGTATTTAGCAAACCATTCGTCAGCTTTATCCCAGGCATGATCTTTTGATTTATGCTCGATGTGTACTGATTTGTTTACATCCATCCAAAGCCCTTTTGTTCCCTGTACCCTGAAACCGATAGAATATGGTCTAGGTAAATGGGTATCGTGACTTAACAATACGGTTTCGCCGTTTGCACAGTTAATTAATGTAGTGGTTACATCACCATTTTTATAATTAATTTTAGCGTTAGGGTGGCCAGGAGAAAGTTCTTCTACATATGCTGCCAAACCTCTTGCTTTAGAGCTGAACGATACCAGGCTGGTAAAGCTGTTTCCTCTGTTAATGTTTGCATATTGCATTAATGGACCAACACCATGGGTTGGATATAAATCGCCATCTTGATCGATGTTAAACTGCGTACGCCATTGTGCTTCGCTTAATGCTTTTGGCCCATACTCTACCCCACCTCCATAATAATCTTTACCGTTGTTAAAAAGTACGTTTCTTAAGTTGTGCTGGTAACCACCTTCAAGGTGCACCAATTCGCCGAAAAGACCCTGTCTAACCATATTTAAAGCGGCCATTACATCTCTGCGGTAACAAACGTTTTCTAAGGTCATGTAAGGCATTCCTGTTTTTTCAGAAGTGTTTACAATATCCCAGTGATCCTGCACACTTAATCCTGCAATTACCTCGCAACCTACATATTTACCAGCTTTCATGGCATCAACTGCCTGATCTCTGTGAAACTGCCATGGGGTGGCAATAATTACGGCATCAATATCTTTACGGTCTAAAAGTTTTTTATAAGCATCTAAACCACCGGTATACTCTGTTGCTGCCGGTCTGCCTTTTTTAGCGATAAAGTTACGGCAAACTTTAAGCGAGCTTTCCTGGGTATCGCAAATTGCAACAATTTCTACATCGTCTCTTAAAGCACCTTCAGAAATATGGCTCATACCACGTGCACCTACACCGATATAACCTACTCTTACTTTTCCACTGTCTGATGATGCAAATAAACTTCCGGTTGGCAGGACGGTTAAACCCGCAGCCGTGAATGCACCATTTTTGATAAATTCTCTACGTTCCATTTGTGTTATTTAATATTTATTGTTTAGTTTTTTTTATTGATCCGGGTTAATACTGAACAAACGTTTTACTTGCTATTATTTCGCACTTTTTTCACCTTAAAAACCATTCACTTACAGCTCGTTAACAGCACTAAAGGTTTTTAAAAAGTGTTTGGTTAAAATATAATTTGTAATCTTTAATTCTTCCATTGGCATTATCTTGTCTGGGTAATAACTTTAAACCTTTTATGGTGTAATTTTTACCCAGGTCTATCACAATCTGGTGTGGTGGTTTTGGCGATTTCGATTCCCACTGGGTATGCCAGATACTGGTAAACTGTAAATCGAAAACATTAGCCGCATTTCCATCATCGCCACCCAGTTCTTCACTATCGGCATACACTATTTTCCAATCGCTGCGCGGAATTTCGTTATCCTTTTCATCCAGCAGTACAATTTCGGCCACTGAAGTATAAGGCTGTCCTTTTTGTTCAGATAAGGCTTCCAGACAAAAATAACGTGCGGTTACCGGTTTAAAATTCACCAGCTGCCATTTGTTATCGTTCGCAAAACTACCTTCGGCATAAGCCTGTTGTGCATCCGAAACCCATTTCTGGTTAGGTTTTTTATGCAGCTCGGGCTGTTTTTCGTTCACCACATCCAAAATGGGTTTATCTAAAAAGTTTAATGCTGGCTTTTCTGTTCCGAAGAGGTCAAAAACAACAATTTCATTTTTGCCTTTCTTTAACCAGCTGCCTGGTACCAGCATGGTTTGAGTTGGGCCGATATTCCAGTATCTACCCAAACACATTCCATTTAACCAAACTAAACCTTTATTCCACTTACCCATATCGAGGTAAGTATCTTCTAACTTATCGGCATTAAAACTTCCTTTGTAAAAAGAAGCTGCAGCAGGCTGATTGGCAAGCGTTTCGTAACGAAGCGGAATATTCACCTCTCCCAGCCTCACCGGGTAATTTTTCCAGCCTTTTAAAGCTGTTTGTTGCCCGTTTTCGCTTAAGTATACGGCACCATGTATGCCTTTCCAATCGTGCATCTGGTAGCCATAATTTACCCTGCCTGTTGCCTCTACCAAAACCCTCAATGTGCTTTTAGCCGTTCTGGCCGGGATTTCGATGCTGAATTTGTTTTTTCTCCTGTCTAATTCGCCAATCTTTTTACCATCAATATATACCAAAGCATAATCGTGGATATCTTTAAACACCAGGCTCGATTTTGGCCCTGCGGTTAAACTGGTTTCGTACACCACACAACCAAAATCCTGGTCTAAATCTTCCATCAACATGGCTGTATCGGCTAAAACAGGCTTAGGCAGGTTTTTGGATAGTATGGCGATTGAACTGAATTTTACCGGCTGTAATTGCTGAATTCTGTTTGCAACAGGTACCTCTGGCAATACCTCACCTTCTTGCAGGTAACCGGCAAATAACTTACGTATGGCGTAAAACTTTTCGGTTGCGTTACCGGCCTCATCAATAGGGGCATCGTAATCGTAACTACTGGTTTGCGGCAGGTATGGTGGTGCATTTGCACCGCTGTAAGTACCAAAACTTGTTCCGCCATGTGCCATATAAATACTAAACGAAGCCTTATGATCAAGCATGTATTTTAATTCGGCTACAATACGCTGGGTATCGCCTTTGTGGTGCGGCCTGCCCCAGCTATCGAACCAGCCGGGATAATATTCGCCACACATTAATGGGCCTGTAGGCTGTATGGCCCTTAAAGCTTTAAAATTAGCTTCAGGCCCGCTGCCAAAGTTTACCACCGCAAATAAACCTTCGGGATGGTCGTTTTTTAACTGCGAAGGTCCGTCGCAATGAAATAATGGAACCGTAAAGCCAGCTTCCTGTAAATTGGCTTTTATGATGTTCATATAATCTTTATCGTTACCGTAGCTGCCGTACTCGTTTTCTACCTGCACCATAATAATGTTGCCGCCACGGCTAATTTGTAATGGTGCCAGCTGCTTACCTACTGCTAAAAGGTATTTTTTGGCCCTTGCTAAAAAGTAAGGATGTTGCGTGCGCAGGCGGATGCTCTTATCTTTAAGCAGCCACCAGGGGAAACCGCCAAACTCCCACTCGGCACAAGAATATGGCCCCGGCCTTAATATCACGTATAAACCCACCTCTTTGGCCAGCTTGCAAAACTCGGCCGCATCGCTCTGCCCTGTCCAGGTAAACTGATCGGGCTGTTTTTCGTGTATATTCCAGAATAGGTAGGCACAAACCGTGTTTAAACCCATGGCCTTGGCCATTTGTAAACGTTGTTTCCACTCGGCTTTGGGTATACGGGCAAAATGCATCTCACCACAGCGTATAATATACGGCTTGCCATTAAGCTCAAAAGATTCGGCACCTATGGCAAAGGTGTTTTCTTTTTGGGCCCAGCTATTAACAGTTAAGCTTATTAATAGCCCTAAAACAAGTGTTTTTTTAAGCAAATGGGTATGCATTTGTGCTGGTTCTTTTCGGTTTTGTTGATTTGTATTTTTTAAAAGTAGAACAAGCAAATGAGCATTACAACATAAATATCAGCGCAAACGATTGACTAATTTTTAATATTACCGCTTTATTTAAGCCCAAAACAAATCGGCTATTTGTAAGGCTTATTTAACCCATACTTTAAGGCTTTTGCCACACAAGCTGGTACCCGGCAAAAGCTAATTAAAGCTTCTCTCCTTTTACCGCTATTTAAAAATGGGCTGAAGCATTTACTTTAAACAAAATAAGCTGTGGAAATCATTAAAAATTGAGGCGGTAATTCCACAAAGGCAAAGCTATTGGGGAAATAAGACAAACAAAAAAATCATTATATCCGGCATATAACAAAAACTCTTTAATCCTTTTCCACAAAATATAGTAGTTAAAAAAGGCTTAAAAGCGGTTTATCAGCCTAATGTCGATCGAATAAAGCCGCTTTCTTATTTTAAACATAAGCGTAATAGTTAAATCTGGTTAAACTTTTGTCTAATAAATGGAGAGCGAGCAACATCAGCAATAAAAAGAAGATGAGCATTCGCATTTATTTATTGTTTTTTCTGACGATCTCTTATGGAAAACAAACTCATCACCGAAATCAATATTGAAGACAAAGCCATAACACACTTTGACTCGTTCGATCTGGAGCAACAATTTAACGGGCATCATTATTTCGAACTTCGGTTTAAGCAGAATCAATTTGGCTTGCCCAGTCTAATCAATCTTGATGATAGCCGCGATTTTGTAGGTAAAACACTTATTGCCTCATTTGGATATCACGCTAATAAACTACAAGAATTTGCAGGTTTGGTTACCAAGGTGGAACTCTCGCAGAGCCATGGCTACCATGGCGTTTTAATTGTAAGTGGCTATAGTCCTACAATTCTAATAGACCGCGGTCCCGATTTGGGTTCTTACTTGGATAAAGACCTAAATGAAATTATAGCGCTGGTTACAAAAGATACCTCTGCTAGTGATCTTAAAGTTATCTGCAATGCCAGCAGGAAAAAGCCTATTGATTATCTTATTCAATACAAGGAAAGTGATTTTGAATTTCTGAACCGCTTATCGGGCGAATATCATGAATGGTTTTTCTACGATGGCAAACAGCTCAACTTTGGCAAACCAGATGAGCAGAAAGAAGTAGCGCTTTTGTATGGCCGAGATATACAGACACTTCAGTATGCCATGGAAATTTCACCAATCAAGCATAACCGCTTTGCATATGATCCTACACAGGATGAAATGCTGCATAGTGAAAGCCCAGGCACAGTAGATGGCATACTCGATCTTGCCCACGCTATACAGGCTTCGAACCGCACTTACAACAAAACATTCAATCAGCCCTCGCTCATTCGTGTAGATAACAGTAACGACATGAAAAGCAATGTAGAGAATGAAGAAAAAGCCACCATAGCAGAACTTCTTAAAATCAGCGCCACAGGAGATAACGCTGAATTAAGTATTGGCAATATTGCTGAAATTACAATGAGTGTGAGGAAGGAGGCTGCTTTTATAACCGAAAACATAGGTAAATTTCTGATTACCAATATTCACCACCATATAGATATTGCAGGCAAATACCATAATACTTTTACAGGTTTGCCAGCCGCCACGGAGCGTATTATGGTAAAGAATTATAAAAAGCCAAATCCGGATCTACTGTTGGCAGATGTAATGGACAATAATGATCCCGAAGGACAAGGCCGGATTAAAGTAAAGTTTAAATGGAAATGCGTGACAAACGATATTACCGAATGGCTGAGGGTAATTGCGCCTGATGCCGGAAGTAGTGAACAGGTAAATACGAACAGGGGATTTGTTTTTATACCTGAAGTTGGAGATCAGGTTGCCGTAACTTTTGAAGAAGGGAATATCGCCAGACCGATTGTAATGGGAAGTGTTTTCCATGGCATTAACGGCGCAGGTGGTTACGAGCATAATCATTTAAAAACAATTGCCACCCGAAGCGGCCATTTAGTAGAATTTAATGATGCTGCTGGCACCGAAACCATTACTATTACGGATAAAAACCGAAATATTATACGCTTTGATACCAATGCATCGAGTATTGAGATTTCTGCTCCAGAAAATATCAGTATCCGGGCTAAAAACATAGATATCAATGCCGAGCAAAATATATCTATAGCTGCTGGAGAACATATCTACAGTAATGCAGCAGGAAATATAAGCAACAATGCCGGCGAAAACCATTCAATAATGGCCGAAAATATTACCATGGTAGCTAATAATAACATTAATAAAAAGGCTACCCACATCGAAAAAACCGCCGAACACATCAGTCTAAACAGTACCCGGGAGAATATTGAATTTCATAGTGCCAAAGAGATCGTGAATAAAAGCGGTAACAAGGTCAAATTATTTTAACATGGGAACGATTAAATACATCAGCAAAACCATCACTGAAAATACAGGCAGTGCTAAATGGTTTTCTACTCAAGGAGATATAAATTTCAATGCGGCAAAAGAAGTAATTCTTAAAAGTAGATATAAGATAAAGTATGATCGATATGAACCTTCAAGATAAACAGGGTTAACTGGTCTTGCTATATCAGGTAAGTCAAATTTATAAAAATGAATAAAATCGATTACAAACCTTTAGAAAAGCCTTTAAATATACTTTTCAAAATTGAAATCGCTGAAAAAACAGCATTTAAAGATGAATCCATCTTTAAGCTTTTTAATATAGATGTTTTACCAGCTAAGGCCTCTTTTTGGTCTGGCCATCAGCATATCGAAATTATACGCAAACAAAGTTTGATAGATGCACTACCCGATAATGATGTTGATTTATTCGTGCAGCAGATTTCTGCAGCACTACACCAGCTAACCTTAAAAATAGGATTTAACGGAATGCCCGTAAGTGTTGAAAAACAAAATGAATTATGGCAAAAATGGTTAGCCATTAGAGAAAATATAGCCAGTAGTTATACTGGAGACTGGATTGATTCGACCTTAACAGTGGTTGACCAAAAAATGCTGCCTGGTGAAATATTAACCAAACAGATAAAGCAAGATTTATTTCTTAACGAATATTTCAGGGGAATTTATGATGCAACTTTTGTAGAAAACCAATTTAACCGAAAAAGAGAGGTGTACGGCCTATGCCCCTTTCCTATCCAATTTAACGAAAAGTGGATACTCCTGACATCAGAGAATCAAAAACTAATTAAATTTTCTGGTAACTGGATCGGGAATGTTGATCAACCAGGATTTAATAACTGGTTAAAAACGAAGACAGATAGTGAACTCACAGAAATTAGTGTTGAAGGGTTTTATCGGATAGATCCAATCACTGGTTGGTGCAACGCCCTGGAAAGCACTTATTTATTAGTAGCGAGTAACAGCTATAAAAAAACATTAAAAATTACTTTAACAACCAATTAGATACCGCCAAATGGATTGGAATATTGAAACTGAACCACCAAATAGCGAAGAGAACCTAAGCAATGATGAGGTTACGGGTGACCTAACTGTATCCAAAGCTTCAGGCAGGCAAGGAATAGATGACCCTGTACAGAATGGAAAAATCACCGAACTATTGGTATGCCATGGTGCTAAATGCATATGTGATAAAGCTGTCGATCCTGCTCCAAAACAACTTAAAGTACTCAGCCATAATAATTACATCATTAATGATGATGGCGAAACCAAACTTATTGCGACCACTTTAGACAATAAATTACTTAATATCAACTTCGGCCAATGCAAAGTACCAGATCCAAGTAAACCAGTACCTTGTACCGCCAAATTACAATGGAAAGATTATTATGAAAAGCTAGAACTACCAAATGGAGCTTATGTGTTAACTGATAAAAGCGCTGCAATATGTACAGCAAAGAATGGAAATATCAAAATTGTACAGCATGGTCAACAAGCAAACATTACTGCGCAAGAGCTGAAAAATGCAAATGCAGGTAGCTGGGCAGCTAATGGTCCACTGCTTACCGAAGAGATGATACATACCGAACAAGCAGCAAAAAATGAAGATGAAGATGGTGCAACCGTAAAATCTATAACTACTTTAACATACGGAGCGCAACAACCCCTTAATAGCCCGATTACTTTTAAAGCCAATTTTGATGGTGAACCAATCGATGCAGATAAACAAGGTGTAAACTGGATCATTTATGATGTAAACGGCACACCCATGCAATTGCGCAATGATGCAGGAGAAACCCTTACCGTTACTTTTAAAAAAGCAGGTACTTACCTCATTGAAGCTTATGGTAAAACCAACGGCGACAAAAAAGTAACCAGGCCATATACTATTAAAGAAAATGAGATTGAAACTGTAACAACGATCGATGGAAAAACCAAGGTAAGGATACAGACACCTATAGAATTTAGGCTTAAAAGCCTTTTTCCATCAGTCGCTATACCGGGCGACACCAATAATATTAACTGGCAGGTAACCAAAACAAGCGGCACTGGTGTGCCTATACTGTTAATCCCTACAGGAAACATGACAAAGATAATCTGCGATGAGGAATGTACCTATATAGTTTCAGCCTATTTTAATGGTATTCCAAAACAGTCAAAACAGATTCAGGCTTTAAAAAATGGAATTACTTCAATCATCACTTCGACAAAAAGTACGAGAATAAAAGAAGAGATAACTTTTAGTGTAAAAGACCAATTCAAAATATTGCCTGCACTACCGCAGGAAATTGCAGCTGTAAAATGGATCTGTAAAAATGTAGATGGCAAACCAATTGAGGCTTTTAAATCGAAAACTGGTGAAACCATAACCCACCAATTTGACGAACCTGGCGAGTATACCGTACAGGCATATATGGTACAGCCAAATGCAAAAGTAGCAGCTAAAATAGTGGTTGCCCAACCTGAAATTATATTAGCCCAATGGGAATATCTGGAAGGTGGTAAAAAAACAAAAACAGGCTGGGGTGAATCAAATTATGCCTACATCAAATTTAAAGCAGCAGAAGGTATAATAATCAATTTAGAATATGGTTATTTAGATCACACTGGTAAAGCGAAAGCCATTCACGTAATTACTGGTTTCAGAATCCCTCAAAACCAAATATTGGATCTGGAGAAATACCATTTCGTCCCCAATGCAGATAAGTATAGAAAATTGCTAAAAGAAGGGACGGAGTTTTATTTCAAAGTATACTCTACTGATAAAAAATATGAAATCTTAAATGGGAATATTCCACAACCACTGCAAAAACTAAAGCTGGTTACCAAAGAAGAAATTGTAAGTATCGAATTTTTAACCGAAAACAAACCAGTCATCCAGGCACTATATGGCAGTAAGATGAAATGCCGTATTCGCACACGTAACCTCAGTGCAAAAAAAGTATCCGTTAAAATTTATCGCAAGGAAAGCCGCCTGGGACTCGATAATTTAAGGAAAGATACACTTGTATATCATGAAGAACACCCTTTAACTTCCAGCGGTGTAGTTGAATTCGATTTTACTTTAGCTAAAAGCTGGGAGAAAAGTTATAGTGAAAAACTGCATCGTTTTTATGCCGTGATAGAAGAAATGGAGTTTTTAGGAACAAGCAATACTCTAGTAGCATTTAAAAATGATGTGCCAGCAAATGGAGGAAAGGTGCTGGTGGGTGTAGGGAAACAGGAAGGTGTTAGTCATAGCGATTGCCCGAGATGTGATAAAGACATTACTACGGCAGAACTAAAACAAATATTTAAAGATGCGGATAATACCACGCTTGTAACAGTTGCGAATGCTTATAATAAATACATGGCAGATCTCGGCATGAATACCTGCTGGGTTAAAGCACATTTTTTCGCCCAGATCCGGGTAGAATCCGGAACCAAACTGCATGTAAAAAGTGGAGAAAGCATGAATTACAGTGCAGACACACTGATCAATGGTAACTTGAATAAAAAAACTGGCAAAAGGGATTCACCGCCTTTCTCCTATTTTACCACGAATCATAATGATGCCTATAAATATGGGCGAACAAAAGACCATGCCGCAAACGAGCAGATGATTGCCAACTTAGCTTATGCCGACAAGAATCGTAGCATTAATAATAGAATTGGTAATACACAAGAAGGAGATGGCTGGAATTTTAGGGGAAAAGGACTGATACAGCTTACTGGAAGGGAGAACTATGCCAATGCTAATGTGTACACCTTAAAATACGAGAAAGTAGACATCCTTAAAAACTCTGATATTGTAGCAAAGGACATTAAAATTGCGGTATTAACTTCAATGGCCTATTTTAAATGGAATGGGCTGATAGCGAAGAGTAATGGCAAGTTAAAGAATAAAAATGTTTCTGACGGAGTAGGTAATGAGGTTGGGGACAGTTACATGCAAAAACAAAATGCATTTACTGATTATACCTCAAAGATATTTAGAGTTAATGAATGTGCATGGGAAGAGATTGAGATAAAAATTATTGGTAATAGGGCACCTTGGATGGAAATTGCATTAAATGAGGCCAAAGCAATGAAAGGCTGTGATGAAGGCATTGAACCTATGTATTCAAAAGCAAAAGCCTATTTAATGTTTTGTAATATTAAGGCAAAACCAACAGATGGAATTTACGGACCTTGGTGTGCCGCCTATATGAACTGGTGCATTAGTAAAACAAAAAACTCAAAGACTCAAAGGCCATATAGCTATGTCAATTCAGCTGGATCACTAGCACCAATAGGCAATTCTAAATACAAAAGTATAAAAGAACCGATTTACGGTTGCTTAGTCGTTTATAAGACAACTAATGGTTCAGGAAAGGGACATACTGGATTTTTATATGGCAAGACCAAAGAAGGAAGATTTATTTTACTCGGTGGTAATCAGGGAGACTCAATTCGCTTTAGTGGTTATGGAAAATCTTTCACCTATGATGGCGTGACCAAAACATTAGAAGGTTTTTACATTCCTACAGATTATGAAGTTAAAGATGCCGACAAATTGAAAGAAAGTGACATTTATGAAAGCTCTGCTGGGATAAACAAAAAATATGGTATTAAACCAGTACCAAAAAAAGAAAATAAGTCAAACTAAATCAATAAATATGAAAGGAAAAAATATATTATTTTTTTGCATCATGTTACTAGTACTAAGCAGCTGTAAAAACAAAACGAAACAAAATAGTTCAATACTAAAAGAAGAAACACAAAAGCAAACTATGCCTTTAAAAATACTAGAAGAAATAAAGCAACATTTAGAAGATCAAAAACGAGTGGAAAGTGATGAGCAATCTTTTGAAAACCCATATCATTTAACTGCTAGAGATTTAGAGCTAGCTTCAATAATAATCTTTGAAGGGTTAAAAAGTAATGGGTTTAAGCCTATTAGTGATGAAGCATTTAATCAGAGAATAAAAGACGTATTTGGTATTGAAAGCCTAAAAAATCCATATTATAAAATACATGCACAGGATAATTATTTCACTCTTTTTGGGAGGCAGAATGATAATTATAAGCAATTAATTAAGGATGAATTTGAAAATTACGCATATACCGAAAATTATTATTTATTAAGGAAAGAACATATATTTTTTGAATTTCAACCATTAGATTACTTAATCAAAGTTAATGAGGATAATACTTATAAAATCACTATTGAGCCTTATCTTATCCATAGAAACAAATACTTATTCAACAGCGATAAAGCAAGTTTGGCATGGCTTTTAAATAATGAACAGTTTATTTTAAGCAAGCTACTTACAGATTACGGTTACGATAAAGAACCGAAAATAAATAAAATGGTATTAGATTCCGTTTATAAAGAAAATCCTAAATTTCCAGAATTTATAGCTACTCTATTTTTTGCTAAGAATAAAGATAGCAAATTGCAGATTAGAAAGGGTTTATTGAAATACGTAGAAGAAAACACCAGTGCTACAGACAACCGTTTTATCTATGCTTTGGGAAGTTATATTTTTGACCTGTATTCAGAAGATATTGACAAAGTTTTCGACGAAGACCCCTCAAAAAAGTTTACCCCTGTAGAAAAAGCAGAAATAGTGGCCAACATTGCTAATATTGAAAACCCAGCTAGAGAAAAATATAAATCTCCTGAATCATCAGATGTATGGAACATTCCTGGTTCTCACTTATATAATATTTCGGTTTCGCATCCCGAGGTGATTAAAATAATAGAAGCGCACCATTATTTCGGTTTACCTAAAATGAAGGATATTATTGCCAAACTACAGGAAGAAGCACCACCTATTGGTGCCGATCCAGAATAGGTAAATGTTCACGAGAATAAAAGCACCAGCAGGTTTATAAGCTAAGGAACAAGTCACCAAGACAAGCCATGATTATCCACAGCCAAAATTATACATTTTAAGCGTATTTTGGCTGAAGATAATTATATATTAACAGCCAAAATCGTATATTTGAAATACGTTTTGGCTGCAGATAAATAGAAAACATGGAATTACTCATTGGAAGAATAGCTGAGAAAAGCATACTATCAGAGGCGCTTACCTCAACTTCATCGGAACTATTAGCTGTTTATGGCAGGCGCAGGATTGGAAAAACTTTTCTAATCCGCTCTGTTTTTCATAAGCAACTTATTTTCGAATTATCTGGAGTACACAATGCTAATACTGCCGAGCAATTGCTTAATTTCAGCAAGGCAATGGCAGAGGCATTAGGTTTCCCGTTTGCTCCTGCAGCTCCTAAAAACTGGACGGAAGCCTTCTGGCAACTTAAAGAATTTGCAAGCCCTATACTTAAAAAAAGAAGGGCCGTAATTTTCTTTGACGAATTTCCCTGGTTAAGCTCGCATAAATCAGGCTTTCTTTCTGCCTTTGAATATTTTTGGAACCAATGGGCCTCTCAACAGCCAAACCTGATTGTGGCTATCTGTGGATCTGCTGCCACCTGGATGATTAAAAAAGTTGTCAACAATAAAGGAGGGTTACACAATCGGATAACCCGAAAAATACGTCTTTTACCGTTTACCTTGCACGAAACCGAACAATACTTAAAAAGCAATAACATCTATATTGACCGTTACCAGGTATTGACTATTTTTATGGCAATGGGCGGTGTGCCGCATTATTTAAAAGAACTTAAAAAAGGAGAAAGCGCTACGCAAGCCATTGACAGACTTTGCTTTACTAAGGACGGCCTCCTTTCAACAGAATATGCAAACCTTTACCGGTCTCTGTTTGAAAATGCAGACAGGCATATTTCCGTAGTTAAAGCACTCGCGGACAAACCATCGGGATTGACAAGAAACGAAATCATTGCTGCATGCAATCTACAAAGTGGGGGGACTACCAGTCTCTTACTTGAGGAGCTAGTGGAGTCTGGCTTCATTACCCCTCACCTGCCTTTCCAGAAAAATGCCAATCAGAGCATTTATAAACTCAGCGACGAATACAGCCTTTTCTATCTTAAATTTATCGAGAATTCCCGGGCCACTGGTGCAGGCTCATGGATAAAAAAATCGTCTACATCATCATGGAAAAGCTGGAGCGGCTATGCCTTTGAAGGAATTTGCCTAAAACATACAAACCATATTAAGCAGGCCCTGGGCATTTCTGGTGTATTTACCGAAACTTCTGCCTGGCGACATGCGCCAAAAAGCGGAATGGGTGCGCAGATAGACCTGTTACTTGACAGGCAGGATAATGTTATCAGTATATGTGAAATGAAATTCTCCAATACTGAATTCGTTATAGATAAGACTTATGCTGCCGAATTACAGAACAAACTTGATGTATTCCGACGAGAAGGTAAAACGAAAAAAACATTGTTTCTAGCCATGGTAACAACTTATGGCATTAAAAGTAATGTTCATGCTATCGGTTTGGTACAGCACCAGGTTACCATGGACGATTTGTTCTTAGCTTTAAAATAGCATATTTATATTATTGCAGATGGTTATACAACCAAGGCCCACATCCCATTAACCTATAAACCCGGTAGCAACGGAAATCCTTTTTATTGCTTAAAAAACATATTTCGCCTATCCTTGCTGCCGGTAATATAAAATCTGCAATAAAAAGATTGGAGGGTATAACGGGGCCGCAGTACCTACAGCGCTATGAGCGTTCGTTTCAATCATTTCAAAAACTACACCTACAGGCACAAATAATACGGTTATAATTTCGGACAGGATAAATAAAACCTTATATGACAAGCTCATTGCCAGGTTTACCTTAACATGAAGTGTTAACTTTTCGAAACAATAACAAATCGAATATTAATAAATTGTTAAGTATCATACTTTAATAATACCTTTAAGACCTAACCAAACCTTCAGGATTCCTTCAGAATTGAAAACTACCTTCGTCCATTATTACACAAAGTGTGGTAAGAAAATTTCAAGCTTCGGATTCACCATTTACCATGAGCATTAAAGAAAAAACAAATAAATTACTCCAGCATAGATTTGGACCAGTCTTTTTGGTTGTAGTACTATTGTGTAGCATATCGTTAATTACGAGACTGTCCCTGTTAATTTATAGCGCAGCTAATGTGGATTGGTCAATACTAAACCTCCTTAAAATCCTGGTTATTGGTCTGTTTTACGATCTTGCTGCTGCATCTTTTGCGGTAATTCCGCTTGTAATTTACCTATGGCTGCTCCCTTCTAAATGGTACACCAGCAAATTCAACAAGGTATTGTTGTTCATCTATTTTTTCTTTGTTGTTTTCACGCTAATTTTCAATGCCGTTTCAGAATGGTTCTTCTGGGAAGAATTTTCAGTCCGTTATAACTTTATAGCAGTCGATTATCTGGTATATACCACAGAAGTTATTGGAAATATCCGCCAATCGTACCCGATCAATAGTATTATGGTAGGTCTGGTTATCATCACCATATTAATTCTTTACTTCTTAAGAAAGTTCATCACCGCATCTACTATCAATAAAACCAGCTTTGGCAAGCGCACCAAAATTGCCCTGGTACTTTTGTGCCTGCCTGTGTTGACTTATTTTGGTGTCAGCCATAAATGGAAATACCACAGCAAAAATCAATATGTAAACGAGCTTTCGGGAAATGGCATATACGATTTTGGATTTGCCTTCTGGAACAATCAATTGGATTATCAAACTTTTTACAAAACACTTCCGATCAAAAATGCAGAAACCATTCTGAGTCGTTTACTGCAACAAGATTCTGCTGCAAAGGGGAAATTTAAAAACACCTCCAGAACAATCACTAATCCGGGTACTGAAAATAAGATGAATGTGGTACTGATCAGTGTAGAAAGTTTAAGTGCCGAGTTTTTAGGTACTTTTGGCAATACACAGCACATTACGCCACAGCTCGATTCGCTCGCTAAAGAAGGTTTGTTATTCAGCAATTTATATGCTTCAGGAACGCGTACGGTGCGTGGTTTGGAAGCATTATCGCTCTGCATCCCGCCTACCCCTGGCCAATCGATTGTTAAACGCCCTGATAATCAAAACCTCTTCACCTTAGGCAGCATCTTCCGTTCGAAAGGTTATAACGCCAGATTTATTTATGGTGGTTATGGGTATTTTGATAATATGAACGAGTTCTTTTCGAATAATGGTTATGAGGTTACCGACAGAAGTGCATTACAGGACTCGGAAATCCATTATTCGAATATCTGGGGTGTTGCCGATGAAGATTTATTTATGCTTTCGTTACGCGAACTGGATAAAGATTATAAAAACAAGAAACCCTTCTTTGCACAGATTATGACGGTTTCAAACCACCGTCCCTATACTTATCCTGAAGGGCGGATTGATATTCCATCGCACAGTGGCAGAGAAGGCGCAGTTAAGTACACCGATTACGCCATTGGCAAATTTATACGCGAAGCAAAGCAAAAACCATGGTTTTCGAATACTTTATTTGTAATTGTAGCCGATCATTGTGCATCAAGTGCGGGTAAAGTGGAGTTACCGGTCGATAAATACCATATCCCGATGATTTTTTACAGTCCGGGGCACATTGCACCAGGCAAATTCGACAAGCTAACCGCACAGATTGATATCGGTCCAAGCATTTTGGGTTATTTGAATTTCAGTTACGACAGTAAGTTTTTCGGTCAGGATGTATTTAAGATGAAAGCCGGCGATGAAAGGGCTTTTATAAGCACCTACCAGAGTTTGGGTTACCTCAAAAACAATAAACTGGTTATTCTCAACCCAAATAAAAAAGCAACCACATACAAGCCCGATTTCACTACGGGAGGTGCTGTGGCTATACCTGCAGATCAGAAATTAACTCATGAGGCCATCGCTAATTACCAAATGGCGTCATACCTATACCAAAACGGCTTGTACGGCTTTGAGTCTAAAAATAAACCCTAATTAATTAAGCATGAGCATCAATATGAACTGCAGCCTGTTCATTACAACTGAGCAGGCTGCAGTGATAATCAGGCTTCAATTTTCCATTTTTTTGCCAGCTCGGTATTAAAACCATCATCTTCTTTAGGGTTTGGCTGCCCCTTTCCGGTGGTAATTAGTTTATACAAACTTTCTTTAATATAGTTAGTCCAGGCCTCCCTGCAAATTTCATAACATTCGTATTGAGGTACCAATCCCTCGTGTGTAAAAGTTAAAAGGGTTTGTTCTCCTTTTTTAGTGATATCGAAAACCAGCTTTGTACCAATCCACTCACTTTTATCGGCCGTAAACTTAAAATAGTTATCCAATATCAACCAAACTACTTTTTGATCTGGAACCAGTTCTACCAGCTTCATTTTACAATAGTGAATATCCCTGTAATGATAAACAGATTCGGCGTTAATGATATGGGTATCTCCTTCAATGGCTTCCGACCACCAACCTTTAATATTGGTAATTGCGTTAAAAACTTCATTCGGGCTTTGATCTACCAAAATGGTGGCTGTAAAATCTTGATTTTCCATGGTTCTGCTGTTGTTTAATTTAAGATTGATTAGAATAAAACAAAGTTAGCAGCAATTGGTGTTGCGAGCAGGGTGCAAAATAGACATTGTAGCGGGTTGATTTGGACAACTTTAAATTTTATCTTTACTACAGCAAATTAGCAGAACAATGCTAAACCTAGATCATGTAAAACCATTAAGATGAAACATATTACCATTCTTGTGCCCGACGGACCAAACAACTTAAGCAGTATTGTTGGTTCGTACAAAATACTGAGCAGGGCTAATGCCTATTGGCAGGAAAGCGGCAAAACTCAGTTATTCAAAATTGAGCTGGCAGGTATTTCTAAAGAAGTCGATTTTTATGATGGTTTGTTTTCGGTGAAACCACACAGGCATATTTCATCTATCACCAAAACCGACCTGGTGATTATTCCCTCTTTAAACCACAACTACCAACAGGCAATGGAAGGGAACCAGGAACTGATTGGGTGGATTGCCGCGCAGTATAAAAACGGTGCCGAAATAGCAAGTGTTTGCACTGGCGCCTACTTATTGGCATCAACTGGTTTACTAGATGGCAAAACCTGTTCTACACACTGGATTGTGGCTGATCATTTCAGCAAAATGTTCCCTAAGATAAATTTACAGACCGATAAACTGATTACTGATGAAAATGGCATTTACACCAACGGGGGTGCCTATTCTTTTTTAAATCTAATTCTATACCTGGTAGAAAAATATTTCGACCGGCAAACGGCCATTTTCTGTTCAAAGGTTTTTCAGATTGAAATGGACAGGCAAAGTCAATCTACCTTTATTATTTTTAAGGGACAAAAGCTGCATGGCGATGAAATGGTAAAAGAAGCACAATGTTATATCGAAAACCACCTGCAGCAAAAAATATCTATAGAAGATTTATCGACAAAATTTGCGGTAGGCAGGAGAAATTTTGACAGAAGATTCATCAAAGCAACGGGAAATACGCCTATAGAATATTTACAACGCGCTAAAATAGAATCAGCTAAAAAAGCACTGGAAACCAGCAGAAAAACGGTTAACGAAGTGATGTATGAGGTTGGTTATACAGATGTAAAGGCTTTTAGAGAGGTATTTCGGAAAATTACAGGCATATCTCCGCTGGAATATAGAAACCGGTACAATAAGGAAATGATTACATAAAACCATCAGGCAACACTTTCCTGCTAACTGATGATTTTATTTTATTAAGGTAGAAGGCGCATAACCAAACTCTTTTTTAAAGGCGAAAGAGAAATGCGACAAATCTTCAAAACCCGATTCGAGGTATACTTCTACAGGTTTTTTATGCTTTTCTGCAAGTTGATAATGGGCCAGCTCCAGTCTTTTTTGGGTAAGCCATTTTTGTGGGGCGCGGTTAAATGCTTTTCTAAAATCGCGGTTAAAAGTAGATAAACTGCGGCCCATAAGGTATCCAAATTTCTCAAGCGGCATATTGAACATATAGTTTTTTTTCCATAAAGTCTACCAGATCAATTTTTCCGGGCTCCCGAAAATCAGAAAGCACATTATCGATTTCAGGATCAATAAAACGGAGAATGTTAATGGCCTCATTTATTTTTAATGTAGCGATATGTTCAGGAAATTTTTCCTGAAGATCAAAATAAGGAATTAAGGATGCCATGCAACTTTTTAATAAGGGATGATGGCTAAAACTCAGTATTTGCTGCGACACCTGTACTTTATGCTTCACCTCAATATTTGCGTAAAATTCTCTTAACCGTTTCGCCGATAAATGCATCACCACCGTTTTATGCGGCTGCCCGTCTTTTGGATAATTGATGATGGTAGCCAATTGATTTCTGGGGATCAAAAAAATATCTCCTGCATTAAATACATGTTCCTTATTGGCCTCGATAATTTTAGTTTCTCCAGAGATAAACCAGATCAGCATATGGTTGTCGAAAACCACTTCAGTTTTAAACAACTTGTCTTCATAACAAGAAAGTTTAATCTCTGAAGTGATATATTTTGTTTGAAACTCCATTATGGCTAAAATACAAATAATTGATTTTAATTAATCGGCATGGAATGTTATACCAAGCATTTGCTCACTTAAATCCCATAACCTTTTTGCATTTATTTCATTAACGGCATAAGGCCTTACGCCATGCAAGGTTGATGGTTCAGACATCAGGTGTTCAATATTACCTAAATCCATTTCGGCTACGTCGGCATCTTCGCAATATACACCTCCAATTTCATTAAGTAACGGGCTTGTGGCGCACCAAACCGTTGTGGCCGCACCTTGTGATAGTTGTTTCAGTTTCTTTTCTACCTCCGGAAAAATATTGCCATCAGCATCGTGTGTACCCATTTGTTGGTAAAGTTCCATAGGTGCTTCTCTACCTAAATCGGTATGGTTAACCGAGCCGGGATGTACGGCATAAGCCCTGATGCCCGATTTGGCCCCTCGTGCATCGAGTTCGACTGAAAAAAGATTATTGGCGGTTTTCGATTGCCCATAACCCAGTAAAGTTTCATATGGCCGGTGTTCAAAGTTAGGATCCTCAAAGTCGAAAGGCGCAATCTGGTGACCATATGAAGAAACATTTACCACTCTTGCCCTATCGGCTTTTTTTAATGCCGGCCATAATTTGGCTGTAAGTTGAAAATGCCCCAAATGGTTCGTAGCCAGTTGCGATTCGTAACCTCTTGCATCTCTACGCAGCGGCACCCACATAATACCCGCGTTATTAATCAAAAAATCGAGCGACTGTACGCTCGATAAAAATTTTTCGGCAAAGGCATTAATGGAATGAAAATCCATTAAATCCATGCCCTCTACTTCTACATTCGCTAAACCATTTAGATTCCGCTTCGCTTTTTCAATGTCGCGTGCAGGTACAATTACCTTAGCTCCGGCCTGTACAAATGTTTTTGTCGTTTCTAAACCTATGCCAGCATAACCGCCAGTGATAATGGCTGTTTTCCCTTTAAGGTTAATGCCAGCGATTACATCAGTAGTTGTAGATGTTGCATTAAACCCTGAGCCTATTGGCTGCTGTAATGCCCCGTTGTAATTATAGTTACTTTCCATTTTTTCTATTGTTTTATTTCACAACAAAAATAACGGACAATAACAGGTCTGGCTTTGTTCAAAACGCCAATCTTACTTTGTTTAAAATGTCAGGATTTAAGGTTAAACACCAAACTGCCGTAAATGATGATCGGCATGTTTATAAGAAAAAACACCGATCTGTTCTTTAGTCATTTGACCGAAAAAATCGTGGACAAAATCGGGGTTATCATAATTTTCAAATTCTTTGATACGTTTGATCAGAATTGTTTGCTGCATTTTTAAATTTCCACCCTTTTCTTTAACCGCAAATTTCCCTGCAGGCATATTTTTACCTATCGGCTTATCATCTTTCGTATTGCTTTTAAGTGCCATCCGACCGAATATTTTACCTAAAAAATCGACTTTATAAACCGGTTTATCTTTACCTAAAACCCATTCGAACCAGATGGTACAATGTTTTGCCATTTGACAAACATCCATTTTACCCCAAAGCCGGTTGCTGTTTTCGGTCAGTGAATTAACCCTATCGATTAATTCACTTCTAGCTGATGCCTCAAATACTGTTTTCATTACCAAAATTGTTTAATGGTTGTAATGAAAAATAGTTTCCCGAATCATCTTTAAACAAAGCTTCAGTTCCATAAAACTCTTTGGTTGGTGCTTTTATGAATTCAACTCCTTTGGCTTTTAACTCTTCGTAGGTTGCAAAAATATCGTTGCAGGTAAGCACGCCGCAACCGAAAATTCCTTTTTTGATCAGCCCTATCAGGGTTTCTGCTATATCCTTTGGAAACATTTTACTCACGGTAACAGGAAACAATACCAGCTGCAAATCGGGCTGCTCTGGTGGCGACACCGTTAGCCAGCGGCTTTCGGGCCCCATGGGGATATCATCTACCAGTTTAAAACCCAGTTTGTTTACGTAAAAGTCATAAGCACTATCCTGATTCAGGACGTGAATGTTGGTGATGGTCATTTTGGTAATCATGGTTCTTCGTTTTATGTGATCAATGTTGAACCAAATTTCAATAATGATTTAAACATTCACTTCTCCATAATTGCTATTTTTCCAGCCAGCCATGCTGTAAGGCAAAACAACCTGGCACGAAAGAAACAGGCGATTTTTTGATGGCTAACTTTAATTGCTGCATTTGTAACTGATAACTTGAAGGCGACATGCCTACATTGCGTTTGAAAAGTCCGCTAAAAGAAGTTAAGCTATCAAATCCTACTAAAAAGCAGGTTTCGGAAACACTTTTGTCTTCACGCAATAACAGCTGTGCTTTTTCAATCCTTACCCAGGTCAGGTATTGATGTGGTGTTTTAGCATAAATGGTTTTAAAAAGCCGCGTAAAATGAAATTTAGAAAAACAGGCTTCATCAGAAATGTAACTCAGGTCTATTTTTTCAGCATAATTTTTATCGATGAAAAGTTTTGCCTGAACAATCCGTCGATATAAGTAAACTTTTGGATATTGCTCCATAATCGGTAAGCCTCTAATTTTTCAGTTTTAGAAAGTTACGAATAATTTAAGGCTGGTATGAAATATAATGATGAAAAGAACAGATTTGGCAGGTGTAGCTTTCTGTGATCCCGCTGGGATTAGCTCAGCCCTGCAAATCCAGAACTCGGCCCTGAGCCTTTTACAAATCGAACCCAGGCCGCCGCTTCTGTTCGAATCCCAGCGGGAATAAAACAAAAAAGCCCCACATTTCTGTGAGGCTTTCTGTGATCCCGCTGGGATTGGCTCAGCCCTGCAAATCCCGAACTCGGCCCTGAGCCTTTTATAAATCGAACCCGGGCCGGCGCTTCTGTTCGAATCCCAGCGGGAATAAAACAAAAAAGCCCCACATTTCTGTGAGGCTTTCTGTGATCCCGCTGGGATTCGAACCCAGGACCACTACATTAAAAGTGTAATGCTCTACCAGCTGAGCTACGGAATCATTTTGTCCCTTTCGAGGCTGCGAAGTTAGAAATTAAATTCATTCCTGCAAAGAACAAAATCAATCTATTTAATAAAAACTTAACATTTACTAAACAAATAACAGTTAAATATTTAGGATTCATCAGGTTAAGCATCATAAAAAAAATATCTTTTTTCTTTCCTCTCATCTCCTTTTTCGCGAAAATCAACAAATAAGTTAAGTCCTGTTCTTCATTAGCTTCTAATTTTTATTTCAGACTGCTATAAACGACTACTTGCGGCAAACGTTTGCGCAGCAATTTGAAGTTATAATCTACTAAAAACAATTATTTTTATAGTAGATCCAGCTTAATACATCATCCATGAAAAAATTTGCATTCATCATTACCTTATTAAATTTTAGCCTTTTTACCTTCGCTCAAAAAAAAATGATACCGGCACGTCCAAATATTATTGTTTTTTTGTTGGATGATATGGGGATCATGGATACTTCGTTACCCTTTTGCGACAGTATTATGCCCTTGAACAAACGTTACCATACACCCAATATGGAGCGAATGGCAAAAGAAGGGATGAAATTTGTTAATGCTTATGCCCAACCTGTTTGTACGCCTACCAGGGTAAGCTTAATGACGGGTATGAATGCCGCCCGTACCCATGTTACCAACTGGACTTCGCCTCAAAAAAATACCAACTCTGAAGAAAAAGATGAACAATTCTCACCACTAAATTGGAATATTAATGGTTTTAGTCCGGATTCGGATATAGAAAAATCAGTAAAGGCTACACCTTTTCCAAAATTACTAAGGGATGCTGGTTATTATACCATACATGTGGGGAAAGCACATTGGGGTTCGATGGGAACACCTGGCGCCAATCCTTATAACCTGGGTTTTATGGTTAACATTGCCGGGCATGCGGCAGGCCACCCACAAAGTTATCTTCCAGAGCAACGTTATGGCAACATGCCTGGCAAAGCGCAGGCGCAGGCAGTGCCTGATTTAGAACAGTATTATCATTCTGAAACCTTTTTAACCGAAGCGCTAACACTTGAGGCAAAAAAAGCGCTCGCCATCCCAATCGCCAGAAAAGAACCTTTTTATCTCAATATGGCCCATTATGCCGTTCATACGCCGATTATGGCCGATAAAAGATTTGTGCAAAAATATTACGATGCTGGATTAGATAGTACGGAAGCCAAATATGCCAGTTTGGTAGAAGGAATGGATAAAAGTTTGGGCGATATTATGGATTTCCTGAAGACTAAAGGTGCAGATAAAAATACCATGATTATTTTCATGAGCGATAACGGCGGTTTAGATGCTCATTTAAGAGGAGGCCCTGCAAACACACACAATTATCCGTTTAAATCGGGAAAGGGTTCAGTTTATGAAGGTGGTGTACGCGAGCCGATGATTGTAAAGTGGCCAGGTGTGGTTCCGGCCCACTCCATTAATCGAAGTCCGGTAATTATTGATGATTTTTTTCCAACCATATTAGAAATAGCAGGAATTAAAACCCCAAAAATTATCCAAAAACTGGATGGATTAAGCCTGTTCCCTATACTCAAACATCCGGAAGTAAAACTTCAGGACAGGCCCTTAATTTTTCATTCCCCGAACAAATGGACAACAGTTAAAGATGAAGCGCTGCTTGGAATAAATTATTACAGCGCCATTCGCTATGGCAACTGGAAATTGATTTACCAGATGCGCACACAAAAATTAGAACTCTACGATTTAAGCAAAGATATTGGTGAGCAACATAATCTTTCAGCAAGCCATCCTGCTGAAACGAAAAAACTGGCCATGCTTTTAGGTAAAACCTTAAAAGAACGTGGTGCACAAATGCCTGTAGAAAAAACGACCGGAAAAACAGTACCATTTCCAGATGAGATTTCAGGTAACTAGGTAGATTTATCGTGATCAAGCAAAAGAGATTGTATCATAAAGGTGAATTCACCTCAGATGCTGTCATGTTGAACTTCCCGAAGAATCGGGAAACTCAGGGTGACAAATCTATCTTTATGACACAACTCTTTTCCTTAAATATGATTATAAACCCCATCCATACCGGATACGGGTTAAACCAGATTGATTGGTGGTTGTTAAAGTAATATTTGTTCCGCTTCCACCACGGGTCTGAATACTGTAGCTATCGTTGTCTCTAAGCCCTGGCCAATAGACACTTGCCACTTTACTATTTCTAAATACATTAGTAGAACCAACAATGTAAGCAATCTCATTATCGCTACCAACTGAACCTGTATAATTTTTACCCGTAGTCATCGCAGCACCATATTCGGTCACAACAGTGCGGCTTGCATAATTACCAAAACGGCTTCGCCAATCGGTTTCCCAGCCCGCCTGTGTTCTGGTCGCCCAAAATGCATAATTATGCAGGGATAACAAGCAGCTCGAAAAACGGCTATCGGCTCCGATAGCGGTTACATTTTCAGAATAGCCGGTACCGCCCAAAAGAATCCGCCCTCTACTTACATTTGGGTAACGGGAAAGCCATTCAGCATAAATCGTGGTTAATTGCGCCAGTGTATAACCATGTGGTTCATTCATTGGTTCGAAATATACATTGGCGTTACTTCCATATTTATTAACCACAGTTTGCCACATGGCCCAAAATTGTGTGGTATTATCAATAGTGCCGTTGCGTGAAGATGCACCCTCCCAATAAGCTAAAATTACTTTCATGTTTTTACTTATTGCGCGGTCTATAGCTCCGGTATAAGCGCCCCACCATGCATCTGCCACACTAGAGGGGTTAATTGGTAAACGAACCGTATTCACTCCGGGCATATTGGTTTGGAAAGCCGTCAGTATGGAGTTTGCCTTTGCCGATACGGTGGTATAATTATCACTGGCGGTTAACCCTGATGGGATTACCCAGCCGTCCACAAAATTGTCGCGGCCATCGGCCCAGTTTACACCCGAAATCCCTGCAGCTCCAACAGATTCTACGCTTGCCTGTTGAGCATTTGAGGCTGCTGTTTTTTCAATTTCGGCTTGGGTTTCGGTAATTGATTCTTTTTTTTTACAGCCCATTAAGCATGCGCTTAACATAAAGGCTAACATTACGATTGACTTTTTAGTTTTCATAGGTTTTGTAATTTAATATTTGGTTAGTGAGGCGTTAACCAGAAAATGGTTGAGGTTGTTTCTTTAGTTTTTTAGTTCATTTAAAATAGGTTTAGGTAAACTGATTAATTTATTTTGATTTGCTTTTAGTAATTCGAAAACAACCACTTCGTTTTCTCCCTTCTTCAGCCATTCTGCAGGCAGATAAAGTGTTTGTTGCGGACCAATTGCCCAATATTTACCCAGATTATGTCCATTTACCCAAACCAATCCTTTACCCCATTGGCGCATATCTAAATAGGTATCGGCAACTTTCGTTAAATTAAATGAGGCCGACTTAAGCACAGGTGCCGACGGTCTGGCCACTCCAGCCGGTTTCTTTTGGACATCTACCTGATCAAATGGTAGCCTGTACATTTTCCATGATTTAATCACCTTGTTATTAAAAGTTACATTTTTAGTGATGCCCTTGTTATTTTTCAATAAATAAGGACCAAAATTAACCCTGCCCATATTTTCTACCAGAATATCTAATTGTACCATCCCTGCAGGAAGATCGACCACTACACTATCCTGATTAAGCCTTCTGTCTAAAACACCTACCCTTTTTTTATTGATAAATACCAAACCATAATCGCGCAATTCGTTGATTTTGATTACGCCTTTACGTCCACCCTTTATCGTACTGCTGTACAGCACGAAGCCATATGGCTGGTTCAGGGCTTCGAAGGTTAATGGATTTTCGCTTAGTTGCGGTTTTCCGATCAAACTAAATATATCTACTGTTTTGGTGAGGGTTATTGCAGGTAATGTAATTGCAGGCTTAGGTTTGGGAACATCGGGCAGCGTTTGGTTAGCCGGCAGATTCTTTTTTATGGTTTCGCGAAAAAGCATAAACTTAGGGGTTGCATTCCCCGCTTCATCTAAGGGTGCATCATAATCGTAACTACTAATCTGTGGTTCGTAAGCGGTAGAATCGTTATAGTTTGCCCCATTCATAAAACCGCGGGTGGTACCGCCATGAAACATGTACATATTGATGGAGATGCCTCCTTTAAGTACGGTATCTAATTTATCGGCATAAGTTTTAGGGTCTACCTGATGGTGTTTTGTACCCCACCAATCGAACCAGGCCGGGTACCACTCCGGTACAAAATAGGGCCCAACGCCGTTATTGTATTTCTTGATCAGTGTTCTGATTTGAGCAGGATTATCGATACCATTTACGCCAGGAAGCAATCCGGCCAAATGTCCGCCTTCTAAGGCCGGAACCGGATCGCAAGTAGAAAGCACCCCATCAAAACCTGCTTCTTTAAAAAACCGGGTATTCATCTGCAGGTATTCTTTATCGTTCCCATAAGAACCATATTCATTTTCTACCTGAACCATTAATATATTGCCACCATGGTTTATTTGCAATGGTGCAAGGCGTTTACCTACCTCGGTAAGGTATTCTTTATATTCTTTTAGGTATTGTGCCTCTTTACTCCTAACCTGTAAACCTTTAATATTTTGCAACCAAAACGGATAACCCCCAAATTCCCATTCGGCACATACATACGGACTTGGCCTGAGCACCACCCATAAACCTTCTTCTTTGGCAATACGCACAAATTCTGCGATATCGTTATTTCCTGAAAAATCATATTTATCTTTCTGTGGCTCATGTACATTCCAGAAAACATAGGTACCAATGGTATTTAACCCCATTGCTTTAGCCATTTTCATCCTATCTCTCCAGGCTTCCCTGGGTATCCGGGGATAGTGCATTTCACCGGAAATAATCTGGAAAGGTTTATTATCAAGCAGGAAAACAGAGTCGGCAAGTTTAAACGTATGCTTAGACTGTGCGTGGCTTTTAAGGCCCGCGAAACAAGTAATCAGGATTACTGTAAGCATTAAATTTTTAAGAATAGGTTTCATAGTGTGTTATCGTTAAGGTAAAAATTAAGACAAAGCATGGCCATATCGATCTAAATAGTGCCTTCCGGCCTTAAAATCAAATGGGATTTAAATGAGGATGTTAGAAATTAATCGCTAATTACAGTGGTAATCGATTTAGGCAGAATATTAATTTTTTTGGTGTTTGTATATTGTTTATGGGGAGCCAGACTATATTCAACTGAAGTAACATAAGTTTGAGCAACGCTTTGCACCTGTCCTTTAACCTCCAGATCAAGATCCACATCATTATCAGTAGTATTTACCACCACCGTTACGATCTTTTTATCCTGCCGGTAGGATGACACATAAATTGGGGCAGCTTTTTCGTCCAGCATTTTAACCTGAAGGCGTATACTCCCCTCTTTTATAAAACGGCTATAATTGCCTAAAGCCCATAACATTTTACTATCATACACCTGGCCGTCGGTTTTATTTCGATCGATATAAACCAGGCCATCCTTATAATCGCCTGTTGATACTGCCAGCCACCATTGCCATGATGTAGCATTGGACAGAACCAGATCGTGATGAATTAACCTTGCAATAAACAAAGCCGTTACCATGCCTAAGTCTCGTTTTTCGCCTTTTAGAACATCATCACCTAGCACACAATATTCAGACATCCAATACCTTAAACCTTTTATACTGGCTACTGCATTGCCTGTTTTTTTACGTACATCAATGAATTTTTGTTCCGGGCTGGTTGTAAAATAGCTATGTCCTGAGATGGAATTGTCAATATTGGAAAGATTACCAACATAATTGGGTGATGCAGCATTAAAGAACTGAAAAACCTGATTTCCTTTTGCTTCATTGCCATTGTCATATAAATAATCTAACTGACCAGCCTCACCTATCTGTATTTTTGTTTTGAGCTGGTTTTTCACAAAAGCCGCATTAATGCCTTTAAACAGTTTGGCCAGTTCGGTATTATTGTACGGGCAACCTTCCTGTTTATGCTCATTCCATTTCCATTGTGGTTCATTTGCAGGACTTACATAATCCAATGTTATACCTGTTGTTTTCTTTAATCCTTTTATTGTTGCCACAAGATCGGCCGAAAACTCAGGTAGTTTATTAAAATCGAGGTTACAGTTACCATCAGTTGAGTAGGCTTTTCCGTTTTTGGTAAATAGTACATGCGGACTGTTTACAAAACCAATAAATTGGTTTACGCCACGTTTTTTAGCCGCCTTCAGAAACCAGGTTTGCCCCGGCATGGCATTCCAGTTGTAACTGCCATCCAGCTGAAGAAAAGCGTACTGACGACGCCATTCGTCGCCAATATCGCTTGCCTTACCTTGTGATGCGCTCCCTGCACCAATGCTAAAACGCCACATGTTTAAACCAATACCCAGGGGCTGGCCTGTTTTGGTGACTTGTGTACTAAAAAGCAAATCGACCATTCTATCCCTTTTCTCATCAGGCCATAATCCGGCGAATTGACAAGACCAGGCATCAGATGCCCCGAAACCTTCTATTGTTTGAAACTGAACCGATGGATCAATTTCAACTTTTACAGTTTTTTGTGCCAAAACATTACCATAGCAAAACAAGGAAATACAGGTAAGAAAAGAACTGATTTGTTTATAATACTTTATCATGTGATGTTAATTATCTGATTAATATCCTGGGTTTTGCTGTAATTTACCTCCAGAGGCCAAAATTTCTGCCCTTGGTATTGGCAACCAATAATGTTTGGTTTCAAATTTACGTCCATCCAGGGCAATTTTAGAAGTATAGGTAAATCCTGTACCAACTTTTGTAATAATGATTCCGCCTGCAGGTTTATTTTCGGTTGCATCGGCAATTTTCCATCTCCTTACGTCATAAAAACGATGTTCTTCGAAGGCGAGCTCTACTCTCCGCTCATAACGTACGGCATCACGCATTTGCGATTGTGTAATTCCGACGGCTAATGCCGGCATATTTACACCAGGTCTTGCACGTACCATATTTATGGCTTGCCTGGCCGACATTGTAGCTCCGGCAGGAACAGCCTCTGGTCCGTAAGCTTCGTTTGCCGCTTCTGCATAATTAAGCAATATTTCTGCATATCTAAAATAGATCCATGGCTGAAAACCTGCATTTCCCCAAGGATTTTGTAGAGGATAAGCATTGTTCATGAATTTTTTAAGGTAATAACCTGTTTTAGTTGTATTCCAGTTATCTATTCCATCCTTACTGTCTTTCCCGCCCGGAATAAAAGTTTCTACATTACGTTCGCGGTAAGCTGCTCCGTTGTACAAAATGGTTGCTGCAAACCGTGGATCGCGGCCTTGATATGGATTGTTTACATCGTAACCAGAAGTGGGGTCGGTAATGGGTTTTCCGTTGGCCATCTGGTAATCATCTACCAGGTTCTGCATAGGAAGATTTCCTCCCCAGCCACCATAACCATTTGGCCCGTTTGCAATTTCCAGGTGTGTATGATTGGCATTTTTGGTAAACAATCTGGCGAAGATGATTTCATTATTCTGATCATTCAGGAACAGGTTTTCATAACCTCCGGTATAAATACTGTATTTATTTAAGCCAATAACAGCTTGTGCCGCTGCTGCTGCTGCCTCCCATGTACCTGCATTGTACAAGGGACTGGCGGCATATAAAAGCAAGCGGGATTTAAGCGCTAAAGCAGCACCTTTAGTAGCCCGGCCAGCCATCCAGCTATTGCTGTTATCGAGTGGCAGATCTGCTGCAGCCTGATCCAGTTGCGCCACAGCATAATCAATACTCTGTTTTATTGTTGCACGTTGAAACAAAGCCGGGTCTTGTAAGTTATCAGTCAGGCTGGTTACTTTATCGCCCATTAACACTACGCCACCATAATTTCGGATTAAATCCTGGTAACGGAAAGCCCTTACAAATTTGAGTTCTGCGATCAATTGTTTTTTATGCGATGGGCTCATTGCAATGTTAGCAAGCACACTAAGCGCATAATTACATTCTCTGATACTTTTGTAGCTCCTGCCCCAATATACGCCCGCACTACCTAAATTTTCCGGAGCCAGCTGCCCTCTTTGAATCAACCAGGTAAAATCGTCGTTATTGTAAACAGATTCGTCAGTGTATGAGCTCCACATGCTGTATTCGAAGCCCCTGCCAAAGCCTGGTGCAGAACCATCACCTTCTTTATCCTGCAAGCGGGTAGCAATATAGCGGTTGGTTACATAAGCCTCGAGAACCGACGTATCGCTTTCTATCGTAGCGGTAGAAATCCGATCTGTGGGTTCTACATTTAAAAAATCTTTTTTACAGCCCACCATACTTAAGGAGATGAACGATAGGCCTAATAATATTTTATGTATTGATTTAGTATTCATGATGTTTAGAATTTAATATTAGCGCCCAGATTAATAATACGTTGTTGTGGATAAAACTGGCCACTGCCGCTGTTTCCTTCGGGATCGTAATCTTTAACTTTTGAAAAGGTGAGCAGGTTAAATGCACTGGCATAAAACCTTAAACCTGAAACATTTATTTTCTGTAAAAACGCCGCTTTTAGATTATAGGCAAGTTCTACGTTTTTAAGTCTTAAAAAAGAAGCATCATTTAACCAAAAAGTATTGGTAAACTGACCGCCACTGATGGCATTTGATGCACGATCGGTAACTCTTGGATAAGTGCCGTTCGGGTTTGATGCGCTGAATCGGTTATCGGCCCAGCTACTGTAAAAGTTACCCACACTTCCTGCTTCAGGCAACACATATTGGCTTACCTGCCCCTGACCCGACAATACGAATGATACATCGAAATTCTTGTAGGATGCCCCGAAATTTACACCGTAGGTAATCTGAGGGGTATTGCTATAGTCTGATCTGGTTTGATCATCAGCGGTAATTTTGCCATCGCCGTTATAGTCTAAGTATTTAAGGTCGCCTATTTTAGCACCACTTACGTGTGGATAAGCATCCAATTCCTGTTGCGTTCTAAATATACCGATGCTATTGTACAAGAGGTAAGAATTCAGTGTTCTTCCGGTTTGGCGCTGATAATCTAAGGTACCGCTGGCCTCATCAATAAAAACTACCTTATTTTTAGCGTAGGTAATGTTACCCGATAAATTCCACTTAAAATTTTCACCATTATGGTTATAGCCTAAAGTGGCTTCGAAGCCGTTGCTGTTTACTTTCCCTATATTTTCTGATGGAACCAGCGGATCAGATCCGTAAGGATTTACAATACCTGAAGAGCCTGGCAATGAGGCATTACGGGTGGTTAAGATATCAGAACGTTTTTGCTGGAAATAAATGGCTTCGATACTAAAGTTTTTAAATACCGTAGCATTAAAACCGATATCGAGTTTTTTCGCTACCTCCCAGGTAATGTTCGGGTTTGCCAATTTAACCAGGTTTACACCAGGCTGAATAGTTAGCGCATTGCTGGCGTCTCTGGCTACAAATCCATTACCAACCAGTACATAATTATCAAAATATTGGAAACCATTTACATTATCATTACCCAAAGAGCCATACGATGCACGGATTTTTAAGTTATCAATGAATTTAACATTTTCGTTAAACCATTTTTCTTTTGAGATTACCCAACCTGCAGAAGCAGATGGAAAAACACCATACTGTTTTCCTTGCGGAAAAATAGATGAACCGTCAACACGGAGTTGCCCTTCGAAGAGATATTTTTCATCGTAACTATAAGCTAAACGGCTAATTACACTTCGTCTGTTATAATTAGAACTGTAACCAGAGTTCAGGAAATCGGTAGCTGCTGTACCACCCTGAGAAAGTTCGGGTAAAGAGGTAGATAAAAAATTAAAGCGTTGCGCATCGAAATATTCTAAATGATTTTCACTCTGTTCGTAACCTACAAAGGCATTAATATCGTGCAGGTTAAATTTACGGGCATAGTTTAATTTAATATTGGAAGTCAGCAGCGACTCATTTCTATGGCTTTCGGTTAATGTTGCTTTTTGATTGTTACCGCCAACAATTACACTGTTGAAGTTTTTAGTACCTTGATCATACTGGTATAACAGATAAGGTTTGTTAAAACTTTTACTAAATACATTTGATTTATCTGCCGAGAAAAAGCCATCTACAGAAAGTCCTTCTACCCTTGGTATAATAAACGTAGCCCTTAAAATTCCATTTAAAACCTGTGTAGGATTTTTATTGGTACCCCCTATATCAGTTACCTGCATTGCAGGGTTTGCATTTTCTATTCCGGTTGTCGGCAAACCATTAGGGTAATATGCAGCGGCAATTGGTTTTGCCCGATAGATAGATCTAAAAATATCTCCTGCCCCAACTTGCGGAAATACGCGATTCTCTTGTCTGCCCGATACGGATAAACCAACTTTAATATATTTAGAAATATTGGCATCAACGTTACTACGGAAATTATACTGATTGTATTTAGTTGCCCCATTTTTGTATAAACCATCCTGGGCGATTGTACCTAATGAAACGTAATATTTTACATCTTCGCTACCACCATTAACCGAAAGGCTATGCTGACTTTGAAGCGCAGTCTTTTTCAGTGTTTCGTTAATCCAATCGGTATTAGGATACAAGAGTGGATCAGAACCATTGCGGAATTTCTCAATCTGATCTGCGGTATAAGATTGATTAAGGCCACCTGCAGGGTTTGAATCGAAACTAATTTCGTTCATAATTTGTGCATAAGTAGCAGCATCGGCCATTTTCGGCAACCTGGTAGGCGAACCAAAACCCTGGTTAAAACTGTAACTTATAGATGGTTTACCGGTTTTTCCTTTTTTGGTGGTCACCAATATTACACCATTTGCTGCCCGGTTACCATAAATAGCTGCAGAAGCATCTTTTAATACCGATACACTTTCGATGTCGTTTGGATCTAAACGCTCCAGGCCGCCAATCTGGCCAGGAACACCATCAACAACAATGAGTACATTATTGCTCCCGGTGGTGGCCAGTCCCCTCACAGTAATGCTGGATCCATCAACACCAGGTTCACCACTGCGGTTGTTTACAATTACACCCGAAAACCGGCCTGCCAGCGAGTTCGACAGGTTTGGCTGTGGGCTTTTCATCAGTTCACTTCCTTTTACCTGCGATATTGAGCCTGTTAAGGTTGCCTTTTTCTGCGTACCGTAGCCAACCACAACGAGTTCGCTTAATGTTTTAGATTCTGAACCAAGCTGAACATTAATGGAAGTTCTGTTTCCTACAGTTTGTTCCTGACTCGTGTAGCCTACATAAGAAAAAACAAGTACATCTGTTGTAGTTGCAACAGCAATACTATAGTTACCCTTCGCGTCGGTTTGTACCGTCTTCTCTGTGCCTTTGATTTTAACGGCTACACCAGGAAATGTAGCCCCTGTTTCATTTGTTACTGTACCCGTTACCACAATTTCTTTAAGCTGGTTTTTTATTCCTGTTTTAACAGAAACTAAAGATGCCAATGCGGGGAAACTGATGGATAAGACAAATAGAAATGCCAGTGTTTTAATGGTAAAGGATTTTGGCAAAAATCCCTTCTGAACTTTTTTTCTCATTTTAGTTTGCAAGTTTAATATTTGGTTAACAGCTCAGTTTTATCATCCACCCGACAGAAATTCTCTATCGGTATGGCGATTATAGCGCTGTACTGTGGAAGGCTAAATTAGCGCCAACAAATAACTTAAAAGGGGTACAAACAATCCAAATTAGAGGGGTAAACAAACCGAAATCGGCCCAAAACAACATTTTGAGGCCGATTATTAAAACAGAAGCAATATCTATTTCTATTTACCTTTTTTAACTGTGGTATTTATATTATTGGAAAATGGCTTTCGAAATTTTTTGATGTACTGGGATGGGTTCATATTAAAGAGCCTGTAAAATTGCTCTCTAAAATATTTGGGATCGTTAATGCCCACCATATAGGAAGTTTCCTGAATGGTTTTATCGGTATTGATAAAAATTTCGGCGGCTTTCCTCAATCTGATGAAACGGATAAAGCCATTGGCCGACTGACCAGAAATGGATTTTATTTTACGGTAAAGATTAGATCTCGACATACCAATGGTTGCCGTCAATGTATCGATATTAAAATCGGGATCGATGAGGTGTTCTTCTACAATACGAATACAGTGATCTAAAAACTCTTTGTATTCGGCAGAGATTTTGGTGTTGTTCGAATTGAGGGTAATTTCGTTATAAAAATATCTTTGCAAGGCATTTTTACTTTTCAAGATGCTGGCTACCCTTGCTTTTAAGAAATCTTTATCAAAAGGTTTACTGATGTAATCGTCGGCCCCGCCTTCTATCCCTTTCAGTTTAACTTCTGGAGCAGAAATAGCTGTTAACAATATAATAGGAATATGCGAAACGGCTACATCTTCTTTTATTTTACTACAAAGTTCTATCCCGGTTATCCCATCCATCATAACGTCGCAGATGACAATATCGGGCAACAGTTCTTTTACCATATCGTATCCATCCTCTCCATTGCCAGCTTCGTAAAGGTGGTAATCCATTCTGAAAACCTGTTTTAAGTACTCCCTGATTTCGATATTATCATCAATAATCAACAGTGTTTTCAAATCCAGGGCCAGCTGACTGTCTATCAATGGTTCTTCTGCAGCTTCTACAATTTTATTTGCGGTTATTTCATCTTCTATCAATTCTTTAAATAACGACGAATCGGTATCTACCAGTGCCTCCTGCAAAATAACTGCATCTTTAAAATGGCTTATCCCCCTGCGTAAACTGATATTAAAAATGGTGCCTTTATTTTCAGCGCTGGTATAGTTTATGGTTCCGCCATGCATTTCGATAAAATTTTTCGCCAGGTACAAACCGATACCGAAACCTCCTTTTGCTGATTTATTTCCAGGATCCTGGTAAAATTTTTCATAGAGTTTTTCTCCGGCTACGGTGGTAATGCCACAACCAGTATCTTCAATACCTACCTGTATATCTTCCCCGCGGTTGCCTACAATCATTTTAACCGTTCCACCTTCAGGTGTAAATTTGATCGCATTTGAAAGCAGATTAAAAAACACGATTTCTATTTTTTCCCTATCGGCATAAAAAGGAATTACTTCATCAGTACCTATAAACTCCAGCACGATATTCTTAGATCGTGCCTGGTGTACAAAGCATAGAAAAACCTCCTTACACAAACTCACCAGGTTTACCGGGGCTACTTTTAATTTTTCGCCATAAGTATCTGCTTTCCTGAACAATAACAATTGATCTACTAAACTTAAAAGTCGTTTTGCATTCCTGTAAACAATATTTAAATCGGTGGTATCAACATTTTTATCGTTCTTGTATAAAAGTTCTTTAACCGGATTGATAATTAGCGTAAGTGGTGTACGGAACTCGTGCGATACATTGGTAAAAAAAGAAAGTTTCTTCTCGCTTAGTTCTTTCTCTTTTTCACTTTCGACATGGGCCAGCTTGACCTGAAATTCGAGGTTTGCCCGATGCTCCCGGTATTTAAGGTAGGCATAAATCATCCCAAAAAAGGTAAGTCCATAAATACAAAAAGCCCACCAGGTACGATACCATGGGGGTGTAATGGTAATTCCGATCGAATTGCCCTCCATATTCCAGATCCCATCATTATTTGATGCCCTTACCTTTAATACGTATTTACCTGGATTTAAATTGGTGTAGGTAACTTTATGTTCACTGCCACTATAATTCCATTTCTTATCGAAACCTTCGAGAAAATAAGCATACTTGTTTTTTTCGGAAAGCGTGTAATTGAGTGCTACAAAACCAAAAGAAAGCACACTCTGACTGTAGGGCAAAGTAATCTCCCTGGTCATATACACCGGTAATTTTAATGGAGAATCATCACCAGGCAGAATTAATTTATTGAAAATAGAAAAATCGGAAAAATAAACAGCAGGCGCCGTTTTATTATATTTAAGCAGTTGCGGATTAAAATAAACGATGCCTTTACTTCCGGCGAGGTAAATTTCTCCTTTTGCATTTTTACAGATAGCGGCATTGGCATAAACACCGTCTTTCTCGTCGTAATTTTTCACCATTTTGCTTACCGGATCAAAGAGTGAAATCCCCTGTTCGGTTGTGACCCATAATCTGCCATTATTATCTTCCACCAGATCGGTAAAAACATTGCTGGCAAAACCATTCTGCTTTGAATATATTTCGAAAGTGTTTGTTTTGGCTATATATTTATTCAGACCATCGCGGGTGCAAACCCAAACATTCTGATGCGAATCCAGATAGAGGCTATTTACAATGTTATTACTAATTCCGCCTCTTTTTGAATTATTGATCATGTAATTGCTAAACTTTCTGGTTTTAGGGTTAAAGCGGCTGAGCCCACTTCCGTATGTTCCTATCCAGACATTTCCCTGCGCATCTTTTAAAAGGCAGTACAAATGGTTATTACTCAATGAAGCCTGGTTTTTAGGGTCGTTAAAGTAATGTGTATAGCTGTTGGTTTTATCGTTATAGACTTTCAGACCGGCATCGGTAGCCAAATAATATTCGTCTGCATTTACCTCAATTAAATCCCTAAAAACATCTTCATTAAAAAAACTACCCAATGCCGAACGGTGATGATGGTGGATAAATTTATTCGCTTTCTCGTCGTAACGATCGAAACCATTCTCGCCCATTACCCAAAGCCTGTTTTTTAAATCGGTAGACAGGTTAATAATTTCAGAGCTGGATAAACTATTCGGATTACCGGTATGCTGCAGTTTAGTTACAGCATGATTATCGGGATTATATTTAAACAAACCTTTATTTGTACCTACCCAAAAATCCTTTCCATAACTAATGATGGATTTGATTTCTGCCTGTCCAAAAGGAAGGGAAATGAAATTAAATTTATATTGGTTAAAGTCTATTTTGCTGAGGCCGTTTTTACCACAAATCCATATCATTCCTGATTTATCACGGTATAAACCGCCATTGGCAAAAAATTCCAGTTCTTCTATTTTCTCCCATTTATTTAGTTTGGTATTCACCCAGAATACACCTGCGCTTCCGCCTACCAGTAACTTCTCAGCACCTAAATTTAAAACACTAAATATTGATGCGTTACCTGTTCCTTTACTGGCATAGGTAGTAAAGGATTCACTTTTTGGATCAAATCGAAACAGATCGCCTTTCCAATAGCTACCAATCCAAATCATACCATCCGCATCCAAACAGAGTGTCCAGATATCGTTTGGATTTTTTTCGCCTGCTACTTCCTTCTGTGTGTAATTGGTAAAGCTTTTGGTTTTTTTATCGAATTTATTTAATCCTTTGCTCCAATTGCCTAACCATAGGTTACCCGCTTTGTCTTCTGCAATGGCATTAACTGATTTTCCTTTAATGGCATCCGGATCCTTAAAATCCGGCTGGTAAACGGTAAAAGCGTTTGAGTTTTTGTTAAAAAGGTTAAAACCATCATCGGTACCTACCCAGAGCTTATTTGTTCTGTCGATGAGTAGCGACCATATTTTATTATTGCTCAGTGATGTTCTGTTGTTTTCTTTATGATAAAAACGTTCAAATTTTTCGGTTACAGGATCAAATTTATTTAAGCCATTCATCGTACCAACCCAAAAAACACCATTTTTATCTTCTACCACCGCATTGATATAGTTATTGGTTAGTGATGTGGTATCGCCGGTAATATTGACGTAGGTTTTAAAAGCGTAACCATCAAATTTACAAAGGCCGTTTTCGGTTCCTACCCATATAAATCCTCTTTTATCTTTTAAAGCAGCTGTTGTACTTTTTGATGGAAGCCCTTCATTTATACCATATGTTTTGATAACATAGTGGCCGGTTAGTACAGGTTGACTGTTTGTACGCAATTCTTGCGCTTTAACATGGGTAAAGAGCCAAAAAAAATGCAAAATAAAACAAGTCAGACGAATTAACCTCATAGTTAAACAACAAAATTTGATGGAGCGTGCCTTAGCTAAACCCTTGCCTCTTTAGAAATGGATGACTTGTAAATATACAATTTGCTAACTTATTACCTAATCTTTTCTTGTATCCAAATTTGTGACAAAAAAAAGAGGCCGATTAAAAACCGACCTCTTCGCACTAATCACTAACTAACTAACTAACTAACTAACTAACTAACTAACTAACTAACTAAAATTTAACTGAATTGAGATTCTTATCTACTAAAATGCCTTCACTAAGCTTAAGTCCGAACTGCAGTTTGCGTTTTGCCCTTAATTTCAGAATAAACAGATCGGTAGTTTCGTTTAAAGCATCTTTGTTGCCTATGTTTACAAAAGTTGGATACAAAACCTTCGCGCCATTGGTGTGCAGGCGATCGTTGGTCAGGTTATCCATCTGTTTGGTGTTTAAAGGCTGAACGCTTACAAAATCATAATCCTGTGCATTGTATGGTAGCGCAAAACTTAAAGCATTTACTGATTTCAGGTTTATTCCCTTTACTTTAATTTCGACGATTTCGTCTTTGTTATAAGCTTGTTTAGCGGTACTGATTTCGAGTTTACCTGCAACTTTATCAGTTTTAGCATTTTTCACTCCTCCTTCGAGCTGTGTAGCCACAACTGAAACATCGTACGCATCAATCAGGTTATTTTTATTGATATCACCATTGCTGATATAACCTTCAAAATCAGCATCACCTTTTCTTAAACCGGTATAGTTGATGTAAGAGGTTAAATCATTCCGATCAATTAAACGGTCGTTATTAATATCGCCGGGCAGATAACTTTCGGTACCTGGAACCTTAAATACATACAACTCTCTTCCTGAACCAAAGCCACCTACTCCATCAGCAACAGCAATTTTGATGTAACGGGCCGCAGGATGTGAGGTGAAATTGAATATTTTAATTTCGTCGGTATTGGCCCATTCAAATGCGCCGGCTTCTGTCCAGCTTTCTTTATTGTTGCTATAAAATACTTTACCTTTTAATAAAATTCCGTTTCCTTTTCCTGTACGTGGCAGGTAATGGAATTTATCCAGCTGATTGATCGATTTTAAATCAATGATCATATCAAAAGGAACTGCCTTAACGCCCCATTTGGTATGCCAGGTATTACCCTCATCATAATCAAACAATTTATTGATGCCAGAACCGCCTTGATTTTCTACCGTAGTTTCGGCTACAATACCCTGAATAGCAAATTCTAAAGGATTGGTTTTGGTAGTAGCTTTAATCTCGGTCCAATCTGAGACGCCATCTTTGTTTACGGCACGTAACTTAAACGTGTAAGCTGTTTCGGCCAATAATCCATCAAACAACAAAGCAGTATCGCGGATTGTGGTATAATGCATATCATTAAAATCGATCTCATAAAAATCTGCATTGCTCACTTTGGTCCAGCTTGGAGTAAGTGTATAAGCTTCTCTGTTTTTATCACTTACTTTTGCATTAACAGGAGCCGATAATTTCCCTGTTGACAAACGTTGTTTATCTGCAGGCTCAAATTTAAATCCATCAATACTAAGTGTTACCGGATTGATGGTAATATCGGTAGATTGAAGTTTAACCAGCAACTGCGGATTTTTAACCATGGCCACTTTGTCAAAATCGCTTCCTTTTGTAGCAAAACGGTTTAAGTTTGGCGCAGCATCGTAGAAATAAACGTTAGACTGCTTTAAAAACTCGTCTTTCGAATTTACTTCACTTAGCCTGATTTTATTATTTCCAAGTTTTGCGGTTAATCTTTTCGGTTTTTCGGTAACGTTAACCACAAATTCAGTTGTTTTTTCTTTCACAAAACCATCAAAATCGCCTTTTGCCGGATGAATGGTAACCAGTGCATTATTTTTTTGATCCAGTTCTGATTCGATTAAAGTAGAAGCACCTTTTCCTAATTTATAGGCTTCTGTTGCACCGTCATCATCGTATTCAGTAAATGAACTTTTTCCAAAAGGATATAATTCATAGATGCGGTTTACTTTACTGATTTCAGAAACATTATTATTCGGATTTGTCATCGGAATAATGGCACCATTTTTCACAAAAACAGGCAACTTCCATAACGGTGCATCAAAATTGTTGAGGATGCTGTTTCCGGTATATTTTTCTCCGGTGAAATAATCAATCCATGTTCCTTCCGGCAGGTAAATACCATTGCGGATATCGTTACCCTTCTCGTCTGATTTGGTTGCCTGATAAATTGGCGCGACTAAGAAAGATGGTCCGTATAGATATTGATATTGTGTTGAAGTACCTTTGGTATAAGCATTTGGATATTCCAGAAACATCGCCCTGATGATTGGCAATCCGGTAACCGCTTCTCTTGCCACACTATAAGTATATGGGATCAGCTCTGATTTCAGTTTTAAATAATTGCGGTTAATCGAAGCTACAGGCTCGCCCAATGCATGTGGATATTTTTCATTGGCGCCCCAACCATCCATATTTAATTCCATTGGCGTAAAGGTTTTCCATTGGAAATCGCGGGTATTGATGGTCAGGTTTTTACCCCCAAAAATACCATCCATATCGGAAGTAATATTCGGCTGACCTGATAAACCAGAACCTAAATAAGTAGGAATGTGGAAACGAATATATTCCCAAACGCCACCCGTTTGGTCACCCGACCAAATACCGGCATAACGTTGTGTACCTGCCCAACCATCTAATGAGATGATAAACGGACGACTGCTATTGCCATAATAAGGCATAATCTGTGCTACGTCGGCAACACCATTCAAACCGAACGAGTAACCTGCACCAACCCATGCCACATCGGTTTTTAATACCCGAACTCCAGCATCTCTCGCTTCTTTAATAATATCGCGCTGCAACAACGGACTTACTTCTGGTTTTGGGTGAAGATCTGATTGTGTCCACAAGCCAATTTCTACTCCATTTTTACGGGCATAATCGCCAAAACTTTTGAGGTTTTGAATATTGCCATCCAAGGTTTCGGTTTGGCCGTAACCTGCACCATAACCATCGTTAGGCAGCACCCAGCCCAAAGGCATATCGTGTTTTTTATAACGATCAATTACCGCACGTGCTGAAAATTGATAATTGTTTTTTTCGCCGTTAAGCGATTCTTTTATACCACCATTATCTTTCTGACTTTCTTTGTAACGTTTGCCATCTTCAAATAAAGTTCCCTTTTCGTCTTCTTTCCAGAAATCGCGGTTATAAGCATTTAAATGTCCCTGATAGAAACCAAATTTTGGCAATAAAATCGGATTTCCGGTCAGCTGGTAAAAATCGTTCAATAAAGGCACTGCTCCATTGTTAATCATAAAAAAGGCATCCAGGTAATCGGTTTCGTGTGCCAATTTTACCAAGCCCTTTTCTTTAGCACCAAAATTGTAACTTCCTTTGCTGAAGGTATGCCACATGACAGCATAACCATTGGTAGACCAATAATAAGGTGTTGGTGAAGCTACCCCTCCATCCGTCCAGGAGTTTTGGTTTTCGATAGCAATGTTTTTACCCTTGTGTGAGAAACGGCCGTTCTGGACGCCACCTCCATAAAAATATTCCTGTGGATTTTCTTTTAGGCTCAGGGTTACTTTTCCTTTCTCGAATTGAATCGGCGCTAATTCTTCAACAGCTACAGCCTGGGTAGCAAGGTTGATAATTTTGATTAGCGAAGTATTTTTATCAATCAGTACCGTAATCTTAGCTGTAGAGATGAATAGTTGATTATTCTCATCTTTTATGTCCAGTTTTGAAACAGCTCTGCGTGGGTTTTCCACTAAAATTTTGGCTTCAGGTTTGGCTTCCGGATCGCGTATAAAACCTCCTGTAGGGTCTTCGAAAAGGCGAAAAATATTATCGCCATAAAAATCTAAGGTTAAGGTCTGCTTATCAGAAAGCAATAATTCTATAGTTGTGGTATTGATCTTTTTTGCGCTAAGCACTTTGGTGATGTTTTGTGCTACCTGATTGGTTTTCTGAGCAGCCGGTTGAGCAGTCACAAAAAACGGAGCGGCAATTAAAAAAAACGCAAGTGCCAAAACCATGCCTTTGGGTTGGTTTTTGGAACTGGTTATTTTAAAATTTTTGAAAAAATAATGCGGGGTCATTAAAAGTTTGATTTGGTTATGTGTTTATATGTTGAACAAGCTAAATAGACTTAGTTGCTGAGGGATAAAGTTAACAAACACATTAAAGGAAATAGCGTGTTTTTGAGGACAAAAACCGCGCAATCGTTTGCCTATCTAATTTTTTACGACAGAAAATACGATAACATAAAGAATTAGTTTTTATCATTAAGAAGTTAAGTACATTAAGGTAAGAAGTACCAATCAGGTTTCAATTACCAATAAACCAAGTAACGATTTTCACGGAAGGCTTTTATCATTAAGAAGTTAAGTACATTAAGGTAAGAAGGACCAATAAGCAGGTTTCAATGACCAAGTAACGATTTTCAAGGAAGGCTTTTATCATTAAGAAGTTAAGTACATTAAGGTAAGAAGTACCAATAAGCAAGCTTCAATTACCCATGACTTATGAACTAATGACCAATGACTAATGAACTAATGAACCAATGACCAATGAACTAATGACTAATTAACCAATAACTAATGAACCAATGAACTAATGGCCAATGACTAATGAACTAACGCACCAATGACCAGTAAACTAATGGCCAATGGCCAATGACTAATGAACTAATGACCAATGAACTAATATACCACCTCTGAACTATTGTTCACCACATATTGGGGCTTGGTGCCTGTTAATGATTGTACAGTAGTAAATTTTATCTTCTCAGCATCGTTTATTATAATCTTAGACTGCTCTGGCAGTGTAATGTTTGTAAAGGTTACATTTTTTAACCGGTGAGCTGGGTCTTTAAAGCCATTGATATTAATGGCTGCATCGGCATTTGATGCCATAGACATATCGATATTCTTGAATACAAAATTTTCGAAAGTTGGTATTTGTGGTGCGGCCTCGCCGTCGTTGTTGTAATTAACGGCAGAAAATATGGTAATTTGCAGCAGTTGGCAATCGGTTACTGTTACATTTTTCACATAACCACCCCTATCTTTAGTTCCTTTTATCTGCATACCGTGCAATAGTTTCCCGGCTTTGCAATCTTGCACCAAAACGTCGCTAACCCCGCCAGACATTTCGCTGCCAATTGAAATACCATGACCACGTTTAAAGTCGCAATCTGTTATCCGTACATTTTTGGTTGGTTTGGCCACAAAAAAGCCTTCTGGATTTTTACCCGATTTAATGGCAATGCAATCGTCGCCAGTATCGAAAGTACAATTAAAAATATAAGCATCGGTAGAAGAATCGGGATCGATACCATCTCCATTGCGGATGTTTACCGTTATGATATTTAAATTTTGACAGGTTATATTGTTACTATAAATATAATGAATGGTCCAGCAAGGAGGTTCGGTAATGGTTAAATCAGACAAACTTACGTCCTGACAGTTCATTAAACAAATTAAACGTCCCCTACTTCTTATTCCACTGGCTTTGATCATCGCATCGCCAAGTTTTTTCCCCCCGCCACTAATGGTGCCTTTACCTGTAATTCTTACATTCTTTACATTATAAGTTCCGTTACGGTTAAGCGTACCTGCGTTGAGTAAACTTGCATATGTTTTCAGCTCCCAGCCTTCAAAACGGTTTAAAATCATGGGTAGATAATCTTCTACTACAGTTGATCCTTTTAACACACCACCTTCTTCTATGTGTAGGGTCATATTACTTTTTAAATATAAAGCACCCGAAACGAAAGTTCCTTTGGGGATATAAACCGTGCCGCCCGTGCTACAGGCATCTATCGCTGTTTGAATGGCTTTTGTATTATTGGTTATGCCATCTCCTTTCGCTCCGAAAGCTAAAACATTGTATATTTTCCCCTTCGCCCTTGTTTTAAAACGGATACTATTTAAGCCAGTCGCTTTATTTCCTTTTACACTTACACTCACCGTATACCAGGTATCCGGCATCAAATTTTCTAAGCTATAATTGGTTTTTCGTGTATCACCATGTATTTTACCATTTAAAGATATCTGATAAATAATAGGCGTTGAACCATATTGTTTATCCCACAATAAGGCCACGGTATTTTCTGATAAGGTACCTGGAGCAGCTAAAAGGTTAAACTGATTTGTGGTCGTTGCTGCAACGCTAAATGATAGAAAAACAAGCAGAAATAACAACAAAATTTTGCTTATTTTATGGATAAGTATCGATACCATCATGATCAGAAATTTTATTTGGTTAGCGAAATAATTATAGGTCCTAGAATTATTTCTTTACAAAGATAACCGGCTTATCAGATTAACTGTCCTGCGCTATAGGGTATAATATTTAAATAAATTAAAAGCACCAAAAAAGTTTTTTGTTATAAATTTAGTATGGCGAAAATCATAAACGAGCATATATAAAAAACTTCAACAAACCGCTGTAAACACGACTGAAGAATAGTTATGACGTATATTATCAAAAAAAATACAAAACACACAAACAGCCTGTTTTTTAACACTATTTGAATGTAAAACATTGATTAATTAGATTTTAATGCAGCATCTTTGTATTATAAACTTTTAAAAAAAATCGAATGGCAAGCATTTTGTAAGTGTTTATAAAATCCCAGAATAATGAATTCCCCAACATCCCAATCCTATAGCTGTGTAATTATAGATGACAGCCAAATGAGTGTAAAAGTACTTGAGCATTTTGTTTCCAAAATAGACAAACTCCAACTTAAAGGAAGTTTTATGGATCCAGTTGAGGCTATGGCCGCCTTTTGGACTTACGGAAAAATTGATTTCCTTTTTTTGGATATCCAAATGGAAATATCGGGAATTGACGTAGCCAGAATGCTTCGAAACAGCGTAAAATTTGTCGTTTTTGTAAGTGCCCATGGCAATAAGGCCATTGACGCCTTTGATAAAGGCAACTATTTTTTGCTTAAACCCCTCGATTTTAAAAAATTTGAAGATACCGTGAATCAGCTGATCCAGACTGAAGACAAAAACAAAGAAATGCTTTCGTGAATAGGTAAATGAGGGATACTCGCTCCTTTTCACCATTAAGCAATTAAGGTCATTAAGTTTTAAGTATAATGCCAAAGGAGGCACGTCATTCTGAATTCATTTCAGAATCTTCCTGGCCGGTATTATTTTTTGCCACAGAAACGCATATTTTCATTTGCCTTTTTACGCTGAGCTTTAGTTTTTCAACCGCTAACTTTTCACCATTAAGGAGTTAAGGAAATTAAGTTTTAAGTATAATACCAAAGGAGGCACGTCATTCTGAATTCATTTCAGAATCTTTATGGCCAGGATTATTTTTTGCCACAGAAACACAGATTTTAATTTGCTTTTTTTCTTTGAGCTTTAGTTTTTCAACCGCTAACTTTTCACCATTAAGCAATTAAGGTCATTAAGTTTTAAGTATAATACCAAAGGAGGCACGTCATTCTGAATTCACTTCAGAATCTTCCTGGCCGGGATTATTTTTTGCCACAGAAACACGGATTTTCATTTGCCTTTTTACGCTGAGCTTTAGTTTTTCAACCGCTAACTTTTCACCATTAAGGAGTTAAGGACATTAAGTTTTAAGTATAATGCCAAAGTAGGCACGTCATTCTGAATTCATTTCAGAATCTTCCTGGCCGGGATTATTATCTTTCTTAAAAATCTGAATAGTCTGTGGGGTAAACAAACTTAGTGTCGTTTTTAGAAACATTGTGCTGATATTCTGGCATTGCCGAAAGTTTCTTCCAATAATCATCTGCAGAGAATGCCTTCCAGTGTGCATCTCTATCTGCCTTATTTTCGAAAGTGGTTAAATACATGAGGTTAGGCATATGGCTACCGGCGATTACTTCTCCATAAAATACGGCATTAAAATTTAGTCTTTTAAATAACCCGATTTCGTCGCCTTTATTAAACATCTGAACTTTATTCTTAAAATACTGCTCGGTAGGCGACTCATAACTTCTCAATTCATAAACCCGTTCTTTCATCGGTGATTTTAAATTAGGCAGCATAAAATGAGGGGCATCTTCAAAAGCCTTTAACACAATAGATTCTAACCGTTCGTAAGGCGCTTCGGTATAATTCGCTTCCAGGTAGCTTTTACCATCAGCGGTATATTGTTCGTCTTTTGCTAATTTTTTATCCAGCTCCAAAATGCCACTGAATGATTTTAAAGGGATAAACACATAAATAAGCTTTTCTGTAACCGCAGCCTGATCATTCAAAATGGGTTTAAATACGCCCACTTTTGCAATTCCACAGCGGTGCAGTGCCGGTAAATAAGCTTTCTGCAAATAATCATCTACCGTTTTTTCCTGAGCATCGGTTTTCAAATGATAAATTTTGATCTGATAGTAATCTATCTTCGATGCATGAACAGTAAATGCGCTAAATAATAGCACGAGTAAAAACAGACAGGATATTTTAATTTTTGGTAACATGAAAAGGATGATTTAATGCAATGTACCAAAGTAACAATTTATTTTAACAGAATGACAGCGTTATTGAATGAACAATAAACTAATACCAAGAACCAATAAACTAATGACCAATGACTATTGAACTAATGACCAATGACCAATAACTATTGAACTAATAACCAATGACTATTGAACTAATGACCAATAAACCAACTTATTTTGAAAGATTCGGATTTGGTGGTTCGGCATTAAGTAAATGTTTTACAAAGAAATCGCGTTTACGCCTGCGTCCGTAAATACCACCATCACTATGCCCCATACCCGGAATGCTTAAAATATCGAAATCTTTATTGGCTTTGATCAATGCATCAGCTAGTCGATAGGTAGATTCCGGTGGTACATTTTCATCGGCTTCGCCAACAATTAAAAACAGGTTGCCCTCTAATTTAGCGGCATTTGTGATGTTAGATTGTTCGCCATAGTGCGGTCCTACCGGATAGCCCATCCATTGTTCGTTCCACCATTGTTTGTCGATGCGGTTATCATGACAACCACAAGCAGAAACCGCGGCCTTGTAAAACTCAGGATGAAATAACAATGCACCTGTTGAGCTTTGTCCGCCAGCCGAAGTACCGTAAATGCCCACTCTGGTAATATCGGCATTGGGATATTTAACTGCCATCGCTTTCATCCACAATATCCTGTCGGGGAAACCAGCGTCGGCTATATTTTTCCAGCATACATCATGAAAAGCTTTAGACCTGTTGGCCGTTCCCATTCCATCAATTTGAACCACAATAAAGCCTAATTCGGCAATGCTTTGCATTTCACTGGCTGGCAGGAAACTTTTAGGCACAAAACTATCATGCGGACCTGCATAAATATTCTCGATCACAGGATAAGTTTTGTTCGGATCCATTTTTGAAGGAAAGCAAACAATGCCCCAAATATCGGTTAAACCATCTCTTCCTTTGGCCACAAACACTTCAGGCAGTTTAACTCCGGTAGCCAAATAAGCATCCTTTTGACCATGTTCTATTTCGCTTATTTTTTTAGTATTTGCGGTTAACCTTAACTCGCTAACCGGTGGTACATTTACCTGTGAATAGGTATCGATGTAATATTTACGATCAGGTGAAAAGCTGAGGTTATGGTTACCTTTCTCAGGTGTGAGGTTGATTAGTCCTTTTCCATCAAATCCGATTCTGTAGTAATGGATAAAATAAGGATCTTCGCCGGCATGCATTCCATTTGCCCTGAACCAAACCTGGCGTTTTACGATGTCTACACTATCAATATCCTTAACTACATAATTTCCTTTGGTAATTAAGCTTTGCTTTCCAGTTAAGGCATTTACCAGATAAAGATGTTGCCACCCATCCTGTTCACTTGTCCATAATATTTCATTTGTTTTGGGCAAGTACCTCGTATAGATGCGATTTTCATAAATGAAGGTTTTGGTTTTCTCGTCGATAATATTTTTAGTTTTTCCGGTTAAAACATCCACTTCAATTACCCTGAAACGTTGATGGCCGCGGTCTACTTTCTCATAAGTATAATAGCGGCTGTTATTACCGCGCCAATGCAATTCTGGTGCACCAAAGAAATCTATCGGATCAGCATCTACTTTAATCGCCGTTTTAGCCGCTACATTAAAAACATAGGGTTGATAAGCTGTAAAGTCATCACCGGGCTGCGCATATTCTCTTGATTTTAGTTCGCCACGTGTAGTACCGGGAACCGAACTTAATACATAATGTACTTTTTTAATTTCTTTCGGATCGATTTTGTAGGCGACGATATTTTTTCCATCCGGCGACCATGCAAATTCACCATAAGGTTTTTCGGCATTACCATCGGTACTGAGCTGGGTTTCTGCTTTTGTTGCTAAATCAATCACAAACAGGTTGCCTCCACGGATCAGGATTTCGTTTTTGCCATCTGGCGATTTTCTCGATTCGCGGTTTCGTTGCCAGCGTGATCTCCGCTGCTGTAATGGTCTTTTGGCATTGTAGCGATAAATACTGCTATCGTTTGTATTGGTTAAACTATAATCGCTCAGGTTTAACTGATACCATTTCTGTTGTATTTTTAATTTTGCCGTATTGCCCTGATCGGCAAAATAAAGCTCCGATAACTGAAGTTTTAGCGGGTTCTGTTTTTTACCGGTGATCTTTTCGATGCGCTGCGCAAGTTTATCATGATCAAATGCAAGTTTACGTTTGCCAGTTGCAGCATCTACATCATAATATTCCCAGGTTCTGTTCGGAAGATTCTTTTTATACCAAAATGCGCTTCCATCTTTTTTCCAAAAGGGAATAAGATCATTGTTGGTAGGGATATTGCGTAGTGCCGTATCTAGTTTAACAGATAACCGGTAAGCATTTGCCACTTCGGCAGCACTGGGTGCGTAAGGTTGTAAACCCGCTTGCTGCGCCAGTACCTGAAAAGAAACAAAACTTAATAAGATGAAGGCTATTGATTTTTTAGCCATGATGTAAATCGTCATTACAGATTTTTTGTGGTAAATATAGTGCTCGCGTTTTGCAGATTCCCTTCAGATTTTAATGGATAACATCAATATTTTAACCGCTACTATCGGGCGTATCTTTTGTTTTCAAATCCTGGCGGGCAATACTTCCTTTTATCAGATAGTAAACCGGTATACCAATTAAAGTAATGATTAATCCGGGCCAGGTAAATTTGGGTTTAAAAATAATCAGCAATATACAAAAGGCCAGTCCCATTACCATATAAATGATGGGCAGAACGGGGTAACCAAAAGCTTTGTACGGACGTTCGGCATCAGGCCGTTTTTTACGAAGGATAAATATCCCGAAAATGGTGAGCATATAAAACATCACCACCACAAATGAGATCATATCCAACAGATCGCCATATTTTCCACTAATGCACCATAAACAAGCAAAAATACATTGAATCCACAGCCCAAATCCAGGAACTGCATTTTTATTCAGCGTACCAACTTTTTTAAAGAAAAGTCCGTCTTTGGCCATGGAGTAATACACCCTGGCACCAGCCATAATTAAACCGTTGTTACAACCGAAAGTCGAAACCATAATCATTAATGCGATAATGATGGTACCCGCGGTACCGAAAATATGGTTGGCAGCAGAAACCGCTACCCGGTCTTTATCAGCATAGGCAATATCATGTAATGAAAGTACACCTGTATACATCACATTGGTAAGGATGTAGAGCACCGTTACGATAATCGTTCCTAAGGCTAAACTCAAACCAATATTGCGTGCAGGGTTTTTAATTTCGCCGGCAATAAAGGTAACGTTGTGCCAGGAATCGCTGCTAAATATCGAGCCCACCATCGCGGCAGCAATGGCACCGAATGCGGCCAGCGTAGTATAAGAACCAATATTTCCTTCGGCAGAGAGTGGACCTAAAGTCCACATATTTTCCCAATTGCTTTTCCAGATACTTTTATCTAAAAAGAAAAGTCCAAAAGCAATCAGGCCAAACAGACTTAACAATTTAGCCACTGTAAAGGTAGTTTGAATCACTTTCCCCCCGTTTACCCCCCTGTTGTTAATATAGGTAAGTAATATAATTACCCCAATGGCCAATAGTTGTGCCGGAGAGATGGTAAAGAAACCCAAATCAATGGCTACTAAATCTTCACTGAGCGCGGGTACGAGATAAGCCGTAAACTTGGCAAATGCCACACCTACAGCAGCAATGGTTGCGGTTTGGATGACCGTAAAAAAACTCCAGCCATATAAAAAACTGATCAACGGGTTATAGGCTTCTTTTAAATAAATATATTGTCCGCCCGCTTTTGGGAACATGGCACTTAATTCGCCATAACTCAATGCAGCAGTAAGCGTCATAAAACCTGTAATTAACCAAACCACTAACAGCCAGCCAGAACTGCCTACATTTCGGGTAATATCTGCACTTACAATAAAAATACCTGAGCCGATCATACTTCCGGCTACAAGCATGGTTGCATCCATCAATTTAAGTGAAGGTTTAAACTGTGTGGTTTCTTTTTCAATCATGCGTTCTGTTGTTTGGTGGTTCAAAGGGTTTGGTGAGTTGATTTATTTAAGCTGATCGTAAAAATGCCACGAGGTTGTAAAATCGCGTGTTAACGGCTGGTTGGTTAAAGTAGCCCTGATCATTTCTACAGGAATTAAGTTTTCTTTGATCACCGCATCGTGGAAAGTTTTAAAGCTCATTTTCCCACGATCAACCAGTTCTTTTTTAAGGGCAAAAAGCTGGAGGCCACCGGTAAGGTAAGCTACCTGGTACAAGGGACTATAATCGCCTTTGAAAGATCTGCGCACCTCACCTTCTGCATTGGCGCGTTCGTGCCCTACACGATCAACCAGGAAATCGACACACTGCTGAGGCGTCCATTTGCCAAGATGAAAGTTTAGCGAAAAAAGAATCCTGGCACAACGGTGCATGCGCCAGAAAAGCATTCCCATTTTTTCTTCAGGCGTTTTGGCGAAACCTTTATCATACAATAAAAGTTCCCAGTATAATGGCCAGCCTTCTACACTAAAAGGCGTTTTAAACGGATCGCGATAGCTTTTATAACGATTATTGATAAAATATTGATAGTGATGACCCGGCAAAAGTTCGTGCTGTACCGTTCCCCTTGAGAAATAGGGATTATTACCACGCATACTCATTAACTTATCATCTTCCTCCATCGAATTTGTTGGGTAGGAAATACTGATTTCGCGCCCACCGGTAAAAAATGGATTCACCAACTGGCGTTCGGCCGACATCATCACCATACCCCAGGTTTCTTCCGCCAATGCCGGAATGCTGATCAGGTCGTTGGCTTTGATAAAATTTAAAGCATCATCCTGCAGTTTTACAATTAATTCCGGTTGTTTACCTAAGGGCACGTAACTATTCTTGATTTTTTCCTGCGCTTTTTTCCAGTCATTTCCGAAACCCATTGCAGCTGATGCTTTCAAAAGCTCTTCATCGCAAAACTTAAATTCTTTTTCGGCAAGTTTGATGAGTTCCTCTGGTGTATAAGGAATAAGCTCTGCATTTAATTGCCTGATCAGCTCTTCCCTTCCAATAGGATTTCCCTTAATTTCTGGTTTATTTGATTTTGAAGCCGGAGCAGGCGCTTCTTTATCGTTAAAAAGTTTAGCGTACTGGGTTAAGGCGAGGTCTAACTTTTCGTAAGGTTTAGGTGCCCACCAGGTAAAACCAGGTTCATAATCCATATAAAACTGGTAAAAACCCTTTAAACGGTGTTTTAAACTCAAGGTTATGGCTGTTGCCATTTTAAGCTGATCGGGCTTGAGTATTCCCTGCTTAAAATTCAGATTTAGCACATCAATCTGCTTCGCAATGTCGTCCATCTGGGCAGCCAATAGCGATCCTTCTTTATAGTTACCTCTTCTTCTTAATTTTTCGAGCGCATAAATAGGATCGGCAAAGGTAAAATACTTCGACAGGGCATTGTAGTCTGTTTCTTCTTTACCGAGCAGCCAAACCGAAGATTCGATCTGTTTTTTAAGGAGGATATAATCTACTTTGCCGTAAATGCTAAATCCTTCAAATTTGGCTGATTTTAACTTGCTTAAATAATCGTTATTGATATCCTGCAGGCGTTTTCTTTGCTCCGGACTTTTAAAAGTAGCCATCGGATAGGCATAAGTACCTCCTGATGAATAAGGATAGTAGAAATCATTAATCGCATCTACATCCCTTTGGTAGCCTATAATCAGCGTGCCCATTTCGCTGGTCTGTTCGTACAAACTTTCATTAGCGGTTTGAGCGAATACAAAAGTGCCTGGTAACAGGTTTACCATTAACAAAAGGGCAAAAAACTTCAATTTGTTTTGCATTTGGGTTTGGTTAAATCAGGCAAATAGCATTTGCCTCCATTTGAAAAAATGGCTAGTTTTTTTTTAATAAATTAAGAATGTTTTTGCTTAGGCGCCTACGTAGCTTACCCTGCTTACACTGTTATAAGTATCGATATATGCTCTGGGCGATTGACCAATAATACTTTTAAATACCCGGTTAAAATTGGTAATGCTATTGAAACCAGCTTTATAGGCTACGCCTGAAATGCAATCGGCTTTTTCTCCCGAAATAAGGCTTTTGCAGGCATCGTTAATTCTCACTTCATTTAAAAACGATACGAAAGTATGTCCTGTATGTTTCTTAAAATACCTGCAGAAGGCCTGAGGAGTCATAAACGCCGCATTGGCCACATCTTCTAAGGAGATTTGATTATTGTAGTTTTCGGTGATGAAGTTAATGATCTTACTTAACCGCATACCTTCATTTTCGGTTACGTTAGAAGAATACATATCTGAGCACAACGATTCTACATTTTCGTTTAAATCCTGAAGGCTGTTAACCAATTTCAGAAAGTTAAACAACACATCAACGCCTGATGCCTGGTGAACATTGAACATTTTGGTCGCCATGTTTTTAGTAAAAGCAGCAGGAATTTTGAAACCATGTTTGTGCTTAGCTAAAAAACCGCTGGCCATCTTCATTTCGGGAAGATTGAACAAAGCAGCCAAAATACCATTAGGATTAAAGTAAATAGAACATGCTTTGATCGTTTTATGGCTGTCAGCAGCGAAATATTCAGGATTGCTTTTAAAAAGATGTGGAAGTTTTGCGCCAATTACAAAAATATCGCCTGGTCGGAAGGCATGCATATCATTCCCTGCAATTAACGTCCCCTCTCCTTTTTCTATGTAAGTAATCTGCCATTCATCATGTCGGTGCAGATATTGGTAAAAATATGGAAGTTCAATATGTTCCGATATCACACTCTTATCATCGGGAACAAGCATGGTAAATGGTAATACTTTCATAGTTTTGGTTGAGTTAGCTGAGTTTGATTATGAATTGAATGTATAAATATTAACTCAAATAAACCAATAAAACTTAAATAAGGTTAAAATCCTGCTACAATTTGATAATATATGACGGATTTAACGACGAATCTGGCAGTGATCGAAGTACTACCTAATTAGTTAACCAACTGTAAAGCAACATCTAAAACGATTAATTTAAATCGGTGCCAGGCAATATGTTGGCAAAACGTTGGTCTGGATTTGCAATCAGAAGCTTTGTACTGTGGATTTCTGGAGACGGGATTACAAATCCCGACTAACTGAAGGAAGTCAAGTTTTTAAAACTTGACTTCCTTTGAGCTTAAAGATTGCTGCCTTTACAAATCCGAATCCAATCGGCTTCGCAATAGCTACATCCTTAGAAAAAACTTGACTTCCTTTAATATATTACCTGACTACTGCAAATGGTTCCATTTTTAGATCGGTAGCCATGCCTGAAGCAATCTGGCTCACCAACAAACCCGTTGCCGGGCCTAAACTTAAACCCATCATCCCGTGGCCGGTTGCAATGATTAGATTTTCTCTTTTTTCGCTTCTGCCAATATAAGGCAAACCATCAGGTGATGATGGACGGAAGCCATACCAAATATCTTTTTCTGCCGGAAGCGCGGGTTTTAAATCCGGGAAATAAGCTGGAACGGATTCTACAATACCTTTAACCCTTTGCATGTTAATACGGGTATTAATTTTATCTAACTCCATTGTACCACCGTATCTGATCTGTCCGTTCATTGGCGTGATGGCTACTCTGGCTTCGCATAACAATGCCGGAATAGTTAGCCGCTGCTGAGGTTCTGGCTCCATAAAAGAATAACCTTTACCTGGCATTATCGATATTTTGACATCGGCCATTTTAGCCACCGCTGGCGACCACGAACCGGTTGCCAAAACATACTGATCAGCTTCCCAGGCGGTATTACCTGTAAAAACCTTCATGATGCGATTGCCAACCGTTTCAATTTTATCAACCTCCCTGCCACGTTCTATCTTAACCCCATTATTTAATAAATACTGAAGCAGGGCATTCATCAACTTTGTTGGATAAAGATGGGCATCGCAGCGATAATGTACCGCGCCCAAAACATCCAACTTTAAATCAGGCTGTAAAGCACGGCATTCGTCAGCAGTTAGTACAGCCATATCTAAACCCAGTTCAACTGCCCTTGCAGCTAAATGTGCTTCTTCTTCTCCTGCTTTTTCTGTTTTATAAAATGCCAGAATACCATTATTGGTTAATTCGAAATCGAAATCAGGTTCTTTTGCAAGGCCTTCATATAGTTTTTTGCTCAGTAGCGATAAATCGCGTAGTGGCACTGCCGATTGGCTAACATGTTTTGCCGTGGCATGTTTCATAAATTTCAAACCCCAGTTAATGAGGTTTCCATTTAAGGATGGGCGAACATAAAACGGACTTTTACTGTCAAACATCCAGCGGATGCCTTGTTTAATCATGCCTGGCGCTGCCAGGGGTACAAAATGACTCGGTACAATCATCCCAGCATTACCAAAAGAGCAATTGTCGGTAATATCTCCCTTATCCAGAACTGTTACTTCGTAGCCTTTTTTCTGCAGATAATACGCTGAAGTTAAACCTACTATTCCACCACCTATAATTAATACTTTCGACATTCTTTTAATTTATACTGCTGATATTCATTTTAAAAACTCACTAAATCACCTGGAATCCATGTGCATATGGATCATCTTCGGCATCTATTTTAATGGTATTGTAACCATAAATTTTTGCCCAACCTTCTACACTTGGTATAATGGCTTTTATTCCGTTCAGGTCTACAACTTCTTCCACTCTTCCGATAAACTTGCTGCCAATAAAACTTTCGTGGATAAAATCCTCTCCCTGTTTTAATTTTCCTTTTGCGTACCATTGCGCCAGACGGGCTGAAGTACCTGTTCCACATGGCGACCGATCGATGGCTTTATCGCCATAAAAAACAGCATTCCTGGCGGTTGATGTAGGGTCGATTGTTTTTCCTGTCCACAATACATGGCTACAGCCGTTTATCGTCGGATCTAAAGGATGTACAAAAGTATATTGTTCGTTGATGCGTTTTCTAATCGTCTGACTCCAGGTAATCAGTTGCGAAGCGGTATAATTTTCCAGTCCCGGAAAATTTTCCTGCGGGTCTACAATGGCATAAAAATTACCGCCATAGGCTACGTCAAAAGTAAGCGTACCCAAATCAGGGCATTCTACCGATAAATTTTCGGCGGCCAGATAGGATGCTACGTTTTTCAGCTTGACCGATTTAACCTTTTTACCTTCCTGCTTATATTCAATTAAGACCAATCCGGCCGGAGCTTCCATTTTGATTACTCCGGGTATTTTGGGTTGAATCAATCCTTCTTCTATAGCGATGGTAATGGTGCCAATGGTACCGTGACCGCACATCGGCAGGCAGCCACTGGTTTCGATAAACAGTACAGCGACATCATTTGCGGGATCGTGAGGTGGATAAAGAATACTGCCCGACATCATGTCATGGCCGCGTGGCTCGAACATTAAACCTGTTCTAATCCAGTCGAATTCTTTCAAAAAATGCTGGCGTTTTTCGCTCATGTTTGAGCCAATAAGCTGAGGGCCGCCACCTGCAACCAGCCTAACCGGATTTCCGCAGGTATGTGCATCTACACAAAAAAAAGTTTTACTCATGAGATTTCGTTAATTTTTGATTTATCGTTCTGAAAATACCCAATGGATTTCCATCTTTCAATTCATCTGGCAATAATTCCTGTTCCCAATCCTGATAAGCCAATGGTCTTGCAAAACGATTGATTGCAGTAGAACCAACTGAAGTGAAACGGCTATCGTTAGTTGCAGGAAATGGCCCGCCATGTTGCATAGCCGCACAAACTTCTACACCTGTAGGCACCCCATTTAGGATAATTCTTCCTGTTTTATCAGTCAGCTTATTTACTAAAGTTTGGTAGCCCTGAAGCTCCTGTTTTTCGGCCATTAGGGTTACCGTAAGCTGTCCTTCCAACACATCAATGGCTTTTTCAAGTTCAGCAATATCCTGAGCAACAACCAGCAGTGAATATGGGCCAAAAATTTCCTCACGAAGTTTTGGATTTTTGATAAAATCGGCAGCACTTACCTGGGCAATTTTCGCCTCTGACTGGTTTTGAAGTTCAGTATTTTTCACTGTCGATGCCGATAAAAGCGCAACGCCAGCTTCATTTACCACCTCAACAGAAAGTTTACCATAATTATTGGCAATACCTTCGGTAAGCATGGTTGCCGATGGAATAGTGGAAATAGCTTCTTTTAAAGCGGATTTAAAACTTTCCAATGCCGGCGATTGAACCGCTAACAGTAAACCCGGGTTGGTACAAAACTGACCAGCGCCCAAAGTAATTGATGCAGCATATTTTTTAGCCAGCTCTTCTCCCTGATTTTCGATGGCTTTTGGAAGAAAAATTACCGGATTAATGCTCCCCATTTCGGCAAAAACCGGAATAGGTTGCTCACGCTGTTGCGCCAGATTAATTAAGGCCATTCCTCCTTTAAACGAACCAGTAAAAGTTACCGCTTTAGTTAAGGGATGCTGAACCAAACCCGCACCGATTGTATAACCATCATCATACAACAAAGAGAAAACCCCTTTAGGCATTCCCGTTTTTTCGGCAGCTTTAATAATGGCACCGCCGACCAAAGCACTGGTTCCGTAGTGTGCAGGGTGTGCTTTAACAACCACCGGGCAACCCGAAGCTAGTGCCGATGCGGTATCGCCACCTGCCACTGAAAAAGCAAGCGGAAAATTGCTCGCACCAAAAACCACTACCGGCCCAATTGGAATTAACATTCGTCTAATATCAGGTCGCGGCAAAGGCTGTCTTTCAGGCAGTGCAGTGTCAATAATTGCATCAACCCAGGAGCCTTCGGCAACCAGATTGGCAAATAACCTTAACTGACCGGTAGTCCTGCCCAATTCTCCTTGTAAACGGCCTAATGGCAAACCACTTTCTGCTGAAGCCCTGTTTACCAGTTCTTCACCAAGGTTGGCAATTTCATCGGCAATGGCATTTAAAAAAGCAGCTTTAAGGTCTTTGTTTAGGTTTCTATAGCTTTGGAAAGCCAATGTTGCTGATGTTAAGGCATCATCAACAAGGCGCTCGCTTGCTTTAAAAAAATCACCGTCAAGCGTTAATCCCGTTGCGGGATTAACAGCTTTAAGGCTTCTTTCATTAACTTCTATATAGGTACTGGCTACAATATTTTGTCCGTTCATATTTGGTTTTTAAACTATATCCCCCAACTACCTGCTGGCAATTCTGGTCTGGTGGCTAAACCATCGTTAATTATTTTCAACACCCTTTCGCGTTCTGCACCTTTTAAAGCCAAACGTGGTGCTCTGGTTCTTTCTGTTCCGATACCTGTACCTACTTCAGCCAATTTAATATACTGAACCAGTTTAGGATGTGTATCTAATTCTAAAATCGGCAAAAACCAACGGTGGATTTTTAAAGCTTCAGCAGTTCTGTTTTCTTTTACCAGGCGGAAAATGGCTACAGTTTCTTTCGGGAATGCACAAACTAAACCGGCAACCCAACCCACACAGCCCATTACAATACTTTCCATCGCAATTGGATCAACACCTGTGAAAATGGCAAAGCGATCGCCAAAACGGTTAATCAAACGGGTTACATTTGAAATATCTCTTGTACTTTCTTTAATTGCCTGTATGTTAGGATATTTAGCTAATTCTTCGAACATATCTAAAGTTACCTCGATTTTATAATCAACAGGGTTGTTATAAATCATGATTGGTAATTTGGTGCTTTTGGCCACTTCTGTTAAATAGTCAAGCGTTTCATCAGAATCAGCTAAATAACGCATTGGAGGTAATAACATTAAACCTTGTGCACCAGCTTCTTCGGCTTTTTGAGCAGCAGCAATAGCTTTTTTGGTTGTAGGCTCTGCAATGTTTAACAAAACAGGAACACGGCCATTTACGATTTCTAAAGTATGCTTTAAAATTTCGATTTTCTCGTCATCACTTAAAACACTTGCCTCACCTAAGGTACCGCCCAGGATAATACCTTCTGCTCCTGCCTCTAATTGCGCTTCGATATTTAAATCGAAAGCCGGAAAATCTAACTCATCGTTTGCTGTAAATTTTGTAGTCACAGCAGGGAAAACCCCAGTCCATTTGATACTCATTGTAATGTTATGTTTTTAATAATTATGATTCAAAAAAATTAATCTGGCCATTGAGCCCAAAACAGGCTATTGTCCATCATCATTTCATTAAATTATCGGCGATAAATCAATTAAACGATATTCAAAGTTAGGTGATTGCTAAACCATAATATTGTTGGATTTTAACCGATATTGGCCATAAATACGCCAATGAACGAGACAGGAAGAAAAGGAAAAATAGATTTGCCCGAAATTTGCTACGGCACAAAAAAAATAATGCCGCAGCATAAATATAGATTGTTATTCTGAGCCTGTTGAAGGACCTGTATGAATATCCCTCAAGACTTTCGACTGCCTGTCCAGATTCATCTTATTGTGGGCCCATTTCTATTAGCTGCATATTCCTAAGGCGATCGTTATGCTGATAACAAGCTTTGATATCTTAAAAACTATAATTCGGAGATAAATGTTTTTTTTTCCGCTCTATGCCGCGGGGCATGGTACTTTGGAGCGCCAAAGTACCCAAAGCGCTTTGTCAATCCAGCAAGGTGGCTTCTCACCGCCAACACTCATCAAAAAAACAGTGGCACTTCGTTTTGTGTTCAATTTATATTAAACTTTGAATTCAGTGTTAATGAACACAAAACCACTACGTTTCAGGTTTGGTAATGCTATTTGGGCCATTGTGCTCCTATTTTTTTGATTCTTCCGCCACTTGGGATTGACGGCGTGCTTCGGCAAAGACTGTGGTTTATTAAAGCCAGCTAGCATGATGCCCAAACCATTCTTGAAAAAGATGTGTCCCTACGATAGAATTCATCGCAAAGCTAAACGTGACAAATTCAAATGGAATTATAAGCATGATACCACCTGATTACCAAAATCAATCAGGTAACAAAACTCTCCTGCCCGGCGCTATTTTCCAAAGAATTATTTTGTGTTTTTCACCAGCAGGTAATACATCAATTCGATATCGGCTTTTGCAAATAAAACATCCTGACCTTTAGCCAATACCACCTGTTGCCAGTTTTGTGAAGGCATAATTTTAAGTGTTTTTACCCCCTCTTTTTTCAGGCTTAAGGGCAGGTTGAAACCTTTAACACAATTGCTGTAACGGTAAAAAGCTTTACCATCTTTCAGGTAGTATTCGAATGCAGGAACCTGCACTGTACGCAGGTACTGATCAAAAACCTTTGAAAAATTGTAACCTGCTTTTTTAGAAATGTAATTTTCGATCTGGGCAGTTGTTACCGTTTGATGGTAAAAGGTTTGGTTCAGTCCACGCAAAATAGACCTAAAAAGCTCGTCGTTATTTAAACTGTGCCTGATGGCATGTAACATATTTCCTCCTTTTGGATACATATCGCCACTGCCCTGCGCATTTACACCATAAGGAGGGATAACCGGACTGTCGTTTCTGATATCTCTCCTGATGCCGAAATTGTATTCGTTTCCGGCTTTATTTCCAAAAATATAATCAACAAAAAGGGTTTCGCTATAATTGGTAAAACTTTCGTGCACCCACATATCGGCCAGATCTTTGGTGGTAATGTTATTGCCAAACCATTCGTGACCACTTTCGTGAATAATGATAAAATCCCATTTCAAGCCCCAACCGTTGCCAGACATATCTCTGCCCCTGTAACCAAATTTATAAGAATTGCCATATGAAACTGCCGATTGATGCTCCATTCCCGTATGCGAGGCATCGATGAGCTGATAACCATCTTCATAAAAAGGATAAGGGCCAAACCAATGCTCCATACTCTTCATCATTTTATGAACCTGATCGGGCATATAGTTTTTTGCTTTTGGATAATTGTAATCAAGTACCCAATAATTCACATCGAGTGCACCCTTTTCGCCTGCATATTTCTCCTTAAAATTAACGTACTTGCCTATGTAAGGGATAATACAATAATTACTGATCGGATTTTTAACATTGTATTGGTAAGTTACCGTACCATCGTGGTTGTCTTTCTTGTATACCAGTCGTCCGTTCCCTACCGCTACTAATGTATCAGGAACCGTCATGGTTAATGATGCGCCCAGATTAGGTTCGTCGCTTTGATGGTCTTTATTTGGATACCACACTGAAGCGCCTAAACCCTGGCAGGCCACGGTCATCCACGGACGCGAAAGCGAATCGGTGGTAAAGATAAAACCACCATCCCAAGGGGCTCTTTTTGCCTGGTGTACCTTTCCATGGTAAAAAATATGGACATTATTTAGTGCGGATAACTTTTGCGCCGGAACATGTACATACCAAACACTGCCCACATGTTCGAATTTCAACCTCGCCTTTTCGTTGTATAGAACACTATCAATAAGCAATGGCTCCTGCAAATCGATCTGCATGCGCGTACGACCATTGTGGCTGCGCATTACTTTGTATACGATTTTATTCGAGCCTGTTATACTTTTATCGTTATAATCGGGTTTAACAGAAAGTTCGTAACGCTGTACATCCCACCAGGTACGCTCGGCATTTAAGCTTCCCCTTAACGTATCGGCCAAAGTATAAACCTTTTTTGGCGACTGTGCAAAAAGCATGCTGTTAAACGCTAAGAAGAGTAGGCTTAGGAAGGGTAGTTTTTTCATCTTTTCTTTAATGGCCTTTTGCCGATTTATAATGTTTGTATTAGCTAAATATTCATTTGAAAAGCAACTGCAGTTTTTCATTGGTTATGGCAGTCCTGCTATCCCTTCTGCTCCGATGAAAAATCGGGATCCATTCTATCAGCTTTATTTAACCTTGGTTTCTGCTAAATATTAAATTCCATTTTCTTATTCTGTGCTCCAAGCCTGAATTTCTAGCCCTGACAGCAGCGGGCATTCCGATAGTTCATCGGAATAAAGCGGATGGCAGGACTATCCCTTAAAAAAAGCGAAAAGCCCTGCGCTCCAAAACAAAAAACGTTCTTATTCTAAAATTTAAATACTATTTTCTAGTAGGCCCCGCTTCTAATCGATTCAACTTCATCTGTGGTTAAAGCCAAGTGTTTACCCAACATCCGGCTTCCGTTTTCGGTAACCAGAAAATCGTCTTCAACCCTAATGCCGCTAAAGTTTCGGAACTGTTCCAGTTTATCGTAATTAATAAATTCGGTAAACTGGCTGGCTGCTTTCCAACGGTCTATTAGTTCGGGAATAATATAAACACCAGGCTCTACCGTTAACACATAGCCTACTTCGAGTGCTTTACCCAGCCTTAACGATTTCAATCCGAACTGTGTGGTATTTTTAGTCAGTTCATCTGTATAACCTACATATTGCTCGCCTAAATCTTCCATATCATGTACATCCAAACCCATCATGTGACCTGTGCCACACTGAAAAAACATCGCATGCGCACCAGCCTGCACGGCATCGTCAATATTACCTTTCATCAGGCCTATATCTTTCAAGCCCTGCGCCAGTATTTTACACGAAGCCAGATGCACATCTAAATACCTTACACCGGGCGCCAACATGTTTTTGCCATGGGTATAAGCATTCAGTACAATATCATACACATCTTTTTGTTCAGCACTAAATTTTTTGCCTACCGGAAAGGTGCGCGTAAGATCGCCTGCATAACCTAGAGCTGTTTCTACGCCCGAGTCGTTTAAAACCAGCTGACCTTCCTTTAGCTGATTACCGTGATAATGGTTGTGGAGAATTTCACCCTGAACGGTCAGGATAACCGGATAGGCCAGATGACCACCTGAAGCCAATGCCGCACCTTGAATTTTTGCGGCAAGTTCGCGTTCGTACATGCCCGGTTTTGCCTGCTGCATCACCATTAAATGAATATCGGCCGATATTGCTGCAGCACGGTCTAACTCTTCAATTTCTTCCACCGATTTGATCGATCGTTGCGCCACTACCGCTTTAATAAAACTAAGTGATGCTTTTTCTTTAAGCTGATCAATAGGGAGATTAAGCCAATTGGCCAGTTTAATTTTATTTTCTGGGCGGTAAGGCGGTAAGAAATGAACCTGACGCTTTTTCTCCTGATATTGCTGAAGATAAGTATCCAGCTGTGCTAAAGGCAGCACTTTTGTTAAGCCGGCATCCAAACTTTTTTCTTCAAGTGTTTTCTGTCTGCCCATCCACACGATATCATCAATTCCCATTTCATCACCGAAAAGGATGACCTGGTCTTCATCAAGGTCGATAATGGCGCCCAATGATGGATCACTGATCCCAAAATAATATAAAAAGGTACTATCCTGCCTAAAATGGTAGGTATTGTCCTTATAATTCATCGGACTTTCTTCATTACCCAAAAAGAGTAATATTCCCGAATTTATCTTTGATTTTAACGCTGCTCTTCGTTGGAGGTAAACTTTCTTTTCAAACATATTTTTAAGTGTTAGGCAAATATCCCAAAAGCTAATTTTATTCAATAACAATTAAATGTTATGGCTAAAATATGGGCGGTATCTGCAAATTATAAGCTAGTAATCTGGTATAAAAATCACAATAAATTTCATCATAGCGAAAAAGAAAGGTAAAATCTGCACATTACCGGCAAATTATAGGGCTTTTATCCTCCTGGCAATTTCATAATTTTAAACAGTAAAAAATATCCCTAAACACCCTAATAACTATGAATCACCACCTTGGTAAAAGCTTGCTCAGCTGTGCACTCTTTTTTGCATTAAGTGCTAATGCCCAAAACTATGTACCTCATTTTAACGATAACCGCATAAAGGTTAAAAACACCACACCAATTAAAGCTTATGCTTTCGATCTCTCTCAGGTAAACCTTTTAGAAAGCACCTTCAAAAAGGCGATGAAAGCCGATGAAGCTTACCTATCGGTTATTGATGTTGACCGTTTACTATCAGGCTTTAGAAAAAATGCAGGTTTAACACCAAAAGCCAAAATTTATGGAGGATGGGAAGGTGATGGTTTGGCCGGTCATTCGCTTGGGCATTACCTTTCGGCTATAGCGATGCAGTATGCTTCGAGCAGAAATCCTGCTTTTCTGCAAAAAGCAAATTATATCGTAGATGAACTGGTGGAGTGCCAGAAAGCCAGAAAAAACGGCTATTTAGGTGCTTTCACCAATGAAGATAAAATTTGGGGCGAGCTGGCAAAAGGCAATGTTAAAACCGGAGGTTTCGACCTGAATGGCGGTTGGGCACCCTGGTACACCGTGCATAAAATTATGGCCGGTTTGCTTGATGCCTATCTATATACGAACAATAAAAAAGCATTGAGTGCATGTGTGGCATTGGCCGATTGGACAGGCACTACCATTGGAGGCTTAAACGATGAGCTTTTACAAAAAATGCTGTTCTGTGAGTATGGCGGAATGGCCGAAGCCTTAGTTAACCTCTATGCGATTACCGGAGAAAAGAAATACCTCGATTTATCATACAAATTCTACGATAAGCGCATACTCGACCCGCTGGCGCAGCAAACAGACATTCTACCCGGAAAACATTCGAATACGCAGATTCCAAAAATTATTGCCAGCGCAAGGCGACATGAAATTACCGGCGACCAACGGGATAAGACCATTGCCGATTTCTTTTGGAAAACGATTGTTTATCACCACTCTTATGTAACCGGCGGAAACAGTAATTACGAATACCTGAGCGAGCCGGATAAACTGAATGATAAACTCACAGAAAACACCACCGAAACCTGCAATACCTACAACATGCTCAAACTCACCGGGCATCTGTTTGCAGAAAATCCATCAGCAGAACTGTTTGATTATTACGAAAAAGCACTTTATAACCACATCCTGGCTTCTCAGAACCATGATGATGGTATGACCTGCTATTTTGTACCACTGCGTATGGGTGGAAAAAAAGAATACAGCGATAAATTTAACACCTTTACCTGTTGTGTGGGTACCGGCATGGAAAACCATGTTAAATACAATGAAAGCATTTATTCAAGGGGAAGCGACGGCAGTTTATATGTGAATCTTTTTATTCCGTCGGTTTTAGACTGGAAAGAAAAAGGAATAAAAATTACACAACAAACGGCTTTACCACAAGGCGACCAAACAAATTTAACCCTAAGCTTAGTCAAAGCTTCAAAATTTTCTATCCGGGTGAGAAAACCAAAATGGTCTAGCCAAACCACAATTGCTGTGAATGGGCAACTGCAGAAGATTACTCCTGATGAAACGGGTTATTATGTAATTACCCGCATTTGGAAAAACAACGATAAAATCACCTACACCACACCGGAAAAGTTGTACACGGAAGCGATGCCAGATAATGCCGATCGAAGAGCTGTTTTTTATGGACCGGTGCTTTTGGCTGGTGTGCTGGGAACAACAGAACCAGATCCGGTAAAAGGGGTTCCGGTATTTGTGAGTGCCAATAATGATCCTAAAGATTGGTTGAGCGTAGTAAATAAACAAGAACTTCAATTTAAAACGAAAAATATTGCACAACCACAAGATGTTACCTTAGTTCCGTTTTATCAAACCAAAAACCAATACTATAGCGTTTACTGGGATGTATTTACCCCAGAAAAATGGACGGTACAACAAAAAATATACGATGAGCAAAAACGTAAACAGAAAGAATTAGAAGATAAAACTACTGACGTATTCAGGTTTGGCGAAATGCAACCAGAACGCGACCACAACTTTAGTGCAGCTAAAGAATATATGGGGGAAGATCATGGAAGTAAATGGCGCGTTGCGGGTGAAAACGGTTTCTTACAATTTGAAGTGAAGGTAGATCCAACTATGCAAAATACCATAATCGCTTCTTATTGGGGCATGGATAACCGTGGCCGGAATTTCGATGTGCTGGTTGATGGTGTAAACATTGCCACTGAAGATCTTAACAAATATAAAGAAAGCCGCTTTTATGATATTTCTTATAAAATCCCAGTTGAAATAACCAAAGGCAAAAATAAAGTAACCGTAAAACTATTCCCTAAAGCAAAAAATAGTGCAGGTCCTATTTATAGCGTAAGAATAATTAAAGAAAGTTTGTAAATAACACGAATGATTTTTAGCCACGGAAGAAGGCAAGATATAGTCCTCGTTTGTAATGAGGGTTATTGGAATCCACATTTGTGGGGATAAGAGTTGTTGATAGAGGCGATAAAATCGCCCTTCTAGTACATCCACTAATTTTTAGCCACGGAAACGCTGAAGGCACGGAGATATATAATCCTCGTTTGTAGCGAAGATTATTGAAATCCACATTTGTAATGTGGTGATAAAGGTTATTGATAGGGGCGATAAAATCGCCCTTCTCGTACATCCACTAATTTTTAGCCACGGAAACGCTGAAGGCACGGAAAGATATAGTCTTCGTTTGTAGTGAAGATTATTGAAATCCACATTTGCAATGTGATAATAAGAGTTGTTCATAGGGCGATAAAATCGCCCTTCTCGTACATCCACTAATTTTTAGCCACGGAAGCAAAAAGACACGGAGATATAGTCCTCGTTTGTAGCGAAGATTATTGAAATCCACATTTGTAATGTGGTGATAAGAGTTGTTCATAGGGCGATAAAATCGCCATTCTCGTTACAAACGAGAATGATGGATTGAAATTTAAATGGACAATATTACTTTAATAAAATATAATAATTTGATAAACAAAAAATTAAAATTAATTACTTAAAGTAAAAGTATAGCTATAAATAGCCTCATTTTGATGATATAAATCCTAATCAACAAACTCAAAAAACAATATTTTACAACTTAATAAGCTTAATTACAATTAATTATATTAAAATATTTTAATACAACATATAAATAAAGCTCATATCCTACTGAATATCAAAATAAAGATATCATAAAAGGCCCCGTAAATTTTATTTCACGAGGCTGAGAGAGTAGATTAATTGATATTACTTTTGAAGAATGATGTCAGTGGTGTGCGCTTTGTCAAGTGGAAATTCGTATCCTCCCCTCTTCTTCATGTTATTGCTTTTTACAGTATAAGAACCCATACCATTAACTTTTGCCGGTTGCTGCAACCTCATCATGGCATTAGGTGTATATGCATTTGCCTTACTCAGTTTTAGGCGAATTTCGCCGTTTATCGTATTGTAATCTACCTCATCAATGCTTCCGGCATCAAGACTAATCCAAAGTCCCGCAGGTGCGATGTAAACCGCAGATTTTGCTGCTGTAGTTAATTTAACCTTGATGTTATTACCTGTTTTGTTCAGGTTGCCACCAAAAGCCAGCCAACCAAATTCAGGATGGTTTAATACATATGATGAAGTATTAACAGCGTAGCCAAAAAAACCAGATCCGTAATCACCGGTAATGCCGTCATTTTTTAAGGTTGATGGGTAAGCATGAAATGCTGTAGGCGCAAACCCATCCTGGGTGATATTGGAGATCGCTCCCAGGAGTCCACCGTAGCCTGCACACAAAAGATAGAAATCGCTGGGATTTTTACGATAATCCATCAATACAGGAATGGCATTGAGTGCCGAACCATAATGATGGATCATCCGCTCGATACGCGAAAGCTTACCTCCGTAAAGAAAATCCCAATACCGGCGGGCATTACCATTGTAGGCCCAATGCGGCACTACAGGCATATAGGCTAAGATGGCATCAAGTGTTACATTTGCTTTGTCCTGGTAGCCAAAATAGCTCGACCATACATAAACTTCTTCTTGACCTGTAGAGTCCCAAGGCATTTCACTACCAAAGGGATATTGTAAAGAACGCCAGTGATTGGCCCGCTTTTTCATTTCATTTTCTAATCTGGCTACTTCATTTATTAATCCTTCATTTTTAAGGTCGTTTAGGATGAGGTAGAAAACTGTACCTTCCATTTGGCCAAACTGTGCATAATAAGGGGCAATGTTAACCATGGCCATACCCGTTTCAGCCGCATCAATCAGGTGTTGTTTCCAGCTCTGCTCTGCTACCAGGCCGCTATAATTTCGGGCCAACCGGTACATTACCCAGTGGGCAGCCGCAACATGCGGATAGTTATAAGACCTGCCCAGGTTATCAGCTTCTTTTTTTGGCCATGCAGACCATGTTTTAAAATTGATATTTGCAGCATAAGTATCTTTAGGGAGTGAATCTGGCGCATAATAAAACAAGCTCTTTTTTACGCCATATTTCTGAGGACCGTTTTTAAGCTGTATTCTGCCAAACATTACACTATCTACAAATTGTTTCAGCTGATCAACTTCTTCTTTTTTGGGTTGTACCAGTTGTTTCATTATTGCACCCAGCCACGATCCGGCCCCACCTTCGTCGCTTAAACCGGCAATCCAGGCCCGGTTATCCTGCGTTACCTGTTGCTGTTTTTCATTATCATAAGTAATCACTGAAGGACTTCTTTTAAAAACAGGATCGGCCTGGTTAAACCATTGTTTGGTTGTTAAAAAATTACCATAACTAGCAATAACATCACTTTCGGCTTCAATTACTTTATAATTTATCGTTTGCTCCAGGCCATCTTCATAAGTAATTGACAGCCTTGCCCTTCCCCAGGTATTCCCCTTTACGGAATAAGTTTTCCATCCATTTTTGGTAGAGGCTAAAACACTTACTCTCAAGGCGTTTTCGGGCAGAACCTGAATAGATTTAATTTTTTTAGGGTAGCTGATAAATAATTTTCCTTCCACATCTTTAGGCAGCACATAACCTGGAACAGCTATCGCTACCGGTCTTTTATTCTCGATCAGTTTACTTTCGATATCTTTTGCCGTTCCTGAAAGGATAAACTGAAGGGCATAACTTCGGCTTTCGCCAGGCTTTAAAAAGGTCGAAGTTGCGGTGTTCCATTGCTCGGCATTTTTCCATTCATTTTCAGCATAGGCTTTACTGTACACCATCCATTCGTAAAAGCCTTCGAAAGCAATTCCACGGGGTGTCCGGTCGTCATTAAGCGGATTGTAAGCTTCAAATGGTGTATGCCCTAAAGGCGTGACAAGCAAAGATGGTGCATGACCACTTAAGCGGGTAACCTGCAAATAACCCGCATCTTTTCCGATGTAGGGATCGTAAAAAACATTTTTAGCATGGGTTTGCTCCAATGTACGGCCTTCTAAAATATTATCGAAAATCATCGGGATACCCAACGCACCAATTTCTACGTTTTTATCGGTCTTGTTTTTGAGTTCGAAGCGGAGCACCAGTTTTCCATTTAACATTTCCCAGATCCGTTTAACCTGTAACGGAATATCAGCAGGAAGCGTTGCAGCCAGATCGGCCGCAGCGAGTACGTTTTTACCCATGGAAATATTTTTTACGGGACTTCGTTTTGCAGCCGTGCTGAAACTTCTCCAGCTTTCTTCGCCCATATAGCGTAACTTTAAATTGATATCGCCCAAATGGTATAAACCATCTGAACTCCGCACTTTTAAACTGTCGCTGGGTACAAAATCGAAATCCTTAACCATTTTGGGCTGAAGACTTGCCACTGTTTGGGACGACTTAACGAGCTTTAGGGTAAATGCTCCGGTGTAATAAGTCGAAAACCCATTGTCGAGGCCCAAGGTAGATGGCTTTTTGCCTAAAGCAACCCATGGCGACTGGGCCATAATTACCTCAATATTTAGAAAAGATAAAATACAGCAAAATATTGCTTTAAAAGTTATTATAGATATAGATCTCTTCTTTTGTGGTTTGCGATTCATGATGACAAAGTGGATTTAGGGATGTGGTTAAATCAAAAATAAAATTTAAAAGATAAAGCTGGCATCGAACTTAAAAATAGCGCAAAATCGGTAAAGAATTGGTGTATTTATGGGGAGTTGGGCCTGAGGCGGAGCGGATAACGGCGCGACAGTGCATAGCAGCGAGCAAGATGAACAAAATAGGTTGACTCAGATTTAACTTCCCGCAGATTACGCAAAACACGCAGATGATTAATCCCTGAGAGGAAGCCAACCCCATCAGCACAGCCCCATATACCTAAACGCGATTGCACCGGCAGCTCCGAATGAAATGGGGACTATGGCGGAAAGCGCGGCTGACATTGATTGAAATGCAGGAATTGCTTTCCTATATCAAATTATTAACCATTTAAGAAATATAAGAGCATTTAAGGCACAACGATTATATTGAAATACCCGGAGCATTTAACTTCCCGCAGATTGCGCAAAACACGCAGATTATAAACGCCTGAAGGGGAAACCTAGGCCATAAGCACTACATCGGCTACCTAAACGTGATTGCAGCGGCAGCTCCGAATGAAATGAGGACTATAGCGGAAAGCACGACTGACATTGATTGAAATGCAGGAATTGCTTTCCTATATCAAATGGCTACCAATTAAAAAGTATAAGGGCATTTAAGGCATTATAGCATAAGATCTTCCACAAGTTCAGCCTACAGTGCGGATTATTAAACTGCTTTACATTTCTCTTGTAGCCACGCTACCTCTTCCGTTGAAAGAAGTGGCTGTAGCTGATCAAATACCATTTGATTATACTGATTTAACCAGGCGATCTGATCTGGTGCCAAAAGTGCTTTATTGATGATCGTAGTATCGATAAAACATAAGGTTAAGGTTTCGAAAGTGAGAAAGTCGCCAAATTCACTATTGCCCTGAGGGATACATAAAACCAGGTTTTCGATACGTACACCATGTTTTCCCGGACGATAAATCCCCGGTTCGATGGAGGTTACCATATCTGGCTTAAAGGCAACATCTACATTAGCCGGGCTAATATTCTGAGGTCCTTCGTGTACATTCAGAAAAAAACCAATACCGTGACCAGTCCCATGACCAAAATTTATGGCGTGCTCCCACAATGGTTTTCTACAAATAGCATCGATTTGATAACCCTTGGTACCTTCCGGAAAAATCAGTTTTGAACCTTCTATCAGGCCTTTTAACACCAAAGTATAATCATCGGCCTGGGTTGATGAACAATTACCAATGGGCATTACCCTAGTGATATCGGTTGTACCATACAAATACTGGCCTCCTGAATCGACAAGAAACAAACCATCAGCTAAAATTTCCTGATTGCTTTCTGCTGTTACACTATAATGCGGCAATGCACCGTTTGCATTATAGCCAGCAATCGTATTAAAACTTAAACCAACGAAAGATGTCTGCTCGGCCCTAAACGTGGCCAGTTTATCTGCTGCAGACCATTCTGTAATCTTTTCTTTTCCCAAATGATCTTCCATCCATTTAAAGAATTTCGTTAGCGCTATGCCATCGTTTAACATCGCTTTACGAATATGATTAACTTCTGTATTATTCTTTAGGCTTTTTAAATATGTACTTGGGTTAATGCCTGAAATGATTTTGGAATCAACTGGCAAGCACTGATACAAGCCGAAACAGGTACGTTTTGGATCGATAAAAATCTGTGCATTTTTTGGGAGGTTTTTTAATGCATCTGCCACCACATGGTAAGGGTGCAAAGTTATGCCCTGTTGATTTAAAGTATCGATATCTGTTTGTGATAATTTCTGCTTGTCGATAAAGAGTTTCACCTCAGCAGGTGCAATAAGCGCAAAACTTAAAGTTACCGGATTATAATCTACATCTTTTCCCCTCAGGTTAAAAAGCCAGGCAATGTCGTCAAGCGACGAAATGAAATGATAATCTGCCCCATTTATTTTTAAAGCAGCCCTTACCTCGTTTATTTTAGCCGAAATGCTAAGACCCGCAGCTTCTTCGCCAATTAAAAAGGCATTTTCTACAGGTAACCCTACCCTATCGGGCCAAATCGTGCTGATAAAATCAACGTCAGTAATCTCAATTTCACGCTGAGCCAAACTATTCTGCAGCTCGAGGGCTAAGCCAACCGTAATGAGTTGATGGTTAAAACCTACTTTTGCACCCTTTGGTAAAACCTGGAGCAACCAATCGATGTACTCGGGTGTATGAGGCACTTTCAACTTTACCAGTTCGTAACCGGTATCGCTCAGTTGTGTTTCAGCCTGTGTAAAATATCGCGAGTCAGTCCACAGCCCTGCAAAATCCTGAGTAATGACCAGCGTTCCGGCTGACCCTGTAAATCCGCAGGCAAAAGGAATAGCCTTATAATGCGCAGGTAAATATTCACTAATATGAGGATCTGCCGCGGTAATGATATAAGCATCTACTTTTTGTACAGCCATTAATTGGCGTAAGGCCTGCAATTTTTCTACAAAGGTCATGTTGAAGAAGGGTTTTTGTCGGGCCAAATTTAAATATTAGATTGACATGGACGCTTAAACAAACAAGAATTATACAAATATTACGCAACCTATCCTGATGGCCTTAGCAAATTGGTTTACCCTTAAAAAATATTAAGCACCAATACAAAAAGAGGAATTAAACATACCGGTCAATTACGGGCGCTTTAACCACCTCATAACTATCTGATTGCTGAAAGCTACGTACATTAAAAACAAGAGCTGATTCTCTTTGGGCCAATGCGTGGATACCTAGTGTAAAACGTTGTTGAAAGCGTTTTAGACAAACCTCTTTAGGGCAAATTATTTCATAACGGTCTATATCTTCCACAATCACATCCAGTACATAATTGGGCCACTGTTTTTTAATCAGATTCGGCAACCAGCTAAACTGCTGCATACTAATCAGTTTCCCCATTCCTTCAATTGCTGCTGGAGGAATATCTCCTCCTACAATCTGGATCCAGCTGCCTTCAACTTCATCAATAATACCCAACACTTTACATCCAGACAGCACCAACCATGGATCTTCCATGCCGGCCCGCATTAACTGATAGGATACGTCTTCTAAAAATTCATGTTTAAAAAGGTATGTAAGTTCGATCATAAGCTATTTCATTTTTTATCGGCAGATTATTAAGTCGTAATCCCTGTATCAATGTTACCAGTCAAACGTTTTATGGAGATCGGTTTGCCGAAATAACATTTAAAGCAAGAATCTACCGTTAATATCATCATGGCGTACATAAATGGTTGCTTTCATCAACAGTTACACCACTTTAGTACATAGGTAAATTAATATAGGCTGTACAAATGTTATCAATGTAGGCCTCAATTCCTATACTTTAGGTACAAAAAGGGTAAAAGTACGGTACGATGGGGCGTATCAATAAGGCATTTTATATGATACCATAACATTTAGGCACCTATACCATCAGGTTCAGTAACGCTTTCTTCATTGATTTAGGAAAAATTTAATAAACAAAGCAAGCATATTGAGATGAAGCCTGTGTTAAGCCAATAACAATAATCGATGTGCAGTTCGAGATTCCTGCACATCGAATGTCGTGTGAAGCCAGCTAAATGGGTTTGATTTAACTGAACAAGCCTGCAAAAATTTTATTCGAATGTAATTTTGCCTGATGATCGTAAATATGTGAGGTACTCATAATCTCGTTTACACCGTATTTCGACACAAAAGCTTCTAAATTCTCTTTGATCGTTTTAGCACTGCCGATAAATGAATAATACAACATTTGTTCCACCGCTTCTTTTTCCAACTGGTCCCAATACACATTAATATCATCGACTGCAGGTTTCAACAACTCTCTTTTACCTGTAATAACACCTAAAAACATACGTTTTACAGAGCTTGATAAACGTTCTGCTTCTTCATCAGTATCGGCAGCAACTACATTTACACAGGCCATGACATAGGGTTCCTGTAAAAATAAAGATGGCTTAAAGTTATTTCTATAAATGGAAATGGCCTGTTCGAAATAGGCCGGGGCAAAATGACTGGCAAAAGCATACGGAAGTCCTTTTTCTGCTGCCAAGCGTGCACTATCGGTACTCGAGCCCAGCACCCAGATCGGAATATCCAATCCTTCACCAGGAATAGCCCTTACACTCGCACGATTATTATCTGCAGAAAACAATTGCTGTAATTTATCTATATCTCTTGGGAAACTATGAACAGCACTAAAATTTTCACCACGGATGGCCATCGCCGTAACCTGATCGGTTCCAGGTGCCCTGCCTAAACCCAAATCGATACGATTGGGATACAAAGATGCCAATGTTCCAAATTGTTCGGCCACAATTAATGGCGCATGATTGGGCAGCATAATACCCCCCGAACCTACACGAATACGGTTTGTACCACCGGCAATATAACCAATAAGCACCGCCGTTGCCGAGCTGGCAACACCAGCCATGTTATGGTGTTCGGCAAACCAGTAACGTGTATAGCCCAAATTTTCAGACTGCCTGGCTAAATCGAGGCTTGTTTTAAAAGTATCTGCAGCAGTAAAACCGTCTAAAACGGTTGCAAGATCGAGAACGGAATAAGGTACGTTTTTTAATAAGTGATCAGCCATAAATTAAAGGGATAAAATCTATGCTGCAAAAATATCTTTAATAAAACCAAGTCAAGTTTATCTGGATATATATGACGTTTAACCAACACTAATCAACACATTGATGATAAACATTGAAGATTCTAAAGAATGAGGGCGTTAATTAGATGGTCGGGACTACACAGTTGTAGGAGTATGTATATTCTTGTAACAAAAAGAACGAACCTGCGCTCTTAGCTTAATTAAACTTATAATTCGGTTAGCCAAACCATTAATGGTGACGTATATTTTTTTATAGGTATTCCAGAATATTTTTATGGATTGTAGCTATTGCCCGCATCTTGTAAACTTAATTGACACATTTTTGCGTTAAATTAGTAAATAAGAAAAAGACTTAAAATTAATCCGTACAGATAGTTCCCTTTTCGGTACGAAAAGGCGTAATTTCGTTATAAGAGAAACAGATTTTTTGAAGATGATTAAGTGCATAGCCATAGACGACCAGTTTAGTTCCTTAGCGGGGCTACAAAAATATATCGAGGATACTCCAAACATGCGGCTCGTCCAGCAGTATACTGATCCAATTACGGCTTTAAGAGAGCTGGCCAACTCAGAAACGGTTGATGTAATTTTTATGGATGTGGAAATGCCCCAGATTTCTGGCCTGGAACTGGCCAAGGCCATCCGGTTTAGAACCAGAAAGCTCATCTTTACTACTTCGCACCAGGAATACGCTTTTGATGCTTTTGAAGCTGCAGGAGATGCTTATTTGCTTAAACCCTATAGCTATGCCAAATTTGCCACGACCATTACCCGGCTTTTTGGACAGGAAATGACAGGTGGGGCCAACGAGGATTATTTTCTGGTTAAAAACAAAGAAGAGGAACACCGTGCGGTGATGGTTAAATATGAAGATATTATTGCTTTTGAGAGTTTTCATAATTACATTAAAATACATACTGTAGAAAAAGTAATTATTGCTTACTTAAGTTTAAAAGATGTTCGGGAGCAGCTGAGTATTAAAAAAGATTTTATACAATTACACCGTGGTTATATTGTTGCCATTGATAAGATTTTGTATGTAGATGGCAACCGGATTACACTGAATAACCACATTAGCTTTACCGTAGGCGATATTTATTATAATGAATTTAAAAATTTTATTGCTGAAAAGCTAATCATCAGTAGCCGTAAAAAATAACGGCTACTGACTTTTTTTTTAAATAAGTACAATACCAGAATTTGTAGAAGAGGAAAGAGAATTTGTTGTTGGATCAGAAGCAAACATCATTTCTTTTTGCGTATGGTTTGTATAGTTTTTTTTGAATACAAACAGGGTTCGTTTAACCAGATTCTTAGTTTTCATATTTCTTTTTTTTCGAAAACTAGCTGCATCGGCCCCCTATAATATAAGTTGTTACATGAATAGTAATTTTATCTTTATGGATAGTTTGAAGTCGCTAACTTCATACGCCTGGCTTTACAAGCATAGAGTGCATTTAATTGCCTGGATTTGCTTTATTTTTTGGGAATCCATAATCATTGGTCTTGCTTCGGGTTCATTTGGCAAATTCGGCAACTATGTTGTGCACTATATGGTGCATATAACCTTTTTTTATCTTCATGTGTGGTTACTTGAAAAAGCCACTTCCTTTCCTCGTCAGGCGATTTATAAAGTTCCTTTGTTTGTTATTTTAGAACTTTGCATATATGTTGGCTTTGTCTATTATCTTGATATTTTTTTAAGGGAGTACACTAACTTTATCCCTACTCCACCTGCATCAACCAATACCCGGATACTTACATTATTATGGAGATCATCCTTTTTTATGCTCTTTTCAACAGGTTTCTTTTTCTTAAAACAATTTATTGGAGAAAAGCAGGAAAAATCCCGTATTGAAAAACAGCGTTTTCAAATGCTTATTGATAAGGAAAAAATGGATAAGGAACTGGCCATGTCTAAGAATGCTTTTATGAAAGCACAGATTAATCCCCATCTGCTTTTTAATACATTTGAGTTTGTACACCAGAAACTAAGCACCTACTCTCCTGAAGATGCCAAAGTGATGCTTTATCTTTCTGATATGATGCGTTTTGCCGCCAACACGCAGCATAATGAGGGCTTTGTATATCTTAGTGAGGAAATTTCGCAATGTGAAAACCTGATTGGTTTGCACCGCATTACCCAGGGCGCCATTTATATTGAACTGGCCAGCGGACCTGATCTTGGTGAAATCAAATTAATTCCACTTGTTTTGCTTACGATTTTGGAAAATATGTTTAAACATGGAAACCTTAATGATATAGAAAATAAGGCCACAATAGATGTTTATACCTTTGATGGCAAACTGCATATCGAAAGCCGCAATTTACCCCGCTTAGTAAAAAGTAAGGTAGGCTTTGGCTCTGGAATGGATAATATCCGTAACCGGCTAAAATATGCTTACCATCAAAATGCCGAAATGACCGCTGGCATTAACGAAGAAGGTTTTTATACTTTAAGCATCAGTATTTCATTAAATGCGTTAACAATAGAATCTGAAGAGAAAAAAACCGAACAAACGATCCATGTTTAACATTTAAATTTAGCTGAAATAAGAAAAACTTCCCTTAACCACACCCTCCGCTCCGGGAAAAATATTATCGCTTTCTTTTTTTTAATGTAACAGAATTATTACTATATTAAACCGTCTTAATTGACGTTCTGATATTTAGATAATTCTTCGTTAATGAATTAAGTATAAATCTTAACCAAACAGATTAAAAAATGAGAAAGGGTACAATATGCTATGTAAATCAAAATAGTGGACATGGTATTATTAAAGATGAAAATGAGCAGAAAATTCAATTTTTTCTAATGGAACTTCAGGAAGAAATCAGGATTAATGATGAGATTTCTTTTGAAATCGAGCTTACCGCACGGGGACTTGCTGCAACAAAAATACATTTACTGAATACGGTAGAATTAACATCCTAAAATGTAGCAGACAGGTGATCAGGAATTTATCTCTGATATTTGAAATACCGGATATTTAACATGATTTAAAATCCTCATTCAAGATTACCATTTCTCAATAGGTTGATAACCGGGTTTATCTTCCTTCCGGCTAAGTTTCTTTGTAAAATCGTCACCAAAATCATGGTTATAAACTTTAAAGCTGATTTCCCATTCATCCTTTATCATCGGAGGTACAAATTTTTCAAACAGTTTTTCAAATGATCTGAAATTGACAAAGGGTTTGCAAATGACCATATATTCAGAATCCGACTTCACTATAATTTCCTCAACAAGCTTTGGCCACCTCAATTTAATCTCATTCGGTAATTTCTGATATTCCTGCTGATCAATAAACAGCCCTATATTTTGGATAAGCGCTGCAGATAAGGAACTGCCCAACAATGGTTTCCATTCCCCACCCTCTTTTGTCATCCTTCCCAATAGCTGATCATGATCAAGCACGGTCCATGGCTCAGCTCTCGAAAGCTGGATAAGCTGAAAATGCATAACATCGCCATTAGGCAGATTAAAGAAAAAGTCGAGTTCGATCATCAATTATGAGGTGATAGCGGGTATTGCAAAATCAAAAGTATTGAACTATTTGTAAAGCGCAAAAAACATAGCGATGAAAGGTTTAATTAGTATTTCTATTCCTCAATTTTAAATTATTAAACCGAACAATTTGATGTGTTTTTTAAATATTAAATAACTGTTAAATAAAAAATTGATTTTTGTCATCAAAAAAATTCCAAAAACGTGTTAAAAACGTAATATTAAACATACAAAAAGTTTAATATTAGCAATTATTAAAATATCTTTGCTGCATGAAAAGTGCCAAATCAACCACGCTATTGTTCCTTTTAATTACTTCATTTTCTTGTTTATCTGTAGGGGTTCTTGCTCAAAACAAACAAACCAAAGAAGCTGATATTTTTGAGAACACAGCCCATCTGAATGGCAACGACATGATTGAGCGATTAGCTGCCCAACGCAGTGCATTTAACAAAAACCGTTCTAAAAATAGCCTTCCAAAGGCTGAATATATCATTAACAGGACTAACCTAACCCTCATCAGCTTTAACGGCTTAGATTATTTCGTAAAAAACAATAGGGTAATAGGCATACAGGGACTAACTCTTTCGGATGAAGTATTAAACCAAATTACAGACAAACTGGTGCTTTTAGACAGCATCCAGTTTAATTACAGTGAGCGGTCGAATACGGAGCATTTTAATCCAAACATTGATTTTCAAAAAATCAGGAATATCGACCGTCAGTTTTTGATTACGCTTAAAATGTTATCGAGCACGGTAAGAGACATTGCTGCACTTGCAAAAAATGAAAATCCATCTTTAACCGTTGAGACCAACATTACAAAAATGCGCTTACCAAATATTGATCAGGCCGCAGAAAAATCAAGTATGCAAACGCTGGTATCCTTATCAAAATAAAAGCATAATATTTCTTATTTCAGTTGGTACAGGACAATAATTAATCTGTTTTCTTTTCCGCATACACTTCGGCAATCTGAGCAGAAAGATATTTAAAAGCAACTGGCATTTCGGTAGCTGCATTTTTGATGCTTCCTTCTATAAAGATGAAACCTTTGTAATTTATTTTGTGCAGGGCTCTTAAATAGGGTTTAAAATCGTCGCCCATCACACCAGGCAACGATCTGTTTTGTTTTTCGGCCACCTCACAAAATGCAACCAATGCGCCAGCTGCAATAATTTCATCTGGCGATTCCCCTTCACGCATCATGTGAAATATATCCGCATTTAGCCTGAAATTTGGATGATCAATCTCCCTTACAATTTCTGCTGCAGACTTTAACGAGGTGATGAAGTTGGTTTCGGTGGTTTCGAGATTCTCTAACACAATGGTCACCTTATATTTTCCGGCAATTTGCCCCAGTTTTTTGCCCAAACGAATAAAATCTGATTTTGCCTTAACGATATTATAATCTGCCGGAATACTCCTTGCACCCGAGCTACCCAAAACAATAAACTTGATTCCCGCTTGCTGCGCTCTGGAAAGAACCGTTTCGGTATATGCTAAAACCTTTGCTTCATCTACATCTGGCCCGGCTATTTTTATACTCGCCGGGTAAAAAAGATTGCAGGTTAACACTTTACATTTAGCAGCTTTAATCTTTTTCAAATTGTCACGAAACTGATCGTCTGTTAAAACAGGCGAAAGCATCTTTGGAACCGATTCGCCAATCATTTTAAAACCCGAAACGTAAGCTAAACTATCCTGTGTTAAACCAGATACAATACCTAAACGTGGGTAGGCCTGTTTACCGGAAATAAAACCACAAAAACCGATGTAGATCAGGCAGGAAAAAAAAGCTAAATAAGTAGTTTTCGTATTTCTCATATTATTCTTCAAATCATTTGGTTAAAAAAATGAAATCTTAAAATTCACCACTCCTATTGGTTTAAAGATAATATAAAATCTGGTCATTAGGTTTTACATGAACAGAAATAGGAATTTTGAGGATAACCGAATAAACAGGGGGCCGTATTAACCGAATACAATAATGACCTCAGCCATTCGGCAGTTTTTAAATCCAGTTCGTCGACAATTAAGCTGTGTTGGTATAATAGCGGCATTTCTGCTGCAACGTTTTCGGGGTACAGGCGTCTTATCTACAAAACAATCACAAAATATTATTTAAAAATATAAACAACAGCATTATGAAAACCTCAATCAAAACCCTAACAAAATCGCTTTTAGTAGCTATCGTTTTAAGTTCTTCTATTTTCTCTACAAGCGTAATGGCCGATGAGAAACAACCCACCAAAGTTTCTGCGCCTAAAAACGTCAATCAAGTAATTGTAAGCGGAAATGTAGAAGTTACCTTAATTCAAAGAGAGAAAGAAGGCATTAGCTACAATGATGACAATACAGGCAAAGTGAAAGTAACACAAGATGGCTACGCATTAAAAATCAGTTCAGAAGATAAAGAAGTGGCGAAGATTACGCTTTATGTGAATAATATTTACAGGGTTAAGGCATCTGACCACGCGGTGGTAAAAACACAAGGCAAACTGGATGTTAAATATCTTCAGGTATTTTTAAAAGGAAATGCAGTTGCCGAAATCAATTCAGATACAGAAAGTTTATATACCGTAATCGAAAACAATGCCGATCTAAAATTGAGCGGTGCTACTGATAAACATACTTTGGTAATGGGTAAAACACCAAAACTAAACCTGGATAGATTTGCTGCTCTAACAACAGAAATGAGTAACCCGGATACAAACACCTTGCAAACGGTTGCCCTGGCGAAATAACCGCACAAAAAGAAATAAAAAAAGCGACAGTGATGTCGCTTTTTTTTGTTGGAAGAAATTCCTCCATTTATTTAAAATCAGGTACAGGGAATACATATCCACCAAATAAAATATACGACCATAACAAGGTCCAGAAGATGTTGAATATTTGCGCGGTAACGAATGTAAATGCGGGTTTACCGCCTTGAAGTTTGACCAGTGAGGAAAATTTAGCTTCCATACCAATCGAGATAAATGCGATTGCAAACCAAACGGTGCGTAAACCGTTTAAGGTTGGTGCAACACTTTTTGCTGTGGCCGGAGATAACAAAAAGGAAAATACTAAAGATGCCGCCACGAAACCCAATACAAATTTCGGGAATCGTTCCCATACAATTTTCAATCCCGGGCGTTCTGCTTTAATGACTACGCCATCTTCACTTTTAGGCTTTTTATAGGCCCACCATATGGCAATAAAAAAAGCAGCAACACCAATAAAAACATTTTGCGAAAACTTGGCAATCACACCTGCCTTAACAGCTACTGGTCCAACCAAATCGCCTGCAGCCGTTACCGTTGCCGTTGTGTCTAAGGTTCCTCCCAGCCATGCGCCACCAATTACCTCAGGAATATGAAAATACTTTACTGCCCAGGGTAAAATAATCATCATCGGGATCGCCATGATCAACACCAGCGTGGTTACATAAGATAACTTACGTTTATCACCATTAATAGCGCCAGCGGCAACAATTGCAGCAGAAACGCCACAAATAGATACTGCTGAAGCCAATATCACACCAAATTCATCATCAACTTTTAATTTACGGCTTAACCACATGGAAAAAAACCAGACTACAGTAACGACAATAATAGCCTGTATAATACCCGGTAAACCGGCCTTAATCAAATCGGCTGATAAAATAGTGGTACCCAATATCACCAAACCTGTTTTAATATAAAATTCCGATCGTACAGCTTCTTTTAACCAGGACGGCAACCTAATCAGGTTACCCAGTGCAATACCGATTAGCAATGCAAATACCACGTATTCTAATCCGAAATACGATACACTTTTATTACCTCCGATAATAAAGGAAACGATCGCTAAAAAATAAATAAGTGCAAAACCACCAGCAAACCGCGCAACATTGCCCCCTGATACACCTATCGCTATCGAAGCTAAGGCCAGAAAAACGACACCCGTTTCAACAATCAACAATAAGTTAGATGCGGATAATATTTTACCCAAAAGATCCTCACTGTTTGCCCATTTAAATGCAGGCAAACTGATAACAGTACCATAGCTGGTTAAATAAAGTACAGTGGCAATAATAATTGTTCCCAATATAACGGCCCACCAATCTTCGGTAAGCGCTTGTAAAAATGTTTTCTTGTCTGGGCTTATCCCAGCATCGGTTAGGGCTCCAGTAGTATCGGCTGCGTTGTTTCGATTCGACATAGTTGATTATTTATGATGTTAATTTGATTTCAATGCTAAAAATAATAACGGATATAGCTCCATTTTACTGTAAACGATGCCCAATATCGAACTAAAGTAAATATTCAGAAGGATTTTATCCGTAACAAATATTTGACGTGGTGAATGTTTATCCCTTTAGCTAAGTTTATACCTAAAGCGCAGAGCCTATTGTTATTAAATAAAAAAGTCGCCAAATATATGGCGACCTCAAAAAATAATTCTGTTTATGAATGGTGATTAGAGTTGACGTTATACCATTGGGTCAGACTCATGCTCTAGCCCTTTCTGTTTTTTCTTTCCGATACTTTGTACCATTTCACATTGCTGTGGATTTTTTTCGAATGGAGGGCTAACCATAAAAAGTGTCGACATTAAGGTTGCCAATCCAACAAGTAAACTGTTGGTTGTGGTATTTTGATGATTTTCCATGATATGATGATTAAAAAATTGCGGATACATTAACTGCAGAAATTAGTCCTGTTGTTTGATGCTGAACCATGCCAATTACTTCCCATTGTTCGGCACCGCTACTTTTAGGAATATTCAGCGCTGCAGTTCCTGATTTTGTATTCTTTAGCGATAGGGTTAAGGTTTTCCGTACGATCTGAACATGAGATAATTTAAGTCCTGCATTTTCCCCACGTTGTACGTGAGTACTTCCGTTTTTTTGTACGAGTGCAAAAACAAGGTCGTCGCCAGCCTGGGTATCTTTCGCCTCGTAATTTATTTTCAATACTTCCCCATCTCTTCTGGTATCGAAGGCCAAACTGGCGGTATGCTGTTGATTCAAAAGCTGTTTGTTAATGGCATTTCTCACATCACTTTCATTAGATCCAATAAATTCCTGAGCGCCGTTAATCACCAATTGAGGCGTATAAACCTGTGCATTTAACCAGGCACTATATTCTTTTTGCCTTTTTGTATTTTCGGGACTAGCAAAAACGTCTTTCCAGCCTAGGCTATCAAAATAATCGACATGATATCCAAGCACGTACACTGCTTTTCCTTTCGATTCTTTCTCTATTTGAGCCAGTAAATCTTCTGCTGGCGGGCAGCTTGAGCATCCTTCAGAAGTAAATAACTCCAGAACGGCAAAACCTTTTCCATTAACAGGCTGTTCCGCTTTTTTTTCCGGGCCGATCCTACCCAAATAAATGCACTGAGTGCTATTATCCCTACAATAACTGCATTTACGATCGCTATTCTTTTTAGTGTTTTCATAATTTCTATTCTTTTTTTATCAAAAATAAGCGCGTAGCATCGCTGAAATGAGCTTGAAATAGCTGAACCGGACAAATTAATGGAAGAGCTGGACAGGGAGCAGATAAACAAGACAAAGGCGCAGCAGCCTGAAATTAAAAAGGCTTGAAAACAGATACCTGCTTCAAGCCTTTTCAACACCTTATCAGGGATATGGTATCCTTACCTATCTTCCATCCACGAAAGAAAAGCAGGTGTTTTTTCCTTGTTAATCAATAATTTATCAGGGGTTTCAATCACCAGTTTTACAAATAACTTTCTTAAGAAATAATGTTCAATTTCTTTAATGGCTTTAAAATTTACCAGATATTGGCGGTTAACCCGGAAGAACTGTTTAGAAGATACCAGTGCTGTAATCTGATCAAGCGATTGGCTTAAGGCAAACTCCTGCTTATCGAAACACATAATGGTTGAAGCATCATTTCTGATGTAAAAGAAAGCAATGTTTTCGGTTTGCACGGTGGTATATTTCTGGTTTTTAAACACCAAAAAGCTCTCTTTTCCAGCCGGACTATTTAATTTGGTTAATAAATTGTTTAAATCGGGGATTACCTTCTGCTGAAAAAAATTCTGAAGGCCGTCTACTTTTTGAAAGGCTTCCTGAATATCTGTTTTGGAAAATGGTTTTAACACATAATCTACACCGTTTCGTTTAAAAGCCTCCAGAGAATATTCATCAAAGGCGGTACAGAACACAACCGGACAATTAACTTTAACCTGTTTAAATATTTCAAAACATAATCCATCTGCCAATTGAATATCCATAAATATCAAATCGGGTTGCGGCTGTTCTGTCAATGCTTTTACCGATCCCTCAATACTCTGGTACTGCCCTATTATTTTAACATCGGGCCTCAGACTCAGGATTATATTTTCGAGTGATTTAGCTGTTTTTAGCTCATCCTCAATGATGATGATGTTCATGAATTAATGGGAGTTTAATTTTAAAAATCTGGCCATCATTACTAATCTCAATTGGTTTTTCGAGAAGATGCTGGTAGCGTAGTGTGATATTTTTTAGCCCCACCCCTAATGAGTTGTTACCGGCTATTTTTAAACGGATAGGATTTTCCAAAACAATTTGTCCATCGACAGCGTACAAACTGATCTGCAGAGGTTTATCCAACGAAACAACATTATGTTTAATACAGTTTTCGATTAACAGCTGCAGCGTAAAAGGAGGAATTAAGGTCTGTAATACTGCTTCATTTAAAGTAGAGGTAAAGATGAAACCACCATCAAACCGTGCTTTTTGCAAAAACAAATAAGCATTCAGTATTTCCATTTCTTCCGACACATGAATCAGGTCTAATTTACGGCTCTCGAGGGTATAGCGATAAAAATTAGACAGTTTGAGGATAAAATCAACAGCCTCTTCATCGCCAATTTCTACCATGGCTTTTAGGGTATTGAGGCTATTAAAAAGAAAGTGTGGATTAACCTGCTGTTTTAGCAATTCGTACTGCGCACCCAAACTGTCACTTTTAATTTTCTCCAGTTCCATGTTCACCTGCTGATTTTCGTAATTTTGCTGTAACAGATGGAGGAACATATAAAAAATTAAATTGATCAATATCCCCCTTACCTCCACCATCAACATCACCGGACCGAAATTAATGTGCGAAAGAATCAATTGCTGAATCCATGCCAGGCAAAGCATCACCCCAATACCAATTAAAAGACTTTTAAATAACCTGGAGTAGGAAATGCCTTGTTTGCCAGGTCTGCTGCGCTTTCGCGACAGCATATAAATATTCAAATACCACATCAACAAGGCAAATACCGAAGTAATGCCCGCATTTACCGCAGCTTCGGCGGCGTTAAAATGATGCTCTGCTATTTGAGGAACAGAAGATAAAAGTCCAAGAAAAATGGAACTTACCCAAATAATAACAGGCGAAATCTTTAAAGGGCTTTTAGTCATGTTCGTTTTTAGCCAGGCCAATTAAGGTGGGTTGGGATAATCAAAAATAATAATTTATTACACTTAAATTTAAAGAATATGACGACTTCGTTTTAAGCTAAGCCACATCATTCTCTTCATTTTTCACCTAAAGTAACCACCCCATTCTTACAGTTAAACCATTTCGAACCTGAACCAGACAGATTGGGTATTGAAATAGACAATATCAGGTTTAGATTAATCGAAAAGCTATTTTTTTTCTTTAACAATTTTGTTAAACAAAAATATTAAAATATTTATATTTGCAAACGAATTGTTTAGCATTCAATAATAAAAGACATGAGTTTAATCATCAGATCGCTTAGTTATACCCATCCTGATGGAGAAAAGCTTTTCCAAGAATTAAATTTAACGCTTGGCAAAGGTGAAAAGGCAGCCCTGGTTGGGCTTAATGGCATGGGAAAATCGACCTTGCTACAGCTTATTGCAGGCACCGTTTTGCCTACATCCGGAGAAATTATGCTTTCTGAAAGTTGCTGGTACGTGCCTCAACATCTTGGTCAATACGATCATCTATCTATTGCTGAGGCACTAAAAATAGATGTGAAGCTTAATGCGATGCAAGCCATCCTTAACGGAAGTGTAGATCCGGTTTATTTTACTGATCTGGATGATGACTGGGAAATTGAAGAGAAAGCAGAAATGGCCCTGGCGAAATGGGGCCTTGAACATTTTAGTGCTCATCATTTCATGGGAAGTTTAAGCGGTGGTCAAAAAACAAAAGTATTTCTTGCCGGTATTGAAATTCATCAACCAAGGATTATTCTTCTTGATGAACCCACTAATCACCTGGATACAAACAGCCGCAGGATGTTATATGATTTGGTTACACAACATCAGGCAACAATTTTGACCGTTAGCCATGACAGAACGCTATTAAATCTCCTTCACAAAACTTTAGCGCTTAGCCAAACAGGAATAGAGGTTTTTGGTGGCAATTTCGACTTTTATCTGGAGCAAAGACAAGAAAAAGTTAATGCTTTACAAGCAAAACTCGAAGAACAAACCAAAACTTTAAAGCAAAGCCAGCAAAAGGCCCGCGATATGGCTGAGCAACGTCAAAAAAAGGAGGCAAAAGGTAAAAGTGCGGGACAAAGCAATTCCTTACCCCGTATTGTTGCGGGCGGACTTAAAAGTAAAGCAGAGCAAAGTACAGCTAAGGTATTGGATGCTCATCACGAGAAAATATCTGGCCTCGCTGAGCATATCAGGGAAACCCGATCGCAAATACAGCAATACCAGGCACTGCACATTAATATAGCAGCTTCTCATCTTCACCATGGTAAGATTTTGATTGATGCGAATAACGTTAACTATGGTTATCATGGCAACACTTTATGGGAAGCGCTAAGCTTTCAGGTAAGATCCGGAGACCGTTTGCATATTGAGGGCGATAATGGTGCAGGCAAAACCACCTTGCTTAAGATGATTACCGGAGCCATAGAACCTACAGAAGGCCAATACATGAGCCCGGATTTTTCATATCTTTATCTCGATCAGGATTATACCATGATAAAGCCCGACCTCAGCCTTTATGAGCAGGTGCAAAAATATAATCATGATGGATTACAGGAACATGAACTAAAATCGTTGCTTATTTATTCACAGTTTAGTCAGGAGATGTTTGATAGAAAATGTATAGGATTAAGTGGTGGTGAAAAAATGAAACTGGCTTTATGTTGCCTGGCAATAAGTAAACAAGCGCCTGATATGCTTATTCTCGATGAACCCACTAACAACCTCGATGTTCAGAGTTTGGAGATCTTAACTTCGGCCGTAAAAAACTTTACAGGTACGTTATTGGTTATTTCGCATGATCAGCATTTTATAAAAGAAATTGGCGTAACCAGCCAGATTAGTCTCACTAAAAACAGCCTTCATCTATAAAAAATGCCACTTAAAAATACAGGTACAGAACAACTGATAAAAGACACTGCTAAAAAGATATTGTTTGCCGAAGGCAAGCTTCATGCGACCACGCAGGAAATAGCTGATGCCGCTGGTGTAAACAGAACGGCGCTTCACTATTATTTTCGTTCCCGAGACCTGTTAATTGCAGCTGTATTTCAGGAAACCATGCAGGGACTAAGCAAACGCCTTAACGAAAGTATGGAATCTGAAAAACCTTTTAAGCAGAAAGTTGAACACCTGATAACGGTTTTTTTAGAAGATATGATCGCTTTCCCCTATCAGGAGACATTTTTGGTAACTGAAATTAATACTTTGGGTAAAGAACTTATGGGCAATATCCAAACAAATCCGGTTAAGCAATTTTTAAAAGAAGTACAGCAGGAAATGGAAAAGGGTACGATCGTAAAAACCGACCCGGCACATTTTTTAATGAATCTTTTTTCGCTCCTTTCCTATCCATTGATGATGGCTCCATTATACCAGCAATTGTTCCAAATTACCGTTCAGGATTTTAATGCATTAATGTTAGCGCGCAAGAAAGTAATTATGCAGCTGATTTTTGGTTTATAATATTGACTGAGCGATTTTAAGTAGATGATAGCGCTCTGGATATTGTTATGTCCAACTCGATTGGGAATCACTTAGTGTTCAATAATCATCATACAATACGCTTTAAGATTCCCGCATGCGCGGGAAAGACGACCGCTTTATTAGAATCTTTCAATGATAGCCTGTCGAAGGACAATGTTTTCACGCCCATACTTAACTTTTAACTTCATAACCTTACCTGAGCCCATCACTCCTGTCCTGCTCAGGCTTAACAATGTATAAGTCAAAACCTAATTTGTCTGTTTCATCCCGAAACGGCTAATTTCCTCCTGCTAAGCGCATTAATTTTGACATACCAAAGCGGGTAAAACCTTAAATGTCAACAAATTTTAGCACGATGGAAAATCAAAATAATTACAGCCGCAGGCGCTTTTTAAGTGTAGCCGCACTAACCGTTGCCGTTGCAGAACTTGGAGGATTAAACCTTTTAAATGCGCAGGAAAATGTAAAGAAGACATCTGGCAACCCTAAATCGCACAGCAATGCATCTTTCGATGTCATAAAGCAGATTCAGGCCGGCGTATTAAATATGGCTTATGCAGAAAGCGGACCAGCAGATGGTGAACCCGTTATACTGTTACACGGATGGCCTTATACCATTCATAGTTATGCAGATGTAACGGCTTTACTTTCTGCTAAAGGCTACCGGGTAATTGTTCCACACCTTCGCGGCCATGGCAGCACACAGTTTCTTTCGGCTAAAACGCCAAGAAATGGACAACAATCGGCCATTGCAGCAGACATTATTGCCTTAATGGATGCCCTAAAAATAGATAAAGCCATAATTGGCGGCTTTGATTGGGGCGCAAGAACGGCCAATATTATGGCTGCATTATGGCCTGAGCGCTGTAAAGCAATGGTTTCGGTAAGCGGATACCTTATTGGAAGCCAGGAGGTAAACCAAAAACCATTGTCGCCCAAAGCAGAATTATCATGGTGGTATCAATTCTATTTTGCGACTGAGCGCGGCCGTTTAGGTTATGAAGCTAACCGAAAAGATTTCGCCAAACTGATCTGGCAAACCGCTTCTCCGGAATGGAAATTTACCGATGCCATTTTCGAAAAATCAGCAGTTGAACTCGATAATCCAGATCATGTTGCCATTGTCATCCATAATTACCGGTGGAGATTGGGGCTTGCAGAAGGGGAAGCACAATATGATAAATACGAAAAAATACTAGCCACATTTCCAGTTATAACCGTTCCGACCATTACGCTCGAAGGTGATGCCAATGGTGCCCCACATGGTAATCCTGCTAATTATGCAGCTAAGTTTACGGGCAAATATGCACACCACAATCTCGATGGCGGCATTGGACATAATCTTCCTCAGGAAGCACCCCAGGCATTCGCAGACGCCATTATACAGGCAGCTATGATGGCCTGATAAAAACTATTCATCTTAAAAATTCAAATATTCACAATAAAATTTCAAAAAAATGGAAAATCAAAATGCAATTGAATCGACAAATACTTTAAATGTAGTTATCAACAAAGTACTTTATACCGGAAAAGTTCATGTAAGCGGTGGCCGTGAGGGCTTTGCCAAAAGTAGCGATGGTTTGCTTGATACCGCATTGTCATCTCCTGGCAGTGCAGGAAAAGGAACAAATCCTGAGCAGTTATTTGCTGCAGGCTGGGCTGCATGTTTTATTGGCGCAATGAAACATAATGCACCTCAACTTAAAATTGCCCTTCCAGCAGATGCGGCAATTGATGCAGAAGTTGATCTGGCTTTGGCCGACAGCGGCTTTAGCCTTCAGGCAAGATTAAATGTAATTTTACCCGGACTTACTTACGAAGAAGCCAAAACAGTAGTTGAAGCTGCGCACCAAACCTGCCCGTACTCTAAAGCTACCCGTGGCAATATCAATGTACAGATCAATGTAGCGATATAACCTGCACAAAGCAAAAAAGCACCCTGAATTAAAATCCAGGGTGCTTTTTAATTTATAAATTTAATGCTCTTGCTATACAGGTAAAGCGGTTTCGCGTTTTGCCTGCGTAATTACAAGCGAGCTGTTAAGTGTACCTATATTATCCAAACGCCCAAACTTATTAATCAGAAAATCGTTATAAGCGATCATATTTCTTGCTACAACCTTCAGCATAAAATCAAAACCTCCGGTAGTATGGTAACATTCCAGTACTTCATCGAGCTTGCTTACCTCCTGCTGAAATAACCTGAAGGTATTAACAGAATGGTTGGTAAGCTGAACCTGCAAATAAGATATCATGCAGTGCTCAAATTTATTTGGATCGATTAATGCCACTACCGAAGAAATGAATCCTAAACGTTCTAAGCGTTTTACACGTTCCTGAATGGGCGATTTTGACAAATGCAGCATTGCAGCCAGTTCCTTATAGGTTAGCCTTGCATCTTTTTGTAATAGTGTTAAAATATCTCTGTCTGTTTGGTCAGGGGTGTATAATTCCATTATAGTGGTTAGTCTATTTATCTCTTTTCTAGGCTTAGTTTATAATGAATATCCAAATATATAAATACTCTCTGTTAAACCCTTAAGCGGAGCACAAAAAAAGAACAAAATTTTGGCAAAAAGTATAATTAAAACTACCAACAGAATTAAATTCCGCAAAAAGCTATTCAACAGGACATTTTCCGTATTTACCAGCCACCTTCGTTTTAATTGTCAATGCGACAGATATTTGTTTAACGAATGAAACAACTGCGAGAAGCAGTGCGTTGATTTAGTTTAGTTAATGATACCAAGAGCGCCAGCGCGATGCCGGCGCTTTTGCTTTTTAAACTCCCTACCATTATCCTGTATAAATCTGCGATAAAAACCTCCAAAATCAAAATAATCTTTAAGCCTGGTCTTCTATTTCCAATCTTCTTACAGCAAGATAAATTCGTCACGTTGAAAAATCCGCATCATTTTTTTTTGGAATATTGAATTTTTAGTACTTACTTTGAAATACAAAGCACTTTACATAACATAGAAATATGAAGCAATTTATTCATCAGGCTTATCATAATTTGCAAATCAACCCTATAAATCAGAAATGATGAATACCGAAGAGCAAAAATTAAGGTTACATTCAAAAACATACGTCGGTATCATCATTACCGGACTGGCCATCAGCGGATTAACTGCATTTCCGTTAGAAACCGAAATGGCTTATCTGGTTAAGTACAGTGAAATTTTACCGATCAGCCTTCAAACCTGGCTTGGAGCTGTTTATCAAGCCCTTAAAGCGACCAATCTGCAGTATCCTTTTTTAAGTTATGGCACCGATTGGCTGGCATTTGCCCATATCATGCTGGCCATACTTTTTATCGGGCCATTAAAAGATCCTGTAAAAAACAAATGGGTAATCGACTTTGGTATGATCTGTTGTATCGCGATTATTCCATTGGCATTAATTGCCGGAAACATCCGTCAGATCCCTCTATTTTGGCAATTGATAGACTGTTCTTTTGGCATTTTCGGAATTGTCCCGTTAATATTATGCCGCATTAATATTAAAAAAATTGAAATATTAGCAGAACATTACGGATTATGGACTTTGTAGACAAACATTCTATCGTAAGGAAAATATGGGGCAATACAGATGTTATTCTTTTTATTTTCGCCGGTGCTGCAGCAGAATTTAGCCTGAATAAAGCTGTTGATTGGTTGTATTTTACGGGAAAACTGCCTAAAGATCCGTTGGGAAGATTATTTTCGACAGTGGCCTATGCTCAAAAAATCGTATTTTCTTCTGTAACCGAAGCAACTGCTGCAATAGATCAGATTACCAAAATCCATCAGCATGTTGAAGCCGGAAGAAACGCTAAAATTCCGGATTGGGCCTATAGAGATGTCCTTTTTATGCTGATTAGCTATTCCATCAGCGCTTTCGAAGTGCTGGAAAGAAAACTCACCTTAATAGAAAAAGAAGAAATATTTTCTACTTTCTATAAAGTTGGGCACCGCATGGAAATAAACGGACTTCCGGGCAATTTTGCAGCGTGGCAAATGATGCATGAGCAACAGCTACAGGAGAATTTAATCTACAGCTGCTTTTCTCATGATCTTTATGATCAGTACAAAAAACACCTGGGTTTTCTGAGATATTCATTAATGCGAAAAATACAAGCGCTGATCGTTCCGTTAAAAGTGAATGAATTACTTAAGCTGGGAAATGGAAAAGCAATTAAACCAGTGCTTACTTTATACAAAATAAGCCGGAAACTAAAGGTGAACAAACCTTTAAGAAACCTCATTCTTCCAGCAGCATACAAGGCACAGATTTTGGGCCTTGAAGCTGTTGAATAGCAAAAAGAATTGTATACGTCAATATAATTTTGTCATCCTGTCCAAAGGACTCCTATAGAGAGCCTGTCGAAGGGCCTGTTAATTACGCTTTGAGGGGTTTCGACAGGCTCAACATGACAGCATTTGAGGTGAAATCGTCATTATGATACAACTTCTTATTTATTTTCTATTTCCAGTCAAATGGGAGTACCCAATTGGCCGGATCCATTAATTTCTGTCTGGTAAGGCTGGCATTAGGATTACCTGCTTTTAAGAGTTTTTGATAAATGCGATCTGCTAAAAAAGCCGGGTTGTTCTGCCTGCGGGCAATCCGAACCAGATCTGGCCAGCGGTTACCTTCAAAAGCCAGCTCCAGTGCAGCCTCATCGATTAATTTACCTTCCAAGCCAACCATATCCGTCTGGTAACTAACATCAATTGCGGTTACTACTGCCCTTCCCCTAATGCCACAGTTACGGTACCAGGTACCTGAAACATCGTTATTTTTTCTGGCGTCGAAATAATACGGGGAGCTTTGCGGATAAGGCGTAATCATGGTATTTAACTCCGCTACAGAAACAGGTGCCTGTGCCCCAGCGGTAAATGTACCTACATAATAAGTATTTCTGATTCCTGTGTTTAACAATGCCCAGCCTAATTTGGTTTGTCCGTCTCTGTTGGCCGCCTCCGAAAAACGAAGGTGCAATAAAGGAGCCCTGTAAATGCCCCATTTGCCGCCATTATCGGTGAGTTTGGTAATTTCATCGCCCATGGCAGAAGCATTGAATGACAATTTACTTCTTGGATCGAAGGGAACACCACCGTAGGTCATCTGGCTATTCCAAAGGTCTTTTATGGCTTGTGATGGCTTAATCTGATAACTTTTTAATGGCGAACATAAGTCAATCATCGGATTTACAGGTTTAAATGCCGTATTGTAAGGCATAGACCAAAACCATTCTGAACTCCACGCACTTGATGTGGTTGGTAAGCCAAAAATAGCTCTCCAGCCTGCATCTAAACTATTGATTAAACTCGTAGGGTCTTGTCCGCTTCTGCTAAATAAGATGGCTAAATTGGCATAAGCCGGATCTCCGGAGTTATTGATCTTGTAAAAATTAAACCTAAAGTTATCATTCCCGTTATTGTTTTCGGCATTCATCAGTTTCGCATAATTTTCTGCTGCCTTGATGTAATTTCCTTTCCACAAATAAAGATCACCCAACAGAAAGGCTTTTGAAGCAAATAACTTTTGGGTACTGTTGGCATCAATGGTAACCAGCAAGGATGTTCCTGTCGGGTAAGCATAAGCTTCCTTATAAGGCAGGCTTTCGTTAAAGGCAATTAATTTATCCAATAGCTGGTCGAATGGTGTTTTCGGGTAATTGGTCAGGTTTTTTAAATCATCTACCGTTTCGATCGCATCGGTAATATAAGGTATGCTACCGTACTGGATGCCTAAATGCAGATAAATCCAGCTCCTTAATGTAGCAATATCAGAGTAACGTTTGTTGTAATCGTCCACACTCATCCGACGATCATCGACCATCATTTTAAAGTTTTTGAGCACATCGTTACAATTCACAATTACCTGATAATATGGTCTTGGATCAACATATTGATTGTTTTTTGTTTCGGTATGTGCTGATAGCTCCTGCAGATCGGTACTTGATTTCGAAGTAACATCCATTAAATCACCCCGGAGCTCGTTCTGAAGGATGTAGAGTTTTTCCAGTCCCAAAAACTGGCCATAAATACCTATAACCGCAGCATCTGCATCAGATACCGTTTTAAATGCATTTACACTATCCAGTTTATCTTCTGTTGGTACGTCGAGCATTTTTTTGCAAGACCAGGAACCTGCCGATAAAATACCCAATAACAAAAGGGATGCAATTTTTTTATTTAAGTTCATTTTCATGAGTATATCTTTCTTAATTATAATCCAACTCTAACACCTAGCTGAAAAGACCTGAACTGTGGCTCAAGCGTGGTATCTACGCCCTGACTAAATAAACTTCCGGAGTTGCTAAATTCTGGATCATAGCCTAAATAATTGGTTACGGTAAACAAGTTATTAGCGGTAGCATAAATTTTTGCGTACTTAATGGCTTTCAGTTTTAAAGGCACATTATAGGTTACATTAACCGTTCTCAAACGTAAATAAGCACCATCTTCTATCCAGCGATCAGAAAAACGGGCATTCCCAACCGGATCGCCATAAGTCGCTTTGGGTATTGTTGTAATTTGTCCATCACCTTTCCACCTGTTATTGATATTTGGAGTCTGGTTGTAATAAGTACTTCCGGATTCTAACTGTGACCTAGTATAATTATAAACATCATTACCACTTACAAAAGTGATTAAGGCATCTAAACTCCAGTTTTTGTAAGTGAAGGTATTATTAAAACTTCCGAACAAACCTGGATTTGGGTTCCCAATAACGGTGCGATCAGCATCATCAATGATCTTATCGCCATTACTATCGACAAACCTAACATCGCCACCCGTAAAAGGCACCAGCGCTCCTGAACTGTTGCGGCTAGATAAACCCAAGGCCGCAGCCTCTGCATTGGTTGCATACACGCCATTGGTTTTGTAACCATAAAACTGATTAGCCGACTGACCAACCTGACTGATATAAGCACCACCTGCATAACTGGTTATAACTGAATTTCCATCCGGTAAACTGGTCATTTTATTGCTCGATGTACCAATGGTTAAACCCGCATCCCATTTTAATTTTTCATTTAGAATCCGGCCGTTCAGGGCTAAATCTAAACCATTTGTTTGCATGCCGCCATTATTGCTGACAAAAGAAGCTGTACCGGTAACCACACTCAGCAATTGATAGCTTAACATATTTTTGGTGCTGTTTCGCCAATAATCTAAACTGATGTTTAAGCGTTCACTAAAAAAGGAACCATCTATACCCGTATTAAACTTGCGTACAGTTTCCCATTGCAGGTTCGGATTGGCAAAATTGCCGGTTACAATCCCCCTAATGCCCAATACATTCTGAGAGGTATAATATTTTCTGGCGGTATAATTCCCCACATCATCATTTCCAACTAAACCGTAACTCATTCTTAATTTCAAAAGGTCAACACGGTGTAAATTGCGCATAAATTGCTCCGAAGAAATCACCCAGGCAGCACCAATGGCGGGCAAAACAGCATAACGGCTTCCATTAATCCGCAACCCATCGTCGAAGTTTAAGAAACCCTGACCGGCTTTTGCGCCAAAACGTGAAGAACCATCAACAGCCATCGAAAAGTTAACCAGGTATTTATCGGCGTAACTATAATTGGCAGACAGGTAATTGTTTAGCGTACGCCATTTCCCAATATCACCACCAAAAGTTCTAAAAGCAGCATTACTGTTCCCAATGCTAATTAATTCGTCTGTTGCAGAGTTAAAACCCAAAGCATAATCCTGCTCACTTTCGCTCTGTGAGTAACGCGTACCTACTATTGCATGTAGCTTGCTGTATAAACCGAAAGACTGATCGTAAGTTAAACGCAAATCGTTAAACACATTAAAAAACCTTCCTACCTGTGTACCTAAACGGCTATCGCCCACATAATTGGAAAGCGTATCGTTGGTTACCCCTTTTCTTGGAATAAACAGTGTTTCCTGTGTTTTATCGTAAGTTACCCCACTTAGGTTAGATAATTTAAAGTTTTTGTTAAAAGTAAAATCAAAATTGATGTTACCATAAAACCGATAAGCCTTTTTCAAATTTTGTCCTTTTTCGATCAAGGCTCTTGGATTACTCACCTGTAAAGTATCATAATCGGCTAAATTAGGTGAAACGGCTCCTGCAGAATTTACTTCATTCCTGGCCATAAAAGGCGATTTAACCAAAGCTAAAAACAGCGGATTGGTTACCGGAGCAATGCCCTGGTCTTTTAAACGCTGCTCGGTATAGGTAAATGATAAACTGGTGCTTCCCTGCAATTTTTTAGTCAGGTTTAAATCGCTGTTAAAGCGTGTGCTGTATTTTAAGTTATCGGTACTATCAATCACGCCCCTGTCTCTGGCATAAGCGGCTGAAAGTGCATACTTGGCAATATTATCACCCCCGGTAACCTTTAAAAAATAATTCTGATCGAAACTGCTTTTTAATACTTCATTCTGCCAATTGGTTTCGTTGTGGTATTTAAAATAATCGGGATTCGCCGGACTATCGTTCATATATGGTTTTGCGGCAATAGCACTATTGCTCAATCCCTGACTTTTTAAGATATCTGAAAGGTATAACCTATAATCAGCAGCACCCATTACAGGCAGGTTTTTAGGTTTGAAATTAAAACCAGCATAGCCGGAGAAATCGATATTCGTGGCCAGATCGTGGGCACGGTTGGTGGTAATTAGTACCACTCCATTTGCCGCTTTTACGCCATAAGTTGCTGCCGAAGCTGCATCTTTAATAATACTGATGTTTTCAATATCCCTAACATCGATAAACTGGAGCGGGTTATTAACATGACCTTTAATGAGTGAAGTACCGTAGTTATTGGCGTCGAAAATCATTCCATCCACCACATATAAAGGCTGATTGGTGGCGTACAAAGAGTTAAACCCTCTGATGAGCACATCGGCACCTACCCCAGGTGTTCCTGAACGCCTGGTCACTTTAACACCTGCTGCCCTGCCCTGAATGTAACTCATTACACTTTCAGAATTGCTGGCCCAGTTGCCTTGCAAACTCACATTACTGATGGCAGGGATTGCCCTTGCCTGAGAAACGGTACCTAATGGGGTTAGCACCTCGTTGTAAACAGAGGTAAATGACAAAGGATAAAGTTTGGTTCTAATTTCTTTGTCTTTGTAAACGGGTAGCACCTTGGTTTGGAAACCATTACCTGAAATAATAATACTGGCTTTATAATCGGGTACAACTACAGTAAACCTTCCTTTTTCATCAGTAATGGCGGCATTAAAACCAGTAACGGTAATATTGATACCCACTAAAGGTTTATTGGTGTTTCCATCGAGTACAACTCCCCTTATTTTTTCGCCCTTAACGGCGCGGGCTTTTATTTTTACGGTAGTGGTATCTGTTTCGGTTTTCATCGAATCTACTTCCTGTGCCTGTGCCGCTAAGCCAAACACCAGTAAGCAAAGTAACATGCCCCAAACTTTTTTTATCGTTGTAAAATTATACATAGTATTTTTTTTGAAAGCAAGATTCATAATTAAGGTAAAACTGGTTCGAAGCGGAGATAATCCAGTATGAGTGTACTTACATTTACATTCGTACTGTTTGCAGCGGTTAACCTCACCTGAAAATTACCAAAGTCTGCAGGCGTATATTCTCCTAAATAGGTTTCGCCATAGGTTAAGGGATTTACCAAATGCGTATAAAATAAAGTATAACTTAAGGTGGTTGGATTATAAAAAAAGTAACGCTGCGTAAATGCCGCCACCTGCGGATCGCCGGGTAAACCAGAAATGGCCCTGGCATACACTTTATATTTGACCACCGGCAAATTGGCTTTGGTATAAAACACCCCAAATTCGGCATACTTATGGTCGTAAACCTCAATATCGTTAAAAGTTTTCCCTAAATTATCGAGTTTAGTACGGTATAAAATCGTTCGTGCAGCACTAAAAGACAGTGGTTTTTCCCCTTCGATTTTAAATTCCTGTACTTTATCCTTTAAACGGAAAGGCAGCGCATTAACCACATGCACCATTCCATTGCTGGCGCGGTACGAACGGACAATATTGGCCTTATTGATTGGCACCTTTACCCCTTTTAATGAAATAAGCGTATCTGGCAATTTTTCGATCGGAAACACGCCTTTTATCGTTAAATCTTTAACCAGGAAGAAAGAAGCATTTAAATTCGGATTAATACTTGGATAATAGCTGGAAAGTTTTGCTGATTCGGCCGTAAAAGCGGCATCCTGTAATATAAAATAAGTGTACTGCTGACTTTCGTCTCTCAGGTCGGCCACATTGACCCAGTACGTATTTCTGGATACCATGGGCGGATTTGGTGCAAAAATTGGATTACCCAATACATTATAACCAATTACAGTAGCGTTTGCGGTATCGATAACGGTAACGGATAGATTATTGATGTAATTTTTTTGCAAAGCACCATCCGTGCTGGTGAGCATATAATCCCAAATATTCTGTTTGGTTGGAACTGCCTGATCTACGGTATACAATACCCCATTTTTCACAAACTGGCCAGCACCGGCTACACTACCTTCTTCGAATTTCGTGCTGGTAAAAACACCAAACTTATTATTAAGCAATTTTAACCTGGTGGTATCGCCTATTTTGTTTAAGGGATAAGTAGATAATGCAATGTGGTTGGCTACAAAATCTTTCAATTTTGCGGGATCAGAAACAATTGCAGCATCTAAATTGGCTAAAGCCTGATTGGTTGGGGCCCAAACCGTATAATTTTGCGCACTGGCAAGCACTTTATCATAACCGGTTGTTTTAACATAACCGTTAAAAATGCTTACGTTGGCCTGAGCATCAAGCTTTTGCGCAAGATCTAAGCTGTTATCTACATTGGTAAGCTCGTTATGCAGTTCCAGGTTATCTTTACAGGAATACAAAACTGTAGTGATGCTGAGCAGGGCAACGTATATGATATATTTTCTAGTCATTATTTATAATTTTAGTTCTATGGCTCAATTCGTTATGGGCGTTTGTAAATCAGGCCCGACGGACTAAATCTTGGATAGTTCTGGTCATCATCAATTGGAATAAAGTGAATCATATCCATATTCATAATCCCACTTCCATTACCGCGCAGTGTTGTAAACCTTACCCAGTGTTTATCAGTAGTTTTAATATCGACCACACCAGCGAGTTTCCCGACCATAACCGACCATAAGTTATTTTGTGAGATGGGCTGTAAACCATTTACGCCATTGCTTACTTCAGCAGTTGTAGCCATATAGCGTTTAAAGCCATTGGTTAACATTAATCCATCTGCAGAAGGCAAAGCCGCATTGGCGGTAGGCACCCCGGAACTGGTTAATGTTTGTGCGAAATCGACCAGATTGGGTAGTAACTGCTCTTGAGGTGTACCCACATCTACCCCAACCTGTGTAAGTGGTCCAGAGCCATTGTAGGTATAACAGATCCAAACTTTGTATTTGCCTTTTACCAGCATAGGGGTTCTGATTTCCATCCAGATGGAACGTGCCGTATTACTGGTGGTTGGGTTAAATTGAATAACATCTCTATTGGCATAACTCCGCCCATCAGATGCACCTATCGGGGTTGACGACACGGCATAAACAGGGCCGATTGTGCCCGACCGGTAAGCATCTAGCCTGATGCCCGCGGTAATTAATTTTCCATTTTGCAAGAGCTGGATGGTTTGTCCGGGTGCACGCCAGGCTGCCAGTAATTTTAATTCCGGCTGATCGCCAATATCGAAGAAAACGCCTGTAGGTACCCTTGGTTTAATTTTGTAAAAACCTTTCGATTCGTGTAAAACCCCATTTGAGGTAGTCACATTACTAAACGTTCTGTTAACTTCTACTCCTGGTTCAATCACCCCATTAAATTCATCATCATTTAATAAAATTTTCGTTCCCAGTAATTTGGTGGTTATGATTTCACTCGGCACCAATGTTGCCAATGAAGGCGACGAAACAATATCAGGGGTATAACTTGCGCCTGTTGAAATATGATAAGCCACATACATCCACAAACTATCGGCATGGCTTTTCGGATTACCTGTTTTAGAAAGTTTGGCTTTTAAAGCGGCATAATTGTTAAAACCTGCGGCTTGTAATGCCGAATCGGATTCGAGAATTACGGTCTGAAAACGGCGTGTAGTATCAGGAATTACAGCTTGTACATAGTTTAACGAGTCGTAAAAACCGGTTTCTTTTAAGGCCTGGGTAAAAATGCTGTATCTGTTATTACCTTCAATGGTAGCAGCCAGTGTTTTAGTTGAAGGGATTAACACATGATCGATTACATGGATAATGCCATTCCCAACCCGAACGTTCGACTGGGTAATCAGCGCCTGTTTGTTGATAATAAAGCTACTTATACCATCTTTAAAAGTAACGCCCGTTTGCAGGTACTGACCATAAAGGGTAATCTGCGTTAACTTACCATCGGTAAATTTACCTGTGGCCACGGTATCTGGCAAAACGTGGAAACGAACAACATCTTTCAGCTCTGCAGCTGTTAATTGATCGACTGCTGTTTTATTCAAACTTTTTAACCAATTGTTCACTGCATTATTATCGGGGGTAAACATGGTGTATTTACCATATGCGGCCAAATAACCCTTTGTACCAGATCTTTCTAAGATTTGGGTAAACAAAGAAAATTTATCAGGATTTTTCTCCAGAAACCCGGTAATGTTAACATCATCGGTGGTGGTTAATGTTAAACTTTCTCTTTTACAGGCATTAATCATGAAGATTACAAATGCACTGAGTATAACCAAATAGGTAATTTTGCGGAGGTCTAATTTCACTTTCATATCACTTATTCTATTTAGTGTAAAATGGATTTTGTACAAGATTAGGATCGGTAAATAACTCGCTCTGATAAATTGGCAGGTAATGGCTATTGGGATCTCTAAATTTGGTAATGGCCGATTGCTGAAGCGTAGGCGATACGGTTTTTGCAGCAATATCTAACAGGATATCAATGCGGCTGTAGTTATTGCGTTTGGCATGGCGTAAAAGATCGAACCATCTTTTGCCTTCAAAAGCAAATTCTCTGGCACGTTCGGCCAAAATATAATCGCATAAAGCTTCAGGTTCTGAAGGATCTACAGTAGCTTTTGTGGCATTAACAGCATTACGTCTTAACCTCAGTTCATCAACCAGCGCCAAAGCTTCTGCACCACCCCCGGTTAAAGCCAAAGCTTCGGCTTTAATCATCATAATATCCGAATAACGGTAAGCCTGCCATTTTACATAAGATGGATTTTCGGTACCATATTTTTGGATGGTAAAAGCCGAATTGTAGTAAGAAGCCGCTCTGATATCATAGTTATTATCCGGATCAACATCATCTGCAATAAAAATTTCGGTGCTCAAAAACGGAGAGCCGATAAAACGTCGTCGGGTATTTACCAATAAATTATAAAAGGGGTTTTCAATCGCCTGATCAAATTCAAATATGGTTTCGATGGATGAACCTTTAAAAAACACATTATTGTACCAGCCAGCTGCACCAACCAGGGCAAACCGTTGCGAGCTGATGATTTTATTACACTCGGTAATACAATTCGGATAATCTTCCATCCACAGGTACACATCGGCTAACAAAGCATTTACGGTAAATTTGGTTACCCTACCTTTATCTAACCTTGTGCTGCCATAAGTGGTAACCGCGCCTTGTTCTGCTTTTTTTAAGTCGGCAACAATTTGTTTTAAAATATCAGCCTGTTTGGTTTTTGGCAGATCCTGTAAATCGGTATCTTTTACGGTAGCGGTTAATTTTAATGGTACATCTCTAAAAGTACGCAACAGGTAAAAATACATTAAGCTTCTTAGGGTAAGTGCTTCTGCCACGTAACCGTTTAATGCTGCATCGGTAAAAGTGGGGTCGGTACCTTTAACACCAGGAGCAAAATCGAGTACAGTATTGCAATAATTAATGGTACGGTAAAATGCTGCCCATTTTGCTGTGGTATTATCCTGGGTAATATTTACATTGATAATATCCGTTTCTTCGGTTGTAATGCTGGGCCCTCCCGCAATCATATCTGCCCTAAGCTCACCATACATAAACATGTATTCCAATAAAGATTTATCAGAAATACCCGGAGGCGGTGCCAGCAAAGAGGCATAACAGCCAGAAACTGCTGCTAATACATCTTCTTTCGTTTTCCAGAACTCCTGTCTGGTAATCCCATCTCTAGGTTGAAGATCGAGCCATTTGTTACAGGAGCTGCTCATCACCAGCATCAATAATAAACAAGTGCTATATATAATATTTTTCATCAGTTTTGAATTAAAAGTTAGCAGTTAAACCGAAAGTGATTGTCTTAATTGGCGGTGTGGTAGAATTATCGATCACCGTGTTCGACCCATTTAACTTAATTGGCACCTCAGGATCCTGACCCGTATACTTGGTAAATGTTAAAATATTCTGCACGGTAAGGTTGGTGGTAAGCGATTTCATCCCCAATCTCTTCATAAAGGTTTTGGCAAAGTCATATCTTAATACCACCGAGCTCAACCTTAAAAATGAGCCATCTTCAATGTACCGGTCGGAACCTAAAAAGTTATAACCCGTAGCATACATGGCCCTTGGCATGTCGGTAACATCTCCCTCTTTTTTCCACCGGCGCAAAACGGCAGTACTTTGGTTATTAAAGCCGTACATATTGGTGGTATTAATTTTAGTACCGTTAATAATGTCGTAACCGGTGCGGAAAGTGAAGTTAAAACCTAAACGAAGGTTTCCGTTGATGGTAAGGTTAGATCCAAATCCTCCTGTTAGTTTCGGGTTACCATTACCCAGGTACACAATATCTTTATAATCGATATTCCCGTCGTGGTTAATGTCTTCATACATGGCATCACCCGGCTGGAAAACATAATCGATAGACGGATAAGCAAAACGCATATAAATTTTATCGCCGTTCGGTCCAACAATCTGGTTTCCATTTTCATCCAATGCAACTGTTGCGTTTTTATCAGGATATACCCCTTTAAACTTGAAACCATAAAACGAACCGAAAGGATTATTTTCCTGCACAAATACCTTGTACACGTTGTTACTGGTTACTTTAGCCTTGTTCTCTCTTGGGTATAAAGGCGAAACCTCGCGGATGACGTTTTCGTTATGCGCAATATTGAAAGAGAGGTCTAATCTTATTTTTTTCTTTTTGATCACCGTGGCATTCAGGTTTACTTCCCAGCCCTGGTTATCCATGGTACCCACGTTCATATCAACACCGCCATAACCGTTATAACTCGCTACCTGTAAACCCGGATAAAACAGATCGGTAGTGCGTTTACGGTATAGATCGAAATCGATATTTAAGTTTTTAAAGAGGTTTAAGGTAATACCCAGATTGGATTGGGTAACGGTTTCCCACCTTAAATCGGTTAATTCCATATTGGTAGAATACACCCCGGCGTTATCCAGGTAACTGAAACCGTAATTCTGATAAATATTAAAGTAAGAATAATCGTTACGCGGAACGTTACCACTTTTACCATAACTGGCCCTTAAACTAAAATCGTCGACATATTTATTCGCCTTTTTCATAAAAGGTTCGCCGGATATCCGCCAGCGACCAGAAACTGAAGGGAAAAGACCGTATCGGTTAGCCGCACCGAACCTGGAATTACCATCGCCCCTGATACTACCATTGATGATGTAACGGTCTAAAAATTTGTATTGAACGTTAGCCAATAAACCTACCGACCGGGTTTGACCTAAAGATGAGGTTGCAGAACCGGTATAATTGGTACGGCTATCAACCGAAGGATCGGTTAAATAAGATGATGCCGTATTGGTTGCGAACAGGTACTGGCCTGTACGACGGCTATCTTCACTATCAAAACGTAAAAAGCCAATAATATCGTGTTTATCGTTCAGTTTGGGCGTGTAAGCCAAAGTCATGCTGGTGTTCATGGTAAAAGAATCGCCATCAGCATCTGAAGCCGTATTCACCACCGATTCGGTATAAGGACGGCCTGTTGCAATTTGAGGCAGGAAGGTTTTTACCTTGGTATTGTTAATATTCACCATAAAACTTCCATTCAGGCGTAACACACTTGGCAAAATTTCGTACTGCAAACTAAATTTGGGTGTGATACGCTCACCCAATTGGTGATTACTACCTGCCGATGCCATGGCCAATGGATTAAAAGTACCGGCATAAGCACCTTGTGCAGTTGCAGCAGGGCTGAAAAAGTTTGAAGTTAAATTGCCATATTCATCGTACTCATAAATACTTTGGTTAGGCATTTTGGTATAAGCAACATCTCGAACGCGGGTATTAAAAAGTCCGTTCTGGTCGATATGGGTATAAGAAATATCCGAACTAAACCTGATTTTATTCGACACCATATAATCTAAGTTTACCCTTGCCGAAACACGGTTTAAATCAGTACCAATGGTTGTACCCGTTTGGTTAAAATAGTTCACCGAAGCACGGTACCGGGCTTTTTCACCACCTCCTGAAATAGAGAGGTTATGGTCCTGCAGGTAACCTACCCTGGTAATGGCCGATAGCCAATCGGTATTGTTGCTGTAGTTGTAATAATTGTAGGGATCATTCGGATCGTACTGAAATTCTTTTGCATATTCTGAAGTAGAGAACTGGCGGCCTGCGTTATAATATTCTTCCAAAATAAGCGACGAATACTGGTTACCATCCAACATGGGGATGGGACTTGGCTGTTTAGAATACGAACCTTTAAAGTTATAAGAAATAGCCGGCGGACCAATCGAACCTCTTTTTGTGGTAATGATTAATACTCCGTTTGCTGCCCTCGATCCCCAAACAGCTGTAGCCGCAGCATCTTTTAGCACGCTAATTTCTTTAATATCAGATGGGGCAATATTTAATAACTGACCATAATTGTTCTCATCGGAAGTGGCAAAGTTAAAATCAGAAGGAATGGTAATATCATAAGGCATCCCATCCAATACGATTAAGGGATCGGTAGCACCATTGATGGAAGATGTACCACGGATGCGGATCTGCATCGGTGCACCCGGATCACCTGTACTAGCGGTAATATCAACACCTGCCATACGACCTTGCAAAGCCTGATCGATTGATGCCGACTGGAGGTCTTCAAGTTCTTTGGCATCGATGGTAACCGTAGCCGAAGTCTGGTCGCGTTTATCGATCGTCATTCCACTTCCGTTGCTCGTTTTAGCCCTCGAAACAATCTGAACTTCATCCATTTGATTATCAGACGCCTCCAACTGAAAATTGATCACGGCTTTATCGATATTCACCGGGGCCGAAGACTTATAACCGATGTAAGAAACCGAAATTCTATAAGTCTTATCTGCTACCGGTAAAGTGTAATTTCCGTCAATATCTGTCGAAACACCTTTAATTACCCTTTTGTCCTTATCAACAATTACAACAGATGCACCAATAATAGGCTGTTTATCTTTTTTATCAATAACCTTTCCCTTTACATAATTAATTTGTTGTGCATAGCTTAGGGATGATACCAACAAACAGCATAGTAAAATAAAAAAACTATAATTATATCTTTTAGTCATCTCGGTTTAGAATTGATATTTTAAATAAGAATTGATTTGGTGAATCACCGTTCTGTTAGATAATACGTTGCTCCTATCGGTTGTACCGAGCAAAACATTCACAGAAGTATTGGTTACATCTCTTAGTGTGAGTGTATTAGTGGTATTGGTGGATACCGTAACCTTGGCTGCATCACCCGAATCGTTTTTAAGCAAACTTTCAAAAGAGCCCGTTTTCTGTCCATCACTGGCTACCGTACCTTTAATAATGTGGTATTGGATAAATTTGGCTACCCGGCTAATGTCTGCGGCATCTGTTGGCGCATAGTTTGGCGTTCCGTTGGCTAATTTTGGTAATAACCCAGCGGTTACCGCAGCTTGTATAGCCGCATTTGTTGGAATAAAAACCGTGTAAGAAGTTCCATCTGTAACCCCCTGGATAGCGCCTGTTGCCGCAGTGTAAAGGGTCAGGTTATTTTTGAGATATTGAAAGAAGGAATAATAAGGATCGGTTGTTAAAGTTCCGTATTTTTCGATATGCTTGCTTACCGGAAGTACACTATACATCAGTACTTTGGCCGCATAAGCATCAGCACCATTAACTGCTGTGGCAACCGAATCGATCTTAATACTTTTATCGGCAACTGCTGGCAAATCTTCTGTCCCTGCTGAAGAGAAAAAACCATTATTGTACTTAATGTATTCGCCACCCGAAGTTTCTAAAATACCAGCTGTGGTGGCAAAATTTGGTACGGCACGATCGCCCAGCGGGATAATGTGCGTTTGCAACAACCGCCTTAAAACATTCAGGTCGCCCCTGATGGGTGATGAAGGATAAAAGGGATCGTATGAGAATCCTAAACTAACTAATGTGGCATCAGGAATGGGGATAACAATGTATCTTAAAGAGGCTGTTTTAATCGGAATGGCATAACCCAATACATCAAGCGCCTGTTTCATAATGTAATAGGTAGGATCTAAATTTACTTTCCCGTAAACGGTTGAAAATACGTTGGCATTTTGGGCCGCATTTACGCCGTAAAACAATCCGTTACTTAAAAACTGTTTGTCTACCACATTTGCAGGCGTAAGTTTAGTGGCCTCGCCTAAAAAGCTGTTAACCGTATTAAACTTGCTTGGCCATACGGTCGTTCTGTATAAATGGGAATTGATAAAATCCCTGATGATGTCTGACCGTAAAGAGAACAGCTCATTCAGCTGTGCTTTATAATTTCCGGGTTGTAACCTGTTTTTTGCATAATATTTTAACAGCACCTTTGCGTAAGCTTCTACCGCCTCATCAGTTGGTGCAAAAATGGTATACATACCTATCTGTGCATCGTTGGCGTCTTCTTTCAGATAATTTTCGTTGTTGGGCGAAAAACCAAGCAGTATGCTATAGTTTTTAGCGTAAACGTTATCGCTTTTTCCTGTTAACACCTGGTAGCGATGGGTAATGTCAGTATTTAAATTATAGCTTACATATTTATCTAAAAGGGATTTGAAAGCGCCATATTGTGCCTTAGTGCCAATATACTGATCGATGCTTTGTGGTGGGGTAAGTACCTTATCTACGATATGGATTACGCCATTTTCGGCCACAATATCCTGTTCGATAATTTTTCCAGGGCCAACATTTTTTCCGGTAAAGCTTGTATTGGGATAAAAATAGTTATAGTCTAGCGCACTAATGCCTGCAAAAGTGACGAAGGGTGTTAGAAAAAAGGGCAGGTTTTTATTATTGAAATCGGTTGATAAATAAGTTCCGTTACGGTTACCCGCAATTACCTTTATCGCTTTACCATCATTGTCTACGCCATCGTAAACAAAATCGTAATAAACAGTGCGTCGCCTGAAACCAACATTTTTAACGAAACCTTTTGATGTTAAGTTATCGCTTAAACGTTCTACCTTCTCTCCATCGTAAGTCATCGAATAACGTACAATTGCCGAAGCCAGTGTTGCATTGATTTCGGTTAAGTTATTTTCAGACATGTAGGTGGTAAAAGCCGCATCTGTTGGTGCAAAAACCGTCCACGAACCCGCCGTACTCAAGGTTTCTTTGTAGCCCGATTTATCTATACAATCTAAAAATCTGGTAAAATTTCCTTTGGCCTGGAGTTGTTGATAAATTGGATCGGCTAATGTTTCAGGACGGCCATAGAACTCATCAAATTCTTTTTTCCGGCAAGCGCTGAGAATGAATATAATCGTCAAATTAACGATTAAAAATTTTTGTAAAATTTTACTCATAGCAATTTCATTGGATAAACGGCCATTAAATACTGGGCAATAAAAAGCTATGGATCTAAATCAATTAGAAATTAAAAAATGCAAAAACTGACTTAAAGGGGTGAGTAGATTTTTACTGCATAGAATCGTATTAACGTTCGTTAATTAAATAGTTGGTTAAAAAGTTATTTGGTTAGTGAATTATTTCTTAAATATAAAAAGGTCGATCAAAACTCCCATCCTGTACTATCCTGTCTTTTTACTATAAAATATTATCATAAAAAGATTATATCCACCTACACTACACATAAATCGTTTTAAGTAGGACTGAGTGCCTTTAAAAAAAAATAAACAACAGCATTATTGGTCAAAAAAAATATGAAGAGTACAAGAAATAAGACAAAATACAAAGGTTATTATCCAATGGGCTGTGAAGTATTATCTAATGAAATGCTGCTGGGTTTTAAAGCTATTTGGTATTCATCCATGCTTCTGGTATGGCAATCACACAGATATTCATCGATCGGTTGTCTTTCGACAACATTGCAGACTGAATTTCGATTTTTTTACCATCCGGACTCATGGTGGGATGCGGATGATCTGCGGCGCTTTGTTTATGTCCTGCCGAGAGCAATTTCATTTCATGCGTTTTCCTGTTAATGAGATAAATGCTCCTCGAAAAATCGTCGCCAACCGCCCATTTACCATCTGGCGAACCGCTAACATGCCAAAGCCCGCTACCTGTTGGCGTTTGCCCTTCAATTCTCATTTCCCTTGTCCTTAAATTTACAATCGCCAGCCCGGTGGGTTTTTCTCGGGTACCTGATGGTCCCCAGCCATTTTCCTGCCCGGGATTAGCGCCGTTTACCCCGGTTTGCGGAGCAGATACAGCACCCGTTCCGGGTATAGGCCTGTGCCCCATAATGGCCATGGCTACCTCATCGCGCGAAATTACGGCCTCGTGGGTAACCCATTCATAATCAGCCTCCGGATATAGCGGCCGTAATCCCGTTCCATCAGCCATTACCGTCCAGGTTCTTTGCGGCGATTTCCCTCCGGTTTCCCAGCAAAAAACAATTTCGCCGGCAAGCCAGGGATTGGTTTGTATATGCCCTACCTGAAAAGGAACGGAAACTACATATTTGATTTCGCCGGTATATATATTCATCCCTGCAATACCCGCAGGACCAGCGCCCATTTTCCGTGGTCCGAAGTTCGGTTCCAGTTTAGTTCCTGCTACAAGATGTTTAGCCGCTTCTTCTTTACCCACCCTGAAATAAGCCCAGTTTTCGTCGCCATCAAGCGCCATATCGCCACCTGCAGCAATTTCTTCGGGCGTAGTTCCACAAATGCGCTCGTAAGTGGATAAGGATTTCATTTTGCCAGATTTACTATCTGCAAATACCTTCGCCAGATCTACCTCTACAATTTTCACTGCGCCGCCTGCGCGTTTATTCGAATCCACATTCCGCATAAAATAGAGCTTCATCGATTTTCTGGCCACATTCAACATTCCGGTATAACCACCTTCGGTCACCTGAACCAGGTCTCCTGTTTGCTCATTTACAGCCATTGCCTCGCCTTTAACCCTGCCCGACCGAAAAATGAGCCATTGCCCGTCAGCAGTCCACTGGTTATGCGTTTGGTAAATTTTCGAATCTCCGGCAGGCGTACTGGTTAGAAAAGTAAGTACAACACCTGTAACTGGATCTTTAAGCACTTTTCTTTCCGAAGGAAAACGTTTACCCATCTGTGCGTAACTAGGGGAGTAATTAAACACAAACATGCAGGTAAAAACGGTTAGGAGAAAGGAACAGGAGGTATATTTCATCGTTATTTAGATTAAAAGCGGTTTTCTATTTATACATCTGTACTGAACTATCGTTGATGACAAAAGGGTGCTGCTGTAGCAAACGATAAGTTTCTGCTCCTGCCAAAAGCACCGGGCCATAACTATGCGCAGCAAAAACATTTACAGGCCTGTAATAATAAAACGCTGGATCGAAGCCCATACCCGTGCCCACACAAGTACCTTCTACCTGGCCATTTGCATTTATTTTAGTACTCACCGCATTCCAGGCCAGCAGTGCCATGGGGCCATAAGCCTTAACATCAAGCCAGCCTTTGTTTACCGCACGGGCAATGCAATAGCTATAAATAGCAGTAGCTGAAGTTTCCAAATAAGAATCGTTACGATCTAAAAGCTGATGCCAAAAGCCTGTTCCATTCTGTAAAGCCGCCAAACCTTTTACATGTGCTTTTAACATTTTCAAAAGGTAAGGTCTGTCGGGATGGTTTGCAGGTAAAGCATCCAGCAATTCTATTTTGGTCATAAGTGCCCAGCCATTGGCCCTCCCCCAGTGAAACTGGGGATGAGGATCCATATCCTGAACCCAGCCATGCATATACAATCCTTTTTCGGGGTTAAACATCCGTTCTGCAAACAATCTGTATTGTTTCACCGCCTCATCAAAATATTTAGCTTCACCAGTTAACACGCCCATCTGGGCAATAGCCGGCAGGCTCATGTAGAGATCATCAAGCCATAAGGTATTGGGTTGTGGCCTGTTTCTGGCCAGTGTGCCGTCTTTCAAACGGAACTCTTTGGTCATGATATAATTTAAATAATGATCAATAACCGGACGGAGATCCGCATTTACCTCACCTGTTCGTTGCGCTTTGATCATTGCAGCCGCAATAGAACCTGCATCGTCCAATGCATGCGGATCTATTACCGAACGAACGGGCGTTACAGCCCCTTTATTTGTTTTTAAATACTTTTGATAAGCGGAAACAACGGCTGCCAAAAAATTGACGCGCTCAACCGTATAATCCTTAAATTTCCGATCTCCGGTGGCGGCAGCAGCCTCTAACATACCCGTATAGGTAACGCCCCACTCGTAACTCGTTAAACGGTAGTCTCCAGGCTTAAATATCGAACTGGAATCGGCTTTCTTTAAATCCGAAATCACCTTTCCCGAAACCTTATCGATCAGTTCGAAAGGAGTAGTTTTATCCAGATAGTTATAAACCCGATCAAGCGATACTTTAATATCTGCCATTTTTGTCTCGCCATAAGGTGTAACATAAGCTGGTTTCAGTAAATGTAGCGGCGTGGTAACATCATTACCTTTATGTTCAACATATTGTGCAAAAGCAGGCACAGAAGCGCATACCGCAGTAGAAAGGAATAATATTTTAAATCCTGAAGGTTTAATCAGATGGGTAAAAACAAACATAGTGGATGGCTTAAACTATATCATTATTCCCCAAACGGGAATAAAACATATATGGGTTTATAAATGGTTAATCAAGCCAATCTATAATAATTTAAAAAAAGAAGCGACCTGCTCTGTCCTGCTTCTTCCGTAAAGAAATTATTACGCTACGCACAAATGTTGATTTTTTTTCCCGCTCTTTGCCGCGGGGCATGGTACTTTGGAGCGCCAAAGTACCCAAAGCGCTTTGTCAATCCGGCAAGGTGGCTTCTCACTGCCCCAGGCTCATCAAAAAAACAGCGGCACTTCGTTTTGTGTTCAATACCTTTGAAAAGCTGAGAATCATGATTATTGAACACAAAACCACTGCGTTTAAGGTTTGATAGTGCTATTTGTTCTATTCTGCAGCTGTTTTTTTGATTTTTCTGCCACTTGGGATTGACGACGTTCTTCGACAAAGCCTGAACTTTATTAACGTTGGTTAGCAAAGTGCATAAGAAATTAAAGAAAAACGTTGTGTCTTAAGGGTAGGTCTGAAATTAGCAGGTTTTTAGGTACGGATTAAAATAAAAAAGGGTAAACATTCTTCATGCTCACCCTCTCCTTTGTTTAAAGTCATCACAAATTAAACAAATCCTACCTACATGAATGGATAGACAATTAATTCATGCTGCAACAAAAATAATACAATCCCGTTAAATTCGTTCATTGCAAATTGTAATCTGTTTGACAATAATCAAGAAACCTATTTGAAAGGGTTATATTTATGCTCCAGGGCAGCTTAAACAGGCTGAACAGCCACCAGCTGCATTTCTTTTTCCTTTCCGCGCAGTTTAATTGCACCTAATAACTGGGTGGTATAATGGTCGGTTAACTGGAGTTCTTCAACCAGCGCGATGGATACGAGCATTTCCTGGTTAAATTCCTTACACATATTCTGGATTCTTGAAGTGGTATTCAGCACATCGCCCGAATAGGTAATATCACGCTTTATAATTCCAACTTCACCTGCTATCACTTTTCCACAGTGAATACCGGCTTTAAAAGCTGGCAATAAACCATATTTTTCATGGTATTTATTCCTGAGCTGTAACAGATGCGCTTTAATATCAAAAAAACAATTGATGCATTTATTGTTCCTTAATCCTTCATCATAACGCCAGGCAATTACCACCTCGTCGCCTACATATTGGTATATTTCTCCCCTGTTTTCTAAAATAGGATTGGTAATATCGATGAAGATATCTTTTAGTAATTCATGGTATTTTTTATCGCCGAGACTTTCGGCAATGGAGGTGGATGAGTTTAAGTCGAGAAACATAAAAATCCGTGATTCTTCCTTAGGCGTATTGTACTTTCCCCTGATGATATCCCAGAAAATCCCTTGTCCAAATTTACTGTTTATCTGAAGCAGCAACTGCGTAATGGAAACCACAATGGCCCACACCAATCCGTTTTTCAAAAATCTTTTCGAATCGCCCAATTCATAGAGGCTCAGTAACTCGTTTACAATCAAAATCACGCATAAAAATGATCCGGCCACAATAAGAAGGGTATAACCGTAAGGCTTATCGTTATATTTTACATTTACAAAAAACACAAGCAAACTCCCTCCTAACAGCGCGCCAAAAAGGCCAATAACTGCATTGAGTAAAATAGAAGAAACTAAGGTATAACCAGGAACGGGCCCTAAAGAATTTCGAGTATGCAGCACAAGATCTTCAAAAACCGCAATTACCACCCCAGTCATCATCCAGGCCAGGATAATGATGAATAATTGTTGAAGTTTCTGCTGTGTTTGGCGATTGATTTTTACTGACATCGTGATTTTTATTCAAAATTACTGATTCAATATACCCTAAGGTTCTACTAAAATAATGAATATAATCTGATATGGCTGTGCTTAACGATTGAATAATACCCATAAAAAGATCTGAGCTTCATTCAGGTGCCTGTACATCAAAACTGTTCGCTCCCGCACAAGCACTGTTCGAAAATGAACATGCCGCAATCAGCATTAAATAAAAAAGATGCATTACAGCGCGCTTAAGCAGACATTTTCTTTTTGGCATCCGCTTGGTTAACCCTGAAACTGAAATACCGGTAAAGCTGATTTTTATTAGCACGCCATCATAAGCTCAACAAATTTTAACATTTAAATAAAAAACACCATGAAAACCTCAATTAAAACGCTAATCGCCATGGCATCTGCCGTAATTACCTTAACAGTTAGCTTTCCAAACCATTCAAGGGCGACAGAAAAAACAGAAACAGTGCTCAATAAGATTCAAAACTTCAGGAGGATTGTGATCAAGGGCAATGTTGAAGTGATGCTGGTGCAGCGGCCCGCCATCGGAATATCCTTTGCAGATGATAACGCTGGAAGTGTAAAAGTTATGCAGCAGGGCGAAGTGTTACGCATTACCGGCCTCAATAAAGAAACCTGTAAACTTATTATTTATGTAAACGACATCTACCGCATTGAGGCTGATCAAAACGCAGTAGTGAGAACAGAAGCAAAGCTTAGTACTAAATATCTCCAGATTATTCTTAAGGGAAATGCTTTTGCCGACATAAACAGCAGCAGTGAAGGTTTATATACTGAAATTCTCGACAATAGTACTTTAAAACTCAAAGGCAACACCAATCGCCATACACTGGTGATGGGTAAAGCACCAAATTTAACCATCGATCGTTTTGCTGCCACTGAAACAGAGGTCACCCAGGTGGGAACCGGGGAAGAAATTGCTGCGTTGGTTCTTTAGCTTGATTAAAAAAACTGGATTAATTAATTTAGAAAACAGTTGACGATCACTACTGGAAGGCCTAATGGATTCCAGTAGTGCTATCTGATAACCTAATATTATTATTTCAGATATAGAAAGTATTAAAGATGTTCGGAATTTACAACAATCGATACAGTCTGACCAGCATATTGCTTCAGCGGCAGATCTAAGTCAAACGTCTGCGTATCGCCCCCGCTTATCTTAAGGCTAACCTTCATTTTTTCATAAAGATGAGAAGGATCTGCAACATAAAGTTGATATTTTCCTTTCTCTATTTTTTTAAGCATTAAAATTGATGGAATATCTGTTGATAAATTAATTTCATCATCCTTAAAAGACATATTTCCCGCATAAAATACCATCTGCCATATCTTCAATTTATTATGATATACCGCCTGAAGCTTTTCGTTATTGAACTTGATTATAACATTTTTCTTTTCAAGGTAATGTTTCATTTCAATAGAATTTTTGATAGCCGGTACCAGGATATAGGCGTATTTCTCATTTTCAGGCCGAATACCATGCTGTAAGCTTAACTGAAAAACGGATTTCTGCTCTATCTTTTTATTAGCTTCCTCACCAGTCATACTCACCCCTGTCCAATCACTAATCCTGTTTTCAGCAGATAGATGCGCATTGCCACCTTGAGGAAACACATATCCTACATGATCATGCAATACCCATTCTACCTGATTTTTAAAAGTTAGGTTGATGCCTTTTTGATATCGGGTAACACGACTACCAGCGCATATGGTTAGTCCATTTCCAGAAAGCATTACCTGATTTAAAGTAGTGGCAACCGGATAAGGCAGGGTTGACTTGATACCTGCTCCTAAGCATACAATTTCATCATCAAACATAAACCAGGATTTTTTTGCTGACGTATATAGATCATTATCCATTACATAAGCGGTAGCTCCGTAGCTTGAATCAGACACTCCTCCTGAAAAGGAATGTGTTCCTCTCCTATCTCCTACACCTGGCGCCTTATCTTTAATGGTAGGCAAAGTATCTGGCAGTGTAGTGCCGGGTAGTTTGGTCCAATTCCATAGTGGAAATATATTGTAATATTCATTCCCTTTTAATTGAAGGTTCATGGTTCCTTCTGAGCCCCAAAATCCTTTCTGATTCTCCAGATTGCCAATCTCTTGTGAGTACTTTCTGTTTGAAACAGCATGTATCGACATCAAGTATGAAGGCCGGGTGTGCACCGTATAATCAGTATTCCAATAATGACGGTGGAAGGGTTCCACTTTGAAGAAAACAGGTTCTTCACCTTTCATCCTTTTTCTAATAGCACTATATTGTTCCTTTCCCTGTGGATCAATCCGCTCCAACTTTTCGAGATATGAAGAGTAGTCTTTTTGTATTGCACCAATACGCGAAATACCCCTACCCATCACATTCCAATCCATCCACTTCCCACGGATAACGCCAAATATTGATTCCAGTATAAATTTTCGAAATAGATCCAGTTTCTCACCTTTCAGCGCATACTTGGTTCCAAAAGTATAAGCAGCAGATTTAACCACGCTTGTCATAAACTCCACCCCATATCCACCATTGTACAGATACCCATAGTGCATATCGTAAGAAAGATCGTATTGAATTCCTTCTCCTGTGGTGTATTGAATGGGCAAGTAAGCCTCCTTCACCCCCACTTCTAACATTTTTTCATTCGCTAGCAAAGCACCTATAAATATCCAGCCCATCGCAATCTGGGCTTTATTGGCTCCAAAATTAAACCTGTGCATAGGGTTATTCCGTCCGATACTGGTAACGGAAGTATCTTTACAAATTACAGCCAGCGTATTTCTTTCCAACTCACCATCTAAGGGCGAATCGCCAAACCTCATATTGACAAGGCTTAAAGCTAAAGTTTGTGGACGCGTAATACCCTGCTGATACCAATTGTCACAATAAGGCAAAGGTTTATGATTAATGAAATAACTCAGGCTTTTATGTATGGCCTCCAAAATCTGTTTATTCTTATAATAACTACTTTTAGGAAATGAATAAGCTAATGTCATGGTCCTTATCCTTTCCAATACAGGTAACCAACCTGGCTTGATGCGTTTATGATCTGCATAATTTATAGATTCCCATTTTCCACTCTTTAGATTTAAACCTATCAGATTATCTTCCACCCGTTTATCCAGGCTTTTTATATCCTTTACGTCATCAATTTGCTCCTGATGAACCCGTTGTAATATGGTTTGGAATACGGATTGCGCTTTTGTATGGCTAAAAAAAGTTGAGCCGAGTATAAATAAGAAAACTAAAAAAACGGGCTTCTTCATATCGGCAAATATAAATTTTCGCTTGCTAATACCGAATTGGTAAAGGATATGTTAGTCTATGGAGTGATGGAGTGTTTAATTTCTTAATTTACCACCAGATAAAGTAAGGCAAAACACCATAAAATTAAACTGTTTTAACTTTCACCATCTTTCAAAACCCTGATTGCCTCAGCGATCTCATTTTCTCTGCTAATAATTCTAATAGAGGCTTTTTGGCCACTAAATTAAAACTCCAGATATCATCGGTGATAAAAATAAAATTGCCCTCAAAACTGTAAATGTAGTCTCCCCCTTCCATTCCGATTATCCAGTCTTCTTTTTTCGGGTCAGGATAGGCCTGTAAAACCCTCATACAATATTCGCGAACCTCATTTTCATCTCTAAAATCTTCCAAAATAGATAAAATGCTATCTTCCTTATTCAGGTTATATTTTGTTAGCATTTCATCTATCTTATTTTCCATAAATCATCTATTTTTCATTACAAGTGATTCGCCAATTCTAATTCTATTGCATTCCTAATCAGTAAAGCCGTTTCTTCTAATATTTTTGGTGATGTTGCGGTCTCATCATCAACCGGGGTATGAAAATATGGATTAAAATCGGCCCCAACAAAACCGAAATAAGAAGCATACCCGTATTTTTTGGCTACACTAAGCTCTCCTAAGGCAACATCCTTCAGCTGAGTAATCGACTTGTTATCAAAGGCTTTATGGATTGTATTCTCCATATTTGAGCTATAATAAACCCTCCTCTTAGGATCAACAGCATCAAGTTTTTGTATTCCGTCAGTTGTTTTTTGATATGCGTTTATGGCAAAACTCGCACCAAAATGCACCCACAGCCTGACATTTTCTGGTTTTGGTGCCCTTTTATCAATAAATACATGAGTTCCCCTATGATCTTCCAGTTCGTGAGATGAATTTGCGATAAAAACAAAGGTATACGGTGGTTTGGTAATGCTTACCCATTCGGCGATGGCATTAAAAATTGCAATTCCAGGTCCGCGCTCTCCACCACAGGTAAACCAGCCGCTAATTGGAGTAGAAACAATGACTTCTTTTTTGCCAGATCCAATTTTGGCGATTACGTTACGTGCCTGTACATCTTTTAAACTGCCTTTAATCTGAAGGGAAGCTGTGGCACCGCTGATTAACTGTGCGGTATCTTTTGGTGCAATCTGAACCACAGGAATTTTCCACGATGCATTTGGTTGGGTATTTAAAGCAGCTATTTGGCCTGCTTCATTATCCACAATCAAAATTATAGCACTGGCATGCCGGGCAATCAAATCATTAAAGCGATCGAGTTTTTCTAAACGGTCAATGTATTGACGGTCTTCTTTTTTTAATCTGATGATGGCAATTTTTCCCGAAACTGACTGTTTGTTCTTATCTGCATCAACTAAAACCGCATTTAAAGAAACATTGGCCTGGGCAACAGGCCAAAGCGGAAATACATTTAATACTTTATTTTTTACTTGTAGTGAAGCGCTTTCCAAAAAATACTGCTTCACCGGAAAATAAAGGTATTCGGTTTTATACCCTAATTTATCCAGTTTATTTTTCAGCCATGCCGATGTTTGGTTGTCGCCATCTGTCGCAGTTCTGTGAATCCCAAAGTCAACGTATTGCTTTACATCGGCGAACAATTTATTGCCATTAAAAATAGGATCACCGGCTTTATCTTGTGCCCATGTGCTTTTTGCCAAAACAGTGAGCATAAAAATTCTGAGTATTATTTTCATTTGATATGGATTTGAGAAATTGTAGTAAAACAAAACAGGCTACCAAAGATGGCAGCCTGTTATTTATCGTCTTATTTATATTCAATAGTGATGTTGTTTAACTTTCCGGTAAAGTTAAAGGGTGCTTTGTAACGATCGGTTACAGTCGAATTTCTGTCTGCACCTACGTCGATCCCATCTTTATATATTGCAATTCTACCTTCTGCGGCAACAACATTGCGCTCGCCTACCTTTTTATCATTGATATAAATCGCCTCAGTACCTGCAGGTGCATTTTTATCTTTACTTTCGTGAGCCGGCGCAGTGAAATTAAATTCGAACTTCAGTTTTGATTTGCCAACTGAAACCGGAACATTCGATTCCAGATACTTAACAATGCTGCCTGTATTATGTGCCACTACAAATTTCCCATCTTTAATAAATAAACTTAAACCTTCAAATTCAGAACCGGTAGCAAATAAAACCCCTTGTGCTCCTGCCGATTTGATATCAACATCTGCAGTAATTGAAAATGCATCGTTCTGGAACTGTGGTCCGCTAAGGGTTAAAAACTGCTCAATACCCGGGTAAAGCACCACCTTTTTATCAAGACCAAAAGGACTGCGGGCTCGTCCGCCGACGCTGTGACCGAGTGCATTATCATTTAATGGAAATACATTATACTTAATGGCCTCCTGCTCAAAAAGTGCCTGTAAATCTTTTACTTTTTCAGGGTATTTTGCAGCTAGGTTAATGCGTTCGTTAAAATCGTCATTCAGGTTATAAAGCTCCCATACATCTTGATTAAAATCACTTCCGGATTTATGAAAAACAGAAGCTTTCCAGCCGTCTTTCACAATGGCCCGCTTTCCAAATAACTCATAGTACTGAATTTTGTGTCTGTTTTCGGCATTGGCATCTTTAAATGAATAAACCAAACTTGTCCCTTCAATCGGTTTCTGTACACTTCCTTTAATAACTTCAGGAACCTTTGCTCCTGTTAATTCATATATGGTTGGTGCAATATCAATTACATGCCCGTATTGACCGCGGATATCGCCCTTTTTTAACTGGCCATTTGGATAATACACAATAAGCGGCTGGTGCGTACCGCCCTCACTGTTCGGGTCGGCTTTCCATAACCTGAACGGTGTATTGGTTGCCTGGGTCCAGCCTGAGGGTGCATCTTCAAAAGAGTGTTCTGTACCCAGTTTATCAATGTTTTTATATAACGCTGCAACTTGTTTATCTTCATCCAGTGAGCTGATATAACCATTTAAACTACCATGCTCCGGGCTGTGACTTGATCCGTTATCGCCAATGCTCACCAAAATCACCGTATTGTCTGCCTGTCCGATTTCTTTTACATAGTTAACAATGCGGCCAAACTCGTAGTCCGCATGCGTTAAGAAACCCGCATAAATTTCCATAAAACGGGCATATACTTTCTTTTGCTCTGGCGATAAGCTATTCCAGGCTTTAACCGTAGGATCGCGATCGGGCAGCACCGCATTGGCAGGGATTACTCCCAGTTTTTTCTGACGGGCAAAAACTTCTTCTCTGTACCAATCCCAGCCTTTATCAAATTTGCCTTTATACAAATCGCTCCATTTTTTATCTACCTGATGCGGAGAATGAATAGCACCGGTTGCAAAATAGAGGAAGAAAGGTTTATCATGTGCAATGGATTTTTGATTAGAAATATAGTTGATCGCTTTATCAGCTAATAGCGTGGTCAGGTGTTTCCCATTAGGTTCCGGATCAACAACTTTAGTGTCTTCGTAAAGATTTGGATGATACTGATCGGTATGCCCCAGCTGAAATCCGTAAAAGTGATCGAAACCCCGGCCAACTGCCCATCTATCATACGGACCAATTGCTGTAATTTCATTGATCGGCGCAACATGATATTTTCCCACGGCGAAAGTGCTATAGTTATTTTCGTGCAGCACTTCGGCAATTGTTCCCTTATCGGCTGGCATAATTGCATCATAACCCGGGAAACCACTCGAACTGTAATTTAAGGTACCCATATGTACCGAATGGTGGTTACGGCCAGTGAGCAGTGCGGCACGTGTTGGGGAACAGACCCCTGTAGAGTGGAAATTGGTATAACGTAACCCATTATTGGCCAAACTATCCAACACCGGTGTTTGCATTAAACCTCCAAAAGCACTCGATGTGCCATAACCGGCATCATCAATTAAAAATACAATTACATTTGGTGCACCCGCAGGTGCTTTTTTCTTTTCGGGAAAATATTCCTGAGATTCGGCTGCTGTTCTGCCAATTTTGCCTTTAAAACCCTGATCGGATGTTAATGGGTTTGATGTTTGTGCAGATGCCGCTTGAAATATCGATGATATTAAAATAGCTGCTCCCGCAATCTTATAATGTATCCTTTTCATAATACGTATCATTTAAAGTTTATGGTTTTCTAAAAATTTGTTTCTTACCAGCCTGGGTTTTGGGTAAGTTTTGGGTTTCTATCAATTTCACCCTGCGGGATGGCATATAAATAATGTCGCGCAGCTACATTCGTTTTTCCAACGAGTTTCAGGTTTTTAAGTAAAATCCCTTTACCTTCAGGACCAACGCCTGTAACTTCGGTTCCCGTTTGACGGATCAGGTCAAAATACCTGTGGCACTCGCCTACCAGTTCGAGGCGGCGATCCAGATAAACCGAATCCCTGAACTGATCTTTGGTTAATCCTGTCGTTAAGTCGGCCAAACCGGCCCTTTTTCTGATTTTGTTAATTGAAGTATAAGCTTTGCTTGTTGGCCCGTTAAGTTCATTTTCAGCTTCAGCATCTATCAAAATCACTTCTGCAAAACGTAAGATGTTCATATTGGCATCAGAGTTTCCGGTGCTGGCATAATTAGGGTCCCAGTTTTTATTGATGAAAGGAACAGAATCCCCTGGTGCATTGATCGTGGCATACTTTTTACCATCTGTCGGACTGGTATAATAAGTGACAAATGATACACGCTTTCTTTTATCCTTTCCTGAATAAAGTTTGTACAGACTGAAAAAATTATCGCTTCCAACGGTATAAAAAGCCAATTGATTTCCATAGGATCCTTTTAATCCGGGAACACCGGAGCGGATATCACTTGAGGTAATTAAGTGACCGGTGCTGATTGTACTTCCTTTTATCTGTGCAGAAAAAATGTGCTCTTTTCCATTTTTATATGCCGGAAGAAAAACCTGCGCATAATCATCAAATAATGCGTAACCATAACTGCCAGTAATTACGGCTTCGGCATATTTCACGGCATTGGCCCAATCTCTTCTGGTTAAATACACTTTGGATAACAAGGCCACCGCAGCACCTTCGGTAGCACGACCTGCTTCACCGCCTGAACCCGCTTTGAATAAAGAGGCCGCGGTTTCCAGATCATTGATAATCTGCAGATATACCTGTTCTTTCGGTGTTCGTGGTACCTGCAGTTCAGCAATGCTCAATTGTGTCTGGTCTTTTAACAGCAATGGAACATCGCCATAAAGCCTGACTAAATTAAAATAATAAAAGGCCCTCAAAAATTTGGCTTCGCCAAGTAAGCGGTTTTTAAGTTTGCCATCCATTTCTATGGCAGGAATTCTTTCCAGGGCAATATTCGCTTTATTAATGCCCTCGTAATGTTCCGTCCAGATTTGTTGGATGCGTAAATTTGTAGAAGCATGGGTTAACTTCGCCAGTGCCCTTACTTCTGCATTGGGAGAGCCCGGACCAGCATCCAGATCATCCGTCAGGAAATCCAATCCTGTATAAAACAGCCGGTTATATATCGGCTGTGCGCCAGTGCTATTGTCAACCATTGGATAATATATGGCATTAACAGCAGAAACAGCATCGCCAGCTGTTTTGTAAAATTGCTCTGGCGAGATGAATGATTTTGGGTTTTCGTCCAGTTTTACGCAGGCTGAAAGACTGGCAACAGCAATTGCCAGCAGTAAGTATTTTATTTTCATCGTAATAAAAATTAGATTTTGAAAAAATTAAAGCGTTAGGCTGATGCCACCCTGAATTGATTTTGCATTCGGATAAGCTGCCCTATCCATCCCCGTGCTTATGGAGTTCTGTCCATTGGTGCTTACCTCCGGATCGTAGCCAGTATACTTCGTCCACGTGTAAAGGTTAGAACCTGAGACATATACCCTTAGTGCACTTAATTTCAATTTGGAGAGTAAGCGGCCTGGAATGCTATAACCAATAGAAACATTTTTAAGTCTGATGAAAGCACCATCCTCCACAAAGCGGTCAGAAATAGTTACTGCCGGGTTTTCGATGGCTTTGTGTACATCAGTATTCCGGTTGGTCGGTGTCCAGCGGTCAAGTAATGTCGCTACAGCACCGGTATAACCAGTTCCTAGCTCCAGGTTGGCGCGCGTCCAGTTGAAGATTTTATTCCCATACGAGGCATTGAAAAAAACCGACAAATCAAAATTTTTGTATCTAAAAGTATTGGTTATGCTTGCCAAAAATTTTGGTTGAGAACTGCCCACAATCTTACGGTCGGCATCCTGCGTTATCGCACCATCGCCATTCAGGTCTTTGTACTTTTGTAAGCCCGTAGCAGGATTTACACCATCAATTTCGTACATGTAAAATGCACCAACCGATTCGCCAACTTTAATAATCTGGGTTGGTAAAGTGGTGGGACTGGCCGGATCTGTAACAAAGAAATAAGGCGCGCCACCAAGCGTAATAATTTTATTTCTGTTTGCAGAAAATATCAGGTTGGTTGTCCAGTTAAAATCGCCCTGGAAGTTTATGGTTTTCAGTCCTAACTCTACCCCTTTATTCCTTACTACACCTAAATTCTGAAATGCACTGGTCAAACTTGAAGAATAGGGCACCGGAACTTCAAGCAATAAATCTGAAGTTCTTTTATAATACACATCAGTTGTTAACTGGATTCTGCCCGAAAACAGTTCCAGGTCGATACCAAAGTTATATTGAGCTGTTTTTTCCCATGTTAAATCAGGGTTTGCAAAACTGGCTATGGCTAAACCATTAACCAGGGTATTGGCAAAAGTGTATTGATAACTCGATAAGCGCGAAAGTGATCGGTATGGATCGATCTCCTGGTTACCGGTTACACCCGCACTAAAACGAAATTTCAACGAACTGATGGCTTTTATGCCGTGAAGAAATCCCTCATTTGAGGCATTCCAGGCAATTGCTGCCGAAGGGAAAGTTCCCCATTTGTTATTGATACCGAACCTTGAAGATCCATCGGCACGGGCCGTTAAGGTTAAAAGGTATTTATTATCGTAGGCATAATTGATACGGGCAAGAAAGGATTGCAGTGCCCACTCTGTTTTTAATGATGTTGGGGTTGCGAGCACCGTTCCGGAAGCCAGATTATTGTATTTAAATGCATCGCTAACAAAATTTGAAGTACCTGCGGTAAAAACCTCGGTAACCGATTTTTGTTGTGTATTACCTAAAAGGATGTCGAAGCTATGTTTTCCATTAACTGTTTTTTTGTAGTTGATTGTATTTTCATTTAGCCAGTTTAATGTGGATAAAGCGCCTATTGATGCATTTCCACCTGGCAGACTTTCGTAAAGTGTAGAAGGCAGGTATCTGTTCTGTTTGTTATTGATGATATCTGTGCCTAAAGAAACCCTGGCTGTTAATCCATCGATAATGGTATATTCTCCAAAACTGTTGGCCAAAAACCTGGTGGTTTTTGTTTCGTTGGTCTGCAAGCTTAAAGTAGCTATCGGGTTTGCAACCGTTGCCCCAAAACTACTGTTTGCCGTAAAATTCCCATTAGCATCTTTTACCGGAACAACGGGTACCATAGAAAGAATATTGGCCACAATCCCGCTTGGTGCCACATCGGCATGGGTTATACTTCCGTTCAGATAAGCCCCCAATTTGAATTTAGCGTTTACTTCATGATCAATATTTAGCTTTGCCGAATACCGGTCAAAACCTGTATTCAAAATTATCCCTTCTTGTTTGAAATAATTTCCAGAAAGTAATAAACGTGTTTTTTCATTGCCCGACGAAATCGAAAGACTGTGATTCTGCACGGGTGCTGTTCTGAAAGCCTCACTTTGCCAGTCGGTTCCTGCTCCAAGCTGGTCCAACTGCGCCTGGGTGTAGAAGGGCGCTTTACCCGCATCGGTAAGGGCATCGTTTTTTAGTGCTCCCCATTCCCTGGCATTCAATACGCCTATATTCTTACTCACTTTTTGTGTACCGTAATAACCGCTGTAGTTAATGGAAAAACTGTTTTTGCTGCCTCTTTTAGTGGTAATCAGAATTACACCATTTGCACCACGAGAGCCGTAAATTGCAGTTGCAGAAGCATCCTTAAGTACATCTATCGATTCGATATCGGCTGGATTAATTGCAGAAAGCGGATTGATAGCCGGTCCGTTGGTGATACCGGCATCAACTGATGCATCGCCATTGTAAACCGGGAAACCATCAATTACATAAAGGGGTTCGTTCCCCGCATTAATAGATGTTCCACCACGCACCCGGATCGAAACGCCACCACCAGGCTGTCCGCTGGATTGGGTAACCTGGGCACCAGAAATTGCACCCTGGATAAGCCGGTCTGGCGAGGCCACCGGAACGCCTTTCAGTTCAGTGGGAACGGAGGAAAGTGAACCTGTAAAATCGCTTTTTTTCTGCGTTCCATAACCCACTACCACTACATTGTTCAGTGTATTTACCTGTTCCTCGAGTTTTACTTCAAGCGGCGAGCCGTTGGCTACTACCTGCAATGTTTTATAGCCCACAAAACTAATGGTAAGCGTATAGGGGAATTTTTGTCCGGTTACGAAACGAAAAATACCATTATTATCTGTTAGTGCCGTATGGGTAGTGCCATTTATGCCCACATTTACGCCTGGTAAGGTTTCACCCGTTCTGGCATCTCTAACCGTTCCGGTTAAAGTTGAATTAATAAGCGGGGTGGTTTGCGCATGCCCATTTTTTGAAAGTACAAGCAGCAAGGATAAAATCAGGAAGCTGAAGGTTATTTTTTTTCTTCCGATGAAAGAAACAGAGAATAGCTTCCTAAAGTATTGTGTAGGAAATTTTGAAGTAAGCGTGCGCCGGGCACGTACTTCATAGAAATTTTGCATAATTTTGTTTAGAATTAAGTTACCATTTGAATCAGGGCCAACGCCAATTGAGAACCTGGTTCGAAGATTTATTTAGTTTGGAGGGAGAAATGAAAATTTTTCCCTTTTTTATTTTCTGCAGTTCATTTTCATTTGTTTTGGTTTATAGTTAAGAATCTGGTTATTTATCTTTTACACATCTGAAGCCAAGGTGCTCCAGACTGCTGTCTTCTGATGTTTTCATTCGCCTTGCAACCCGATATCCGGAGCAATAGCTGGCATTACATAAAAAGGAACCGCCTCTGATCGATCTTTTTATAGCAAAAGTATCGTCAGGATCAAAAGATTTAGCCGGACCTCTGGGGTTATCGAAAACTTTGGCACTTGCATAATACCGGCTATCGTAATAATCTGAGCACCACTCCCATACATTACCCGCCATATCGTATAGCCCATAGTTATTGGGCTGATAAGACTTTACCGGTGCGGCATAATAGTAGCCATCTTTCTTCGCGTTTTGGTTAGGAAATTCTCCTTCCCAGGTGTTTGCTTTCACTTTACCGGCATTAAGGGCTTCATTACCCCAGGGATAGATTTTATTTTCGAGTCCACCCCTCGCTGCCCACTCCCATTCCGCTTCGGTTGGTAAACGCTTTCCGGCCCATTTACAATAAGCTATTGCATCTTCAAAAGAGATGTGGACCACAGGGTAATTATCTTTATTTTTAATATCGCTCTTTGGCCCATGGGGATGTTTCCAATCCGCATTTTTGGTCCATACCCACCATTGAGAATAATCATTTAAATCGACCTTATTAACACTCGGTTTAAAAACCAGCGAAGCTTTTACGAGTAAACTGGGGTCAGGTTTAGGCGTATTAGGCGGAAGCTGTTTTTTAATCACCTCCCAGTCGGGCGTTCGCTCAGCAGTAGTTTTATAATGTGTTGCATCGACGAACTTTTTAAACTGGGCATTGGTTACTTCGGTCACATCAATATAAAAACCTTTAACACTTACCCGGTGCTTCGGATATTCATCGGCCTGTGCCTGCTTATCGTCGCCCCCCATTAAATAATTTCCGCCCTTTATCCAAACCATTCCACCGATGGTCTTTACCGCAACACCGGGCGTATTTTCTTTAGACTGGTTTAATGTTGTAAACTTCACTCCATACCTGTTTGGAAGCTTAGCTGAACAGCACGATAAAACAGCATCAGCCGCCGGATGAGATTTAACCACCGGGTATGCCTGCCTGAAGTTCAAAAAAGGGCATGCCAGAAAAATAACCAAAGAGCTGATTACCAGTTTCCTGAAAAGGAGATTCATAAAAGGGATAATAAGGATATACTAAATAATATTTGTGACGAGCGCTTGGTAGTTAGCTGCACATACAACAATCTGCATCTAGTCTACAACAGGTTTCAGCATGGCTTAAAACAACATTCAACTTTAAATCAGGTCGAGTAGATTTGTTAATGTAAAGATGGTTCATATCGTTATGTGTAACATTGACAGTGCAAATATATAAATATATCTATATTATCTATGGATATAGTAGATTTATTATAAATATTAAATAATCAGCATGATACATTAAGGATTTTGCAAAAAGAATGGCCTAAAAAAATACAGAATTGCCAATACTATAATGAAAAAGCTGGTGAGTTGACCTGGTAATCTGGTATATACTGACAAACTCAAAAATCCGCTTCAAACAAAAAAGCAGTCCTTTTCAGAACTGCTTTCAAAATTTTTATTGGAAATCTGATTTAGTTTTGCTCAATTTCCTTCAGGCTATTCATTTTTTTATAGGCTAAGAAACCTTTGATATCTTCAAAATGTTCACGAACACGTTTATTACCAAATTCAAATACTTTTTGCACCAATCCATCTAAGAAATCGCGGTCGTGTGAGACCAAAATCAACGTACCATCAAAATCTTTCAATGCATCTTTAATAATGTCTTTGGTTTTCATGTCCAAATGGTTGGTTGGCTCATCGAGGATTAATACATTCACGGGTTCTAACAACAGTTTGATCATAGCCAAACGGGTTTTCTCCCCACCGGAAAGTACCTTCACCTTTTTAGTGGTATCATCGCCACTGAACATAAAAGCGCCTAAAAGGTCTTTGATTTTTATTGAGCCATCGCTTAACGGAATCTGATCAATGGTTTCGAATACCGTCAGGTTCTCATCAAGTAAAGCGGCCTGATTTTGTGCAAAATAGCCAATTTTAGCATTGTGTCCTACTTTTAAACCACCTTCAAAATCAATCTCGTTCATAATGGCTTTAATCATGGTCGATTTTCCTTCACCGTTTTTACCCACAAAAGCCACTTTTTCTCCCCGCTCGATCACCATTGATGCTTTTTCGAAAACTACATGATCGCCGTAAGTTTTGGTCAGCTCTTCTACCATTACCGGATACTGACCCGAACGTGGTGAGGGAGGAAACTTCAATCTTAATGCCGAGGTATCCACTTCATCAATTTCAATTACCTCGAGTTTCTCGAGCATTTTCACACGCGATTGCACCTGTAAAGTTTTAGAATAGGTCCCCCTAAAACGATCGATAAATTCCTGGTTATCGGCAATAAAACGTTGTTGTTCTTCGTAAGCCTTCAACTGGTGTATACGACGCTCGGCACGCAATTGCAGGTAATGGGTGTATTTGGCTTTGTAATCGTATATCCTACCCATGGTTACCTCGATGGTACGATTGGTAATGTTATCTACAAAGGTACGGTCGTGTGAGATGACCATCACCGCCTTTGCCGAATTGATCAGGAAATCTTCCAGCCATTGAATACTTTCGATATCCATGTGGTTGGTCGGCTCATCCAGTAAAATCAGATCCGGTTTCTTTAATAAAATTTTAGCCAACTCAATACGCATGCGCCATCCACCCGAAAACTCAGCGGTTTGGCGGGTAAAGTCCTTACGTTCGAAACCCAGGCCTTTTAATACTTTCTCTACTTCTGCATCATAATTGGTTTCTTCAATCGAATAAAATTTCTCGCTCAGTTCTGATACCCGCTCGATCAGCTTCATATAATCGTCGCTTTCGTAATCGGTACGAATAGTAAGCTGCTCGTTCAGCTCATCAAGCTCTTTTTGCATTTGATTCACCTCTGCAAAAGCTTTCATGGTTTCCTCAAAAACAGTAACGTTATCATGTGTGAGCAAGTGTTGTGGCAAATAGGCAATTACGGCTTCTTTCGGACCAGTTACGCTGCCAGAAGTAGGTTTAGCTACATCAGCAATAATTTTTAGAATGGTCGACTTGCCTGCACCATTTTTACCCATTAAGGCGATTTTATCGTTTTCGTTTATCGAAAAGGTTACGTCGCTAAAAAGGGTGGTTCCGCCAAATGAAACGGAGATGTTATTTACATTAATCACGATTGGGAATATTAAATTCGCGGCAAAGATAAAGGAAAGCGGTTAAATTTTAGCTACAATAATTTATTGCAGACACGAACACAACATAAATCATAATATCCAGTAAAAATTTATGCAAACACCACCCTTTACAAGATTAAAGTGTTTTTAAAACACCACCATCAGCCCTTAAGCTGGCTCCATTGGTAGCCAAAGAAAGCGGGCTGGAAAGATAGGTAGCCAGGTTTGCAATTTCTGCCGGATGAATAAAACGCCCTATTAAGGAGTGCGGGTTGGTTTGCTGCATAATTCCAGCTTTTAACTGCTCTACACTTAGGTTTTGCATACCTGCAATATGCTCAATGGTCCTGGCCACACCATCAGAGTAAGTAGGTCCGCCCAAAATCGTATTAATAGTGACCTCAGTACCTTTGGTTAATTTTGATAATCCATTACTTACCGCCATCATTGCAGCCTTGGTCATTCCATAGTGGATCATATTACCGGGAATATTTACACCAGATTCACTGCTGATAAAAATAATTCTTCCCCAGTTCTTTTCAAGCATTTGTGGCAATAATTTTCTCGATAACCTTACGCTACTCATCACATTGATTTCAAACATGTTGTACCAATCTTCATCTGTAGTCAGATCAAAATCTTTAAGTTCGAATATGCCCACATTGTTGATCAGAATATCGATATCATTCAATTGAGCCAACAAGGCTTCTACCTGCTCTTTTACTGAAAAATCTGCTGTTAGGCCAGACACTGTAGCATTTGGAAACTGTTGCTTTAGTGCAGCAACTGCGGCATTCATTTTTGCCTCTTCACGGCCATTTATAATCACCTCGGCCTCCTCAGCTAATAATTGTTGTGCTATTGCAAATCCAATTCCTTGTGTAGCGCCACTAATAAACGCTCTTTTTCCCTTTAATTTTAAATCCATTGTATTTTTATTTTTGTATCGATCAATACATAATTATTCAAAAAAAATTAAGCAATAATCCCCAACTGCATTTCTATCTGCGCTACGAGTACCTCTTTATCTGGATACATTCTTCTAAGCGTATTCAAGCCACACCAAAAGGTGATCAGATATTTGCCCAAAACCGCTGCAGATAACGGATTATTGAGCTGACCTAACTTTTTTTCCCTTTCTATTGCCCCAACAAACATCTCCTCAACATCTTTCAATATGCGAATCGACTCTGCCCCTAGTTCTTCATCCACATAAGTCATCTCCACAACAGTATTGGCTATGATACACCCTTTAAGATGGTCTTCAGGGCCTGCTTTTGCGATACTCCTGAAAAAGTCTTTTATTAACGCCAATGGTGATTCACTCCTTTCCAGTTCTTTTCTAAAATCATTAAATGCTTCCCTGCGTTGCAGCATTGCAGCCCTAAAGATTTCTTTTTTTCCTCCTTTAAAACTGTTGTAAAAACTACCCGAACCCACTCCTGTTGCGGTTAACAAATCGCTGAGCGAGGTTGCCGTGTAGCCCTTTTCCCAGAAAATGCTTTGTGCCTTGTTCACCAACTCGCTATGTTCAAATATTGCAGGTCTTCCTTTCATTTGACTTTTTATTTATGTATTGATCGATACAAAAATAGATAATTAAACTTATTATTCAAAATATCAGCAGAAGTGATCAGTTGAAAGACTGGCGATATTGTAAAGGAGTTTGCGTGGTTTTTTTCTTAAATAGCTTATTAAACGACTGTGGGTACTCAAATCCAAAACGATATGCAATCTCGCTAATGTTCAGGTTTGTTGTTGAAAGCAATACTTTAGCGCGCTCAATAATATGGTTATGAATATATTGCAGGGTGCTTTGCCCGGTGAGGTTACGCAACATGTCGCTTAAATAGTTGGCAGAAAGATGAAGTTCATCTGCAAGTAATTTAACACTTGGGAGTGACGTTACTGCCTTGTTTTCATTTTCAAAATAGCCGGTCAGAATTTGTTCTAATCTTGATAAAAGATCATGGTGTACAGCCTTTCTGGTAATAAACTGCCGGTTGTAAAAGCGATTTGAATAGCTGAGCAATAACTCTACATGCGAAACAATCACATCCTGACTGTATTGATCGATACTATTTTTAAGTTCCTGCTGCATTTGCTTCAAGAGGGAAAAAACAACTTCTTCTTCTCTTTCTGACAGATGGAGTGCTTCTGCAACGGCATAAGAGAAGAAACCATAATCCTTAATATGCTTTCCTAAAGGATAATTCTGGATCAACTCCGGCTTAAATACCAGCATATAGCCATTTACTGCATTTCCGTCTGTTTCCCTAACCGAGAAAACCTGTCCGGGTTTGGTAAAGGTCATTATCCCCTCTTCGAAGTCGTAATCCTGCTGCCCGTAACGAAATTTACCGTTGGTACCTGTTTTGATGGCTATGCAATAAAAATCATTGGTAAAGTGTCTCCATACATCACTGTGTTTGTAGCTTAGCAATGCGAAATCAATCACACTCACCAAAGGATGATCGGGCTTTGAAAGTGCAAATAAACGGTGCAGCTCAGAAATCGATCTGATCTGGTAAGGTGATTGATCTGTCTTTTTCATTTCCTCAAAGTTAGCCAATTAATCCAAGTCAGTAGATAACGATAAGTGCTTCCATTGCTCCATTTCCGCTTGTTCGTTTTTTCGTTGTTCCAAAATAGAGTTGTAGCTATCTGGCCCAAGGATAAGGTGAACAGGTGGCTCTTGTGCCTTTACTATAAGGTTCAATGCTTGTGCCAGCTTTTTCGGATCACCTGGCTGGTGTCCGTTAAAACTGCTCAACATCGCTGCATGTGCTTTTTTACCGTACCCTTCTATTTCTTTTTCAGCCACAAGCAGCGTAGTTTCAGACATGAAATTGGTACGAAACATACCCGGAGCCACTACAGTTACCTTAATACCGAATGGCTTAACTTCTTGCGCCAAGGCTTCTGAAAGACCTACCACAGCAAATTTTGCAGCATTATAGCTTCCGGTATTGGCATACCCCATGTAGCCCATATTGGAGGCAATATTAATAATGTGACCTGATTTTTGCTTTCTGAGGTATGGCAGTACATGACGGATAATATTCACAGTACCAAAAACATTAACCTCTTGCGTTTTACGAAATTCTTCTTCAGAAATTTCTTCGAGACTGCCAACCAGATAATAGCCTGCATTATTTAATACTACGTCTAATCTTCCAAAATGTACAATGCTCTTAAATACGGCATCACTCACTTCTGCATCTTTGGTAATATCTAATGCCAAAGGAAGAAAATTTTCGCTGGCTTCGCCAAGATTGCTAATCAGTTCGTTTATATTTCGTGAGGTGGCAACCAATTTGTCACCATTTGCCAATACGAGTTTGGCAGTTTCAAGTCCCATCCCTTTGGATGCACCTGTGATAAACCATACTTTTTGAATGTTCATTTTTAAATTTTGATTATAGTACAAAATTCAGCAATGACCAGGTGCTAAAAGTATCCATTTTACTGTAAAGTGTATCCAGTTTCAGGTAGTCGAACGCTTAGCATTCTAACCCATTGGGAAATGTTCTCCATTAAAAAAGGATCTCTTGAACGATAACAAGAGATCCTTTTTATATTATTATACCTTATTACAGCGGTAAATTAAGTTTGACTATTTCAGTTCAACTTCGGCCAATACCGGAAAATGATCTGAAGGAAATTTACCAAAATAGGTATCCGTCAAAATGCCCCACCTGCTTGCGGTAAATTGTTTGCTCATAAAGATATGATCAATTACGGTTTGCCCACGTGGCGTGCGGAACCCATTTGAAGATGAATTATTGGCATAAGGGAACTTAACTTTTGCATGTGCATCTGATAAAACACCTGAAGTTGCAATTCTTTGATACCATTCGCTGTCTCTGCCCCCATTTAAATCGCCGGTTAACAAGGCTGGTGCAGCGCCGGCAATTTCAGCTATTTTTTTTAGGATTAGTTTACTGCTTTCTTTACGGGCAACAACCCCCTGGTGATCATAGTGAACATTAAAGGCATAAAACTTCTTTTTGCTTTGTACATCTTCTAGGAAAACCCATGAGCAAATTCTATTGCAGCAGGTGGCGTCCCATCCTTTCCCAGGCTGATCAGGGCTTTCAGATAACCAGAAGTCACCACTTTTAAGTAGTTTAAAACGATCTTTACGATAAAAAATAGCAGAATGTTCCCCTCCATCTTTACCGTCATCTCTTCCCTTGCCATACCGCGCGTATTCTGGTAGGGCTTTAGAAATATCATCCAACTGGTTTTTTAAACCTTCCTGAATTCCAAGTACATCGAACTTATGAAAGCGGATAAGGTTAGCAACAACAGGTGCCCTGTTTACCCATAAATTACCTGAATCAGCAGGATTATCATAACGGATATTAAAGGTACCAATGGTAATCTGCTGCGCCTTCACCACCAATGTAGTTAAGGATAATAATGTTGCAGTCAACAATAATTTTATTTTCATTTTTATTTATCTGTTAAATCAGTAATTATTCCCAGCCTGGGTTTTGTTTCAGGTTAGGATTTCGTTGAAGATCGCTTAAAGGAATTGGATAATAATAATTTCGCTCATTCCATTTTCGTGGAATTTCTTTCATCCAGGTAAGTTCGCCAGAACTACCATTCTTCAACAATTGTGAATTGGCCGCACCACCAATAGTTGCAGAAACATCCACATAAGTTACACCTGCTACTCCAGGTGTTGGGCGTGTTCCCTGATAAAATGCAACATCCAAAATACCATCCTCATTTAAATCCATAGGGGTATTTAAAGCTGGCACGTAGAAACCGTTCCATTCTTGCTCCATCAAAGGGCCTCTTTTCCATCTCAATAAATCAGCATAACGCAGTCCTTCCAGACTCAGTTCAATACCACGTTCTCTCCTGATCTCCAGTAAGGTGGCATCAGTAATACCTGGAAAGTAATTGGTAGTTAAATAAGGATCAGCAAAGGTTGGTTTGATGCTTAAACCTCCGGTAATTCCGGCCCTCGATCGTAGCGCACCGATGGTCAAAGCCCACTCCGCGTCAGTTAAGGTACCCAGTTCGGCTTTTGCCTCAGCATAATTCAGCAATACTTCTGCATAGCGAAATAAGGCTATTGCATTGGTATTCAGGGCACCTGCATCAAAGTAAGTATCATCAAGTGTGTATTTGATCGGCTGGTAACCAGTAAAGGTATAGGAGAAAACTGGCGGCGCAGGCACTTGCTGCCCACTGCTTACTCTTTTATAGTCGCCTAAACGGATGGTTTGCTTCAATCTTAAATCACGATTTTTCACCTCATCTTTAAAAAGCATTGTACTATAAGCCGGATCGTTGGTATATGGTGTACCATCCAGTTTCAGGAAAGTATTAATAAAGGTGCGGGTAAAACTTGCTTTTGCACCGTAGGTACCACTGGTCCACCACCAATTGGCCTCATTTAATACGCCAAGGTTAACATCAGCAACAGCTGCCTGAAGCACTTCATTTGCCAACGGTGTATTGCTTGTAAATACCTGACGATAAGATACGCCTGCACCTCCAGCCGTATTGAGTGAATAACCACCCTTTTTGATAATCTCGTCAGCAGCTGAGGCCGCATCTTCCAGCCATTTGTTTGCCGTTGCACCCAAACTTAACTCGGTATGATATTTCCTGTACGTGCCTTCAAAAAGACAGATCCGGGATTTGTAAGCATAGGCTACCCATTTGGTAATCGTGGTTCTGCTGGCATCGTTGGTGGCCAGAATGTTTGAACAGGCAAAATTGATATCGGCCAGTACTGAATCCATTACCAGCTCTCTTTTATTTCTACCTGCATTTAATGCCGGGTCATCAATATCTAAGGGCTTGTTAATCCAGGGTACATCGCCAAAACGCTTTACCTTTTCCATATAAAAATAAGCACGAAAATAACGTGCTATACCCAGGTAGTTATTGCGAACTGTAGCTGACACGGCGGGATCGTTACAGTTTTCGATAAAATAATTAATGTTCCTTAAATCTCTCCAGGTCCAGCCAGAGCTGTTATTGGCGGCAAAACCACCCTCGCGGATAAAATCAGGAACGGACTTCACGGCCAGATAATCGGACATTGCATCCTGACTGGTAGAATTCTTGGGAAGAAAATCCATGCCATAAAAGGAGTTGGTATATAATTTTAGTCCGTTCTCTGTACCGAAAACAGCTTTTTTAGAGGCTGTTGATTCTGGTTGCTGATCTAACTTTTTGCAGGCTGCCAAACTCAGGCAGGCCAAAAGAATCCAGATATATTGTTTTTTCATCATTTCTATTATTTAGTAATCCACAGCTTAAAAACCAATGTTTAATCCAAAGGAGTAAGATTTCATTAAAGGATAGTTATAACCATCACCATTTGTACTGTTTGGATTCAGGTCCTGATCTGAAGGCACGGCATTTTCTACATCGATGGTATGTTTTACAATTTTGTACATCGGCGAGTAGGTAAATAGGTTTTCACCCGAGAAAAACACTTTCGCACTGCGTACACCAATCTTGTTTATCCATTTGGCTGGCAGGTTATATCCCACCTGAAGGTTTTTCATTCTCAGGTAAGCCACATTTTGCAGGTATTTTGTTTGCGCCACGCCAAGTGTACGGTTGGTATTACTCGATGCAGCCCTCGACATTGTTCTTGGGAAGTAGGCATCGGTGTTCTGTGGTGTCCACATATTTCCCAAATGAAAAGTTGGGATATTGTTATATGGCCTGTTATACTGCCCCCAGAACATTTCTGTTTCGGTGCTTGGGTACCATTGTTGTTTGCCTACCCCCTGGAAGAATACAGAAAATGAGATATTATGCCAGTCTGCACCCAGATTAATACCATAAAGATATCTCGGTGCCGAATTACCGATGATTTTTCTATCTCCGGATTTGCCCACTTTATTCTCGCCTACGTTGATAAAACCATCTCCATTCAGGTCTTTAAGTTTGATATCGCCAGGGAACCATTTACCGGTTGGAGATGCCCTCATCTGTGGATCCTGTTTGGCATGAGCTGCTATATCGGCATCATCAATAAAGAAACCTTCGGTTTCATAGCCCCAAATTTCTCCCAAAGTTTGTCCCTCATAATAATCGCTCAACAACTTATCCGGATTATTGTATTTATCGATCTTGGTTTTGTTATCAGAAAGGGTTAGCCTCACATTATACCTGAAGGGCTTATCCGATCTTCCGATCCGGTCATTCCAACCTACCGAAACCTCCCAGCCACGGGTTGTTAAGTCTGCATAGTTCCCTTTGGGAACATCGGCCCCAAACACTGCAGGTGGCGTAAGGCCGAAAGTAAACATATCAGTAGTTTTACGGACATAAGCATCTCCTGTGAATGTCAAACGGCCTGAAAGCATGGTCAGATCTAAACCAAAGTTGGTCGTGGTAGAGGTTTCCCAGGTTAAGCCATCTGGCAATACTGCCGGAATTTTGGTTGTTTGTGGTTTAACACCATTCAGAATAACATTGGATTGGCTGATATTGAAGATTTCCTGAAATGCATAGGAAGCAATATTACCATTTCCAAGAGATCCGTAAGAAGCCCTTAATTTTAAATCGGAAATAAATTTATCAGATACTTTCCAGAAAGGCTCTTTATTGATCCTCCATCCTGCTGAAACCGAGGGAAAAAATCCATAACGCTGATTTGAAGGGAATTTTGATGATCCATCATAACGTGCATTTACCTCTACCAGATAACGATCTTTAAAAGCGTAGTTTAACCTGGAGAAACCACCCAAAATAGCCCACTGCTCATATCCTCCACCTGTGTTGATTGATTGGCCCAAAGCGAGGTTGAGGTCTGTGGCGTCTTCAAAAATAATTCCATTACGCTGAATGGCAACACGGTTATAAGTAGATTGCTCATAGTTGTAACCTGCCATTACTTTTAAATAATGATCAGCCCCGAAACGGTTTTCGAACTCGGCATAAATATTCGTGGCCAGGTAATTCGTTTCGCGTTTATCAAACAACAGATCGTTAGTGGTTGTGCCTACGTAGGCCGTTACTCCGCGTACATTACTATAAGGCACCTGCACTCTTTTCTGGTCGATATCGTTATTGGTATTGCGAAAGGTAAAATCAGCATTTACCCTTAATTTATTGTTTAAAAAACTGCTTCGTAAGCCTGTTATATTCCTAAAAACCTGACGTCGGGTATCAATCCCGTTTTTTCCGTAGATAAAATCACCAACGGTATATGCAGATGCAAAAGTTAATGATCCGTCAGGATTAAATAAAGGCATTGTTGGTTTTCCTTCGTCGGCAATGTTCCGCCATATACCGCCACCCTCACCAACGTTAATGGGATTGTGATAATTCATCACCGAGTAATCGGCATTGTTTTCGATACTCAGCCATGGAAAAACCTGAACAGCACCTCTTGCACGGATATTTTTCATATCATAATCATCGCTATTGTATCTAAACAAACCGCCCTGATTTAAGAAACGTCCTGAAACCAGAAACGAAGCTTTATCACCACCGCCACTTACCGACAGGTTATTTTCAAAGGCAGCAGTATTCTTTTTATACAGCTCGGCATAATAATCGGTGCTGCCATAATAAGTATATTCTCCTGTAGTTGGATTAACCTCAATTTGATTGTAAGGCTGACCAGATTCTGCTCTTTTCTTAAACTCATCAAGATATGCCTGCGAGAATTTCTGGGTTTTGTTCGCATTTTGAGGAAAAGCACCATCGCCATTTACAAAAGCTTCAGCAAACATTTTTGCCCAGGTGTAACCATCAGTTACATAATCTGGAACCTGCAATGGGCTTTTTATTGAGTAATTGGATGAATATGCAACACTTGTGCGCCCTTTTTCAGCTTTTTTAGTGGTGATCAGCACAACACCAAAAACACCCCGTGCACCATAAATGGCTGCAGAGGCAGCATCCTTTAAGATGGAGACACTCTCAACATCGTTGGGATTAAGCAGACTTGGGTCTCCCTCAAAACCATCAATCAGGATCAGTGCACTCCCACCTTGGCCGATGGAAGTTGTACCCCTAATATTATAGCTGGGTGACTGGGTGGGCTTACCATCCATCATTTTCAGATTTAGATTTGGAAGAAGTCCCTGAAGCCCTTGTGTAAGGTTTGTAATCGGTCTGTTCTCAATGCTCTTAGAGGTAATCTGATCAACTGCCCCGGTTGCATTTTCTCTCTTCTGGGTGCCATATCCTACAACAATCACCTCGTTTAAACTTCCGGTCTCTCCTTTAAGGGTTACATTTAGGGTGATTGTTTCGTTGCTTTTCGCTACAACTTTATTTAAGGTTACAGCCGTGTAAGAAATGAAACTTACCTGAATATTATAAGTTCCGTCCGGAACATTTATGCTAAAGCTACCATCAGGTTTGCTTTGTACAACTTTGTTTAATTCCTTGATCAGTATGCTTGCACCCGGAAGCGGATCGCCCTTTTCATCAACGATCTTACCACTGATGGTTCCTGTGCCTTGCTTTTTTATAGCATGTACTGCATGATCCCAATAAATCGCAGCGTTTGCAGGTACTGAGATTACACCGGATAATAGACTTGCCAATGATACGCATAGCAAAAACTTCCGCTTAAGCAGTAAAGGTTTTTTCATGTTAATTAAAAATTAGTAATCGGTTCTAAACCGTTTTAGTTTATATTCTGGGTCCCTTAGAATGCTGGCAAAGCTACTCGACCTATGTAAACACTATATTAACTTACTTTAATTTTTAAAGCCGAAATGAATGAGGTGAGGAATGGGGAAATTGATTTTTTTATTTTAGGGTTTAGCGGAGAGCGTTAGGGGTTTAGCGATAAATCTACACTAACTGCCAAGCGCTAAAGGTTTAACAAAAAGATTGTTAGCTAAAAAAAGAAAGTGCCATAGGAGTTTCCTAAGGCACTTTATGATTAAGGTGAAATCCCTTGCTTTGTCAGCGCGGATAAACAGGATATTCTTTGATATTTATTTTATTACGATGATCCTTTGTAAAATACCAAATTCAACGAAATATGGATCATGTCAGAAATCAGTTCATCCTTTAAATCGGAAAAGAAATTACCTGATTTGTAGGTAATGCCCCATTTTGTCCGGTCAATATCCATTTCAGCCTCAGCTTTTAAACCACTTCCATTAGGGCTAATCGTAGCCACAAATACCAGCGGTTTGGTCACCCCTTTTATGGTCAGGTCACCAGTTACCTGATATTGATTTACCTTACCCGTTGCTACAATAGACTTCACATTGATGGTAGCTGTAGGATATTGGGCAGTCGCAAAGAAGTTACCCGCCTTGATTACCTGTTCAGACTCCCTGTTTTCGCGTGGCAGCAATTTGTCTACCGCTGTAATGGAGGTCATATTCATCACAAAATTCCCATTCCGCAATTTCCCTTTTGCATCAGCATTTAATACGCCCGAATTGAACAAAAGAAAGCCATTATGTCCACCATTAACCTTAGTAGCCTTCCAAAAGAGCTTGCTCATGTTCAAATCCAATTTGTAAACAATCGGCTTGCCAGCTGGCTGCTGCCTCGCCATAGTTGTATTGATCAGGCAGAACAGTATCGCCAAAATCACTAAATATTTATTTTTTATGGGCTGGTTAATCAGCGCAATTTTTGGCCACCCGGCAACAGGCTTGTCTACCGAACTTTCCTTTTGCCGGGCAAAACCCGACAGGGAAAACATCATCGCCTGAAATAATAAAATAGTTTTTGTTTTCATAGGAACACAATTAGTCTGGCAAATCTAATTTGGCCAGCGCATTCCATCACCAGTAAGATTGTAAAAAGAATTGTAAAGAATGTAAATTCAATTTAAATGTAACGCTAGCATTATAAAAGCAAGTGGATTATGAAATGAATGGCGGAGATCTGATTGCTGATTGAATTATCCAATCAGCACATTGCGGTGCTGGTACCTTGCCCATAAGTGATCAGGAAGAGTTCAGATAAGCAAAAATTTATAGGTAATTTAAAATGAATTGAAATACACTAAAATGACAACGCAGATGAACTGGGAAAAACTTAAAAATTAGAGAGGAACATCAAGTACTCAGTCCGAAAGTCGTCGATAAAAAAGAAAGCCGCTAAAAGTCTTGCTAAAAAAACGGGGATTAGTACTATAACCAAAAAAGTTGCATGTTTAGCCAAAATGCAACTTTTTTATTTACCCTCCCTACTCTAAAACATCGCTTAAAATATGTAGAGTTTCAATGCATTACTTTAGGCTTTTTCTTAAATTTCTGTATAAACTTTGCTTGTTCGGTTAGTTGTTTTTGTTGTGCAATACTTTCATTCTTAAGCTGGATTAGATGTAGTGTTAATTCTTCTATCTTTTTAAGCAAAAGTTTATTCATCTCTCCTAAGGCAACCCCGTTTGTTTGTGCTTCATTTGCGGTTGGCATATCTGGCAGGTGTTTATTGGTTTTAATATAACTTTCCAGTTCTTTTAGTGTCCCAACCTGATAACCTTTCTCAAAAACATAATCGGGCCAGTTAGTTGCATCAACTTTTATTTCGTGCGCTCTGATCTTACCATTTACAGATAGTTTTTCTTTCGGAAGATGTGTACCTATACCAACATCACCATTATCCATTAATGTGAATCTATTATTGCAAAGTGCCCCAGGCGCACAATTCAAGTTGTCATAAGCCCAAAATTGTAAAGAGTTTCCATATCCACCAGACATATTAAAAATCCTCCAGATACTCGCAGCTCCATTTGCTGTTTTAGCAGGGTTTTGGATTTCAATTGATCCACCAATATTTGCATCTGCAATTGATGTAATTAAATTTCCTCTAACCAACGTGCTTCCATTCACATCTAACTTTGCTGCAGGAGTGCTTGTACCTAAACCAATATTTCCAGATTCGTCGGTCATCATCATCGGTACAATATTGATGGATGAGGTGATATCTGTACCTGTTGGTGTAGAAGCCTGGGTGGTAACATTTACATACTGTGCAGATAATGCATTTCCAAAAGAAAAAGAAGTTACAGCGAATGAGGCATAATCGTTAGGATTAGGCACAATGTAAAAATCAATATTGGCTTCATTTCTATATGCTCTTAATGCGATTCTACTTGAAGAATAGCTACCTAAACTAATTTGTTTAACACTTAAACCTGCTCGATTGGAAATATAATAGCTTGTTTCCCCATTTGAATCGGAAAAAAAAGAGCCTCCAAATATTTTGACAACGATTTTTTGTGAATTCCCTCCGGAATCCTGATCAAATATTAAACTTCCTACATATACATATTTAGTCCCAGGCACAGAAATTACCTGAACAGGAGTTTGTGCATCTGAACTTAAGTAGTAAAACAGACTAACGATTAGTAGTATTATTTTTTTCATATTCATTATTTTTTTGTTTCATAAATAGCTCCAGTAGCTGCTTTAATTCAGCATAGCCTTTTTTTAATACTTGTATCTCATCCTGTTGTCCTTTAATCAGTGAGTCTTCCTTTTGCAGCTGCTTATCCTTTTCAATCAGGTGTAAAGTAAGTTCCTCTACTTTCTGCAACAGTTTAATGTTCAATTCACCAAGATTTACACCACTGTTAACCATTTCGTTGGCTGTTGGTATTTCGGGCAGGTGTTTGTTTGTTTTAATAAAAGCTTCTACATCTGACAGGCTTCTCAATTTGTAGTCTTTGTCAAAAACAAAGTCTGCCCCAGTGGTATTTACCACAATTTCGCTTACTCGCGCTTTTCCGTTTACATCGAGTTTATATGAAGAATTGGATTGAGTAGTTTTTCCAACTACCAGATTGCCATTCCGGTTAATGTGCAAGGCCGAACCCAAAGTTGATCCTGAGGGATAAAAATTTATTCCAGCATTGATACTTGAAGCTATTGTTGGTATATCTGGACCATAATTACCTCCCCAGGTAAGGTTATACCCATCAGGCATATTAATACTTCCATTTACATCGAGTTTTGAAATAGGGGTATTTGTACCAATCCCAAGATTTCCATTCGATAAAATAGAAAATCTCCTTGCTCCTCCCAGATAAGCCGTTAAATAATCGTCGCCTCCTTCTATAACAACTGCCTGATTTGCGCCTTGAAAAGCCATCGCAGGAATATTGTTACTATTCTTTTTTAATGCTAAGGTTATACCTGCTGGGCCATTTACAATTGCTGCCCCATTCACATCTAACATTGCCTGAGGATTTGTAGTACCAATCCCCACATTACCGTTCTGTGTAATCCGCATTTTTTCACTATTTTCAACCGGTTGATCTAGATTTAATTCACCACTTACACCAGTATGAAAAGTAATGCCATGATAATAGTTTAAAGAAACAAAAGATCCAGAGTCATATATACTCCTTGTTTTTTTCACGGAATTAGTTATCGTACCTGCCACTACGTTATTCCCCAGAATAGTCGATGCACCAGCACTGGTTTCAGACAAAGAGGCATAGTCGATCAGATAGCTGCTGGCCCTGTCTGCAAGTTTAATATTACCGTTTACGGTTAGTTTTTCTGTCGGAAAATTACTTAGGCCAATGCCAAAATTCCCATCTTCATTACTGATTAATAAAGAACGCCAGCCACCCCAGCCTGCATTATTAAGGCCTGATCGGAGGAAAACTTTATTATCATCACCAAAAGCAAATTCATGTGCCTTACCACCAGAATCGTCTAGCCAGCCTCTTAAGCCCAATACAGTATAATAGTAACTTGTAGAAAGACCCAAGGCGGTAGCCGCTTTAAAATGCCCCTGTAAAGACCTCTTATAAGAATCTGGACTTGATGGAACTGATCTGGTATCTTGTATGACCAGCGTATCTGTTTGTGCCAGAAGGGCCTGTGTTATTAATGTCAGGGAAACTGTGATTAGATATTTTCTCATGATCCTATTTTTTAACTTTTAATAACATCTCCAACTTCTCAATTCTTCCCTCTTGCGATTGGTTCTTTTCTTTCTCTTGTGTGAGTTCTTTATCCTTCTTGATCAGATACAACGTGAGTTCTTCTACTTTTTGCAACAGTTTTACATTCAATTCGCCGAGGTTTACGCCGTTCTCAATCATTTGTTTAGCCGTTGGTATTTCGGGCAGATGTTTGTTGGTTTTTACAAATTTCTCGAGTTCATTTAAATCGGGAAGTTTATAAGTAGGTTCGAATACAAAATCGGCACCGGCATTCGTAGAGACTTTTATTTCGCGTGCACCGATTGTTCCGGCTACGGTAAGCTTTTCCTGTGGGTTAAAAGTACCAATACCAATCTGACCGTTAAGATCCAAGAACATAGCCGTCTGATACTCTAGTGCTTCATAACTATTTTTACTTTTTGCATATTGAAACTGTAAACCAGGACCGCCATTATCAACATTGGTTGTTATTTTCATACCATATGAATTTTCCTGTGAATTATGGTTGATCATCTCTAACGCAGCGTTTCCATTACCCAATTGTCCAAGTTGAAGTTTTTCGAAATTATAGACTCCTGGAATAACCACCTGTTTTGACAGATTTGAATCATTAAAATTTCCTATTTGGAGTAGAGCCGTCGGATTAGCAGTACCTATACCTACTCTTGCTGCATTAAGTACCAAAGGCTGATTACCATCACCTGTTTTTAAGACAACAGGATAATTGTTATTCAAAAAATTTATGCTAGTGAAGGTATTATCTATAGATAAAGTTCTTGCATCCCCTGGTCCAACCCTACTTGGGTAAAAATGTGATTTCCCGTATACTGTTAAGGGAACTTCCGGATGATCAGTACCAATCCCAACATTACCATCTGCATTCCAAATACCATTACCCGAAAAATAAACATCTCCTTTAAACCGGTTTCTGTAAGGAACCTCAACCGTTTTCACTCCCGTTAAAGGCTCATCTGCCGTGATCCATCCTTCAAACCAACTCGAAACTTCACCTAGTCCCTGAGCGTAAGCACTTACCGTAAACCGCTGATAAAAACTTTTGTCGTCTATGAAAATAATCACTTTTCCATTTTCGGCTGACAAAAACACTTTTGGCGTATAAGCTCCTGAAGAAGATATAGTTGCGTTATGAAAGTAGAAATTAGCAGGATCACTAAAATCACTCCCACCTGAATAGATGTAATAAGCAATGGTTAGATTGATTGTTTCTGCTGATTGGTAGTTATAGCCTGTAATATTAATTGTCGGCATTTGACTTGCCGGGATAAAAGGCAAATTGGTTTTAATTTTCACCCCATGTACTGGTGCGCTTTCTGCGGAGTAATTAAGGATATTATTATAGTTTTGAGCTAAAACTGTATTCGAGATGAATACGATTAAAATTACATAGAAATATTTCATCATATATTTTGTTGTTGATCTGGTTTTTTAGATTTATTGCCTTAGTATTCATTAAAGTAATTGATACAAGCTGCGATCAAAAAATTTAGCTGTTTTGCTCCTCGAGGTCTGTGAAACTTCAACGTTAACAGTTAGTGGAATCACGATAGCCTTACCGATTCTTCATCAATGATGAAGCAGCTAATTTTCATAAAAACATTTGTGCATGAGCGATAAACAACTTGTACAATAACGGATACAAAATAATTGTTTTTTTTAAGTCGACCGAGCGCAGCGCATAACCAAAACAGCCAATTCATCACCGATTTAGGCAGATTCGTCAAACAAAACATAACTTTTGTACAGCAACATCTAAAAGCACCATATTTTCGTCTATAATTTCTCCAATTTTGTAGCTGATGATTAAAAATTTCAATACAAAAACATCATCATCAAACAGCAATTCGATGAGCTTATTGTTTACACTCCTTTTTAATTCTATCGGATATAACTAAAGGGCATAATAAACCTTGCACTAAAGATGATTACATGCATCTAATATTAGATCGTCTCTTTTCAAAGTCAGGCCCCTGAATAAAAGAATAAACCCAAAAGTTTAAAGTTTAGAAAAATGAAAATAAAAAATTTAAAAGCCACTGTATTAAAAACATATGGAATCATCTGTCTGGCGGTATTTTTTGCAAATGTTGTAAAAGCACAAAATACCTTTCCACCGGATGGGAATACCGGAATTGGAACACTTTCTCCGGACAGCAAATTGAATGTAATTGGTGAAATACACAGTACCGGCATGCTTGGTAGTAGAGGCACTTATTTTAACGTGATGAAAATCCCTGCTCTGGATAACTCACCGGCCTATTTTTATATGGATACGAATATTCCTGCAAACGATACTCCTGCACCACAGATACAGATTACGGGGTATATGTATGGAAGTGGCAATTATACCTATGGAAGCGGCAACAAAGCAATGAAAGTAACTTTAGGCTGGTACTATTATCAGGGTTTTTATTGGACTCAATTCCAAAGCGATTTAGGCTATCAAAAACCTGACCGAATCAGGCTCGGGAAATATGAAAAAAATGGTGCAGAGTATATTCGTATAGAGATTTCCAATAATTCTACCTACTGGGCCAACTATACTATCTCGGCTACAGACCGTGCTGATTTTTGGTCTTATTATTCGGACTGGACTTTCGGCACTGGAGAAATGCCAGCCAATACTACCCAAATTACAGAGGTTGTACAACAAAAGGAAGTGGTAATTGATGGTAACCTCGGCCTGGGAACTGCAGCACCCGAGGGTAAGTTAGATGTAAGAGGTGTTGGATATTTTAATAATCCGGCGGGACAAAATTATGGTGCAATTGCTGTTGGTGCCTCTGGCGTTGCTTATGGTACAGTTGGTTATGGCTATCGCTTTACGCCAACCAGTGATGCATATACCTATGCCAGTACCGATTTTTCTTCGCAGATTTTTTTTGTCCAGGGTGGGATGCGGTTTAGAACAGCTCCATGGGGCAGTTTAGGGAACAATGTTCCTTTTACCGATGCCATGACGATTCTGCAGAATGGGAATGTGGGGATAGGAACCATAGCCCCATCTTCACCCCTACATGTAGCAGGTGGAGGACTAATGACAGGTGGCTGGAATAAAACCGCTATGTTAGAAGCTAATTATCCTGTACAGGTTTTTAGTAGTGCGGCGAGTAAATATGGAGGTATAGGATATGATCGCGACAATGGAATGTGTTTATGGGTGAATTCACAAAGTACAGATTTAAATGGCTCTGGTACACTTGCTTTAATTATCGATAATTATGGAAATATGACAGTAGGGAGAGGTTCGCCTTCTACCAATACATCTTACAAGCTAAATGTGTTCGGAAAAGCCAGGGTAAATGAAATTGTGGTAAACACTACCGGTGCCGATTTTGTATTCGAAAAAGGTTATAGCTTACGCTCGCTGCCAAAACTCGAGCAATTCATCAAGGCAAATAAACACTTACCCGAAATTGCAGATGCAAAAAACATGCAGAGCCAGGGTGTAGGCGTAGGTGAACTGCAAACCAAGCTGCTACAAAAAGTAGAAGAACTGACTTTGTACGTGATCGAATTAAACAAAAAGAACATCAAACAGGAAAAAAGAATCAACCAGCTGGAATCGAGACTAAAAAGCAAAACATCCATCAGAAAATGATAATTTTAATTAGGCCGATGTTTTGTTTTAGAAATTAATCCATCCAACCATATTTGACCAATCATTTTATAATCAATATTTTTATCGCTTAACGCTCAATACTGCTTTATGTTAACACGTTTATTGCTGTTTCTATTTTTGGCTGGCGCTATCCTTACCGTACAGGCACAGGCTCCTGCAAACGATGACGTTAAAACAGCAAGTCCGGTTAAAAACACTTTGGTATACTGTTCTGCCGATGCCGAATTCAATAATAACCATGCAACGCCGAGCGGTTATAAACAAGGTGCTTTCTGGGGCAGCGAGGGAAAGGATATATGGTATAGCTTTACTGCCATCGGAACAGATGTTATCGCTACGGTAACCGGGCAATCTGCAGGGAATAATAACACATTGGTTAATCCGCTGGTTGCATTTTACACCTATAAAGACAATATCCTTACCGAGCAAATCGGTTCCATGACGACCGACCTTAACATCACTACGGCCTATAAAGGCGGGCTGGTTATTGGCAATACTTATTACCTGCGCGTTAGTGCCGAAAATAATGCAACAGGAACTTTTAAACTCTGTATCAATAGTTACAATCCGCCAAACAAGCCGGGACAAGATTTCTCCTCTGCCTCCCCTTTATGCAATAAAGACAGTTTTACCGAGCTTATGGTGAGTGGTGCCGGGCAGAATAACCGTGAAGCCGCCGGAACATGTTTAAGTACCGAATCGAATAGTGCCTGGTATACCTGGATAGCAGCCAATAACGGGAGCCTGGGTTTTACCATTACCCCCACAGCCGTTACCGACGATATAGACTGGGTATTATTTGACCTGGGGCCAGCCATTAATGCAGCAGTACCATCAGCTGTTAATGCCATCCGCTGCGCAGCCGGAAGCGGGGTAAGCTGTACGCCGAGGTATTATCTTACCGGAGCAAACAGCAGCTCGGCAGACCTTACCGAACAAGGTGGCTGTGCTTTAAATCAAGATGGCTTTGTAAAAGCAGTTGATATGGTTGAAGGCCATCAATATGCCTTGCTGATTGATAATTTTTCGAACAAAAACAACGGATTTAGTCTTTCATTTGATGGGAACGGAGAATTTCAGGGACCTAAATCGACTATTGTAAGGAGCACTGAAAATGCCTGTATGGATACCCAAAAATTTATATTCAAGGCTGATGCAAGTAATTATAGTAGTTTAAACTGGAGTTTTGGTGCAGATGCAAACCTGGCCAACGCCAATAGCGCAGGACCTTTCGAAATTACCTATGCCACTGCCGGCATAAAAACGGTAATACTCGAAGCCTTTTCGCCAAGAGGATGCCGTACGGTTAGCAGTTATTCTTTTTATGTCGCTTTAAAACCCGAAAAACCAGTCATTTCTGCCAACAGAACCAGTTTTTGCTTAGGCAGTACCATGGAACTCCGCATTCCCGAAATACCGGATGCCACCTACCAGTGGTCGGGCCCAGCCAACTTTAATGCCCTCACCGCAGCCGTTAGTGTACCGATTAATAGTTTTGCACAAGCTGGCGATTATGCTGTAATGGTGAAAGTTGGCGATTGTTATAGCGATGTAGCTACCATTAATATTCCAGAGATTGTTAAAAATCCGGTGGCCAGTTTCCAAACCGACCCAGCTATCCCGGGTAAGTTTGCTGCCCCTACGCCCATTACTTTCTTAAACCACTCGCGTGATGCCGACCGCTATGAATGGGATTTTGGCGACGGCGAAACTTCTACAGCTCATCAGCCTACACATGTTTATCAAAAGAAAGGTCGTTATAAAATTGAACTTCGGGCTTTTAGCACGAATGGCTGCGTTGACCTATTTACCATCGATGACTTAGTGCTGCTGGATGGAACCGGGCTACAGATTCCCAATTCTTTTTCGCCGAACGGGGATGGCATAAACGACCTGCTGAATATTAATGTAACCAATTTAAAAAGGTTCAACTTCAAAATATTTAACCGTTATGGTGATGAAGTTTTTTTCACCACCAACATATTCGATTCGTGGGATGGTAACTGGCGTAATAAACCTGTACCGGTAGGCGCTTATTATTATGTATTAAATGGGACAGACTTATTAAACAAAGATGTTCGCTACACAGGGTCGATCACCCTGATCAGGTAAATTACCACTGCCGTTGCGGGCACACCACTTTGTACACATTATTGAGCAGCAGGCCAAGTACGATTTCGTGGCTTCCTTTGCTGGCCTGATTGAGTGTGGAGGTAGTTACATCGTAGCTATAGCTCAGGTTGAAAAGATGGTTGACGTTAAATCCGGCCATCATGTTCAGGGCATCTTGCTTTCGGTAGCCTGCACCGATCCAGATGCGGTCTTTAAAACCCATCTTCACATTAACATCTACCGATAATGGTACATGGCTTACATATTTAAATAATACTGAAGGCGTAACATTCAAATCTTCGGCTAAGTAAAACTTATATCCGCTATTCAAAAATACGTGTGCCACCTGTTTTCCGGTATTGTATTGTTCATCGCCCGAAAAATTTAGCTTTTGGGGTAAAACCTGCTGAACAGATAACCCGGAAAAGAAATTTGCACCGTAAAGCCAAAGGCCTGCTGACAGATCGGGCAATAGCCGGGCATTGGCGGCATTGTTTAAAGCAGGATCGCGGGGATTTTCGAGCTGAAGGGCATTAATATCTATGGCTACACGGCTTAAGCCACCGGCAACACCTAAGGAGAGGTTAAGTTTATTGTTCAGCTGTAAATGGTAGGCATAACTTATATCAAAGGTAGTGGTTGATAATTGACCAGCTTTATCAGACACGGCTAAAAAACCCAGGCCATGGTGTGCTGGTGAAGCAGTATAGTTCTGGGTATAACTTAATGAGCGGGGATCGTTCCCATCGCCTGCAAACGAAAGTGCATTTGACCATAAGTATTCATCTCCAAGCGCCCAATGTGCAGATACAAAAGCCGTTTTAGGTGCATCCTGTAAACCCGACCATTGTTGCCGGTACCCCAATTTAACATCCGTATAATTTTCGATACCGCTTAATGCCGGGTTTAACAGGTAACTGTTCAGCAGGTATTGGCTATATTGCGGCCTTTGCTGTGCATTAAGCCCTAAGGCAGCGCATAACATCAACAACGAGAGCCACTTTTTCATTACCAGTTTTTATTTACCATTTGGTTGCCGCCCATTTATTTTTTCTCCAGCTTCTTTTCTAACAGGCGGATCCGCTCTTCCTGTTTTTTCACATCGTCCTGCAGGCCAATATACTGCTTATCCTTTTCAATCAGGTGCAGTGTAAGTTCTTCTATCTTTTTTAATAACAGTTTATTCATTTCGCCAAGGGCGATGCCATTTTCGGCGGCTTCTACAGCTGATGGAACTTCGGGCAAGTGTTTGTTCTTTTTAATATAACTTTCTAATTCTTTCAACGTTCCAATGTTATACCCCTCTTCAAATACATAATCTGGCTGACCATTTCCATCAACTCTGATCTCGTTGGCCTTAATTTTACCGTTTACGGTGAGCTTTTCAATTGGTGCTGTTGTTCCAATCCCAAGGTTACCTGCAGCGTTCCATATTCCATTCGGAAAACCAATATTGGCATGCCCCCAGCCACCGTCGTAGCCCAGCTCAATGGTTCCCTTTCCGCTTCTAATAAAATCGACCCGCTCGCCTGCGTCGTGAAAACCTATGGTAGTAAAATCAAGGCCTGATATCAACATATTGGTTCCATACGTCCAATTACCTGTATTTGGGCTTGAGTTCATGGAGATATCTCCAATACTGATATTTCCATCAGTATCATTAAACGTTGCGTTTCTGCCAACTACCACTCCACCGCCTACTACACGAAGTTTTGATTCGGGCAGACTGGTTCCTATTCCTACTTTACCATCAGCAGAAACCCTTACCTTCTCGCTTTGGTTCGTATAAATAGAGAGGCCTGTACTGTTGCTGTGCAGATTTTCTGCAACGCTGGCTATACCTGCCCATTTATCTTCACCAAGATAACCCGAATAGAACTTAAAGCCATTAAGCTCTCCTGGAGAGGCTGCAGTAACCCTCGAACTCATCATCCAACCATTTTGATTGGATTGAACATCAAGCAGGGTTTTCGGATCAGTAGTACCCACTCCAAGTCTTGGACCATTCAAGGTCATATAAGTCTCGTTTCTGGTTCCCCAACTTTGAATCTCTCCAGCCGGATCCCGCTTCCACCAGGTACGGGCATCAACACCAGGAACGAGACAAGAAACATCAATACTTATTCCATCGAATAAGGCAGCGCTCGTCCAACCAGAACCATTTACCCATCGGTACAACCACAGCTTGTTTTTGAAATCATTGTTGGTAAAACCAGCTCTTGAACCAATCTCTAGGTAATCGCCCTGGTTGTAGCCTAAATTCTGCGCAAAAAGCATTTTGCCAGTTAATACGTTACACAACAATAAAATAATCAAATAATACTTTTTCATTAATATCTATTTAGGCTTGTTTATTCGTGCATAATGGTTTTACCATCCATCTTCTTTTCCAGCACCGCAATCTTTAAATTCTGGTTATCTATTTTCTTGTTCTGCTCTATCAACTGTTTATTCTGTTCGATAACATGAAGCGTAAGCTCCTCTATCTTTTTCAATAATAGTTTGTTCATTTCACCGACCGCTATACCGTCACGTTCGAACTCTTTTGCCGAGGGTATTTCGGGCAGGTGTTTGTTTAATTTAACATATTGCTCGGTTTCTTTGAGTGATAAAATTTTATAATCTTCTTCAAATACGTAATCGGGTGCCCCTGCTCCATCAACCCTAATCTCGTTGGCCTTAATTTTACCGTTAACGGTTAACCTTTCTGTAGGGTTGGTAATGCCGATGCCAATATTGCCCCAAGAATCTATTCGCATCTGTTCTTTGTTGTTATTGGTACTAAAAGTCATAAAACCACCTAATTCGCTACTGCCCCTGTAAAAACTTACCGAACTATTTGTCTGCCCGTAAAAGCTATGTTCCAATGCAAAAGTTTTCCCATTGTAAGTGGAAAATTGGGTCTCGTACCCCTTTACCCCCAAGTAAGTTCCATCTCCGCTTTCGTCTCCTTCTCCCATTCTTGATAGTACAATACCAAGACTACCAAAACCTACATACTTAGCTACATCTAATACTGCTCTAGGTGCATCTGTGCTAATGCCAACATTACCATCGCCAGAAATCCTCAATCTCTCCGTCATTCCTGAGTATAAGGCAAGTCCGGTTTTATTACTGTGCAAGCTTTCTGCAACACTGGCAATCCCGGCCCATTTATCGTCACCGATATAACCTGAGTAAAATTTAAAACCATTAATCTCTCCGACAGATGTCGCATTAACGCGGCTATTCATGGTCCAGCCACTAGTAGGTTGCATCACCTCAAATTTTGTAGACGGAAAAGTGGTTCCTATGCCAACATTACCATCGCCAGAAATCCTCACCCTTTCCATCATTCCTGAATATAATCCAAGCCCGGTTTTATTGCTGTGTAAACTCTCGGAAATACTGGCTATACCTGCCCATTTATCATCGCCAAAATAACCTGAATAGAATTTTAAGCCGTTTATTTCTCCTACAGTTGGTGCATTAACCCGGCTATTCATCGTCCAACCGCTGGTAGCCTGCATCACTTCAAATTTAGTAGCAGGAAAAGTAGTCCCGATACCAACATTACCGCCTTGAGGGTTAATAAAAGTATTGCCCTGATTATAGTAGTTAATATAGGTACCAAAGCCAGCTCTTGAATCAAGGTGCAGATTTCCGTTGGTTACGGCTACAAAGGCATGATCGGTTACCTGGCCATTACCACCAACCTGCAGGTACTGCGACCAGGTAGAATTTGGCCCATAAAGATGGTATTGATCATTTGTGATATTTATGGCCTGTCCACTAGATGATCCAATTGTACAGGAAAACAATAAAGCAATTAATAAGATACTTTTAATTTCCATTCCTTTTAAGTTTTTGGTTTTCTGCTTCTAATTTTTCTACCCGTTTATTCATCTCGATCATATGCAGTGTGAGCTCTTCTATTTTTTTCAACAACATTTTATTCATTTCACCAACAGCCATTCCGTCGCGTTCCAACTCTTTTGCAGATGGTATTTCAGGTAGGTGTTTATTTGCTTTTATATAACTTTCCAACGCTCCCAACGTTGCAATCCTGTAATTTTTTTCAAAGACATAATCAGGCCAATTGTTAGCATCTACTTTGATTTCATGGGCGCGGATATTGCCGTTTACAGATAATCTTTCTTTTGGAAAAAGCGTACCAATCCCAACCTGTCCATTTAAATCCATAAACATGCCTGTACGATAATCGAGCATTCCATAACTGGTTTTACCCTGGGCATATTGAAATTGCAGACCAGGTCCGCCATTATCAATATTCGCCATTAATCTTATACCATAAGAACTTTCTGCTGAGTTATGGTTAACCATTTCCAAAGCAGAATTTCCATTCCCTAATTGTCCGAGTTGAATTCTCTCAAAATTATAAGTACCAGGAATGAGAACTTGCTTTGGCTGATTAGAATTATTGAAATCACCCAATTGGAGTAAGGCTATCGGATTTTTTGTCCCTATACCAACGTTGCCGTCCCATGCTAACCTCATTTTTTCTGTTTCACCGGAATAAAAAGATAAAGCAGTTTTATTGCTTTGAAAATTCTCAGCTACACTGGCTATACCTGCCCATTTATCATCTCCTATATATCCTGAATAAAACTTTAACCCATTAATATCACCTGGGTTAAAAGCATTGGTTCGCAAACTTAATGGCCAGCCGTTACTAGTGGTTTGTACCTCAAGCTTCGAAGTAGGAGTAAGTGTTCCTAGGCCTAAGTTACCTCCCGAAAGCATCATAAAAGTTTGCCCCATATCCCCCCACATCTGCTCCCCTGTAGCAGGGTTCCGCTCCCACCACGTTCTGGTATTTACCTGCGGCTGTAAAAAAGAAACATCTACCGCAATACCGTCATGTAATGATGCAGTAAACCAATCGATACCAGCTTGATTACGATAAAGCCATATTTTGCGCATCATATTATTACCTACCGTTGAACCTATATTCGATATTTCGAATACATCTCCCTTAGCAGTCCCGAGTTGGGCCTTTACATTATTAAAAAAACTGCCTAAGAATATTAATACCAATATTATTTTCTTCATTTTGTTATTTTTTTAACTTTAAATAATGTTTCCAGCTTTGCGATTCTTTCTTCCTGCGATTGATTTTTTTCTTTTTCCTGGGCAAGTTGTTTAC
>NZ_JBWJIF010000007.1:0-4952 GCF_056490665.1 Pedobacter folensis
ACCTATCAGAAAGATCAGTTTTCAGTTGGCAGTTAACAGTTTTCAGTTGGGTAAACAGTTTTCAATTAACCGATTTAACCAATTAACAGTTTTCAGTTAACCAGTTAAACAATTAACCGCTTAACCATATCAAACGCTTAACCATATCAGTTAAACTTACTATCAAAACCTTTATCTAAAAATACAGCAATACATTTAGTCATTTACTTTAGGGTTTTCAGCTATCAAAAATGGTGGTTTCGTCAATCACGGTTTATTTTGCCGTTTTAATTGAGGATTTTAGATTGGCGCATTACGTCTGTTGGAGGAATAACTAACCTCGCTTAATTCTTTTGAGCCACTAAAACCAAACAAAGTTATGATGAAGTTTTTTGTGCTTTTATTTTTCGCGTTTATCCCCTGTTTTCTTTTGGCGCAGAGTACCCAGCCAAAAGATGATGCTGGCCAGATGGGTGGAACTTCGGGGTTTTATGAAACCTATAACCCTATAAATTTTCCTGCCGGGGCAGGAGGCTGGTGGCATTTGCTTGATGTAAGGCACAGTAATGTGAATAATAATTTTGCGATGCAGTTTGCAGGCGGTTTTTATGATCAGAACCTGTGGTTTAGGAAAACCAATAATGTGGCAAACACCGAATGGTCTCGGGTGTTAACCGAGACAAACGGTAACCTCAATGGTAAGCTTTATATGGCTACTTCAAATGGACAGAGTTTTTTTACCGGCCATCAAACTGGTACTGGCTATGGTTATACCGGGGGGATATTTAAAGCGGTTACCGATAATCCTTATGGTGGTTCTAATGTTTATTACGAAGGTGTTTCTGCCGGAGTAACCAATTTTTTAGTAAGGGCAAGTGGAGAGGGTTATTTTGCAGGAGGTTTAGGTATTGGAACGCCCACACCACAATCAATTTTAAGTATTAAGAGTACGAATAGTGGAAATGATTTGATTTCTATTGTTCGGAATTCAGATAGCCCTAATTTAGATTTTGTATCATCTTATAATGGATCAGATGATTTGCAATCGGGGAGTTTTGGTTTTGGGGTAAGGCCTGTTGATGATTCCTGGCAGATCTGGAGTAAGCATACTGCTGCACCATGGGAAAATCTGTTTGCAGTAAAACTAAATGGAAATGTAGGCATCGGAACAACCACACCTGCCGAAAAATTAAGTGTGTTTGGTGTTGTTAATTCGGCTCCGGGGGTAATGAGCTTGGAATCATCGAGAAATGATGCACAGTATGTAGAGGTAGGCGCCGTGAGTGCAAAAAACGCAGGTGGTGAAGTTGCCCGTATAGGCCTTTTAAGAGGTGGGGGTAGTTACACGGGATTCATCAATTTTTCTGTTAGACCAACGAATGATGGTCAGTTAACAGAAGCTATGAGGATTGCCGAAAATGGCAACTTGCTGATCGGGAAAACCGGTCAGGACAATACCGCTTATAAATTAGATGTTAATGGAAAAGCGAGGGTTAACGAAATTGTAGTGAATACTAACGGTGCCGATTTTGTATTCGAATCTGCCTACAAACTTCCTGACCTGGTTTCACTTGAAAAATTTGTAAAAGCTTATAAACATCTGCCTGAAATTCCCAGTGCAAAAACGATGCAGGTAGAAGGCTTGGCGGTAGGCGAAATGCAGACCCGGTTATTGCAGAAGATAGAAGAACTTACGCTGCATTTAATCGAGCAGCATAAACAGTTGATGGAGCAGAATAAGAAAATAGAAGGGCAGCAATTAAAGATTGTCGAACTAGAAAAGAAAATGGCCACAAAACAATAATTGCTTTATTTCAACCTTAATATCTAAACCAATTCATTCAAAATGAAATTTTTTACGCTTTTATTTTTCGCGTTTATCCCCTGTTTTCTTTTGGCGCAGACTACTCAGCCAAAAGATGATGCTGGCCAGATGGGTGGAACTTCGGGGTTTTACGAAACCCTTAACCCTATAAATTTTCCTGCCGGGGCAGGAGGTTGGTGGCACTTGCTTGATGTTAGGCACAGTAATATGAATAATAATTATGCCATGCAGCTTTCGGGCAGCTTTTTCGATCAGAACTTTTACTTGCGTAAAACCAGTAACAATGCCCAACAACCATGGGTAAAAATTGTAGCGGAGAACGATGGTAAAGTAGGTATTGGTACAACCACACCACAAGTGCCGCTACACGTTATCGGAAGGGGTTTGTTTGAAGGGAATTTAAAGCTCATGGCCGCTGATGAAGCCTGGGCTGAAGGGCTTACGGTGGTAAGACCAAGCGGCTGGGCGGGTATCAGGTTGGCGAGAAATGATCCTGCTACAGGGAATTATGAAGGGAACTGGGCCATTGGTTATGCTGCTTCTACTGGAAACGATTTTACAATCAGTAATCAAACGGGCGGAGCACAGAACAATGCACTGTTACACATCCGTTCCGATAATCAATATGTGGGTATTGGTACGGCTACACCAAATGCCAAACTAACTGTATCAGGTGGCGATATCAAGGCCTATAATTACGATAATCACTCTGGTATTTCTATAGGGGCCGAAGCATCGCAACAGCCCCGTATCGGTTTCCATGTTTCGGATAATTCGAGGCGTTTTAAAATCGAGCTTAATGATATCAACAGCTTGTATGAAAGATTGGGTTTCTTTTCTTCCAATAGTGGGCAAGGTGCTGAAAAGGAAATTTTTACGATCAATAAAGCAGGGAATGTAGGTATTGGCGAAATTGTGCCCAGAAGTATCCTGCATGTGAAGAGCAATGGTGCTGGTGTAGACGGCGGAAACAATTTTCAGTACAATGGAAGTGGTTTGATCATTGAGGCAGCTACGGGTGGAAGATCTACGACAAAAGGCGCCCAGATTGAATTTATGATCCCCGCCAATACGACCGGAGATAATCCCTGGGGCCAGGGCCGCATCATTACCGTTGCCGGCAATAATTATGGTGGCAATGCAGCCGGAAAAATGATCTTGGGTACCCGCAGGTCTTTTGACAAATTAAAAACCGGACCAGAATGGTTTTACGGTGATGATATTGTAATTGATGAAATAGGTAATATTGGTATCGGCACACTTAGTCCTAGAGAAAAATTGTCGGTTTTTGGCACCATAAGGGCAATGGAAGTTAAGGTAGAGAGTACTAACTGGCCGGATTATGTTTTCGAAAAAGATTATCAGATTGGAACACTGCCTGAACTGGAAAAGTACATTAAAGCCCATAAACATTTGCCCGGAATGCCAGGTGCAATTGAAGTAGAGAAAAACGGAATTGCAGTGGGCGAGCTGATTAAAAAACAGCAAAAAACCATCGAAGAATTAGCCCTGCACCTGATTGAAAAAGATAAGGAATTATCAAAGGAAAAAGAGCTGAATAAAATACAAAACGATAGGCTTAAAAACATCGAGGCTGTCCAAACTAAATTGGAGATTTTATTGAAAAAACTCGGTGAAAACCACTAATTATTTTATGAAAAAAATACTTTTAACGTTCTTCATTTTTCTAGGCCTACATACTTTAGGTATGGCCCAGAATTTATTAGATATGCAAAACTGGACTATTGGTACTGGTGGCACAGGGACATTTAGCGCCAGTGGACAAGCAATAGAAAATGAGAGAATTTGGGGAAATGGACCACAAGGTCAAAGGACGATTTTATGGGAAGCCAAACCTGAAGGGAACAGTGATGCCGATGGTGGCTTTAACCACAATGCATTTGCCATTGACCATACGAAGATGTACAGGTTCTCCATTTGGTTAAAAAAAACAAATTCTAATGATGGTTATAGTTATTTCGGAACAGATAATGTAAATGACTTAAACGGTGAATCACATCCAAATCCTTATTTTTGGTATGGTGATCTGCCCGAACTGAATAAATGGTATTTACTGGTGGCTTATGTGCATGGTAGTGGCGATGCTTCAACAATTTATTATGGTGGTATTTATGATGGGTCAACCGGAGCCAAAGTAGTTGATATCCCAGATTATAAGTTTGCTGTTAATGCCACGGTCACCAATATCCGTGCCTACCTTTATTATGATGCAAATGTAAACGACCGGCAATATTTTTATGCACCAAGGGTTGAGGTGGTAAATGGTAATGAACCTTCAATTGAAACTTTATTGGGGCTATCTTCAAACGCACTAAAAAATGCCCTGGGTTTAGGTTCGGCGGCTTATCTAAATGCTGATGTAACGGCAAGTCCTGCCTCAGTGGTTCAGCGGAATAGTGGGGGTTACGTATATGGTACTTATTTAAATATGACAACTCCGGCAGTAGATGCTACTCCTTTTACCGATTGGGTAACAACCAATAGCGATGGTTTTTTACGTAGAAATTCATCTGCAGCGGTTAAAACAGCCTTGGCAACCACTTTACAGGATGTAGTTAGCATAAACAATACCATTACAGCGCCTGAGCTCATTAGAGGGATAGGTGCCAATACTTATTTTTCTTCATATAATCCAACAAATACCATAAGATCTGGCTATGTGTATTTTGGCGCAGGAGATAATCTGACCCTGGAGGCTGAAAATGGTGCAAATAAAATATTACTTAATCCACATTCAGGTGGTAATGTTGGGATAGGAACTACTAATCCAAAAAGTAAATTACACTTGTACCAAAGTAATGCCGATCAGCCCGGGTTAATTGTACAAGGTACTACCATTAGTACAGACAGGCAACAACACTACATAGCCATAACCTTAGATGGTGATTATGGAGATGGGACAGGTAATTATTCTCAGATTAGAAGCTACAGTAATTTATATGAATATTGGGGAAGCAGGTTAGCTTTTTTTACCACGTCATCAAGTGCAGCAAATAGCCTGGTAGAAAGAATGCGGATTGATGCCAATGGAAATGTGGGTATTGGTACCACCGCCCCAGCTGAAAAACTAACCGTTAATGGGAAAATTAAAGCAAACGAGATCAGGGTTGATGGAGCGGGTGCGCCA
>NZ_JBWJIF010000008.1:0-4772 GCF_056490665.1 Pedobacter folensis
ATTTAAGGTAGCCGGGTTGCCGTTGTAGGTATCGTTAAGCAATACATTTTCAACTGCTGTTCCGCCGGTGAAGCCGTTTGCATTTCCGCTATCGTTTGTAGCAGCCAAAGCAGGTGCAGCAACCGTGATGGTTACCGTAGCTGTTTTCGTCTGACCTGGGTTCAGTTTATCTTCGATCTGGTAAACCAAAGTATAAGTTCCTGCCGGCGTATTTGGTGCCACATTCACCTTTCCGGTTGTCACATCTAAAGTAACATTTGGATTCGTGGTCGAAACCTGGCTTAATTTCACCTCGTTTAAGGTAGCCGGATTGCCGTTGTAGGTATCGTTAAGCAATACATTTTCAACTGCTGTTCCGCCGGTGAAGCCGTTTGCATTTCCGCTATCGTTTGTAGCAGCCAATGCAGGTGCAGCAACTGTGATGGTTACCGTAGCCGTTTTCGTCTGACCTGGGTTCAGTTTGTCTTCGATCTGGTAAACCAAAGTATAAGTTCCTGCCGGAGTATTGGGTGCCACATTCACCTTTCCGGTTGCCACATCTAAAGTAACATTCGGATTCATAGTCGAAACCTGACTTAGTTTCACCTCATTTAAGGTAGCCGGATTGCCGTTGTAGGTATCGTTAAGCAATACATTTTCAACTGCTGTTCCGCCGGTGAAGCCGTTTGCATTTCCGCTATCGTTTGTGGTAGCCAATGCAGGTGCAGCAACCGTGATGGTTACCGTAGCTTGTTTAGTTTGATTTGCATCTAATTTATCTACGATTTCATAAACTAAGGTGTAAATACCTGCTGGTGTATTTGGTTTTACCTCTACCTGTCCGGTTAAAACATTAAGTATTACGTTAGGGTTTGTTGTCGAAATCTGCGACAGGTTTACATCATTTAAGGTTGGCGCTGTTAAAGACCCATTGTAACTATCATTAGAAAGAACATTATTTACAGCTACTCCCCCTACCAGACCGTTTGCACTTCCCGAATCATCCTTCGCCAATAAAGCACCTGAAGCCACGGTTACTTTCACCGTTGCGGTAGAAGTTTTCGAAGCATCCAGTTTATCGGTGATCGTGTAGGTTAAGGTATAAACGCCAGCCGGGGTATTCGCAACCACACTTACTGCTCCTGTTGCCGGATCGAGTGTTACTTTACCGTTGCTATCATTTGTACCATTCGTAATGGTGACATTAGCCAAAGTTGGAGCAACAGTTGTTCCGTTGTAAGTATCGTTTGTCAAAACATTCGCAACTGCTGTTCCGCCTGTTACCGAATTAGCAGTTCCTGCATCATCTTTCGCCAATAAAGCGCCTGAAGCTACGGTCACTTTCACCGTTGCGGTAGAAGTTTTCGAAGCATCCAGTTTATCGGTGATCGTATAAGTCAACGTGTAAATGCCGGCCGGGGTATTCGCAGCCACACTTACAACTCCTGTTGCTGGATCGAGTGTTACTTTACCGTTGCTATCGTTGGTACCGTTGGTGATGGTGACATCGTTTAAGGTTGGAGCAAGAGTTGTTCCGTTGTAAGTATCGTTAGCTAAAACATTCGTCACTGCTGTTCCGCCTGTTACCGAATTAGCTGTTCCTGCATCATCTTTCGCCAATAATGTACCTGAAGCCACAGTTACTTTTACTGTTGCAGTCGAAGTTTTCGAAGCATCCAGTTTATCGGTGATCGTGTAGGTTAAGGTGTAAACGCCAGCCGGGGTATTCGCGGCCACGCTTACCGCTCCTGTTGCCGGATCGAGTGTTACTTTACCATTGCTATCGTTTGTACCGTTCGTAATGGTCACATCAGCCAAAGTCGGAGCAGTTGCCGTTCCGTTATAAGTATCGTTTGTTAAAACATTGGCTACCGCTGTTCCACCTGTAACCGAATTTGAAGTACCTGCATCATCTTTAGCCAATATAGCGCCAGAAGCCACGGTTACTTTTACTGTTGCCGTAGAAGTTTTCGAAGCATCCAGTTTATCAGTGATGGTATAAGTCAAGGTATAAATGCCAGCCGGGGTATTCGCAGCCACACTTACCGCTCCTGTTGCCGGATCGAGTGTTACTTTACCATTGCTATCGTTTGTACCGTTAGTAATGGTGACATCATTTAAAGTCGGAGCGGTTGAAGTTCCGTTGTAAGTATCGTTTGTCAAAACATTGGCTACCGCTGTTCCGCCTGTAACCGAGTTAGCTGTCCCTGCATCATCTTTAGCCAACAATGCGCCTGAAGCCACAGTTACTTTTACCGTAGCAGTAGAAGTTTTCGAAGCATCCAGTTTATCGGTGATGGTGTAAGTTAAGGTATAAATGCCAGCCGGGGTATTCGCAGCCACACTCACTGCTCCTGTTGCCGGATCGAGTGTTACTTTACCGTTGCTATCGTTTGTACCATTGGTGATGGTGACATTAGATAGATTTGCTTGTGCACCACCGTTGTAAGTATCGTTTGTTAAAACATTGGCAACTGCTGTTCCGCCTGTTACCGAGTTTGAAGTACCTGCATCATCTTTCGCTAGTAATGTACCTGAAGCCACAGTTACTTTTACTGTTGCAGTCGAAGTTTTCGAAGCATCCAGTTTATCGGTGATCGTATAAGTCAGGGTGTAAACACCAGCCGGAGTATTGGCTGCCACACTTACCGCTCCAGTAGCCGGATCAAGTGTTACTTTACCATTGCTATCGTTTGTACCATTGGTAATGGTGACATCATTTAAAGTCGGAGCAGTTGCCGTTCCGTTATAAGTATCGTTTGTTAAAACATTGGCTACCGCTGTTCCACCTGTTACCGAATTTGAAGTACCTGCATCATCTTTCGCCAATAATGCGCCTGAAGCTACGGTTACTTTCACCGTTGCGGTAGAAGTTTTCGAAGCATCCAGCTTATCGGTGATGGTATAAGTTAAGGTATAAACGCCAGCCGGGGTATTTGCAGCCACACTAACTGCTCCTGTTGTCGGATCGAGTGTTACTTTACCGTTGCTATCGTTGGTACCGTTGGTGATGGTCACGTCTGCCAGAGTTGGTGCTGTGGTGGTACCATTGTAGGTATCGTTCGAAAGTACATTCGCAACTGCTGTTCCGCCTGTTACCGAATTTGAAGTACCTGCATCATCTTTCGCCAATAATGCACCTGAAGCTACGGTTACTTTTACCGTAGCAGTCGAAGTTTTCGAAGCATCCAGTTTATCAGTGATCGTATAAGTCAAGGTGTAAAGGCCTGCTGGTGTATTCGCTGCCACGCTTACCGCTCCTGTTGCCGGATCGAGTGTTACTTTACCGTTGCTATCGTTTGTACCATTGCTAATGGTCACGTCTGTGAGAGTCGGAGCGGTTGAAGTTCCGTTGTAAGTATCGTTTGCCAAAACATTGGCAACTGCTGTTCCGCCTGTTACCGAATTTGAAATACCTGCATCATCCTTAGCCAACAATGCGCCTGAAGCCACGGTTACTTTCACTGTTGCAGTAGAAGTTTTCGAAGCATCCAGTTTATCGGTGATCGTGTAGGTTAAGGTGTAAACGCCAGCCGGGGTATTCGCGGCCACGCTTACCGCTCCTGTTGCCGGATCGAGTATTACTTTACCATTGCTATCGTTGGTACCGTTGGTAATGGTCACATCATTTAAGGTTGGAGCAGTTGCTGTTCCGTTGTAAGTATCGTTTGCCAAAACATTGGCTACCGCTGTTCCGCCTGTTACCGAGTTAGCTGTTCCTGCATCATCCTTCGCTAGTAATGCGCCTGAAGCCACGGTTACTTTCACCGTTGCGGTAGAAGTTTTCGAAGCATCCAGCTTATCGGTGATGGTATAAGTTAAGGTATAAACACCAGCCGGGGTATTCGCAACCACACTTACTGCTCCTGTTGCCGGATCGAGTGTTATTTTACCATTGCTATCGTTTGTACCGTTGGTAATGGTCACATCAGCCAAAGTCGGAGCGGTTGAAGTTCCGTTGTAAGTATCGTTTGCCAAAACATTGGCAACCGCAGTTCCGCCTGTTACCGAGTTTGAAGTACCTGCATCATCTTTCGCCAATAATGCGCCTGAAGCTACGGTTACTTTCACCGTTGCGGTAGAAGTTTTCGAAGCATCCAGCTTATCGGTGATCGTATAAGTTAAAGTATAAACGCCGGCTGGGGTATTCGCTGCCACACTTACCGCTCCTGTTGCCGGATCGAGTGTTACTTTACCATTGCTATCGTTTGTACCATTCGTGATGGTCACATCGTTTAAGGTTGGAGCAGTTGCCGTTCCGTTGTAAGTATCGTTTGTCAAGACATTCGCAACTGCTGTTCCGCCGGTTACCGAATTTGAAGTACCTGCATCATCTTTCGCCAATAAAGCACCCGATGTAACCGTAACCTTAACCGTAGCAGTAGAGCTTTTCGAAGCATCCAGTTTATCGGTGATTGTATAAGTCAACGTGTAAATGCCAGCCGGGGTATTCGCAGCCACGCTTACCGCTCCTGTAGCAGGATCGAGTGTTACTTTACCATTGCTATCATTTGTACCGTTGGTAATGGTGACATCAGCCAAAGTTGGAGCTGCTGTCGTTCCATTGTAGGTATCGTTCGAAAGTACATTCGCAACTGCTGTTCCGCCCGTTACCGAGTTAGCTGTTCCCGCATCATCTTTCGCCAATAATGTACCTGAAGCCACCGTTACTTTTACTGTTGCGGTCGAAGTTTTCGAAGCATCCAGTTTATCAGTGATCGTATAAGTTAAGGTGTAAATTCCAGCTGGGGTATTCGCAGTCACACTTACCGCTCCAGTAGCCGGATCGAGTA
>NZ_JBWJIF010000009.1:0-3731 GCF_056490665.1 Pedobacter folensis
TACGATTTATCAAACGCCAAAAGGGTTTAATGATACCAGGACTTTAGATTGTGCTGGAAGTTTTAGCTATAATATTCAAACCTTAAATATTAATAACACGGCTAATGGTGGGAATTCGGTTCCGGCATCGTTCACCTGGACAGTAAATTCAAATACGAATGTTACGGGTGCTGCTAATGGAACGGGTAATACAATTACGCAAACTTTAATTAATACGAGTAACAGTATCCAAACAATCGTGTATACCATAACACCAAAGGCAACTGTTACAGGTGGCTGCGTTGGTAATGCATTTACTGTAACGGTATCTGTTCCGGTATGCTCGTCGATATCGATTACAAAATCTTCGGATGTTTCATCAGTTAATAAAGCTGGAAATGTTATTCATTACACCGTAACGGTAAGTAATACTGGAAATGCAAATCAAAATAACGTAATCGTTAGCGATCCCTTGCTAGGTGGTGCTTTAAGCAACCCAACAAAAACCGGAAATACAGATAATATTTTAGAAAAAGGCGAAACCTGGACTTACAATGGATCTTATACAGTACTTCAATCAGATTTAAATAATAATGGTAATCCAACAAATAACCTGGGAAAGATTACCAATACAGCAAGTGTTAAAACCACCGAGTTGCCAACGGCAAAGGCAGCAAGCGCTGATGTTAACATTGTTTTAAGTCCGGCGGTTACTTTAGTGAAAACCGGAACATTAAACATTAATGGAAACTCGATCAGTTACCTGTTTACAGTTAAAAATACCGGTAATGTAACCTTGAATAACCTCGTGATAACAGATAGCAAGGTTACAGGTGCAATAACATTGGCTGCTACAACACTGGCACCCGGAATGAGTACAACGGCTACGGCTTCATATACAATTTCTACTGCTGAAAAGGCCTTGGGCTCGGTGAGCAATACCGCTACTGTTAGCGGAAAAGATCCGTTAAATGGCAATGTTTCTGATATTTCGGGTACTACTGAAGGCAACAATACACCAACTGTAACCAATACCGGCGTTTATGCAGTTGATGATGAAGGAACTTTAAATGCAGTAACAGGTGGTGTTGCCGTGAACAATGTGTTGGTTAACGATAAAGTGAACGGTAACCAGGCTACTTTAGCTAATGTGACCATCAGTCAGATTTCGAGTTCAAATCCTAACATCTCTATTGATCCTGCAACTGGAAAAGTAAATGTTCTTCCGGGTACACCTGTAGGAACTTATACATTGGTTTATCAGATTGAAGATAAAGCAAATCCTGGAAATGTAAAAGAAGCGACTGTTACGATTCACTTGATTAGCGGAGTGATATTAGCTGTTGATAATAGTGGAAGTGCAAATAGTGTTACCGGCGGAACGGCGGTTGCTAATATTCTGGGTAACGATACTTACAATGGTGGTGCACAAGCAAACCTATCTAATGTCACCATCACCAACGGTACAAATGATAGTAACGGCAAAGTAACACTCGATCCGGCAACAGGCGCGGTAAGTGTGGCTGCGAATACCCCAGCTGGTGTTTACACTTTAACCTACACCATCACCGATAAACTGGATGCTTCGAAAACTTCTACTGCAACAGTGAAAGTAACCGTGGCTTCAGGTACATTATTGGCGAAGGATGATGTCGGCACTTCAAATTCAGTAACCGGCGGAACAGCGGTTGCCAATGTTTTGGCAAACGATACTTACAACGGAACGACAACCGCTCCAACTTTAAATGATGTCACCATTACCAATGGTACCAACGATAGCAACGGTAAAGTAATACTCGATCCGGCAACGGGAGCGGTAAGTGTGGCTGCGAATACCCCGGCTGGCATTTACACCTTAACCTATACCATCACCGATAAACTGGATGCTTCGAAAACTTCTACCGCTACGGTAAAAGTAACGGTAGCTTCAGCTGCATTATTGGCGAAAGATGATGCAGGAACAACTAACTCGGTAACCGGCGGAACAGCGGTAACCAATGTTTTAGCTAACGATACTTATAACGGAACAACTACAGCTCCGACTTTAAATGATGTCACCATTACCAACGGTACCAACGATAGCAATGGTAAAGTAAGCCTTGATCCGGCAACAGGAGCAGTGAGTGTGGCGGCAAATACCCCGGCTGGCGTTTATACTTTGACTTATACCATTACTGATAAACTGGATGCTTCGAAAACTTCGACTGCAACAGTAAAAGTAACAGTGGCTTCAGGTACTTTATTGGCGAAGGATGATGCGGGAACAGCTAACTCGGTAACAGGCGGAACAGCAGTGGCGAATGTACTTTCGAACGACACCTATAATGGAACAACTGTTGCTCCGACTTTGGCTGATGTGACCATCACCAACGGTACAAATGATAGCAACGGTAAAGTAACACTCGATCCGGCAACGGGCGCGGTAAGTGTGGCCGCGAATACCCCGGCAGGCGTTTACACCTTAACTTATACGATCACCGATAAACTGGATGCTTCGAAAACTTCTACCGCAACGGTGAAAGTAACCGTAGCTTCAGCTGCTTTATTGGCGAAAGATGATGCAGGTACTGCTAACTCGGTAACAGGTGGAATAGCAGTTGCGAATGTTTTAACAAACGATACTTACAACGGTGGTGCACAAGCAAATCTATCTAATGTCACCATCAGCAACGGTACCAACGATAGCAATGGTAAAGTAACACTCGATCCGGCAACAGGAGTGGTAAGCGTGGCAGCCAATACACCGGCTGGTGTTTACACCTTGACTTATACCATCACCGATAAACTGGATGCTTCGAAAACTTCGACCGCAACAGTGAAAGTAACCGTGGCTTCAGGTACTTTATTGGCGAAAGATGATACAGGAACAGCTAACTCGGTAACAGGCGGAACAGCGGTAGCCAATGTTTTGACAAACGATACTTACAATGGAACTTTAACCGCCCCGACTTTAAATGATGTCACCATCACCAATGGTACAAACGATAGCAATGGTAAAGTAACACTCGATCCGGCAACAGGAGCAGTTAGTGTGGCCGCGAATACCCCGGCTGGTATTTATACCTTAACTTATACCATCACCGATAAACTGGATGCTTCGAAAACTTCTACTGCAACAGTGAAAGTAACCGTGGCTTCAGGTGCTTTATTGGCGAAAGATGATGCAGGTGCTTCAAATTCGGTAACAGGCGGAACAGCGGTAGCCAATGTTTTGGCAAACGATACTTACAACGGAACTTCAACCGCTCCGACTTTAAATGATGTCACCATCACCAACGGTACAAACGATAGCAACGGTAAAGTAACACTTGATCCGGCAACAGGAGCGATAAGTGTTGCTGCGAATACCCCGGCTGGTGTTTACACCTTAACTTATACGATCACCGATAAACTGGATGCTTCGAAAACTTCTACCGCAACAATCAAAGTAACCGTAGCTTCAGGCGCATTACTGGCGAAGGATGATGCAGGTACTGCTAACTCGGTAACAGGCGGAACAGCGGTTGCCAATGTTTTGGTAAACGATACTTACAATGGAACAACCACAGCTCCAACTTTAAATGATGTCACCATTACCAACGGTACAAACGATAGCAATGGTAAAGTAACACTCGATCCGGCAACAGGAGCGGTAAGCGTTGCCGCGAATACCCCAGCTGGCGTTTATACTTTAACCTACACGATTACCGATAAACTGGATGCTTCTAAAACTTCTACTGCAACAGTAAAAGTAACCGTGGCTTCAGGCGCTA
>NZ_JBWJIF010000010.1:0-3250 GCF_056490665.1 Pedobacter folensis
ATTGAAAGAAGTTATTATGAAGAACAAACAACAGTCTGTTTGCTTTGAAAGCTTCGGATGATTAGTACTACTCGACTGTGCTGTCGCCAGCTTTACATCTGTAGCCTATCAACGTAGTAGTCTGCTACGGTCCTATATGGAATTCTCATCTCGTGGCTAGTTTCGCACTTAGATGCTTTCAGCGCTTATCTATTCCCAGCGTAGCTACTCTGCAATGCCCCTGGCGGAACAACAGATTCACTAGAGGCTAGTCCAACCCGGTCCTCTCGTACTAAGGTCAGCCCCACTCAAAATTCCTACGCCCACAACAGATAGGGACCGAACTGTCTCGCGACGTTCTGAACCCAGCTCGCGTGCCACTTTAATCGGCGAACAGCCGAACCCTTGGGACCTTCTCCAGCCCCAGGATGTGACGAGCCGACATCGAGGTGCCAAACCTCCCCGTCGATATGAGCTCTTGGGGGAGATCAGCCTGTTATCCCCAGCGTACCTTTTATCCTTTGAGCGATGGCCCTTCCATGCAGAACCACCGGATCACTATATCCGTCTTTCGACCCTGATCGACTTGTCTGTCTCACAGTCAAGCAAGCTTATGCTATTGCACTCCGCGTACGGTTACCAAGCGTACTGAGCTTACCTTTGAAAGCCTCCGTTACCTTTTTGGAGGCGACCACCCCAGTCAAACTACCCATCAAACAATGTCTCCCACATGATGGGATTAGACACCGAATACAGAAAGGGTGGTATTTCAACGTTGGCTCCACGACGCCTAGCGACGCCGCTTCAAAGCCTCCCACCTATCCTACACATCCTGTATCCAATGTCAATGTTAAATTGTAGTGAAGGTGCATGGGGTCTTTCCGTCCCGTTGCGGGTACCCGGCGTCTTCACCGGGACCACAATTTCACCGAGCTCATGGCTGAGACAGCGCCCAGATCGTTACACCATTCGTGCAGGTCGGAACTTACCCGACAAGGAATTTCGCTACCTTAGGACCGTTATAGTTACGGCCGCCGTTTACTGGGGCTTCGATTCAATGCTTCTCCTTGCGGATGACATCCCCTCTTAACCTTCCAGCACCGGGCAGGTGTCAGGCCTTATACCTCATCTTTCGATTTTGCAAAGCCATGTGTTTTTGTTAAACAGTCGCCTGGGCCTTTTCACTGCGGCTGACATTGCTGCCAGCGCCCCTTCTCCCGAAGTTACAGGGCCATTTTGCCGAGTTCCTTAGCCATGATTCACTCGAGCACCTTAGAATCCTCTTCCCGGATACCTGTGTCGGTTTGCGGTACGGGTTTTTATAACCTGAAGCTTAGCGGTTTTTCTTGGAAGTCTGATTACCTGCGCTATCCACTCACCCGAAGGCTTGCGGTACTATCGACTTTCAGCTAGATCGGCGGATTTGCCTACCGTTCTAATACCTACTGTCTTTAACGATCTATTCCGTCAGATCGCGGCAGTGTCACTACTCCGTCCCCACATCGCAGTTATAAAAAGTACTGGAATATTAACCAGTTGTCCATCGAATTTCCCCTTCGGGTTCTCCTTAGGTCCCGACTGACCCTGATCCGATTAGCGTTGATCAGGAAACCTTATCCTTTCGGTGGGCGGGTTTCTCTCCCGCCTTATCGTTACTTATGCCTACATTTGCTTTTCTAGAAGCTCCAGCACCCATTACCAGATACCTTCGCTGCCGCTAGAATGCTCCCCTACCGATATATTTCAATCCCATAGCTTCGGTGTACAGTTTAATGCCCGTTTATTATCCATGCCCGATCGCTCGACTAGTGAGCTGTTACGCACTCTTTAAATGAATGGCTGCTTCCAAGCCAACATCCTAGCTGTCTGTGCAATCGGACCTCGTTAGTTCAACTTAACTGTAACTTGGGGACCTTAGCTGATGGTCTGGGTTCTTTCCCTCTCGGCGCGTGACCTTAGCACCCCGCGCCTCACTGCAGATCATATTTCATAGCATTCGGAGTTTGTCTGGATTTGGTAGGATTTGACTCCCCCGCACCCAATCAGTAGCTCTACCTCTATGAAACTTAATATCCACGCTGTTCCTAAAAACATTTCGGGGAGTACGAGCTATTTCCCAGTTTGATTAGCCTTTCACCCCTACCCACAGATCATCCGGAAACTTTTCAACGTTTATCGGTTCGGTCCTCCAGTACGTGTTACCGCACCTTCAACCTGTCCATGGGTAGATCACAAGGTTTCGCGTCTACCCCCTCTGACTATACGCCCTATTCAGACTCGCTTTCGCTTCGGATCCGTGCCTGAAGCACTTAACCTTGCCAGAGAGGAGTAACTCGTAGGCTCATTATGCAAAAGGCACGCCGTCACGCAACTTGTACGCTCCGACCGCTTGTAAGTACACGGTTTCAGGTTCTATTTCACTCCCCTGTTCGGGGTTCTTTTCACCTTTCCCTCACGGTACTGGTTCACTATCGGTCTCTCAGGAGTATTTAGCCTTACCGGATGGTGCCGGCAGATTCCCACAAGGCGTCTCCGACCTCGCGGTACTCAGGATACTGCTAGGCTAGCATTCTATACGTGTACCGGGCTATCACCGTGTATCGCTGGGCTTCCCATCCCATTCCACTTCTGTTTGCTAATGCCACAACGCAGTCCTACAACCCCCACTTTGCCGTAACAAAGTAGGTTTGGGCTCTTTCCCTTTCGCTCGCCACTACTTAGGAAATCATTGTTATTTTCTCTTCCTCTGCTTACTTAGATGTTTCAGTTCGGCAGGTTTGCTCATTATATGTGACTAGTCTTCAACTAGCCGGGTTGCCCCATTCGGAAATCTTCGGATCAATTCCTATTTGCAAATACCCGAAGCTTATCGCAGCTTATCACGTCCTTCATCGCCTCTGAGAGCCAAGGCATCCCCCGTGTACTCTTTATTACTTTCTTCTACTCATATGCCTTTTGCGCCATATGGTATGCTTTTTTTGCTCTTGTTATGATGTCTCATACCGTTCTCTGGATTGCTCCTTCTTCCGGTGAGCACAAACACAACAGTCGCCTATTGTTGTTTGCTCTTCTTTTTTAACTTCTTCCAATATGTCAAAGAACTTTATTAAGGTTGAAGGTGGAGGGTATAAAGGTAGGGGGTTTCATTGTCCCCTAACTAAGCCTCGTTTCAGCCTTATTAGTAAAAACTGCGGTCTCGAACCGTTTCAGATGTTTTCTTTTATTACATCCGTGCCCCATGGCGTTTCTTCTTAATCTTTATGTCAATGTA
>NZ_JBWJIF010000011.1:0-2025 GCF_056490665.1 Pedobacter folensis
GAAATCCCTTTTGGTTAAAGCTATATTGTTGATAATACAACTATCCAAAAGGATTGCAGCGCACAGCAGGACAGGACCCAGCCTACATGGTGCAGAAATTGCGCTCCAAATCATTAAAGATTTAATCAGATCGAGTTCGCTTAACAACCCAGTTAAACGCTGGTTTTAAAAAAGTTATTTTTCCATTACCTATAAATAGGTATTAACTCTTCAGTATGAAGTACTTCGGTATTGTTTGTATTGATAGATTTAGCAAATAGACCCCATCTATAGAATACTGTTTTAGCCTTACCCCTTAAAGATTTAAATATGATTGTCCGAATCTGGAAAGGATTTGATATTTTGCGGCATAATTTATTTAGATATGGCTTCAGGTTTTTTTGCGATTTTGGATGATATAGGTGCTTTAATGGACGATGTAGCGGTGACAGCTAAGGTAGCGGCCAAGAAAACTGCAGGAATCCTGGGAGATGATTTAGCGGTTAATGCAGAAAAATCTACTGGTTTTCTTTCTTCAAGAGAGTTACCTGTACTTTGGGCAATCACCAAGGGGTCATTTGTGAATAAACTTATTATTGTTCCCATTGCATTATTGCTCAATTTCTTTTTTCCGGTAGCAATTAAAGTGGTCTTGGTATTAGGTGGCTTGTACCTTGCCTATGAAGGGGTAGAAAAAATTGTTGAATATTTTATTCATCGATCAATGCCCTCGCACGTAGAAGCAAAAGAAGTTATCCAGGAGGGTGAGGTAGCAGAAAAAGCAAAGATCAAATCAGCTATTATTACCGATTTTATTTTATCAATAGAAATTGTAATTATTGCTTTGGGAAGTGTGCTCGAAGAAAAGCTGCTTATACAAATTTTGACGGTGTCAGCTGTAGCCTTGTTGGCTACCGTTGGTGTTTATGGTATCGTGGCCATTATTGTAAGGATGGATGATGTTGGATATCGTTTAATGAAGGCCTCGGGCGAAAAAGGTATATTCTCATCAATAGGAAATCTATTGGTTCGTTCCTTACCGGTTATAATAAAAATATTAAGTGTTGTAGGTACGGTCGCATTGATCCTGGTTTCAGGTGGAATTTTTGCGCACAATGTTAGTTTTCTACATCATGTTCTTCATACTTGGCCTTCAATTCTTAGAGAATTTGCTTTTGGATTAGCAGCAGGTCTAGTCGCTGTGCTTGTTTTAACTGCGGGTAAAAAACTTTTGGCTATTGTCAGAGCATAAAGGAATTGGTCGTTATTCCATTTTACAGATATTAATTGGCTAATTGTTTTTTTAGTAAAGCAGGTTTAGTGCTACTATATAGGTATGTTCCCGCTATCCGCTTTATCCCGACTTTACGTCGGGATGCCCGCTGCTATCGGGTTTAGATGGCACTGACTTCCGAAGTTTGAAAGGACTGGCTGCAGGGAAAACTTCGGAATTGTTTGGTGGCGGCGCGCCAATAAACACTTGTTTCCTTAAAAAGTTTTGCCCTTCACAACATTTTTTCCTGTTGAAAACCATGGAGTTACCTCAATCCTTCGGTTAATCGGCAGAAAAGCTTTGCAGAAGCATTAATTTTTTCTACTTTTGCATCCCGCTTCGGAGGAAGGGTTTTGGTTGAAAGGATGGCATTAGAGTGAGTGGGTCGATGTTTATTTTAAAATAAATATTGTAGGAGAAGAAAAGATTGCTACCTTTGCAGCCCGGTTCGGAAGGACGGAAAGCTGGTTAACACCGGCATATTGAAATAAGGGGAGAGAAAAAAAAGAGGGCTGAAAAAATAAAATTTATTTTATTTGGAAGTTTAAAAAAGTTCCTTACCTTTGCACTCCCAACCGAAAGGAAGGGTAAAAAGCTGAGCAGCGGATGTTGCAGAAAGCAAACAAAAAAAGATTGAAACGGATTGAAACACAGGTTGGACGAATAAGACCAGCCGGAACTGAAACCGAAGATATATAAATGATCGGCCGCGAGGTTTACAGATCAACAAGTTCTTAAAAGAGATGTCAATGTAGCGTAGCGAGGTAATGGAG
>NZ_JBWJIF010000012.1:0-1666 GCF_056490665.1 Pedobacter folensis
AAAAAGAAGACTATTTTTAACAATAGTTAAAACTGGTCAGCATCTTACAACACATTTTACAATGGAGAGTTTGATCCTGGCTCAGGATGAACGCTAGCGGCAGGCCTAATACATGCAAGTCGAACGAGATTATCCAGCTTGCTGGATATGAAAGTGGCGCACGGGTGCGTAACGCGTATGCAACCTACCTTTATCTGGGGGATAGCCCGGAGAAATCCGGATTAATACCGCATAAAATCACAGGATGGCATTATCCAATGATCAAACATTTATGGGATGAAGATGGGCATGCGTGTCATTAGCTAGTTGGCGGGGTAACGGCCCACCAAGGCGACGATGACTAGGGGATCTGAGAGGATGGCCCCCCACACTGGTACTGAGACACGGACCAGACTCCTACGGGAGGCAGCAGTAAGGAATATTGGTCAATGGAGGCAACTCTGAACCAGCCATGCCGCGTGCAGGAAGACTGCCCTATGGGTTGTAAACTGCTTTTATCCGGGAATAAACCTATTTACGTGTAAATAGCTGAATGTACCGGAAGAATAAGGATCGGCTAACTCCGTGCCAGCAGCCGCGGTAATACGGAGGATCCAAGCGTTATCCGGATTTATTGGGTTTAAAGGGTGCGTAGGCGGCCTGTTAAGTCAGGGGTGAAAGACGGTAGCTCAACTATCGCAGTGCCCTTGATACTGATGGGCTTGAATGGACTAGAGGTAGGCGGAATGAGACAAGTAGCGGTGAAATGCATAGATATGTCTCAGAACACCGATTGCGAAGGCAGCTTACTATGGTCTTATTGACGCTGAGGCACGAAAGCGTGGGGATCAAACAGGATTAGATACCCTGGTAGTCCACGCCCTAAACGATGAACACTCGCTGTTGGCGATACACAGTCAGCGGCTAAGCGAAAGCGTTAAGTGTTCCACCTGGGGAGTACGCTCGCAAGAGTGAAACTCAAAGGAATTGACGGGGGCCCGCACAAGCGGAGGAGCATGTGGTTTAATTCGATGATACGCGAGGAACCTTACCCGGGCTTGAAAGTTAGTGAATGATCTAGAGATAGATCAGTGAGCAATCACACGAAACTAGGTGCTGCATGGCTGTCGTCAGCTCGTGCCGTGAGGTGTTGGGTTAAGTCCCGCAACGAGCGCAACCCCTATGTTTAGTTGCCAGCATGTAATGATGGGGACTCTAAACAGACTGCCTGTGCAAACAGAGAGGAAGGAGGGGACGACGTCAAGTCATCATGGCCCTTACGTCCGGGGCTACACACGTGCTACAATGGATGGTACAGAGGGCAGCTAGCCGGCAACGGTATGCGAATCTCACAAAGCCATTCACAGTTCGGATTGGGGTCTGCAACTCGACCCCATGAAGTTGGATTCGCTAGTAATCGCGTATCAGCAATGACGCGGTGAATACGTTCCCGGGCCTTGTACACACCGCCCGTCAAGCCATGGAAGTTGGGGGTACCTAAAGTATGTAACCGCAAGGAGCGTCCTAGGGTAAAACCGATAACTGGGGCTAAGTCGTAACAAGGTAGCCGTACCGGAAGGTGCGGCTGGAATACCTCCTTTCTGGAGTAGCACCGCCTACTCGCCACGCAACATGATATTTCTAAATAAGGTAGAGGGTAATAAGGTAGAAGGCTTAAGGCCACCAT
>NZ_JBWJIF010000013.1:0-1510 GCF_056490665.1 Pedobacter folensis
ACAAAACACTAAAAGAGCAGCTAAAAATCAACAAAGACTTTGAGGCACGCCTATTAAAGTTAGAACGAGGAAATAAATAACCTGCAACATGATTAAAATATATACTACAGTAGTTTTTATAGTGATTAGTATTGCTGTTTTTGGACAGGAAACGCTACAAACGGTTACCGATAGGGGGAATACCGCTACAAACTCGTTGCAGATTGGGGGTGGCTCTGTTAATACAAATACCACAAAACTGTTTATCAATAATCCTTATGGAAATAATTGGGCTTTAAGTTCGGGTGCCAATATGATTTCGGAAAATGGATTCCATATCTACAATTGGTCGGCTAGTCCTACTGTACCTTATTTTTCTATTGTGAATGGTGGCAATATCGGTGTCGGAACAATTTCACCAGATAGTAAACTTCATATTAATGCTTCTGCCGGAACAGTTTTTAAAGCGCTTGGCGGGAGTGCTTATCTGATTGTTGATAATGTTGGTTCCGGAGAGAATTATTATAGTGCAAATGCAGGTCATTATTTTCAGGTGAATGGAGCTAATAAAATGTTATTAAACAGTTCAGGTAATTTATCTGTAAATGGTGTTGGGGTAGATGGCATTAAACTATGGTCGGCCTCTCATCCCAGCGAATATTATTTATCGAATACCTGGGATGGAACCTATTGGCAACTGAAAAGTAACCACCCAGCTGCGGTAAATGTTGGTCACGCTGATGCTGCTGCTTATGCATCCAACAGTGGTAGCTTAGGAGGAAATACCTGGGGCGGTACGGTGTTAAGCACTGCTCCATCAACTTTAATTGGTATTGATCCTACTACAGGTATTTATCAATATAACGCCACTGCGCTAAAAAACTGGATGGGTTTGGGGGCTCTGGCATATCAAAATAAAATAACCAATTTTCATAGTTATAATAACCAAGGTTATTATTTAATACACGAATGGGACGGTACTGGCTGGAATTTGAGAAGTGAAAATGATCAAAATGATAATCAAAATAATATCCATCTGGTCAATATCAATGGTAAGGCTGCTAACGCAATAAAGTGGGGTGGACAGGAGTTTATTGGTTCGAATGGGAATATTGATGCATTTATGACTAATCAGGAGGGTACAAATCGTTATGGATATAGCAGTGTTTCACAAGTTAAATCAGCTTTAGCAACCTCTTTACAGGATGTAACGGGTGCAGGAAATACTACGACTAACAGTATCCGGATTAATACCCCTATAGGGAATGCTATCCCTACATTAGGCGCCTTAAATTACAAACTGTACCTGGCCAATGGGTTAAATGACTACGGTATGCAATTTGGTGTTTTAAATAATGGTGATGGTTTTATTCAGCAGCAAAGGGGAGATGGAGGAGCCACTGCCTATCACTTACTATTTAACCCATCAGGTGGAAATGTGGGCATTGGTACCACTTCTCCAGCTGAAAAACTTACCGTTAACGGAAAAATCAAGGCTAATGAGATTAGGGTTGATGGAGCGGGTGCGCCC
>NZ_JBWJIF010000014.1:0-393 GCF_056490665.1 Pedobacter folensis
GCCATACCATATACTTTAAAAAACACAAGAGAAAAAAAGAAACACCCAGAAGACAACGGTGTGCGATGGCCTAAGGGCAAAGCATAACGGAACCTAAAGATGGGGAAAGCCAAAGGAAAGCAGTAGCGGTAAGATACTATATACTGCATACGGAAGCCGACCTTAAATCAACAGTCCCGTAGCTCAGCCTGGTTAGAGCACTACACTGATAATGTAGGGGTCTCCAGTTCAAATCTGGACGGGACTACACGTTTGAGTTTTCAATTGGCAGTTTACAGTGAACGGTTTTGATAACTGGAAACGAACAACTGTTAACTGGTAACGATACTCTGGGGGATTAGCTCAGCTGGCTAGAGCGCCTGCCTTGCACGCAGGAGGTCAACGGTTCGACTC
>NZ_JBWJIF010000015.1:0-375 GCF_056490665.1 Pedobacter folensis
ATCACAGCTACACCCGCACCAACAGCAAGCAACCAGACTTTCTGCGAAATCTCGAATGCTACGGTTGCGAATTTAGCTGCAGCAGGGACTTCAGTTAAATGGTATACCCAGGCAACAGGCGGAACGGCTTTGGCTTCGGGTACAGCTTTGACCAATGGCACTTATTATGCCAGTCAGACTTTAAACAGTTGTGAAAGTGCAACCCGTGCACAGATCACGGTAACGATCACGGCTACACCAGCACCAACGGCGAGCAACCAGACTTTCTGCGAAATCTCGAATGCTACGGTTGCGAATTTAGCTGCAGCAGGGACTTCAGTTAAATGGTACACCCAGGCAACAGGCGGAACAGCTCTGGCTTCGGGTACAGCTTTA
>NZ_JBWJIF010000016.1:0-325 GCF_056490665.1 Pedobacter folensis
ACCATACCATATACTTTAAAAAACACAAGAGAAAAAAGAAACACCCAGAAGACAACGGTGTGCCATGGCCTAAGGGCAAAGCATAACGGAACCTAAAGATGGGGAAAGCCAAAGGAAAGCAGTAGCGGTAAGATACTATATACTGCATACGATAGCCGACCTTAAATCAACAGTCCCGTAGCTCAGCCTGGTTAGAGCACTACACTGATAATGTAGGGGTCTCCAGTTCAAATCTGGACGGGACTACACGTTTACATCCTTTTGGGGGATTAGCTCAGCTGGCTAGAGCGCCTGCCTTGCACGCAGGAGGTCAACGGTTCGACTC
>NZ_JBWJIF010000017.1:0-301 GCF_056490665.1 Pedobacter folensis
CATGTTTAAGGTTTAAGGCGAAAGGCAGATAGGCATAAGGGTTAACCTTATACCCTACAACCCTCCACCTTCTACCTCAATAAAATATTTAGGTGCCTATATCGGTGGTGTCCACCTCTTCCCATTCCGAACAGAGAAGTTAAGCCCACCAGAGCCGATGGTACTGCGGTAACACGTGGGAGAGTAGGTCGGTGCCAAATCTTAAAAAGAAACCCTTTAACAGTAATGTTGAAGGGTTTTCTTGGTTATATACAAGGCCTTGTGTTTTAAGGCTGCATAATTTGAAATATTGAAATCGATA